>NZ_JACJSD010000020.1 GCF_014697615.1 Nostoc sp. FACHB-280 | reverse complement strand
TCCAGTTTTAAGGCTTTTTGTAGTTTCTCTATTTGCTGAGAAGTTAAATGATTTTTTGCTGGCATTATTCCTTTTTTTTACTTAATTCAGCTTTCTATTATACACAATTTAAATGCTGAACAGCTTACCAAATAAAAATTGCAATTCAAACTAATCCCTATTAGGGATTGAAACATCCACCAATTTATTTCCTGCACCATCTGACATCGAATTGCAATTCAAACTAATCCCTATTAGGGATTGAAACCATTTGTTTGCTCCCCTCTCTACTCTTTTAATATATTGCAATTCAAACTAATCCCTATTAGGGATTGAAACTTAACTACTAGATAGCAGAGTACGCTGCCTGGCATCGGTGATTGCAATTCAAACTAATCCCTATTAGGGATTGAAACATGCTTGTAAATCTGGTGAAGCTTTACCAGCAAATTGCAATTCAAACTAATCCCTATTAGGGATTGAAACTTGACTTCATATTCAAAAGACTGAATTGATTCATTATTGCAATTCAAACTAATCCCTATTAGGGATTGAAACCACCCAGACTTTTTTACCATTAAGTGAACCACCCAAAGTCAATTGCAATTCAAACTAATCCCTATTAGGGATTGAAACTATCAGTGACGATGTAGCCGGGGCAGACAATTCTAGAATTGCAATTCAAACTAATCCCTATTAGGGATTGAAACCTAATAGGCCTAGAACGAATGAAAATCCTTTAAATCAATACAGTTCAGATAAGAAAACAAAACCAACAAATAATGACTTGGCAAAAAACGAAAGAATGATTTTGGAGGGGGTTTGGGGGACGCAACCGTCCCCCCATCGGGGGCTTGGGGGAGAATCCCCCAAATCTTGTTCATTGTCTGATAGGTAGAGCAGAAATTAAGAAATCAACTCTCATCACCTTAACTGAACCGTATCGGGATAAATACTTTAGTGTTGCTAATACTATGTAAAAGCTCACGCAAAGACGCAAAAGATAACTCTTGAATTTATTTATTTGGAGTGTTCAATTATTTGTGCAAGAGGTCTATAGCGTTGTTAATTCCAATCAGGTACATTCATCTAGCCTCTATCCCCTATCTACTTGTAATGCACTCAACCGAGAAACGCTATAACTATTTCACATGAACCGGAAACACACCCAAAGCAATTAATCTAGCGGGTAAATCGCGCAAAATTGGTAAGCGTAACAATGCTGGCGGCTGAAAAGTCTGATTAGCAGACAATACAGGCGCAAATACTCGCTTTTGAATAAATGTCTGAAATGCTTGAATAATGCGTGTCGGTAACTCTCGCTGACGCTGAACTTTAGCTAAGTCACTCAGCTTGACTTGGTGATTTTGCAGAGGTTGACTGAGAACATTAGCGGCTACGACTGCATCTTGAATGGCGTAGTTAATTCCGACACCGCCAACTGGAGACATAATATGAGCAGCATCACCAATGAGTAACAACCCTGGACGATACCACTGTTTAACACGGCTTGATTCTACCGATAAAAAAGCGACTTGTGACCAATCTTGAAGAGTATACAGGCGATCGCTTAATTCTGGCACAACTTCCACAATCGATTTCTTTAACTCTTCCAAACCAGCAGTCCGCAGTTTTTGATAACCGCCTTTAGGAATTACATAAGCAATTTGCCACTCTGTACCACGGTCAAGCATCGCTACAATATGTCCAGGCGCAAAACGCCCCATTCCCCCAGCAAATTCTTCAGGATGGCGGGGTAAGCGAAACCAGAGAATATCCATTGGTGGAGAAGTTTCAATAGATGCAAACTCTCCCATTTGTCTTAACTTCGAGTGACGACCATCTGCGCCAACTGTCAGCATAGCGCGGACTTCGTGCCAACCACCACCACCCCGATAACGTACTCCTGTAACTACCCCATTTTCTGTCATGAGTTCTTGAACATTCGCACCCATCACTAACTTAAAGTTTGGATATTGTTGCGCTTCTTGGGTGATGAACTCCAAAAATTTTACCTGGGGCAACATTGTAATGTAGGGATAATCTGTTTTTAGGTGACTAAAATCTGCCAGAGTAAAAGTATCTTGCGGAGTTTTAACTTGAATTTGCCGCATCTTAGCATGAGGTAATTGTAATAGGCGATCGCTTAAATTCAATTCCTCCATAATTTGCATTACCGAAGGATGAATTGTATCTCCCCGAAAATCGCGGTCAAAATCTTTATGCGCCTCTAGCAACATCACAGATATACCTTGACGCGCCAACAAAAAAGCTAAAACCACCCCAGCCGGGCCGCCACCCACAATACAACAATCAGTAGTGTGTTGATCTACAATCTCATGGGCTGGGTTCACATCTGTGTCTGCAAGCGCATTAATCGGTAGATGAGTAGTCATCACAACACCTCAAGATAGCCCTATCACCCAGGGTAGTTTGCTTTTTCTGGTGGCAGCAAATTTTTTAACTTTTTGTAGCCATTTATGTGAGTAATCAAGACAAGGGCTACTATGTATACACCAATCCTCTGATCCCCCTAAATCCCCCTTTTTAAGGGGGACTTTGAAGCATTCCCCCCTTTTTAAGGGGGGTTAGGGGGGATCAAGAAGCCAGTAGTGGACTGTCTAGACTAAAGTAGTGCATTAGATTGGAAAAATTAACAGCAGATGAACGCGGATAAACGCGGATGAAATAAGTTTTTTAATGCAACATTTTAGCCTTGACACGCCACTACTTATATTTCAACTTACATAGGACTTACGCAAAAACCCTCTCGAATTCTCTTAACTTCGTGTCCTACCCTGCGGGAAGCCGCTATTGCGTCTATGCGCCCTTTGTGGTTCGTTTTTTCATGATTCTGCGTAAGTCCTGTTACATTTTTGCCAAAATTTGTTGATTTGATTTTTTAACTTTCCCTATCCAATCTTGATATAAGTTGAGAATTTCTGAGTAGGAAAGTTTGCCTTCAGCCACCAATTCAAATAACGAAGGTAAGAAGAATTTGGGAAAAATAGGAAAGAAATATTTACTCAGACGATTCCTGAATAACAACTCAACAAATAACTTTTTCGAGGTAGGAAAAGCGTAATCACTTAATTCTACTAAAGCAATTCCGTCAGCTTGACGTTGAAGACTAAACTTTTCCACAGCCACGGCTAAATTATCAGCACATTCATCTAAAATTTGGTTAAAAATATTTGCATCTTCCAAAGCGGCGTTACAACCTTGTCCGAGAGATGGTGAAACTCCATGTGCCGCATCTCCAATCAACAAAACACTATCACCGTGATGATAGCGGTTACAGCGCACAGTTAGCACTCTAGATACAGGTCTATTAGCAAAATCTTCCGCTTCTGATTCTGGTAATACTTGGGCAACTTCTGGAAAGTTTTGGCGAAAATAGTTTAATACATCTTGTTTGGTAGTCAGTTCAGGAATGGTTTTATCTTTGTGCGGAAAAATGATTACACCACTCCAACTACTATCCATTTGATAGACTAATAAAACATTTATACTGTTATCTAACCGCCAAGAGTGGACTTTACCTTTTTGCCAGTTAATGCCTAATTTAGGGTCTAATGGTGGCAAGAAAAAAGATTTGTAGTCATTCACAACATAATTTTGTTCACACTGAAAGTTCTCTGTTTGTAGAAAACCTTCCCTAACTACAGAACGCGCCCCATCTGCACCAATTAATAAGTCATAATCAACGGTGATTGCTGTGTCAGTATCAAGTTTTTTAAACTTCACTTGTTTAGCAGCAAAATCTACTTGTGTACATTCATGATTGAAGTGAAAATTAACTTGATTGCTGCCTTTGATAGTCAACTGTTCTAATAATTTAGTCACCAAGCTCGTTCTGTCCAGGGTTAACTGTGAGTACTTTCTACTTAATACCCGTGTTTTACCATTCCTTTGGTGCAGTGCGGCTCCATTAGTTTCTAAGCTGATGGCTTTTACAGCTTCCTTCAGTCCCTCAATTTGCTGTAAAGCATTGATCCCGCGTTGACTAAGAACAATCGAAAAGGTGCGCGATTTAGAAAAGCCGACAGTGCGGGGATCACTGCGAAAATCAAAAATATCGATTTGATATTTTTCTTGACGATGTAGTAAATAGTGAGCCAGTAGGACTCCGCTAGGGCCAGCACCAACGATCGCTACTCTTTTCACCATAATTCAACTCATAACTACCCAACCTCATAATATATTCATGGGATCAACGTCTATAGTCAAGCTAACGCCATCACAACATAACTCTCTGATTTCGTCCCAATTGGGTAACTGGGGTAATTCATCAGGGTTAAATTTTAATAAGATTTGCCAGCGATAACGGTTCGCTACTCGCATTACCCCGGCTGGTGCAGGGCCGAGAATTTCAAAGTCTTCGTTGTTACTCAAGTTTGCGGCGATAATTTGAGCAGTATTCTGCACTTGGATGGGGTCAAGGCTACTGAGACGCAATAAAATTAACCTGCCATAAGGTGGATAATCAAGGTCACGCCGTTTTTCTAACTCAGTTTGACAAAAAGATTGATAATCGTGGGTGCAGACTGCGGCAATTACTGGATCTTCTGGGGTGTAAGTCTGCACAATGACTCTCCCTGCATCATCACCTCTCCCCGCACGTCCCGCCACCTGGGTAAGCGTTTGAAAAGCCCGTTCACTGGCGCGGTAGTCTGATAAATGCAGCAGTCCATCCGCCGCCACAACTCCCACCAGTGTGACTTGGGGTAAGTCCAAACCTTTGGTTAACATTTGCGTCCCGACTAATAAATCGGCTTCACCGTTGGCAAACTGAGTTAGTAAGGTACGATGTGCGCCTTTGTTGCGGGTGGTATCGCTATCAAACCGGATGCACCGCAGTTGGGGAAACTGTTTGGCTAATTCCTGGGTGACACGTTGGGTTCCACTCCCAAAGAATTTTAAGTAAGGCGAACTACAATCGGGACAGAATTTGGGATGCGATCGCACATAATTACAGTAATGACATCGCAATAATTGGGGCGCACCTTCTTCTGCATGGTGATAAGCCAAGGACACATCACAGTGCGGACATTCCATCACATAGCCACAACTACGGCAAGACACAAAAGTACTATGTCCCCGGCGATGAATAAATAAAATCCCCTGCTGTCTTCTTTCCTGTAATTGTGTCAAAGCCTCTTGCAGACTGCGACTAAATATTGACCGATTTCCCTGCTGTAATTCCAGCCGCATATCCACCACCTCCACCGGCGGTAATGGGCGGGAGTTGATGCGTTCTGGTAATGATAAGTAGAAAGTGCTGAGTGCTGAGTGCTGAGAGAGGGGAGACAAGGGAGAGGGGGTAGACAAGGTAGTTGAAACATCGTTTCTTCCTTGTCCCCCTTGTCCCCCTTGTCCCCCTTGTCCCCCTTGTCCCCTTGTCCCCTTGTCCCCCTCCTGCCTTCCCATACTCACCCAACTCTCCAACGACGGTGTAGCCGAACCCAAAACCAAGGGACAGTTTTCTAACTCGGCACGCCATTGGGCGACGGTACGGGCGTGGTAGGTGGGGATCGGTGAATCTTGCTTAAAACTGCTGTCGTGTTCTTCGTCTAAGATGATTAAACCAAGGTTGGGTAAGGGTGCGAAAATGGCACTCCGTGTCCCGATGACTACTTGCGGTTCCCCTGTCAGCATTTGTCGCCAAGTATCGTAACGTTCGCCTTCGGAAAGGGCGCTGTGATAAACGGCGACTTTGTTACCAAACCGGGCGCGGAATCTATCGGTGAGTTGGGGTGTGAGTCCAATTTCTGGGACTAAGACTAAGGCTGATTTACCTTGATTTAATAATGGTGCGATCGCTTGTAAATATACTTCTGTCTTGCCGGAACCTGTTACGCCATGCAACAAGACTTGAGCAAATTTATTTAATGATTGTATATTTGCTAAAGCATTAGCCTGGGCAGGATTTAATAATTTTGGCTGGTCTGGTGTTAATGTCGGGCTTTGTTCAGCACGTAAAATTTCCCGTTCTTCAATCACGATGTAACCCTTTTGTGCCAAGGTTTTGAGGATGGAAGAACTAGCATTACAAATTTGCAAGAGTTCACTGTGCCATAATTCCCCACCGTTGCGGCGCAAAACTTCGATGATTTCTCGTTGACGCTGAGTTAAATCGCGATCGCTACTATCTATTAATGTGACAGCTTTTTGTAATTTGGGGCGCGTTAGTCTGGGGGCTTCTAAATAACTTTCCACCAAACCCAAGCGCAACAATTCCCGCACGCCGCGATAGGTGAACTTGACTTTTTGTTGAATATACGCAAAACTATAATCCCCTGATGGTTGAGTTTGCAACAGTTGTAAAATCTGCTGCGCTACTGGACTGAGAAAAGCTTGATGAGATTGGCTTTGGGTATTAGTTAAACGAATCCGGCGTTGAGTCCGCCCTAATAATCCCGGCGGTAAAGCCACCCGAATCACCTGAATTAAGGGTGTGTAGTAATATGCTGCGACGCGGTTTAATAATTCCCAATAATGGCTGGGGAAAAACCCCACACTCACCACATCTTCGACTTCTCGAATTTTGTCTGGCGCTAGATCAATATTAGGTGTGCTTAACAACCGAATAGCGATCGCGCCTAACTGTTGTGCGCCAAATGGCACAGTTAATATATCCCCTGATTTTACTTCTAACTGCGGTGGTAAACGGTATGTAAATAACCCGGTAGCGCCTGGACAGTCTACCAAAACTTCAACGTAACGATTTCCCTTTTGGGCTTGATATGATTCCCCTGGCTCGGCAACTACTAAATTTTGTAAATTTAAGTCATTAATATACATATTTGTTGTTTTTTCTTGACAGGAATTTATTATCCCTTCACCTAGCTCTCAAGAATTTAGTCTTTTTCTCTGTAAAAAGTAAAGTGTGTTTCGCAATACGTTTATTCCTCATGATACTTGATAAGTTTCCCGTTATGTAACCTACTAGACAAATCAAACTTAGCTATACGTGCAATAAATATTTGAAGACCATTTACCATAAAAACCATCGATAGGACTCATATTTGATTTCTGAAAAAAATTACGCTCTAACAATACTCTTTCCTACTCCCCACTCACCATCTGCAAAGGTACTTTCAAAAATAAAACCGGATTACTATATATATCTGACTATTTATGAAATCATTTGCCGATTTACTAAATATGGCATAGCCTTTTTCCGCCCATTGGTAGATATTCAATTATTGGTGTATATGAGATGCTTTTATACAACTAATTGATTTCAGCCAATTAAAGTACTGAAATTGTGACCTTTAGAAAATTTTATGAAATCCAAATAAAATCAAAATCAAGACTTTAGTTTCGAGATTAATTCCTGCCCATAAAGCCGAAAAAATTTATAAAAATATAGGATTTTTTAAGAAATGAGAATAATTACTTGGGTTCTTTTATATTTGTTAAGGTTGAGAATGGTTGAGGGCGTTTGACAGATTTAGGGATTAATCAAAAAATAAGAAGTATATCTGTTAGAACCTGAGACAATAATTTTGAGGTGCAATCACCAATATTTGTAAAGGGTTTGATCTAGCAGGAATAAAACAGGACAGCTAGAAAAGAATTTTTTAGTTTTGCTAAGTGATTAGTAGAAACTTTTACTTGGTAATCAAAAAAGTGCATTTGTTTCTAAGGGGAAACTACCAAGCCACAAACGAGTAGCTGTCAAGGAATTATGTACCAAACAAAGCAACTATCCCTAAAGGAAACTATGAATATTGCTGAATTGGGAACAATGGAAATATTAGAAACTGCTGCCGATACAGAAGAACAACTACTCGAAAGTTTAGAAATATTGGTAGAAGAAGAATCCCCAATAGTAGAAAATCTCGAACCAGAGGAACGGGATGGGGATGAAATGGCGGCAGCGCGACCTTCAGGATATAACAAAACTGAGCATGATGATGCCGTAGGTGCATTTTTTAAAGAAATGGCACGTTATCCGCTGCTGAAACCAGACGAAGAAGTTGAATTAGCGCGGCGAGTCCGATTTTTAGAAGAATTCAGAGACATCCAAGTCGCCTTACAAGTCGAACTCGGACAGCCACCAACCAAAGCCCAAGTAGCTGCCCAGTTTGATATGACAGAAAAGCAGCTAGAAAGCCGCTTATATCAAGGTCGAGTAGCGAAGCGCAAAATGATTCGCTCAAACCTCAGACTAGTGGTATCAATTGCCAAACGATATTTAAATCGCGGAGTACCTTTTCTAGATTTAATTCAAGAAGGGGCAATGGGATTAAATCGCGCTACAGAAAAATTTGATCCCGATAAAGGATATAAGTTTTCTACTTATGCTTATTGGTGGATTCGCCAAGCCATTACGCGAGCGATCGCTAATGATGCCAGGACAATTCGCTTACCAATTCACATTGTTGAAAAACTTAACAAACTTAAAAAAGCGCAACGCGAACTCAAACAAAAACTTGGTCATAACCCCACAGAAGCAGAAATGGCCGCTTCCTTGGAAATGACCGTTCAACAACTACGCCAACTACAACAACTACGCCGCCAAGCCCTCTCCCTCAACCATCGCGTCGGAAAAGAAGAAGACACCGAATTGATGGACTTATTAGAAGATGAAGACAACCTTTCTCCCGAAGCCAAAATGAATGAAAACATGATGCGCCAGGAGATTTGGGAAGTTTTAGGTGACGTACTCACCCCACGAGAAAAAGACGTAATTTCTTTGCGCTATGGACTGACAACCAGCGAACCATGCACCTTAGAAGAAGTTGGCAATATGTTCAACTTATCCCGTGAACGAGTCCGCCAAATTCAAAGCAAAGCCATGAGAAAATTACGCCGTCCCCACATCGCAAAACGCTTGAAGGGTTGGCTTATTTAAAAGTTAAAAGTCAAAAGTCAAAAGTGATAGCTGTAGTGGCTTAGACATCTGAACCTGATAAACCACTTCATAACCCATAACCTGTACCCTGTCCCCTGTAACCTGTCACCTCTCCCCTGCTCTTGACTACAGCCCATTAACTATGGACTAATGACTATGGACTGATGACAAATGACAAATGACCGATTTAATTTTGCGTTTTGCTGAACCTGCTGATAGCAACGTACTATTTCAATTAATTAAACAGTTGGCGGAGTATGAGAAATTATCTCATGCTGTTACTGGCAATGTTGCAGCACTCCAAGAGCATCTATTTGGCGAACAAAAATATATCGAAGCCATCTTGGCAGAATATCAAGGACAGGCTGTAGGTTTTGCCTTGTTCTTTTACAACTATTCCACCTTTCTGACCAAGCCAGGAATTTATCTCGAAGATTTATTTGTTTTACCAGAGTATCGCCGTCAGGGTATTGGTAAAGCACTGTTAACTAAACTAGCGCAAATTGCTGTCGAGCGAAATTGTGGACGTTTAGAATGGAGTGTCCTGGATTGGAACGAGCCAGCACAAGCATTTTACCGGAGTATGGGAGCCAGTATCTTAGATGATTGGCGAATTTGTCGCGTTACAGAAGAGAACCTGAAAAATTTAGCCGCGAAGCAATAACAAGACTTACGCCCAAGGTTGTCTGACAAGAATGGGTGTAAGGGTTCTGCACACCTACACCCTAGTTAATCTGTAACTTATAACCACATATAATTAAAGTCCAGACTGTACGCGCCAAAGACTAGTATAAATTCCATTCAGGGCGATTAATTCTTTGTGTGTACCCTGCTCGACCATTTGGCCATGATCCATTACATATATACAATGACTGTGGCGAATGGTAGAAAGACGGTGAGCGATCGCAATTGTCGTCCGATTTACTGTAATCTTTTCTAAAGAACGTTGAATAGCTGCTTCCGTTTCATTATCTACCGCAGATGTCGCCTCATCTAAAATCAAAATCGGCGGATTTTTCAAAACAGCCCTAGCTATAGCAATACGTTGGCGTTGTCCTCCAGATAACTTTTGTCCTCTTTCTCCAACTATCGTTTCATAACCTTGGGGAAGCCGCATAATAAAATCATGAGCTTCAGCTACTTTTGCCGCATTAATAATGGCTTCATCCTTTGCATCAAAAGTACCGTAGGCAATATTTTCTGCTACCGTACCATGAAATAAAAAGACATCTTGACTAACTAAGCCAATACTACGACGCAAATCATCCAAATTCAATTTTTGAATATTAATCCCATCGATAGTAATTGCACCAGTAGAAACATCATAAAAACGCAATAATAATTTCACTAAAGTGCTTTTACCCGAACCAGTAGAACCAACAATAGCAATAGTTTTTCCGGCAGGAATATGTAATGATAAGTCTTTAATAATCTCTTCACTATTACGATAGGCAAAGGTAACATTTTTAAAATCAACCTCACCCCTCACATTCTCCACAACTAAAGGCACATCTCCCGTAGTAATTTGGATAGGAGTATCTAACAAATCCATCACCCGCTTAGTAGAGGACATTGCTCGTTGATAGCGATCAAAAGTTTCTCCTAAAAACACCAACGGCCACAGTAATCTCTGTACAAGTACTAGTAGAACGCTGTAATTACCTATAGATATTTTCTGTGCATAAGCGGCCATTCCTCCCAAAAACAATAAAGCAGTGAAACCAGCTAAAACTAACATTCTAATTAAGGGAATAAAAGCAGCAGAAAGCTTAATTGCTTTGACATTACTTTTTCTATAGGCTTCACTTTCTTCTGCAAGTCTGGCATTTTCATAATTTTCTGCTGTGAAACTCTTAATTGTGGTAATTCCACTAATATTATTAGCTAGACGTGAATTAAGAAAACCAACTTTTTCTCTAACATCATCATAACAAGGTTCCAGCCGTTTTTGATATAGAAATGAACCCCAAAGAATAAAGGGCATAGGTAACATTGCTGCCAGAGTAATGTTAATTGGTAAAATGAAAAACGCACCAACCACTAAAATTATCAAGGAAGTTGTGACTTGAATAACTTCATTTGCTCCCCCATTTAAAAAATCTTCAAGTTGGTTGATATCATCACTGAGAATTGACATCAAACCGCCAGTACTGCTGTCTTCAAAATAAGCTGATTCTAATTGTTGTAAGTGATTATAGGCATCTAAACGTAAATTATGCTGGATATTTTGCGCGACATTCCGCCAAAGCCGGTCATAAGCATACTGAGAAAGTGATTCAAAAACCCAAATAATAATAGTAATTAATGAAAGTAGTGCAAATTGCCATACTACTTCTTTAATACCAAATTTAGCAAATATAGAACCTTGTTGCTGCACTAATATATCTACAGCAATCCCAACTAACCAAGGTGGTGCTAAATCTAAAACAGTATTAATTACAGAATAGGTAGAAGCTTGATAAATTTGTCCGCGATATTTTTGTCCATATCGCAGTAATCGCTGTAAGGGAGAAATTTGATTTGGAAATTGATGAAATTTAGATGTCATTGTCTGCGTTGAACTTTAGGAATTGATTTTTTCTAATTAGTCATTACAACAGCAATTGACCAAAATATATAAAGCTTACTATTTTTTGATATGTGGCTTCTATCCAAAAACAGCAAATTTTTATCCCAAAATGGTAATTTATAGGTTATTTAGATAACACGTTTATGTAAAATCATAACAAAACGTTATGATATGGCAGTGCTGAGAATACTTTATGCGTCGAGATTCGATATTTTATAAATTATTTCAACAATCCCCTAGTTTGTTATTTGCGTTATTGGCGAACCCACCAAGTAATGCAGATGAATATATATTTGATTCGGTAGCGGTTAAAGAACCAAAGTTTGAAATTGATGGGGTATTTCTACCGCCACAAAATCCAAATCCGGGTGTAGTGTATTTCTGTGAAGTGCAGTTTCAAAAGGACGAAAGACTCTACGAAAGAGTATTTGCAGAATCGTATTTGTACTTTTACCGCAACCGTGACAGGTTTAGTAATTTGCAAATCGTGATAATTTACCCATCCCGTAGTTTAGAACAAACTGATATTAATCCTTATCTCAGTCAACTGAATAGCCCCCAGGTAAATCGGATATATTTAGATGAGTTGGGTGATATTCGCTCCTTACCTGTGTGGGTTGGGTTGATGGTGTTGACTACCCTAGAAGAAAATCGTGCAACCGAAGAAGCAAGGTATTTACTAGCTAGAAGTCAGCAGGAAAATTCTCAATCCCAAAATCGCGCCATAATAGAGTTACTGGTGACGATCATGGTGTACAAGTTTGAAGGTAAAAGCCAAAGGGAGGTAGAGCAGATGTTGGGTATTACACTGCAAGAAACACGGGTTTATCGTGAAATTAAGGAACAAGGACGTGAAGAAGGTGAAAAATTGCTCATTTTGCGTCTATTATTCCGTAGAGTAGGAGAATTACCACAGGAAGTACGTCAGCGCGTTGAATCCCTGGCGTTGGAACAATTGGAAAATCTGGGTGAGGCTTTGCTGGATTTTACGAGTATGGCTGATTTACACGCTTGGCTGGAAGCACTGGAAAGCTAACTATAGGATTCTTATTTAATTTTTGAAAAAACCCGCATATCTTAATAATATACGGTTGACGTGAGTTGGAGTCTGGTAAGAGTTAATTTTGATTCACTGTTTTAGCCAAGGGTAATAGTTGCTCTTGTAAAGATTGAAGAGTAATTTGTGTACCACTTGGTGAAGGTAAACCTAAACAAATATAAGTAGGAATAAAATAGACTCGGTTGTTTCTACTCGCACGTAATGACTGAGCAAGGGTGTTTGTTTGCCAAGATTGCTGCACAGATTGTAATTGAGTTTTGGTAAAAGTATTTATATTTTTTATATTGCTTAACTCAACAATGTTATGTCCTTGGACAATGATTAAATCAGCATCAAGTTGGGGTAATATTTCTATAGAAATCGGTTGAGTAATATTTGTTGGTGTAGAGTTGGAAACTCTAGCTAGTTTAAATCCAATATCCTCTAATAAACCCCCACAAAAATCTAGAGAAGTGACTAGATTGATTGATGAGTTGAGTTGTTCTGAGGATACCATGAGGACTTTTGGATAGGTTTTGACAACACCTGCTAATGCTTGACGGGTTGTTGCTATTTGTTGGCGATGGGCTGCTATGATTTTTTTAGCTTGATTAGTGCGTCCTAATACTTGAGCGATCGCTTGTAGAGAATCTTGCCATTTATCCCTACCAACATACTCAAATAGCAATGTGGGAGCGATTTTTGATAATTGGCTATACTGTTGCTGATTTCCCCCGATATCCCCCAAAATTAAATCTGGCTTGAGTCTGATGATCTTTTCTAGGGATGGTTTGCTACTCATCCCCAGGTTAGTAATTGGTTGGGTGATGCGATCGCCTAAATAGGGAATCTGTTCTTGAGGACGATCAAAATCACCGCGACGATTGCTAAATATTTCCGCGTAGCCAATCGGCTGCACACCCAATGAAAGTACAATATCTAACATCTTGGGATTGAGAACCACAATCCGTTGTGGTTGTCCACAAATCCGCGTTTCTCCCCCCAGATGTCGCACTGTTTGACAATCACCTCTGGGTATGCGACTTGAAGATGGGATGTCAGGCGGTTGGCGATGACAACCTAAAAGTGAGAGAAACATCAAACAACTTACAGCGATTTTCAGGTAATTGAACCACATTTTTTTATCTCACGCAAATGTAAGGCAGCGCGTTGGGGAGACAGTGCGTTGCGGAGGTTTCCTCCGTTGTAGCAACTGTCGTCGGGTTCCCCGACTTGAAGCGACTGCCGCGCAAAGGTACAAAGAAATCAAGATACTGGCTTGTAGTGGCGTGACAAGCCTTAAATGTTGCATTAAAAAATCGATTTTATCCGCGTTTATCTGCGTTCATCTGCGGTTAATTTTTTCCAATCTAATGCACTACTTTAGCCTTGCCACGCTAGTAGTCTAAATACATGAAAACTGCTGTAACAGTAATAATCGCACTACTACCCCCTCATCCTAAAAACTCACTGAAATTGAACCCACAACTGTAAATGGTTCGCCGGGAATACCTGCATTTGTGCGGCTACCAAATCCCCCCCGACTGTTTGTATATTCCACATCAAATAGATTGCGGAAGTTAAGCGCAAACTTCCAATTATCGCGGCGGTAAAATACTGCTGCATTGGTGAGGAAATAGCTATCTAGGGTAAAACTATTATTCAAATCTCCCGGACGTTCACCAACATAGTTAATCCCGATTCCTCCACCCAATCCTTGCAAACTCCCGCTTTGAAGCTCGTAAGTTGTCCATAAACTGGCTTGGTGTTGGGGAATCCCAGTCAACCTGTTTCCTACAGGAATAGTATTATCTTGAGTGACTGTGGCATCCGTATAGCTGTAGGAAGCAATAACATTCCAGCCAGGTAAAATTTTTCCTGCTAAGTCGAATTCTACACCCCGGCTACGCTGTTCGCCGGTGGCGATGGAAATACCCAAACCAGGAAAATTTGGATCTTCGGTAGCGACATTCTGCTTGGTAACGTCAAAATAAGCTAACGTCGCCAACAAACTCCCGCCTAATAGTTCTGTTTTTACCCCTACTTCAAATCCTTCTCCCTGTTCAGGCTCTAAGGGATTGCCATCTGCACCGATGTCATCCACACTAGGGTTAAATGATTGGGAATAACTGCCGTAGAGGGAAATATTGGGAATTGGTTGATAAACTACACCGATTCTAGGTGTCCAGGCAGAATCATTTTGAGTTGTATCACCACCTGGATAGAATAAAGCAGGCACATTCTCGTTTCTTTGTGCTACTGTTTCATAGCGCAAGCCTAGCAACAGGTTTAATTGTTCAAAGATTTCAATTTGATCTTGCAGATAAATTCCTAAGCGATCGCTTTCCGAATCGCGGTCAAATAGCAGCGTATCAAAGTCTGGTCGATTTACGCCATAGCTGGGATTGAACACATTGATAGGGAATGAGGTAAAGTTAGCTAAAGCAAAGCGACTGGTATTAGTGCGACTCAAATCTGCACCAAATAGTAAAGTGTGTTTGAGTCCAGCAGTGGTAAATTTGCCAACAACATTGGTTTGTAAGGCGTAATTGCGAGAATTGAAATCATCTAAGGCAAATATTCGCTGGAGTTCGCCAGTTGTTTCATCAAATCCCAGAAAGATGCTGAGTTTATCAGAGAAAACTGTAGAATCTGTAAAGCGGAAAGCATTGCGGATTGACCAGTTATCGCTGAATTTGTGGTCTACAGAGAAATTTAGACTCAAGAAATCACGCCGCAGAAAATCATCGGGTTCATTGAAAATCCTACTGCGCGGAGTATCAACAACTCCATTCCCAAAAGCCACTGTACCCGAATCCCAAGGTTGTTCGCGGTTGGAGACTTGTAAATCAAAAGCCAACTTAGTGCGATCGCTAATTTCCCATGTCAACGCTGGTGCAATGAAAAATTGCTTAAACTCTTGATCAAAATCACGAAACCCATCTCGCCGCGAATAAACTGCATTCAACCGATATAGTAGGCGTTTATCATCTGTTAAAGGCCCAGAAATATCTATCTGTGGACGAATCAAGCCATCCGAACCAAATTGTAGTTCAGTTTGATAAAAAGGTTCCGATAGAGGTTGTTTCGTGACGACATTAATTAAACCTCCAGGTTGAATCTCGCCATACAGTATCGATGCTGGCCCTTTTAACACCTCAATGCGTTCTATATTGGCGACTTCAGGAATCTCCGCAAAATCATATTGACGAAAGCCATTTTGCAATACAGGTGCTTGGTCAAATCCCCGAATACTGTAGTTTAAATCACTACCTGTATCTGTACCGTTGTAGACAACACTACTAGAATTTTTTAAAGCATCCTCTAGGCGGGTTACTTGCTGTTCTTCCAAAACTTGACGCGGAATCACCTGAATTGATTGGGGAATTTTCAAAATCGGTGTATCTGTCCTTGTGGCTGTCGTCGCATTCGGTGTGAAATACTGCTCTTGTTCCCCTGTGACTATCAACTCAATAGGTTCATCTTGTTGCGCTGTTGGTTCATCCTGTGGTGTTTGGGTGGCTGGTTGCGGTGGTTGTGTCGCAGTTGTTGTAGATGCTACAGCAAAAATTAAGCCTTCATCTCCATCAAATAACTCAACTGTAGGTAGAACTGTTTCACCCACTATCATTACACGTAAACTATTAGCATCAATATTAGTAACCGTTATTTCAGCAATTCCCGCAATCGGCTTTTCGGAACGAAAGGTAAAAGCTTCTCCTGATGCTAAACGCAACTGAGCATTAGAGATATCTGCAATCAAGCTATTACCTTCACTACGGTTTGTGACTTGCAATTGTTCCCCTTGGGTTGTTTCTAAAATCACCTCCACGCCTTTATCTGTTAGATTTGCCTTCACTCCTGTAATTAGTACAGTTGATTGAGCCAGTAAAATTTTCTCCCTCGTGCTTTGAATGGTATTTTGCTGTTTTTCTGATGCCAATACCTGTACAGGTTGGCATACACTACAGATGATCCCGACTCCACCAACTACCAACCACAGGTAAATTTTCAGTGATAATGCCAAACCCTTGCTGCTAGAAGCAGAACACCAACTTTTCATACTACTCCCTACACCCCTAAAAAGAATCCTGCTTATTGCGTATATTTCTTAATTACCAACAAACAGAGTGTAAAAGAGTAGAACTAATTGAGTCTATCCCAAAACAGTCTTATAGTCCCGAAACCAGCTTTTGACCTAAACTACATTCCCTTGGTGTAATGCCAAACTTGCGCTTAAAAGCAGCTGCAAAATGTCCTAAATGAGAATAGCCGACAATATTAGCTACTTCCGCCACTGTAAAATCACTATTCTGTAATAAATGATGCGCTTGTTCCATACGCTGACTTGTCAAATAGCCAAACACAGTTGTACCGAATTGCATCTGAAATCCTCTTTGCAGAGTACTTTCGCTCACGCCTACCTGTTGCGCCAATTCTGACAATAACGGCGGATTCTCCAAATTCGCTTGTAAAATTTCTTTAGCGTGATGAATTTTGGCAATAGTTTCTCTTTTTAATCGTGATGGTAATTGCTTTACTGTGCGGTCTTCTAAAAAAGGAGTTAATTGCAAAGCCATTAATTCTATGACTTTACCTTGTAAATACATCCGCTTAGTTACGCCTTGATAGGGACAGTTAATAATTTGCATTACAACACTTTGAATGGCTGAATGAGTTGGAGAGTAAAGTAGTGTTTGCCAATCGCTTTCTTTTGCCAAAAATTTTAATTGAGGCAGTATTTCTCCATCTGTTCCAGGAAAAAAAGTCTTCAATAAATGTGGCGGCATTTCTATGTCAACACCCAAAATTCTTTGGGAATGGTGATAGAAAACATCAATTTTTTGCTGCATTCCACCACCAGAAATAAAGGTATTTCTATTTTCTCTCCCCATCTGCCCATAAGTATCTGTATACATCCCTAAAGCTAAGGCATGAAATTGCAAAGGATGATGGTTAATTGGGGTTTTCAGCACAATATCATGATGATACTCTTTATCAAAAATACATAACCAAAGTTGAGGGTATACTTCAATTGTGCGATAGTAGCCTCGACCAAGCTGTTTGGGCATGTGATCAAGATATTCATCTGCTTCTAAACCTGGGGATGAAGTACTATTTTCCTTGCTTGCTTTTAAAAGTTCATTGTAGTCTTGACTACTTAAAGTAATCGTCATTGTCAGAAATTGCTCACATTAATGATAATTAATTGCAATAATTTTACCATTAAGTTAAGTGAGGATAATCCTAAAAAGACAGTGGCGATCGCGGGTTATGTTAATTGTATTGACTACGATAGCCCAAGATGGATGGGAATTTTGATTTGAAATTCAGCACCTTGTTCTGGTGTGGATAGACAAGAAAGTTTCCCTTTGTGCTTTTCTACAACGATTTGGTAGCTAATTGATAAACCTAATCCTGTACCCACACCCACAGGTTTAGTTGTAAAGAAAGGGTCAAATAAACGTTTGAGTAAGTTCTCTGGAATACCTGGCCCATTATCAATAAACCGAATGACAATATGTTGTGTATCTGATACAAAAGTCTGAATGCGGATAGTACTAGGTTTTTCTTGGATTTGTTCGAGAGAACGTTGTTGATCTCGTTCTTCTAAAGCATCTAAAGCATTCACTAAAATGTTCATAAAAACCTGATTCAACTGTCCGGGATAACATTCTACTAAAGGTAAGTTGCCGTATTCTTTGATAACTGCGATCGCCGGACGGTTGTGTTGTGCGTTGAGGCGATGTGTCAAAATTACTAAAGTGCTATCAATACCAGAATGAATATCTACAGGTTTACACTCGGCTTCATCCATCCGCGAAAAATTGCGTAGGGAAAGCACAATTTGTGCAATTCGTTCTGCGCCTATTTTCATTGAGGAAAATAATCGAGGCAAATCTGCTATCAAAAATTCTAAGTCAATCGCTTTGATATGGTCTTGAATAACTTTTTCAGGATTAGGATAACATGCTTGATAAAGTTTTATTAGCTCTAATAAGTTTTTTATATATTCATTAGCTGGTTGGATATTACTGTAAATAAAGCTAGTGGGATTATTAATTTCGTGAGCAACCCCGGCGACTAATTGACCAATAGATGACATTTTTTCACTTTGAATCAGATGCGCTTGGGTATATTGCAATTCCTTGAGTGCTTTTTCTAAATCTTGAGCTTTTTGTCGTAGACATTCTTCCACAGCTTTTATTTCACTAATATCTCTGGC
Source organism: Nostoc sp. FACHB-280 (assembly GCF_014697615.1). Classification (GTDB taxonomy): domain Bacteria; phylum Cyanobacteriota; class Cyanobacteriia; order Cyanobacteriales; family Nostocaceae; genus Nostoc_B. The sequence goes on along the minus strand of NZ_JACJSD010000020.1, from coordinate 119,808 downwards.
AATTGTGGATAAATATTCAACTTTTCCATCAGATGATTTGTGAGCAAGTATCAGTTGTGAAAGGGGAATTTCTTTACCGTCTCCACCTAAAAGTGCTGTTTCTCCTACCCAATTACCACAGCGAATTGACTCCGGGATGCCTTGATTGAGGATGATTTCATTTGTCCATTGGGGATGATTTTGGGATAAATTTCTGCCTTGAAATGATTCTGTTTCTGACAGTCCCAACATTCTGCGAGCAGCTTTATTAAAGTAGAGAACTTGTCCAGTTAAATCAGCCGTACTAATAAAATCTGGTGCAGCTTCGATAATTGCTAATAGTTTGGCTTTTTCTTTTTCAGATGATGTGCGATCGCTCTCATCACGAGATACACCTACTGTCATCACAACTTCACCTTGTTCGTTACGAATGGCAGATTTAATCGTATGAAATAAGCGTACTTCTCCATCATACCTTGTCACTGGTTCTTGCGGAATTTCTAAAGTGTTTCCTGTTTCAAATACATAAGCATCATCTTTAATATATTGGAGTGTATTCTCTGGTTCGTTAAAAGGGGCATCAATCAAATCTCGTAGTTCTTCCACTGTCATACCGTAATAATCACGAAAAGCTTTATTTGCCCAAATAATACGAGAGTTAGCCCCCTTAACTAACACCATATCGGTAATAGCATCTAAAATTGACTGATAATTTTTTTCTTGTTCGCGTATAACTTGTGTAAAACTCTTAATTTGTGTAACATCTTGAACAATTGAAACAATACTAACTACCTGACCCTTTAAATCAAAAATAGGGATGTTAACCCATTCGCAAATAATTAGTTTCTGAGCTTTTGTGACATTTTTATAGAGATTTATATTCTTTGCTTCTGACTGGTGCAATAATAACTGCATCATTGCACTAACTTTTATTTTTTCATTATCTGGGATAATTAATTCGGTGATGTTACAGCCGATAACTTCATTCTTGCTATAACCAAATAATCTTTCAGCCGCTAAATTCCATTCGGTGACTTCAAAAGCTGTATTCCACTCAATTATTGGTAAAGGGTTGTGTTGGGTTAGTAATAGAAGTTTGTTTTGTAGCTGTTGTAATTGTTGCTCTGTAGATTGGGGTGTAAAATCTGTAGAATCTGTGTTGCTATTAACAGGACAATTCTTAATATTGTTTGGTTGAATATTTTGATTTTGTGAGTTCATTCTAATTTGAGGAATTATATAGATTTAATTTGTCTGTTAAATCTAGAATTCCCTATTGTTGAAGCTATGTAACATTCTGCCCGATAAAAGTGCGGCTTAATCTGCAACCAATTGCATACTGATTGTGAGTATAGCAAGAGTGCGATCGCCTATTTTTATTTGATTTTTTCTTAACTGATGAAATTTGCTGTTCACAATCATTACAGCGAAGTTTGACAGTCTGTCTTTTGACGAAGGGAATTTTATCAATTGACAATTATGAATGATATCGTCCGAAATGTACGTTGGTTTCAGAGAGAACACTCCATGAAAAAAGTTATTTCCGTTTTGCTGTTAGGCATTGCTATCTTCACTTTTGCCTTCAGCACCCCAGCTTTAGCAGCCGACACCGATAATGGCGCTAAAGTGTTTAGTGCTAATTGCGCTTCTTGTCATGCAGGTGGTAAAAACCTAGTTCAAGCTAACAAGAACTTGCAAAAAGATGCTTTAGAAAAGTACGGTATGAACTCACCAGAGGCCATTATTGCTCAAGTAACCAATGGTAAAAATGCCATGCCTGCTTTTAAAGGTCGTCTAAAATCTAATCAAATTGAAGATGTTGCTGCTTACGTATTAGCACAAGCAGACAAAAGCTGGAAGTAGGGTATAGATTAGTATAGTCTTACAAACTGCGGGGACAATTAGCCCCGCAGATTATATTGTTTTGCCGAAATTGTCGATGATAATTATGACTAATTTTTGGCGGTTTTTGTTAAGTTTGCTAGTTGTGTTTTCTTTGACTTTTGCTAGTCAGTTTTCATTTCCACACACATCACTGGCTCAAAGTTTCTCTAACGAGTCTGTTAATTTAGGTGTGTTACAGATGCAGCAAGGCAATTATGAAGCAGCTATAGTTCACTTTAATCAAGCAATTACCCAGAACCTAAAAACTGCCGTTGCCTACAGTAATCGCTGTCTTGCTTATCTTTATTTACAAGATTACCATCAAGCGATCGCTGATTGTACACAAGCAATAAATTTTTCTCCAAATAATGTAGAAGCTTATCTGAATCGCGGATTAGCTCATTACAGACAAGGTAATTATCTCAGTGCGATTGATGATGATAATTTAGCGATCGCGCACAAACCCCAAGATTTTCGCGCCTACTATAATCGGGGTGTAGCTCATAACGCAATTGGTGATCACACCTCTGCCATCACTGATTTTAATTTGGCGCTAACACAAATTTCGCCAGTAGCTAATGTCTTGTTTGCAGATATTTACAACGATAGAGGTTTAGCCCATTTTCAGTTGCATAATTTAGATGCAGCAATGCAAGACTTTAGTTTAGCGATTCGGTTCAATGCTCATAACTACCGAGCTTATTTTAACCTTGGTTGTGTCTGTGGTCGTAACGGAGATAACAACGCCGCCGTCAATCATTTTTCGGAAGTGATTAGGCTAGATCCGAGTAATGGTCAAGCTTATTTGAATCGCGGTATAGCTCAGTATTATCTGGGGTATAATCAAAGAGCGATCGCAGATTTAAACAAAGCATCTGAGTACTTTGAAAACCAAAACCAAAAAATTGCCTACGAGAGAACCAAAGATTTACTCCATCGCTTGCAACAAGAAGTTCAACTTGCAATCCAAATAGGTTAATTCCACCTCATCAACAGATAATTTATCCGTTGTTGTAGAGACATTGTATACAACGTCTCTAATATTCTTGGTTATGAACTGTTTCATGATTCTGAAAGCTTTCTTGACGGGCTAAATAGCCAAGAAATACTATCTCTGGAAGGTGGTTTTTATTCAGCACTATCTGGATTTAGTGCAGGCTATGGTGGTTTTGGTAGTTATGGTGGCTTCGGCTTTGGATATAATTCCTACTGTTAGGTTTTAATTAATGAATAAGTTAATTAACTAGAAGAGTAATTGTGATTACTCTCTAGTTTTTTCTTATGTTCAATAAATTTTGCAGACCAATAATCTCTAACCCTAATATTTGCTTGATTTATGAATCTTTGAGGAGAAATATGACAAAATGTCTTTTGACAAAATTTTACAGTAACAGTAACAATACCTAGCAGTGATTATTGTTACTTGGTGTGAGACAAGAAGTGAAAAAAAATTGTTGGTTACTAGTTGCTTTACCAAACTTACTGATAACTCTACCTGCTGAAGCCATTGATACTGAGACTCAACAGCAAACTGATACTGAATTAACTCCGGTAACTTCAACTATTTCTGACTTAAAAGACATTGACTTACCGATTACTCGTGCTGAATTACTAACTCAAGAAACGAGTAATGAGAATGATATAGAATTTAAACCAGAAACTCAGCCAGAAATCGAAAACCAACCTGCTGATAATGCAGATATCTCTACAGAAGTTATTGGGGAACAAGATACTTTATCTGGCTCTACACCTGTTTATGTAATTGAAAAAGAAGAAATTCAAAAACAAGGTGCTACTAGTGTTGCAGATGTTTTAAAAAGATTACCTGGGTTTGCGATTAATGATGTTGGTCATGGCGCAGATATTCACACAGGCACATATTATCGTGGTGCCTCAATTAATCAGTCTGTATTTTTAATTAATGGCAGACCGATTAATAATAATATCAATACTTATCACGGCACAACTGATTTAAATAGCATTCCTGTCGAATCAATTGAACGAGTCGAATTATCTAGCGGTGTCGCTTCTACTTTGTATGGTTCCTCAGCTTTTGGTGGAGTTGTGAATATTATCACCAAAGAAGGTTATGGTAAACCAAAACTAACTGGTAGTGTGGAATATGGCTCCTTAAGCTTAAATAATCAACAGACTAGTTTTAGTGGTTCTGTTGGGGCGGCGAGATATAATTTCAGTTTTGAAAGATTTTTTACCGATAACCGTTATCGTGTGCCTTTAGGTGCAGCCAATAGAGATTCCCAAGGTTTTTTATTCAATGCAGATACAGCAACAAGTACTTATTTTGGTAACATCGGCATAGATTTAAATCCGCGCAATACTTTAAATTTAGATGTGACTGCATTGAGTAGCCGTCGCGGTTTAATTTATTTTGGTTTCCCGCTACAAAGAGACCGTTTAGACCATGATGGCTTGAATGTTGGTTTATCTTGGAAAGCTCGGTTAGGAAATGGCGATCGCTCTAATTTAACCACTACCATTGGTTACAATCAGAACTATTTTAGTACCTACGGGCCAACAGGTAACTTTTATCGCACAGGGGCTTTAGATACACAACAATTTTCAGCCAGAGTAGACCATGAGTGGCAATTAGGCCAAAGTAATAAATTACGCTGGGGATTAGATTTAAAAAATACTAACTTAAACGGTGATGTTTTCAGTACCAGCCCACAGCGTATTGCTAATAATGAAACCGAAAACCGAGATTTATTAAACACAGCTTTATTTGCTGTCAATAGTTGGAATATTACTAAAAATTTCCAACTAGATTTAGGACTCAGACAGAGTTTTGATACAGAATTTGGTAACTATCTTAATCCAAGTGTCGGCTTGCGTTATGCCCTTACCCCCACACTAGCAATGCGCGGAAGTTGGGCTGGCGGACAACGCAACCCCGGACTAGACCAGTTATATGTTTATGACACAGTACATGGTTGGGAACCAAACCCTGATTTAGACCCCGAAACCGGTTCGAGTTGGACTGCGGGAGTAGATGTCAAATTTGCCGAGAATTTGACTGGACAGTTTACTTATTTCGGCAGCAGTATCGATAATCGTCTCGGTATTGTAGCCGGACGCTGGGCAAATATTGGGCTAGTAGATACCAATGGTTTAGAAGCAGCCTTACAACTCAGACTCAACTCTGGCTGGTCAACTTTTCTCAACTACACCTACACAGATGCTCAAATTAAAACAGGCTCAGAAAGAGGCTTACAGTTGGGTTTAATTCCCTATTCCTTACTCCAAGCTGGTGTTGGGTATCAAAATTCTGGTTGGCAAGCTAACTTATATATGACCTACAACAGTGGTGCGCGTCGAGCCTTGTTTAATAGAACTGGAGACCAAATTACAGATTTTGCCCCATCCTATTTCAACTTAGATTTTAGTGGTCGCATTCCTGTAGCCGGTAATTTAGGATTGACAGTTTACTTAGAAAACTTGCTGGGTGAGCAATACGAGCGAGTAAATCGCATTTATAGCCCTGGGTTTACTTTCCGTTTAGGCTTAAGCTCAAGCTTATAGACAAGATATAGTCGCATATCCGGTAAGTTATTTATAAGATGCCGTTTTTTGCTTAAGTCCTAAAAATATCTAAAATTTTTTTGTGGGATGGGTGTATTCACCCGTTCCTTTCCCAGGGCGAAGGGCGATATTACTATCTAGATTCCTCCTGACTTTTCAACGCTCTTTAGTTCTAGGATGATTTTCTGTAATTTACGTATTACCTTGTTCTCCTCACTTAAAACTTTTACCTCCTGCCACTGATATATCAATGATAATGACTAATTTTTCACCCCCGTTATTTTTGCTGTAAAAATTGACATCAGCAATGAACTTAAGAGGCTAGAAAATAATATATTTTACTTAAAGATTAAAGAAAAAATTTAAAGATCATCCAAAGATTATCCCAGTAATATCTACTAAGGTTGAGATGTTACTTACTTAAGTAAATACATAAATAAACCTCACTTCAAATTTACATAAAGTTTTTAAAACTACTAAAATTTAAAAAATTGATTAAAGACAAAAAATCATAAAATCAGCTTTTTAAATCGGATTATCTTAGTAAATGCTGAATTTTATAGCGTAATATTTATATTTTACCTTAACGCACCTACTACTGATTTATCTTTGTTTTAAGTATTAATACTGAAAATCTTATTTTACTAAAATTTATACTCTATGTATAAAAAGCGGAATTATATCACGTTATCTCAGTGGCTTTTTTATTATTTTCGAGAAATCCTTATAATCTTACTCGTTAATATTTCACTTAGAATCTAAAAAACCTAAGTTATACTACTTACTAGTTTCGATTGAAATACCTTACTGCTTAGAGGAAATCTAAAAACTTTTTGATGTTGTAATGAAACCTAAAAGATTACTCTAAATCACACCTATAAAATGATACTTTGAAGCATTTTGAGGTGGTGAGTATAGGTACTGAATCCTCTTCAGAGGATATTTTCAAAGCCTTCTCGATTATTAGCAACAAGTCTTAAATTCTCTTAAATCCTCCCACCAAAGAAGAACCAGTGTGTTGGAAATAAATCACTGTGGTCAGGCAGTCTAGTCTTAGATTTCCCTAAGAAGAACTGCTGAAATCCTCTGCTGATTTAAAGCTACTTGCTTTGTGTTTCTCATTTCTGGTCAGACTCTGCGTGGCTACTCATACTCTACAGGCATATCTGGAGAGTATCGTTATTGGGGATTAGGAGAGTAAAAAATGCTGAAAACCACAAGCAACTTATTTTGAAAAGCCTTCTCAGTTGGCTGGTAACTAATTGTTCACTTTGGTCAGAATCAACACACCTACTTGTAGAGAGGAAACCATCATGAATACACCCTTGATTAAATTGGAAGAATTGCAACAAGGTAAAGTTCTTGTTGATGAGTTGGGGTTGCTAACCGAAATGCCTGATGAGATCGTTCAACTCTCTCATAGAGTTAAACAAATCATGGGTGCTTCTAAGGTAGTCCAAGGTATGTGTGCTGGTGATTATTTTTCTCTAGTGTCATATTCAGCAATTTACTGGGGAATAGTCAAAACCTTTCCTCGTACTGTTATCAAAAACGTCAAAAAGTTTTTGAACCGTTTCTCTGAACAAAATTCCAGCCGTAATTTGCTTTTAGTTTTCAACTACACAGGTAAAGAACGCGAAAAAATCTTAGCTTCTTTGCAACATGGTATTTCTGGTATTGCCAAAGACTATGGTTTTGAAGAAGGTAGTCATTTAGATTATTGGAAGAAGTTAATGACGGCTGTCGGAATCATGACTGATTCAAGTACAGGTAAACTTTCACCTGAAGGTGCTAAACTTCTAGCCCAGCTTGAAAAAGCAGAACCAATTATAGCGATGGATACTTTGATTAATAAAGAAACCGATATGCGAAACGCCTTAATTGGGATGTTAGCTATTGAGTTTATCGCTGTAGGTATTTCAGAATGTGTTATTGACTCTCCAGAGTCTCAAATACTTTTTGCACCCAATGGAAGAGGAATCACTAGAGATTGGTTTGATGTTCATTATCATTCTGGCGACCACCACATATTAGAAAATAGCGAATATGATTTGACTCCAGATTTTGACCAGCTAAAATTACCCCATGATACTATCAACTACAATATGTTGAAAATGGCGCATATTGCTGATTATGAAGGTGAGTCATTGCAGGATATTTTAGAAGCAAAAGTACTGCACGTAGCTGAGGCTTTTGCTGCTGCGGGTAATTACACTTGGAAATTTGACGAGTCGATTAATCTGCATTTGGCTCTGGAAGTTTAAAAAATTCAAGCTAGAGTCTAGTATGTGTAGTGGCGTATATAAGTCCTATTATCTCAATCAGGACTTAGGCACAGATTGTCTGTGAAAATTGGGTGTAGGGGTATAGGGGTGTATGTCTCTAAAACCTTACACCCTGAATCCTAATTAAATTAGTCCATCTCAACCAATTGAATGGCACTCAGCAATTCTTCGGCGGTGTAAGGCTTGCTTAAATAAGCATCTGCACCCTGTTTTCTACCCCACACCAAATGACTAGTCTGATTTGTGGTACTACAAATTAAGATAGGTGCTTTGGCTTGACTGGGATGACTTGTGAGGAAGCGACACAATTCAAAACCATTCATCCCTGGCATAAATACATTAGTAATAATTGCATCTGGCTTTTCTTCTAAAGCCATTTCTAATGCTTCTTTTGCAGTTTTAGCTTTAATAATTTTATAACCTTTATCTCCCAGCACATTTGCTAGTTCACTGAGAGCATCTTCTAATATCAGAATTGTTCCCACCCATGTAATACTCAATTCTGAATCTCCACATCAGCAATTTAGTTGATTTATTCTAACTAAATCTGAAAATTAGACAATATGCTTAAAAATAATTTTCATTAAATCTCCTTGGTTAAAAGGTTTAGTTAAATAGCCAGAAGCTCTGGCTATTTTAGCTTTTGCTCTGTCGATCAGACTGACTTTTTCGGTCAGCATAATTATGGGTGTATTTTTGAAATATGCGTGTTGTCGTAATAAAGTGCATAACTCATAGCCATCTAAATCAGGCATATCTACATTTAATAAAATAATGTCCGGTTTAGTCCGCAGAATTTCCATTAAAGCTTTTAAAGAATCTGTAACTCCAATTACAGAAAATATTTGCTCATCTAAAGCATTCTTAACGACATTTAATAAAGCAGGACTATTATCAATACAAAAGATTGTGTATACTTTCTTCTCTGGAGATGGTGCAGAATTCGTTTGATAACTATGATGGCTAGGGTTAGTAGCTTGTGATGGATAGCGGTTAATTTTGGGTAATTGTGGTTCTGGTTTGGGTTGTGGTCGAGTTGGGGTGGTAAATGGCGATGGCTGCGCCACAGTTGTTGATGAACGGAAGCCTTGATGATTAAACCCAACAAAGCTACTTTCTGTATATGGTGAAGTATCTTGATAAACTCCCTCTTTTCCTCGCTTTTGACAGCGTTCGACTAACAAGCGGAGATTAAGATGGCAGAATTTAGGCATATCATCCAAAAAGCTTTCGGGGATGAATTCATAACTACCTTCTTCCAAGTTCAAGAATGAGTCTAGAACTTCTAATGCTAATTGTTCGATGAGTACGGCTGCTTCTGTTGGGCTAATATACTTTTGATTAACTAACCAGCAAATTGCCAAATAATCTGGGTTAGGTATGGCTTGACTACCAGCGCCATTTTCAAATATTGCTCTGAGTTGAGCGTCAATACCACAAGGTAACGTCGAAATTTGCTCACTCAAATGTTGTAAATTCCGGTAAAGCGGTTCAAACATCTTTTCGGAATAGCAGGCATAGATTAGCTTACCTTCATCTATATATATTGACCAAGCGCCAGATGTACTAAAGACTTGTAAACAACCAGTCACAGATTTACTGGTGATTTTCTTCAATAAAGATAAGGGCTGGATTTTTTGGAAAAATCTATATCTACTAATAGGGAGGGTTTTCATAGGAATATCTTTAGATAAAAGTACATATTGGCAATGCAAATTTGTGAATTACCTAGTTGGTATCCACAAGCAAATATTTTTGAGATTCTATTGAGCTAAATATAGCGGTCACATTTCAGTTAGTACAGAGATTCTTTACCCCTAACTCTAAAGTAGTCAATCTCTGATAAGATGTTGCTAACCTAACTACACCTAACTAAGAAATACCAAACTAAGCGATCGCTCAACAAAAAAGTAGTTGGATTTGTTCATGGTAAACATTATCCAAAAAACAATTTTGCTTGCTTCGCTTGCAATAATCTGGCTAGTTTAACAGTACATCATATTTTGCATTTAGAAGTATTGGCTCCAACCCATCAGTAGCAAAATTAGCTCTTAAGTACTGATATTTTGTCTGACAATCAGAGTCTATGAACGAGAAAAGGCTTATCTTAAGTATATACTGACTCATTTTGGTTTTTGATATTTGTAGTATATGTTGGAACTCAGTAAAATATTGTGTCTCAGTAATAAGTTGAAAATTGATTCTGAACAAGACTTACAGCAGTTAATCGAAGCATCAGCACTAAAAAATCGGTTTTGCTGTTATCAGTCGAAAAATATTTCTGGGTAAATATTTTTGTGTTCTGTCAATCCAATCGGGTGCAAAAGTCAAAAAGGATATTTGATAGAAGCTAGGTATCTAAATTCAGCTAAATAGTAGATGGTGGCATCATAGATTTTTTTGTATCCAGATAAAAACTAGTTAGTTTTATGATAAACAACCTCTGAAGATATAAATATAATTATTATTTAAAGATTTTAATTGTCGAGAATACAGCAGAATATCCGGAGAGTTTAAAGAAGTTCAGTAATTAATCATCTTGAGCAAGGGGTAGAGAAAGGCTCAGAATTCCGTCTTCAGAAGTCAAGATTTATTTGCTTCTTATGGAGGACTACTATATAAGTTCTTAAACTCTACTGAATTCTAGCTATTGAATGATTAAGCTAAAATTGACTATGCCACTTGTGTAATTTGGACTTACGCTCATGGTGACTCAACTACCTTCTTCTACCCAAAAAGACATCATCTACCCGGAAACTGATGGACAGCCGATGGCGGAAAATACGAAACAATATCGCTTGATTGTAACTATTCAAGACGGATTAGATACTTTATTTCAAAATGAGCCAAATGTATTTGTAGCGGGTGATTTGTTTTGGTACCCTGTTGAGGGTAATAACCTAACTCGAAGAGCGCCTGATGTGATGGTGGTGTTTGGTAGACCAAAAGGCGATCGCGGTTCTTATTTACAATGGCAAGAAGGTAACATTCCGCCACAAGTGGTATTTGAAATTCTTTCCCCTAGGAACACTGCCAAAGAAATGATTGCAAAGTATAAATTCTACGATCGCTATGGGGTAGAAGAATACTATATATATGACCCAGAGACAACAGAATTAAGTGGTTGGTTGCGTTCAGAACATGAATTAGCCGAAATTCCCCAAATGATTCACTGGATAAGTCCGCGTCTAGGTATTCGCTTTGAGTTATCAGATGGCGAACTTCAAATTTATCGTCCCGATGGACAGAAGTTTCTCACCTATTTAGAACTAGCGCAACAACGCGAACAAGCACAAATAGCAGCCGAACGAGAACGTCAACGTGCTGAACGAGAGCGTCAACGTGCTGAACAAGCCGAAACTCAACTAGCAGCACTCCGCGCTTTACTCCACGATAGGGGAATTAACCCTGATGAAGCGTGAAGTTTGAACAGGACTTACGCACCAAGATTGTCTATGAAGATTGGGTGTAAGGGTGTATGGCGTAAGGGTTTGAGATACATCCCTATACCTCTGTACCCTACACCCTTGCCAAAACCCTTAATTTTTCGTTATTCCCCACTCCCTATCCTCAATGCAGACAGATATTAATTTAGAAGTTTTAGAAAATAGCGCACGTTTAGACCGTTATCTTGCACAAGAGTTATCGGATGTTTCTCGTTCTCGCATTCAGCAGTTGATTGAACAGGGAAATGTCCAAGTTAACGGTCAAGTCTGCACGTCTAAAAAGGAGAATGTGAAAGTAGGCGATCGCATCACTCTACAAATACCAGAAGCACAGCCCCTAGAGCTACAGGCAGAAGATATTCCCCTTGATATTCTTTACGAAGACGAGCAGTTACTCATCCTTAACAAACCTGCTGGCTTAGTTGTCCATCCCGCACCGGGACATTATGATGGCACATTGGTAAATGCTTTGTTGGCGCATTGTCCAAACCTTCCCGGTATTGGCGGAGTTCAGCGTCCGGGAATTGTACATCGATTGGATAAGGATACCACTGGTGCGATCGCGATCGCCAAAACAGACATCGCTTATCAGCACTTACAAGCACAACTGCAAGCCAAAACCGCAAGGCGAGAATATTTAGGTGTCGTTTACGGAGCGCCAAAAATTGAAAGTGGGACGATAGATTTTCCTATCGGTCGCCATCCCCAAGACCGCAAAAAAATGGCCGTCGTTCCTGTAGAAGAAGGTGGACGTACAGCAGTTACGCATTGGCAAATACTAGAACGCTTAGGTAATTACACATTAATTAAATTCCAATTAGAAACAGGGCGTACTCATCAAATTCGGGTTCATAGCGCCAAAATCGGTCATCCTATTGTTGGTGATCCTGTTTATAGTTCTGGTCGTTCGGTGGGTGTAAATCTTCCTGGTCAAGCATTACACGCTTGGAGACTCAAGTTACAGCACCCAATTTCCGAAGATTGGATTGAAGTTACAGCACCGTTACCCCAAACGTTTACAACTTTGTTAGAAGTCCTCCGTCGCCGAGTCGCAGTTTCTTTTTGAAAAAAGAATATAAATAATTTTCAGATTCTGCTTTACTTTGGTTTACAAAAGCTTACACAGAGATTTTTACTCAAAACCTGATTTACAAGCTGTAGTCACAGGTGAAATGCTGATAAACAAAAAGTTATAAGCAAATTAAGCCTATATTTCAGACTTGGCATCTCCATAATTTTTATTTGGATCAAAAAAATTCAAAATTGTGATCTAAATCACAAAATTTCTCTAACAAATATTTAACAGTCTACTAACAGCGACTGCAAGCCAAAATTTTAAAGTTAGAAATAAAAAAGCCGAATTTTTCAACTTTTGGTTCTTGTTGAACAGTAGCTTGATTCCTGCTGTGTTTATCACTTGTGCAATTCATACTGTCAGAAATTCTTGATATATAAGTTTCATTTTTTACTAAGCTCCAAAAAGTTCAGGAAATATATGAAGTAAGTTTTCTAAAAATGTTTGAATGTAAAGCAAAATTTTTTTGAGGATGGGTCAAAGCTTTGTAGAGCGATAGTTTAGTGAAAAAGCTGTATGGAGCAACACTATTTTATAAAACTTAAGAATAAACTAAGTCAACCAATATATAAAATACGAACAAGGTTTTAAAAGCAATTAAAAACACCAGCAAAATTAGCTGTTTTTAAGAATAGTTGATGGCAGCGATTGTTATTTCAAATTAGTATTTGAAATACTAATTCTGTTATGCAATAAATTTTGCTCAATAGATTAATTGCTATAACCCACATAAATATCTGCAATGAATAATCGGAGGAATAGAAAATGCTCGACGCTTTTTCCAAAGTAGTTGAACAAGCCGATAAAAAAGGTTCATATTTAAGTGGTGAAGAAATTAACGCATTATCAGCAATGGTTGCTGATAGCAATAAGCGGTTAGATATCGTTAACAGACTTACCAGTAATGCTTCCTCAATTGTGGCTAATGCTTATCGGTCTTTAGTGGCTGAACGTCCACAAATTTTTAATGCTGGTGGTGCTTGTTTCCACAACCGCAACCAAGCTGCATGTATCCGTGACTTAGGATTTATTCTGCGTTACGTTACTTATTCTGTATTAGCAGGTGATGCCAGCACAATGGACGATCGCTGCTTAAATGGTCTGCGTGAAACCTATCAAGCACTGGGTACTCCTGGTGATGCTGTAGCTTCGGGAATTCAAAAAATGAAAGATGCTGCTATTGCGATCGCTAATGACCCCAAAGGGATCACAAAAGGTGATTGTAGCCAATTAATTGCTGAATTAGCCAGCTACTTTGATCGCGCTGCAAGTGCTGTTGTTTAATAAATTACTTGTCCCAACTTTTCTCAAACTGGTTGTTAAGAATTAGTCAAAAATCGAGGAGATTAGGAGAATTATGAAAACACCTTTAACAGAAGCGATCGCTGCTGCTGATTTGCGCGGTTCTTATCTCAGCAATACCGAAATGCAAGCAGTATTTGGTCGTTTCAACCGCGCTCGTGCAGGTTTAGAAGCTGCGAAAGCATTTAGCAATAATGGCAAAAAATGGGCAGAAGCCGCTGCTAATCATGTTTATCAAAAATTCCCCTACACCACTCAAATGAGTGGCCCTCAATATGCGTCTACTCCCGAAGGTAAATCCAAGTGTGTACGCGATATTGATCACTATCTCCGCACCATCAGCTATTGCTGTGTTGTTGGCGGTACTGGCCCCTTAGATGAATATGTAGTTGCTGGTTTAAGTGAACTCAATAGTGCTTTGGGTTTATCTCCTAGTTGGTATGTAGCAGCTTTGGAATTTGTGCGTGACAATCATGGTTTAAATGGTGATGTTGCTGGTGAAGCTAACACATACCTCAACTATGCAATTAACGCTTTAAGCTAATACAAACTTATGGGTCTTTGTCAATAGAGAATTGCTCAATTAGTAGGAAAAGTTTCTACTTTAATTGTTGCTGTTATCTACTGCCAAAGACCCAAATTTATGGCTAACCAAAATTTCAAAAGGAGCGATAGTCTAAATGAGTGCTTCTGTTGCAGACCGACTAGGCATTAGAAATGAAATTGGCATTAAAGTAGAGCTACGCCAAAATTGGAGCGAAGACGAATTACAAAAAGTATTTCGCGCCGCTTATCAGCAAACTTTTGGTCGTCAGGGAATCTATGCCAGCCAAAAATTTACTAGTGCTGAAGCTTTATTGCGGAATGGCAAAATTAGCGTGCGGCAATTTGTTGAGACTTTGGCAAAATCGGAATTTTACAAAGAATGCTTTTTTTATAACAACTCCCAAGTGCGTTTTATCGAATTAAACTATAAGCACTTATTGGGACGTGCGCCTTACGATCAATCAGAGATTGCTTACCATGTAGATTTATATGCTGCGCGTGGCTATGATGCAGATATTGAATCTTACATTTACAGCCCAGAATATGACAATGCTTTTGGGAATTCTGTTGTGCCTTATCACCGAGGATTTCAATCAATTCCAGGCATGAAAACCGTCGGGTTTAATCGCATATTTGAGCTTTATCGCGGTTCTGGTAATAGTGATAATGCTCAAATGGGGCGAAAAAATTCTCGCTTGCGGACTAAAGTTTCGTTGAATTTAGCTAATGGAATTTTACCGCCTACTTCCGCCGGCACAGGTTTTACCTCTGTTGCACCAACTTTAATTAGTGCGGCTCAACGCGGAGATAGTCGGATGTTTGTAATTGAAGCGATCGCCGGTACAATTGGCTCTAAAGCTTCAGTACGCCGTAGCCGTCAAGTTTACACTGTACCTTACGAACGTCTCTCAGCTACCTACCAAGAAATTCACAAGCGCGGCGGTAAGATCATCAACATTTTGCAAGTTTAAATTTCAGCAAAAATCAGGAATTCTCTTTTTGATAGGGTGTAAGGGTGTAGGGGTATACGGGTGTAAAAAAATCCCTACACCCCTACACCCTTAATCCCTTACACCCTTTTCACTATGACTATTACTAACTCTGCTGAACCAATTCTTTCACCAGAAAGTGCGATCGCAGCATTATCTAGTGAAGATAATCAAATTCGTTATTATGCTGCTTGGTGGTTGGGTAAACATCAAGTGCAAGCTGGCTGTGTGGCGTTATGCGAGGCTTTGTCTGATGAACGTTATCGCATTCCCGGCGGGGGTTATCCGCTACGCCGTCAAGCCGCCCGCGCATTAGGACAATTGAAAAATCCCCAAGCTGTACCAGCGTTAGTAAAAGCGTTAGAGTGCGATGAGGATTTGCGTTTAAGGGAAGCTGCGATCGCAGCTTTAGCTGCTATTGGTGACAAAAGGGCTGTGACTCCTTTGTTACATCTGTTAGCAACCAGTCAAGAACAACCTTATGAAGCCTTGATTGAAGCATTAGCAACACTCCAAGTTTGGTCAGCACGTCCGCAAATCGAAGATTTTTTGCAACATCCTTCAGAACGAGTTCAATGTGCGGCGGCGCGATATATGTATCTGTTAACGCAACAACCCGAATACATTGAACGTATCGTCAAAAACCTCAACCACGACAATATGTATTTACGTTGGGCGGCAGTTTTTGACTTAGGCGCAGTTGGTCATCAACAAGCTATCCAGGCTATCTTAACAGCCCAGGTTCCTAATAGTTTGAAGTTATTAAACTTAAAGCGCATTTTAGAAGCACTGCTGGAAAGTCATAGTTATGCCGAAGAGACAGCTTTATTAATTTTTCAAGCGATAGATAATTTACTAATTCAACTTTAAAAATCAAAATACATTTTTGAAATTAGTATCACAAGTAAAAAGTAAAAAGGCAAAAGTAAAAAAGAATTTTCATTAAAAACTTAAATTTTCTTGTGGGCTGGATATCATCAGTGTCCCTTAATATATAGTAGGCAGGATGAACGCTCCATAAGATAAATCATTGATTTTTTGCAAATTCCAGGGCAAAAAATTATTTTTACTTTTGCCTTTTACCTTTTTACTTTTTTGCCATGCAATTTTTTATCAGTGAGCAGAACCATGAATGAGCAACTAATTGCCCAAATTAATCAGGCTGCAACACCAGAAGCAGCAATTACATCAATTACCGCTATAGCTGTTGCTGATACTCCAGAAATCGACTCTATCAATGCAGTAATTACAGCTTTAACTCATCATCACCCAATGGTAAGAAATGCGGCGGTAGAGGCTTTAGTTAAGTTGGGAAATGCAACAGTAAAACCCTTAATTGCTACTTATGAAACTTCTCGTGATCAGGGATTGCAAGCATATATTATTCAAGCTTTAGCTCAAATTGGTTCAGATGAGGCAATGGATTTGTTAGCGGAAGTTTTGGGGACAACTGTAGCAAATCATTGCCAAGGTAATGTGCGCCGAATTGCAGCACGCGGGTTAGGAAAAATTGCTATAAATTCTCAAGATGCAGAAGTGATTGGTTGTGTCCAAGAAAAATTAATTTGGGCTTTGGTTTCTCCTGAAGATTGGGGACTGCGTTATGCGGCGGCTGTGTCTTTACAAGAATTGGCGACACCAAAAGCAAAGGCGGCTTTACAAACTGCGATCGCTCAAGAAACCGATCCTGTGGTGCGATCGCGCGTAGCTTTAGCCGTGGAGTCAGGGAAAACGAACAAATTACCCATGACCTATGACCGATGAGAATCGTCTCTTGACCCTAAACCCAGCACTCACAAAAATGTTGCGAAATATTTATTTTATGTTTCTTCACAATAACCTTCCGGATGCGACAACTGATGTAAAACAGCAATATCTTGCTCAGTAAGGGTTCTAAGAAGCTTAAGAAAATATTAAACACGCAATATTTTTGGAAAAAATTATCAAATATAAAGTTGTGTAACAGAAAAAAGCGGATTCTCTCAGTTACAGCCCTTGTATGTAAAGGATTTGAGGTGGTTCTTATGACTGCAACTTATTTATTCACAATTTGTAACAAATAAAGGATCTATAGCGTTGTATAAACATAAGCTGGAGGGGTAAATAACAGACAGAACATAAACAAGGCAATCAATTCGTAAAGTTTGCTGGTTTCTCATAAAACAAACCCTAGTTCTCATAATTTTCCTCATGAAGCAACAGGCGGACTTGAGAGCAGCAAAACGAGAAATGATTACTTGGTCTGTTAGGTTCCATCCTAAATTGATAAAACATTACCAGTTTTAATCGAGACATCTCTCAACTAAGGAATTAGGAGATTAGAGTCCATGACATTAGATGTATTCACCAAGGTAACTTCTCAAGCCGATTCTAGAGGCGAGTTCTTGAGCAACGAGCAATTGGATGCTCTATCTGCTGTTGTTAAAGATGGCAGCAAGCGCCTAGATGTTGTTAACCGGATCACCAGCAACGCTTCTGCGATCGTTACCAACGCTGCTCGTTCTTTGTTTGAAGAACAACCCCAATTGATCGCTCCTGGTGGTAACGCTTACACCAACCGTCGTATGGCTGCTTGCTTGCGCGACATGGAAATCATTTTGCGCTATGTAACCTACGCTATTTTGGCTGGTGATGCAAGTGTCCTGGATGATCGTTGCTTGAACGGCTTGCGTGAAACCTACAACGCTCTAGGTACTCCTGGTTCTTCCGTAGCTGTTGGCGTTCAAAAAATGAAAGATGCAGCTATTGCGATCGCTAACGATCCCAACGGTATCACCAAAGGTGATTGCAGTGCATTGATCTCCGAAGTAGCAAGCTACTTTGATCGTGCTGCTGCTGCTGTTGCTTAATAGTAGTCCAACGTCTCAATACGAAAGTATTTAGGCAACCAGGTAAAAAGACTAAAAAATACCAAGGAGATTTGAAAAGATGGTTAAAACACCAATTACCGAAGCTATCGCAGCTGCTGATACCCAAGGACGTTTCCTGAGCAACACCGAATTACAAGCTGTTAACGGTCGTTATGTACGTGCTGCTGCCAGCATGGAAGCTGCTCGTGGTTTGACCTCCAACGCTCAACGCTTGATTGACGGTGCAACCCAAGCTGTTTACCAAAAATTCCCCTACACCACCCAAACACCCGGCCCTAACTTTGCTGCTGACAGCCGTGGTAAATCCAAGTGCGCTCGTGACGTTGGTCACTACCTCCGCATCATCACCTACAGCTTAGTAGCTGGTGGTACTGGCCCCTTGGATGAATACCTGATTGCTGGTTTGGCTGAAATCAACAGCTCCTTTGATTTATCTCCTAGCTGGTACGTAGAAGCTCTGAAATACATCAAAGCTAATCATGGTTTGTCTGGTCAAGCTGCTAACGAAGCTAACACCTACATCGACTACGCTATCAACGCTCTCAGCTAGATAGTTTTCTGCCCGGAGAGGGATGCAAGTGCTGGATGGAAATCACCTAGCAGTTGGATCAAGCTCCGGGCATAGTTTTATGTAGGGATAGGTAAAAAGCTTTTTTGAGCAAGCAGTCGGCCGAAACCGCCGAACATCAATAAGGGGATAAAAGATGGCAATTACAGCAGCAGCATCTAGGCTAGGGACAGAGCCATACAGCGAAGCACGTCGAGTTGAACTGCGCCCCAACGCCAGCAAAGAAGAAGTCGAAGCCGTGATTCGTGCCGTGTATCGGCAAGTCTTGGGTAATGATTACATCATGGCATCAGAACGCCTTGTAAGCGCAGAATCACTCCTGCGGGATGGAAACCTGACAGTGCGGGAGTTTGTGCGTAGCGTTGCCAAATCAGAACTCTACAAAACCAAGTTTTTCTATAACAGCTTCCAAACTCGGTTGATCGAACTCAACTATAAGCATTTGTTGGGTCGCGCTCCTTACGATGAGTCAGAAGTTGTTTATCACCTCGACTTGTACCAAAACAAAGGCTACGACGCAGAAATTGACTCTTACATTGATTCTGTAGAGTATCAAAACAACTTTGGCGATAACATCGTACCTTACTATCGTGGTTTTGAAACTCAGCCTGGGCAGAAGACAGTAGGATTTAACCGGATATTCCGGTTATACAGAGGCTATGCCAATAGCGATCGCGCCCAAGTAGAAGGTAAAAAGCCACGGTTAGCGCGGGAATTAGCGAGCAATCTAGCATCTTCAATTGTTGGCCCCTCCGGCAGCAATAGCAACTGGAGTTTCCGTGCAACAGCAGACTTAGCTCCGAAGCGGAATTTAGGCAACGCTGTCGGGCAAGCTGATCGTGTTTACCGGATTGAAGTTACAGGACTTCGCAATCCCGGCTATCCGAGTGTGAGAAGAAGCAGCACAGCTTTTATCGTACCTTACGAACGTCTTTCTGAAAAAATTCAGCAAATCCATAAGCAAGGTGGCAAAATAGCCAGCGTTACCCCAGCTTAAATTGCTGCTCTAGGGATTGTAAACCAAACAGGAGATATAGAAGTAATGTTCGGTCAAACCACATTGGGTGCTAGTAGCGTTTCTTCTTCTGCTAGTCGTGTGTTTCGCTACGAAGTTGTAGGCTTGCGGCAAAACTCCGAAACTGACAGAAATAAATACAACATTCGCAATAGCGGTAGCGTATTTATTACCGTGCCATATAGCCGGATGAATGAAGAATACCAAAGAATTACCCGTCTGGGTGGCAAAATCGTCAAGATTGAGCCATTAACTGCTGACGAGGAATAATCCCCTGGCAATGATAGAACCCAGTGGGGAGCAAATTGCCCCAGAGAACGGGCCTCAGCTCACACCAGATATAGCGATCGCTAACCTGCAATCACCAGATTTAAGTCTCCGCTATTATGCAGCTTGGTGGCTGGGCAAGTTCCGGGTTAACAGCGCAGATGCTGTAGATGCGTTAATTGCAGCATTAGAAGATGAAGCTGATAGAACAGAACTCGGAGGTTATCCTCTGCGCCGGAATGCAGCTAGAGCATTAGGTAAGTTAGGTGATGCCAGAGCAGTACCAAGCTTAATTGAATGCCTAGAATGTTCTGATTTCTATGTGCGCGAAGCGGCTGCCCAATCTTTAGAAATGCTGCGCGATCGCACTGCCGCACCAGCACTGATCAAAATGTTAGATGGGGGTGTAGCCGAGGCCGTGCAAGTACCGGGACTCCCTCATCTAACCCAGCCCTACGAAGCAGTCCTAGAAGCCTTGGGAGCCATCAACTCCACTGAGGCAACTCCACTCATAGAGCCTTTCCTAGAGCATCCATTACCACGAGTACAATGCGCCGCAGCCAGAGCCATGTACCAACTCACACGAAACCCTATCTACGGAGACAGGTTAGTGAAAATGTTGGCAACAGGTGATCTGAAATTACGCCGCGTTGTCTTAGGGGATTTGGGTGCAATTGGGTATTTGGCAGCAGCAGAAGCGATCGCTCAAGCTCAGGTCGAAAATAGCTTCAAACTTATTGCCCTCAAAGGATTGCTAGAGCATCAATTAACAGATGAGTTAGAGAAACTTGCTGTATCTGATGATGCAATTCGGGTAATGAACTTGATGGATTCACTTTTATAGTCACTTGTCTTTTGTCTTTTGTCATTGGTCAAAAGCTGATGACAAGTGACTATTGACCAATGACTAACGACCAATGACTGAAGAACTAATTCGTGCCGTCGCCCTAGCAGATACACCAGCAAAAATGGTGACAGCAGTGCAGAACTTGGCAGCCACAAAAGATATAGCTGCAATTCCTACTTTGATTGCCGTGTTTGGATATAACAATCCAGCCGCCGCAGTAGTAGCCGCCGCCGCCCTCACAGAAATGGGAGAAGTGGCAGTACCGCAGCTAATATCTCAAATTGATGACTACAACTATGGCGCGCGGGCTTATTCGATTCGCACCTTAGCGGCGATCGCAGACCCTCGTGCTTTAGATTTATTAGTCAGTGCAGCTGCTACAGACTTTGCCCCTAGTGTCCGCCGTGCTGCTGCCAAAGGTTTAGGAAACTTACACTGGCATAAGCTAGATTTTCCCGAAAGCCATACAGCACCCAAAAGAGCCTTAGAAACCCTTATATTTATTTCTCAAGACTCTGAATGGTCAATTCGGTATGCTGCCGTTGTGGGTTTACAAGCCTTGGCAAAAAATAGCGATTTACAACAGCCTATTTTCGCCAGACTCAACGAAATGCTCACAACCGATGCCGAAAAATCCGTCCGCGCTCGTGTGCAACTAGCTTATCGTTAATAAGCTTGTTTGTCTACCATAAAACAAGGTAAAAGTAAATATGTCAATACCACTACTTGAATATTCACCAAGTTCCCAAAACCAACGGGTAGAAGGATACGAAGTACCCAACGAAGATACCCCAACTATTTATCGCTTATCTGCTGCCATTGACGATAAAGATATTGATGCCATCATCTGGGCAGCTTATCGGCAAATCTTCAGCGAACAACTTATTCTCAAAAGCAACCGCCAAACCTTTTTAGAATCACAACTGCGGAATCGGGCAATTAACGTCCGAGATTTTGTTCGCGGCTTGGGTAAATCGGAAGTTTACCGCACCCAAGTAGCAGATATCAACTCCAACTACCGTTTAGTAGATATCACCTTAAAGAGGTTTTTGGGTCGGGCTGCCTATAATAAAGATGAGGAAATTGCCTGGTCAATTGTCATTGCCACCAAAGGTTTACACGGGTTTATCGACGCATTGCTAGACAGCGACGAATATCAGCAAAACTTTGGAGATGATATCGTACCTTACCAACGCCGCCGCTTTAAAGACAGACCCTTTAACTTAGTTAACCCACGCTACGACGCTTACTGGCGCGATCGCCAAACCCTCAACTTCCTGGGTGGTCGTTCCTTCTACAGCGCCCGCACCACAGGTTATGCCACCAAAGAAGAAATTCGGCGCGTAATTCCTAGCAACTTCATGGCAATGGCTGGGAACATCATTACCAACGAACGCAATTATCAACGCATAACCGCCTCCGTTGTCTCCCAAATTAGAGATATGAATATCCCCGACAACAGCCGTGAAGGTGGTACTCCCCAACCAACCGTCAAACCTACAGCCGTTGCCCTACCTTACCGTTATCTTCCTGGCACTAAGACAACCTGAGTAGTCAGTCGTCAAAAGTCAGTATTAACAAATGACAAAGGACAAATGACAAAGGACAAACCCTAAAACTATGGCAATACCTCTACTAGAATACAAACCCAGTTCTCAAAACCAGCGCGTCCCTGGTTACGAAATCCCTAACGAAAACACCCCCAGAATCTATCGCATCGAAAACTGTGCTAGTGATGGCGATGTTCAAGAATTAATTTGGGCAGCTTATCGTCAAGTATTCAGCGAACATGAAATCCTGAAATTCTTCCGCCAAGGCAATTTAGAGTCTCAGGTCAAAAATCGTGCCATCACTGTACGTGACTTTATTCGCGGTCTAGCCAAATCTGAAGCCTTTCGGAGTTTAGTCATCGAGACAAATTCTAACTACCGTTTAGTAGAAATTGCCCTGAAACGCTTTTTAGGTCGTGCGCCTTATAATAAAGACGAAGAGATTGCTTGGTCAATCAAAATAGCAACAGCTGGTTGGGATGGTTTTGTTGACGCTCTAATAGACTCCGAAGAATATCTCACCAACTTTGGCGAAAACATCGTACCTTACCAACGCCGCCGTTATAAAGATAGACCCTTCAACCTAGTCACCCCCCGCTACGGTAACTACTGGCGCGACAAGCTAGAAGATGCTCGCTACAAAGAAGGAGACATTAAAAACTTCTTGGCTTTGGCTAACTCCCTCAGCATCAAACAAGTTACTTACACGCCAGTTAACCTCACCAACATCAAAATTCCCGACACCACCAGAGAAACCGTACCCCAAGGTATCCCGGTGTCGATTAGTTCCAGTGCTAACTTCCCCGTGCGCTAAGGGCTATTTTTCAGTGGTTTGATAAAAGTATAAAAAGGTCACTTGGAAAAAGAATGGAGACCAATGGATTGATAGATATATCTAAAATCCAAAATCCGTCTTGAAAAGTTTGCTCAAGTCGAGCCAGCGCGTTGTGGAGGTTCCCTCCGTTGTAGCGACTGGCGTGGGAAACCCGCCCAAGCAACTTTTCGCAAAATCCAAAATTTATAAGATGCCAACTTTATTCTTAAGGCGGTCTTTAGTATGGCATTACCTTTACTGGAATACAAACCCACAACTCAAAATCAAAGAGTTAGTAGCTTTGGTGCAGCAGATACTAACGAAGATACACCTTATATCTACCGTACAGAAACAGCTAACTCTCCTAGCGAAATTGAAATGCTCATTTGGGCAGCTTATCGCCAAGTCTTCAACGAGCAGGAAATTCTGAAATTTAACCGCCAAATCGCCCTAGAAACCCAACTTAAAAATCGGTCAATTACGGTTAAAGATTTTATCCGAGGATTGGCTAAATCAGAGCGATTTTATCAGCTAGTAGTCACACCCAATAATAACTACCGGCTGGTAGAAATGTGCTTAAAACGGTTGTTAGGTCGCTCTCCTTACAATCGTGAAGAAGAAATAGCCTGGTCTATTCAAATTGCCACTCGCGGTTGGCATGGATTTGTGGATGCTTTGATTGACAGTGAAGAATATGCCCAAACCTTTGGTGAATACACTGTACCTTATCAGCGCAAACGCATGACCATAGACCGACCATTCAGCTTTACTCCCCGCTATGGTGCTGACTATCGAGAACGCGCAGGTATTGTCAAAGGTGGCGGTTATCGCTCCTTGTCGTATCTACCTAGTCAAAATGTTGATGGGGCTGCACTATTAGGTGTATTGCTTGTAATGTCCGCAGGCATAACTTTCTTGTTGGTACTAAATTGGTTAGGAATTCATACTGGGTTCTAACCTAATGCGGGACAATAGATAAAGCATGAGTGAGGATTTGAGTCATCAAACCTCCTCATTGATCACCAGCTAAATCTCTGTGTAATCTTTTAATAAGAGGAAAAAAGCAGCATGGCACTGCCGTTACTTGAATACAAACCCAGCAGTCAAAACCACCGTGTTAAAAGCTTTGGTATTGCTGACCAAAACGAAAATACACCATATATCTATCGCATAGAAGATGTCAGTTCTTATACTGATATCCAAAACATCATTTGGGCAGCTTATCGCCAAGTTTTCAGCGAACATGAAATTCTCAAGTTCAACCGCCAAGTAACTTTAGAATCTCAGCTCAAAACTGGCGCAATTTCTGTGCGTGATTTTATCCGGGGTTTAGCTAAGTCTGAAGCTTTTTATCGTTTGGTTGTTTCTGTCAATAATAACTACCGTTTAGTTGACATCACCCTCAAACGTTTATTAGGTCGTTCTTCTTACAACAAAGAAGAAGAAATTGCTTGGTCAATTGTGATTGGAACCAAAGGTTTTGGTGGCTTTGTTGATGCTATTTTGGACAGCGAAGAATACAATCAAGCCTTTGGTGAGAACACCGTACCCTACCAACGCAAACGCTTGGCAGACCGTCCTCACAACTTGGTGACACCTCGCTACGGCGAAGACTTCCAAGAAAAAGTAGGTACAGTTCAAACCGACTGGCGCTTTACTTTGGAAAAATTCTATACCCGCAAGTTCCAAGAAAAACGCTTGGCCGAAGGCGACCCACGCAAATTTGCAGATTTGGCAGCAGCGATTAATCCTAGCGGTAACTACGCTCAAAGAATCTCATCCTTTGATATCGATTATTTAGCCGCAGTGCCTTACCGTGGTGGTAACAGACGCTAAGATTAAAAATTTAGTTGTCTAAAATTTTATACTGGGTCTAGTTTTTGCGTTGATGTAATAACCAACAGCTAATGTGTAGTTGGATGTTACATTGAGTAAAAGCTAGACCCAGTAGCTTTTAATGGTATTATCTCGAAAAATGCAATAATAACTGTACACAATCTATCCTCAACTTACGATTTCCCTGCTATGGAAACGAAGAGGTGTTATGAATTTAAAGTTAGTTGAATCTTTAGCACAAATTATTCAATCGTTGACACCTGAAGAACAAGCTTTTTTAGAAGAAAAGTTAAAGCAGCAAAGACTTTTTTATGAAGAACAGCAAAAACGAGAGCAGATTCATAGAGAAATTTTTCAAAGGAGAGAAGGTAAATCTTTTGAGCCTGTTTTAGATGAGTATATTTATATCACCAGAGATGAACGTACTGCTCAACAAGATGAATTGCTACGTGCTTGTTTTGAAGAGAATCCTAACAGATGACAAACGCAATGGTTTGTGTTGACGCTAGTTTTATCATACGTTTATTGACTGATATTCAGCCGGATTCAATCTATCAAAAAAAATTGTATCAGTGGCAAATAGAAGGATATAAAATGGTTGCGCCAACATTGCTAATTTATGAAGTTTGTAATGCTTTTCATCGTGCGGCGCTTGCTGGACAAGTTACCCAAGCAGAAGGTGGAGAACTTTTAGAGAGAGCAGTCAGTATTGGTGTGATATTTTATGGAGATGCGGAACTACATCAGCAAGCTTATCAGATTGCACAGCGTCATTCCCTAGCTGCAACCTATGATGCCCATTATCTGGCTTTAGCAGAACGCTTAAATATCGAGTTATGGACTGCGGACAAGCGTTTATTTAATGCTGTTCATTCTTCTCTAGGTTGGGTCAAACTTTTGAGTACATAATTACGCAGTTTTTCTAGCTTTTGTTTATGGCTACGGAGTTACGGAAAAGTCAAAAAAAATGCAATAATAACTGTACCGTAGTATCTAGCACCACATCCCAAATGTTTAAAATTTAGGGTTTAGGTCGGTTGTTTATAGTTTACTCAGCTAGAAACTAGTATAGTTTCGATTTTTCTGGTGTGTTCTGGTTATTGTCAAATTGCTAACATTCAACACAGGTGGAAATTTATTACTTTGTTCTACCTCTAGGCTAATCTATGAAAGTTTACTGTACAAATCCTAACTGTCGCACCCCAGAAAACGATATTCCTGATGAATTTCGTTATGCTAAAGGTAAACAGAAATTTTGTAGTAATTGTGGAATGCGACTTGTTTTAAAGACTCGCTACTTAGCTTTAGAACAAATCGGTAGTGGGGGATTTGGTAGAACATTTCGCGCCTGGGATTCTCATTTAGAACATGAATGTTTAATTAAGCAATTACGACTCACAAATATTTCTAATGCACCGTGGACACCTGCACAGTTAGAATACATCCAAAATTCTTTTAAAAGAGAAGCCCAAACGCTGCGGAAGTTAAATCATCCACAAATTCCTAGATTATGGGATTCTTTTGAAATTTCTGCACCAAATTTAGAAGAATCTGAACAAGCAGGTGAAACCCAAATAGGATTTTATTTAGTACAAGATTATATTCACGGCAGCAATCTCAGACACTTAAAGAACACGCAATGGACAGAAGAAGAGATTGTGAATTTTCTGCGGCAAATTTTGCCAGTTTTAGATTATATTCATAGTCAACAAACTATGATGTTAATCCATAGGGATATTAAACCAGAGAACATTATTCTGGAGCAAACAGGAGTACCTTATCTTATAGATTTTGGAGCTGTAAAACAAGCGATCGCAGGTGTACCCGCAGAACAATCTATTGCTATATCAACACCGGGTTATGCTTCACCAGAACAACGAGCAGGTTTAGCTGTATCTCCATCTTCAGATTTATATTCTCTGGCTGCAACTTGTGTTTGTTTGCTCACATTAAAAACCCCAGAGAACTTGCGAATTGGCGATACCTGGAGTTGGCGAAGATATGTTAATGTCAGTGACCGACTAGCTACCATTTTAGATACTATGCTGGCGGCGGAAACTAGCTATCGTTTCCAGTCAGCGCGTCAAGTAATGGTGGCGTTAGATAACGAAACAATATCAGCACCAACACCACTACCTGACTCTAACTTTATCAATCAATCTTCGCCATTATTGAACTTAGAAACACCTGTACAGCTACCATCTCAAAATTCATCAACAAACCCACCTCACAATTTATTAACACCAGAAAATTCTGGACAACAGCCATCCCCAAATTCATCGTTAAAATCTGTAGCATTATGGAAAATAATCTTACTAGGAGGTTTAGGAAGTTTATTTTTAGGATTAGCTACTTGGGTTTATTTTTTATGGAAAGCTACACCAATTTGTATTGATGATCCTCTGTTTAGCTGTGGAGAAAAATCACTTTTACAACCAGAATCTAAACCAACTATTTTAGGTCAAAGAAATTTTAACCAAGGAACAGTTGCCTTTAAAAAGGGAGAATATGATTTAGCAATTCAAAACTTTTCTGATTATCTCAAAAATGACCCTAATAAACCAGAAGTCAGGATTTACTTAAATAATGCGATCGCAGCCAAAAATGGCAAGTTTATTAAAGTCGCAATATGTCTACCAATTCTCCCAAATAATGGTGTTGGCATAGAAAATTATTTGCGTGGAGTCGCGGTTGTTCAAAACGACATTAATACGCAAACTCGAAACAGAATTAATGGCAAATTATTATTAATCCAGCTTTGTAATGATGAACAAAATGTAGATACTGCTCATGAAGTTGCCGAAAAAATTGTACAAGATAAAAGCATTATTGGAGTTATCGGTCATTACTATAGCTTAATGACTTGGGAGGCAGGAAAAATTTACGGCAATGCACAACTGGGAGACAATAAATTAGTTAGTATTTCTCCTACTAGCACTGCAATTAGAGGTATTAAATTTAACAAAAGAGAAATTTTAAATATTAATAACTATGTCTTTCGAGTTTCTCCAGTTGACTCACATTTTGCTAAAGCTTTAGCTAATTATAGCTTGAAACAAAAACGTAATAAGATTGCTATATTTTTTAATCATTTAGATCCTTATAGTTTTTCTTTTAGTCAAGAATTTAAAAAGGCAGTTTCTCCACAAGGAAGCATTGTGACAGAATGTGATTTTGCTGAATATCAAATCAATAATCCTATTGTCATGACACAGTGTTTACAAGAAGCCAATAATAAACAAGCTGATGCAATTTTTTTACCAATTAGTAATGATATTTTAAGTCGAGAAATTGATAAGATATTAGCAAATAACAAAGATAGAATTATTTTATCTGGAACTACTGCTTACTTGGAAGATATATCAAGCAGAAAAGACATATTTGGCAATTTAATTATTGCTGTTCATTGGCATAGAAATGATGGGAATAATTTGTCTATATTTGAGCAGAAATCGCAAGAACTTTGGGAAAGTACAGACAATACAGATATTAACTTTGCTAGTGCTATGACATACGATGCAACTCAAGCACTTGTGGAAGGTTTAAAGAGAAGTGGAAATAATTTAACTCGTAAACGTTTATATGAAGAACTCAGCAAGCCTGATTTTGTAGTGGAAGGCGCTCAAACTAAAGTCAGGTTTGATCAGAATCACGATCGCCTAGTTAATGACCAAAACATTCAAGACTTGGTTTTTTTAGTTTCACCTAAAGATGGTGAATTTCAAATTATTAAATAAATCTTCATTGGTCATTTGTGCTGACAAAGGATTAGTGTATTATTTACATCTGTCAAAAGCGACAGAACTTATTTATATCTCCGGTAGGGTTAAACCACAACGCTTGATTTATAGCATTTTGAGAGTGAGCGACAGTTAACTGTCCTGAGTAATTTTAATTACTTAGTGTAATCCAAGCGATCGGAGATATATTATGACTTACGCAACCGACGAAAGCACCAGACAAGCTGTAGAACAATTTCGCCAATTTGATGTTGATACTCAATTAGCTTTACTGTGGTTTGGCTATCTTGATATCAAAGATGAAATACTTCCTTCGGGAAACGTAGCTGCTGAAGTAGATACAGCTAATGCAGTGTATGACCAAATTCTGGCTTTGCCAAGAGAACAGCAATTACAAGCGCAACGTGATATTGCTGGCTGTACGAACAGTGATATTAGCCGTGCTTATACCGCCTTGCATTCTAGTGGCAAATTAGAATTGTGGTTACGCCTAGCGCAAGGTATGGAAAGTAATCAGATTATTACTGTACCTTCTGATTATGAACTACCTGAAGAAACAAATGACTTTGTAGAAAATGTTGAACGATTAGATTTGGAGAAGCGCATCGATTTTATGCGTAGTGTTGTATTAGAAATGGGAGCGAAGCAATAGATAGCAATAACACTTTGAGTTGATTGTTGAAGGAATATACAGCTTGTTTTGGGTAAATGATGTATAAGCATGAAATCCAAAGCAATGTAGAGACGTTACATGTAACGTCTCTACAATATTTTAGGGACTTCCAAATAAAAAAACATACAATTTTTCTTGTGGGGTGGACATCTTGTCCGCCCCTAGCCAAGGGCGGGCTAGAAGCCCACCCCACAAGATTGAATAATGTATTTCTTGGAAATCCCTTATGAATATGCGGCTGTAGTTTCCGAAAATCTTTCTACCTTGTCTACCTTGTCTCCCTCGTATCTCTGATTACTATCTTAAAGTACGTTGATTCTACCATCATCTTGAATGTACACTGAGCGATCGCCAGGAACACGCCAAGTCGGCCGCAATTCTACGCGCAAAGTAGCTAAACTCGGTCGAGAAAGATTAGCTTCGATTGACCTACCCGTTTCATCCCAAAATATTAAAGATGTGTTGGGTTCTGTACCTTCTAACTGATCTAGATATAAAATCTGTCCGGGACTGAGGGAAATGGGGTCAGTAATGGAAGGCTTTTGTAGTTTCAGCACACGGGGAGTTCTATTCACCACTTGCACGCGGACACGTTGTCCTGGTGTAAATTGAAGTGGAGCCTTACCACAGTTAGAAGCACAAGTTCCAGCCAATGAAATTTTCGAGTCATGGCTGGCGGTTAATAGCAAAGTAGCGGTAATTAATAAAGCTGATACTAATTTAGACATGACATCAGAATTTACACAGTTGGTATTTAAGGACTTCAGCCTAACACCGTACTTAGTAAGTTGTGTATTAGTGTAAATCCTGATGCGAGAAAAGTGCTGAGTGCTGAGTCCTGAGAGGGGGGAGACAAGGTAGAAATACCGCTCTCTTCTCTCCCTTGTCTTCCTTGTCCCCCTTGTCCCCCTTGTCCCGCTTATCCCCCTTGTCTTATTTACTTTCTTGCATACTTCTGACAATTTTGGTCACAAGCTTTCTGGGTGTAAATCTCACACTTTCAGAAAGGAGTTTATTTTTCAAGCCAGGAACAACTACGGTTTTGTTATCAAATAAGGCATCATAGCCGATTTTAGCCACAGTTTCTGCATCCATAATTTTTTGACCACTGACAAGTTTGGAGTCTTCCATTGCGGCGCGTTTTTGAAAACCTGATTCTGTCGGCCCTGGACAAAGTGCAGTTACAGATACACCTGTACCTTCTAATTCATTAGCGATCGCTTCTGAAAATGATAATACATAAGCCTTACTGGCATAATAAACCGCCATTAAAGGGCCTGGTTGAAAAGCCGCAGTTGAAGCCAAGTTCAAAATTTTGCCATAACCTTGCTTCACCATATCTTTGAGGAACAGCTTGGTTAAATGAGTCAGACACATCACATTAACTTGCAACATTTGTAATTCCGCAGTTAAATCTGTTTCGTTAAACAAACCATAGCTGGCAAATCCCGCATTGTTAATCAGAATATCAACCTTAATTGATGCTTGTTGTAACTCAGCAAAAATTTCTTCTGGCGCAGTAGGATTCGCCAAATCTTTAGCAATAACTTTGACCTCAATCCTAAAGTTAGTTCTTAATTCAGCAGCAATTTGATGGAGTTTCTGCTCACTTCTGGCAACTAATACCAAATTGTATTTATCTTGAGCAAATAACTTCACAAACTCATAACCAATCCCACCAGATGCACCAGTAATTAGGGCAGTTTTTCTGCGATCGCTTTGCATAACTTTACCTTAGTTAGAATCTAGCAAACAAAAATAGTTTGGTTATTAATTACTCTGACAATTGACTACAGCCACATCAATCATGTTTCCTAACACCTCTCCTCTTCGTGTACCTCTAAAATTAAGGGTTTAAGAGAGGGTGAATGGGTAAAATCAAGTCAAAATTCAAAAATTTTTTGATTTCCCTGTAAGAGTGTAGGTCTTCCAAACCTTTACACCCTTAGCCTCTAAACCCTTACACTCATTCTTAACAGACAAACTTTGTACCTAAACGCTACAATTATTGCCATTGCGAAATTTCTAACTTGATAGCTGATTTCGCACCAACAACATCTCGACCACGTTGGGGTAAGAGAATATCAGCACCTAAACTTAAATCAATATTCGGCTCTAAACTTTCAGAGTTCCAACAATATTTCGCCTTGTATATATTATCTTCAGCTATAACATCCACAATTAAATAATCAGACCACAAAGGTAGCTGGTCAATGTGGCTATCAAACAACCAATCTCTTTCTTTTTTTGTAAAAGAATGCAGCGCCAAACGAATTGCATATCTACAAGTACTATCGGCGTTCACTGCATAACGGGGAATTAAGAAAGCTGTAAACAAAGGTACAGGCTTATCCCGCATTAATTCCACCGTGATGGGACAATAACGGTCAATGGCTTGTTCGTGTATGGGAGTAGGAAGACCACGCAAAGCCACCCGAACTTCCATTTGATAAAAAGTATTTTGGCGATCGCTTAATTCTACATTACTTAGAGACAGCTTTACCTTGATATCACCAAATAAAAATCTTTGCAGATTTTGATAAGCTTCCTCAGAATTTACCATTCCATAGCGGCCGCCATGAGTCCGATGAATATAAGCGCGATGCGCTCCTCTGACATAAGCTTTATCTATCTGCACTAACCCATCACTCTGCGGCCCTACAGCCTTTTGTGAAAAGCCAGCAGCATTTTCATAATCACGCGCATTTGTACCAATAATACAAAAAACCCTGTCTGGCGAAAAAGCATTATCCAGACTTTGAGTATCAAAATCTTGGGGTAATTCTGGCACTAACTTCACTTTGGGAGTGAAATATTCATACATTCTTTGCGGGCCAAAATCATCAGAGTTATTCCATTTCAAAGTATCTCTGATACCTTCAATTAAACCGCCGCCAACTTGAAAATAAATTCCCCCATGCGGTGTACCATAGGTAAATAATTTATCAATATGGTCTTCAGCTTTTTCACCATGATCTGGATAAATTTTTTGAATCAAACTCCGACAGACCAGTCCACCCATTGAATGAGCAATTAAATAAACTTTGTTTGCACCACTTTCCTTTTTCACGACATTAATTAAATCTCGTAAACCCTCAGCAATTTCCTCCATTTCTAGCCTGATGGTTTTTTCCTCACCAAAACTCGGTGAAGTCATATCATAAAATCGATAAATCCAAATAGTTTTGATATTACTGCTCAACTGCTTATTATCAAACACAGGACGATAGCCGTGGTCAGTCATTAAACGTAACAAGGGACTCTCAAAAAAGAACTTTTCCGGAGTACCTTTTTCTCCCACCCGAATATGAGTTGAACCACTATTAAATCCATAAAATGGATCATTCACCGTTTGGTCAACATCTTTATCTGTACCTGCATAGCCGCGTACATAAATAATTGGTAAATATTGCATTTATCGCCTCCATATTTATTATTTTTTATTGGTTATTTATTTATATAAGAATCATTGTTCTTGACTCTTATTCCAAATATTTATCGTTCCCAAGTATAACTTAGGAACGACTAGTGAAATGCCAAGCATTCTGACGAGTTGCTTAGAAAGTCTTCACAAACTCGATGAGTGCTTTTTTGTCTTCATCAGACAAATCAGAACCAAAAGTATGACCTCTATCTTCAATGAAGTCAGGAGATTTATTCGCTCTCAATAATACGCGGGCGAGTTTACCTTTGATGCCACCTTCTGGTCTTAAGTCTTGGAATAAGTTACCCAAATTAAGAGAAGTAATTGCTTCTCTCATATTGACGTTTGCCAACAAGTTTACAGGCATACCTTTAGGTACAGGTAAACGCAATCTCGGATTTGGATCTCCTGGGGGTAAATCTAATTTACTTTTGCGGTCAGTTCTGCTGATAATGTTTTCCCGTTTTTCTGGCCACAGCAGTTTTTCCATCGCATCGTTATAGGCTGTTATCCTACCTTGCACAGAAGGATCTTCGTTATATAAACCTAAAGTGTTGTTATGGAGAAATGGTGCTGTTGCCCAAATACTAATGAGTGAAGGTGTGCGGTAATATCCTAAGCCGCCTTCTGGTATTTGGAAATTGATTGGTTTGGCTTCGTTGAAGGGATTATACAGCGTTAATTGACCAGGAGAAGGTAGTTCTTTATAAGTTTTGGAAGAGAACTGATCCCAAATATGGCCTTTAGTTGCGTTGGTTCCTAAAGCACGGGAAATGTTAGTACCAAGTAGTGTGACTGGGTAGCGTTGGTCATCAGATAAGAAGTTATGGTCAAGGAAATTGCTACTGAGTACTGATTCTTCGTACCACTTCTTCGCTTGTTGGGGGTCAGCTGCAATTTCAGCAGGTGGCTTTTTACTAGAGTGACAAGATGCACAGGTATCAGCAAAAACTATCTTGCCACGTTCGAGAACCTTTTCATCTTTGGTTAAGAAAGCATCACCACCGGGTGCATCTTTGAGGTGCATCGGTTTGATAGTTTTGAGGAATGCTTCTGCATCAGCCATACGTGCTTCTGTTTGTCTCCAGCCTTCGCAATTCTTTCTGGCGGTTTCAATATCAAAAGGACGTTGGGGAGTTCGACCTAACATAGCTTCGTGCAGTTTTAGCCAATAGTCACCACACATCCCAATGTTGACGTACACACGCAAAGAAGCTGTAGCTACACCTGTGGAGTCTGCACCATCTTTGAGAATGTGATTAACGTTTTTGGTAGAACCATCGTTCATCACTTCCGGATATGTGGGGCGATCGCCTAAATTAAAAATGGCATTTATCGCATTTGGATTATTAATATGATCTGTAGCAATTCTTGAGGTGTCAGATGTGCCGGGACGTTGTGCCATCAAGACTTGTTTGATGAAACTATCATCCCTAAGTTTGAGCGAAAATAATTTAGCTTCCTTAATGTACTGATTACCCAAAGCTGGAACGAGATTTTCCCATTGGGGGTGTTCTTTGTCTTTGGGTGGGTTGAGTGGGTCTAAAGCAACATGACAAATAGCGCAAGACTGTCCAATCAAATATGGAGGCTCAATTGATACATCCTTGACGTATTTCTCAGCATTCCATTTTGATCTGTCAAATTTGGGGTTGGGAAACTTACGTAACCCAATCACACCAGTAGACAGAGGGTCTTTACACTTATCCAACAACAACCCATATTCATCTGGTTCTGTGGCTTTTTCACATCCGGGGTCGTTGATTGCACCAAAGAGTTTTAAACGCTCATCATGGTACTTCGAGTCAATTAGCTGGAGTAAGTCAACATTGCCGTGAGTGCGCTTGGCAATGTCCCGATAGTATTCACCATTACCACCAGTCCATAAGTACCAAGTACAACGGCCTCTTTTTTCAGCGTCGGTGAGATTTTCTTTAGTATATGGCGGGAGATATCCGATACCATCGCAGTTATCAGCATAACCCGCATCATTATACTCTTTGGAGATGGGAGCAGGTGTTTCACCATACTCACCAGCTAAAGCTGTTGGGGTGCTGTACCAACCGCAAATTATAATTGCGATCGCAGCGCCAACCACCAAACAGCCCTTCCACAGTAGGCGTATTTTATTCATATAACTCTCTATGAGTAACACCTAAACCTAATTAGGTGGATCTTAATAGCAAAGCTTCACCATGAATTTGCCATTTTCCTGATCTATCCTTCAGATATTTTTGGCGAATGGCAAATAAATAATCTGGCACCATAATTTTAGGCACGGTCATATACGAAGTTACTACACAATTTAGCCAAACGTCACTAAAAAAACCGCTCTTTTGTCAACTGATTTATTTAAAAAATTGTAAATTTATCCTGGCATCATCAATATCATTTGTTATCGTATAAGCGACATTTTACACTAGGTTAATTTTGTAACAAATTGTGTGCAGCAGCCTGTATTAATTTTGCGTTAACCTTGATATCAAAGAAATGATTTCTTAAGATTTGATTTGTTGAGGATGCTAGTTTCACTCAATTACAAAAAATTCTCATTTCATGGTTCAACCTTGAACTGGTAAAGCTTTGGTTGAATATTGAGGCAGCAAACTAAGTAACAAAAACTTAATCTTTGACCTCACATCCGAAAAACTCAGTCTTGAACTTGTAAGTATTCCAATCGAACCCCCAGAGTATCTATCAATGGTAGTTATCTGGGTAGTTTTTGTTTACACAGTAATAATTTTAATACTTGATTCTAATACAAACAGGCAGGAGAGTATGGAGAACGATATTATCTTTAAGCCTTTAGAATTTCGTAATCTCACTGTCAAAAACAGGATTTTTCGCTCCAGTATATCTGGTAGGTGGGATAACTACGATGGTTCAGGTACTCAAGCCAGAATTAACTGGGAAGAAAAATTTGCTCGTGGTGGGGTTGGCGCGATTATTACTTCATTTGTACCCGTAACAATTCGCGGCAGAATTATGCCCAACTACGCCACAATTCACTGCGATGATAGGATTCCTTTTTGGCGCAAAGTAGGTGAAAAAGTCCATGAATACGACTGTAAATTTATTTTGCAACTAAGCCATTCTGGACGACAACAAGACATTGGTGGTGTAGAAAACGATGGTTTAAAAGGATTAAGTTCTACTAGTCGTACTGAATCATTTCACGGCTTGCGCTGCCAAGCAATGACCTTGAAAGAAATTAAAGAAACCATCCAAATGTTTGCTGATGGCGCAAGACGGGCGCGTTTAGCTGGGTTAGACGGTGTAGAATTACACAGTGCTAATGGTTATTTATTTAACCAATTTCTTAGTTCAGGAATTAACGATCGCAACGACGAATATGGTGGTTCACTCGAAAATCGGGCGCGGTTTTTACTAGATGTAATTCGGGCGATTCGGCAAGAAGTTGGTAATGATTTTCATCTGCAATTTAAAATTAGTGCTATTGATTATAACGATGCTGTAATTCCTTGTGAAAAACCCGGCAATACTTTAGAAGAATCTGTACAAATTTGTAAATGGGCAGAAGCAGCCGGTGCTGATGCTGTTCATGTGTCTGTAGGTAGTTTATTTCCTCATCCACTTAACCCCATTGGTGATTTTAATTTTAATGTCATCACCAAAACCTATGACACAATGCTTTCCAGTGGGAACCAAACAATTCGCAACTACATCTTATTCCGATATAAACTGCTACGTCCCATTTTTAAATTCTTGTGGAATCGGGTGAAAAGACAACTCCCACCGCCAGCATTTAGTGGTGATTATGTTGCCGATGATGCAATGAGAAAACTATTAGCAGAAAACCAAGGTAGAAACTTACTTTCATCCCAAGCAATTAAACAAGCTGTTAATATTCCAGTTTTGTGTACTGGCGGTTTTCAACAAGGTTCATTTATTCGCAAAGCCATTGAAGAAGGCTATTGTGACGGCGTAACAATTGCTCGACAGTTGATTGCTAATAACGATTTAGCAAAACAACTGCAACAAGGTAAAGACTTACCCGATAGACCATGTACTTACTGCAATAAATGTCTACTCAATGTCATTGAAAATCCCTTGGGTTGTTATGAACTCAGTCGCTTTGATAATAACTATGATGCGATGATCAAAGAAGTCATGTCAGTCTTTCATAGTGATGAGTCGGCAAAACATAACGCAGAAGTTCCAGCATTACATATTTAATTTGTCATTTGTCATTCAGATTTAATGAGGTGTGCAATTTATTTTTACACCCTTCTCCAAATCTCTCCCCACAACAGAGAGAGGCTTTGATTCTTTCTCCCCTTCCTTTGTAGGGAAGGGGTTGGGGGTTAGGTTTTAGAGAAATTTGCACACAACATTAATTTACTAATGACAAATGACAAATGACCATTGACTCTTGACTATTAACCAGAGAGTAATACCGTCATGACTCAAACAAGCCCTACGCTAGTTCCCACCGTTGTTAAGGGAACAAAGGCGGTTGTTAAGTGGATTGTGGCTGCAATTGTGGGAGTTGTAGCAGTAGTTGTATTTTTAATTTGGCCTGTTATATCTAACTCCCCAGTTGATTATGCTGATATCCAAGAGCATTTTAAGTATGGTTCCATTGGTAGTGAGGCAGTCAATGGAGTTCCCTACTGGATATGGAAAGTTCTGCCAGAATTATTTCCTGATAAATTGCCCGATAAAGGTTATACTTCCTTGGGATTTATTCAAGAAGAGGGAAAAGACTTACCCATTGGGTTTTCGCAACGACGGGTGTTTATTAACCGTGTTGGCTTGAATTGTGCGGTGTGTCATACCGGGACAATACGTGATACACCAAATAGCGATCGCCAAATCATTACCACTATGCCTGCTAATGTCGTCAACTTGCAGGGATATATTAAATTCTTATCAGATGTGGCGATCGATTCGCGCTTTACTGCCAACCGGATGCTGCCAGAAATTGAAAAAATTAGTGGCGGTTTGAACCCAATAGAAAAACTAGTTTATCGGTTTATTGCCATTCCCCAAACCCGCGACGCACTAATTAATCAAAGAAGCCGACTGAAATTTATTGATGATCAACCAAAGTGGGGGCCGGGTAGAGTCGATACATTCAATCCTTATAAAGCAATTCAGTTTCATTTCCCAATGGATAAATTGCGTGAGGATGAATTAATCGGCACATCGGATTTCCCTTCCATTTGGAATCAAGAACAGCGCAAAGGCATGGAATTACACTGGGATGGGAATAACAGTTCTGTTGATGAACGTAATAAAAGTGCTGCTTTAGGTGCGGGAGTTACACCTACCACAATTGATTTAGATAGAATTAAACGAGTTGCTGATTGGCTGTTGACATTACCAGCACCCGAATATCCCTATCCAGTTAACCAAACTTTAGCCGCTACCGGAAAACAACTGTTTGCCAATAATTGTGCTAGTTGCCATGCCTTTGGCGGAAAATATGTAGGTAAAGTAGTACCCATTCAAGAAATTGGTACAGACCCCCATCGCCTAAATTCTTTTACCTACGAAACTTTATCTAACCAAAATACTTTATACGCTGGGTATGATTGGCGGTTTAATAATTTCCGCAAAACGAATGGCTATGCTAATTCACCTCTAGATGGTATTTGGTTACGCGGCCCTTATTTACATAATGGTTCAGTCCCCACATTACGAGATTTGCTAGAAAAACCAGAAAATCGACCCAAAGAATTTTATCGGGGTTACGACGTAATTGATCGGGAAAAAGTTGGGTTTGTATCAACTATTGCTGAAGAGAACGGCAAGCAATATTTTAAATTTGATACGACCAAACCTGGAAACAGCAACAGCGGCCATGTATATGGAACTGAACTCTCTCCAGCAGAAAAAGATGCGTTGGTTGAGTACATGAAGCAACTGTAATCTTAGAAATAATTCAGGAGTTATGCAGAAAATAATGCTGGTGGAGGAGATTTTTTATACTGTAAATTAGGAACTAATCATGAATACATATGCAAAGTGGTTTAGCCGTGTAACTTGGTTGGGAATTATTGTAAATATGTTGTTTGTGATTCCCTCATGCTTCTTTCCAGAGTTAATGTTGTGGTTTTTAAAGATGCACCAACCAGACCCAATTATCTGGGTAAGAACGGCGGGAATGCTGTTATTTATCATTAGTGCATTTTACATTCCAGGTGCAATTGATCCTAATCGCTATCGGGCAACGGCTTGGATATCAATATTTCCCTCTAGAGCCTTTGGTTCGACATTTTTTATTTGTGCAGTGTTCTTTTTTGGGCAAGATAAAGGCTTTTTATCGATTGCCTTTGTAGACTTATTTTTTGGTGTAGTAGAAGCAATTTTCTTAACTCTAGCGACGCGGAGTGAAAATGCTGAGGCGATCGCCAAAGAACCAGCCAAACAATTCTCCTAATTTCTACCAAGGAGCAATGTAACTTTATGAAAATATTTAAAGAGAAATTAGGCAGAATTCTCGCCAGCATTGCTTTAGTTTTTGTGTTGTTAGTCGGGGGCGTAGGTTACATAGCTTGGTATCATTTGTTTCGGGATGTGCCGCTTACCTACGAATCACCAGAAGAACATTTTAAATATGGTTCTATTGGTACAGAACCAGCCCAAGGTATACCTTATTGGATTTGGTTAGTTTTACCCCGCATCTTTCCTGATAAATTACCAGGGCCAGGCGGTTACACTTCTTTAGGAATTACTTGGGAAGAAGGCAAAGAAACCCCTGTTGGTTTTACGAAAAAAACCATTGGTTTTCCTCGTGTGGGAATTACTTGTGCAGTCTGCCATACTGCTACCTATAGAACCAGTCCCCTAGAAAAACCCCATATTTTCCCGGCTGGGCCTTCTAACAAATTCAATTCTCAAGCTTATGTGCGCTTTTTGGGTGCAGCCGCCAGTGACCCCAGATTTACCGCCGATTATATTTTGGATGAAATCAAATATAATCATGAGTTTTCTTGGATCGAAAACTTACTTTATCGGTTTTTGATTATTCCCCAAACTAAAAAAGCCTTGTTACAACAAAGTGCCGATTTTGCTTGGATGGATTCTCGTCCCAACTGGGGGCCTGGTCGAATTGATCCGTTTAACCCGGTGAAATTCAACACCTTAAAACTGCCCAAAGATGACACTATCGGTAACTCCGATATGATGCCAATTTGGAATCAGAAACTACACAAGGGATTTGCCTTACATTGGGATGGTTTAGAAACTTCTCTCAAAGAAACTGTGCAAACAGGTGCAATTGGCGATGGTGCAACTAAAGATTCTTTACCTGTTGCTGATTTGCAACGAGTAGAAGACTATATCACTACACTTGCGCCACCTGAATATCCTTTCCCTATAGATAAGAAATTAGCTAATACAGGAAGTCAAATTTTTGCTAACAACTGTGCATCTTGTCACGCCTTTGGTGGTGAAAGAACAGGTACAGTCATTCCTGTAGAAGAAGTGGGAACAGAC
Organism: Nostoc sp. FACHB-280; assembly: GCF_014697615.1. Lineage (GTDB taxonomy): Bacteria > Cyanobacteriota > Cyanobacteriia > Cyanobacteriales > Nostocaceae > Nostoc_B. The sequence continues at coordinate 79,694 of NZ_JACJSD010000020.1, read as the reverse complement.
CGCCATCGTTTAGATATGTGGACTCAGCAAGCCGCAGACACCTACAATCACTTTGGTGATGGCTATCCTTGGGATTTTAGCCAATTACGGAAAACTGATGGCTATGTGGCGGTGTCTCTGGATGGATTGTGGATTAGAGCGCCATATTTACATAACGGTTCCGTTCCATCTCTGCAAGATTTGTTAGCAAAACCAGAGAGTCGTCCCAAAACCTTTTATCGGGGCTACGATGTTTACGATTCGCAAAGAGTTGGCTTTATTTCCGAAGGAGCAGAAGCTAAACGTGTAGGTTTTAAATATGATACGACCGTTGCTGCCAATTCTAATCAGGGACATCTTTATGGTACTGATTTGCCCAGTGACGATAAAAAAGCACTGATTGAGTACTTAAAAACCTTATAGACCTAAGCAGCATCGTCGTTTCGATAAAACTTACAGAAAAGGGGTGTTGAAATGGCTACAGACTATGTGTTGTTTATTCATGGCGTGAATACCCGTAACGAAAACTACGCCCGTGAGATGTTTGAACGCCTAGAAAAAAGTGTAGGCGATCGCCAACGGAATCTCAAACCAATCGCTCTTTATTGGGGTGATGTGAATAAACCAGCAGAAAGTAATTTGTTGGGACAACTGAGACGCTCATCCTATTGGGATGATATGTGGTTTAGAGGATTTCGGGAACAGCAAATTATCCAATTTGCTGGTGATGCTGCACTTTATATTAGCCGTCATGTTGGTGCAAAAGTTGTCAACCGACTAAAAACTCAAGCGATCGCTAACGGGTTAGACAAAGCTCAAACTGATGATCGTCTGCACATAGTCAGCCACAGTTGGGGAACAGTGATTTTGTTTGACATCTTGTTTGCTAGTCGTTGGGATGATCCGCGAGTACCCGGCCACAACGATGTTATGGAAATCCGCGATAGCATTTTTGGTGTAGCTGGGAACAATAGCGAGCTTCTTCGTCAAGGTATTCCCATTGCGAGTATTCATACCCTTGGTTCACCCTTAGCCATCTTTAGTTTGACCAATGTCAACCCAGGTAAAGATGACGCAAATTCACCCAGTACCCACGACATTACACCTAATCTCCAAACATTATTAGAGTGTCTGCAAGAAGTACGCAAAGGCAAAAAACTACCTTGGCGCAATTACCTTCATCCTGGTGATCCAATCGCTTATCCACTCAAAGAACTCATGACAGATTTAGTGGATGGCGATACTAAATACTTAGATATTCAAGAAATTCTCACACACAACGCTGGATGGTTAGAAATACCACTTGCACAAACACTTTTACCCTTACTTTCTGGTGGCGACGCACATGGTAGCTACTGGCGCAATAACAAAGTAATTCAAGAAATCATTAATGTTGTCCAACAAGAAACTCCCACATCTGGTTTAGTTTCTCGACCTCTCCAAGTCTAAATAATAATTCGTCATTATTCATTAGCTGGGCAAAGCCCAGCAAAACATAACATCTCTATCCCTTATCTCCCTTGTCCCCCTTGTCTCTCTTTCCTCCTTAACAACTATCATGAAACCATACTTACCCCAGGTAGACCCTAACCCAAATATTCGTAAAGATGAGCTAGTAAAAAATCGAGAAGATTATAAATTTAATCATGATTATTTAGCTCCTATTCCTGTTATTGATAAAGTTCCCCATCAAGAACTATTCTCGGCAGAATATACAGCTAAACGCCTCGCTAGTATGGCAAATCTAGCACCAAATATGTTAGCTGCCAAAGCCAGAAATTTCCTTGATCCTTTAGATGAATTAGAAGAATACGAAGAACTGTTGACACTGCTACCTAAACCAGCAGTGATGAACAATTATAAAACCGATTCATGTTTCGCAGAGCAAAGATTATCAGGTGCTAACCCTTTAGCAATTCGCAGAATTGATAGTTTACCAGAAAATCTCGGCATCACAAACGCCCATTTTCAAAAATCTGTCGGGACAGAAAGTAACTTAGAAGCAGCTCTCAAAGAAGGTAAACTTTATTTATTAGATTATCCCACACTCTTTGATATTAAAGGTGGAACTTCTCAAAATGTGAGAAAGTATTTACCTAAGCCTCAAGCTTTATTTTACTGGCAGAGCAATGGTGTAGCAAATGGTGGTTCTCTCCGTCCAGTAGCGATTAAATTAAATAATGATGCTGGTACAGATGGATTGATTTACACTCCCGATGACCCTTATCTAGACTGGTTTTTAGCAAAGACTTCTGTGCAGATAGCCGACGGCAACCATCAAGAATTAGGTAGCCATTTTGCTTATACTCATGCTGTTATGGCTCCTTTTTGTATCGCCACAGCACGCCAATTAGCTCCTAATCATCCCATTGCTTTACTACTAAAACCACATTTCCGGTTCATGTTATTTGATAACGATTTGGGACGCACTCATTTTTTACAACCAGGTGGCCCAGTCGATGAATTTATGGCTGGTTCTTTAGAAGAATCTTTAACTTTTGTCGTCAAAACTTACCAAGAATGGAGTGTTGATAAATTTGTCTTCCCGACATTGATGAAAAGTCAAAATATGGATGACCCAGATATATTACCGCATTTTCCCTTCCGGGATGATGGGATGTTGATTTGGAATGCCATTCATAAATTTGTCACAGATTATTTGCAACTTTATTACAAGACAACCCAAGATTTAAGCGAAGATTATGAATTGCAAAATTGGGCAAGAGAATTAGTTGCTCAAGATGGTGGACGTGTTAAAGGAATGCCAGAAAAAATTGCAACTATCGACCAATTAATTCAAATTATTACGGTGGTAGTTTTTACCTGCGCTCCTTTCCATTCTGCTTTAAATTTTTCCCAGTACGAATATATGGCTTTTGTGCCGAATATGCCTTATGCAGCTTATCATCCCACTCCTGAAAGTAAGGGTGTGGATATGCAAACAATTATGAAGATATTGCCTCCATTTAAGCAAGCTGCTGACCAAGTGATGTGGACGCATATTTTAACATCGTACCACCACGATAAATTGGGTTATTATGATGAGGAATTTGCTGACCCATTGGGACAAGAATTAGTTGTGCAGTTCCAACAGAATTTGCATGATATAGAACGACAAATTGAGATTAGAAATCAAACTCGTCCTATACCTTATAATTTCCTTAAACCTTCCCAAATTATTAACAGTATCAATACTTAACAAGGAAGTGGGGAGTAGGGAATAGTAAAAATTTAATTATTCCAACTCTCTACTTTTATCTAATTTAAACAGGAGAATCTATCATGTCAAGTCAACAAGTCACGGTCACAGCTCGGTTAAAAGTCAAACAGGGTTTAGAAGATAGGTTTAGAGAAGAATTTGAACCTGTAATTGCGCTCACTCGTGCGGAAGATGGCTGTATTAATTATGATTTACATCAATCTATAGAAGACCATTCTGTGTTTTTGCTGCATGAAAATTGGGCTAATCAAGCAGTTTTAGAACAACATTTACAACAGCCTTATATTCGGGCAATGCTTACTAAATCAGAAGAGTTTTTAATAGAACCACCAGAAGTTAAGTTATGGCAGCAAATTGTGAATAATTAAGTCAAGTTAAGTTTAGATCCCCCCTGCTTCCCCTTAAAAAGGGGGATTGAAATGTTTATGAGTTATGGCTAAGGGGGAGTTATGAAGATTTAATTTGGGAAAAACAATGACTGCAAAGGTGTTATTGTATGGTGCAACTGGCTATGCGGGGAAACTAATAGCGGAAACTGCAAAAAGTCAGGGTGTAGAGTTAATTTTGGCTGGTAGAAATCAAGGTGCGTTGGTATCAGTTGCGGAGAAATTAAACTTTGATTTTCGGGTGTTTAGTTTGGACGATGCACAGGCGATCGCACAATCTCTGCAAGATGTTACAGTTGTTCTCAATTGTGCCGGGCCGTTTGCGAAAACTGCTAAATCACTGGTTGATGTCTGTTTGCAAACTCACACCCATTATTTAGATATCGCTGGCGAAGTTCCCGAATTTCAGGCTTTAGCAGCACGAAATGATGAAGCGACAAATGCAGGAATTATGCTGCTTCCTGGTGTTGGGTTTGGTGTCGTCCCGACAGATTGTCTGGCTGTTTACCTCAAATCTCAGTTACCAACCGCCAACAGTCTCACCTTAATCTATGAAACTGAAGGCGGTGTTTCTCAAGGAACTGCTAATACGGTTCTGCCCAGCTTACATGAAATGGGTTTCGTCCGCAAAGCAGGCAAACTAATTCCATCTCGACCAGCCGAGAAAAAACGTCAAGTTGATTTTGGTGCGGGTTTAGTCACCGCCGTAACTAACCCTTGGCGTGCTGATCTTGTTACCGCATTCCACAGTACCAATATTCCCAATATTGAAACTTACACAGTCTTTCCCAACCCGGTAAGTTTTTTGATGGAAAGCAGTCAGTATTTAGGCTGGTTATTTAATTCATCTCTTTTCCAAAGCGCCTTAGCGAATTTAATTAAACAATTACCACAAGGGCCAAGTGCAGCAGAACGCGCTCAAGGTAAAGTTGGCGTTGTTGGTATTGCAGAAGATGAATCTGGTCGTCAAGTTACAGCAAAACTCATCGGCCCCGAAGCTTATGATTTTACGGCTTTAGCTGCTGTAGTAGTGATTAAACACATCATCCAAGGTGAAGTAAAGCCAGGATTTCAAACCCCAGGGAATGTTTACGGTGCAGATTTGGTATTAGAAATACCTGGAGTGAAAAGATGGCGTGATTAAACTGTCACCTCTGATCTGTATCCTGCTATATGTAGTTAAAAACATCGCAATAATACAAGCTGTGTCATCGGAACTCACCTTAGAAAAAGTCAACCAAGCCGTTAACGCTATCCTGGAAGTCTTAGGAACTCCCGAAACCGAATTACATCGCCAAGCTTTAGCCGCTTTTCAAAGTGGTGATCACCAAACGGTGAAACGTTTAGCTTCTACCAACTTGTCTGATTATTATGTCAAGTCTCTTGGGTATCTCGGTGGAGCATTAAAGTTAACTCCCAACACTGATACAATCCTTGCAGAGTCAGCACGTTCCGCCGCCGATTTTGCCAAAGAAAAAGCCCTCAAACAACTTGGAGAAGCGTTAGCGAAAGCTTTGTCCTAGAGTTTTAATTATTTCACGCAGAGACGCAAAGGCAAGGCAGCGTGTTGCAGGGGTTCCCCTCATTGTAGCGACTGCCGCGCAGAGAGAATAAGGAGTTTTAAATTTTAACCCGTTAAATTTCATCCCATAATTCAGCAAGTCCCAAAATTTTTTGACCCTCTGTTTGATTAATTCAGGGGGTATTTTTGTGAGCTATTGACTTTCTAATTAGGTTCTTACTGTCCGTCGCGGCTTTCTGTTGCTCACCACTTGACTCACAGAAGCTCCCGCCCCGACTCCAAACATTCCCGCACTAATGCTGTACATCGTATCTTTGCCGAGTGTTTGCACTCCGAAATAGCCAAAAGCGATCGCCGCTAATGTTCCAATAGTAGTTGCAATCATAACTTGATAACGTTGCATAGTCTCTCCTGTTGATACCCAACCAACTAAACTCAATCCAAAGCCCAATTTCAACAAACCTCATACCCTATACTTATTTTGTTTGTAATTGCTGCATCAACCAATTAGCGGCTGCGGTGTTAGTTTCTTGAGCTAATCTTTCTAGTGTTTGTTCTACAAGGGCGATGGATAAACCAGTCAACACCTGAGAAACTTCGATGGCTTGATAGATACCTGTTGCAGTTAAACCAAATGCAAATAATCGCATTCCTTTAACATCAATTACCCAGTATTCGGCAATTCCTAAACTAGCGTAAAGTCGCTTTTGTTCATCCAGATCAATACCTAAAGTGGTATCGGCAATTTCTCCCACTAAATCTGGTAGACGATGATGGTCAAGAATAATCCGACGCGGCTCACCTGGTTTCCATTTCGGAATATCTTGACCTTTGTACAAAACTAAATCTGGCTCACAGGCGTGGGTTTCGGGATTTTCAATTAAACAGCGTCCGTAGGACTGTAATACCATCTCTGGGTGTAAGAACGCCCACACAAAGAAAACTGCGGTCATCAAATCGCTAAAAGAAGAATGTCCTAGTCCTTCCGTTCCCATATCAACCCATAACCATCCCTGATGAAATGCAATTTTACGCCAATCAATATCCGGGTTATCCCTTACTGTCTCATAGTCCTGCCAAGTTGCATCATACTGCTGAAACACCGGAGAAGATTGGCTAAATTTTTCTAAGGAGATGGTCATTGCCAGACACCTTACGAATTTCTATTGAGTGTGATTTGCGATCGCCTCTATGATAACGCTTTGACCCGTCCCCAATACTCAATTCCTGATTGATTCAGAATTATTCTTGAAGGTTCTTGGAATACAGACTTTAAATGTAGTATGTGATACTGTCAAAGCATCTGGAGGATTCAACCTTTCCAGTGGCATTTTATTCTTAAATTCACAAAAAATCTTATGTATCGCTTCCAGGTTAGTGCATATACCCAAACTGGTGAATCCATTGGGCTGGTTGGTTCTACTTCCAAGTTGGGATCGTGGGATATTACTAAATGTGTTCGCCTCCGCACCAGTGGCGATCGCTATCCTTTATGGTGGTCAGATGAAATTGACATTCAGCCATCTTTAGATGGGGGCGATGATCAGAAAGTTGAATATAAGTACGTGCGTTTTAATACTAGTAATTATGGGGAATGGGAAGCTTTTGGGTGGAATCGTTGGATACCGATTAATCATAAGCATTCCAGTACTATGATTGTCGATGATGGGGCATTCGGTTATTTACAGCCGCATCCTTTCGGATACTTTGAGCAGCCAAATACTGCAAAACAGGTTTTGAAAGACGAATCTGATAGTTTAAAAGTTGTGGTGATTGGCAGTTCTGTGGCCTTGGGTCATAAAGCTTGGTTATTTCACGGTTGGACTGGACTACTAGAAGAAGCTTTACAACAAAAATATGGACATAAAGTAGTTAATGTCTCGGAAGCTGGAGCCAATGTCAGCCGTACGATCGCTCGCTTTGCTTCAGTAGTTACACCAGAACAACCTGATGTCGTAATTATTGCCTTATCTCTGGGTAACGAAGGATTGGCTTATTGTGCGCCGCATGAACGGCGATCTGTACAAAGGCGGTTTGAAAGCGGTTTGCAGCAGTTGGTGAAAATGACACGCAAACTGGGCGCGTTGCCAATTTTAGGTGGGGTTTATCCTAATAACAATTATTCTTCTGAGCATTACTGGCTGTTAAAAGATACCCACAATCGAATTTTAAATTGGGGCGTACCGATTTTGAATTGGTTGCCAGCCTTAGATAATGGCCTAGGACGCTGGCGGGAGGGGATATCTTTTGACCCGGCGCATCCCAACACCTTCGGTCATCGCTTGATGTTTGAAGCCATCGATTTGCAATTATTTGATATCGACAAAGCCAAATTAGCCAAAGAAAATCCCCATTTCTGGCAGCCGAATGAAATCCCGATTTATCTTGATCATGCGGGATTTTATGTTTGTGCCTACATCGAAGAAAAAAGTCTGCGAATTAGTAATCCATCACCCCACAATTACACCATTGCGCCTTATTGGCAAGAACTCCAAACAGTTCTGCAAAGCAAAGCCAAGTTGCTTCCAGGTATTTATGTTGCCAAAAATCCCCAACCGGGAACACTGCCGTTTTTTGCTGTGCAGGAAAATGGCGCGATCGCTACAACCGTAGAAATACCATCAGGCTCTGATTTAGAATATACAGCATCTTTCAACTTATTCGCCCCGAATGACTCCCAAGTTTTGTTTTATGATGGGCATTTGGGAATCTTGCAAAAAGATGAACGCCACCTCTGGCTAATTAATGAATCAGACCATGAATATAATATCCATCCCATGTGGAAAGAAGTACGGCAGGCACTAAAAGCTGTACCAGTAGGTGTTTACGAAGACCCATTACACCCTGAGATTCCCTTCCGCACGATGATGATTGGTAAAGATGGGCTGGAAAGTCGGGTGAAAATTCCCTCACAGTCGGCGGTGTTATTTCAATATCAATGTAAATTATCAGACATCAGTCGAATTGCAATTGTGCCATTGGGCGATCGCTGCGCGGTGCGGATGATGTTATACAAAATGGAATATGATGGCCCGGCTTTTCCCTTTGACTTGACCCGCACTACCAAGATTGCAGACATCGCAGATATCATCGAAAATCGTTTTGATGATATGTGGAATCCCAGCTTGCTAAACTACAGTCCAGAAGCAGGGAGAATTTATCACAGCAAATGGTCTGGTTTATCTTTTGCCCATGAAGTGGAAGACACAGACAACCCTATAAACGATATGTCTCCGGTATATGAACGGATGCGGGTACGCTATACAGCACGTTCTCAAAGGTTTTGGTACACAATTGAAAATTGCGACCAAGCACTTTTTGTCCGCACTGGTATATGCGATCGCCGTGGCGTGTTAGATTTAGTCAGCAAACTAGAAAAACACTGCCAAGGTAAACCATTTCAACTTTTGTTACTTTCACCCCAAAACTCTGATGAGTTTTTAGACATTCCCAATGTGCTGCATTACAACGCCGAGTTTAACCCCGACCGGATGTATGATGACTTGGAACATTGGATGTACTGCACAGAAATTATGCGGGGAATTTTAGAATCTTTGGGTATTTCCAGCAAAAATTTGTTTTGGTGTCCTCCCAACGTGCGCCTTAAGGAATGATATTGTGTCTGTAAAGTGAAATGGTATGAGTTGCTGGCAAACAATCAACAACTTACAAATCAGGACTGAAAGTGAAATTAGAAGAACTTTTTGATGAGATAAACCTTCTTGTGCTTAATAAATAGTATTGATGGTGGTTTGAAGTTGGCATCTACAATTTCAGAAAGTTTTCCGTTGACTCTGGGGATTTTAAATCGATTTTGATGTATCCTAGATTTTCTTAGGTAATTTTTTCAACACCCAAGTTCATAAAACTTTTTTGCGGATTTAGCGCAAGATTCTGGAAGAAGTTCTTGAACTCTCTCAGAATCTACCTTCTGTTGATTATTTCTTTGTCACACTTTAAGGCTTAACAAATCATCATGGATATACGACTCATCAAAAAATCCGAAAAATTAATCCTGAAAAAGATCAAACAGATTGAAGAAGAAAATCTTTCAATAGATGATTATGAAAGCCAAGAAGCTACCGTTGAGGAAAAACCAGTAGTCAATATAGTAGAAACTAGAGAGCCTAACTATATTCCAGCGCGAGATAACCCGGTAGTTTTATCCATCGCCAATTCTGGATGGCAGGTTTCGGAAATCCTACGGGATATCAGAGTAGATAATTTCTATGATTGATAAATAAGCAATATATATAGTTCAGGATTCTAGTTTTTAACTTATGGATTCTGCAAGAAATATGTTCATCATAAATAAGCAACAGCAATATAACTGTTGCTTATTAATTGAGCTTTAAGAAAGTGAACACTCGATGATATCATGTTCGGCAAATCAGTTATTATTCAGCATATCTGTGCATAAACCTCAAAACCTCCTCTGCTTCCTCTGCTGACTGAATGATAAGTATTTAACCGAATACGATACAGTTACTACATCTTGATATTTCATGCTAGAGCTAGTATTAATCAAACTGGGAGGTTCTCTAATTACTGATAAGAACCAACCATACACTGCTCGACTAGAAACTATGCAAAAACTAGTTACAGAAATTAGTCTAGTCAAGCAGAAAAATCCAAGTTTGAAACTAATTATTGGCAATGGTGCTGGTTCTTTTGGGCATCAGTCAGCCCATAAACATAATACTATCAATGGCGTTGTCTGTGATATTGATAAACTAGGGTTTTGTCTAGTTCACCAAGATGTTTTAGATTTAAATAGATTACTAGCAAATTGTTTTTTACAAGCCAGTTTTCCAGTAGTGAGCTTACCACCTTTCATGATGGTAGTCACTCAAAATAAAAAGCTACTGCAAGCAAATTTTTCAGTAATTGAAAATAGTTTCAAAGCTGGCTTAATACCTTTGGTTTTCGGAGATGTTGTTTTAGATCAATCAATTGGCGGTACTATTCTTTCTACTGATACTTTATTAGTAGAGTTAGCCAAATACTTTCATGTTCAAGGTAACTATCGAGTAAAACTCATCAATGCTGGCAATTATCCTGGTGTATATGACCAAAATAGGCAAGTGATACCTGAAATTACACCAGCCAATTATACTCAAATTAAAGCTGCGATCGGTAAGAGTGAGTCAGTTGATGTGACTGGTGGAATGATTCAGAAAGTAGAAGAATTTTTGGCTATTGCTGATTGGGGAATTGATTGTTGGATAATTGATGGCAATATTCCCGGAAATTTATTTAAGGCTATTTTAGGACAGGCGACTTTGGGGACAGTGATTCGAGCTGGTGAATATTAGGTAAGGAAGGGATAAGAGGGATAAGGGAGACAAGGGGGACAAGGGAGAGTATATTCATATCTTGCACACAGGCGAAACTTATTTATGTGGGTTAAAAACCTTGAGTTTCTATGAGTCCGCGATCGCGTACTTTGTTTTTATAGCTGAACCAGTGCGTTGGGTGGGTTTCCCGACTTGAAGCATCTGGTATGCGAATTCCATTCATCGGGGCTAGATGCAAGATATTTGTATAAGTGGTATTGCATTTTAAGATATCTTGGGCATACTAAGGGAAAACTTTGGCCATCTTTTGTGTAAATCATGCTTAATTTGGGATGATTTGCCGAAAAGAGAGCCAGTAACTTGCAGGATTCAGCAAGAATGGCGTTTTCTCATTTTGTACCGCAACAATCTTCTCAGGCTTTGCTGTGGAGTGTTCTGAACAGCATTACTGATCCCATTTTTGTAAAGGACAGACAACACAATTGGGTGTTTGTGAATGATGCGTTTTGTCAGTTCATTGGATATAAGCGAACATCACTAATTGGTAAATCTGATTATGATGTTTTTTGCAAAACCCAAGCCGATGTTTTTTGGGCTAGGGATGAACTGGTTTTCACCACAGGCGTAACGGATGAAAACGAGGAACTAATCACAGATTACCAAGGTAGAACCCAAATTATATCTACTAAAAAAAGTTTATTATCTGACGAAGCGGGTAATTCATTTTTAGTAGGTTCAATTCGGCTAATTATTCCCCAAGAGCAAATTGAAACTACTTTGTTACTTCAAACAATCAATAAGTTAGAGCAAGAAATTCAGGAACGCCAACAAACTGAAAAACGCTTTCGCAGACATAGCAATGCTCTACAACAGCTTGTACAGAGTGAAAAACTACAACATGATGATTTTCAAATTGCGATTCAATATGTAACAGAAGTAGCTAGTTTAGGTCTTGAGGTTGGGCGTGTTAGTGTTTGGTTATACACAGAAAATCGTTTGCAAATTCAATGTGTGGATTTATATGAAAAGGAATATAATCGCCACAGTCACGGTTTAAAATTATCTGTCTGCGACTTCCCAAAATATTTTCAAGCTCTCAAAGAAGAACAAATAATTGCAGTTAAGGATGTGTATCAAGATGCTCGTACTGCTGAATTTGCTGCAACTTATACAACTCCGTTAGAAATTAATGCGATGTTAGATGCGCGGATTTGGTCAAGAGGGGAAGTGATTGGTGTAGTTTGTTGTGAACATTTGCTCACTCCGCGCCAGTGGACATTAGAAGAAGAAAGCTTTATAGGCTCAATTACAGACTTTGTGCGGCTGGTAATTGAATCACGCGATCGCAAAATTGCAGAAGCCGCACTCAGACAACAAACTCAACAACTAGAAGAAACACTCAAAGAATTAAAACGTACTCAATCCCAAATCATTCAAAGTGAGAAAATGTCTTCTTTGGGACAATTAGTAGCAGGTGTAGCTCACGAAATCAATAATCCGGTTAACTTTATTTATGGCAATATTAATCCTGCTATTAATTACATTCATGATTTATTCAAGCTAATTAATCTCTATCAAGAAAATTATCCTTATCCTGTGGATTTAATTCGAGAAGAAATCGATGCTATAGATTTAGAATTTTTAATGTCAGATTTACCCAAGTTATTATCTTCGATGAAAATAGGAGCCGATCGCATTCGCCAAATTGTCCTATCTCTCCGCAATTTTTCCCGCCTTGATGAAGCTGAATATAAAGCAGTAAATCTTCACGAAGGTCTTGATAGTACATTATTAATTTTAGAGAATCGTCTCAAGGCTAAACATAATTATCAGGGTATTAAAGTTATTAAAGACTATGGTAAATTACCTCTAGTTGAGTGCTATGCTGGTCAACTCAACCAAGTATTTATGAACATTTTGAATAATGCCATTGATGCTTTAGAAGAACGAGACGCACAACGCACACTCAAGGAAATACAAGCTTCTCCTAGTAGAATTCGGATTTATACTGAAGTAGTGAATGAAACTCAGATTGCTATTAAAATCGCTGATAATGGTTTGGGTATACCAGAAGATATTCAACAAAGGATTTTTGACCCCTTTTTCACGACGAAACCCATTGGTAAAGGTACAGGAATGGGAATGTCAATTAGTTATCAAATTATCACAGAAAATCATCATGGAACCCTGGAGTGTATTTCCTCTCCGGGTAAAGGTACAGAATTTGTAATTGTGATTCCTTTAAAACAAGGTGAGGATTGAATTAAACAAGCGTGTAAGGAAGGTAATGAGTGGTAATGGCTTGGAACACTTACACACTCATACCCCTTCATCGTATACCAAACCCTTTAATTAGTAATTACTAGCTCGTAAATCGTCAATTACATCTTTACTAGCTGCGTTTTCGACATAGTGTTTTGCTTGTTCAATATTAACTTTGGCTCGATTACGCCAACCGACAGCAGCATGGTTATCTTCCTCTCTTTCTATATCCTTTTCTGCACTGCGTAAAAGTTTGTAAATACTGCGAAACTTATCTAAATGTTTCAATGAACTATCAATTGCTGGATAATTATTTACATCTTTACGATCTAGGACAGCAGCTTTGTCAAGTTCTGCGATCGCTGCATGAACTTTAGAATATGCAGCTTTCTCTTCTTGAATAACATTAGATTCATCGGCTTTTTGCAAGAGTAATTCTGCTTGTCGCAGGTCACTACGAGCATGAATATAATATGGATGTTTACCAGCGATATCAGCCGAGGCAATACCATTACCTAAAGAAACTGCAACTAATCCTAGTAACAAACTAACCGAAGTGATTCTATAACTCATAACCTTACTCACCTAAATTCAGAATGAAAACTTATCTTCTGATTTAGACTGCTCTATCTCTAAAAAGTTTTGACAAATCTGTGTCAATGTTATGTCATTAATTCTTGGTAAATACGAGTGAAAAATGACATTCCGTCGAGTAAATTTCTGGCAACAGTCACATATTATTAACTACACTAAACCCGATCGCAGTGCAACTACAGCCGCTTGAACACGATCATCAACTGCTAGTTTGTTCATAATCCCACGGACATGGGTTTTAACGGTATTGGGACTCAGGTAAAGTCTTTCCGCAATTTCGGGGTTGCTTAAACCTTCTACCATCAGTTTTAAAACTTCTAACTCTCTGGCGGAAAGGTTGGCGGTGTTTCCTTGGGTTGCGGGCGGTTTGAGATTATCAATGACACGTCTGGCGATTTGCGGATCTAAATAAGTCGCGCCATCAATGGCGGCTGCGATCGCTTTTAGCAGTCTTTCTACACTCGCACCTTTGATACAATAAGCATCTGCCCCACTAGAAAGTGCCGCAATCACTTCTGTTTCGGTGGTGTGGGATGTCAGCATCACGACATGGGTTTCTGGTAACGCCGCTTTAATTTGCTGTGTCGCTGCAATTCCATCCAGGCGTGGTAAACCAATATCCATGACTACCAAATCTGGTTTTAATTTTAAGGCTGCTTGTACCCCTAAATAACCATCTTCTGCCTGTCCAACAATTTCCAACTGGGGTTGCGCCATCAATGATTGTTCGAGTCCTAGTTGCATCATCGGATCATCTTCCACAATCAACACCCGCAACACAGGTTGATCATTCGGCAGATTGAAGGAGTAGCTAGGATTGGTAGACATTTGTTTATCTAGTCAATGGTCAATGGTCAATAGTTTAATAGCTATTGACTATTGACTATTGACTAACTTCTCTATTCTTCCACGCGATAGCCAAACTCTGCCAGATTTAACCGGGACTGTCGCCATTTTGGCTGGACTTTGACGAAAAGTTCCAGGTATACTTTGCCGGAGATAAGTTTTTGGATTTGTTCGCGGGCGGCGCTACCAATGGCTTTAAGCATAGAACCACCTTTACCAATTAAAATGCCTTTTTGGGAATCCCGTTCGACGTGGATGGTAGCCATGACACGGGTAATTGATGGTGTTTCTTCTACTTTATCAATGGCGATCGCCACAGAATGCGGCACTTCTTCACGGGTTAACAATAAAATCTGTTCCCGAATTAACTCGCCCATAATAAACCGTTCTGGTTGGTCTGTCACCAAATCAGGCGGATAGTATAAAGGGCCAGTTTCTAAATTTTCCGTCAGTAATTCTTGTAGTTCTGGCAATCCTGCACCAGTCTTGGCGGAAAATTTCTCTAACGGCCATTGGTTAGCATCACCTAGTTGTTGGTAACTTTCATCGATAAACTGGGAATCCGCTGGTTGCTGATCAATTTTGTTCAGTCCCAAAATTACGGGTGTGTGGCTGTGGGTTAATAACTCCGCAATGTAGCGATCGCCAGCACCACAAGCAGCTGTACTATCAACTACAAACAGCACCACATCTACTGATTCAATGGCAATTTTGGCATTCTGTACCAACACTTCCCCTAATTGATGATGGGGTTTATGAATTCCCGGTGTATCGACGAAAATTAATTGTGCTGCTTCGGTGGTCAAAATTCCACGCAAACGATTCCGCGTAGTTTGGGCTACTGGGGAGGTTATCGCAATTTTTTGACCAACTAATTGATTCATTAGAGTAGATTTACCGACATTTGGACGACCAATGATGCCGATAAACCCCGATTTATATTCAGGAGGAGCTTGAGGAATTAATACTTCTCCTGAAAAAGAGAAGACGTGATTTTCAATACTAGTCACCTTTTACTCCACCTTCATATTTTATAGATGAGATAAGTTAGTTCTGGGTTCAAACGCACAACAAACATATATTCACCCTGGAATTTTCGGGGTTTGCCATTGTTTCAGTTTAATCTACTACTAGAGATATTTGACTTGAAATATCTCAAAAATAGATATTAAATCCAACCAACATCATGGTATCTCTCTTCCATACACTTGTGTTACCTAAAAGAGAGCCTGTCATTTTGATGACAACATTCTTGGATTTTGGCTGGAGAAAGTCATTGAATTATGATGTAATTACGATATCTGAGAAATAATTTCTCGCTTAAACTCGCCTAATTTCACAATCTGATTAACAATTAATTTACTCTATTTAGTATAGATATTCAGAGCTATATGCAACCGAGATTTTTCATCAAAGCTGAAAATTTCATCAGCTTGCCTGCACATATCTAAAGCGAAGCATAGACGCGTAAGCATCTACTCTAACCTCTGGGAACGGTTTCACCGAACGAGAACAACCCGCAGGGTAGGAAGCGAATTACACTAAAAAAGCAACAAAGAAGTTGCTCACTAATAATTGAAGACAGACTGTTATTTTAGATAAACAATCATTTACCAAGAAGACATAAACTGCCAATCTTCGGCATCTTTCTCTGTATCTGTATTGTCTTCTGAATCGGCTGGTTGGTTTACATTTTCTGATTGTAGTAACTTTTCATATTCTCCCGAATCAACCCATTTTAACAATTCGGAAGCTCGCATCACAGACCAGGGAAATTTGTACTCCATAAAGCTGAATATTTTAGTGACTTGATCCAAATTATCCAGACTAATAAGCGAAAATTCCCGTGCTTGTGCTTGGAACTCAGCAATGGTATCGGCACTTATATATTCCGATGGTAAACCAGCCAACTTCATGAGTGCGGTGATGGCGATATTAATATCTTGACATGCCAATAAACCCGCGCGATCGCATGTAAATTTTGACATCAAAATCCAATTACATAAAGCGACTTCTATCCCCCCAGTTGCTAAACTTCCCAAACCAAAAGTTGTACTGTTAACAATATTTTTTAACAATGGCATCACATTTGCCATTTGTTGATAAGCAATGTATTTACCCTTGATGCGTGCAATTTCACATCCAAACGCAAATAGTAATTCAGCGTGTGTATACCATTCCATTGCTTCCAAATTCGCACTTACCATTGGCTTTTCTACACCAACGGCATTAGTTTGAATATGTCCCGTCCCCCGAAATAAATAAAGTTCTGGCTGAGGAGTCAAATCAAGAATTTGACAGCTTTCTATAAACGCATCAGATAATTTGGGAAAATTTTGCGGTGTCACCCGAAATTCTCCACCGATAATTTGCATTCTCAGTAAACGGTCAATGCCATATTCATTTACCTTCTTCAACACTAAAGGTAAACCAGGCATTTTATTTAAAGCTGCCAAAGCTTTTTGATCAAATGGATGCTGAAATCTGACTATATTCAGACCAGACCATACTTTTCTTTCCATTATGTTTAAATTTACCCTTTTTGAATAAATTGCTTTAAAATCTCTCCTGGCTTTCTATCCCAAGTATCAATATGTTCATAGATTAAATGCTCTGAATTGAATTTGTAAGTTGAATAACCATTAAAAAATATCTTAGCTTGCCAAGGCACACGCAAAACCCCACGTACTGTCCATTTCGCTAAAATTGTGTCTTCTGCTGATTGATACACCTCATGTAAATCAAAGGCAATTTGAGTAAAAAATAATTGGGCGTGAAATCGCAATGTCCAAAAAATAATTCGATAGTTGAATTTATATTTAAATTTATTTACTGGGTCTTTAAAAGAAATATCCTGTGTATAAATATTATAGGTAATATCTTGCTCAAAAAGTGTGGGTAAATCTTGTTTGAGAGTTTGAATTACCTGTTCTATCTGTAATTTATCTGCCACGCGCTTTATCCTTTAAAAAAGATTTTTTAAGAATCTCTTGATTCTCTGCCAGAATGACAAAGAATTGCTGTTGCTGGGTTGTTGTAAATCAGCCAGAGTTGGAAACGCCGCAGGTTGAGAGTAGGGGCCATTTCGCAAAACTTGAGCAAGAGCATTGTTATTTTCGCGCAAACCTTCGTAAAAAAAGCAGACTTCCCCAGAAATTCCGAGTCGGCGGTTGTAAGCGATCGCCTGCACAAGATATTCTGGGCTGATAGAATAAGTCCCCAACTTGATCAACATCCCCGGTGCTAACTTGGGGAGAGTTGCATCGCTAAACTGACAACTTGCTAGTTGATTGGCGATCGCTTTATAACTATTAAAATCGCGGCGATATATCTGAGGGTGAATCATATCCACTATGCCCAACTTCAACCATGTGGCTGAGTCTTGCAGATATTCCCGCAATCCCCAATCATAAATATTAGGTGACATCGACACCAACAAGTTAGGATTAATTCTTTTGACTTCGCCATATAAACGTGCCAAAAAATCAGTCAAAATATCAGCACGCCACTGTAACCATTGTCTATCTTGGTGATTATTGGGTGGACGGCGGCCAAATTGCTGCTGATAACGCGCAACTGTTAAAGGATCATACCCTCCTTCTGATGGTAAAGCCGGAAAGCGATCGTCTCCTTGAATCCCATCCACATCATAATTTTTCACCACTTCCAAAACCAAATTCAACAAAAAATCTTGCACCTGGGGATGAAAAGCATTCATCCACTCAAAGCCATTTTTCTGCAACAAATTACCTTGACTGTCACGCGCCGACCATTCTGGCTTTTGCTGTAACAGCATTCCACCATTCAAGTTGTAAGAACTCGCAAACCCATATTCAAACCAAGGGATAACTTTTAACCCCACTCGTCGCGCCTCGGCTATTACCTCCGCTAACGGGTCACGACCAACCGACATCGGGTCAATTTCCACTCCAAAAGTCTGCTGCATAGTTTGGCTGGGGTACATAGTCACACCCTTATTCCAAACCACAGGGAACACAACATTAAATCCTGTCTCCGCTAACAAGTCCATCGCTGCTGCAATGCGTTGTTGTGACCGGAAAACTTTACTATCGGTAGTTGTCAACCAGACACCGCGAATTTCTTTTCGGTTCATAGGTTTCATGAGGAGTCTGAACTATAAATTTCACACCTCAGACTTTTATTAGCATTTTCTGACATTACTACCACCTCAAAAACTGCCCTTTAACAGATGTTAGGGATAGTAATCTGATACATAATTCCACAATAGTTAGATTACTTTTTTAAAAAATACAACAAATGTCTGAAATCAAAAACGCTTGGGAACATAAATATATAACTACCAATGGTGTGAAATTACACTATGTTACCCAAGGAACAGGCCCTTTAATGTTGATGCTACATGGGTTTCCCGAATTTTGGTATTCTTGGCGGCATCAAATACCAGAATTTGCGGAAAACTTTCAAGTAGTTGCTTTAGATTTGCGTGGCTATAACGATAGTGAAAAACCCGAAGCTCAATCAGCTTATATTATGGATGAATTTATCAAAGATGTTGCGGGTGTAATTAAAGGTTTAGGTCACGAAAAATGCGTTTTAGTTGGGCATGATTGGGGTGGTGCGATCGCTTGGTGTTTTGCTTATGCTCACCCAGAAATGTTAGAGAAATTAATCATACTTAACTTACCACACCCTGCCAAATTTTCTCAGGGATTATCAACTCCCCAACAGTTAATACGTAGCTGGTATATGTTCTTATTTCAACTGCCAATCATGCCAGAATTTCTCCTGCAAGCTTTTGACTATCAATCAATTGCTCAGATTATTCAAGGCACAGCAGTTAATAAAAATGCTTTTACTGCCTCTGACCTAGCAGCTTATAAAAATGCGGCAGCTAAACCTGGCGCTTTAACAGCAATGCTCAACTACTATCGCAATGTATTTTCTCACTTTTTACCCAACAAAAATTGGGGAATTTTAAATATTCCTACACTGATGATTTGGGGTGAAGATGATACTGCCCTTGGCAAAGAGCTTACCTATGGAACTGATGCCTATGTCAGCAACTTGCAAATTCAGTATATTCCTCATTGTGGGCATTGGGTACAGCAAGAACAACCGCAGTTAGTGAATCGATACATGCGTGAATTTACGGTACTTTAATATACTAAAAAGTAGAATTACTGAGTGCCAATTCATAATAGAAAAATTCCGGTTAACAACCAATGACAAATCAAAATAAATGCTTGTATTTCTTAAAAAGATTTAACAAGATAAAGATTGGTAATTTCAGGTATGTTTTGTGAGCGATCGCCAGCCTAAAACCCTTATCAATACTATCGTTGTACGGTTGAACAAACTATTAAACATCACCTTGATTTTGTGAGTTAAATCAACATTGTCCACAAATTTAGTGAGATAATAGAATCGTGAGGAAAAGAACGGTTACAACTTTAATACAAAGGGGAAAGATTATGAAATTCAAGCTATTTGCCGCTATAGCCTTAGCAACAACTCCCCTCATTTTTGCCACCTCTGTGAAAGCAGGGAATTCGCAAGATTTACAAAGGCTTTTATCTACTGGGGAATGTCAGCGGTGCAATCTAGCAGGAGTTAACCTCAGTGGCGCTCATTTAATTGGTGCAGATTTACGTGGTGCTAACCTTTCTAAAGCTAACCTTGTAGGCGCAAACCTCGAAGGTGCAGACCTCACCAACGCAAATTTGAAAGGAGCTAACCTATCTTCAACTTTTGTCACCAACGTTAACTTTAAAAAAGCTAATCTTGACGGCGTGAATTTTACCCGCGCTCAAATTCATGACTCCAACGTCTACGGCGCATCAATGGACAATCTGAATATCACCGATGCAGATATTTTCAACACAGGCATCGGTGTTGGTGGTGAAGAAGGCGCACAAATGCCAGACTGGGACTAAATGGAACTTAAGTAGACTCGTTTCCCACAGTTGTAGAAATTGGGTGTAGGGGTAAAAGGGTATGGGGCTTCGCCGTCAGCGTTAGCCAGACGGTGTAAGGGTTTTGAAGACATACACCCCTGTACCCCTACACCCTTACACCCATTCTCATCAGAAAACTTGTGGATGTCAGCCCTGATTTATAAATGTCCCAGTCCCAGATGAGCGCCCTTCTAGGGTGGGGCTTCGTACATATCCAAGCTTTAAGGAAAGGCCTTGCTCCCCCTGCTCCCTGCACCCTTCCCCTCCGCCTATTCGGTGAATACAGAAGAACTTTTATTAAGTATTCATATCAATGACCAATGGATTCATTGACGAATCTGGCTGAAGATAGCTTTAATATTCAGTTAAAATCGGCGATTAACCTTGTATAAATGAGAGGTGATCTGATTTTTGCATGAATTGTACTTGCATGAGTACGATTATCAGCAACTGATACGGCATGGGATAATCTCATCCTGAAGGTTGCCGTTGATTGACAAACACAAAACTCAGATAAATGTAGTAACACAGCCTACCATTTTTGGCTTCTGTCCTTCTAGTGACTGTCTACCTTGGAGTTGATGCAGTAGAGGTTAGAGGCATTTATGGTTATAGGGAATACAATGTGTTACCTATCCAAGTCTGATCAACTTGTGCCTTGTCTAATCACAGCCTTTTGGTTGTCATTGTCCAGATAAAAAAACCCAACTGTCAAATTTATGGAAATTAAGATGCCAGAACCAGAATTCGCAGAAACAAAATCCACAGAAGCAGCAGTGGCAGATATCAACAGCCAAACAGGTACCATTACTAAACTCCAGCCTCCTGCTCAACCTCAAGAGGAATGGGTGAAATACGGCGAACAAATTTCTAGCTTTTTAGCATCACTGCCTGAGTACCTGGGTAGCTTGTTCAGCAAATATAAGCAACCCTTAGTTGTTGTTGGCGCAATTGTGACAGCACTTGTCGCAGTTAAGGTACTTTTGGCAATATTAGATTCTTTGAATGATATTCCTTTAGTAGCACCTACCTTTGAGTTGATTGGGATTGGTTACTCTGCTTGGTTTATTTACCGCTATTTACTCAAAGCTTCAACCAGAAAAGAGCTAACTAACGAAATTACAACTCTTAAATCACAAGTTGTTGGTAAAAACGCTCCTGGCGCATAATATAGCAGCAGGCAGGAGGCAAAAGGCAGGAGGCAGGAGGTAAAAGTCTTACTATTCCTGGCATTTAAGCTTTCAACTTGTCTTAACATCTCTGACTACCGCTATAATTTCAAACACATAAGAGAGGGTAGTGTTCTGCACGACCCTCTCTTAGACTATGACTATATTAATGGCTGAAACTCATGAGAATACTAAGGGATCTGCGGGTTAATAGTGTCCCAACCAGCCGGGTTTCGACACTTCGACAAGCTCAGTGCATCGCTTCGCTCAACCCTCAAAGATCGAGAGTTGAGCGGAGTCGAAACTCGGTTTACTGGTACTTTATTTTCATGCAATTTCCTAAGTTATTACTAAGCACTCAGCACTTTGCTATAGTTCGTTGGCTAATTTATTTTCAGACAGTGAAGTTTGCTTAGGTAAGCGCACAATATTCTCCGAAGAAATTTTATCTAGTCTTCCCAGTTTAACTAAAGCTTGATGCACCATTGCTGCTACTTCTGCCCTAGTGGCTACTTGATTGGGTGCCAAGCGTTGAGGATTAGCATCGGTAATTACTAAACCATTAGCTGTGGCAGTCGCTACTTTAGCCACGGCATATTTAGGAATTTTTTTGGCATCTTGATAAATACTTAGCACTTGCGCGGGTTTGGCTGGTTGTTTAAGATTTAAACCGCTCACAAGTGCTACTAAAACTTGTACACGGGTAATTTTTTGGTTGGGTTTAAAAGTTTTGTTGGGAAACCCCTTTAAAAAACCTGTACCCACAGCGCGATCGATTGCTGGTGTTGCCCAATATTTACCTGAGACATCTTTAAAAGGTACAGAATTTTTACTCAGTTCCGTGTCAAAAGCTTTCTGGAGAATGGCTGCAAATTCCGCGCGATTCACAGGCTGATTTGGTCTAAAGGTGTAATCTGGGAAGCCTTTAATAATTCCACGCGCCGAAAGTGCATTAATAAATTTAGTTGCCCAAAAATTTCTCGGTACATCGTTAAAGGCGATGGGTGGTGGAATAATTGATTTTTGTTCAGCCGGGGTAACTAAGGGTAAGGGCGATGAGGTAACTGATGACTCTGGATTTTTAGATGTAGAAAAAGGTACAGTCTTTGGTGCGGTATTCAGTGGAAGTACTTCGACTGGTGGCAGTATGAGAGGGGAATTTGGGCTGGGTTCGGGGACTACTTCTTTGGGAGGTACTGGTACAGCCTCAAGTTGAGGATTAGTGGTTGGCTGCACCTGGGAAGCTGGAGTGGTAATTGTGGGAGTTGGTTGCGCTTGGATTGTGGAAGTTGGTGTTGGCGACAACACTATATTGAAGTTCCAGCCAGCATCTCGGCGAGAAAATGACCACAAGAGAATCCCCCCGATCGCACCGAAGGCAACTAAAATGGCAATAAATTCATCAAAGCCAAGAGCTGTTTTTTCAGATGACTTGGGGTCGGAAGGCGGTAAATTGGTCATCGTATTTTCCCTGAAATTGCAAAGTTCCCACTCAAAAATCAAGAAGACTGGGCGACGGAAGCCGCAGCTATAGCAGGAGGCAGAAGGCAGAGGGCAGAAGGCAGGAGGCAGAAGGCAAAAGTCTTACTATTCCTGGCATTCAAGCTTTGAAATTGTCCTAACATCTCTGACTACCGCTATATCTAAACAAAACCCGCACTTCGACTACGCTCAGTGACCGCACTTCGACTACGCTCAGTGACCGCACTTCGACTACGCTCAGTGACCGCACTTCGACTACGCTCAGTAAACATCTATGCGGGTTTACAGCTTAATTTTCAGACATCATCTCACAGCATTTATTTCACCCTTCATACTTCTAAAGCACTCGCAAAATGCTGGCAATGCTATCAATCGCCTCCAGACTGCGAATTTCTTCTAAAGCTTGGCGGAAATTACCTTCCTGGACATCGTGGGTAACAACCACAATTTCTGCTAATGCTCCTTGGAAACCAGTTTGCACCACAGACTCTAAACTTACACCATGATTACCAAAGCAAGTACCTAGTTTACCTATGACACCAGGGTGGTCTTTGGTGAGGAAGCGGGCATAAAATCGGGTAAATAACTCCGAGATGGGAGTAACTTGGCAGTAATCTTCATGTCTACAAGTTAGGAGGGGATTTGGTGCAGTGGTGTTACTCTTGAGGGCTGCTGTCAAACTTAAAATATCGGAGGTGACAGCACTGGCTGTTGCACCTGCACCTGCACCAGGGCCAAAAAACATCACTTGGCCGATGGGTTCGCCTTCTACAAGAATGGCGTTATACACACCGTTAACACTGGCCAAAGGGTGAGATTTCTGTACAAAGGTGGGATGTACTCTCACAGACAACTGGGAGTGGTTATTATTTTGGTATTGAGCGATCGCTAATAATTTAATCACAAAGCCCAATTTTTCAGCGTATGTAATATCTGTCTTGCTAACTTGACGGATACCCTCACAATAAACATCTGGTAAATTAATGCGTCCACCAAAACCCAAGGATGCCAAAATCGCAATTTTATCGGCTGCATCTAAACCATCGACATCGGCTGTTGGGTCAGCTTCAGCATAACCCAAGCGTTGAGCATCAGCTAACACATCCCCAAAATCACTGCCTTCAGTTTGCATCCGGGTGAGGATATAGTTAGTGGTACCGTTAACAATACCAATAACAGTGTTAATCCGGTTAACACTTAAAGCTTGCTTCAGGGGTTGAATCACGGGAATTCCCCCACCAACAGCCGCTTCTAACATCACATAAACCCCGGCTTCATTGGCGGCGTTGAAAATTTCTGCCCCAAATCGGGAAATTGCCGCTTTGTTAGCTGTGACAACGTGTTTACCATTTTTAATCGCTTGGAGAATGAGCGATCGCGCCGGTTCCAATCCCCCCATCACCTCAACTACAATATCTACAGCCGGATCATTGACAATTGCTTCTAAATCTGTAGTTATGACTGATTCTGGTAATTCTACAGCACGGGGTTTGTCAGGCGATCGGACACCCACCCGATAAATTTCGATTTCCTCTAACACCGGATGACGGCCAACAGCATCTTGTAGTAGTTGCACCGTACCTGTACCTACAGTACCTAATCCCAATATTCCTAGCTTTACACCCACAAACTTTTCATCCAATATATTTTAGTGCCAAGTGCTGAGTCACCGAAGTTTGCAAGGGCGGAGAAACCCCCGCACGCAACTTTTCGCTGAGTGCTGAGTAGTTATGTATGGCAGTTGAAGTATGGGTTAGGAAATTTAAAAAGCATGAATGCTAGGTATAGTAAAACTTTTACCTCTTGCCTCCTGCCTCCTGCCTTCTGCCTTCTGCCTCCTGCTATAACCACCAGAACTTAGTACTCAGCAAGTACATATACAAAACAATTGTAGGGTGAGCATCGCCCACCCTACAGATTATCCTGCTTCAGTTATATTTTGTCAGTTGTCTTAATCTATTGACTAATGACCAACTTAGTAAGTTTCTACGTGCCAACGACCAGCTTTTTTGATTTCTTTTTGGTAATCACTCCAGGTTACACCTTCTTTGGCAGCCGCAGCAGTTAAAGCTGCATCAATGCCATCTTCCATACCGCGTAAACCGCAGATGTATGTGTGGGTTTTTTCATTTTTAATCAATTGCCACAGTTCATCAGCGTGTTCTGCTACGCGGTCTTGAATGTACATTCTGCCGCCTTGAGCATTCTTTTGTTCGCGGCTGATAGCATAAGTCAAGCGGAAGTTATCAGGATACTTCTGCTGTATTTCTTCCAATTCTTCTTTATATAGAATGTTTGGAGTGGTTGGCACACCAAATATCAGCCAAGAGAATCCTTTAAACTGATAATCTGGGTTAGCTGCTCTTTCTGCATCTTTAAACATCCGCCACAGATATGTACGCATAGGCGCAATACCTGTACCTGTCGCCAACATAATTACATTAGCTTCGGGGTCGCTGGGTAACAACATTTCTTTACCCACGGGGCCTGTAATCTTAACTTCTTCCCCAGGCTTTAAGAAACACAGATATGTAGAGCAAACACCATATACTGTTTCACCAGTTTCTGGATGCTTGTATTCCAACTGACGAACACACAATGAAACTGTCTTATCATCAACATCATCACCGTGACGAGTTGAAG
This sequence comes from Nostoc sp. FACHB-280, assembly GCF_014697615.1. Lineage (GTDB taxonomy): Bacteria > Cyanobacteriota > Cyanobacteriia > Cyanobacteriales > Nostocaceae > Nostoc_B. The sequence continues at coordinate 54,358 of NZ_JACJSD010000020.1, read as the reverse complement.
CTATAGAATACAGTCTGAGCTTTTCTGGCTTACCGTTTTTGTCCACACCAGGGGGAATAATCCCAATACTTTGACCTTCGATGTACTTTAAGTTACCACCAGACAGGTCAAATTTAATATGTTGAACAATACCAATTCCACCTTCTCCAACCAACGGCTCATTAGAGATACACTTACCGATAAATGGAGCATTGGGACGGTAGGTATTTACGGGAACGTCAGCATGGGCTTTTTTGGCTTGTGCTTGAGTCATGGTGTTGCCTTTTGTGTCCTTACTATTGGCTTTCGCAGGTGTGGCTTGACCATTTTCCCCACTGTTAGCACTCACTGTAGGTACAGCACTAGCAAACGCGGCTTTACCATTTGTTTGCTCTAAAATGCTTGCGGGTAGAATGCTAACAATTTTGCCGCCTAGGCGAGTGATACGTCGCATTTCTTGGTTCATGCGGTTGTAAGGCACTCTGATGAACACACTGCCACTTTTACGAATTGGGTAGTTCGTTTGATCAGTTGCTTCGTTCTGACGCAGACCCACCACTTCGTACACGAAGACGCGGCTACCTGATTCTGTGTTGGCAGCACCCTCAACAGTACCTTGATTGAACATTCTGTCTATCACTCCGATATTACTTAACCGTTATTCAAAAACAACTATTCCCATCACTTAGCCAGATTTTAGTTTATCGGATTTTGGGATACCAAAACTAGCACGTTGGGAAAGAGGCATCAAAAAATGATACCTTGCTAAGTACGCTCGCTTTAGACCAGCAGGTATTGGAATAAACACACCTGTTCATCCTCTAAAATAGAGGATAAGTCGCTGGCAGAATGTTAACCATGAGTCAATTTAATCTTTTTTTCGTGAATTATCTTTGAGAAAAATCGCTGCCGACAACCTTAACAAACTAGATGCAAACACTTTTGAGCAGCTACAACTAATGCTTGATAGAGGCGAATTCTGCTCGGAGCCACTGGTATTTTGTGGCTGATTTCTTTATGTTTTTTTCAACAGCATTGCTGAAAAATAAAGATAACATAAACTATAACAATCAATTTCCCTGAATGTGAAAGTTATATCAACCTGAATCAGTTAAAGTTTAAGTTCATATTTATACTTTAAATATTTACTCAAAATCACTGTTCAGTAAATCAGGCTAACCACCAAATATCTCTTCATTACTTTAGGTAGATTTCCAAGGCGAATGTTGCAAGTCCAGGGTTAACACCAGGGAAACAACTGCAACTCTGCTAAAATGGGCTTTAACAGCAAAATTATACTTACTTCTACTCAGAAGATAGGTATATCACAGGGAAGATAGGTGAAGAACAAAAGTTGTGCTGTGTCGAGAAAATTTATGTTTAAATCATTAATCAGACAGTAGCAGCACCAGATTCTTCCTGATATCAAATCTTGTATAGGATTACCCATTCTGTTAAAATTAAGTATACCACTAGGATTAAATACTTACTAGCTGCAAAATAAAGCAATCTCAGACGAGTAACAGCCGCTAATTTGGTTGTCCACCCGTCTGATAGTCGTTATGTGGCTGAGTAGCAAGAACACAGGAAAAACCAATGGGGTAGACTCCTGGCTTCAAAAATCTGCTGTGTGAAAAATTATTGATTGACACATTTAGTATTTAGAGGAGATTTATGACAAGTAAGCCGGAACGCGTGGTACTAATTGGAGTAGCCGGAGACTCCGGGTGTGGCAAATCTACTTTTTTGCGTCGTTTGATAGATTTGTTTGGTGAAGAGTTTATGACAGTTATCTGCTTGGATGACTATCATTGCTTAGATCGCAAACAGCGCAAAGAAACTGGGATAACTGCACTTGACCCCAGGGCAAACAATTTTGACTTGATGTATGAGCAAATTAAAGCTCTCAAAGAAGGTCAAACCATTAATAAGCCGATTTATAACCACGAAACCGGCATGATTGATCCCCCAGAAATAGTAGAACCAAATCACATTATTGTGGTTGAAGGTCTACATCCTTTATATGATGAACGGGTGCGATCGCTCCTTGATTTCAGCGTTTATTTTGATATCAGCGATGAAGTTAAAATTGCTTGGAAGATTCAACGCGATATGGCAGAAAGAGGCCATCGCTACGAAGATGTTTTAGCTGCTATCAACTCTCGTAAACCTGACTTTACAAAGTATATCGAACCCCAAAGAGAATTCGCTGACGTAGTTCTCCAAGTACTGCCCACAAACCTTATCAAAAACGACACCGAACGCAAAGTTTTGCGGGTACGGATGTTGCAACGCGAAGGTAAAGAAGGATTCACTCCTGTTTACTTATTTGATGAAGGTTCCACCATTAACTGGACTCCTTGTGGACGCAAGCTGACCTGTTCCTATCCTGGTATGCAACTGTACTATGGTTCCGATGTTTACTATGGCCGCTATGTCTCAGTACTCGAAGTAGATGGTCAATTTGACAACCTAGAAGAAGTCATCTACATCGAAAACCATCTCAGCAACACATCCACCAAGTACGAAGGTGAAATGACTCACTTGTTACTCCAACACCGTGAGTACCCAGGTTCTAACAATGGAACTGGTTTGTTCCAAGTGCTGACAGGTCTAAAAATGCGTGCTGCCTACGAACGTTTAACATCAAAGGAAGCAAAACTAGCAGTTCAAGTTTAAAACAAAACAGCAGTGTTTGTGTCAAAGTTTTTGGGGGTGCTTCCGGGGGCATCCCCTTTTTATTTTTGTAGTGATGGGAATGGTGAGTAGGGAGTAGTACAAAAAGGCAAAAGTAAAAGGTCAAAAGGAAAAAGAAAAAATAGTGATACTACAAGCTTTTTAGCAATTCCTTATGGTCGGTTTATTTACGCTGAACTGTACTAGGACTAGGTTCAAAATGCCTCTATAAATCTCTAACCTCTAACCTGTAACCTCTAACCTTTAGTTTTCTCATCGAGGACGCTTGTGTATTTATTAATTCCTGCTGCCGGTGTCGGTAAAAGAATGGGTAGTAACCGCAATAAACTTTTTCTTGAAGTTCAGTCAAAACCGATTATTGCTTGGACTTTGTTAGCGGCGGAAGCAGCAAGTTCTATTAGTTGGATAGGAATTATTTCTCAGCCTAGTGACTGGCCTGACTTTAAAAATATCATTGCTGATTTGTCGCTGACTAAACCTGTGAAATTTATTCTTGGTGGTAGTACTCGGCAAGAATCGGTTTACAACGGCTTGCAAGCGTTACCACCAGAAGCAGAACAAGTATTAATTCATGATGGTGCTAGATGTTTGGCTACACCAAATTTGCTAAATGCTTGTGCAGAAGCAATTCGTCATTGTGCTGGGTTAATTGCTGCCATCCCAGTAAAAGACACGATTAAAATTGTTGATGAAACTGGCATAATTCAAAGTACGCCTGACCGAAAAAATTTGTGGGCTGCCCAAACTCCCCAAGGATTTAATGTCCAGTTATTGAAACAGTGCCACGCTGAAGGTATTCGTCAAGGTTGGGAAGTGACGGACGATGCAGCGTTATTTGAAAGATGTGGTATTGAAGTACGAATTGTTCCAGGTGAGGAGACGAATTTAAAAGTTACTACTCCCCAGGATTTAGCGATCGCTGAATTTATTATCAGTCATCGGGGAGGGTGAGGGAAGAAGGGGGATGAGGGGACAAGGGAGACAAGGGAGATTAGGGGAATGTTGAGAATTGTTAAGAGGATTTTTGACTTTTGCAACAAAATCAAGTATAATCCCACACACTTGTTGATCGTCAGTTACTAGTCATCAGTTGTCAGTGACCAATGACTAATAACTATTGACTATTGACCCCTTCGGGGTTCGCCAGTCGCTCATAGGGGGAACCCCCAAGACCGCACTGGCTCACTATTGACCATTGACTAACACCCAATGAAAACAGCCACCGCGACCAAGACAGCGACTAAAATTGAAGCAATTCTCTATTTAAAGGGTAAGCCTTTATCTCTCAGTGAAATAGCGGAATATGCAGCTTGCGATCGCGCCACTGCCCAAGAAGGCATAATTGAACTGATAGATAGTTACGCCCGTAGAGATAGCGCCTTAGAAGTTGTTGAAACTACAGATGGTTACAGCCTGCAACTAAGAACTGACTTTCAAGATTTAGTGCAAACACTGATTCCGGTAGAATTAGGGGTAGGCGCATTGAGGAGTTTAGCGGCGATCGCCCTCAATAGTCCAATTTTGCAAAGCGACTTGATTAACCTCCGGGGTTCAGGTGCGTATCAACATGTTCAAGAATTAGTCGAACTTGGTTTTGTCAAAAAACGCCGAGATAACGAATCCCGTTCTTATTCGCTACAAGTAACACCAAAATTTCATCAGTACTTTCAAATCGAGCAACTTCCCCAGCCATTTGATACTAAAGAACAGCAACTAGAACTCAATCTAGCTATTGAAGATGAGGTAGAAGAGGTGACAGGCTAGAGGTGACAGGTGACAGGTGACAGGTGACAGGTTAGTAGGACTTAAGGGGTATAGGGGTGTAAGAGTGTAGGTTTTTAAGACCCTGACACCCGCAAACCGTTCGGCTGACGCTCACGGCGAAGCCCTTACACCAATTCTTCAAATACAACCTTTGCGCTAAGTCCTGGATATAAAACCCATACCTGTGGAAAAGACGCTACCCTTGTACTATGGTTTAGAGTAGAATTAGCAACTAAGCTAAAAAAGACTGCCAATGGTGTTTGACCCTGACTTTTTGAATGACAACTCCGAGGAACACCCGAATCAACTTCTAGGCGAGAACTTTGAGGAAAATCCCAATCAGTTACTCCAGTATTTGCAACATCAGTCGCCTGATGTGTTAGCGCGTATCGCCCAGTCTGTCAGCCCTGAAATTAAGCAAATAATTTCCCAAAATGTCCAAGGGCTAGTGGGAATGCTACCCGCAGAAAACTTCAACGTGCAAATTACGACAGACAGAGAAAATCTGGCTGGGCTATTAGCGTCAGCAATGATGACGGGGTATTTCTTAAGGCAGATGGAACAAAGAATGCAGTTAGATTACTTATCTGAGGGACAATAGTCAATTTTAGATTTTAGATTGGTGAAAAATCCAAAATCTAAAATTGTTGGACGATTGACTATTTTTTCGGATAGACACCTGACTGCACTTTTAAAGTCTGTATTTTGCCACTGCGGTTGATTTCAAGTACGAGGATATCGCCGACTGTGCTGGATTCTACTAGCTTCTGCACTTGGGCGGCTGTTTTAACTGGTCTTGCGTTCACTTTTTGGATTATGTCGCCAGGAAGCAGTCCAGCCCGTTTTGCTGGCGAGTCATCTAATACGCCCTTAATCACCACGCCAGAATCTTGTTTGATGTTGAGTTTGTTTTCGAGATTAATTTGCTGTTTTTTGGTGGGGTTTAAATCTGCCATTTCAATTCCCAAAAAAGGATGATCTACCCGCCCTTTAGTAAATAACTCTTTAGCTACACGGGCAGCCGTTTCAATTGGAATGGCAAAACCTAATCCTTGGGCATCAGCGCGAATGGCGGTATTTACGCCAATAACTTCACCTTGGGCGTTTAACAATGGCCCCCCAGAATTACCAGGGTTAATAGCTGCATCTGTTTGGATGAAACTTACACGTTTATCTGGTACACCAACTTGGGCGCTGGTGCGGTCAGTGGCGCTGATAATACCGATGGTAACAGTGTTATCTAAACCCAGAGGATTGCCAATAGCGATCGCCCATTGTCCAGGAATTAAATTTTGCGAATTGCCCAGCTTCACCGTCGGCAATTTATCACCAGGAATTTTGACAACCGCTACATCTGTAATCGTATCAATACCTATGACCTTGCCCTCAAAAGTCCGACCATCCTTGAGGGTGACTTGGACTGTATCTGTATCAGCAACTACATGGGCATTGGTCAGCAATTCACCATTTTGACTCAAAATAAATCCTGAACCTGTACCGCGTTCAATCCGTTCCTGGGGAATTGCTTGTTCCTCTTCGCCAAAAAAGCGGCGCAAGAGGGGGTTTTTTAAAGCATCCGAGATGGGATTTGCGACTTTTCGAGTTGCATTAATGCGGACTACAGCCGGGCCAACCTTCTGCACTGCTGTAGCAATAAAATTCACGTTATCTCCGCCAGTCGCTCCCAAACTACCGCTAGGGGCATAAGGCGTGACAGATTCTGGCGGTAAAGCCGCTGTTACATTTCTTAACTCTCGAAATGAGCGATTTTGAGTCAGGAGATAGCGACTACCAAATAGACCTGCACCACCACCAACCAATAGTAAAGATAAGTAAATAGCCAGTTGCTTCAAAGATAAATTCATAATAATTACGCTTAAGGACAGCAATGCAGTTGCTAATTTCTAAGTGTAGTCAAGCAATTCGTAAGTGGACAGATAAATTTAACATACAGTTGCTTAACAAATATTAAAACTGAAGAATCGGTAATCAACAAAGAGCTTGGCTGTTGGAAAAAATTACCAATATCCACTTCATAGTTATACAGCTAATATTTCTGGGAAGACTAGTCTTAATTGAGCAAGATTAGATCCCTAGACTGTAATAACAATTCCTAAGTATATGAACGGTCGTGTTGATGCAACTGTGCAGATTCCTGACTAGATTATGGCTGGGAAGATTAATGCTGGGGGTCGTACTTTAGTTTATCGGGTATTCGCTGGGCTGACTAATTTCCCATTGTTTTCCCACAGTTTATGGAAGTATTTACACGCGATCGCCTGGAAATTCTCAAGAACTTGTACATTCAAGGCCTGACTCTCCCAAGAAATGTACAACTTGAACAAAATGCCCAACTGCTACAAAGCAAAAACTTAGCAGCAAGATTTTCAAAAATTCCTCACTTGCTTGGTTGGCTCACAGGTAAATATCCAAGTTCTCTAGATGAGGTGAGATATGTCTATCATTAGCCTAAAAAAAATTCTTAACAAAAAAGAACTATTATCCCTGCTTCAGAACTTAGCCAACCAAATCAACAGTGCTATTCATATTGAACTGTTAGACGGTACACCACTGTTCAGTATTGGTACACAGACTACAAATAACCGATATCCAATTGAGGTTGGGCAAGAAAACATTGGTTGGGTAGTTGGACAAGAACAAATACAGACAGTTGCCAGCTTGCTGTCGCTGTTAGCCAAACAAGAAGCCGAAAAGAAAGAACTAGCCAAGGAATTACTAGAGCGATATCAGGAAATTGATTTATTTCAGGATATCTCGACACAACTGACCACAAGTTTAGATACCAAACAAATTGCTCAACTCGTGCTTCAGGAAATGAGTCAATTAATTGAATCATCTGCGGGGACGATTTTATTGCTGGGTGAGGATGCAACCACCTTAGAAGTGATTGCTGAATTTGGTAATTTGTTGGATCAGAGGCAAATTTCTTCCACCAAAGGCATTATTGGCCACATTATCCAATCTGGGCGTGCAGAGCTGATTAATGATGTGCAAACTGATCCACGCTTAGGCGATGAGAAAAACATTCATGGGTTGATTTGCGTTCCTCTGTGTGCCAAAGAACGGATACTAGGTGCGATCGCCCTTGGTACCAATAAAATCGACGCATATACAGCCGAGCATCTCAAACTGGTGAGTATTTTTGCTTCTCAAACCGCAGTCGCCATTGAAAAAGCTGTGCTGTATGAACAAAGCACCCAAGCAACCGCCCAAGCCAAAGCCCAGACTGAAAAACTCCAACAGGCTTTACAAGATTTGCAACTGGCGCAAACCCAGTTAATTCAAAGTGAGAAAATGTCCAGCTTGGGACAACTCATAGCCGGTGTTGCCCATGAAATCAACAATCCCGTTAACTTTATTTGCGGCAACTTGCGCTGTGTTTCTGAGTATGCAGAAGACTTGTTGCGCTTATTACAAGAGTATCAGAAGAATTTTCCTGTAGTGTCGGCTGAGTTGGCAACAGAAATCGAAAATATTGATGTGGAGTTTATCAGTGAGGATTTGCCCAAATTACTAGATTCGATGAAACTAGGGAGCGATCGCATCGTAGAAATTGTCAAATCCCTGAAAAACTTCTCCCGCCATGACGAAGCCCAAATGAAAACCGTCAATATCCACGATGGTATAGAAGGGACACTGATGATTCTTCGCCATCGCCTCAAGGGGACTTCCCACCGCCCCGAAATTCAAGTAATTAAAAATTATGAGCAACTCCCCCCCACTGAGTGCTATCCCGGACAGTTAAATCAAGTGTTTATGAACATCCTGGCAAATGCCATTGATGCTTTAGAAGAATCAATTGCTCAGAGTCAATTAACTCAACCGCAAATCACCATTCGCACCCACACCCTAGACAATCAGTGGATTGTGATTCGCATTGCTGACAATGGCCCAGGGATGCAGGAAGAAATCATCCAACGGATCTATGATCCCTTTTTCACCACCAAAGAAATTGGCAAAGGTACTGGCCTCGGTATGGCCATTAGCCATCAAGTAATTGTTGATAGACACCAAGGAATTCTCCGGTGTCATTCTCAACCCGGCCAAGGCACAGAATTTTGGATTCAAATTCCGATTAATTCTCCAGCAGTAGCCAACCCTGAGAAGCATCAAGATCAGACAAATTTTGTTGGTAACAGTGTTTTAGCGCCACCCAACAAAGAAATCAAAATATCCAAAGCAGAAGGTTTAATTCCTTCCACAAACCCTACACTCAAATCCTATGAAATGCTGATTCGCCACAGTCAACTCATCCGGCGACTTTCACACCAGAGTCCAGATATCAGTGCAACTTCCGCTAGTGAAATTTATCAAATATTTCAACGTCATGCCATTGTCTTAAAGCTTTACTCCACCTTATTGTCCTGGTTTGCTTGTCCCACCCCTACTCAAATTCTTTATTAATTCCCCATCGATATTAGGAAAATTTAAATATGTCTAGCCAACTTGATGAATTTAACCGTCATCTTTTGGAAAAATGTCCCGTTGGTTTGGTACTCTACCGCATAGATGGGACTTTTATAAACATCAACGCCGCCTACGCTGATATTTTGGGGCGCACTATTCCAGAAACTCTTAACCTCAACAATTGGCAGATTACTCCTGAGAGTTATATTGCCACAGAGCAAGCCATCATAGAAAACTTAGAAAAAACTGGTCGCTACGGGCCTTATGAAAAAGAGTACATCCACAAAGATGGACATTTAGTGTCGGTGAGAATCTCAGCGGCCATGATTGAGCAAGCAGGAGAGAAGTTGATTTGGTCGAGCGTGGAAGATATTACAGACCTCAAACAAACTCAAAAAGCATATCAGGAATCCGCAAAAATTTTAAAACAGAGTGAAGCGCGATACCGTTCTTTGATTAAAACTAATACACAAATTATCTGGGTTAGTTCTCCAGAAGGAATTTGCTTTGAACTTACCGACTGGATAGCCTACACCGGGCAAACTTTAGCAGAAGCCGAAAACGGCGGTTGGATTGATGCTGTTCATCCCGACGATCGCGGCTACACTGGAGAAGCTTGGGGTATTGCCGTAGCCAATCTCAGCCAATATCAAATTGAATACCGCATTCGTGGTAAAGATGGCAATTATCGCTACTTTTGGGTCTGGGGTGCGCCGGTAATTGAAGATGATGGTAGCGTCAAAGAGTGGATTGGTACTTGTACAGATATTCACGATCGCAAACTAGCAGAAGCCGAAAATCAACGATTAAAAGAACGATATCGGACTTTAGTCGCCGCTACTTCTCAAATTGTTTGGGGTGCAACCCCAGAAGGCCTAGGGATTAGTAGTGAAATGATTACCTGGATCGCTTATACAGGGCAAACTGAAGAAGAAGTTGCAGGCTGGGGTTGGATTGATCCGATTCATCCTGATGACCGCAGCCAATCCCAAGCCGCCTGGAATGCAGCAGTAGCAAACCGCAGTATTTACCAAACTGAATATCGCTTGCGCGGCAAAGATGGGATTTACCGCTATTTCTCAGTTTGTGGTACTCCTGTATTAGCAGCAGATGGTAGTATTCGGGAATGGATTGGCACTTGCACTAATATTCACGCTCGCAAACTAGCAGAAGCCGAAAATCAACGTTTATTAGATATGCTAAATCACTCTAGTGATGCGATTATTGTCCGCGATATGAGTGATAAAATTTCCTACTGGAATCAAGGTGCAGAAAGGCTTTACCATTGGACGCGTGAGGAAGTCAAAGACCAATATATTTACACATTTCTCAAAAAAATCTTTCCCAAACCTAAAGAAGAAATCACAGCCGAGTTATTACAGCAAGGCAATTGGGAAGGAGAAGTTCAACATATTACCCATGATGACAAACTTATTACTGTCCAAAGTCGATGGACTTTGCAGCGAGATGCGGCTGGTCAACCTTGTGCAGTGTTAGAAATTAATACTGATATTACAGCCCGCAAACAAGCTGAAATTGCTCTGCGCCAACTCAATCAAGAACTAGAAGCCAGAGTTGCCGAACGCACAGCCGCCTTACAAAATACCCTAGCAGAAGCCCAAGGGTTAAATGCGATTTTAGATAACTTAGCGGATGGTTTGTTAGTGGTAGATATGTCAGGGCAAATTACCCATTTCAATCCCGCCTTTTTAGCCATGCACGGATTGACAGCCAATACCCTCAAAGGTAACTATCAAGAACTACCGATCGCAGGTTTAGCATATTTAATTGAACAAACTCAATCCCATCCCCAAGAAGTCTTTGCGGCGGAAATTGCCCTAGCCAAAGAACGCATTGGCCAAGCCGTCGCCACCGCCATCTTTAAACAAACCACAGCTAACGAACCAGCCACTTGTTTTGGTTCTGCATTGCTAATTCGGGATGTCACCGCCGAAAAAGAAGTTGACAAAATGAAGACCGATTTTATTTCCACAGTTTCCCACGAACTGCGGACACCTTTAACTTCGGTATTGGGGTTTGCCTCCATTATTAAAGAAAAGCTCGAAACCGATGTCTTTCCGATGCTGACTACCGACGACCGCAAATTGCAAAAAACCATTAAGCGGGTAGGTGACAACCTCAAAATTATTGTCTCGGAAGCTGAACGGCTCACATCCTTGATTAACGATGTTTTAGACATTGCCAAAATGGAAGCCGGGAAAGTGGAATGGCAAATGCAGCCCCTTGATCCTGGTGAGTTATTAGATTGGGCAACTACCGCCACAGCCGGCTTGTTTGAAACCCATAACTTGCAATTAGTCAGCGAGATTGATTCTGGTTTACCGCAAATAGTGGGCGATCGCAACCGTTTATTGCAAGTCCTGATTAACTTAATTTCCAATGCAGTGAAATTTACTCAAGCTGGTACTGTTACCTGTCGCGTCAAACAACAAAATGATGGTGTTTGCATTAGCGTCATTGATACAGGTATTGGTATTGCCCCAGAAGACCAACCAAAAGTTTTTGAGAAATTCCGCCAAGTTGGTGATACCCTCACCGACAAACCCAAAGGTACAGGGCTAGGATTACCCATTTGCAAACAAATTGTTGAACATCATGGCGGCAGAATTTGGGTAGAAAGTGAACCAGGAAAAGGCAGTACTTTCTCGTTTTTGATTCCGATTTATGCCAAAGATGACCAAGCCAATGGACAAATTAATTTAGAAGCCCTCGTCAAACAACTCAAAGAACACGTTATTACGAGTAATGCCGTATTCAACGAAAACCGCAAAACCATTTTAGTAGTAGATGATGATACCAATATTCGAGAATTACTCCGGCAGCAATTAGAAAACGAAGGCTACAAAGTGCGAGAAGCAAAAGACGGTATGGATGCAATTCATCAAATCAAAATTGCCCGTCCCGATTTAATTCTTTTGGATGTGATGATGCCACAAATTAATGGCTTTGATGTCGCAGCCGTCTTGAAAAATGATCCCCAAACGGCAGATATTCCCATCATCATTTTGTCAATTATTGAAAATAAAGAGCGTGGCTACCACATTGGTATTGACCGCTATCTCACCAAACCCATCAACTCAGAACAACTTTTGAGCGAAATTGGCTTATTACTTTCCCAAGGCACTTCCAGTAAAAAGGTATTAGTTGTTGATCAAAATGCGTCCACACTCAAAACATTATCTGATGTTCTGCAAACTCAGGGATACAACGTGATTGAAGCCTCAGACCCCCAAGAATGTCTACACAAAGCACGAGCCGCCAAACCTGACATGATTATCATTGATTCCATCTTTTCCACAGAAACCGACTTAGTGAAAACCCTACGGTTTGAAAAAGATTTAGAAAATGTGTTTTTTATCATGTTGGCTGATCATTGAATTAAGAGCGACTAGAGGCTAGGGGCTAGTATTTTTACAATCAAAAACTGGTTTTTATAATCCCTAACCTCTAGCCTCTAATCCCTAGCCTCTACAAATAACTTTAGAAATTACATAGGATTTTTATATGACGCAAAAAATTTTGATTGTTGATGATGAACCTAACATCGTAATTTTAATGGAACAAGCTCTAGAAGCATTAGAAGATGAAGGTGTCGAACTCTTAACAGCAAGAAATGGTGAAGAAGCACTGGAAACTATTAAAACCGAAAAACCAAATCTCGTTTTTCTTGATGTGATGATGCCCAAAATGAGTGGCTTAGAAGTTTGTCAGATAATTAAGCATGACTTAAAAATGGATGATGTCTACATTGTAATGTTGACAGCTAAAGGACAAGAATTTGATAAACAAAAAGGTATAGATGTAGGTGCTGATTTATATCTAACTAAACCATTTATGGTGTCTAAGTCTCATGATTTATCAATGTCCTAACCAACTTGGCTACTGCTATAAATAGATTTGATAGTGAGTTTTTATATTAGTGAAGCTTATACCAATTCTGTATGAAGATGCACTAAATTAAAGAACGAACCACAAAGGGCGCATAGACGCGATAGCGGCTTCCCGCAGGGTAGGACACAAAGAAAGAAAAGATAAAAGATTAAATGCAGCCTCACATAGAATTGGTATTACTAGTAAACCACTCCAAAATCTAAAATTGGATAACAAATAAAAAAGTAGGGTTACTAGATTTTGTACCCCTACTTTGTTTCGTTAAATCATATTATGCCTGGTTAATCAGCAACCCCAACTAGCTCAGGTTCCACTTGAGTTTTACTAAACTGGTTAACAGGACGAGGCAAACCAAGATGCTCACGTAATGTCCAGCCTTCATACTCGGTGCGGAATAGTCCCCGGCGTTGCAGTTCGGGGATGACCAAATCTACAAATTCATCTAAACTTCCCGGTAGCCAAGGCGGCATAATATTAAATCCATCAGCCCCACCATGAATAAACCAATCTTCTAATTGGTCAGCAATTTGTTCTGGTGTGCCGAGAATTTGCCGATGTCCGCGTGCGCCAGCTATTGATAAATACAGTTGTCGAATTGTTAAATTTTCTCGTCGGGCTAAATCTGTCAACAGTTTTTGACGGCTTTTACCACCGTTTGTCTCCGGGAGTTCTGGTAATGGCCCATCTAATGGGTAGGCTGATAAATCAAATCCACCAATCATTCCTCCCAACAAATTCAAGCCAACCACGGGATCAATTAACTCCTGAATCTGCTCGAATTTATCCTTGGCTTCTTGTTCAGTTCTACCAATGACGGGAAATACACCGGGCATGATTTTGAGATGGTCTGGGGAACGTCCATATTGGGCGAGTCGGCCTTTGACATCTGCGTAGAAGGCTTGGGCTTCTTCTAAGGTTTGTTGGGCGGTGAAGATGACTTCTGCTGTTTGGGCGGCGAGATTTTTACCATCTTCCGAGGAACCAGCTTGAATAATGACTGGGTATCCTTGGATAGGACGAGCAACATTCAACGGGCCGCGCACTGCAAAATGTTCGCCTTTGTGGTTGGGAACGTGTAGTTTATCTGGGTCGAAATAAATACCTGATTCTTTATCTTGCAAGAAAGCATCATCTTCCCAACTGTCCCAAAGTTTGGTAACAACATCAACAAACTCACGGGCGCGTTCGTAGCGCAGAGTATGTTCCATATGTTGTTCGCGGCTGAAATTCAACGCTTCTGATTCGGTGGCGGAGGTGACGAGATTCCAACCAGCACGACCACCACTAAGATAGTCGAGAGAAGCAAACTTCCGGGCAAGGTGATAAGGTTCGTTGTAGGTGGTCGAAACTGTCGCGGTTAACCCAATGCGTTCTGTGACTACAGACAAGGCTGAAAGCAGGGTAAGTGGTTCAAAATGGACGAGTTTGCCATTCCGGCTTAAAACTTCTGTACCTTGACCGCGATCGCGCACAGCCACACCATCAGCAAAGAAAATCATATCAAATTTGCCCCGTTCTGCGGTCTGGGCAAGGCGTTTAAAATGCTGAATATTCAAACCACCGTCAGCCTGTGCATTTGGATGCCGCCATGAGGCTAGGTGATGTCCACTACTGGATAAAAATGCACCCAGTTTCATTTGTTTTTTTGGCGTACTCATTACTTTTATCCTTATGGTAGAAACACAAATGCGATCGCCTGCAACTACACAGGCTGGGGTTTAAGTAAATCTGTCTTGGTGACAAACTCGTTAAAGGGTGTTGGTAACTGCTGTGGTATGGCGATTTGCGAAGTTTGCAGTGGTAAGCGGGGGAAAAGTAACTCAGCGACGCGATAAGCTTCTTCTAAATGGGGGTAGCCGGAAAATACAAAGGTATCAATCCCTAAATCAGCATATTCCTGGATTCTGGCGGCTACTGTGTCTGGATCTCCGACTAAAGCTGTACCCGCACCACCCCGGACTAACCCGACACCAGACCATAAATTCGGGCTAATTTCTAAGTTTTGGCGACTACCGTTATTGAGCTGCGCCATCCGTCGTTGTCCTGCTGATTCTGACTGGATAAAGCGTTTGTGAGCAGCAGCAATTGTGTCATCATCAAGATATTTGATTAGTTCGTTGGCTGCATCCCAGGCTTTTTGGGTGGTTTCCCGAACAATAACGTGCATCCGAATGCCAAAACGGACTGTTCTACCTTGTTCAGCTGCTAATTGGCGGACTTTAGCAATTTTTTCGGCAACTTGGGCTGGTGGTTCACCCCAAGTTAAATAAACATCGATGTGTTTGGCTGCAACTTGCAAAGCCGCATCAGAAGAACCACCAAAATATAAGGTAGGGTAGGGCTTTTGGACTGGAGGGAATTGTAATTTAGCACCCTCAACTTGCAGGTGGCGACCTTTGAAGGTTACATCATCGCCTTGCATAAGCGATCGCCAAATTGTTAAAAATTCATCAGTCAATTCATAACGCTGGTCATGGTCTAAGAAAATCCCATCCTTAGCTAATTCTTTGGAATCGCCACCAGTCACCACGTTTAAAATAATGCGCCCGTTAGAAAGCTGGTCAAAGGTAGCAGCCATCCTCACTGCTAGGGAAGGTGACATAATTGCTGGACGAAACGCCACCAAAAACCTTAAACGTTCTGTCACCGGAATCAAAGAAGCAGCCACAATCCAAGTATCCTGCTTTTGTCCCGTCCCAATTAACATCCCACCGTAGCCTAATTTATCTACAGCTTGGGCTATTTGCTGCATATAGGGATAATTAGCTTGTCGTCTGCCAATTGTTGTCCCTAAATATCGTTCATCACCTTGGGTCGGTAAATACCAAAATATTTCCATAATTCTATCTCTGGCTAATTGTTTCGGTAGTTATTGCGGCATATTGTTCGCTAGTTAGCATTGCTGCTTTCACATCAATAAGTTGAGGAATTACTTTTTATTGATAGTAAATATTCCAGGCAATATTAATAAATAAATTCGCTGAAAAATCAAGATTTTTGCTAGTTTGAAAGTTGTGAAAAATCAAGGACAGTCTTCACTAACCTGATAATTTTCCCCAAAATTAATTAATGGGCTAGTAAATCTGAGTAACTCTAAACAAGGAAAGATTGGTAATAGTTAATTAATCATTATCTATTACCAAATCCGTGAATTTATGGCAGAGGTTATTTATGAGGTAGGGAGAAGTGATATGTAATAGGCAATTCAGGTTTAAACTGGTTGCAATTGCAAATTTTTCTGAAATAGGTCTAAAACTTGCTTCCACGCATCAGCAGCAGCTTCGGCATTATAGCTGGCGCGATGATTGCAGAAAAAGCCATGTTCTGCACCAGAATAGCGGAAGATTTGATGAGGAATACGGTGTTTTTGTAATTCCGCTTCTACTTGTTCGGTTTGTTCTAAAGGAATACCTTTATCTTCTGTACCGAAGAAGGCGTAAATTGGGTTTTTAATCTCTGAGGTACGGGTAATTGTGGGTTCTCCACCGCCGGGAGTGGAATTCGGAATTCCCCCTCCGTAAAAGGAAGCTGTGGCTTTGATATCTGGTAAGGTGGCTGCTAGATAAACAACATGACCACCAAAACAGAAACCAATAGAACCGATCGCATCTCCTTTGACGTTTGGTAGAGTTCTCAAGTAAGCGATCGCTGCTTGAATATCACTCAGTATGTCTTGGGCTTTTGTCTGATCCTTGGCCGCGCGTCCACGCTGAATATCATCAGGGGTATAACCAGCATCAAAACCAGGCGCAGTTCGTTGAAACAATGCTGGTGCGATCGCTACATACCCCTCGTTAGCTAGTCTTTCTGCAACTTCCCGAATGTGGATGTTGACTCCAAAGATTTCCTGAATCACAATCACGGCGGGAAATTTCCCTTCTTTGACAGGTTCCGCTAAATAAGCGTCGATCTGCAAATCTCCGTTTGGGACTTTAACTCGATTAGTACGAATTCCTGGGTGTGTCATCTTAAGAATTAGTCCACAATTCCTTTGAGGACAGGATTTTTATGGTGTGCCTGAAAAATACTACTAAATCTTGACCGACTTATCGTATTTTAAAAGTAGTATTCCACAAACATTGTTGAATAGCAAGTATTTTTTCTCAAACTAGGAACATTTATATCAACAGGAGAATGGAGATGCGACTGGAGGCAGTTCATCATATACAAGTGACATATCCGCGGGAAGTTGAGGAGGCGATACTGTTTTTTTACAGTCAAGTTTTGGGATTAAGCGAAATTAATCCACCTGAAGCCAGTAATTCTGGAGGGTGGTATTTGTTGGGGAACACAGAAATTCATGTGAGTCGAGAAGAAAACCCCCATAATCAAACATCTAGACGACATGTTTGTTTTCGAGTCAATGATTTGCATGGGTTTGCCGAACATTTAAAAGCCTATGATGTAGAAATTCTGCCAGGAACACCAATTCCGGGATGCGATCGCTTTTTTATCCGTGATCCTGGTGGAAACAGAATAGAAATTGCCGAATTTACAAAGGAATAACTTGTGTCTGATTTAATTAACAAACAAATCTTGCTCAAAAGCCGCCCGGTCGGTGAACCAAAAGAAAGTGATTTTGCCTTAGTCGAAGCCCCAATTTCTCCACCAGGCGAAGGCGAAGTTCTCAGCCGCACAATTTATTTATCTCTAGACCCTTATATGCGTGGCTTAATTAGTGCGGGTGAATCTTATGCAGCAAATGTAGAATTAAACTCAGTCATTGTGGGTGGTACAGTTAGCCAAGTAATTCAATCAAATCATCCGCAATTTCAAGCTGGAGATGTTGTTCTGAGTGGTAATGGTTGGCAAACTTATGCAGTAGCCAAAGGCGAAACATTGCGAAAACTTGATCCCAGCCAAGCACCTTTATCTTATAGTTTGGGTGTGTTGGGTATGCCTGGGCTAACTGCTTACGCGGCGCTGTTGGATATTGGTCAACCCAAAGCAGGCGAAACGGTAGTAATTTCTGCTGCTTCTGGGGCGGTGGGCGCAGTTGCAGGTCAAATTGCCAAAATCAAAGGTTGTCGAGTCATTGGAATTGTTGGCAGTGATGACAAGCGAGATTATATAGTCAAAGAACTAGGCTTTGATGTTGGGATTAATCGCAAAACTCAAGAACTTGATGTAGCATTAAAAGCCGCCGCGCCTAATGGTATTGACATTTATTTTGATAATACGGCCGGGGTGATATTAGAAACTGTGTTGCAGCAAATCAACTTAGGGGCGCGAATTCCCTTAGTTGGCTTGATTTCCGAATATAACGCCACATCTCCACCACATGGGCCGAATTTAAGACCTTTGTTAATTAAACGTGCGTTAATTAAAGGTTTTTTAGTGCGTGACTACCAACATCTAGCTGATGAATTTGTCCGCGATGTGGCTGGTTGGTTAAAGTCTGGTCAACTGAAATATAAAGAAGATGTCGTAGTTGGTTTAGAAAATTCGCCCCGTGCTTTTATTGGCTTATTGCGGGGTGAAAATTTTGGCAAGCTGGTTGTGAAAGTCAGTGAAGACCCAACGGTAGTTTAGGGAGGATGAGGGAGACAAGGGAGACAAGGGAGATGAGGGAGATGAGGGAGACAGGGGAGATAGTGAGTAGAGGATTTAGGTAATAACTTTCTGAGTGTTTATGTAATAGGACGAAAAACCAAGAGTTTGGAGTTTAGAACCTTACACATATTCTCAACACAAAACCTTTATGGGTAAGTCTTAATTCACTAGCTTTTTCTCTCTTATCTACCTTGTCCCCCTTGTCTACCTTGTCTACCTTGTCCCCCTTGTCTACCACGTCTTCCCTATCCCCTGATGATGGGATATTTTTTAATTGGAAGTCCCTAAAGTCTATTAATGAAAATCTCGTTACCAGCTGCTGTTACCAAAAACCGTATATTCTGGGCTGTTTTACTCATCAGTACAGCACTAATCATGACTCTAGTGCTGTCACTGTCTCAAGGCGCAGTCCCCTTGAGTTTTTCGCAATTGTGGGAGGCTATTCTACATCAAGGTGATCCCACTAACCAAACTATTATCTGGGATTTACGGCTACCGCGAATTGTTGCGGCGATGATTGTGGGTGCAGCTTTGGGAATGTCTGGCGCACTACTGCAAGGAATGTTACGTAATAGCCTGGCTGACCCTTTTATTTTAGGGATTTCCGCAGGTGCAGGATTAATTGTGATTGTGATGATTACTTTGCAATTTTTCCCCATTGCTATTCCCTTTGCAGCGTGGCTGGGTGCAATTTTGACCTCTGCCATAGTGATTTTTTTGGGTCGCGCCGGTTCCGGAATTTCCATTGAACGGCTGATTTTGGGAGGGGTCGCGGTCAGTTCTTTATTGGGTGCGGTGCAGAGTACATTATTATTACTCGCTGAAGATGGTCGCATTCAAGTGGCGTTGAGTTGGTTGGTGGGTAGCTTGAATGCTAGAGGATGGAAAGAAATTACGACAGCAGGGCCTTATATTATGGTGGCGCTGCTGTGTGGATGGTTGCTGGCGCGGTCTGTGAATGTGCTGGCTTTGGGTGATGATTTGGCTGTTGGTTTGGGAGTATCATTAACGCGATCGCGTTTATTAATTGGTGGTGTTGCAACTTTACTCGCCGCCGGTGCAGTTAGCATTAGTGGTTTGATTGGCTTTGTCGGTTTGATAGTACCGCATGGAGTCCGCTTGCTGGTTGGTACAGACCACCGTTTTGTTTTACCACTGTCAGCACTGGCAGGTGCATGGTTGCTGACCTTTGCAGATTTACTCTCTAGACTAGGTGCAGTTGAACTACCAGTAGGTTCTGTAACTGCTTTATTAGGTTCACCTTTATTTATCTGGTTGCTATATCGTCGTTCTTCTGGATTGGGTAAATCGTAAAAGTAAAATCCAGAATGGACAAGCTGTTAAATCTATAACCTGTAACCTGTAACCTCTAACCTGTAACCTATCACCTAATATAAAATGCCTTTAGAATTACAAAATCTCACTGGTGGTTACACCACAGAACCAATTGTTCAAGATATTAACCTCACCTTGCAAACCGGAGAATGGTTAAGTTTAGTTGGTGCGAATGGTTCTGGTAAATCAACCTTACTCAAATTATTGAGTCGAATTTTGACACCCCAACAGGGAATTGTCTTACTTGATGGTAAAGCAATTCATTCTCAACCACCGAACGTAGTAGCGCAGAAATTGGCATTATTACCACAACAACAAACTGTACCAGTGGGTTTGAATGTGCGGCAATTAGTCAGCTTAGGACGCACGCCGCATCAACCTTGGTGGCAATGGGAGTTAACAGCCCAAGATTGGCAAAAAGTTGATTTGGCAATTCAAAAAACCCAACTAGAAAATAAGTGCGATCGCCCAGTCGAACAACTTTCTGGTGGTGAAAGACAACGTGCCTTTTTAGCTTTAGCATTGGCGCAAGAACCCAAGGTTTTATTATTAGATGAACCAACTACTTATTTGGATATAAATTATCAACTGCAATTATTAGAATTGTTAAAAGATTTAAATCAACAACAGGAATTAACAATAGTCACAGTATTACATGAATTAAATTTAGCGGCACGCTATAGTTCTCGGATTGCCTTATTAAAACAAGGAAAACTTTGGGGAGTTGGTACACCCAAAGAAGTGTTAACACCCCAAGCGATCGCCCAAGTTTTTGGAGTAGAAGCTGTAATTATCCAAACACCAGTTGGTTTACAAGTTTGCGCTATTTCTGCTATATGAATCTAGCTCGCCTACAAAAAAGCCCTTAGATTTTCTTTATCTAAAGGCTAATGTTCAGGTATTACTTTGTCTCAGGATTCAGTCAGCTTTAATCTTCAATTGGTGCGTCAGGAACTTTGGTATCAATGTCAACTTGAGTCAAATTAGGAATTAACCAATCAATATCACCAACTTTGAAAACATTAGCAGGGGTAACGTTAAATTCAAGCACACCTGTTTCTGGATTAGATTTCGCTACTAATTGCGTTCCATCAACAACTTTAATCGCTAAAGGTTCTGTTAAACCTTCCGTATCTCCAGGTAATTTAGTCCCTGTTGGTAGATAAACACCATCGCAATCCCAATCATTATCTGTAATTTGACCATTTCCCAAAAAGTAGAGAGTATTTCCTTGGGCTAATTTTTTGGGTTTATGTGCATATACGCCGAGAGTTTTACCTGTTTCATTACGACACTGCGCCCAATCTTGTGCCGTTTCTAAAATATATTTTTGTAATTTTAAATCACCCAATTTACGCTCAATTTCTTCTGATGTATATTGCGAATCCGCAGGATTTTCTTTTAATTTTAAAAGATTATCAATTACTTGAGTAACTTCGGTATAATCAGTACCTTGTGTGAGATTGGGTTGACTCGCCCAAGAAGGTTGAGCAATTACTAAGTTGACTAAAAGTACTAAAGCAACGAGAGTCATTCGGAAGAGTTTCATGATATTTATCCTATTGATGATGAAAACTTGTTGGTTTATTAATGCTGGTTCAGCCAGCATTGATAACTATATTCTCCAGTCAACCTCACTAGATGTTTCTACTTGTGTATTGATGCCATATAGTTTGACTAAGCCTGTTAAAACTAAACAGCTAACAGCTAAGGCAATGGGAGGTAATGAAGCACTATCTAAAACGATAAACACACCTAAACCAATTAACACAAAGGGAACAATATTGTTACCATATTGTGAAATTAAATTACAGATAGCGGGTTGGCGGGTAAGTTTATATGTGCCATAGCACCAAACACCAACTAATGATAAAAAGACTGTAATAATAATAAGTAAACTAGAAAAATTTGCATTAGCAAACAATGGCATATAAATGCTCACATTATCACTACCATTGGCAATGGTAATAGCAGCTACACTAAAAGCTTGGGGAGATAACCAGTTAGTTAAGGGCGAAGATTTAGTTAATTCTGCTTCTGATGCGGTTGTTTCAGAGGAATCTTTGTCGGGATTTAATAGACGATTTAAGCCAATAGCGATGGGTGCAAAACCAAGAAAACCCATCCACGCAGAAGGCAAAATTAAACCTCCTAAAAAACCAACTAAACTAGCAATTACTAATGTACTAAAACCAAGATATTGACCAATCACGATGTGCCGACAACGGAAACTTGCATTCACTTGTGAGAATAACAGCGTCAGGATGACCAAATCATCCAAATTTGTAGCGGTAAAAGCTGTGATGCCGGTAGGAATGCTAGTAATAATTTCATTCATTTCTATTTCTCCTTGATCTGCACAGTGATGTCTGCATACTTTGGGAACTTGCTACTTTAAATAAGTGTAGAGGGGTAGCATCCAAAGTGAATTTATGTCACCAATGAATTGACATATTTGATTAGATAAAAAGACTGTAAATGCTGATTACAACTGAAGAGGGGAAGAGTCAAGATTTTAGTCTAGAACTGGCTCAAGATATTTAAAATTTAGACTCTCACTCTATTGAAAAGCTGAAATTGTAGGTAATTCATTGTTATCGGCGCATGTATTGATCTAGAAGTTTGGTATTATCGCTGATAAATTTATCTGGCTTGCTAACTGGGGTAACAGGGACTGTTTTAGGAAATTTCTCGTTAATCTGTACAATGAGTCCTGGTGCTAGAGTAACGCGATTATCTTTAACTTCTTTAGTAGCAGCTAAATGTACTTTCATTTCCCGCAGCATTTGTTGTTGTTCTTTAACGATTTGAGTCAATTCGGAAATTTGTTGTGTGTGTAGTGTATCCAGTTTTTCATGGAGTAGTTCAATATTTTGTCCGGCGCGTAAGTTTACTTGATGGTCAATTTCAGCGTTTCTCCGGTCAGTATCAGACTGGCGATTTTGACTCATTAAAACTATGGGTGCGGTGTAAGCTGAAGCGAAAGAAAATACCAAGTTCAGCATGATGAATGGCGACTCATCCCAGTGAGGAACTCCTGGTGCTAAATTCAACCCAACCCATCCAGCTAAGATTGTGCTTTGACAAATCAGAAATTTCCAAGAACCTACATGAGATGCGAGTTTATCAGCAAGGCGTTGACCGGAGGTTAATTCTTCAGTTGTAATTTGTTGTGGTTCCAATTTTTGATTAACTACTGACTTCATAATTTACCTCTCTGGGTGATTGCTGTCTGTGTTTTTGTTTATGGGTTTAATTTATGCTGTTACTCTGATAAATACAAATATTATTATTTTTTAAATTAATAAATTTAAGTGATTGATACCAAGAACAGCTAATAAATACTGAGATAAATTTAAAAATGATTAAGACAGCAATTCCCAAAGCTCAAATTGTGCGATCGCGCTGCAACTTCACTCCAACTGCATCTGTTCGTGTAATATGAGTTAGCCTTGCTGTCGAACTCACACAGTTATGAGTCAACTGACATCTAAAAATTGGATTCTCATTCAACAACGACTTACACCGTACTTGTTTTTGTTACCTGCGTTAGTGCTGTTGGGGTTAACGGTTTTTTGGCCTGCATTACAAGCCTTTTACCTCAGTTTCACCAGCTATGAAGATATTTCCCAGCCACCACAATGGATAGGTTTTGGCAATTTTCTGCGGTTGTGGAAAGATGCAGTGTTTTGGAAAACTTTAGAAAACACCTTTCTTTATCTGGTGGGTGTAGTTCCCATTCTCGTCATTACTCCCCTGGGTTTAGCAATTTTAGTCAATCAAAAACTGCGGGGTGTAAGTTGGTTTAGAGCCGCATATTATACACCAGTAGTAATTTCAATGGTAGTTGCAGGTATCGCCTGGAAATGGTTGTACGCCGAAAACGGTTTACTTAATCAGTTACTCAAAACTTTAGGAATCTTCCCTGAAGGAATTCCTTGGTTAACTAGTCCAGATAAAATTTTGGGTATCTTACCAATTTCTCTAGCCAGTGTGATGGCTGTAACTATGTGGAAGGGGTTAGGCTACTACATGGTAATTTATTTAGCTGGGTTACAATCAATCCCGGCTGATGTTTATGAAGCCGCCGCTATTGATGGTTCGGATGGTATCAGGAAACATTGGGATATCACGATCCCTTTGATGACACCTTATTTAGCTTTAGTAGCAGTAATTTCGGCTATTTCCGCCACAAAAGTTTTTGAAGAAGTATATATTATGACTCAAGGCGGGCCACTCAATAGTTCTAAAACAATTGTTTATTATTTATACGAACAAGCTTTTAGTAATTTAGATATTAGCTATGCTTGTACAATTGGTTTGATATTATTTTTGATAATTTTAGGTCTGTCAGTTTTACGGTTAACGCTGAATCAATCAGGGGGAGATTCTCTGGTTTAGCAGCAAAAAATTGAGAGATTCAAATACCCGACTTCTTGAAGAAGCCGGGTGTCTCGTTTTTCAGGAATAATTCAGAACTGCTACATCCAGGTTGGTGTTTTGTCGTTGGAGAATTCTGGCAAAAAATCCGGGATATTTAGCTTCTAAGTTTTTGACTTTAGCTGTGGCTCCCCAATGTATATAGCCATAGTAAGATTTAGTTAAATAAATCTCAGCTACAGTTACTTGATTATAAGCAAAATAAAATTCAGCGATTAATTCATTAGCTAAGGCTTCTTCTTGAATATACCCAGACTGGGCTGCACCTTGACTAGCTGCTTTGTAACGGGCGATCGCTTTTAAATTATTGCCTAAAACTCGCGCTTTTTCAGCAGCAATTAACTCATATTTATGTTGGTAATTTGCTGGGGCGTGGGTTGCCCAATTTCGCATTTTATTCTGATTATTTTCTATCTTGTGCAGTATTTGTTTTTGTGCATCTAGATGTTGTTGATTGCCATAACTACCTAACAATGCCAAAGAATAGTAAAAATTATGTACAGCTAATGCCATCGTTCCTAAAGAGCTTGCTGCATAGTTTTCTGCCAACTCAGCATTTTCTACAGATAAGTCATATTCTTTAAAGAAATACAGTAACATTGCTTTGCAAGAGTAAGCCATAAACAGTTCAGCATAATGATTATCACTCTGCAAAATTGGCAACATTTCTACTTCATTAAACTCATCACCAATTAAACAGTAGGTATAAGCTGAAGCGCCTGCTAAATTAGCCGCCGTTTGTCTAACTATACTAATTGCCTGAACCGCATTTTCTTGTTTTAGCTGCCGCATTAGATTGATGTATGTTGTTTGAGCATGACGCACATTATCTAAATGCTCACCCAACAAAAATTGATAGTAACAATAGTTAATGCTACTCTTGGCTGCATTTTCTAGATTATTGACTGCTAAACTCATATCCAAAGCTTCAACAAAAGCGGGAATTGTGGCTTGAGCGTGTTCTTGCCAATGACGAACATCAGCATTAAATATATTGACAACTTTGCATTTAATTTCTGGGTTGTCAAATCGAGCCATTAACTTCATTGCTAACTGGCCAAATTCATACCCAGTTTTAATATCTCCTAATACTCCACACAATAGCCAGCTATAAAGTGCATATCCGTAAGCAGCTTGGGGAGAATTGCCAAATCTTACACTCAAATTCACTATCTTAAAGATGACAAATGAGAACAGATGTGGAGCAGTGAAATAACTAGGAACAAGAATACTAGTTAAAATTTTGATGGCGGCAATTTTATAGGGGTCTGTCATCTCTGGCAATTGTGGCAAATTATCAATGCCTTTGATTTTGAGCAGTATTTTTGTTATCAGAGATTTACCCAGAATATTCTGTTGAGCAGTTTCTTTTGGCGAAGCAATACCCAGCATTTTTAAAGCCGAGGCTGCGCTATCAATTGCTGCTTGTATTTGGTTTTGATTCAGATAATATTGGATTTGAATTTCAAAGACTTTGATTTTATCTAAAGGTTTTTTGGCTTTGCTTACAACAATTGCTGATAGCTGTTGAACTTGATAATAATTGGCTGCTAGATATTCGGCTTCTATCAGTTCTAAATGTAGATTTAAGGCTAAATCGTAATTAGTAGACCAAGCTGTTTTAGGTAGCAGTCCTAAGCCAAAATTAAAGTATTTAACCGCAGTTGCATAGTCTGTTGATTTTTTTGCTTCTGTACCAGCAATTAAGTTGAGTACTGCTAAATGTTCTTTATCTGAGGTTTGGGTAATTAATTCCCAAGCTAGATTAAGTTGGGTAACAATGTCAAAGATATTTTCGGTGAGTGCAGTCTCAGGAATTTTTTGTAATAATAAGCGACCTATATTTAAATGTGTTTTTTGCTTGTGGTCATTGGGTATAAGAGAATATACAGTTTTTTGGAGGCGATCGCCTAAAAATTTATAAGTAATTTTATCGGTTCCTAATAATGGAAAAATTAGATTTAATTGCAGTGCTTCCGACAAAATATCCAGGGTAGCTTGTGGGGATATTTTTTGTGCGATCGCTAAATTATTTAAAGTAAACTGATTCCCTAAACAAGCGCCTAATTTTAAAGCTTGTAAGGTGATATCTGATAATTGTGGTAGAGTTTGAATCGCCGCTTCTAACACTCGCTCATCGGTAATACTAATTGCCTGAATTTCCTCTAATTTCCACTGCCATTGTCTATGAATAAAATCAAACCGCAATAAATTTGATTTCTCAATCTTGTGCAGTATTTGATTAATTAATAAGGGATTTCCTTGAGTCTTGTGATAAATTAATTGGGCTAAATCCCTAACTCTTGCATGATTCTTATGATGTAAAGGAAAACTGTGGAGTGTGAGCGTAGCATTGAGACTATCACTAATTAACTCACAGATATCCTCAATATCTAATGGCTGAAGCCCAATATTCTGCACTACAGGTTTGCAGAAGTGAATTTTTTCAACTGTCTGAATTAGGGGATGATGGGGATAAACTTCGCTATCTCTATACGCCCCGATTAACAGTAACCTTTGACTATATTGATTGCAGATAATTGTCTCAATTAATTGTAGTGAGGCTGCATCTGCCCATTGTAAATTATCTAAAAATAAAACTAATGGGTGTTCTGCTTTGGTAAACACCTCTAAAACTTGTTGCAAAACTTGATGTAGGCAATTTTGAGGTGAGCGATCGCCTAATTGTGATACATTACCAATAATTTGCGCTATGCCTGGGATTAAGTCAATAATTACCTGAATATTAACTCCTAATGCCTTAATTAGATTGTATTTACAACAGGCAATTTTTTCTGCACTTTCTGTTAGTATTTGCTCAATTAATCCTTGCAAAGCCTCAATAAATGCAGAATAAGGAATGTGTTGTTTTGACTGGTCAAACTGACCAGCAATAAAATATCCTTGTTGCTGCTCAATGAATTGAGCAATTTCATTAACAACGCTGGTTTTCCCACTTCCCAAGTCACCAGAAACTAAAATCATTTCTGTGCTACCAGTTGCTACTCGATAAAATCCATCTAGCAACAAGCGTATTTCTTGAATGCGTCCATAAAGTCTTTGAGGAATTTGAAAGCAAGCGAATTGATCTAGTTCTCCCAAATCGAATTCTGTAATTTCACCTTGACATTGCAGTTGATACAAACAAGTTTCTAAATCGGCTTTTAACCCTAAAGCATTTTGATACCTATCTTTAGGATTTATCGCCATTAATTTCATCACAATATCCGAAACTGCTTCAGGAATTTCTGAGTCAATTATGTGCGGTGGTAAGGGAGTTTTGGCAATTTGACATTGGCTCAAATCTAAAGCATCACTAGTTGTAAAGGGTAGTTTACCAGTTAACATTTCATAGCAAGTCACACCCAAACCATAAAAATCTGTCCGGTAGTCTAAAGATAGATTTGTAGTTGCGTTTTTTTCTGGGGAAATATTAGCTAAATGTTCAACTAGGTTTTTGGGACGATAAATACAGGGGGTTTCTGTTGACAGTTGCACAGCCATACTGAAATCGATTAACTTTACTGTCAAACTTTCTGGTATTAAAAGAATGTTGTGGGGGTTAATATCTCTATGAATAATCTGCTTTGTATGTATGCTGTGTAAACTTTGTGCTAACTGAATCGCTACAGCAAGAACCGTCAATACTGGCAATTTTCCTAAAGCTAATAGTTGATTAAAAGGTATCCCCCAAACATCTTCTAAAATTAGTGCTGAACTATGACCATATTTTTCTAAACTATGTGCTTTGATAACTCCTTTGACATCGCTGAGAGCCTGAAGAATTGTATACTCGTGGCGCAATTTTGTAATTTCTTCTGGCTTTGGATGTTTCGCCCTGGTAGTTTTAATAATAACTGTAGAGAAATCCGACTGACGACGACACCGATAGATAGAGGTGTCTACACTTTCATACAGATATTCATTGAGTAAGTAACCAGAAAGATTGGCAACCATTGTTTTTGTGAATTTCAATTATCATCTGAAATCTTTTTTGCCAATTATGAAGATATGATAAATAGCACAAGAATGGCTGACACTGAAACAAAAATTTACCTAATTAATTCACTACTCGAAATGAGTAGATATCATATCGTATTTATAAATTAAGAGCCATCAATTTTTTTGAAAAAATGTTATTACATTATAGAGAAATATATCTAACAGTATAATTACTTGTTCATCGGTCAAAAAATGGAGGAAATTGTTAAAATAAACCCAGTACTGTGATCAGCCTATTAAATATTATCTGTTCTCAGGCTATTACCAAAAAAAGAGTATTGCATCTCTATTCATTGTTGATGGGTAATGATGAAAGTGACTAGTAATGGTTATAGAAGACTGGTCAATATCTTAAAGCGATCGCCTGTACATTAGAATAAATATTTTTCTAGCTAACAGCCTCTTGTCATTGCCTCAACTGCTAAGATGGTTGTAGTTTGTGGCAATTGTGATAATTTCATGACTGACCACACTAATTTGAGATTTTAAATTTTGGAGCCATTGCGTTCTAGCAACTGGCGTGATTTTGAACTCAATCTAAATCACCAAGCTGTATACCCTTGTAGGTACAGTCAATCTAAAGTCTAAAATCCAAAATTGTTTGACTCTATCTTCAGACAGATGTAATATTTAAGTTAATCGAAGGGGAGTAGCTACTGGCATCAAGCCAGCTTATCTGAATCAACATACTGGTGATGAACCTGGTTCAGATATCAAATTTAAGTATTTGACAGCGAGACCTTCACTAAGTTCACAGACAAGATGTGAGCTTGGTGAGGTCTTTTGGCTCTCTTCAAGCTCACATCGCTAACAATGATTTAGGAGCTTGAGAGAGTGTTAACAGCTTTTACCGCAGGTTTATTATTAATTACCGTTTCTGAGCTTGGTGATAAAACTTTCTTTATCGCTGTAATTTTGTCGATGCACCATTCGCGGCGCTTAGTGTTTGCTGGAGTGACAGCCGCTTTAGCAGCGATGACTATCCTGTCGGTAGTATTTGGACAAGCTGCATCGTTACTGCCAAAAGTTTATATTCATTACGCTGAAATTGCTTTATTTATTGCCTTCGGTATTAAGTTGTTGTACGACGCAAGTAAAATGACTGCGGCTAGTTGTGACACAGATGTAGTCGAAGAAGCAGAAGCCGCCGTTAAAAAAGCAGATGCACAGTTACCCAAGCGCAAAACACCTTGGGCAATTTTAACCGAAGCCTTCTTATTAACATTTATGGCAGAGTGGGGCGATCGCACACAAATTGCTACCATTGCTTTAGCTGCTAGTTATAATCCAATTGGGGTAACAGTTGGAGCAGTTTTAGGACATAGTATTTGTGCTGCGATCGCAGTTATTGGTGGTAAACTCATTGCCGGACGTATTTCTGAACGCCAACTCACCTTTATTGGTGGATGTTTGTTTCTGATTTTTGGTGTAGTTGCGGCTGTAGAAGGAGCGTAAAGGGTAAAGCAGAGGGAGTAGGGGAGTAGAGAAGCAGAGGAAGAGTTTTTCGGTCACTCTCCACCCTTGAGCCTCTAACCCCTCTTGAAAAATTAAAGATTTTCTCAACTTAAGATAATTTGGAGCGCAAACAAGGGATAACTAAAAATAGTTCCATCTCGGTAACTATTTTCTGAATGCTTCTATGACCTATTGCCTGAGAATTGCTGATATCCCGACAAATGAACGTCCGCGTGAACGTTTGATGACTTATGGCCCGAAAATTTTAGGAACAGCAGAGTTAATTGCAATTCTTTTAGGTACTGGTCAAGGGCCAGGAAAACTCTCAGCCGTGGGTTTGGGACAATATCTGTTGCAAGAATTAGGCAAACATCAACGTGACCCATTAGCAGTTT
The DNA here is from genome assembly GCF_014697615.1 of Nostoc sp. FACHB-280. GTDB lineage: Bacteria > Cyanobacteriota > Cyanobacteriia > Cyanobacteriales > Nostocaceae > Nostoc_B. The sequence continues at coordinate 24,398 of NZ_JACJSD010000020.1, read as the reverse complement.
TACGAGAAGTCACCCCAGCCGAACTCATGCAAGTTCCTGGTATTGGCCCAGCAAAAGCCACAACTATTTTAGCGGCGGTGGAACTAGGCAAACGTGCGTTTCAATCACGTCCTCAAGACGGCGTACCAATTGATAGTCCAATGGCGGCTGCGGCTGCACTCAGTCAAGATTTGATGTGGCAAGCGCAAGAACATTTTGCTGTCTTATTATTAGATGTCAAAAACCGTTTATTAGGTACACAAGTTATTAGCATTGGTACTGCGACCGAAACTTTAGCTTCACCACGAGAAATTTTTCGGGAAGTCATTCGTCAAGGTGCAACACGCGCTATAGTTGCTCACAACCATCCTTCAGGGAATGTTGAACCTAGCCAAGAAGATATAGAACTAACACGCCAATTATTAGCCGGAGCGCAATTATTAGGTATTCCGTTGCTAGATCATTTAATTTTAGGTAATGGAAATCACCAAAGTTTACGGGAAATTACAACTTTGTGGAATGATTATCCCCAAGGTGATTGATAGAAGTATGAAGTCTGAAATGAATAAACCCTGATAGATATTGAGCTTTTCAGCAATTTATCATCGATTCTTGATTTCCACCGACCTTGACTAACCTCTTTCTCTCTATCAACATTGAACTAAGAAACACTACGATATCTGAAAATTGTCTATTGACAACAAAAATAATCCATGTATTCGTAAAATTTGTATCTTATTGCCAGATTTTTCTCTAACTCAAAGGCATAATAAAAGCACTCATTTCTCACTCTGGTGACTCTACTAACTTCTCAAATCATGACGGGGAGAGGATTTGTTGATGAAATGGGGAAAATCAATACTGTTTTCAGAAGAGGTTTGGTGATAATTCTCAGATAAACTGACACGCTACTAAGTCAAGATTTATCAGAAGACCTTTCTGGAAATATATCCTAGAAAATCGCGTCTGTAACGCTTTGGCAGAATGGTGCATCGAATGTTTTGGTAAAGCGTGTGAATTGACTAGGATATCTCCGCACATCTCAGTTGGAAGACAGATGGAAATTTCTTACCGCAACATTCATCATTCACGCAATCTTTCTTCTTCTTGGACAGATTTTCCAGTCCTTCAAACCGATAAGTATATTTTGCGACTGGCTGCAACTGAAGAAGAATTAGAATCTATCTTCCGCTTGCGGTTTGAAGTATTTAATCTGGAATTAGGCTTGGGATTTTCTAGTTCCAGCCTCACCCAGATGGATAGGGATAAATTTGATGAAGTCTGTCATCATTTAATGTTGATTTCCAAACAAACGGGTCAAACAATTGGCACTTATCGGATGCAAACTTATCAAATGGCATCTCAAGGGTTGGGTTTTGATGCGGCTGATGTGTTTAATCTCAGCACAATGCCTGATCATATACTGCAAACATCGGTAGAAGTTGGACGTGCGTGTATTGCTAAAGAATTTCGTCACAGTCAAGCCTTGTTATTACTGTGGGAAGGACTAGCAAATTATCTTATCTGGAGTAAGAATAAATATTTTTTTGGTTGTGCCTCATTACTAACACAATCTGCGAGGCACGCTGCTTGTGCATATCATTTTTTTCAAAAAAACAATTTCACTCATGCGAGTATTTTAGTATCTCCCAATTCGCCATACAGTTTAGAAATTACGCCACCTTGTTTAGATAAATGTCAAGTTGAAATTCCCAAAATTTTACAAGCTTATTTAAGTATCGGGGCTAAAATATGTAGTTTGCCAGCAATTGATCGACAGTTTAAAACAATTGATTTTTTGACTATTTCTAACCTGGAAAATTTTACAAAATGGCATTTACCCAAGTGTTTGAATAATAAATAATTTGACTAGCGATCGCCATCTCTCATCTCCTTATAATTTATATAACTATGCAGCAGAACACAATCATGCCAAGTTGGTTGCGGTTTTTAATTATTGTTTTGCTGGTGATGGCTGTATTGTTCCGCTTTTTTAACCTAGATAGTAAAGTTTATTCCCATGATGAAACATATACATCATTGCGAATTTCTGGTTATACAGTCGCGGAAGTCAAACAGCAATTATTTAATAACCGTGTCATTTCTCCAGAGAGTTTAGCTCAGTTCCAAGGTGTTAATTCCCAAACAGGACTGAGTGATACGATTATGTCTTTAGCTAAAGAAAATCCCCAGCGTACACCCCTTTATTTTGCGATCGCAAGATTTTGGCTAGAAATTTTTGGTAATTCAATTACAGCAATTCGCAGTTTATCAGCTTGTATTAGCTTGTTGATATTTCCGGCTATTTATTGGTTATGTCGGGAATTATTTCCTTTATCGTTATCAGTATCTGGGATTGCGATCGCACTTGCCGCAGTTTCTCCAGTTTATCTGATATATGGCACAGAAGCCCAAGAATATATTCTGTGGTTTGTGACTATTATTATTAACAGTGCGGCACTCATCCGCGCTTTACGGCTAGAGTCAACATCTGGCAATAAACCAGCACCAGATCAGTTTACAAATTGGAGTCTTTATACAGTCACTTTAGTATTAAGTCTTTACACCTGTATATGGAGTATATTGGTTGCGATCGCACATGGAATTTATGTTATCACTATTGCCGGATTTCGGTTTAATAAAGCTTTTCTAGCTTACCTCTCAGCCTCAGTTGTCGCTTTTTTTGCATTTATTCCTTGGCTGATTATTGGATTAGCCAAATTTTTGCAGTTTTTACTATCAAATAATCAACTAAACAGCCAATTACCATCACAGCCTGTATTTCCATTCTTATTAACACAATTCAGGAGAATATTTTTTGATTTAGATATGATGTTAGATAACAATTACAGTTATCTAATTTTAGGATTTTTGGTTATTTTGGTAGGGTGTGCGATTTCCTTCCTCTGTCTGACTGCTAACTATCAAGTTTGGCTATTTATTGTAATTTTGATTTTAGTGCCATCACTACCATTAATATTATCAGCCTTAAACTCTGGCAGCATCGAGATAGGTTCTGAGCCGTATTTTTTCCCAGCATATTTAGGCATTCAAATTGCTGTCGCTTATTTGTTAGCCACACAAATGAATAACGGTGGTTTAGCAAGACGCAGAATTTGGCAAATCATTCTATCGCTGCTGATTATTTGTGGACTAGTTTCGTCGCGGATATATTACCAAGCTGGCACTTGGTGGAATAAAGGTGTGAGTTATGATAACTTCCAAGTTGCCCAAATTATTCATCGTTCTCCCCAGCCATTATTAATTAGTGACGCTGAAGGGATTAATTATGGTAATATCTTTTCTTTGAGTTATCTGTTAGAGTCAACTGTCCGGTTAAAATTAGTGAAAAATCAAATTATTCCCAAAATACCCGATGGGTATACACAAATTTTCTTCTTCAATATTGCTGATACTTGGCGACAAAAATTAGCAACTCAATACCAAGCAAAAATTAATCTTGTTTATCGAGATGAGTATTACTCACTCTGGGAATTACGCCAACCTCGTAAATCTCCCTAAAGTCTGATTTTGGCAACCATTCAATCTTATACCAATTTCTGATAAAGCTGCATAGAATTTGATCCCCTTGAGCATCCCCTTAAAAAGGGGGGGAAATTCTTCAAGTCCCCCTTTTTAAGGGGGATTTAGGGGGATCAGGATATGTGCAAATTCACATTTAATTAGTATTAAGTAATATTATGATAGTGAGTTAGGCACTGAGCTTGTTGAAGAAAATCTAGCGCAGTGTCATTCAAAATTAAAGCCAGTAGGGTGTGTTAGGTGTAAGCTGTAACGCACCGAAAACTTTGCTGTAGATGTATTATGCTGTTGCTAACACATCCTACATATATTTCAAAAATCGAATATGATTCTTCTATGAAAAAACTCATTAAACAACCAACACTATTTAAAAACATTAATCTCCCTATAAATGACTATCTTTTTGTAATTTTAATGTGCCTGGTGAGCAGATTGGTAATTATTATTGCCATGCAAGTCGTTGCTCCTTTCATGCACACATCACCTGTGCATCCAGATTGGCGACATCCATATCCTCTAGACTATACTCGTGGTTTTTTTCCGCAACCAGGTTGGGAATTATTTTCTCATTGGGATGGTAAATGGTATCGCAAAATAGCTGTTGAAGGTTATAGCTATGCTAGGGATGGTAATCAATATCCTATTGCTTTTTATCCTTTATTTCCCTTAATTAGTCGTGGGTTAATGATGTTGGGTTTACCCTTTGAAGTAGCGGGTACATTAGTGAATAATTTAGCTTTTTTAGGGGCATTGCTACTGTTGTATTCTTGGGTAAAAGAACATCATGGAACTAATGTAGCCAGATGGGCAACGGCTGTAATGGCTTGGTGTCCGTTTTCTTTATACGGCACAGTTATTTATACTGAAGGTTTGTTTCTATTGTTGACTACGGCAGCCTTGCGAGCATTTGATAATCGTCAATATGTTTGGGCTGCTGTTTGTGGGGCGTTGGCTAGTGCAACTCGCGCTACAGGAATTACATTATTACCTACTTTTCTTTTGATTGCTTGGCAAGAAAAGAAACCATTAAGTGCTTATATTGCAGGACTTTGTGTCCCATTAGGATTAATTTCATTTAGTTTATATTGTGCCATTGCTTTCAAAGATCCTTTAGCATTTGTGCATATCCAAAAAACATGGGCGCAACCAAGTTGGTGGGAAATTTTAACTGATGCTATTGCTGTGGGCAAAGATAGTTTAATTAAAGTTGTGATGGTATTTGGTGGCGGTTATATGTTGTGGTATTTTCGCCACCAGTTGAGTAAAACGGCTGTAACTTACGGTTTTTGTTCTTTGCTACTCATCATCTTTTCTGGAGCGTTGATGTCCGTTAGCCGTTATGTTTATGGCATTGTATCGCTTTCATGGGCATTAGGTTTGGTGTTTTCTCGCCACAATCGTTGGGGATATGCAATTTTAACTTGGTTTGCGATATCACTTTATGCTTATGCTTTTAATTTTTCTATTTGGAATTGGGTGGCGTAATACAGCTAAATTTTGTTAATTAAACCTTAGCTACAACCACGGGACTAACATCAATTTTGCGATTAAAAATAAAGCGGGGTTTGAGCAAGATTCTCAACACCAACCATAGAGAAATTAATTCTCCTGGTGCATTTTGTCGCTTCCATTGTCCGGGGCGACAAAATAATATTTCTACTAAATGACGATGTTGGCTAATCGTAACTGATTCAAATTGGAGGCGAATAATAGGAAACTCATTAGCAAATCCTTGACTCACAATTTCTGCTTTTAGCTGTAGATTTTCTTCAGCAATTTTGATTTTAAGTGTTTGACCAAGTAATAAATTGATTGGGGGTTGCTGAGTCAGTGCTATCTCTGCACCAATTTCTGACATCATTGTAGTGACACCCCAAAAACTTTCACTACCAATTTTTAACTCTACAACTCGCCGTAAATCAAACCATTCAAATTTATCTGTCTTGGGTGCATCTAAAAAAACTAAAATCGCAGAACCAATCATGATTAAGTTATAAATACTCCATAGCCAACCTACACCCACGCCTACGGTTTGTTCAGCCATTACTGGCGCTTGTGTGGCTATCATTTGTTTGAGTACACTCATGCAGAGATTTTGCCATAAACTAATAGCTGTAGCGATAAATAGTATGATTAGAGGTAAGGCTAATTTCCAGTTAAAAGTATAGCGATCGCTACTAATTCCTTTAGGTGTGACTTTAAATCCTGTGCCGAAGGGACGCAACAAAGATTGAATAACAGTCCAAGCCACAGGAAAACACATTACTAAAAAATAAATATCAGATAAAAACGCCGAACGCGAATATTTATTCAACCAGGCAAACACAGAAATATTGACTACATAAAGAGGCAACCAAAAATAAATTAATTCTGGCAAGTTTGCCCGAATAGGAATTACACCCAAAAATGAATAAACCAAAGGCATCAACAAAAAAGAAATTCGCGCGACATTGGCAAACCAAATCAAAAACCCGCTTAAGTGAGCTAATCTTTGGGTTAAAGTAAATCCAGGCAGAATCAACGGATTAGCTTGAATAAACAGTCCTTGGAGTGTACCTTGCGCCCAGCGCAAACGTTGAGTTGCATAAGCAGCTATATTTTCTGCTGCTAAACCTGCACTGAGTAATTCATTTAAATAAATAATGCGATAGCCATAAGCTGCTAAATTCACTCCTGTAAAATAATCTTCTGATAAAGATTCGGTAACAAAACCTCCCGTTTTCTCTAATGCAGCGCGACGCATCACAAAAGAAGTACCAGCGCAAATTGCACTTTCGACGTTATCTCGAATTGATTGCACATGGCGATGAAAGATTTCTTCATCAGGGGTGAGAATATTTTCTAAACCCAGATTTCGGGCTATGGGGTCATTATTATAAAAAGCTTGTGGTGTTTGCACTATGGCTATGGTTTTATCTTGAAAAAAGCCCACAGTCCGTAAGAGAAAGTTAGTGGTAGGAACAAAATCTGCATCAAAAACAGCGATTAATTCACTACTAGTTTGAGTCAGTGCATAATTTAAGTTGCCGGCTTTGGCATGTTGATTATTTGGGCGGCTGATATAATGACACTCCAGTTCGGCAGCTAATTCTTGCATTTCTGTGCGCTGATTATCATCCAAAAGATAGATGTTTTTTCGAGGATAATCTAGGGCTTGACAACCCATAATTGTGCGCCGCACAATAAACTCTGGTTCGTTGTAAGAAGGAATAAAAATATCTACAGATGGTGTAAACTCACCATTAATCACCGCGATAGATTTTTCATCAGCTTCCCGGTGACGTTCTTTAATATTTAACATTAAAAATAGTTCGATTAAGCTGCTAGAAAGCATCACAATTTCTAGAGCGAATAAGCCTAAACTAATTGTGCCATTTAAGGGGTCTGCGAGGTTAAATGTAGAGAGCGATCGCCATAACAAATAACGCACAGTCAAAATCATTAATATGCCAACGACTAACCTTTGTGACCAAACACGCGGTTGGGGTGAAAGTTTCATCACTGCAAACATTGTGACTAGCAATGCCAATGTCAGCGAAAGTAAATACTTGTTATGTACCATTGGCGCTTCTAACCACGTTGGTGGGTTCATTTGCCAAATGTAAATTTGAGCAAAAAACTGATTAATTGTCATTTCACCTGCAAACCAACCTGCTACCAGGAAGCCAGATAAAATCACAATACTCAAAAGTATGAACGCCACTAGGCGAAAGAGGAAAACTCTTTGTGTAATTAAATTATCATGATTTTTCTCTCCCTGATTCAAAAGATTAACTCTGGCAAGTTCAGGTTTCTGCACTTGATTAATCTCCTAAATAACTAAAAACTATGACTTACTTTAATGGAAATATTATATAGTCTATTCACGAGGGTTATCTTCAATTATTCGGGACAAAAATCATCTAGTTAACTTTTTTCGCCAATAATAAGTGATAAGTTAACTAGAATTAAATTCTGATAAAAATGGCTGAACTAAATTTTTAGCTAATTCTCAGCGTAATTTAATATTCATCACCAAAGACGGCTATAAATTTGCCTCATATAGCAGTATTTGAGGATATAAACACTATGAAATTTCAGAGTTTAGCGATCCTGGGAATGATTGCAACTGTTAGTTTAGGTTCTATTCAAGAAGTAACTGCATATCAGACATCAACCTCTACACCTGTTGCTCAACCTGCAATTAATCAATTAGCTGCGGCTGTAGGTCAGTCCGCTAATTTCCGCAATGGCGAACACGCAACTCGCGGAAGAGTTAGCATTGTTACCAGAAACAGAACCAGATATTTACAATTTAGTCGGAATTTTAAAACTAGTAGTGGCCCTGATGTGTACGTAATTTTACATCGCTCTACTGCACCCCAAATTTATGGTTTAAAAGCCAAAGATTATGTTTTAGTTGGTCGCTTAAGAAGATTTAGCGGTAGTCAAAGCTATGCTTTACCTGGAAATATTAACTTGGCTGGATATAAATCAGTAGCAGTTTGGTGTCGCAAATTTAATGCTACTTTTGGTTATGCAAGTCTCGGTGGTTAAACAGTTTATCAACCCATAACTAACTGTATGGGTTGAGTTTTAAAAATTTAAAATTGTAATGTTGAGGAATATTTAGTATCTTTTTGTAAGATTGATAATTTTAAATACTAATCACATTGCCAATTCAAAATAGTTATAATACAAAAAATTTATGGACACAGCAGATTTTCTTGGGCTTTTACATCCAGCGATCGCAGTTATTTTCGTCTTTCCGTTAATTGGGAATGTTGCTAATTTCGCTTGGCAAACTCGTCAACGGCGTTTGCAAAATTCAACCGAAGGTAAGAGCAAAATTTCGCCTGTCGTTGGTAAAGAGCATAAACAATTAGGTGATTGGTTAACCAGTGCTGTTGTTGGGGTAACATTAGTCGGTTTAGCCTATCCCATTGGTAAAAACATTATCAAAAAGCAATTGTGGAATACTGCTAATTTCCAAGTAATTTTTATTGTATTAATGTTTGTGGCGACCATTGCTTCTTTAGTACTACTTTATCAAGCAAAAAATAAATCATGGAGAGCGATTTTTGCTACCTTAACTGGTATTGGTTTAGTAGTTTTAGGCTGTCAAGATGGAGTTTTTCGGCGGACTAATGAGTGGTACTGGTCACACTACTACATTGGGATTGCCGCATCCCTACTGATGGTTTTTTCCTTGGCGATTGTACAAGATATTTATAAGTCTCATCGCTGGCGGGTAATTCATACAATATTAAACTGTGTTGCTCTTTTACTGTTTATTGGACAAGGATTAACAGGTACAAGAGATTTATTAGAAATTCCCTTAAGTTGGCAGGAACCTTATATTTATCAGTGCGATTATGTGAATAAAACTTGTCCCACACCCAACCCTCAAGCACCGAAGTGAACCAAATTCAGAAAATATTTCGGATAATTGATCCTTTTTCATTACGCGTTCGACTGACAATTGGCATTGCTGCGGTTTCGGCTTTAGGATTAGGTAGCCTAGCTATCTGGACAAGCTGGAAAATGCAGCAATTTTTAATTAATAGTTATAAAAATAATATTCAACAAATTACTCAACATCTACCTTATTATGTAGAACTTTATACAGAAGTTTTACCTGAAGAGAATGGGCTGCAAAGGGCAATTAATAATTTAAGTACTACAAATACATATTTATGGGTAAAAAATTCTCAAAATCAGATAATCGCCCAATCAGATAACCTAAATAAATTACCGTCAAAAAAAGTAGCTGAGTTAATGGATTTAACTTATACATCCATGAAACCCATAGCCCAAGAAATGGGTAAAAGCTACTTTGTGATGTGTGGGAGTAATTTGAGATTGCAAGGGCAGACTGTAGGAACCTTATTTGTTGTGCAGGATGTCACCCAAGAACAAAGTATGTTTGTAGTGGTTGTGCAGAGTTTGGGGATTGGCAGTATTGTCACTATTATAATTATTTCTTTTGCGATCGCATTTTATATTAAACGTTCCCTGCAACCCCTACGTCAGTTAAGTCAAATGACGGAAGTTATTTCCCTTGCAGACTTGGGACAAGCACAACTGTATTTAGAAAATGCCCCTAGCGAAGTTCGAGAATTAACTCAAACTTACAACATGATGTTATCGCGGCTGTTCCAATCTTGGGAGCAAGAGCGACAATTTGTCAGCAATGTATCTCACGAATTACGCACACCCCTGACCATCGTACATGGCTACTTACAAAGTGTTTTGCGACGACAGCATAATTTAACCGAAGTGCAGCAAGAAGCTTTAGCCACCGCCGCCGCCGAAGCCGAACGCACCATTCGACTATTACAAGATTTACTTGATTTAGCCAGGGCGGATAGTGGTAATTTGCTATTTCGCCTCGAAAGTTGCTCATTAAACGACTTAATTACCGAAGTTGTGGTGATGGCGAAAACTTATAGCGATCGCCAGATTACCATTGAATCAACTCACCAGCCAATTGCCGCTAAAGCTGACTACAACCGCCTCAAACAAGTTGTAATTAATTTAGTTGATAACGCCTTTAAGTATTCTGCGCCAGAAACCCCTGTAACTATCAAGTTTTATCAACAAGCCGACCAAGCCATTATCGAAGTTTGCGACCAAGGGTATGGTATTCCTTTACAACATCAATCACGAATTTTTGAGCGATTTTACCGCATCGATGAAGCCCGCAGCAGTTCCACCGGTGGCTGTGGTTTAGGACTATCTATTGTCAAAACCCTAGTCGAAGGTATGAATGGTCATGTAACAGTGCGATCGCGTTTAGGTGAAGGCAGTACATTTACAATTACCCTACCAGCTTACTCATCAAATTAAACAACCCCTTCCTTCCCTCATCCCCTAGGGTTAATTAATTGTCAAGGGTAGCAGTTTTTTCTAGTTTAATTTTTCTCTTCTCACAATGAATTAGCCATAGGGACAATGGGAGACAAGGGAGACAAGGTAGACAAGGTAGACAAGGAGGATAAGGGACAATTGTCAGCGCCAAAGCATTTGGGGGAAAATAGCAATGGAATGCGCTCTAACTTTGGCGATCGCATTTTAGAAGCCACAACTATAGCGGTGAATGCTTTACTCACCATTGATAACTTTGATGAAGCGGTGAAGACGGCTTTACAAGTGATGGGTGAAAGTTTAGATTGCGATCGCTTGGGTGTGATTGAACATTTTCCCATTCCATTATCTACTCTACCTGGTTGGCGATCACTATATGAGTGGAATGCACCAAATATCATTGCTCAAATCTCCCATCCCACAACAGCCCAAGGAACCTACGCCGGAATTGAGGAATGGTACCAACGGCTGCATCAAGGTGAAAGTATTAGTTGTTGGCTAGAAGAAATGCCAGAACCGTTTCGTAGTGGACAAGCTGCAATTGGTGTCAAAGCATTGTTCGCTGTGCCGATTTTTGTCGAAGAACTATTTTGGGGAGTTTTGAGTTTTGATCACTGTCGTCAAGCCAAACATCCCAGCACCGCCGAATTAACATTGTTGAAAACCGCCGCCGCCTGTATTGGTAGTGCAATTCAGCGTCAACGTATCCGCCAAATCGAACAAAAACGCACGGAAGAATTAGCAAAAGTTAACCAAGAGTTACAACAACGCGATCGCTTACTGTCTGTAGTTGCCCAAGTTACCAAAAATCTCCTAGACACAGAAGATATTGATATCGCAATTCCTCAAGCTTTACAAGCCATTGGTACAGTCGCCAATATTAGTCGCGTGCAAGTCATCCTCGAACGCCAAAACCCAACCACCCAAAAATTACAACACTGCATCACCTATGAATGGGTAGCTGGAGGTATTTCTCCCCAAACTCATCATCCAACAATGGCAGTTATTGATAATGATGATGCCGAAATTTTACTGCGAGAACTATATGCAGGTCGTTCTATCTGGTATTTAGTCGATGACTTACCCCATCCCCTCAAAGAGCAATTCCAATCACTCAACATTAAATCTTCTGGAGGTGTACCCCTATTCATTGAAGGACGTTACATCGGTTGTGTGGCTTTTGATGATTGTGTTACATCACGCCATTGGAGTCAGCAAGAAATGGATGTCCTCACCACTGCGGCGGAGGGAATTGGAGCCGCACTGCATCGCAAACAATTAGTTGCACATCTGATTCAAGAACGCGCCACTACTGTAGAAAAACGAGTTGCAGAATTAGTCAGAGCTAATGAATCACTGCGTGGTTGTGTGAATCGATTGGCAGATGAACCAGATTTAGAAACCTTCTGGGAACATATTTTACTAGAAGCCTCCGCCCAAGCTAAATCCTATGCCGCCGCTTTGTTTTTGTATGACGCATCAACTAACACTAGTTTGATGAAACGTTATGTCCGGGAAGGTAAAGTGATTCCAATTCACACAGATCCCGAATTTGTGCAGTTTCGTCTGCCAATTTCCGCAAATATTTTTTCCTATTGGCAAGAGGCGCTATTTAAAGGCGAGGTAATTTTTTTTAATGTTGAGGATAACAAGAAACTGCTCGGCGCAAGAATTAAATGGCATCGCGCTCAAGGACATCGTTCCATTGTACGTGTACCTTTAATTTTGGGCGATCGCCCCTTGGGATTCATTGGTTTGTGTTTTCGAGAACCCAGAACTAGTTTACCGCCAAATATTGAATTGATTATCGCCCTAGCACAGCAAGCCACCTTAGCCATTCATTTAACTTCTCTCGCTGAACAAAGTCGTCAAGCGGCAATTTTAGAAGAACGCAATCGGATGGCACGAGAAATTCATGATACCCTAGCGCAAGCCTTCACTGGTGTTATCGTCCAATTGGGTGCAGCCTCCCGCATCATTCCCCAAAATTTACCAGAAGTCCAAGAACATATCACCCAAGCCAGAGAACTAGCGCGGGAAGGTTTAGCCGAAGCGAGGCGTTCGGTAAATGCCCTACGTCCCCAAATTTTAGAAACGCAGAATTTACCCACAGCCTTTCATCACTTAGTAACGCAGATGTCGGCGGTGATTGATACTGAGATTATCTGCAAAATCATCGGGGAAGTTTATCCCTTAACAGTCGATGTTGAAAATAACTTGTTACGCATTGGCCAAGAAGCATTGACAAACGCCATTAAACATGCTTTTGCCAGTGAAATTGTGATTGAATTAGTGTATGAACCGACGCAATTGATTTTAAGGGTGAAAGACAATGGCAAAGGATTTGCACCAGAGAGTTTAGCTGTTGTTAAAGGTTTTGGCTTGATGGGAATCAAAGAAAGATGCGATCGCATCAAAGCCCAGTTAACCATTAAAAGTTTGCCACAACCAGGCACAGAAATTACCATCCTGATTCGTCGAGACTAAACCATGACTGACAACCACCCCATCCGCATCTTGATAGTTGACGATCATCCCGTCGTGCGTCAAGGTTTAGCCGCCATGATTGACCGCGAAGCAGATATGACAGTTGTCGGACAAGTTTGTAATGGATATCAAGCAGTAGAAATATTTCCCCAACTGCAACCTGATGTTACTTTAATGGATTTGCGAATGCCAGAAATGGACGGCGTTGCAGCGATTACCGCTATTTGTCGGGAATTTGCCAACGCCAATATTATTGTCCTCACCACCTACGACGGCGACGAAGATATTTATCGTGGCTTGAAAGCTGGGGCGAAGGGTTATTTACTCAAAGATGCCGAACCAGATGAATTACTCTTAGCAATTCGCATCGTCAACACCGGACAAAAATACATTCCCACATCCGTCGGCGCTAAATTAGCCGAACGAGTAGGAATATTGCAACTCAGCAGTCGGGAACTCGAAGTCATCCGGCTCATGTCCACAGGGAAAACCAACCAAGAAATTGCAGCAGTATTGCAGATTTCCGAAGGCACTGTGAAATATCACGTTAATCATATTCTCAGCAAACTGGGCGTAAGCGATCGCATCCAAGCCGTCATCACCGCCCTCAAACGCGGAATTGTCAGTTTGCAATAAATGAAACAGAAAAAATAGCTCTTGTATATGCCCTGTTAAAATGCACGGCGAACTGTATTTGTGAATGCGGTAATTGTCTCTGGAATCGCATCTGAAGAATTTATTGCTGTTAGTATAATTTGAGCTTTAATTTCATCTTTAAATGCTTGACCATTTGTATGCGAACCTGTATCTTCATTCAATAGAGATTTATCTATTACGTATGGTTTAGAAGAGCGGGGATTATTACTTGGAATAATATCAGGCTCAAAAGGGTCATTTTTAAATTTACCAGCTTTTGACTGAAATGTTCTTTTAGGAAAACTAAAAATCTTCTTATCATTCTTTGTGTCTGGATCATCGCCTATTAATAAAATTTCTTCTTTATACTTTTGTGGAGTCAATGCTTCTTCTTCCAGATTATATTTTACCAGTATCTTCGCTTGTGTTTCATTAATAACTTCAATTGAGAGTTCAGCGTTAATAATATAACTCATGGTCAAGCTCCTTAATTATGAAAGTAATCAATGAACTCTTGGTCATTCAAATGTCTTTATATTTCTCTTTCTTGGCTGTATTAATTCAAATTGAATTATTTGATTCTGAAGCGTAATAATTTCAAGATAACAGGCGTATTAGGCTGTAAAAGTAATTATGCTAACAAAAACTGAATTTCTTAAACATAATAAGGTACATTGCGTCCGCAGAGAGTTAGAGGCAGAGTGCAAGGGAGTAAGATTGCAGGTTTTATTAACATGAACACTATGATGATTAGCTGACAAAATTTTTCATTTCATACTTCACACTTCATACTTTTTCCACTAGCCAAAAGTTAAGGTCATATCCCCATCTCTGAGTTAGTCATCAACTCACCTTGTGGTCTATGTAAAACTTCAACTTTGGACTAGGGACAAATGTTAGCCGATTTTATAAAGTAATAGCAATTTGAAATCCGATGTGCAACCTCCAGACTGGGCTTTTATTGCACTGCGATCGCTCGTTGAACAATATGGCATTTTTAGTCATCACGAATACAACCTATGAAAGTACCATGTCAATACCCATCGCCTGGTGTAATTGCGATCGCTCGGCGTGTCAAACCAGGATTAGAAGAAGCTTTTGAGGAAGCGACTAAAGGCGTGATTCTAGCAGCCAGCACCTTTCCTGGCTATATGGGGAGTGATGTTTTATATCCGCTAACGAAAAAAGGCGAGTGGCAGTTAATTTTGCGGTTTGATACAGCTAAACATTTACAAGAGTGGGAAGAATCTGTAATCTGTCAAGGTTGGATTGCTCGCGCCGAAGCTCTCACAGTAGATGGAGCCAAGGTGATGCGTGTCAATAGCCTAGAAGCTTGGTTTGCTCTCCCAGAAATCCCCAACGCCTCACCGCCCCCTAAATGGAAAACTGCTATTGTCAGTGCAGTCGGTCTTTATCCTGTGATTTCGATTCTGCCGAATTTTCTCCGACCAATTACCAGTGGGCTACCTGTTTGGATAGCTAGTTTGGTGAACATTAGCATTATGATGCCCTTGATGACTTGGGTGATTATGCCCCAGGTAACTCGTTTGTTTAAAGGTTGGCTTTATCCATCTAAGAGTAAGAAGTAGTAGGACAAAGAACAAATGACCAACAATCAAGATTTATTCTCACCCATCCAGCTTGGTGATTACACATTACCCAACCGAATTGTTATGGCTCCCATGACGCGCAATCGGGCTGGGGAGGGCAATGCACCCACACCACTAAATGCTACATACTACGCTCAACGTGCCACGGCTGGGTTGATTGTCACCGAAGGTTCGCAAGTATCACCCCAGGCTGTGGGTTATCCAGCTACACCAGGAATTCACTCTCAAGCACAAATTACAGGTTGGCAAGAAGTGACAAGAGCAGTACATAGTGCAGGTGGCAGAATCTTTTTGCAACTATGGCATACAGGACGCATTTCTCACCCTTCGTTACAAGCAGATGGCGGATTACCAGTAGCCCCTTCAGCGATCGCACCTGCTGGTAAGGCTATGACGTACACTGGTGATCAACCCTTTGTCACGCCTCGCCCATTGGATTTAGATGAGATTCCGGGTGTGATTGATCAATTTCGTCAAGGTGCAAAGAATGCCCTAGAAGCTGGTTTTGATGGTGTGGAAATTCACGGAGCCTTTGGGTATCTAATTGATCAGTTTTTACAAGATGGTACTAATCAACGCAGCGATCGCTATGGTGGTTCTATTGAAAATCGGGCGCGGTTTCTGTTGGAAGTCACAGAAGCAGTATGTAGCGTTTGGGGTTCAGCGCGGGTAGGGGTGAAACTATCACCCAGCAACACATTTAACGATATCCATGATTCTGATCCAAAATCAACCTTCAGCTATGCGATCGCTGCCCTCAAGAACTTTAACTTAGGATATCTGCACTTAATGGAACCCACACCCGCCGATATTCGCCACGGCGGTAAACCAATCCCAGTTGCAGAGTTTCGCCCTTTATATCCTGGTGTGTTGATTGCCAATGGTGGTTACGATAAACAAAAAGGTAATGCTGCGATCGCTAATAACATTGCAGATTTAATTTCCTTTGGTGCATTATTCCTCGCCAATCCCGACTTACCCAAACGTTTAAAATTAGATGCACCTCTTAATCAAGGCGATCGCAATACATATTATGGTGGTGATGAAAAAGGTTATACAGACTATCCGTTTTTGGCTTCTTAGTGCTGAGTACTTTTTTCTGACTCAGCACTTTCTCAACCTCAATTAGCTTGACTAATCGTAGAACCAGAAAAGCTACGTTTGAGCATAAACACAGCTAACACAATTCCTAAAATTGCTAGTGCTGTCGTTGGGTAAAAGAAAACTGTATAACTGCCAAAAATATCTCGAATTCTGCCAGCTAACAAAGTTCCACCCAATGCACCTGCGCCGTAAGCTGTGAAAACGAGACCATAATTTTTGGCATAGTCTGCTGATGAGAACAAAATTAAGGTGGTAGTGGGAGCGATCGCTAACCAGCCACCAAAAGAAAAATAAAATAGAGCAAATGCTACTAAATAAGTAGCTACAGTTCCTTGTCCAGCTTTTAGCATCATCAGCGATGCAATTAATACTAAAGTAAAAGAAACAATTGCTGCTAACTTCGGGCTAAAACGATCCGTAAACCAGCCAAAAAATATTCTTCCTAAAGCATTAAAGACGGCAAATAAAGAAACTGTACCTGCGGCTGTAGTTGCATCTAGTTTAATAATTTCTTGAGCTAAAGGGCTAGAAATACCAATAGCAGCCAATCCTGAGAATGTGCCGATGGTGTAGCACAGCCACAAACCGTAAAATGCTGGTGTTTGCAATATTGTCTCAGAATTGCTGAGTGCTGTACCTCCCGAAACTGCAACATTGGGATTCCAATCGGCTGGTTTCCAATCTGGAGGCGGTGTTTTTAAAACAGTGGCGATCGCTAAAATAATCAGTGTAAAAGTTACACCTAAAATTACAAAAGTTTGCCGCACTCCATAAGCATCAATCAGTGATTTCGCCAAAGGTGCAGTAATTAACGGCGACAACCCAAAACCAATCACAGTTAAACCCACTGCAATACCTTTTTTATCAGGAAACCACTTAGCAATTACGGCTAACGGTACACCATAGACTATACCGACACCCGCACCAGCGATCGCACCATAAGTCAAAGTTAATAATTGTAAATTCCCATCCAAACTCGACAAAACATAACCCAGTCCCATAATTACACCACCAACTGCGGTAATCGTCCGAGAACCAAAGCGGTTGATGTAAAAGCCAGTAATGGGCATCAATATGGCAAACATGATTAACAAAACCGTAAAAGGCAACAAACTTTCTGTTGCATTAATATTCAGTAATTTTTCGAGAGGTTTTCTAAAAATACTCCATGAATAAACAGTGCCAAGACAAAGTAAAACAATTGCACCAAGAGGAATTAGCAACCATCTGCCTTTTTCTACGGGCATACCAAAAAGCCGCATATATTACATCTACCCTGTGAAATTATTTTTTCAACAGTATCTCACCTTTTGGTATGGAAAATAATGTGAACGGATACTTCTCAAACTACTTCCTTGCCTGTGTTTAAAAAAATCTAAAAGTCTGGAGATAGATCAAACTAACAGCTAAATTTGTTACAGTTACCTAGCAATCACAGTTAAGTAGTTTGAATGAGTAGCCAAACAGCCCGTAACTACGCTTTTTTATCAATCGCAGCCGCAGTTGTAACTATTGGTTTAAAGTTTGGAGCTTACCTACTAACAGGTTCAGTGGGGCTACTTTCTGATGCTATTGAATCATGTGTAAATTTGCTGGCTGCACTAGTGGCATTATGGGCGTTGACTTATGCAGCGAAACCAGCCGATGCTGAACATACCTTTGGGCATTCTAAAGCCGAGTATTTTTCGAGCGGTGCTGAAGGCGCATTGATTGTCGTGGCAGCTATTAGCATTGCTATAGAAGCTTGGGGACGTTTGCAGCATCCCGAACCATTGAATCAACTAGGATTAGGGCTAGTGTTGTCATTATTAGCCACCTTAGTGAATGGTGTGGTGGCTATTGTCTTACTCAAAGCCGGAAAACGCTTACGTTCAATTACCTTGCGAGCAGATGCTCACCACCTATTAACTGATGTCTGGACTTCTGGTGGTGTGATACTTGGAATTTTTCTGGTGCAGGTAACTGGTTGGTTGATACTTGACCCCATCATCGCCCTATTGGTAGCAGTTAATATTATTTGGGCAGGATTTAATTTACTGCGGGAAACCTTTTCTGGACTACTAGACACGGCTTTACCAAAAGAAGAACAAGAAATTATCCGGCAGATATTTAGTGAATACGAACATCAAAATATTCAGTTTCATGCAATGCGCTCTCGGTTAGCAGGAACCCGTCGTTTTATTTCCTTTCACGTATTAGTACCAGGAGCTTGGACAGTACGCCAAGGACATGATTTATGTGAAGAAATTGAGTTGAAAATTATTCAAGCACTACCTGGAAGTAGCGTTATTACTCACCTTGAGCCTGTAGAAGACCCTGCATCTTGGGATGATCTGGAATTGGAACGTTTGAGTCAACAGTAACAGGAGGCTCATCATCAAGACCTCAGAGGGAGAAAGAGTTTTATCTTTCTGCACAGATGTACTGCACCATAACTGATTTGCTAGACAGGATATCAGCCATAAGTAGTGTGAAAAAACTGCTATATCGTTGATTTTTCTTTCTCAGGATACAAGACACATCATTAAAAATGATGCACCTTAAAAGTAGTACGAAAATCCTAAATTTAGGACTAATATTTGATTTTTGGAAAAAAGTATACCCAACAAATACTTTTGTCTACTCTCTACTCTCCACTGATATATAGGACTCATATTTGATTTGTGAAAAAAATACGTAAACTTCTACTCTGTTTTTTATGTTCCCTGTTTTCTACTTACACGAGTAGGTTCACTTATCAAATCAGATTCCTATAGATGACTTTACAAACAAAACAGATTACTGTAGGGGACGAATTATTATGGCACTACAAAATGCTGCAAAATTCTTTAAAGCAGTCAAGGAAGATCAAGCATTTCAACAAAAACTTAAAGCCACAGCCAATCCAGAAGCATTTGTCAAGCTGGCTAAAGAACGTGGCTATGATTTCACAGTCGCAGAATTAGAGGCTGAGATTGATAAATTATCACCAGAAGATTTAGCTGCGATCGTGAATCCAGGCTGGGGCCCCAGACGGCACATTAATCCCAGATAGTTCTGAAAATAACAGGCAAAACGTCTATGCAAAGATATGAAGATAAATTGCATAGGCTTTTGCCTTTCATTTATGATGCTGAACGTGCTTGTGCTAAATCACGTATTAGCAAAGTCTTAGAGTAAATGTAATCTGTTAAGTTCAAAGTTTCTTCGTAATTCAGGACTTTGTTACTTTGAATCTGTCCTAACAACAGCTTAACCAAGTCATTGTCGCTAAGTCCCAGAAGAGTACTGCTTTGGGTTTGTTCCACTACAGCCCAAAACTGACGTAATATTTTGGAGTTGACAACACACATCTTCATTACTATCGCTCCTGGCTGAAATGAACTCAGATCAGTACTGATCACAATCTAAAGAAAATCTTAAATTATTGAGGTTGACAGAACTCCCTATATTACAAAAACTTATTAATTATATGTAGATTTACATATTAAACAAAATTTATTTATTAAAACCTTTGCCTTTCGTTACTACAAGTTATCAATGACTAATGACACCCCCAGGACTTACGCACAAAGATTATTGGTTGAAATTGGGTATGGGAGTGTAAGGGTTTTGAACACCTACACCCTTCCCTAAAATCTTAATTTTTCGTTTTCTTGCGTAAGTCTTATGGATAAGTGCTGGATTTATCCTCCTATATTGGTAGGCGAGTCATACTTGTAACCGATGGCAAAGACTCTCAAAAACTGGTCAAATAGCAAGTAGTGTTGCCCATACCGGAGTAATGACAGACCGCGTTTTAATTCTTGGAGGAAGGGGGCGAATTGGTAGCAGTGTCGCGCAAGACATTGCGAACCATACGCAAGCTAAAATTACCATCACTGGACGTACTCCAGAGAAGGTAAGTTTACCTTTAGCAGAACGAGAGCAGTATTTAGTTTTAGATTTGGCAGAAGTTGATAAACTACGAGAAGCGATCGCTAATGCTGATTTAGTGGTTCACTGTGCTGGCCCATTTCATTACCGTGATGCCAATGTTCTGCAACTGTGTATTGAACAAGGCGTTAACTATGTAGATGTTAGCGACCATCGTTCTTTTACCAGCAAAGCTTTAAGTTATCACGAAGATGCTGTTGCTGCTGGAGTCACAGCAGTAATCAATACAGGCATATTCCCTGGCATTTCTAATAGCATGGTGCGTCAGGGTGTGGAACAATTTGATGAAGCAGAAACAATCAAGCTCTATTATTTAGTAGCCGGTTCTGGTGGTGCTGGTATCACGGTTATGCGAACAACTTTTTTAGGCTTACAGCATCCTTTTGAAGCTTGGCTAGATGGTAAATGGCAGCAAGTCACACCTTATAGTGAAAGAGAAATTGTTAACTTTCCCCACTATAAACGTAATGGAGTTTACTGGTTTGATATGCCAGAAACCTTTACATTGCCCTATGCTTTTCCTACTGTTAAAAATGTAATTACTAAGTTTGGCTCATTTCCCGATTACTATAATCATCTGACCTGGATAGCAGCACATATTTTTCCTAAATGGTTAATGCAGCGTCATGGAATGATTGAGTTTTTATCTCATGTTAGCCATACAATGACAGATTTTACTAATCATTTTAGTGGTATTGGCGTAGCAGTCAAATCAGAAGTTACAGGCAAAAAAAATGGTTCAACAGGCATTTATACTTCTACTGTACTGCACAATAATGCTGCTGTCGCAACTGGCTGTGGTACAGGTACTGTTGTTCAATTAATTCTTGAAGGTAAACTCAATAAACCTGGGGTTTTACCTGTAGAAAATGCCTTACCAACAGATTTATTTACTCAAGTAATGGATAGTCGAGCCATTAAAATTGAACATACATTTTTCAAGTCGCCTGAACAGGTTAGCAGTTCTAGCAGTCAATATTAAGACATATCAGCAGGATAAAAGTTTTTAACGATCTATTCCTTCTTACCTACTTTTACTATCTTCAATGGAAAAACCCCACGGGTGCTGTGGGGTTATTTTATTAGGGTCTCTTGTTATAGTACTATAGTACTATACGTAAGTAAAATTTGCAAGTCTTTTCTTTTTCTTATACCACTTTCTGGAAATCTTGATACCGTTTACCCATTCAGCTTGTCTAAAAATTTATCACATTGCAAGTGAAACTATGTAACTTATTGTGTCTGCGTTTACTCAAATTCATCAATGGTAGAAGCAGGTAGCGGTTTTGTCTGTTTAGCAATATGAGACTCATACCAATTCATCAAAGGAGTTGCACTAATGCCATGTATAATTACTGAGACCACAATGGTTGTATAAGTTATCCAAGCAATTTGTTCGGCAACTTCTCCCTTCAGTCCATTGCCAAAAGCATAAGCCAGATAATAAAGGGAACCAACTCCACGAATTCCAAACCAACCAAATAGCCAGCGAGTTCCAGGATGTAGATGATAGCGATGGGAACTAAATGGATGTTTACTAATTGTGCTGATCCACGCACCTAAAGGTCGTATAAACACGAACAAGAAAATAATTACAACTAAAGATTGCCAAGCATAATCAACCATAGGCTTGAATAGTAAGATTGAGCCTAATAATAAAATTGTGCCAACTTCTAACAGCTTTTCTAATTGCTCGATAAATTCTAATTGAGCTAATGGTTTTTCTGGATTGTGATAACTGCGTTGTACTACTAAGCCAGCAACAAATACTGCCAGAAAACCATAGCCATTAACAAATTCTGTTAAAGAATAAGTCAGCAAAATGATACTAATGCCAACAAAATCTTCCATTAATTTGTCAGCAGAACGACGCTTTTGAATATGTTGATCGAACCAGACTATAATTTTAGGAACTAAAATCCCCATGAATATTCCTGCTGCGATCGCCCAAAGTATATCTATCGCTATCCATTGTTTAAACCAATTGTTCCAGTTATTATCTTTTAAAGCATAAATACCAAAATAAACAAAGGGAAAAGCTAAGGCATCATTTAAACCACCTTCGGAGGTTAAACCAAAACGTAACTCATCTCTATCATTAGTATCAGTCAATTGCACTTCTGAAGCTAATACAGGGTCAGTAGGTGCTAAAATAGCTCCTAACAATATAGCTTCTCCCCAACTCATACCTAAAAATAATTTGCCTACAGCAGCCAAGCTCAAAATAGAAATTGGCATTAATATTCCAATCAGGCGAGATGTAATTCCCCAAACTCGAAGATTGAGTGGACGAATTATTTTTAAGCCACAACTAAACACCGAAATGATCACAACAAATTCTGTCAGCCTTTCTAGTAATTCCGCATTGAATACATCATCTCGACGTAATTGAATTAAACCTAAACCATAAGGGCCAAGAAAAATCCCAACCAATAGGTAGATAAGAGCAAAAGATAAAGGTAAGCGGGTAATCCAACCGGATGCTAATGTAACTACCAGTAAGACTAATCCAATCAAAAACAAGTCGATAATATAAATATCAAACATGGAAATTAGTATAAAAAATCATATCAACTTGCTAGTTTAGTTGTAATATTTCTAGCAATAAATTACCTATAGATAGATTTCAGGAATAAATAGTCCGGTAACTAGAACCGTTCTTAAGTTAGTGAAAATAGCAGTACCAGGAGCATTAGTTATGAAACTCCCTGACAGTCCTAAAATACCCAAATTTATGCAGTTATTACAATGGATTTATCAGCCATTGCAATTAATGGAAAATTCTGCAAAAGCACATGGTGACTGTTTCACATTATGGCTAACCAACAAACAGCCAATGGTGTTTTTAAGTCATCCACAAGCAATTCAACAATTATTTACAGAAAACCTCAGTAATTTAGATTCTAGAGGTTCTGCTCAAATTTTGCAGCCTTTGTTGGGCGAAAATTCTTTGATATTGCTATCTGGTACATCTCACCAACGCCAACGTAAGTTATTAACACCACCTTTTCATGGCGATCGGATGAAAGCTTATGGTAATATCATCGCCAACATCACCAAAGAAGTCATCAGTCAATGGAAATTTGATCAACCATTTTCCTTGCGCGACTCTATGCAAGAAATCTCTCTGAGAGTGATTTTGCAAGCTGTATTCGGAATAATTGAAGGAGAACGTTATACTGAATTAAAAAAACTCTTGGCTTCCATACTAGATTTAAGTGGTTCTAATTTACGTGCCACAATATCTTTTTTGCCAATAATGCAAGTAGATTTAGGTTCATGGAGTCCTTGGGGAATTTTTTTGCATCAACGGAAGCAAATTGACCAACTACTGTATGCAGAGATTCAAGAACGCAGAAGTCATCCCGAATCCTCTGGAAATGACATTTTATCTTTAATGATGTCAGCACGTGATGAAAACGGCGCACCTATGACCGATGTAGAGTTACGCGATGAATTGATGACTCTGTTAGTTGCTGGTCATGAAACCACAGCCTCAGCCTTAACCTGGGCATTGTACTGGATTCATCGCCAACCACAAATACGTCAAAAGCTTTTGTCTGAATTAGATAGTTTTGGAAACAATGCAGATTTAGAAGAAATTACTCGTTTACCCTATCTCACAGCAGTTTGCCAAGAAACTTTACGAATTTATCCCATCGTGATGATTACTATTCCCCGGATTGTGAAACAACCTATAGAAATTATGAATCGTCAATTTGAACCAGGAACATTACTCGTAGGTTGTATTTATTTAACTCATCGCCGTTCAGATTTGTATGCAGAACCACAACAGTTCAAACCAGAAAGATTTTTAGAAAGACAATATTCTTTATATGAATATTTACCTTTTGGTGGAAGTAATCGTCGTTGCTTGGGTATGGCATTTGCCTTATTTGAAATGAAACTGGTACTAGCAACTATACTATCCCACGTAGATTTAGCATTAGTAGACAACTCTCGCGTTAAACCAATACGTCGTGGCGTTACCCTAGCACCTTCTAATGGCAAGTGGATGATGGCAAGTGGACTGCGACAAAAAGCCGATACTCCTATTAAAGTGTAGTTATTAAAATAGCGATCGTTTAGCTTATTTCTTCATAAACAAGAAAGCTCTTACTATTAAAAGTAGGAGCTTTCGGTGAATTAAAAGACCTGGCGCCGAGCAATTGTGGCAGGAGGCGACCCTCCAACTATCGTAGCCGCAGCAGCGTTTCACCTCTGAGTTCGGGATGTATCAGTGTGGTTCCACCGCGCCATAGGCACCAGGAAAACTTG
>NZ_JACJSD010000002.1 GCF_014697615.1 Nostoc sp. FACHB-280 | reverse complement strand
TGATTGTTATATGCGTTAATTACTTTCTGACGCAGATCACAGGAGTAAGGTTTCATTTCACAATTACTTAGACGTTAATATACTCCATTATCCCATAGTGTATTTTACTCAAGCAGGAACCGCTATATTTATATTTCCCATTACTCAAGAAACAACTTAACAATCCCAACAAAAAATCCCCCACCTTACGGCAGGGGATTTTTTACTTACCTACAAAACTAGTAGCCAGATCAACCGAACTTACCAGCAGTGGAGGCGATGAGGAAGGCTGCGTAGGTGAGGACATAGCCAACGGTGAAGTGAGCTAGACCAACCAAACGTGCTTGAACGATGGAGAGTGCAACGGGCTTGTCTTTCCAGCGAACTAAGTTAGCTAGAGGAGTACGCTCGTGCGCCCAAACCAAGGTTTCGATCAACTCTTGCCAGTAACCTCTCCAGGAGATGAGGAACATGAAGCCAGTTGCCCAAACTAGGTGTCCGAAGAGGAACATCCAAGCCCAAACAGACAGGTTGTTCACACCGTAGGGGTTGTAACCGTTGATCAACTGTGCAGAGTTAGCCCACAGGTAATCACGGAACCAGCCCATTAGGTAGGTGGAGTTTTCGTTGAACTGAGCAACGTTACCTTGCCAAATACCTAAGTGTTTCCAGTGCCAGTAGAATGTTACCCAACCTACTGTGTTCAACGCCCAGAAGAGAGACAAGTAGAAAGCGTCCCAAGCGGAGATGTCGCAAGTACCGCCACGACCAGGGCCATCGCAAGGGAATGCGTAACCGAAGTCTTTTTTGTCTGGCATTAATTTAGAACCACGAGCATCCAAAGCACCTTTGACTAGGATGAGGGTGGTTGTGTGTAGACCTAGCGCGATCGCATGGTGTACCAAGAAGTCGCCAGGGCCAATTGTTAAGAAGAGGGAGTTGGTGCCAGAGTTAATGGCATCTAACCAACCAGGCAACCATACGTTTGCATAGTTGGGGTAAGCTGTGTAAGCAACACTGTCAGGGTTAGACAACAAGGTGTCTAAGCCGTAGAGAACTTTACCGTGAGCAGCTTGGATGAATTGAGCAAATACTGGCTCAATCAAGATTTGCTTTTCAGGAGTACCGAAAGCAACTACTACGTCGTTATGAACGTACAAACCGAGGGTATGGAAGCCTAAGAAGAGAGATACCCAGCTTAAGTGAGAGATAATCGCTTCTTTGTGCTTCAGTACGCGATCTAATACGTTGTCTTTGTTTTGTTCGGGGTCGTAGTCACGTACCCAGAAAATTGCACCGTGGGCAAACGCACCAACCATCAAGAAAATTGCAATGTATTGGTGGTGGGTGTATAAAGCTGCCTGGGTGGTGTAATCCTTAGCGATGAACGCGTAAGAAGGCAGGGAATACATGTGCTGCGCCACCCAAGAGGTAACAACACCCAAACAAGCCAAGTGCCAACCTAATTGGAAGTGCAGAGAGTTGTTGTAGGTGTCATAAATGCCTTGGTGGGGCATGTTGAAGGGGCCTTCAACTTTTTGGCCAAAGAAAGTTTTGGCATTCATCATCTCTTTGATGCTGTGACCAATACCAAAGTTGGTACGGTACATGTGACCAGCGACGATGAATAATACTGCGATCGCTAAGTGGTGGTGAGCAATGTCAGTCAACCACAGAGCTTCTGTTTGCGGATGGAAACCACCCAAGAAGGTCAGAATCGCTGTACCAGCACCAGTGGATGTACCAAAGAGGTGGCCTGCGGTATCTGGGTTTTGGGCGTAAACGCTCCAGTTGCCTGTAAAGAAAGGCTGTAAGCCTGCTGGGTGGGGCGCTGTGGTTAAGAAGTTATCCCAACCTACGTGCTGTCCACGAGCTTCGGGGATAGCAACGTGAATCAAGTGACCAGCCCAAGCCAAAGAGCTAACACCGAACAAACCAGCGAGGTGGTGGTTGAGGCGAGATTCAGCATTCTTGAACCAAGCAAGGCTGGGGCGGAACTTGGGTTGCAAGTGCAACCAACCAGCGAACAATAACAGGGCAGCAAATAGGAGTAGACCTAGTGAGCCAATGTATAGTTCTTGGTTTGTCCGCATACCGATGGTGTACCACCAGTGGTAGACACCAGAGTAAGCAATGTTTACAGGATTACTAGCACCAGCTTGGGTAAAAGCTTCAATAGCTGGTTTACCAAAGTGGGGATCCCAAATCGCATGAGCGATGGGACGGACGTGTAGAGGATCTTTAATCCACTGTTCAAAGTTACCTTGCCAGGCTACATGGAACAGGAGGCTGGAAGCCCAAAGGAAGATGATTGCCAGATGTCCGAAGTGAGTAGCGAAAATCTTTTGGTAAAGATTTTCTTCGGTCATGCCATCGTGGCTCTCAAAGTCATTGCCCATTGCGATCGCATACCAAATGCGCCGCGTGGTTGGGTCCTGTGCGAGATCCTGGCTAAATTTTGGAAATTTTGTTGCCATAGCTTTGATATTTCCTCTGACCCTTAGCCATCAGGTTTCAGCTTAATTTCGGATTTTAGATTTTGGATTTTGGATTGAATCTAAAATCTGAAATCCAAAATCCAAAATTCACTGATTGCTATCCTACTGAAAGAATGTGTGCGTGGAAGAATGCCCAGGTTGTTGCAATTCCTCCTAGGAGGTAGTGTGCTACACCAACTGCACGGCCTTGAGTGATGCTCAAAGCGCGGGGTTGGATTGCAGGTGCTACCTTCAGTTTATTATGCGCCCAAACGATGGACTCAATTAGTTCTTGCCAGTAGCCGCGACCACTGAACAGGAACATTAAGCTGAATGCCCAAACAAAGTGAGCGCCCAGGAACATTAATCCGTAAGCAGACAAAGCACTGCCGTAGGAGTTGATTACTTGAGAAGCTTGCGCCCACAAGAAATCACGCAACCAGCCGTTGATTGTGATGGCACTTTGGGCAAAGTTACCACCAGTAATATGAGACACATTACCAGATGCGTCTACAGTTCCCCAAACATCAGATTGCATTTTCCAACTGAAGTGGAAAATCACAATAGATAGGGAGTTATACATCCAGAACAATCCGAGGAACACGTGATCCCAACCGGAAACTTGGCAAGTACCGCCACGGCCAGGGCCGTCGCAAGGGAAGCGGAAACCTAAGTTGGCTTTATCGGGAATCAAGCGTGAGCTGCGAGCGAATAGTACGCCCTTCAGCAGAATCAGCACTGTTACGTGGATGGTGAAAGCATGGATATGGTGAACCATGAAGTCAGCAGTACCCAATGCGATGGGCATCATTGCGACTTTGCCACCAATAGCCAAGATACCGCCGCCAAAGGCATAGCTAACAGGCTCTAAGGCGTTGGGAGCAGTGCCACCAGGAGCCAATGTGTGTAGGTTCTGCACCCACTGAGCAAATACTGGTTGCAACTGAATTGCTGTGTCGGAGAACATGTCTTGGGGACGGCCCAAGGCACGCATTGTGTCGTTGTGGATGTACAAACCAAAGCTGTGGAAGCCGAGGAAAAT
Source organism: Nostoc sp. FACHB-280 (assembly GCF_014697615.1). Classification (GTDB taxonomy): domain Bacteria; phylum Cyanobacteriota; class Cyanobacteriia; order Cyanobacteriales; family Nostocaceae; genus Nostoc_B. Next base: position 261,021 of record NZ_JACJSD010000002.1, on the reverse strand, counting down.
ACAAACCCAGTTGAGGTGGGAAATAATTGCATCCCGGTGACGAATCACCCGATCCAGTACGTTGTTTTGATTCACAACAGGATCATAATCCCGCACCATGAAGATGGCAGCGTGAGCCGCACCACCGACGATCAAGAAACCGCCGATCCAAATGTGGTGGGTGAAGATACACAACTGAGTTGCGTAGTCAGTTGCCAAATAAGGATAAGGAGGCATCGCGTACATGTGATGCGCGATGATGATGGTCAGCGAACCCAAGAAAGCAAGGTTGGTTGCCAATTGAGCGTGCCAGGAGGTGGTCATATTTTCATAAAGACCCTTGTGACCTTCCCCAGTGAAGGGGCCTTTGTGGTTTTCGAGGATCTCTTTGATGCTGTGACCAATGCCCCAGTTTGTGCGGTATTGATGACCAGCGATGATGAAGAGTACAGCGATCGCTAAGTGGTGATGAGAAATATCAGTCAACCACAGACCACCAGTTACAGGGTTTAAACCACCCTTGAAGGTTAAGAAGTCAGCGTACTGACCCCAGTTCAAGGTGAAGAAAGGTGTTAAACCAGCCGCAAAGCCGGGGAATAAGTCGATCAACAGGCTCTTGTTCAGGATGAACTCATGGGGCAAGGGGATATCTTTAACAGCCACCCCTGCATCCAAAAGCTTGTTGATGGGAGCGGAAACGTGAATTAAGTGTCCAGCCCATCCCAAAGAACCGCAGCCCAACAGCACTTGCAAGTGGTGGTTCAACATCGACTCCACATTCTGGAACCATTCCAGTTTGGGAGCGCGTTTGTGGTAGTGGAACCAGCCAGCAAATAAGAACAAGCCTGCTAATACCAAGCCGCCAATAGCTGTGCAGTAAAGCTGGAAGGAGTTGGTGATACCCCAGCCACGCCATACTTGGAACAAGCCAGAGGTGATTTGAATACCGTGGAATCCACCACCAACATCACCATTCAAAATGTCTTGTCCCACAATGGGCCAAACGACTTGAGCACTGGGCTTCACGTTCAATGGGTCGCTTAACCAGGCTTCGTAGTTAGAGAACTTCGCGCCGTGGAATATCATCCCGCTTAACCAGATGGTCACAACGGCCAGGTGTCCGAAGTGAGCCGCAAATATTTTGCGGGAGATATCTTCTAAATCGCTTGTATGTGTATCAAAATCGTGGGCGAGAGCGTGGAGGTTCCAAATCCAAGTGGTGGTTTTGGGGCCTCTAGCTAGAGTTCTGTCGAAGTGTCCGGGTTGCGCCCATCTTTCAAATGAGGTTGGTACCGGGTCGTTATCGACTATCACTCTTGCTTTCTTTTCCTCTCGCTCCGGAGGACTAATCGTCATTCGACCTCCTCTCGTGATAAGGAATGAGGAATCATGAAACCACAAAGTGATCCTTAGTCGCCTTCTCCAGGGTAGTGGCTGGAGCAGCGATGAAGACGCTATGTGGAAGTTTGTTTCTGTTGAATTATAAAGTCTTTACTTGTACATTGTTGGAGAGAATTTAACAATAATTCAAAATCCTCAGATTTATTGTCTGATCTACCTTTTAACTGTAAACTCCTGAGCAAAAAGTCAATACTTTCTCCATTTAATTTACAAAGAATAACAATTCGTTAAACTTATGATTAATGGGTATAATGTCCGCCGACTCAGTACTCTCGACTTTAGTTAAAGATATTTTTGGTACGAGAGAAAAGCATATATTAGAGAAAATAGTAAAAAAGAATACTGTTTTCCTGTAATTTTTAAAAAATACATAGTGAATGCTCACAATTTCACCTTTTAGGCTATGGTGTGCAATGCACAGTTTAAGGCAAAATTATTTTGCAGTTTTGCAGACTATAACTGGGTGTCAGGTATGAATTTGTGGTGTATGAAGTCTTTAAAACACATCCTCCCCAGGAGTCTGACTATTTTCAAGTGGCTCATAATACTAGTATTGGTCTTGAATTTAAGCAGTTGTGCAGAGAAAGCTGTTAGTCAAGATGTATCTGTTAGCCCTAGAGAAAAATATCAACCAACTTCGCAGCAATTTACAGAAATTGCCCCACCAGAAGTAATTCAAGAACTGCGCTCAACTTTAGAAGTGTACCGTCCCCAGGTAACTATAGTCACCCCTTCATTTGATGAGATTATTCAAGACACTAAAGTTAAAGTTCAATTTCAGGTAAAAGATTTACCTATATTTAAAGATCCAGAATTTGAATTAGGGTCTCATCTCCAGGTAATTTTGGATAATCAGCCTGCTATCTCGGTGTATGACTTAAGCCAGCCGTTGATTTTGTCTGATTTATCTCCGGGTACACATAGTTTACGTGTATTTGCTTCTCGTCCTTGGGGTGAAAGTTTTAAGAATGAAGGGGCTTATACTCAGACATTGTTTCACGTTTTTACAAAAACAGATGACAACAGCCCTGAGCCTAGCGTTCCTTTACTAACTTACAACAGTCCTCAAGGTAGTTATGGTGCTGAACCAATTTTACTGGATTTTTACTTAACAAACGCTCCGTTACACTTAGGCGCTACAGATGATCCTAATGATTTGTTCAGTGATTGGCGTATCCGTTGCACTATTAATGGTGAAAGTTTTGTGTTTGATCGCTGGCAAGCAGTTTACCTCAAAGGTTTCCAACCTGGAAATAATTGGGTGAAGCTAGAATTTTTAGACAATCAAGGTAACGTTGTGAAAAATGCCTTTAATACAACTGTGAGATTAATCAACTACCAACCCAAAGGTAAAGATACACTGTCTCGCATTGTTAGAGGTGAACTCAAGGCGGATGAAGTACGCAGCATAGTCAATCAAAGTTACATTCCTCAGCCACCAATTCCTACACCCGAAGTTCCGGAGGTAGTTCAACCACAACCAACTGAGTCACCAACGCCAGAACCGGAAGTGACACCGACACCACAAGTTACTGCGTCGCCAATACCAGAATCAGAAGTGACACCGACACCACAAGTTACTGAGTCACCAATACCAGAACCGGAAGTGACACCGACACCACAACCAACTGAGTCACCAATACCAGAACCGGAAGCCACACCGACACCACAAGTTACTGCGTCACCAATACCAGAACCGGAAGTGACACCGACACCACAACCAACTGAGTCACCAATACCAGAACCGGAAGTTATACCGACACCACAAGTTACTGCGTCACCAATACCAGAACCGGAAGTTATACCGACACCACAAGTTACTACATCACCAATACCAGAACCAGAGGTAACACCCACAGCAGTTCCTGAAACACAAGCAACCGAGTCTTTAAAGTCGAGATTTGGTAAATATTTTCAGCGTCGTCAAATTCCAACATCTCAAGGGGAGGGATAAGAGGTGATTTTTTAGAAAATACTCAATTCTAATTTTTGCGCTAAAGCTTCAATAAAAGCGATCGCACCTACGGAATTTCCGACTATATTTAATGCGGGACTGTAGCAAGCGATCGCTCCGGTGTTTGGTACTATGGCTAACATGCCACCGCTAATGCCTGATTTCATCGGTAAACCAATTTTGAGAGCGAATTTAGCCGAGTCTTGGTAAAGTCCACACATCAACATCACAGCGTTAACTATTCGGTGATGCTGTAAATTATCGCCACCAGCTAAGGCTTTCCCTAATAAAGCTAAATCTTCTACTCTGCCTGAAAGACAGCATATTTGCTCATAAGTATCAAGAGCTATTTCAGGATTTTTCAGGCGATTTTTTTCAGCGAGATAATTGGTGAGTGCTTGGTTAATTGGGGAACGTGAAGCGCGTACCGAAGCCAGCATGACTTCATCTAAATATATTTGGGAACCTGCTAACTGATTTAACCATTGACAGAGATGTGAAGTGCGATCGCTTGCCGTCTTTCCTGGTAATTTATCAGCTAGAGTAATTGCACCACTATTAATCATTGGGTTGCGGGGATATCCACCATCTGTAATTAATTGTTCTAAAGAATTAAACGCCGCATCTGATGGTTCAACGCCTACCCATTGAAAAACTGTATCTGCTCCCATCACTTCTAGCAGATACAAAAATGAAAATACTTTTACTACACTCATTAAAGGAAACACACAACCTGTATCTCCCGAAGTGTAAGTTTTTCCTGATAAACAGCAGATGTGAACAGCAAACCAGTTAGGATGAGCAACAGATAATTGTGGGATGCGATCGCACACTTTACCATCTACGGTCTGAATTTTAGCTTGTTGCACCCAAGTAGTTAAATCAGTGGTAGTAAGTTTATCCAGTTTGATCAAAAGTGATACAGCCTCAAAATTATTCTCAGTTAGGTATAGCAGTAACTAGTCCACAGGCTTAAAACTTTCTTTTTGTCTAGGTTATTAAGCAGGGGTTACGTAAAATGATGAAAAAACGAACCGCATAGACGCGCAAGCGGCTTCCCGCAGGGTAGAACACAAAGTTAAGAGAATTTTAGAGGGTTATTGCGTACGTCCTGATTAAATTATCTTACCTACACCCTCATACCCCTAAACCCCTACACCCAAAATTAAAGGATATCTCATGACTCCCCGCGTCAGAGCGCCAGAATTACCCCAAAATTACACTTGGCTAAACACTGACAAACCTTTGTCCTTAAAACAACTTAGGGGTAGAGTTGTCATCTTAGACTTTTGGACATACTGCTGTATTAATTGCCTGCACATCTTACCAGACTTGAAATATTTGGAAAACAAGTACAAAGATAGTCTGACAGTAATTGGTGTCCACTCCGCCAAGTTTGACAATGAACAAGAAACAGAAAATATCCGCCAAGCTATTTTGCGCTATGACATTGAACATCCAGTTCTAGTAGATCAAAATTTTCGTGTATGGCAAGAATATACTGTGCGTGCTTGGCCGACATTCATGATTATCGACCCTAAAGGTTATGTAGTTGGCTATGTTTCTGGCGAAGGTAAGCGTGAGGTTTTAGATAAGTTAATTGCCAAAATTATTGCCGAGCATCAGCAACAAGGTACAATCAACTTTCAAGAAATCAACCATATTTTAGAAAAGCAGCAACAACCAATAATTTCACCCTTAGCTTTTCCTGGTAAAGTTTTAGCCACGCCAATAGGTTTATTCATCGCTGATTCTGGACATCACCGCTTAGTTTTGAGTAACTTTGATGGCGAAGTTATCCACATTATTGGTACAGGAAAATCTGGTTTAATTGACGGTAGTTTTAGCGAAGCACAATTTTCTGCACCACAGGGAATGGTATTTGATAGCGAAAATCAAATTCTGTTTGTTGCTGATACTGAAAATCATGCTTTGCGGCGAGTTGATTTAAAACGCCAAATAGTTGAGACAATAGCAGGAACTGGAGAACAAAGCCGTAACATTTATCCTCATGGTGGTGTTGGTTTAGAAACTGCGCTGAATTCTCCTTGGGATTTAGTCAAAGTTGGAAATATTTTATTTATTGCAATGGCGGGTTCCCATCAAATTTGGCAAATGAACTTAGCCACTAACATCATCAAAACCTATGCTGGTACAGGTGGAGAAGGTTGTGTTGATGGTTCACTAATAGAATCGGCTTTTGCCCAACCTAGTAGTATCACTACAGATGGACAAAAACTATATATTGCTGATAGTGAAATTAGTACAATTCGGAGTGTGCAAATGGTTGAACCATACCAAGTTACAACTATTTGCGGTAGTCAACAGTTATTCGGTTTTGGTGACGTGGATGGACAAAGTACAGATGTGCGATTACAACACTGTATGGCGGTAGAATATGCAGGAAATTTTTTGTGGATAGCAGATACATACAACCACAAAATTAAATTAGTTAGTCCCAGCACAGGTAATTGTCAAACAATTTTGGGCGATGGTTTGGCTGGTTTACAAGATGGACAAGGTAAAAACAGCCGCTTTTTTGAACCTTCTGGATTAAGTGTTATGGGTTCACATCTGTATATTAGTGATACCAACAATCACGTTATTCGCTGTGTTGATTTAAATAACTTTACAGTGACAACAATGCAGTTTTCTGGTTTGTGTGCGCCAGATATATGTATTCCTCAGACTTAAGACAGTCTGCTATGGCAGTCTTAAATCATTTGTGAAATTCTCTTTCTTTTCCTTCCTCTCATTCTTTGTGTCCTTTGCGTCCTTGGCGGTTCGTTAAAAAAATATTTTTTCACAACTCAGATAGGATTGCTATATGAACCTAGTAATTTTTGATATTGATGGTACACTCACCAATACAAACCAGATTGATGAAATCTGCTTTATAAATACCTTTGCTTCAGAATTTGGTTTTCTTGATATTAATTCAAACTGGGCTGAATACAAAAATATTACAGACTCTGGCATTACTCAGCAAATTTTTCAAGAAAGATTACAACGTCAGCCATCAGAATTAGAAATCAAAAGATTCAAACTTGCTTTTGTTGCCAAACTCCAGCAGGAAATTAGTACACAGAAACATCTATTTAGTAGCATCACTGGTGCAGAAAAGGTATTGGCTGAACTACAAACCTCTGTTACATGGCGTGTAGCGATCGCAACTGGCGGATGGTATGATTCTGCTATATTAAAACTGCAAGCAGCCGACTTGGCAATACACAACATTCCCTTAGCTTCATCTGATGATGGCATTTCTAGAGAAGATATTATTAATGCGGCGATTCTCAAAGCTAAAAATATCTACAAAGTTGAAGATTTCACCAAAATAGTCTTTGTAGGTGATGGTATTTGGGATATTAAAGCTGCACGTAATTTAAATATTAGTTTTATTGGGATAGCCAATCACCAAGCACCAGAAAAATTATTAGATGCTGGTGCTAAATCAGTACTGCAAGATTTCGACAACTGTGATTTTACCAAACTACTCGATACAGCAGAAGTCCCAAAATCCAACATTCCCTTCCTTCTGCATATTACACAGCGCCAGCAATGGGAACAAGCGAAAGATAATGATATTTATATAGCAGAATCTCTCGCTAAAGAAGGTTTTATTCACTGCTCAAAAGTAGCACAGATTATCCCAGTTGCTAACAGATTTTTTTATAACCAACAAGAATTAGTTATATTATTAATTGATAGTCAAAAAGTTAAAGCAGAAATTCGCTACGAAGCGGCTGAAACCGGAGAAATATTTCCGCATATTTATGGAAGTTTAAATATAGATGCGGTAACTCAAGTGATAGATTTTGCATCAGGCGTTAATGGCTACTTCGATTTACCAAAGCAACTGCAAGATTTACTCGCGGAAATTGAATAATTAGCAGACAAGTATATTTAGCAATACCGATTGTTTATTTAGTTACCATTGCTAACAGATAGCTAGAGCAGTATCTGTATTGACAAAACGCGCAATATGAATTTCAACTATAATTTAATCTAATGATAATGATAGAGTCTTGGGTGGAAGTTAGCTGATCCGCTTCTTTTAAGCTAATTTTACGCAAGAGTCAGTCTATGCTTAAGACAGAAAGATAAATGCAACTTTGGTAATGAACAATAGATAAAATGAACAAAGTTAGCCTTAATGTCTAATCGCCAAAACCTATATATCTCATGGATTTTGCTAATCTTGCATCCCAGTTGAATGCTGGAACAATTCTGCCAGAGGGAATTGTGATTGTTACCCTCTTAGGGGTTTTGATTGTTGATTTGATTTTGGGGCGTACATCTTCACGCTGGATTGGATATCTAGCGATCGCGGGTTTACTAGCCGCAGTTGTCGCCCTATATTTTCAATGGGATAATGCCAATCCCATCTCCTTTACTGGCGGCTTCACTGGTGATGACCTCAGTATTGTGTTTCGCGGTATTATCGCTTTGTCTGCCGTTGTGACGATATTGATGTCAATTCGCTACATTGAGCAGAGTGGTACCGCCTTAGCAGAATTCATCGCAATTTTGCTAACTGCTACGTTAGGAGGAATGTTCTTATCTGGTGCTAGTGAGTTAGTGATGATTTTCATCTCACTAGAATCTTTAAGTATTTCCTCTTACCTATTGACAGGGTATACCAAGCGTGATCCCCGTTCTAACGAAGCGGCGCTGAAATACCTGTTGATTGGTGCTGCTAGTACAGCAGTATTTTTATACGGCGTTTCCTTGCTGTACGGTTTATCGGGTGGTCAAACAGAATTAAGTGCGATCGCAGATGGTATCATCACAGCCAAAGTCAGCCAATCACTCGGTTTGGTGATTTCACTCGTCTTCATCATTGCAGGTATTGGCTTCAAAATTTCGGCTGCACCCTTCCACCAATGGACACCAGACGTTTACGAAGGCGCACCCACCCCGGTAATTGCCTTTTTATCTGTTGGTTCCAAAGCAGCCGGTTTTGCTTTAGCCATTCGCCTATTAACTACAGTCTTCCCAATGGTGGCTGACGAGTGGCGATTTGTCTTTACCGCCCTCGCTATTCTCAGCATGATTTTGGGTAACGTAGTGGCTCTGGCACAAACTAGCATGAAACGGATGCTGGCTTACTCATCCATTGCTCAAGCTGGATTTGTGATGATTGGCTTAATTGCTGGTACAGAAGCTGGATACGCCAGTATGGTCTTTTACCTGCTGGTTTATTTGTTCATGAACCTGTGTGGCTTTACCTGCGTTATTCTCTTCTCCCTGCGGACAGGAACCGACCAAATTGCCGAATACTCAGGCTTGTATCAAAAAGACCCACTGTTAACATTGGGTTTGAGTATTTCCTTACTGTCTCTCGGCGGTATTCCACCACTGGCTGGATTTTTTGGCAAAATCTACTTGTTCTGGGCTGGTTGGCAAGCTGGTCTTTATGGATTAGTGTTGCTAGGTTTGGTAACTAGTGTGGTTTCCATCTATTACTACATTCGCGTAGTCAAAATGATGGTAGTTAAAGAACCCCAAGAAATGTCCGACGTAGTGAGAAACTACCCTGAAGTGCGTTGGAATTTACCAGGATACAGACCTTTACAAGTAGGGCTAGTGGTCAGCTTAATTGCAACTACTATATCCGGGATTTTGTCAAACCCACTGTTCACATTGGCAAACAATTCCATTGCTCACACCCAAATCTTACAAGCAACAATTACCAAAGTGAGTACAGTTCCTCTAGAAGAACCAGAAAAGCTGTAACTTACTTTTACTTTTTGTATATGGCTAATAGCTGATCATGAGATTTTGACAGCTATTAGCTATTTTTTATAACTTAACGCCGTGTGCAACTTGCTCTCAAACCTAACCCCCAACCCCTTCCCTACGAGGGAAGGGGAGCAAGATTCAAAACCTCTCTCCGCTTCGGGGAGAGGTTTGGAGAGGGGTTTCAAGAATAAGTTGCACATCTCGTAACTTAATTGTCATCTCCAATAAAAATGGAAGTTTATCCTTCAGAATCACCAGAGTTTCAAACTTGGATTCAAAATTTAACTTCTGGGAGCGAACATGAGCGTATCAATCAGGTAGAAGTATTAGCTAATATTGACTCTCCTGATGTAGTTGCAGTATTAATACATGCTTTACAAAATCAAAACTCATTTTTAGTACGTGAAAAGATTGTCGAAATATTAGGTAATCTTGGCAATAAATCAGCAGTTCCAGCCTTGATTCAACTTTGGTATGAAGAGAAAAACCAAACGTTGGATGAATGGGAACTTGAGGCTCGCTCAAAAGCACTTTGTAATATTAGCGGCAAGATTATTGAAGCATTAGGTAAAATAGGCGGTGAAGCTGCCATAGTATTTTTGTTACAAGCTTTAGAAGATAGAAAAACTTGTGGTGGCTTATATCTTGCTGAGGCTTTAGCCAAAAATAGTAATGAAATAATTATAGAAGCCTTACTTAAAGCCTTGAATCATCAAGATGATTTTATTAGTGGTTGTGCTGCTAACGCATTAGGATTAATTGGTAGTGAAACTGCTGTTCCTTTTCTGATTGAAGCTTTAAAGTGCCAAGAACAGAATGTTAGTTATATAGCTGCTGAAGCATTAGGGAAAATTGGTAGCGAGTTAGCAGTTCCAGCTTTATGCGAGGCTTTGAATTATCCTCACAGAATAGGTTGGGGTGCAGCCGCGGCCTTGGGAGAAATAGGTTCTGAGTCAGCAGTTCCAGCTTTATCTCAAGCTTTGAGTAGTCAAGATTTGGGAGTTCGTGAAAATGCTGCTTGGGCTTTAAGACAAATTAGAATTGAGGAATCAGTTCCTAGATTGATCCAAGCTTTAAATGATGAAAATATTAATGTTGTGAGAATGGCAGCTATAGCATTAGCAGAAATTGACAGTGAAGCAGCCACAGAAGCACTCTTAGCTGCTTTGAATGATGAACGTCCTAGTGTTCGTATGATAATATCTGCGATTTTGGGTGAAAACGAAAATCAATCGCAGTAACAAGGTATTACATTATCGATATCGATATGAACATAAAATTCTAAATATTTGGAGACGTAGCACTACTACACCTCCAAATATTTACTAAATTAAACTTTGGAGATGTTGAACTAACTGCGGTGCCTGTAACACTCCTTCAATTTTATCCACAGGCTGGCCTTGCTTAAATAACATGAGTGTTGGCAAGGCTTCAATACGATATTGACTCGCCAATTCGGTGTATTTTTCTGTGTCAATTTTAACAACACGTATACGGCCATTTAATTGGGCATTCACTTGTTCTAAAATCTGACCCATCATTTTACAAGGGCCACACCATTCAGCGTAAAAATCTACTAATACAGGTACATCAGAACCAGAAAGCATTTCTTCAAAACTGTTGAAATGTTTTTTAGTGGCCATACGATACACACCGAATTTTTATGGATTGCTTTTAATATTAATGCGTGCTTTCAGGAATGGCCGTAACATTATTTTATTTTTATAGTCAAGGGTCAATAGTCATTTGTCATTTGTCTAAGTAAGTCGGTAGGAAAAAACCTAACTATGTGACGAAAGATTAACTAAGCTAAAAGCCTCTTTACTCCTGCCTCCTGCCTTATCCTGATGATAAATATTCATGACGACCTACTTAGTGCCTCTTCACTACACCTACTCTTGTAGCCCTAAAAATATTGCCCTTGAGTGAATTAACAAGCACAAATCACCATAAGATAATTAGCGCGGTAGTTCAAAAGCTTAAGGAATAATTCATGGAAGTTTTGCCAGAAAGCTTGCAAAGTCTTAAAGGAAAAGTAGCAATTGTCACTGGTGGTTCGCGGGGAATTGGAAAAGCGATCGCACTCGAATTGGCGAAATATGGTTCTAGTGTGGTGGTAAATTATGCTAGTTCTAGTACAGCAGCAGATAACGTAGTAGCAGAAATTACCTCTGTGGGTGGACAGGCTTTAGCATTGCAAGCCGATGTTTCCCAAGCAGAACAAGTAGATGCGCTGATCAACGCCACCACAGAAAAATTTGGTCGAGTCGATATCTTAGTTAACAATGCCGGAATTACCCGCGACACATTACTTTTGCGGATGAAGCCAGAAGAATGGCAAGCCGTAATTGACCTCAACTTAACTGGCGTTTTCTTATGTACCCGCGCCGTTAGCAAACTCATGCTGAAACAGCGTTCTGGGCGAATTATTAATATTACCTCCGTGGCGGGACTCATGGGCAACCCAGGCCAAGCAAACTACAGCGCCGCCAAAGCCGGAGTCATTGGTTTTACAAAAACAGTTGCCAAAGAATTTGCGACTCGCGGCATCACCGTAAACGCCGTCGCCCCTGGTTTTATCAGCACCGATATGACCAGCAATCTCAGCAACACCGAAGAAATTTTGAAATTTATCCCCCTTGGTCGCTATGGGCAACCAGAGGAAGTGGCTGGTATGGTGCGCTTTCTGGCTGCTGATCCCGCCGCAACTTACATCACAGGTCAAGTCTTTAACGTAGATGGCGGTATGGTGATGTAATTACGCATTATTTAAAATTCTTTGCCAAACGGTAAAGCTCAACAAAATAATAATGCTGACACAAGTGGCGACTATCACAGGTAAAGGCATCCCGCGAATTGTCATCGCCAGCAAGTTACCCATTAAAGTCATTGTCCACAGGGTGAAGGCGGCGTGACTTTGGGATAAGCCCCAAGCTAATAAACGGTGGTGTAAGTGATCTTTCCCTGGAGTACTGAGGGGGTTTTTTCCTGCTAATAGTCGCCGTAAAAACACTTGGGTAGTGTCTAACACTGGTAATAACAAAAATAAAACCGTCGGTACTAAGGAAAAAACTGTAGTTATCTGCAAATCACCCAAAATACTGGTAGCAGCTAAAACATAACCAAAAAAGTATGCTCCAGCGTCACCCATAATTATGCGTGAGGGGTGGAAATTGTGGCGCAAGAAACCCAACGCCCCGCCTCCCAAAGCTGCCAAAACCAAAGTCGCCGCCGCTTTATTGGGAAATTGGGCGGAAACTGCTAACAAACTCATCGCCGTAATAAAACTGATCCCCCCCGCCAAACCATCCATACCATCCATCAAATTGATAGCGTTGGTAATGCCAACCACCCACAACACGGTAATAAATATTGATAAAAATGAGTCTATGGGTGTGCCGAAGGCAACTTTGATGCTGATACCATTGGCAACCAGCAACAAGGCTGTGATGATCTGTGTCCACAAGCGCACAGAAGGGGGTAAACCGAACTGATCGTCAATGAATCCAACTAAGACTAGGATTGAGCCTCCTAGTAGCACAGTCAAAACCTGTGCCAAAACACTTTGTAATTCAATTGGTCGTAACAGACTAGCAAGAACTAACGCGGCAATTACTCCTGCATAGATAGCCAAACCGCCAGCATTCGGTAAAGGTTCCCGATTTAGCCGCCGCGCATTTGGTTGATCAGCCCAACCAACTCGCAGGGCAAATTTGCGTACTGTCGGTATTAAGCGCCATGTCACTAGCCAAGCTAAGAGAAACGTAAACACTACTGCCAACCAGCCGATGCCGCTTGGGTCGGCAATACCCAGAGACTTAAGGGAGTTGTCTAGATTCATCTCCCAATTCAACCATTACTGCCTGTATCCTACATGAGCATCAAATGTATATTAATCAATTTTTTAAGAAAAGGTACTGGTATTTACTCAAGTCTCAAGATCCCAGGGCGGAACTTCACACTTCATATAGCAGGAGGCAGGAGGCAGAAGGCAGAAGGCAGAAGGCAGGAGTAAAAGTCTTACTATTCCTGGCATTCAAGCTTTCAAATTGTCCTAACATATCTGAACTATCGCTATACCAGTACCAATCCAGATGAATTTTATTTATAATCTGACCAGTTTTGGTTATTAGCACTCTGAGTCTGTGAGTGCTAAATTGTCTAAAGGAAGCGCAAGAGAAGTGAAACATGGCTAAAATTATTTCCTTTGATGAAGAATCACGGCGGGCGCTGGAACGGGGTGTTAATGCCCTGGCCGATGCAGTGAAAATCACATTAGGCCCCAAAGGTCGTAACGTCCTGTTAGAAAAGAAATTCGGCACACCCCAGATTGTTAATGATGGGATCACCGTTGCCAAAGAAATTGAATTAGAAGACCCCTTAGAAAATACTGGTGCCAGACTCATCCAGGAAGTAGCATCAAAAACCAAGGATATTGCTGGGGATGGCACTACTACCGCCACCGTTTTAGCACAGGCATTAATTAAAGAAGGTCTGAAAAACGTTGCTGCTGGTACTAACCCCATCAGCTTAAAGCGTGGCATTGACAAAACTATTGAGGCATTGGTAGAAGAAATTGCCAGAGTTGCCAAGCCGGTTGAAGGTTCTGCGATCGCTCAAGTAGCTACAGTCTCCGCCGGTAATGATGAAGAAGTCGGCGCAATGCTGGCAGAAGCAATGGAGAAAGTCACCAAAGATGGTGTCATCACCGTTGAAGAATCTAAATCCCTGACCACAGAACTAGAAGTAGTTGAAGGGATGCAAATCGACAGAGGTTATATTTCTCCTTACTTCATCACCAACAACGAACGGCAAATTGTTGAGTTTGAAAATGCTCGGATTCTGATTACCGACAAAAAAATCAACAGTATTCAAGAATTAGTTCCCGTACTGGAAAAAGTTGCCCGTTTGGGTCAAGCACTGTTGATTATTGCCGAAGATGTCGAAGGAGATGCTTTGGCAACTTTAGTAGTTAACAAAGCGCGGGGCGTGCTGAATGTAGCTGCAATCAAAGCACCTGGATTTGGCGATCGCCGCAAAGCGATGCTACAAGATATTGCCATCCTCACCGATGGTCAATTGATTTCTGAAGAAATCGGCCTCAGTTTAGACACCGCTTCTTTAGAAATGCTGGGAACTGCCCGCAAAATTACAATTGATAAAGAAAACACCACAATTGTTGCAGGTAGCAGCACCAAGCCAGAAATTCAAAAGCGCATTGGTCAAATTCGCAAACAGTTAGAAGAAACTGATTCCGAATACGACAAAGAAAAACTGCAAGAACGCATTGCCAAATTAGCTGGTGGTGTCGCCGTGATTAAAGTCGGTGCAGCCACAGAAACGGAACTCAAAGACCGCAAACTCCGCATTGAAGACGCACTCAACGCCACCAAAGCCGCCGTTGAAGAAGGAATTGTGCCTGGTGGCGGTACAACCTTAATTCACTTGTCTACCAAAATTGACGAGATTAAGAACAGCCTCAACGATGAAGAAAAAATTGGCGCAGACATTATCAAACGTGCCTTAGAAGCACCTCTACGTCAAATTGCTGACAATGCTGGCGCAGAGGGTTCTGTCATCGTTTCCAAAGTTAAAGAAAGCGGGTTTAACATCGGCTACAACGCTGCTACCGGAGAATTTGAAGACTTGATTGCTGCCGGAATCATTGATCCTGCCAAAGTTGTGCGTTCTGCTGTGCAGAATGCTGCTTCGATTGCGGGGATGGTTCTGACTACTGAAGCGATCGTTGTTGAGAAACCAGAGAAAAAACCTGCTGCACCTGACATGGGCGGCATGGGCGGTATGGGCGGCATGGGTGGTATGGGTGGTATGGGCGGCATGGGTATGATGTAATCCTACCTGCCCAGATTTCCCAAATAAATATATTTATCTTTGTCAACAGTTTGTCTTGCCAAGACAAGCTGTTTTTTTATACACTGGCTCATTCGTAATAGCATTTTGGTTTTTAGATTACAATCCTCACCAATGACCAATGACAATTGACAATTAACAAATGATTAGCAAAGTTCGTCGTCTGACAAAAAAAGTTCGTAAGCCCAACTTCCAAGATTTTTATCATCAACCAGGAAACATACCAGGAACTCTGATTATTGATGAAAATGCAGAAGCGCCCACAATTGTTTTGTTTGATTACAATCAAACAAATTTTATCCGTAAACAAATTGCTACTCCCGAAGAATGTTTGAGTTACTTGGATACGGAATCAGTTTCTTGGGTAGATGTTCAAGGTGTAGGTAGTCAAGATATATTACAACGTTTGGGTAAAGTTTTTGAGTTACATCCTCTGATTTTAGAAGATGTCGTTAATATGGGAGAACGCCCCAAAATCGAAGATTATGAAGACCAATTAGTCATAATTTCTCGCATGGTTGTGCCGAAAGAAAAAACCTGCGGTTTTTATAGTGAACAGGTAAGTTTTGTTTTAGGAAAACATTACTTGCTTACAGTCCAAGAAGAACCAGAACATGATTGTTTTGATAGTGTCAGAATGCGAATTGATAAAGGTAAAGGGATTATTCGCAAACAGAAATCTGACTATTTAGCTTATGCACTGTTAGATGCTATTATTGATGGTTTTTTCCCGGTGTTGGAATTGTATGGAGAACGCATTGAAGAATTAGAAGAAGAAGTAATCCTGAAACCTACTCCACAAACACTCCAGCAAATTTATCAAATTCGCCGAGAGCTTTTACAATTGCGTCGATCTATTTGGCCACAACGCGATGCTATTAATGCTTTGATTCGAGATGGTAGCGATTTAATTAGTGAAGATGTCAGAATTTATCTGCGAGATTGCTATGACCATACAGTGCAAGTTATGGACATGGTAGAAACTTACCGAGAATTAGCTTCAGGATTAATGGATGTCTATTTATCGGCAGTCAGTAATAAGATGAATGAAATTATGAAGCTACTGACGGTAGTTTCGGCAATTTTTATTCCTTTAACTTTTGTTGCGGGTATTTATGGGATGAACTTCAATACGGATAAATCACCATACAATATGCCTGAACTAAATTGGTATTGGGGTTATCCGGCTTGCTTGGCTTTAATGGTAGCGATCGCAGTTAGTTTACTGATACTATTTTGGCGCAGAGGATGGCTGGCGAATTTTTCCAGTATTAAACATGATTGAAGCTAAATCATCACAACAAATTCAGGGAGATAAAAATCCAAATGATCAGAGGTAGCGGTGATCAAAATTTAGTTGTATTGACACTTTATATTATAGGTGTATCTTACACCTTCAATCGGATGATTGAATCTATTGATGATAAAATCAAATATACATATAAAGCTGATGCAGTCAATGAACAACTAACAGCCCAAGAACTCAAAGACCAAATCGGAATTTCTTTTAAACTCAATTCTGTTTACGGATTAGATGATTTAAAAGAATTGCAACTTACCATTGAAAATAAATCAGAGAACCTAGCAGTTTATGTTGACTGGGAAAACTGCACTTTGGTTGTTGAACATACTAAACAATCGCGTCGGGTAATTCGGATTTCACCATCTGTAACCCGTGACTTAGCAATACCACAAACTCCCAGCTTAATTACTCCGAAAAAAACCTTGACAGAAAAGGTAACAGCCGAAGATGTTCTAGAGTTGGATGCTACAGCCGGAACTTACTCCGCAAAAAAACCACTAGTTAGTATTAGTGGCTTGAAAAATGGTGGCCCGCCTCAAAAGAAGCTATATAACGACTTTATGAATCGAGGTAAAGAGCTAGAATTTTCTTTACAGCTAGTATTAAGAATATCTGATGTTCGCGTGGGGATAGCACCCGGTATCAATATTCCGCCAATGTATTTGATCAATTGTCCTTTCACCATCAAAAAATTACCTTGGACTTACGCTCTACCTTGGAATAAGAAGAAGAAATAATCCAAATCGAACACATTATGCCATCCAGGATTACACTGTAAGTAGGGAGAGAGTAGGCGCTGGCAGTTGCAGAACTATACATAATCATAGTTTTGAGGAAAGTCCGGACTCCCGAAAGACCAAACTTGCTGGATAACGTCCAGTGCGAGCGATCGTGAGGATAGTGCCACAGAAAGATACCGCCAAAATCAGTTAACAGGGAACAGGTGACAGGGAACAGGTAAGAAACTGTAACCTGTACACTGTAACCTCTAACCTATTTTTGGTAAGGGTGCAAAGGTGCGGTAAGAGCGCACCAGCAACATCGAGAGGTGTTGGCTCGGTAAACCCCGGTTGGGAGCAAGGCCAGAGGAACTACGGTTGGTCTTTTACCAGTTCCGCGTATGAGAGCCGCTAGAGGCGTTTGGTAACAAACGTCCCAGATAGATAACTGCCATCTTGTAAAGTTTTTTACACAGATAACAGAACCCGGCTTACTACCAACTCTCTCCTCTTTGAGTCCATAGTCAAAAGTAAAAACGAAAGACTATTGACTGTTGACTATTGACCACTGACTATTGACTAATGACAATTGTTTATCCCCGCCGTCAAAGACAGCTGGAAAGTTTAGTAAGAAAGTTAGGTTTGCCATTGGAAGCACCCATTAAATGGCAACTGTTGGATTTGGCTTTGACTCATCCAACGGTATCTGATTCAGCGAATTACGAACAACTAGAATTTGTTGGTGATGCAGTGGTGCGACTAGCGGCGGCTGTGATTTTGTGGGAAAAATATCCAGATTGCCAAGTTGGAGATTTTGCGGCGATTCGTTCGGTGTTAGTGAGCGATCGCATTCTCGCCCAATTGGCCAGAGAATATGGTTTAGAACTGTATTTATTAGTTGCTGGTAGTGCCACCAGCGATAAAGTTGGTCAAGAATCACGGCTGGCGGATGCTTTTGAAGCTGTGTTGGGGGCGCTTTACCTCAGCACCAATAATTTAGACCTCATCCGTCCGTGGTTAGATCCTCATTTTGAACAACTAGCAGCAGAAATTAGGCTTGATCCGGCTCGACTCAACTATAAAGCGGCTTTACAAGAATGGACGCAAGCTCAATTTAAAGTTTTACCAGAATATCGTGTCGAGGAAATTAATCAACCTAACCGCAATCAAGAGCGATTTGCTGCTGAAGTTTGGCTACATGGCAAAAAACTCGGTGAAGGTAGAGGACGTTCTATCAAAGCTGCTGAACAAGCCGCAGCTAAAGTTGCTTTTTTAGCAGTGAATAATCCAGAAAATACTTAAAAATATACCAATTTTGGCAACTGCTGTTGTAACCATCGGCTGTATCTTTGAAACACAAGCAATAACAAAAATTGTTATCATAATAGCTATTCTGGTTATAAAGCGAGGCACAAATGAATATTTCCCTGACTCCTGAGCTAGAAGCGTTTGTCCAAAAACAAGTTGAGTCTGGTTTGTATCATTCCCAAAGTGAAGTGATTCGGGAAGGATTGCGTTTGTTAAAACGTTTTAACGACCATTCTGAAGAATATAAACTGTGGCTGAATGAACAAATTGCCATCGGTCTTTCGGAACTTGACAATGCTCAAAGCCTACCCGCCGAAGGAGTCCGGGAGCGTGTACGCAGCAAAGCGCAAAAATTGATGAAAAAGCGCGTGTAATGACTCCGAAACCTTATATTCTCTCGAAGCAAGCCGAGAATGATTTAGCGCAGATTTACGCTTATATTGGACGAGATAATCAAGATGCTGCTGAACGGATGCTGGATAAACTTCTTGCAGCCTGTGAATTACTGACAGACAACCCCAGAATAGGGCAGTATCGTTCTGACTTGACACCGTTACCTGTTCGTTTTTGGTTGGTGCATCCCCGCTACTTCTTGATCTATCGAGGAGAAAACCCTGTAGAAATTGTGCGTGTACTAGCTGCCAATATGGATATTGCGCGAGAACTTGCTGGAGAATAATCTCGCTATCAAATTGCTCTTCTGACATTATTCCTCCGAAAACGGGAAAACTATGGTTAACCCCCTTTGGGGAAATTTCCATGTAAGTCCCGAATAGGAAAATGCTAAAAAAATCTTTGGTGAATGGTTTAATTTTGTCTTTTTCTCTAGTTCCCTGGCTATGCGTGGGAATGCTGGGAAATTCCAAGGCTAATGCTTTACCAGGACAAACTACAGAAGAAGTTACGACTTGGATGAATGCTCATCCGACGCTACGCCCTGGAAGTGGTGAAAAACTATATGTGCAGAAGAGTGACACCGCCGCCCAACGATTCACGTTTCAGGCTTCAGTATTACCTCCGGGTAAAGTGGGGTTTGCCAAAGAGCGAAACCGGATTCGTTACGAACGCTTGGCGATGTATGATGCGATTAATGGGATGAGTTTTCAACGCCTGCAAGAATCTCTGCGGGTAATTTATGGCTATGATGTCTATCAAGATTTTAATCAAGGTCAGGTGGTGTATGACTACCCCAGCCAAGGTGAAGTTAACTCGGCGCGGTTTGCCAAAACTCCAATTAAAGAAGCTTTACAAGGACAATTACGTATAGGCGATCGCTATGCTTATTGGATCGAAATAGCTAAACCGCGCAACGGTAAAGCTTTCACTGGACAAATGACAGTTTTACTCAAAACTGATGTCGAAAAATTGCTACAAGAATTACAAACTCGCTGAATCTTAAACCCCGCCAAATCCCCCAGTTGGTGGGGTTTGCCACACACCAGAAAAGATACTTTCTACAGCCAGAGAAATTCTCACTAAATCTTCTTTAAGTAGGGGTGGCCATTCTACCCCAGCTTTGCGTCCAGCTACATATAACTGTTGTGTCTTGACACTTAACTGATAAAGGGCAAAAGTTAATTCGCGGTCTAGGCTAGGTACATCTTTGAGGGCTTCAAACACAACCTTTAACGCCAACAAAATCGAGGTAATCTGACCTGGAACTGGTGGTTTTCCCTGCTTCATCCGCATCAATAAAGCATCAGGGTTGTCTTCGGTTGTGATTGTTTGAGATACAAGCAGTTTGCGGGCTGTGTCGTAATTCATTGCTCAACTTTGCGCGTTAAAATCTGATTTGGTGAAAGTGCAGAAATAGTGTATTTAAAAAATTTCGCAATATAGCAGTCGAAGGATAGGTGAGGACATTTCAAAAGTATGAATGTCAGGTGTAGTAAAACTTTTAACTCCTGCCTCCTCTATAAGTTTAATTGTGATCAAAAAAGGGGACGTTGCTACTGTCCCCTTTTTTCATAACTCATCAGCGATTAACTACACCGAACTCAGATGTTTTTCTACCACTGCTTGCGGATTAGCCTCTGGACTATCAGCTTCGGAAGGTGGTACTAATTGCCAGAACTTAGAGACAAATTCTGACCAATTTTGCAGAATGACTTTGGCTTTGGGTGAACCAGTGCGTTCTGCGTGAGTTCTAATTAAATCTTGCAGTTGTTTTTGACCTGCTTCTGTTAGAACTCGCTGGATTTTGACGTTTTCCCGGTTGACTAGTTCAGGGAAGGAACCATCTTCATCAAGGAAGTATGCCAAACCACCAGTCATCCCAGCTGCAACGTTACGTCCGACTTTACCGAGGACAACTATGACACCACCAGTCATGTATTCGCAGCAGTGATCACCTGCGCCTTCGACGACGGCTGTACCTTTGGAGTTGCGGACAGCAAAGCGTTCACCGGCTAAACCGTTGGCGAATAAGAAGCCGCCAGTTGCACCATAAAGGCAGGTATTACCCACAATCACATTCTTGGATGGGTCATAAGTAGCTTTTGCTGGGGGTTTAATGATGATTTCACCACCGTGCATCCCTTTACCAACGTAGTCGTTGGCTTCCCCTTCCAGAGTTAAAGTAATCCCAGAAAGGTTAAATGCACCAAAGCTTTGACCTACACTACCTTGGAAGTTGAGATTAATTTGTCCTTCAAAGCCACCATCGCCATATTGAGATGCGATCGCACCAGCTAATCTTGCACCAACCGTTCTATCGGTGTTGACTATTTTTAAGTTCTTCGTCACCGTCGATTGGTTGCGAATGGCGGCTTGAATTTCGCTATCAGCCAGCAATTGGTCATCAATTACCTGGCCATTGCTATGAACTTCTTCATGCACTAACCAGCTACGATTTTCTTTTGTATCTGGTAGTTGCAGTAAGCAGTTGAGATTCAAGGCTTGGGTTTTGGCGAGTTTCGCTTCGGGACGGACTGTTAACAAGTCTGCGCGACCAATAATTTCTGACAAGGAACGATAGCCGAGTTTGGCTAACAAACTCCGCACTTCTTCAGCAACAAAGTAGAAGAAGTTAACGACGTGTTCGGGGATACCCTTGAACCGCAGGCGCAGTTTTTCATCTTGAGTTGCTACACCCACTGGACAGGTATTCTTATGGCAAACTCTCGCCATTTGGCAACCTTCGGCAATCATGGCAATGGAACCAAAGCCAAATTCTTCGCCACCCATCAACGCAGCCATTAAGACATCCCAGCCTGTCTTGAGTCCGCCGTCTACCCGCAAGATGACGCGATCGCGCAAACTATTCTGCATTAGGACACGATGCACTTCACTTAATCCGAGTTCCCACGGTGAACCAGCGTGTTTAATCGAACTCAGAGGTGATGCACCTGTACCGCCATCATGACCAGAAATTTGAATGATGTCGGCGTTGGCTTTGGCTACACCTGCGGCAATTGTGCCGATGCCAATTTCAGCCACTAGTTTGACTGATACCTGCGCTTTCGGGTTGATTTGGTGCAGGTCAAAAATCAACTGTGCTAAGTCTTCAATGGAGTAGATATCGTGGTGCGGAGGCGGTGAAATTAAAGTTACACCGGGTTTAGACCGCCGCAACATCGCAATGTAAGGACTGACTTTTGCCCCTGGTAGTTGTCCGCCTTCCCCTGGTTTTGCACCTTGGGCGATTTTGATTTCGATTTGTTTGGCGCTGGCTAAATATTCTGGTGTAACACCAAACCGCCCTGATGCAACTTGCTTGATGGAACTAGAAGCTGTATCACCATTCCGTAAGCCCTTCAGATGGGGGAGGGTGGGTGAATAACCGGACTCATCTACATCATCTAAAACGTTGTAGCGGACTGGATCTTCGCCACCTTCCCCAGAGTTGGATCTACCACCAATCCGGTTCATGGCGATCGCCAAAACTTCATGGGCTTCCCGTGACAATGCACCCAAAGACATCCCCCCAGTACAGAAGCGTTTGAGGATTGATTCTGCGGCTTCTACTTCTTCTAAAGGAATTGAGGGGCGATCGCTTTGGAAGTCTAGCAAGTCTCTTAACGCCGTAATTGGTCGCCCTTGGAGATATTGTTTGTAAACTTCGTAATGGTCGTATTGCTTGGTTTTAACAGCCTCATGCAATGCTTTGGACATTTCCGGGCTGTTCATGTGGTACTCACCACCAGGACGGTAGTTAACAAAGCCCAAGTTATCCAATTTCTTGGCTGTGAGTTCTGGGAAAGCTTTGCTGTGAATCGATAGGACTTCTTGCGCCAGTTCACTAACACTCAAACCACCAATCCGGGAAGCTGTACCTTTAAATCCGATTTCTAATAAATCGCCACCAATCCCGATCGCTTCAAAGATTTGGGCTGCTTGATAGCTAGATAGCAAGGATATGCCCATCTTGGAGAGGATTTTCAGCAATCCTGACTCTACAGCTTTGCGGTAGTTACCAATAGCTTGTTCTAAGCTGATGCTGGGCAATTTACCCCGTTCCATGAACTGCTGAGTTCTGGGTTCAAACCACCAATCCCGGACTGTATCTAAAGCCATGTAGGGACAAACAGCACCTGCACCATAGCCAATCAAGCAAGCAAAGTGATGTGTACTCCAACACTGGGCGGTATCGACAATCAAGGATGTCTTCATCCGCAAGCCTTCGCGGATCAGGTGGTGGTGGACTGCACCTACAGCTAATAAAGGTGGAATGTAGCTTAATTCTGGGCTAATACCACCACCAGCGCGATCGCTCAAAATTAATATTTTCGCACCCGCCCGCACTGACTCGGCAGCTTGGGCTTGTAAAGCGGCTACAGCAGATTTTAATCCTTCTGGGCCGTTAGCGATCGCAAATAAGGTTGATAATTCTGCCGTCCCAAAACCAGAAGCCTTAATTGCATCTAACTCAACTTCTGTCAAGACTGGGGAATCTAGCTTCAGTCTCTTGGCATATTCTGGCTTTGGTTCTAATAAATTACCCCGTTCGCCCAACTCCACCTTCAAGGACATCACCAGCTTTTCGCGCAGTGGGTCAATTGGTGGGTTAGTTACCTGAGCAAAACGCTGTTTGAAATAGTCATATAACAGGTGGGGTTTATTAGACAATACCGCCAAAGGAATATCATCCCCCATACAGAACGTTGGTTCTGCACCATTCCCCGCCATTTGTTCAATCACCATTTCGACATCTTCGCTGGTGTAGCCAAAGGCAGTTTGTCGCTGAAGTAAGATTTGTTTGTCAACGGTGAATTGACCTTTACCGTTACCATTGCCATTGCCATTGCCATTGCCATTTGTCCCATGATTGTTGACTAATGACTTCAAATCTTGGCGATGGGTTTGCAACCATTCCCCATAGGGAAGTTGTTGGGCAATGCGTTGTTTAATTTCCCAATTTTTCAAAATTTCATGACTTTCTAAATCCACGGCAATCATTTGCCCTGGGCCTAGTCTGCCTTTCTCCACAATCTCGGCTTCGGGGAAGTCAACTACACCTGCTTCTGATGCCACGACGATGTAATCATCTTTAGTAATTACATAACGTGCAGGTCTTAAGCCGTTGCGGTCTAGGGTTGCGCCTACTTTCTTGCCATCACTAAAAACTAGCAATGCCGGGCCGTCCCAAGCTTCTTGCAAACCACTGTAATATTCATAAAAGTCAGTGATTTCGGGATAGTTTTGTAAGGAAGGCTGATTTTGGTAAGCCTCTGGAACCATAATCATCAAGGCTTCCAAGGGGCTGCGTCCCGAACGCACCAATAGTTCTAGGACATTATCTAAGGTGGCGGAGTCGCTGCTATCTAAAATTACTAAAGGCTTGAGTTCATCATTGCGATCGCCCCATACTGGATGGCTAATACTCGCTTCTCTAGCCATCATCCAGTTGATATTACCCAACAGAGTATTAATTTCGCCGTTATGTCCCAACAACCGCATAGGCTGTGCTAACGGCCATTTCGGCATTGTGTTGGTACTAAAGCGGCGATGATAAACTGCAAAGGCACTCTTGTATGCGGGATTTTGTAAATCCGCGTAAAAATCTCCCAACACAGCCGAACGTACCATACCTTTATAAACAATGGTGCGGCTGGATAAAGAGCAAATATAAAAATCTTCCGAGACAGCTTTGGCTGCTTTAAAAATTCGCTTGCGGGCAATGTACAACTGTCTTTCTAATTCATCACCAGAGTGATCCGCAGCCAGAAAAATTTGTTCTATTTGGGGTTGATTTTCTTTGGCTTGTTTTCCCAATAAATGGGGATGTACTGGTACTTCTCGCCAGCCCAATACTGTAAATTTTTCTTCCGCCGCCACTTTTTCAACTTGGGCTTTGGTTTTTTGAGCTAATTCCCGGTCTTGGGGTAAAAATATCATCCCTACAGCCACATTGCTGGTAGATGATATTTCCATCCTGCCTGAGAAATATTCTTTTTGTAACAACTCCCAAGGAATAGCTGTTAATATCCCTGCACCATCACCAGAGTCATGGTCAGCACTACAACCACCCCGATGTTCCAAGCAGGTCAATGCGGCTAAGGCTTTAGTAACGATTTCATGGCTGGCAATATTTTGGCGATGTGCAATAAAACCTACACCACAGGCATCTCTTTCCTCTACTAACCACCTTTGTCCTTGGTAGGTATCTTGAGAGTTGTTATCCGAAAATGACATTGTTTGCAATTGATTCACCCTTTGATCGTTCATAGCCTATTCCTGAAAGTTAAGTCACAAATTTTGCCACTGCTTGGGAGGGAAAGTTTCGCAATTTAGCGTCACAGTCATACATAAAGCACGAGAATTTAGGGAAAAAAAATTTTAACTGCGGTTATTTATGGACTTAACCGTGTTAAAATTATTGCGTTGATTCTTCTGTGTTTATGCTGGTTTAGACAAACTACATATTGTGTTAATTTTATGTATTTGGTTTCAAAACTAAGTATTTTCCAGGTTTTTTTCAGATGATAGATGTTTGTCAGGTAGACAGTATTAACTGACCTAACATCAAATTTTCATGAAAAATTCACTATTGTAAAAGCTGTAAGATTCCTGATTCAGCAACAAAATCAGCGTATTACACTATATACCCATTTGACAATTCCTAAATATTTTTATTGTTGTCTATTCTTGGCTGCTCACCAGTTGCAACTTTTGTTACTAATAACTGTGCCTCACCTCTAAGTAACAGCATAGCAACTATTAGTGAGGAAAGACTATTGTATATATACATTTGATGACCAAAACTATATATCTTATAGTTTGGCAGGAACTAGTGCCAGTTAAAACAGTCAGTTACAGTGGTTTTAGCTTAAACAAGGCTGGTATTTCTCATCAGAGATAACTAGCCAACATATAGGTTATCACGTTTCTGGAGAAGTTAAATCACCCAATTTCCAGAGTTAGTCACAATTAACTTTCCTGTTTTGAAAGTGATAACTTGCAAAAGCACTGGATCAAATATGTTAAAAATGCCAAATTGGTATCGCCAAAAATCTCATAATGCTGTGACTAAGCCTGTCAAACATCAAGCCTTGCGCTTAATTGCATCACCCATAATTGCCACAATTCTTAGTGTATCTCCTAACTGGATGGCGATCGCTCAACAGCCTCCCATCAACCCACAACCAGGACAGTTGCGACGACAAGCCCAATCTGCTGGTAATCAAATTTCCCTCAATGGTCGCACCATCCCCGGTGCTTGGATGGTCAGATTAGGGGTAGTTGATCAGCAAGTTATTTATCTCAGTGATGGTTTATTTCGTCAGGCGATGGGAGTTGATTTTTTAAATAGCAATAATCCCAGCCAACAGCCAATTCAGTGGTTTTCTTCAACCCCACAGACCTTAGTAACTCTCCTCCAAGCCGGATACCGCTATCTTGATGTTACTAACTTTGCCCAAAAAGCAAATTGGCAGGTACAAGTCAATGGTAACACTTTAGTAATTGTCACTCCCCAAGCGCGAATCAAAAATCTAATTATTGGTTATGAGGCTCTCAATCCTCCTGGTACTTCTACTATCCGGGAAAACCGCGTTGTGGTTGATTTAGACAGTCCCACACCGTGGATAGTTAGACAAGGATTACCCATTAAACCGACTCAAACACCAGTAGCAGATGATCCAGATGCGATCGCACCTCAACCCACAACGATACCGAATCGAGAATGGCGCATTACCCTGGATGCTTTAACTGATCCAGCTTTAATTCAACGTTACACCCCAATAACACCAGCACCACCATCTCTACCAAACCAGATCAAACAATTACCACCACCACAACCAAACCCTGATAGCCTGCTTCAAAAAATAGAGGTGGTGAATAACCAAACAATTATTAGTCTGAGTGTTCCTTTTGGTTCAGCACCCCGCATCACTACAGTAAATAACCCAAATCGCCTGATTATCGAGATTCGCCCTGATGCAATGGTTGAGCGCAATATTGCTTGGGCGGATGGGTTACGCTGGCGACAGCAATTTATTAATTTAGGGAAAGAACGTTTTCCGGTAGTGTGGTTGGAAGCTAACCCCCGCAACCTGACTATAAAACCAATTTGGACAACTCCAGAAACTTTAGTTGGCACAGCACCCTTACTGCAAACAGCGCAAAAATACTTAGCTTTAGCAGCAATTAATGGTGGCTATTTTAACCGCAATAATAAATTGCCTCTAGGCGCAATTCGTCGAGATAATCAGTGGTTATCCGGGCCAATTTTAAATAGAGGTGCGATCGCTTGGAATAATTCTGGGCAATTTTACGTAGGTCGCCTGACATTACAAGAAACTTTAACTGCTCCGAATAATTTCCGCTTACCAATTTTATTTCTCAATAGTGGTTACGTTCAAAGCGGTGCTGCTCGTTATACTCCTAACTGGGGAAAAACTTACACTCCCCTCACAGACAATGAAAGCATCCTTGTAGTTCAAAACAATGAAGTTAGCAGTCAGCTATCAGGCGGAAAAGCTGGTCAAACTCCTATTCCTATTCCCCAAGATGGTTACTTGTTAACCTTGCGGGGAACGGCTGCAACTACCGCGACTCAACTACCCATCGGTACAAAGGTAACTTTGGTTAGTAACACCACCCCAGTTGACTTTAGCCGTTACCCCAACATTATCGGAGCAGGGCCTTTATTAATTCAAAACGGTCAAATTATTCTAGATGCAAAAGCTGAAAAGTTCAGCAATGCTTTTATTGCCGAAAAAGCTATTCGGAGTGGAATTTGCACTACAGCCACAGGTACACTGATGATCGCTGCTGTGCATAACCGCGCTGGTGGAGCCGGGCCGACACTCGCAGAACACGCTCAATTAATGAAAAATTTGGGTTGTGTGAATGCTTTAAATTTAGATGGTGGTAGTTCAACTAGTTTGTACTTAAGCGGACAATTACTCGACCGTTCTCCCAATACGGCGGCTCGTGTGCATAATGGTATTGGTATTTTTTGGCAACAAAGATAATTAGGGGTTAGAGGCTAGAGAGTAAAAATTAAAACATATTGGGAATTGGAGTTTCACACTAACCTCCAGCCTCTAACCTCTAGCCTCTAGCCCTTCAAGCTGATTTTTTAAAGATTAGAATAAGCTGTTCTAACGCTAGGTAAAGAGTTTATGTATTCACGATAGTTTGAGTCGTGACTCTTTACACCCTAAAGTTTGATTTTGTTATGGTTAGCAAGGTGTAATTGAATTGCTGATTTTCACGGTTGCAAGATTGCGCCAGATTTTTCCATCAATGGTTAAGAGAAAGGACAGCTTGTTATGTCTCCAAATGAGGTAACTATGGCTCAATATCAAGAAACCGCACCTGCTAAGACTCTACCACTGCCTGCGGCGATCGCTAATCGAAGTGTTGCTGCAACCGAATTGCGCCCTTGGGGTTCTTTTACTATTTTGGAAGAAGGACGTGGATATAAAATCAAGCGCATCGAAGTTAAACCTGGACATCGCCTCAGCTTGCAAATGCACCACCATCGCAGCGAACACTGGATTGTTGTTTCTGGTACCGCGAGAGTCACTTGTGGCGATCAAGAAGTACTATTGGGCAATAATCAATCTACATACGTCCCTCAATGCACCTCCCATCGTTTAGAAAATCCCGGAGTGATTCCCCTAATCTTAATTGAGGTACAAAATGGCGAATATTTGGGTGAAGATGACATTATTCGCTACCAGGATGATTATTCTCGGACAGAAAACTAAGTCTCATCAGTTAATTTAGTCGTCCTCACAATAAAACTCCGTAAATTTCTCACCTGAATTATCCAGAAATTTACGGAGGAGCAATGACCAAAATATCTAACCAATAATTTAGCTGCAACTTTTAACGCTACAAATCGGCATTATTTTCACGACTCAGTATTCAGTTAATCAAAAGTTTTGTGGCAATGAAGCAAGCTCAGAGTGGCTTTTGCAAGTAAACCTCTTCATTTACAATGAAATAGCCAAAACCAGTTTTTTGAGTTTTTCAGATCCGCCATATTTTCTATCCTGGCTATCAACTGCCAAAATGAATTCAATGATTCAACTGAGTCAAGCTGCTAAAATTGAAATTGAACGATTAAAGTCTAAGCAAAAAACCAATACCTTGGTGAGATTAGCTGTAAAACCAGGGGGATGCTCAGATTTATTTTACGATATGTCATTTGCTGAGGTTGCCCAAACAAGCGATCGCATCTTTGAAGTTAGAGGTCTGCAAGTTTTGATCGACAATCAAAGCTTAAAATACATCAATGGGTTAGTATTAGATTATTCCGAAGATTTGATGGGGGGAGGATTTCGTTTCCACAACCCTCAAGCTATTGCCACCTGTAGTTGTGGCAATTCATTTGCGATTCATCAAGAGTCCATAGTCAATGGTCAATAGTCAAAAATTTATCACTATTGACATTTAGCTGTTGAACAGTCAAAGTAATTTGACAAAAAAGTACTAAAAAAGATATAATCAGGATTTGTTAAAACTTAGACCCCTAAGCAGCTTCACGCGCTGTGACCCATGCCAACCATACAGCAACTAATACGTAGCGAACGCGAAAAAGCGCGTCAGAAAACCAAGTCTCCAGCTCTCAAGCAATGCCCGCAACGGCGCGGTGTTTGTACAAGAGTCTACACAACCACACCTAAAAAGCCTAACTCAGCTCTCCGTAAGGTAGCAAGGGTAAGACTGACATCTGGATTTGAGGTAACAGCCTACATTCCAGGCATTGGTCACAACTTACAAGAACACTCCGTAGTCATGATTCGTGGTGGCCGGGTTAAAGACTTACCAGGCGTAAGATACCACATCATTCGTGGCACATTAGACACGGCAGGTGTAAAAGACCGCAAACAAGGTCGTTCCAAGTATGGAACCAAACGCCCGAAAGAAGCCGCTAAAAAATAAGGCAGAGGCGATTAGTCGTGCCTAGTGGCGATTAGTCGCTTTCTCTGGAAGCGATAAAAATATAAAAAGTTAGCGATCGCCATTAAACAGTTGTGAAAATAGATACAAGCCTCTATTTTCAAAATTTAAATTAGTTCAGCTACCACTGCCAGCCTGCACTCAGCGAGCAAGTGTAGGTTTAATGAAAATTGCTGTAAGCGACAGCAGCATTTTCATTTGTCAACTCATACCTGTGATGTTGTCGCTTTGTCTATCCCATCCAAGATAGCAAATCAGCAATTCAGGGTCGCTGCAAATGTGTAAAAAAATTGCAGCAGTCTGAGTGGCAGCTTCCACCACTCCAGTACTGCGCGGTCTGATAGCATATAATTTCGTTGCCAAATTCCGAATGTAAGGGTAAAGTATGTCTCGTCGTGGTGTAGTTCAAAGGCGGCCAGTTCCGCCTGACTCCGTTTATAATAGTCGGCTGGTGAGCATGATAATTCGCCGGATCATGCGTCACGGCAAGAAATCCTTAGCCGCCCGCATTGTTTATGATGCAATGAAAACTATTGAGGAGCGCACTGGAAATCCTGCAATAGAAACCTTTGAAAGAGCAGTACGTAATGCCACACCATTGGTAGAAGTGAAAGCGCGTCGTGTAGGTGGTGCAACTTACCAAGTACCAATGGAAGTCCGTTCCGAACGCGGCACTACCCTAGCTCTGCGTTGGCTAGTACAATTTTCGCGCTCCAGGCCAGGGCGCACAATGGCTGGCAAATTAGCTAATGAGTTAATGGATGCAGCCAACGAAACAGGTAATGCAATCCGTAAGCGTGAAGAAACGCACCGGATGGCTGAAGCTAACAAAGCCTTTGCACACTATCGTTATTAAGCAGCACAGCGATATATCTTGCCTCAATAAGCGGTATATCGCCGACTGATAAAAATCCAGACGGTAATCCGTAAAAGTATAGAATCTTAACAAAGAGTAATATACAAGATATCATGAGGCAAAAACTATAGGAGGCTACTGTGGCACGTACAAACCCGCTAGAGAAAGTACGCAATATCGGTATTGCGGCGCACATAGATGCGGGCAAAACAACAACAACAGAGAGAATATTATTTTACTCTGGGATAATTCATAAAATTGGTGAAGTTCACGAAGGAACAGCTGTAACCGACTGGATGGAACAGGAGCGGGAGCGGGGAATCACCATCACTGCTGCGGCAATCAGTACCAGTTGGAAAGATTATCAAATTAACATTATCGATACTCCTGGTCACGTAGACTTCACCATTGAAGTAGAACGCTCCATGCGCGTATTAGATGGTGTAATTGCTGTATTTTGTTCTGTAGGTGGTGTTCAACCCCAATCGGAGACAGTGTGGCGGCAAGCAGACCGTTACGCAGTACCTCGGATCGCCTTTATTAATAAAATGGATCGCACAGGCGCGAACTTCTACAGAGTTCATGAGCAAATGCGCGATCGCCTAAGAGCAAATGCCATTGCAATTCAACTGCCCATTGGTAGCGAAAACGACTTCAAAGGCATTGTAGACTTGGTGCGGAAGCGTGCATACATTTACAACAACGACCAAGGTACAGATATCCAAGAAACGGATATCCCTTCAGAGGTGCAAGAGCAAGCTGAAGAGTACTACACCAAGCTGGTAGAAGCAGTAGCTGAAACCGATGACGCTTTGATGACTAAGTACTTCGATGGCGAAGCACTGACAGAAGAAGAAATCCGGGCAGCCCTTCGCAAAGGGACAATTGCCGGCACAATCGTGCCTGTGCTTTGTGGTTCAGCCTTTAAAAACAAAGGCGTGCAGTTAATGTTGGATGCAGTTGTAGATTACCTACCCGCGCCAACAGAAGTACCTCCCATTCAAGGCACACTTGCAAATGGTGATACAGTCGAGCGCCGGGCGGATGACAACGAACCTCTAGCTGCTTTGGCATTTAAGATTATGGCTGACCCTTACGGTCGCCTAACCTTTGTTCGTGTTTATTCTGGTGTTCTGAAAAAGGGTAGTTATGTATTAAATGCTACCAAGAATAAAAAAGAACGCATTTCCCGCTTAGTTCTAATGAAGGCAGATGATCGTCAAGACGTAGAGGAACTACGGGCTGGTGATTTGGGTGCTGCGTTAGGATTAAAAGATACCTTAACAGGTGATACTATCACTGATGAAGGCGCACCAGTAATACTGGAATCCCTATTTATTCCAGAGCCTGTGATCTCGGTAGCGGTTGAACCCAAAACCAAGAACGACATGGATAAGCTATCCAAGGCTCTGCAATCTCTCTCCGAAGAAGACCCAACCTTCCGCGTCAATGTTGATCCAGAAACAAACCAAACTGTAATTGCAGGGATGGGAGAACTCCACCTAGAAATTCTGGTGGATCGGATGTTACGCGAATTCAAGGTGGAAGCGAATGTTGGTGCGCCACAAGTAGCTTACCGCGAAACGATTCGGAAAGCAGTTACCAACGTGGAAGGTAAGTTCATCCGCCAAAGTGGTGGTAAGGGTCAATATGGTCACGTTGTGATCAATTTGGAGCCAGGAGAACCCGGTACCGGCTTTGAATTCGTCTCTAAAATTGTCGGTGGCGTAGTACCTAAAGAGTACATTGGCCCCGCCGAGCAAGGTATGAAAGAAAGCTGTGAATCTGGGATTTTAGCTGGATATCCCCTGATTGACGTGAAAGCGACGCTAGTTCATGGTTCTTACCACGATGTAGACTCTTCGGAAATGGCTTTCAAAATTGCTGGTTCAATGGCGATGAAAGAAGCTGTGCTGAAAGCTTCACCAGTACTATTAGAGCCTATGATGAAAGTTGAAGTGGAAGTTCCTGAAGACTTTATCGGGAACGTTATTGGAGACCTCATCTCCCGCCGAGGGCAGATTGAAAGCCAAAGCACTGAACAGGGACTCGCTAAAGTGGCATCCAAAGTTCCACTGGCAACCATGTTTGGCTACGCTACCGATATCCGGTCGAAAACCCAAGGTCGAGGTATTTTTACGATGGAGTTCAGCCACTACGAAGAGGTGCCTCGCAGCGTGGCTGAAACTATCATTGCAAAAAGCAAAGGGAACGCTTAATTAGAAAAGGAAACGAGCATTCATGGCACGCGCAAAGTTTGAAAGAAATAAACCCCACGTTAACATCGGTACTGTTGGCCACGTTGACCACGGTAAAACTACTTTAACAGCAGCTATCACCATGACCTTAGCTGCTCTCGGTCAAGCCGAAGCTAAAGGTTATGACCAAATCGACAACGCACCTGAAGAGAAAGCACGGGGTATTACAATTAACACTGCTCACGTTGAGTATGAGACCGCAAATCGTCACTATGCTCACGTAGACTGTCCGGGACACGCTGACTATGTGAAAAACATGATCACTGGTGCAGCACAAATGGACGGCGCTATTCTTGTAGTAGCGGCTACCGACGGCCCTATGCCCCAAACTCGTGAACACATTCTGTTAGCTCGTCAAGTAGGGGTTCCTAAACTAGTTGTCTTTTTGAACAAAGAAGACATGGTAGACGACGAAGAATTGCTAGAGTTGGTCGAACTAGAAGTTCGGGAACTACTATCGAGCTATGAGTTTGATGGTGATAATATTCCTGTGATTAAAGGTTCTGGTCTGAAAGCTCTGGAAAAAATGACCTCTGCACCCAAAACCCAACGTGGGGAAGATCCTTGGGTGGATAAAATTTACGAATTGATGGATGCGGTAGATTCTTACATCCCTGATCCAGAGCGTGACATTGACAAACCCTTCTTGATGGCGGTAGAAGACGTATTCACCATCACAGGTCGTGGTACAGTGGCTACCGGACGTATCGAACGCGGCAAAGTTAAGGTGAACGATACCGTAGAACTAGTGGGTCTGAAAGATACTCGTAGTACTACTGTTACCGGGATTGAAATGTTCAAGAAGAGCCTTGATGAAGGCTTGGCAGGGGACAACGCTGGTGTACTGCTGCGTGGTCTGAAAAAAGAAGATATTGAACGGGGTATGGTAATTGCTAAACCCGGTTCTATTACTCCTCACACCCAGTTTGAAGGTGAAGTATACGTACTCACTGAAAAAGAAGGTGGTCGTAAAACACCATTCTTCGCAGGCTACCGTCCTCAGTTCTATGTGCGGACAACTGATGTAACCGGCACCATTAAAGCTTTTACCTCTGATGAAGGTGAAGCAGTAGAAATGGTGATGCCAGGCGATCGCATCAAAGTGACCGTAGAATTGATCAACGCGATCGCTATTGAACAAGGTATGCGCTTTGCGATTCGTGAAGGTGGCCGCACCATCGGTGCTGGTGTAGTCGCAAAAATCGTCAAGTAGTACCCTTTTACTCTAAATAATTAAGAGCAGAGATGGTAGAACGCCTCTCTGCTCTTTTATCTGAACTTAATTGTGTGAGTAGGGGCTAGAAGTTAAAACATAAAAGGCAAAAGTCAAAAGAAAAAATCTTTTACCTTTTAACTTTTTACTTTCTTGAAGCCCCGTATCTATTCCCCACTCCCCTAATAAATCAGAACCTGGAAAATTAAAGATGGCAACTCTACAACAGCAGAAAATTAGAATTCGTTTAAAAGCTTTTGACCGTCGATTGTTGGATACATCTTGCGAGAAGATTGTAGATACAGCTAACCGGACTAACGCGACAGCCATAGGCCCAATTCCCTTACCTACAAAACGGAAAATCTATTGCGTATTGCGTTCTCCGCACGTAGATAAAGATTCACGGGAACATTTTGAAACCCGTACTCACCGCAGAATTATTGACATCTACCAGCCTTCTTCTAAAACTATTGATGCTTTAATGAAGTTGGATTTGCCATCTGGTGTTGATATTGAAGTCAAACTGTAGTTTAGAAAAATTTAGCAGTGAGAATTCAGGAATCAAGACTAATTAACGCATTATTAAACCCAGTTAATTTATTCACAACTCATACAGAATACTGTGCGGTAAGTTCATAGCCTAGCCTTAGTGTCAGGTTTTGCCAAACAATTCAAACTTAGCAGTATGCTTCTAAATACTGAGTTCTAGCTCTTGGTTACTGATTTTTTTACCAATGACTATAGTGTGAATACTGAACTAGCCCTGAGAAAATTGATCTCAGGGCTTTTTATTTAGTGATAGAATGTAAATAAAGTACGGGAAAGCAGAGAACAATAAATTTTTAAAATTAAATTTATACTAAGGTAACAATGACATCTTCATCTAGAATTGCTGTTCGTGAACTACCTCTGTTCCCGTTACCCGAAGTAGTTCTTTTTCCTACCAGACCATTACCATTACATATCTTTGAATTTCGCTACCGAATCATGATGAACACGATTTTGGAGAGCGATCGCAGGTTTGGAGTATTAATGGTCGATCCAGTAAAAGGTACAATTGCCAATGTTGGCTGTTGTGCAGAAATTATCCATTACCAGCGCCTACCAGACGACCGGATGAAGATGCTGACTCTCGGACAGCAACGATTTCGTGTCTTAGAGTATGTGCGAGAAAAGCCTTATCGTGTCGGTTTGGTACAGTGGATAGAAGATGAGCCACCTAGCAAAGATTTGCGCCCTTTGGGAGCAGAAGTTGAACAGTTGCTCAAAGATGTAGTACGCCTCTCGGCTAAGTTAACAGAACAAAATATTGAACTACCAGAAGAATTACCAGACTTGCCAATAGAGCTATCTTACTGGGTAGCTAGTAACCTCTATGGCGTTGCAGCCGAACAACAATCATTGTTAGAAATGCAAGATACGGCCTCTCGTTTAGAACGAGAAGCGGAAATTTTAACTTCTACCCGTAATCATTTAGCTGCTCGCTCAGTGTTGAAAGATACTTTCAATCAGAAGTCGTAAGCTAAATTAACTAGAATACGAGTCTTATTAGCGTTCTACCTTGCAGTTTCCTAATTATTTATTCATGCAAGAGTAGACGCTAATGATGTCCAGAAACAATAAGGGATATGTAATTTAAATTCTGACTCCTGAATTCTGCCTGTAGAAAAAAACTTCTGAACAAAATACTATTAAGGATCGAATCATTTAGCAGTTAATTTTGCAATTATAGTTCCAAAGTGTTAACTGCTAAAACACCATAACTACCAAAGATTTTTAAGATTTCTAGATATTCTATTAAATCGGCTAGAGCAGATTGCATTTTTGGTTGTTGAATATCTGTCTCTAGGTCAAGGAAAAACACATATTCTCCTAAAGAACGCTTGGTAGGACGAGATTCAATTCTGCTGAGATTAATTCCTAGTTCAGCAAATACTTGCAGAGGTTTAATTAACGCACCAGGCATATTTGCAGGTAAGCTAAAAGCTAAAGAGCTATGAGTAGGATTTAAATTATTGATGTGATATTCAAACTTGGCGTTATTTTGACTCACTACCCAAAAGCGAGTACAGTTTTCAGGATAGTCATTAATGCCTTGGGCGAGAATTGGCAAGTTGTAGAGTTGGGCGGCTCTAGAAGAGGCGATCGCAGCTGCTGTCAAATCTTGCTTTAATAATTGTAGAGCTTCTGTTGTAGAATTATTCGGTATGATTTGTACATTTGGCAGAGATTGTCCCAACCAATTTTGGCATTGGGCTAAAGCCTGGGGGTGAGAATAAACCTTTTCAATTTTATCTAAGCCAGAAGCACCAGAAATTAAGCTATGAACAATGGGCATCACTAAAGCCAATTGAATTTGTAAACTATCCAATTGCCATAGTGCATCCATTGTCATAGTCACACTACCTTCAATAGAGTTTTCTACTGGTACAACCGCTAACTGTGTTTTGCCTGCCGCCACGGCTTGGAGTGACTGAGCTATACTGGGATATGGGCATAAAGTAGCTTCAATTCCCGTTGCTTTGGTTAGCCAGTTGACATATAAAACCGCCGCTTGTTCTGCATAAGTACCTGGTGGGCCTAAATGAGCAATAGATAATGACATAACCTTGAAACAGAAATTATTGTGAGATTCATCGACTATACCGCAGCGAATTAAGACTTGAAGAAACAAAACATTGATTTAACTTGTTTTTTTAACTCGACTCTGCTATTTTGGACAGCGGTACAGTTTGTAATTATATTCACCAGTAGATTTACCATATTCTGTATCGATAAAACATTGCTGAGATGACAAATTGATGGTTGTACGGAATTCCACTAACCATACATCAAGAGGTCGCTGGATTGTAGCTATTTTTTCTTGTAATAGTTGCACAGCTTCGGTATAACTTTGATTGTCTGCATCTTTACCAGCTAAGAAAAACTGTACACGAGAATCACGTTGTTTTTGAAATTCCCAAGCTAATCCCATCATTCTACCTGTTTGCCCATGATGAATATGTGTTGTAGCAATTAATACCTTATTTGGAGATGCTTTAGATATAAGTGTGGCGAGAATATCTGGGCGTTGGTTTTGCAGATAGCCGAGATTCCAACTTACAATCATCCCCCCTAACATTGCCATCAGCAAAATTATCGTGACAACAACTTTACCATTCAGTTGATGTTGCCAAAAGCCTGCTAATGCAGCACCTAACAACAAAATTACGGCTGGAGCATATACAAATTGAAATCTAGCTGCTAAAGTTAAGTCCTTACCCAAACCATAAGTAAAAAATAAACAGATAAAAATTGCTATGAAGATATAACCACTCAAAATTTGTATTCCTAAAATTCTATGAGGGTTATCCTTGAGAGTTTTTAATCCATAACTGAGCTTCGGCAGACTCCAGCACAAAAATAAAAAAGTTGCTACACCAGACACAATCGTAATTTCTAGAGGTAAGCTAGTCAGTGCAGAAGGTAGAAGCAACAGCATACTCATATTCCACAGCAATAACCGCCCTAATGGTTCTAACCATCTGGTATGAGGGTTACTAATATTTACCCAATTTGTTAAATCATGATTGGGGATACTTTGGAGTAATGGTATCCAGACAACACATCCAATCAGCGTACCTAAAACAGCTATGCCAATACGCCAATAAATTTGTTTAGTATTTTGCTGACGATTTTGCCAAAGATGAACAAATAAAACTAAAGCTTCCGTAGCTAGAGTTAGGGCAAAAAAATAATGGGTGGCGACTCCTAAACTGTTGATTGCTACCCAAGTAAATACCAACCATATAGGTAGAGATTGCTGACGATGGATGTTTTGAATTGCTTTTATACCGCAGCATAAAGAAGCAATGATCAGTAACATCGCCAAAGTATAATGTCGTGCTTCCCTACCTAGAAATACAGCAAAGGGCGAAACCGCCATCATTACAGCGGCCATTTGACCCACTAATTTAGAACGAAAGGTCAGATAGGCAAGGCTAAATATAGCGGGAATTGAGACAACACCTAACACAGCACTGAGCGATCGCGCTGCCCAGATCGAGGCGATTTCCCCTGCTGGTGAGAAAATCTTCATCCAGAAATGGGCTAACGCAAAATAAACAGGCGGATGAGTACTTTCAGTCAACAGTTGCTCAATAACGGCATTAATTCCCATTTCTGGATTAGCTTGTAACGGCTGCAACAGTATATCTGAACTAATAACTTCATTGAGTGGTACTGTGCGAAAGCTATTTCCCAGGCTAAAAACCATCGTGGCACACTCATCAGTCCAAGGAGGCAAAGATGCTAGACGCAAAAAGCGTAAAGCTGTACCAAGAGCTAACCAAAATAACAGTAATAATATGTGAAAGCGGTGCTTCATGAATGTAACGTCAATATATTTTAGTTTTTCTCTTATTTATCATATTTTTAATACTGGTATAATTTTTTATATTTTTGATATTTATACTGAAAAAAAGGATTTTTTCTAAATAGCTGCAATTTGATTTATAATTATAAAAATAGTAATAATTTATTTTAAAAATATTTCAATTTAATAAATCTATGATTAAAGTCGTAAGTCATACAAAAGGAATATCTATACCTATTATTTGATTTGATTAAAATAATAATTGTACTAAATTTATTAACATATAAAGGTATCAAATAACTGCTGTCTGCAAAATCATGCCTACAAGATTTACTGCTTCTCAATCGGTAAAAATTGCTGTACCGCAACAGCCTATTCCTATTCAACATTACTTACGGCAGCCTCAAAGATTGGTGAATGCGTTAGTTGATAACAGTCGTGTCCAACAGCTTTCTGAGGAAGTATTTCGGTTAAAAATGCGTCCTTTGTCTTTTATGACATTGAGTATTCAACCAACTGTAGATATGAGGGTTTGGGCAGAATCAAATAGTGTAATTTATCTGCGCTCAGTAGGTTGTGAAATCCGAGGGTTTGAGTATATTAACCAACGTTTTAGCCTCAATTTAAAAGGTTATTTATCACCACATCAATCTAGCAATGGCACTCGTCTGGAAGGAAAAGCTGATTTAGAAGTACAAGTAGAATTACCTCCACCATTTTCTCTCACTCCAAAGCCAATTTTAGAAGCTACGGGCAATGGTTTGCTCAAGAGTGTCTTAGTTACTGTTAAGCAAAGGTTGTTGCATCAGCTACTCATAGATTATCGTCATTGGGTGACATCACAAATGGCAGAAAAAGCTCTAGAAGATAATAGTGGCGATTTACCAATTTTGAATTTAGATTAGTGCTTATTTAGTGTTGAATTCAGTTATAAGTATACAGTTAGTAGTAAATAATTCTGTATTTGCTACTAACAAAAAAATTATACATCTGTTTTAAACTTATGATGCTACTACAATTGTTACCACTCTAAAAAATAAAAGCGAGTTTGTTTTTCCACAGCTTTACGCAATATTAACTCCACAGCACGCAAGTCCCACAAAACCCACCATATACCTTCAGGGCTTTTATCAGCTTGAGGATGGGCAAGAAGATATGAAAAGAGTTTCTCAACAGTATCTAATCCCTGTTGCGGATCATACCATTGAAGATTATTTTGTAATTCTTCGTCGTCATTTTCATGTTTAATAAATTCACTAAGAGGAACAATCTCTAGTTCTAGTGCAATATCTTCAAGTAAAATATCTGCTACAGGCAAATTATTCCCGAAAATAAGTCCTTCATTTTTTAAGTCCATATTCGATGGTAATTTCATCGCACCTTCATTCTCAATGATGATTGCTAGTTGACGAGACATAGCTTTTTTACTATATTTAATAGGTTAAATTCAGTTGAAGCAACAAAATTTTATAAATTACAGTATGTACTATTTTAATAACAAGACAAAACAGGAATAAGTACGAAAGTAAATTTAGCCATCGTCCATACAAACAAAAAACTTTAATGTATGCACAGTTATTAAACTTGCACTAACATTGCTCATCTAAGATGTTAGCTTTAGCCTGTTTTAATAATGCCATCGCCTGATCACTGGAAAGACCATAAATCTTTTCGTAATCATCAAAGTAATCTTTGGCTTCACCTTGAGTAATAGCTATATAACTCATGTGAAGAACCCACCAAGGCGTTATTCCTAATGCTAGAGTTAATGTATGATGTCTTGTAACTGCATCTGGAAAAGCGTTTAGGTTTAGTAAATCCCCATACTTCGACTCAATAGAAATTTCGTCATTGATACCAAAACCCTGTGGTTTACGTAAAATACTTTCTACTTCATCAATTTTATTTTCTTGATTAAAAGCAACACAAAACTTTTTTGCATCTCCACCCTTTATCTTGGTTCCTAGTTCTGAGAAAATTGCT
Source organism: Nostoc sp. FACHB-280 (assembly GCF_014697615.1). Classification (GTDB taxonomy): domain Bacteria; phylum Cyanobacteriota; class Cyanobacteriia; order Cyanobacteriales; family Nostocaceae; genus Nostoc_B. Next base: position 220,722 of record NZ_JACJSD010000002.1, on the reverse strand, counting down.
TTTCCTGGTTGCCAATTTTCTCCTGCATAAGTTGTGTATTCATCTATCATTTTGCCATTTCGAGACAAATGATACCAGAATTGCGAATCGTCTCTTACATAAACAGCTAATGCTGAACAAGAAAATTTTTGAGAAAGATGAGAAGCCCAACAAACTAGAATACCTTCTTTTGTTCCACTGTATTGCCTGAGAAATTTGTTGGCTTGATTATCTAAACTTTTAACCTTAGCTAGTTCATTGTGTGGCTGAGTAACAGCATATTTTAGCAACTGTAGATTCTGATCTGAATCCATATTATGAAGTTGAAACATTCTGGCGTATGCTTGATACATTGATTCAGTATTAGCATTGTTATTAATATTTCCAGAAGTTTCAAAGCTACTGTCGTAAATCGTCGTAAAGTTATTCTCAGTTGGAGAAACGTAACTGTTATAACCTCTATCAGCAAGATAATTAATTAACTCATCTTGAGTGACACCATATAGTGTGAGATTTACATAGCGAGTACCCATAATTGCTTAAAACAACAATATCTTTGTTAGGAAAAAAGTAAAACTATAAAGCGCGATCGCACCTACCAATGAATACACTAAATTATGCAAATTACTGCTGAATTTGGCAAGGGCTGAAAGATTTACGATGCAAAGATGAAGCGCCGTATTCTCGCAACGCCTGTAAATGTTTTGGGCTACCGTATCCTTTATTCTTTGCCAAATCGTACTGCGGATACTTTGCGGCTAAACGCAGTATCAACTCGTCACGCCAAACTTTAGCAACAATACTAGCAGCTGCGATGGAAAGCGATCGCTCATCTCCTTTGACTATTGTTTGTTGGGGTATGTGCAAATCTTTCATTGGTTGATTGCCATCAACCAAGCAAATTACAGGCTGTACTTTCAATTTGAGTACAGCCCGTTTCATGGCTAACAGTGTCGCCTGCAAAATATTTATTTGATCAATCTCCGCAGTTGCAGCAAAACCGATTCTCCAGTCTGTTGCTAATGCACAAATTTGTGCGGCTAATTTCGCCCTTTTAGAACTGGAAAGCTTTTTACTATCTTTAATTCCAGCTGCAATCAATTGCGTGAAAGCATCTGCTGGGAGAATGACGGCTGCTGCAACTACAGGGCCAAATAAAGCACCACGCCCAACTTCATCGATGCCGGCAATTAAGCCAGACATACCCGCTAAAGTGGACGAAAACTCCAGCCATTCCAGTTCACCTAAATTTGGTAGGGAATTAACAGCAGTTTGTTGAATCTCTACCATAAAGCATCTTAACTTTCCTCAGAACCAGATTCTACAGCCGAGGAACGACGACGACGGCGGCGGCTACCTGTAGCAGTCAGATTTCCTTCTGTGTCTTCAGGAGTCGGTGCAAATCCCTCTGACTCTATTGGTTCTTCGGGTAAAGATTTTGCCTCTGGTTCTAGAGGTGGTGGGGCAATGGGTTGAGTGAATGTTTCAGGAATAGCCACCTCGGCAGGCGGTGGTGATAATGTGCTTGTTCCTTGCCCTGGCTGAACAATGTTAATAATCACTGATTTGGGATTTTTCACTTCCCTATCCAATTTCACTAAGGGGGAGATTCCCATCAATGCAAAAACATCTTGTTCTTCTATAGTCATTTCTACAGTTCTAATTTCCGGTGGTTCTACCACTGGTTTGACTGGTTCTGTTTTGATGACTTTATTGCGTTCGACTCTTTCTGTCCAACCTGATTTACCTAATGTGGGTGCAGGGATATCTGGTGTTGGGCTTAAGTCAACTTCATTATCCAGGTCTAGGTCAGTATCACTATCAAAACCGAGAGAATTAGGTGCTAGGCGTGACTCATCTTTACCGTTTGCGCCATTAATCCCAATTCTGCGGCGACGGGTGCGGTTGCCACGTTTATTGTTATCGCCCAGTTCGTGATAGCTGGGATGATTAACTAAATTTAAAGCACTTAAGTCACTGTCACCATCAAAACTATCACCAAAGCTATCAAAGCTTTCTCTAGGTTCAGAAATCCGCGCTACAGGTAAACGAGGTTCTCTTTGTGGTAGAGGTACAAAACGTTCTGGTAATTCTGCTGGTGTGGGTAAGCGAGTTTCGGTTTCGCCGGGGAGATGGACAATGTGACCTAAACCACCGCAGGTTGGACAAGTACCACCAAACAATTCGTAAATGTTTTGACCTTGGCGCTTGCGAGTCAGTTCGACTAAGCCAAGTTCGGTGAGTTGGGCAATTTGGGGACGGGCTTTATCTGCTTTCAGGGCTTTGTTGAAATGTTCCAGGACGTGTAATTGGTCACGCCGTGATTCCATATCAATGAAGTCAACAACAATCACCCCAGCAATATTCCGCAGTCGCAATTGACGGGCAATTTCTGTGGCGGCTTCGCAGTTTGTCCACAATACTGTTTCTCTGGCTGTTGCCGATCGCGTGAATGAACCAGAGTTAACATCAATTACGGTGAGGGCTTCTGTAGGTTCAATAATAATGTAACCACCAGAAGGTAAATCGACTCTGGGTTTCAGGGCTTCTCGAATCGCGGCATTGATGCGGAAATACTCTAATATGGGTGAGCGATCGCGGTGATGATCAATTAACAATCCTTGGGGTGTTTGTCCGCCACTCCAGTTCTGCAAATACTGTTTTACCCGCTTCAAGCCAGTGCTGGAATCAACCACAATTCGGTTGACATCTGCACCATACATATCCCGCAATACCCGTTGAATAAAGTCATCATCTCGATTCAACAGGGCAGGCGCACGGGTTGATTGGGCTTCTTGTTGAATTGCTTCCCATTGTTTTTGCAGCAATTCCAAGTCTTCCATTATGGCTTCTTCGGGTTTGCCTTCAGCTTCTGTTCGTACCAACAAACCCATCCCCGCCGGTTTGATTAAGATTGCTAACGCCCGCAGGCGATTGCGTTCATTTTCACTTTTAATCCGGCGGGATAAATTCACGCCCCGACCATAAGGCATCAGTACTACGTAGCGTCCAGGCAAAGTAATGTTACCAGTGAGCCGCGGCCCTTTTGTCCCGGTTGGCTCTTTCATCACTTGCACCAGCACTTTTTGTTGCGGTGCTAATAATTCTGTAATGGCGGCGGCGGTTCGCTTCAACCTTAATGGGCCTAAGTCCGTGACATGAATAAAGCCATTGCGCTCTGGATCACCAATATTTACAAAAGCTGCATCAATTCCGGGTAAGACGTTTTCTACTACACCTAAGTAGATATCACCGATTTGGTGATGGCCTGTGGCTACAACCAGTTCTTGTATTTGATCTTCAGAAAATACGGCAGCAATTTGATGCTGCTCTGCGATGATAATTTGTTTTGGCATTCAATTTCCTCAAAAATTGGCAGCACTGGTGTAGTTCTGGCGGTTGGTCATATCCCTCGCCCCTGCCAGCTACTAAAGGTACTGCTGATAATAAAATTTGTGAAGCCGAGCTTCAAAGTTAAAGAGTTAATGACTGAGTAATTGCGTTGACACGCCTGTTTATTCCAGAACGGCTGCATATTGTTTAAGTAAATAAATCAACCGTCCGTGGTTGATTTTTGATGCGATACCCGCACCACCTAGGGATTGGGCATTCAGCAGTTGTTTAAAAAAATATAGCGTGAGAGTTGCCGACGGAGCCTGCTTTTAAGTTACTAGTTCACCCAAGTTGCTATCAAGAGAGGCTGTTTTTAATCCGCTTGTTGCTTGTCTGGGATAAAATCCTAGAACTTGCTCTCTAGTATCTTTGCTTCTGCTCCCTGAGTATAGGGGGTAGTGAACTAGTGAATTCAATGCAGCGCCAGAAAATTTCTCTTCACCTCATTCTAACGCAACCTTGCTAAAAATCAATTCCCACGATGTGCTACATCCGGGTAACTACTAGCAAGTTACCCTCTAAGGATTATACTCCCAAAATTAACTGATTGCGGTGAATTTGCAGAAGTTGAAATTCTTGATTTGCAACTACTTCCAGCATAGATAGGACTTGCTCAGGACGCAAGGAAACACCATCATTGCGGCAACTACCTAGAGAACGCAGAATAGCAGTAGATTCGGCGGCACTGTTGTTAATTTTTACTAATGATAATTCAAACAGGCGATCGCGCAGATTTACTATTTGAGTTTTACCAGATTTATTGGTTTGCTCTAGGTTAATTTCTTCCCTGGCCAAGAGGGCATCAATCCAAGCTTGCCATTGTGCAGCTGTGGCTTCACCCGCAACTGCTACCGTAATCAAGTACTCGGCTGCGGCTAAGGCTTGGTTTGCCGATGGAGATTTTAAATCTATCTCTGCTACACAATATATTGGTATATCGCTGGGCAGTTCCTCGGCTAACTTTGCCTGAAAAGTTTCCGTGTCTACAGGTGTAGTTAACTCAAAATCAACAATTTCGCCACTGCTAGTAGCACCTAAAGGTAAAGCACTGGCAATCATAATTCGGGGGTTTGGGTGAAATCCACCTGTGTAAGCAATTGGCAAACTGGCGCGGCGCACAACTCGATCAAGTAAACGCAGCAAATCAAGATTGCCTAGCAAAGCCATGTCACCTTGCTTCCCAAACCAAACACGCAATCTTTGGACTTTGGTAGTATTCGGAACAAACTCACCTGCAAATTGAGGTATTGGCGGCGGTTCAATCACAATATTATGACCGAAGTCTGTGCCGCAGACACCGCAATGGGAACAACCTTCAAAGGAACAATCGGGAACAATTGCTGCTTCTAAGGCGCGTTGCAAGTCTTGTTTCAACCATTTTTTATCGATGCCGGTATCAATATGATCCCAGGGAAGGGGGTTATTGAGAGAGTCGGGAGTCGGGAGTTGGGAGTTGGGGGAATCTTTGTCTTGTGAATGAAACAAGTTCCATTCGCCGTTTTCGACTTGGCGGTATTTCCAGTCTAGACCAGCCTCTTTGATCGCATTGCCCCAAGCGGTGAAGGCTTTATCTAAATTGTCATACCAAGAATCCATACCTGCACCTAATTCCCAAGCGCGGCGGACAACTTGACCCAAAGTGCGCTCGCCTCTACCGATAAAGTCTTCCATTGCCGAAATGCGGACATCGGTGAAGTTGACCTTTACTCCCCGTATCCGGCGGAATTCTTGTCGCAGTAGGTCTTGTTTGCGTTTAAATTCCGCAGTGGCGACGGAGTGCCATTGAAATGGTGTATGCGGTTTGGGCGTAAAGTTGGAAATTGTCAGGTTAAAGTTAAGCGGTCTTCTGCCTTGACCCCGACATTCTCGCTGTAGCCAACGGACTGTTTCAGCAATGCCTAAAACATCTGCATCTGTCTCACCCGGCAAGCCAATCATAAAATAGAGTTTGATTTTATCCCAGCCTTGTTCCCAAGCTGTTTTCACACCTCTTAATAATTCTTCATTGGTCAAACCTTTATTCACAATATCCCGCATTCTTTGGGTTCCGGCTTCTGGTGCAAAGGTTAAGCCACCTTGGCGTGTACCACCGAGAATGTTGGCAATGTTCTCATCAAATCTATCTACACGCTGACTTGGTAAAGACAGGGAAATGTTTTCATTTTTTAACCGATTTTTAATTTCCATCCCCACCGCCGGTAGGGCTAAATAATCGGAACAACTCAAAGATAGTAAAGAAAATTCATTGTAACCAGTCGCCCGCATTCCCTGTTCAATGGCATCTACAACTTTTTCAGGTTCCACATCTCGCGCCGGACGAGTCAGCATTCCTGGTTGACAAAAGCGACAGCCACGGGTGCAGCCACGACGAATTTCAATTGTCAGGCGATCGTGTACTGTTTGGACGTAGGGAACTAAGCCAATCGAGTAGGCGGGTATGGGTGTGGCAACTCTTCTGATAATCCGTTTTGGCACATCGGGGCGGTTGGGATGGACTGAGCCATCAGTTGCCATATCATAAAACTGCGGGACATATACCCCTGGTATCTGTGCCAAGTCGAGTAATAAATCGCGGCGACTCAATTTGGCTTGTTTACCCTCTTCCAAAACCATACCGATTTCGGGTAAGAGTTCTTCGCCATCACCTAAAGCGAAGAAGTCAAAAAAGTCGGCGTAGGGTTCAGGGTTCGAGGTTGCTGTTTGTCCACCCGCAAAAATGAGTGGATAATTCCCGGTGGCTCGTTCTTGCCATGTCAGGGGAATTCCTGCTAAATCCAACATTTCTAAGATGTTGGTTGCACCCAATTCGTAACTGAGACTAAAACCTAAAATGTCAAATTCTGGTAGCGATCGCTTAGACTCTACAGCAAACAAAGGGGTGTTTGTTTCCCTTAACTTTGCTGCTAAGTCTGTACCAGGGAGGTAAGCGCGATCGCATAATTGGCGTGGTTGGGCATTCAAAATGTTATAGAGAATGATATGCCCCAAGTTGGAAGAACCAACTTCATAGACTTCTGGGTAAGTTAATACCCATCTGACAACTGCCGTTTCCCAAGGCTTATGTACTGCTAGGCGTTCGTTACCAAGGTAACGCGCGGGTTTTAGAATATCCGGTGTAATTAATTTTTCAACTGCAACAGCCACTGTGCTATCTTCTAGCTACTTTTATGATTTACAGATAATCACCTCCAACCTTAGCACTGATTTGGTAGCAGCATAGTTTTATCTTTGTAACTGAAAACATCCTTTACAAACCTTTGCTACAAAGATTGCTTATATGCTAGATTTACAGTTTGGCCGATACCAACTCAGCATTATCTGCAAACTCAAATACTTCATCAAGTTGAGTTAATTCAAAGATAATTTTCAGGGCTGGAGACACAGAGCATAACCTTAAGCCCCGTTCTAAGTTTTGCGCCAACTTCAACGCAGACACCAACGCCATTAAGCCGGCACTATCTAGTGACTCTACTGCTGCCAAATCCACAAGTAAGATTGAGACATCATTAGCCGTTAATGCTGTGGTTAAATCTCGTTCAAGTTCTAACGCGTTGGCGGCATTAAGTTTGCCCTGTGGACGAATCACTGCAATTTTTGGGCATTCCAGCACTGCTTGCATATTGACATCCTAAATTAGAGTTATTAAATCTTTAACCTGAGATTTATTTGAACATAATCTCTTTTTTTAAACATCGACCATACGTCTTACATCTCTTTGCTGAATCTTTATCACTGAAGGGTATATCTTTAAAGATTGTCATAAATACAGGGTAAAATGTGTTCATATATACTTTTTTTTAATATTGCTTCTCAAACAATCAACATAGACAGCCACAAAATAAATTGCTGATTGGTAAATTTGCTGGAAAAGCCTAATTTAACGATACTTCAGCCAGTTCATCTGGACTGAGAAAATGAGATGAAATCCGCTCATTGACGAAGAAAAAAGATAGGGCTAGAAGCAAATCAATGAGCAAAATAAATGTGATCTAAATCACCAAAATCATAAATCTAGATCACAATTTTTACTTAGCTACATCCCAGATAATTTAGTATTACCTAAAATGGGTTAATAAATATGAGAACAAGTAAGTATGCTATTCGCCAACTGGTAGAAAAGGCTCTTGATATTAAAAAATTAACTCCAGAGATAGAAAATGAAATTAACTCCGAATTAACTCAAAATGGTTATATTTCGGATGTAGATTACGAAGCTTTGGAATTATTAATGGCAGAAATGGATGCTGGCAGAATCAAGCTAGTTCCTAGCTGGGGATATTAATCTTTAGTCAATTGTTATTTAGTCATTGGCCATTTGTGATGGCAATTCCAATCTCTAACCCCTAGCCTCGGAAATTTTCTGTGAGATTTACTGTTTAGTTACCTGGGGTGGCGTAAACTGTGCTAGTCAGCATTAATGTTTGCATTAATATTAAGTCGCCATGCAGTTCGCTAAACGCCTAGAAAAAATTCCTCCCTACCTCTTTGCTGAAATTAACCGTAAACGAGCAAAACTCGTCGCCGAGGGAGTTGATATCATTAATATGGCAATAGGCGACCCCGATAAACCGACTCCGGCACATATTCTCCAGGTAATGCACGCAGCAATTGATAATAGTGCCACCCATAACTATCCGCCCTACGAAGGAACACAAGAATTTCGGCAAGCGGCTGCTAAATGGATGGAACGTCGGTTTGGGGTAACTGATTTAAACCCAGATACAGAGGTTGTAGCATCTATCGGTTCTAAAGAAGCAATCCATAATACTTTTTTAGCCTTTGTGGAGGCGGGAGACTATACACTCATCCCCGATCCTGGGTATCCGGTGTATCGCACTTCCACAATTTTTGCTGATGGCGAACCATTCACAATGCCACTGAAGGCAGAAAACCAGTTTTTACCAGATTTAAACGCAATTCCCGAAGAAATCGCCCAAAAAGCCAAGCTGTTGTGGATTAATTACCCAAATAACCCAACTGGGGGAGTCGCCACACTTGAGTTTTTTGCAGAATTAGTAGATTTTTGTAAGCAGTACAACATCTTGCTGTGTCATGACAATGCTTACTCAGAGATGGCATACAACGGCTATAAACCGCCGAGTGTGTTGCAAGTTCCTGGGGCGAAGGATATCGCCATTGAGTTTCACAGTTTGTCGAAGTCTTACAATATGACAGGCTGGCGGGTTGGTTTTGTAGCGGGGAATGCGCTGGGTATTCAAGGCTTAAGGCAAGTTAAAACCAACGTTGATTCGGGAGTGTTTAAGGCAATTCAAACAGCTGCGATCGCAGCTTACAATACTTCAGAAGCTGAACTGCAAACTTTGATGTCTGTTTATCAACATCGCCGCGACACCATCGTTAAAGGATTGCAATCTTTAGGATGGCCGATTCAGCCGCCAAAAGCTACCCTGTACGTATGGGTTCCTGTACCTGCTGGCTATACTTCTGCGGAATTTGTAAATTTACTGCTTGACAAATGCGGCATTATGGTAGCTCCTGGTAGTGGTTACGGTGCATCTGGTGAAGGCTTTTTCCGCATTGCTTTAACTATCCCTGAAGAACGAATGCAAGCAGCCATTGAGCGAATGAAAGACGCTGGTATTCGCTACTAAAAAAGTATGAAGTGTGAAGTCTGAAGGATAAAATTCGGCGTTGCAGACAAACTCATTAACCTCTCTGCGCCTCCGCGCCTCTGCGTGAGGTAAATCATTCTAAATACTTCATAATTCAGACTTTCTACTTTGCCACATCTGCTGTATAAATTGATGGAGTTGCTGTTTAGCTGCCAAGTCTGGTTCACCTTTTGGTTCTTTAACCAAAACCTGACTCAACAGGGTAATTACTTCCGTGTCTAAAGCAGGGCGAAATAATTGGAGAGGCCAAAACAAGTCAGATGCGTCTCGCAGGTCTGTAATTAGTGGTGGTTCTTGAGTATGGTTAGCCAGCAGTAAAGGACGCACCCAACACAACTGACGAGATACGACAACTTCAATTACTTCCGCGTACAAATTCTTGTCGCTATGCGCTAAAGACACAATTTGTCCTGGTTGAAATTCTGGGTGTGTATCCATAATCATGTAGCTGGGACAGTAGCAAAGTTAATTTTGCAGCTTTTCTCATTGTAATTGGCAGGACGGGCTTGTTTTGAGAACTTACCTTTGGGTAAGAGGGAGTTTAAAATTTAATGTTATAAAATAAGTGAATAACTGTTAAGCTGTTAAGCGATCGCCAATAGGCATTCCGTTGTAGTAAATCATCGAAACAAGAGCAAAGAACCGTGTCAGTCGAAACCATTGAGAAGAGTTCCACATCCCGCAAGCTCGCCCCTCGGTATCGCGTTCTGCTCCATAACGACGACTACAACTCGATGGAGTACGTGGTGCAGGTATTATTAACAACAATACCGAGTCTCACTCAGCCCCAAGCTGTGAGTATCATGATGGAAGCACATACAAATGGGTTAGCTTTAGTCATTACCTGCGCCCTAGAACACGCTGAATTTTACTGTGAAACATTGAAAAATCACGGTTTATCCAGCAGTATTGAACCTGATGAGTAGTCATTGGTCATTGGTCATTTGTTATTCGTCATTTGTTCAATGTAGTCTACCTAACAACGAAAAGTGGCTACAAGGATAAAGCCTGTGTCCGCAAGCTAGAAAGATTCGTTTTAAAATGAGTCGCACTGGCGGATGCGCGTTTGTATAGCCGCGATTTCAATGGTCGGGGCTTTTATTAATGAAATATAGCAATAGTCAAGGTAGTTAGGACATTGGTAAATGATACAACCTAGACAGCAAAAAACTTTTAATTCTGTCACCTGTCCCCTGTTACCTGTTACCTGCTATTTTTAGTATGAAAAACAACCTTGTCCGTTTAGCTCAACGCCCTGCCCCCATTCGGCTGGGTTGTTTTATTTTAATGCTGTTGTTGCTATGGTTGCCTTTTGCTGCACCAATTTACTTACTAGTGCGTGATGCTAACTTAGTAAGTATTTTGACAATGGTTTTACTATACATAGAATTTATTATTCTATTGAAGCTATGGGGTAAATATGTCTACCAACAACCTCAGATATTGCAGCATTATGGTTTAGATACTACACCACACAACAGAACAGATTTGCTGCGGGGTTTGGCTATAGGTTTTACTAATATTTGGCTACTTTTTGGCATAGAAAGTCTTTTAGGTTGGCTGGTATGGCAACAACCGCAAGTTTTCTTATTAAAAATAGTTATAGAAGGTGTAATTGTCGGCTTGGGCGTTGGGTTTGCCGAGGAGTTATTATTTCGCGGCTGGTTACTGGATGAATTAGAACGCGACTACAACCAACGTGTAGCATTATGGACGGATGCTGTTGTCTTTGCTACCTTACATTTTATTAAACCATTAGAGGCAGTTATCCAAACTCTGCCGCAGTTCCCAGCTTTAGTAGTTTTAGGTTTAACGCAGGTATGGGCAAAGCGTTGGCGTAGAGGGCGTTTAGGTTTACCAATTGGTTTGCATGGTGGTTTAGTTGGCGGTTTCTACATTATTAATGTTGGTGGATTAATTAAATACACAGGTGTAGTACCTGATTGGGTTACGGGAGTATATCAAAATCCTTTGATGGGGTTGATGGGGTTATTTTTGATGAGTATTTTGGCGGTATGGATGAGCAGGAGAGGGAAGCGATCGCACCTTTGAGATAATATTAGAACTATTTGCGATCGCAGCAATAAAATGCAAAATATCACTCAGAAATGAAATTTGTCGTTACGCGCCAAACATCAGGATAGTACAATCACCGTAGTCAAAAATCTGCTCAAACATCTGTGTGAAAACCGACACCATATTTTATCGCTTATTTCAAGAACTCCCCAGCATCTTCTTTGAACTAATTGGCAATCCTCCCGAAATTGCCAACATTTATCAATTTGCTTCTGTTGAAATCAAACAAACAGCCTTTAGAATTGATGGTGTATTTCTCCCCATTCAAAATGAACAAAGCCCGATTTATTTTGTTGAAGTTCAATTTCAACCGGATGCAGATATTTACTTACGCCTAATATCAGAACTTGCTTTATACTTACGCCAAAATAAACCTAAAAATCCTTGGTGCGGTGTGGTAATTTATCCCAGCAGAGATATAGATATCGGCTATAAAGAACATTTCTTAGAATTATTCCAAAGCCAGCGTATCAGTCTAATTTACTTAGATGAATTAGGCGAATCTGCTTCCTTACCAATAGGTATTGCTACGATAAAATTAGTAATAGAAGAGGAAGATACAGCAATTAACACAGCCAGGGAATTAATCAACCGCACCCAGCAAGCCGTTAATTTGCAACTACCACAAAAACAGTTACTAGAATTAATAGAGACAATCTTAGTTTATAAATTTCCCCAAATGAATCGCCAGGAGATAGAAGCAATGTTTGGTTTCAGTGAATTGAAGCAAACGCGAGTTTATCAGGAAGCTAGAGAAGAAGGTAAACTAGAAGGCAAACTAGAAGGTAAACTAGAAGCTGTACCTAAGTTTTTGGCATTAGGCTTGACTGTAGAACAAATAGCACAGGCTTTAGACTTAGATATTACACAAGTCCAACAAGTAGTGCAGCAAATATCCCCCAATCAATAGCTCAAGTTATGAGTAAAAAAAGTTTCTTTCCTTGCTGATGTTGTGATAAAAGTACATCAAATCTCTGCGGAATTATATTTGATGATATGGCGATCGCTCCTTATGATTTGAATGGGAATAAAAAATGACGCAATCCAGTAGCTAGAAACAAGAGTTTGCGCCTTGGCGTGAGAGGGAAATTCTTCTGTCAATCCTTACAACCCATGTTCAGCAATTGTCCCCACCAAACACGCTTTATCCAACTTCACACCGCTTAAATTAGCCCCTTCCAACTCTGCACATAACAAGTTAGCACCTGTAAGATTTGCCCCCGCCAAATTTGCCCCCCGCAAATCAGCCTCTTCCAAATTTGCTTCACTCAACAGCGTTCCTTGCAAGTCAGCGCGGCTTAAGTCTGCGCCTTTGAGATTTGCCCCACTCAAGTTAGCACCACGCAAGTCAGCACCGCGCAAGTCAACGCCTTGTAAATTGACGTTCATTAAATTCGCGCCACTTAAAAAAGCACCTGCCAACGAGACATCACTTAGGGTTGCGCCCATCAAGTTCGCGCCGCGTAAATTACTACCACGCAAGTCAGCACTGGTTAAGTCGGCTTGCATCAAGTTTGCGCCCATCAAGTTCGCCCGCAAGTCAGTTTCTTGTAGGTTCGCCCCCATTAAATTGGCTCCTTCTAAATGTCCGCCTTCGAGCTTGGAACCACTAAAATTAGTGCCAACCAGGGTTGCGCCTGCAAAATTAATCCGGCTTAAATCGAGTTTACAAAGTTCCTCGTCTTCTAAGTTTACCCCTGGCAGTTGTTTGAGGGTTCCTGATTTAATGGCTTCAATGTTCATTGGGGGTAACTACCAATTTCCTCACTACTTTTGCTATGGCTATCCCAGCGAGAATCAAGTAACCACATACCGTTGCTGGCTTTGGTTGTCATCACAGGTAAGTCTAACCCTTGTTGCAAACCCATGACTAACAAAGTTAGGGCATCTATTAGTTTAGGGTCAAAGCGGGTTGATTGTTGCTGTCGGCATGGTTCTAAAGCTTGAACAAATATTTCTTCCCGACTTTGATTAGCTGATTTAATTTGATGGACTCGCCATTGAAATTCGGCTACTAAAGCTAAAATTCTCGATTCTAATGGAATTTCATCACCAGCTAAACCTGCGGGTTCGCCTGTACCATCCCACCACTCGGTTTGGTGGGTGATAATTTGAGCAACTGCTCGTAAACGGGGCATGGTTCGCAATACCTGTGCGCCTGGTACTAGAGGACAAGTTAAAGGACAACTTGGAGCTTGTTCTGTGTAACTGCTAGATGTTCCAGGAGTCAGAATACTTTCAGCTTTTTGTAGCGGATCTATGCGGTGTAATAAACCTGCCAAGCGCAATCTTTTGATTTGCCAAGCTGGTAGTTCTAACAATTGTCCCATTGCTTCGGAAAGGGCGACAACTTCCGATGCTGCCATTGGGTTGTTGATATCTGCCAAATCTATCAACTGCGCCATCCGCAAAAATGCTTGAATTTCGTTAGATAACAAGTTGCTATCTAAGGCTTTTTGACGTAATGCTGTGGGAATTGATAAGTTATCTTGCCCAGTTTGCAGGTAATCAATGACGCGAGAGACTACTGTACTTAAGTCCTCTAGTGTGGCAAGACGAGATTGGATTGCTTGTTGATGAGAGGTGAGTTTTGCGGCTAGTTCTGGGTTGTATTGTTGAATATGAGCGATCGCTAATTCTGCTGTTTCCTTCACTAATTCCGGTTCAAATGTCCACAACCCATAGAATTTCCGTTCTAAATCGGAATCTGGTAATCCACCTGCACCATAATCAGCCTCAGATAACTCTTGACAAAGTACCATTGCTGTGTATCCAGGCGACAGAATAATTAAATGCCATTCCTGTGCCACCGCATCAGTTGAATCCAACGCTACTAAGTCTACATTGGATAATTTGCTGGTAGGATGTTCCGCAAAGCCAGCATCGGGTGAAGCCATGATGACAATTTCCCGACTACATTTAGCTATGTCTGCATATCTTTCGGCTTCTTGCAAATACCATTTACCACGTTGGAAAGCTGTAATTACCAAGGGTTGACCTTGATCAGCTAAAATGTGGTCTTCGAGAGCATGACACAAAGCAACTAAAGTGTTTTTATAATACACCCCAAATCGAATTGGTCTATTGCTATGGCGATGGGCGGCTTCCAACTGTTGTAAAATTGAACCTTCTAACATGGGTTTGGAGTTTTATAAGAGGTTAGAGGCTAGAGGTTAGAACGTAAGATTCAAGAATTTTCCGAATCGTTTTAAGTTTTGTGGGATGGGTAAGATGACCATCCCCTGGTATCTATTAGGTAGGACGGAAAGTCTGCCTAATAAATATCATCTCTTGATTCAGAAACACTAATTTTTTAGTTCCTAACCTCTTATATTTATTAATGTGTTTTCTATGATATGCCTGCTAATTGTTTTTCTTTCGGCTCAATTGGTGCGGAAAGTGCTGTTTCTAATTCCGCACAACCTAGCCTTGCTTCTAAAATCTTCATCACTTCCCTTCCGAAGTCATTGGGATTTTGTCGCCAAGCTTGTAAGCAGACTTCACCAAAGAACGAACCGAGGGGTTCTGGGTTCCACAGCAGTTTTTTCGCTGTCCACGGCATCAAGCTCATAGGATTGTACCCTGGTTTGAGGATGCCTTCTTTAAAGGCATATTCTTCTAGATGGGTGTGGGGTTGCAGTCCGATAAAGAAAATTGCGGGTTCAACTTTATCTGCACCAAAGATACGTTCTAGTTCGCGGTGGTAGGCGATGGTTTGGCGAATAGTTTCGGGACGTTCGTCAATCACATTAAAGGAATAATTGACAGAAACTAAATCGTTAAACCCAGCGGCTTTTAAATCACGACAGTTTTGTAAGACAGTCCGCAGGTTGTAACCCATCCGCATTTTGCGTACCAGTTCTTGAGAACCGCTGGTAATGCCAATTTCAAAATAGTTCATCCCGGTTTTTGCCATCAATTCGCACAATTCCGGTGTTAAATTATCGGCTCTGATGTATGCTGCCCAATGAATATCTTGCATCCCAGAATCAACGATCGCCTGTAATAATTCAATGGCATCATTGATATATCGCCGCGCTGGGATAAATTGAGCATCAGTAAACCAAAAGTTCCGTACACCGCGATTATATAGTTGCCGGATTTCCGCTACAACTTCTTCGGCAGGATTGATACGTACTTGTTTACCTTCAACCACGGTATAAACACAGTAGCAGCAGTTATGCGGACAACCGCGCTTGGTTTGCACACCGATATAAAAGTCTTGGTCTTGCAGGTAATAGTTAAACTCTGGCCAGACACTTTCAATGTAGTCGTAGTTACAAGCGGTTTTTTGTAATGGGGTGGGTTGTTCGTGAATTAGGCGCTGGCGTGGTTTACCTTCCCCAACTACATAACAACGTTCATCACGAAATTCTTGATTATTCAAGAATTTCTCCAGTAAGGTTTCCCCTTCGCCCACAGAAATAATTGTGCCGGAAGGTAAGCTTTTACCTAACTGTTCATAAAATACGCTGACTGCGCCACCGCCAACCACTGCACGCGCATCGGTACGGTATTTTTGGGCGCGTTTTAAACCGCGTTTGATTAATCCCAAATTACGCCACAACTCCACATAGTAGGCAATGAAGATGCGTAAACCACCCAAAGCCCCACGTAATTTAATCAGGGGATTTTTCGCGTAGTAAAATTCAAAAGCGTTTTGCAACGGGTTGCCACCGCGTCCACCCACGGGGGCATAAATTTGAATATCCCGCCAAGAAAATACTAACAGTGTAGGTTGGAACTCATCGATACAGCGATCTAACGCCGCAGCATAGTCTAAAGGGGGGACTGTTCCCAAATCGAAAATGCGCTGTTTGATGTTCGGGAATAGCTTGTGGACATGATCACAAAGATAAACCACCCCAATGGGAAAAATGGGGTTACAAGGAAGGCGAACGTAGAGAATGCGATTTTCGATCATCGGAGTTTTAACCTTTATCTTGCCATTCTTTGAGGAAAGCGAGGGAAATGGGCTTGCTTAGTTGTATTTATGACAGCCTAGTTTGACTTAGAAGTTAATTTATGCTTTTACATTTTTCCGGTGAGGAATGGTGAAAAGGGCTAAATTAGCTTGGCATCAAACAGGAGAGATTGGTTTATGAATAAATTGTTCATATATCTTTACCATAACATTGAGTTTAATCATTAAGCGATGATCCCTCGCTATCTCTTTGGGGATAAAAGTCCAGCCAAACTCATGAAAAGAAAGATACAAGCTTAATCAACAGGTTGCATCCTCTAGAGAGAGTTAATTAATAACTTAGGCAAAATTGTTACCAAAGAAAACAATTAAAAATTTTCCGTAATAGTGTATAATTTTTTAAAAATAGATTTTTTTTATAAAATTTTCATAACTTGAACATATCTTTAGATAGAAATAACGTAGAAATTTTCAGTTGGTAGTCGGAGTTACAGCAACTGGGGATCAGCCGGTGTTAGTCTGGGCTGGTGTAATATACAATGTTTGGCGTAAAGCTCCTCGGCAGTTATGGCTCAAATACTAGATTCTCTACCACCTGAGCAATCGGGGAAAATTCTCTGCTGCTACGTTAATGTCACAAGTAAAATCCAGGTAGCTCGCATCTCTAATATTGCTAACTGGTACTTTGAAAGGGTTGTGTTTCCTGGGCAGCGCCTCGTGTTTGAAGCCCCGATAGAAGCTCAAATGGAGATTCACACGGGGATGATGGCAAGTGCAATTTTATCGGATACAATTCCGTGCGATCGCCTTGCACTTCAAGAACCAAGCAGTAGTGATTTTAATACCGACTCAGTTACTCTCGACCCTATCAGTAAAAAACCCATAGTCCAGTCAATTAATACCAAAAGCGGAGATACAACAAAACCTTTAACAATCGCTGGTTAATCATGCCTTGATTAAAATAAAAAAAATTGATCAAAAAAAATTTAAGGTTGCTGATATCAGCAACCTTTTCTATTGTGATGGTGGGTTGTCATCAGTCATTTGTCCTTTGTCATTTGTTTCCAATTCCCCACTCCCCCAAATTTATGCACCTACCTTCTTTTCTCTGGCTATGGAAAATCGCCGCTTGGTCGATGGGCTTATCGCTGTTAGCGTATATCATGTTAGCTGTTACTGGGATACTAATGTGGCAAGCGAGAACTTCCCAGTCTATGCCTAGTTTGCCAGGATTTCCTGTTAGTCGTGGGGGGGTGCGATCGCTCCACTATACAATGGGCATCAGTATGGTGAGTTTAGTGTTATTGTTATTGGCGATCGGTATTATCGGCACATTAGGCCACTTTGGTTCATTAGGACATTCATCACATTTATCTGCTGGGCTAATAGTAGTATTTTTAGTTTTGCTATCTGCTATCAGTGCGACTCAAATTAACCCCAGAAGACCTTGGGTAAGAACTTTACACATCACTGTCAATATTATTCTGTTTACCGCCTTTGCTTGGGTATCCTGGACAGGCTGGACTGTGGTACAGAAGTATTTACCTTAGAGTCATTTTAGAGCATTTTAGATTACTCTCTTTAAGGGAAAATCTTATGACCAAAATTAGTTGTATATGCGGTGAAATAATTAACCTATCCTCAATTCCAAATCGGCAATGCTTTCACATGGTTTGGGAACCACTGATTGAAACATTAGCTGGTGATTTAATCATTGCCCATCAAAAAGCTGCATCTGATGAAGAGTTTGAAACACAGGTCAATAAACTGCTAATTCCAATAAGACCAGAACCAGAATTTCCAGAAATTTATGAATGCCCTCACTGTAAAAGACTAGCTGTGTTAGCTCGTGCTTCTGATCGTGAAATTACATTTTGGTATCAGCAAGAACAGGCAAACACAGATACAGACTCATTACGTTCCTTAGTTGAGAAAACAATAGATAATCGAGCTGATGGGATTTAATAAACCATCAGCTAAAACTTTTTGTCTAAGTCCCGTTAGGATAAAACTGAAAGCAACAATCTTAATGGAACCGTGACAGCCAACTCAGCTAATACCTCTACAACTATATTTCGCCTATCTCCGTTGATTCGGATTACCCTGTTGAGTTTATATGTAGCACTCACAATACCATTGCCATTTTTAGCCCAAGCAACAGCCGCACCAACACCACCTACATTACTTTGGGTAGGAATTGCCATTGGCTTTGTCGGACTGTATGCAGTGTTGACTGAAAGAGTAATTGTCAACGACCAAGAAATTCAAGTTACTTACCCTGTTTGGGTTCCGCGTTTCTTTCGTAAAGGTTGGTCTTTACCTTGGTCAGAAGTTAAAGAATTAAAACCCCGTTCTACAGGTCAAGGGGGGTTAGTTTATTATTTCCTCAGCAAAGATGGTAAAGCATATTTATTACCGATGCGAGTGGCGGGATTTGCCCGTTTAGTAAATATTGTGCAAGCCAAAACAGGCATAGACACCACAGATGTTCGTCCCTTAGCACAGCCTTGGATGTATGCGATTTTATTTGGATTTACATTACTACTGCTGTTAGTCGATGCTTGGACTATCAATACAGCTTTGACACTATCTTAAATTTAGGACTCTTAATCAAAACATCCAAAATTGTCTTGTGGGATGGGTGTCCTCATCCGTCCCATCCCAAGGGCGGGCAGGATGCCCACCCCACAAGATAGATAATATATTGATTGAATTTTTATACTGTGGATAATTTCACTCCACAAGCCCAACTCAGGCTTGAGCAAGTTAATCTATTTAGCAAACTAAAAAGCAATCACCAGGGATACCCAATTTTACAGAATATTTCCTTTCAAGTATTCCCTGGTGAAAGAATTGCTATTATTGGCGTAACTGGTGCTGGCAAAACCTCATTACTACGCCTAATAAACCGCTTAACTGAACCTACTAGCGGTAAAATTTATCTGGAAAATCAAGAATATCACCAAATTCCTGCCATCCCACTGCGCCAAACAGTAACACTGGTGTTGCAAGAGTCAAAGCTACTGGGGATGACAGTCCAGCAAGCCTTGGAATATCCTTTAGTTTTGCGCGGGATACCCAAACAGACGATTCAGCAACGAGTTAGCCATTGGCTGGAACAACTGCATATTCCTAACGACTGGTTAGCCAAGAATGAGTTACAGTTGTCATCGGGTCAAAGGCAATTAGTTGCGATCGCTCGTGCTTTAATCATCCAACCCAAAATTTTACTATTAGATGAGCCAACATCAGCCTTGGATGCGGGTACAGCCTCTTATCTGATGCAAATCCTCATTCAACTAGCCGAAACCCAACAAACTACAATTTTGATGGTCAATCACCAGTTAGATTTAGCCCAAATGTTTTGTACAAGACTGTTACACCTGCACCAAGGCCAGTTGTTAGCAGACAAACCCGCCTCTGAGTTAGATTTAGTCAGTTTACAAGCAAGTTTGACTCAGGCAGAAACTCAAGCCGCACAAGAATGGATTTAAAAACCTCTTATCTGATAAATCACCCTAAACACAACACTTACAGCACTCTTCCTTTGGATAAAACCCATTAGCCTCTCTCCTCTGGAACTTGTACTGCACCCAACCAAACCCTGTTATGTAGCAGTTGAAGCATAGTTTCAGAAATCCGCAGCTGATAAAATCCAGGCAAAACCTATCACCTGTCACCTGTTATCTCTCACCTGCTTCATCACCGTTGAGTAGTAAGTGTTGGACGTTGATTGCTAAACCGTTCTTTTGCTAACTTAGTTTGTGATTGGGGAAGATTGGCATTCAAAATTTCCATGTTAAATCTGTATCCCACATTCCGAATAGTTTGAATCAAACTAGGCTGGCGGGGATCAAGTTCTACTTTTTTGCGTAGCGATAAAACATGAGTGTCTATCGTGCGCGGGTTGTCAATTGCATCTGGCCAAGCACGACGCAGCAATTCTGACCGAGACAAAGGTACTCCGCCAGCTTGCGCCAACACATACAACAAACTAAATTCCTGGGGTGTTAAATCAATAAACTCCCCTTGGAACCGGACACGACGTTGCACTAAATCAATTTGCAAAGTGCCATAGTCTAAATAAGCTGGCGCAGTCGGCGTGCGTTTGCGGCGAATTAGTGCCTCAACCCTAGCCAAAAACTCCTGCATCCCAAAAGGTTTGCTGAGGTAATCATCGGCCCCCGCTTTTAGTCCTGCGACCACATCCGCCTCGTTGCTACGCGCAGACAGCATTAAGATTAAAGGCTGCTGCTGACGGTGCAACCAACGGCAAAACTCGATACCATCTCCATCAGGCAGATCCGCATCTAGAATCACTAGAGTAGGTTGATGGGTTAAAAACACTTCTCTTGCTTGATAAATGCTGGCAGCTTGATTTACCCTATACTCTAACTGTTGCAAGTGCCAACCCAGCAACGACCTTAGATGGGGATTCCCCTCAACGATTTCAATACAAACCGAACCCACGGCGGTAAGACCCCTTAGCGTTGATGACTTTCAAAGTAACAAGCTCATGCTCAAGGTTTTGTAGTCTTTGTTACTTCTAATCACAATTCATTTGACATTTATTCCACAAAAGGGTGGCAATATCTCCCACCTCAGCCTATTTCCAAGGTTAATTAGTAATTTTCTTAAATTTTTGTTAGACTTATCGAAAGTTCTTCTTAACAATCATTTGGCTTTTAGCAAATTGTAACTTTATGAAGAACTTGTACTGAGTCAAATTATAATTCTTGCAAAAGTCCGTCAGCCTGTTGTTTAAGTGTGGGTCTTGCTTGCTTAAGCTTAACCTCAAGCACAAAAATAGGGGTTTTTGAAAGAAGAAATCATAAGAATAAATTATTTACCAATCAATTTCCCAGTTTTCTGGAATAGGATCTAAATACGCTGTAACTGCTTGAGGGGGCAGGTCAAAGCAGAACCATTGGCATAATTTATATGTCAAAAACGCTAAAAAAGCGAAAGTGGCACTTCACATTTCAGCGTTAATCATTTACAATTCTCATTCCAAAGAGATCAAACAGCAGTTATGCTTCAAGACACACAAACCATCCGCTATTACCAAAGACTCACAGACGCCTTCGTCGAGCTATGGAATCGCGGTTATCGTATGGACGATATGCGGATGTATTTGGATGGATATCTAGCCGCACTGCGACATGGCAACGCTATCGAGCCATATCTGATTCATCGTCTAGAAGAGGAAGCCAGCCGCTACTTGTACGATGCGTCAAATTTTGCAATGCCGGAACCACAACCACAACACGATTACTACTAAAGCAAAAAGCTTTAGCCCTTAAAAGTAAGCGTAGATTGACGCAGATGATTATAGCACGTTATCTGTATTGATCAAGTGTGCAGTGGTGTAAATTTTGGGAGAGATTGTACTAGAAAAACATCCCCTTTGACTTGTGGTAATTTTGGTAACTCTCATAAGGGATGTTTAAGATCGTGATTTTAATTAAAAAAGCAGAAAATTTTTTATTCACTACTTGCTACTAACCATTGAGTAATTTTTCTGCTTTGGGAAGCGTAGTCCATCAAAAAAGCCCCTGTAACGGGGCTTTTTTGTAATTAAACTTATTTTAAAATTACGAAGCTAGAGCAACTTCCACTTTTTCCTGCAATTCACCCTTTTGGTACATTTCAATCAAGATGTCGGAACCACCGATGAATTCACCATTGATATAAACTTGAGGAATGGTTGGCCAGTTGGAGTATTCTTTAATTCCTTGACGAATTTCAGCATCATCAAGAACATTAAACGTCTCGAAGGGAACACCCAAAGTATTGAGGATTTGGACAACGTTGTTAGAAAAACCACATTGAGGCATTAACTTAGTCCCCTTCATGAAAACAAAGATTTTGTTTTGTTTAATTAAGTTCTGAATTCTCTCTTGGGCTTCTTGTGACATGGTGTTTTAGTTTCCTATGTTACGGATATAAAAAAATCAATAGTCAATGCTCAACCTAGCTTGGAACTATTGATTTTATGAAGTGGTTGTTTGCCAAGTTTCTGGCGTAAATGTTTTAACTGCCAAGGCGTGAATTGCTTCCGTGGACATAGCTTGCCGCAACGCGCCATAAACTAGCTGATGTTGTTGCACCAGTCCTTTACCTGCAAACTGCGATGAGACGACTGTAACTTGATAGTGGTCTCCGCCACCTGTTAAGTCTTGTACTTGTATCTGAGCGTCTGGCAGTTCCGCCTTGATCATAGCTTCAATCTGCTGCGGACTAATCATCGCAATTTCTGAAAAACTACTTCTCTATTATTAGCAGATTAAGGAGTGGAAGAAGCAGAGGGGCAGGGAGCAGGAAGCAGGAGAAGAAAGATAAGGGGGACAAGGCTGACAAGGGAGAATAGCTATTGACCACTGACCATTGACTCTTGACTCTCAAGATTTATTTTTGAGAAGTGGAACCGCCTTGTCTGGGGTATGGGGTATCCACAAAACCGAGTTCAAATAGCTGTTGATATGCTTTTTTACCTAAATCGCGTGTGGGATTTTGACTTTTAATAATTTGAATTAATAATGGTACAGCTAATTCTGGCTGATTTTGGGCGCGATGTACAAGTGCGAGTTGATATGTAGCTTCATCTCGCTTTTGGGCGCTTAGTAAAGCTTTTTGACGTTGAGAGTCAGATACTCTGATGTCAATACCAGAAAAGCTAGAGTTTAAGTCTTGATAAAAGTTAGATAGCTGATTATAAACTTGCCGTGCTTCTTGGAGCTTTTTGGCGGCTAGGGCATAGTTTTGGGCGGAAACTGCTGCTTCTGCCTCTTTCATCAGTCGTTCTCCGCCTTCAATGCTTAACAGGCTATTGGTTTGGGTGGTAGGACGGAGATTGTTGGGGTCATTCGGATCAATGGGCTGTGCTTGTTGGCTATAAGCGGGGGATAGCAAACTTAATAAGAGAATGACTGAGAAGGAACTGAGGCTAATAAAAGGCG
Organism: Nostoc sp. FACHB-280; assembly: GCF_014697615.1. Taxonomy (GTDB): domain Bacteria; phylum Cyanobacteriota; class Cyanobacteriia; order Cyanobacteriales; family Nostocaceae; genus Nostoc_B. Next base: position 197,758 of record NZ_JACJSD010000002.1, on the reverse strand, counting down.
CAGTTGCAGCTATTTTCATGGATTGAATGGGTGTGACAAATATATACAAATACTAAGAGAAACTTTGGGTATCTTAACTTTGTTTTCGTTTTAAACAAAACACAGCTATATACTTGGTTTCTTTGCTTTAGACTGAAAATCGGTTTAATCGAGTTCCCAGTGCCTCTGTATACTAATTACCATCGTCTATTATGAGCGATCGCATTAATTCCTCTGATTTTCCAACCACAGGTGTACCAGCCAGCAATTTGGGAGTTGTTCTGCAACGCGGTGGTGAAGAATTAGTGTTAGAAAAAGCAACAGACCGTTTCACCATCCGCCCAGCTAACGATTTTACACCTCAACAATTATCTCAGGTAAGTTGGGGTATTTGGCAGCGAAGTATTCCCCAAGCACAACTAGAATTATTTAAAGTTGCACCCGCCCAGTTAGATGCGGCGATGGCTCAAGCCCGCGCGGCAGAAACTGTAGCCTTTGCCAGCCATGTTTACACTCTTAAAAATAATCCTGGGACTTTTGTTTACTTGGGCGACCAAATTACTATTCAGTTTTTAGAAGAGATAGCAGCGCCTAGAATTAATGCGATCGCCAGCGCATATAGTTTAATTCAAGATAAACCTGTTCTGGGTATCCCTAACACTTTCGTATTTTTGGTTAGTAAACAAGCTACAGACAACCCGATTAAAATTACTAACCAACTCCAAGGACTCAAAGAAGTGTTAGCTGCTGAACCTAACATTATCATTAACAGCGAAACACACTACAAACCCCGTGACCCGCTTTATATCCAACAGTGGTACTTAAACCATAGCGGCGGGGAGGATTTAGTCTTAGGTTCTCATATCTCCGTTGAAAAAGCTTGGGATATTACTCGCGGTGTACGTTCTGTAGTTGTGGCTGTGGTGGATGATTCTTTTGATTTGAATCATCCTGATTTTCAAGGTTCAGGGAAAGTTGTCGCCCCTAGAGATTTGAAACAAAATGATTTTCTACCTTTACCTGATGCTAGAGAAACTAGCCACGGGACAGCTTGCGCCGGGGTAGCCATTGCCGAAGAAAATGGTTCTGGTATTGTGGGGGTAGCTCCTGGTTGTGCATTTATGCCCATCCGTACGACTGGCTATTTAGATGATGAATCTGTTGAGCAAATCTTTAATTGGGCAATTGACAAGGGGGCAAGTGTAATTTCTTGCAGTTGGGGAGCCTCGGCTGTGTATTTTCCTTTATCCTTGCGGCAACGGGCAGCAATTACCCGCGCAGCTACCAAAGGACGGAAAGGGAAAGGATGTGTGATTTGTTTTGCGGCGGGTAATGCCAACCGTCCAATTAATGGTAGTGTAATTGAACAAAGTTGGCCTGATAAAATTTTACAAGGAAAGACTGAGTGGCTCAGTGGTTTTGCGGTACATCCTGATGTGATCACTGTTGCTGCTTCCACTAGTTTGAATAAGAAAGCAGCTTACAGTAATTGGGGAGATAGTATTGCTGTATGTGCGCCTAGTAATAACGCACCACCAGGAATGTCATTTCCTGAAAAGGGTTATGTGTATACTCAACCTGCGATCGCTGCTTATCTTAATGGTTTAGGTGTGTTTACCACTGACCAATTAGGAGCAGCAGGTTACGACAAAGGCAATTTTACCAGTAGTTTTGGTGGAACTTCCAGTGCTACGCCTGTGGTGGCTGGGGTAGCAGCTTTGGTGTTATCAGCGAATCCCGATTTAACTGCTCAACAAGTTAAACGCATCTTACAAGAAACTGCTGATAAAATAGTTGACCCGAATCCCGACCCGCAATTAGGCCTCAAAGGCGGGACTTACAATGGTAATGGTCATTCCCAGTGGTTTGGCTATGGTAAAGTCAACGCCGCTAAAGCCGTCCAAGCTGCCAAGCAAATGCGAGAAGGTGCATCACCTGTCAGCCAACAGTTGCGGGTGAATAATACCAACTCTGTAGGCATTCCCGATAACGATCGCCAAGGTATCAAAAGTGCGATCGCCATTAACGAAGATATTGTAGTTAAAGATATTCAAGTAAGTGTGAATGTCTCGCACGATTTCTTAGGCGATTTAGAAATTTACTTAATAGCACCAAATAATCAGTCAGTTTTGTTACAAAACCGGACTTTAGGTAGACGGACAAACTTGCAGACTACTTATAGTGTGCGATCGCATCCTGCCCTCAAGCAATTACTATCCATGTCTGGCCAAGGGCGCTGGCAATTGTGGCTCATCGATGCTGCACCGCAAGATATCGGCAGATTAAACAGTTGGGAATTAGTAATTGGTAATTAGGGTTAAATCACACACAAAGGACAAATGACTATTGACCATTGACCATTGACCATTGCCCATTGGTCACTTCTGCTTCTTGATGATTTAAGCTTTGCAGTTCCTTGGCTAACTCATCTGTCAGGCGTTTTGCATTTTGTTTGACGGAACCGTTAGTATATTCAGCAACATTAATTGGGCTGCCGATGTTAATATGCACATCTGTACCCCAGTTGGGATAGGGTTCGCTGTAATTAATACTCATAGGAACAATTTTGACCCCTAGTCCTGGGTGATTCATTTCCGCAGTCAAAGACAAGCGGGCAATTCCAGGTTTTAAAGGATGAACCTTGCCATCACGGAAAATGCCACCTTCGGGAAAGATGACCAAGGTTTTTCTTTGCTCTAGTAAAGAAACTCCATGTCTTAAGGTGGAAATTGTGGGATGTTGAGGATCTACGGGGAATCCACCTAAACGACGTACAAACCAGCCTTGCAAGCCTTGGCATTCAGTAATAGTCACCATAAAGCGCAAATCTGCGCCAGTAATTAGAGAAGTAGCGTAAGGGACAATTAAAGCATCCCAACGCGCCCGGTGCGTGGGTGCTAAGATAATCGGCCCTGTTGCGGGGACATTGTGTTGTCCTGTGATGGTAATCCTGCCGAAGAACAAAGGTAAAAGCAGATGTCGTCCCACATGATATGCTATTGGCCCTAACAAAGGAGAAACCTGTGAGGTAGTATCAGCCACCTGATGATTTAATGATTTCTGTGATGTTGGCTTTAGCTGTTGGGTATCTTGGGAGAAGTCAAGTTTTATCATGTCGGTAGCTGCGAATTGCCCAGAGGTTTATTAAAGAGTGATTAATTAAACCGTAAATTCTCTTTTATAAATTGTGTAGTTGTGATTGGACAGTTTGCTTGGTGTCTGTAGTTTTTTGTTGAAGTCTACGAGTGGCAAACCAAGCTTGCAAATGCTGGCGACAAGCTGATTCTAGAATGCCTCCCAGGACTTGTAGACGATGATTAGAAGCAGCACTATCGGGAATATTCAGTACTGTGCGAATTGCGCCAGTTTTAGTATCGTCCACTCCATAAACAAGCGTCCTCAACCGTGATTGGATAATTGCACCTGCACACATCGGACAAGGTTCTAAAGTTACGTATAATGTACATTCATGCAGTCGCCAGCTATGTAAAATTTGCGATGCTGCTTTAATCGCTACAATTTCCGCGTGGGCTGTGGGATCTTTGTCTCGTTCTTTGCGGTTTTCACCTTCAGCAATCAAATTTCCATGACTATCGACAATGACAGCCCCAACTGGAATTTCACCCGCCGCTCCTGCTGCTTGGGCGATTTCTAAAGCCCGACTCATCCATTGACGATGTGTCCAATATTCTGGATATTCGATTGACATATCAAATATGGTTTGATGGTGTAATGAATGCGATCGCTTTTTATTGGTTAAGACTTACTAATTTTAGGCGATCGTTCAAAAAACCAGCTCCCCGAATTTTTTGAACAGTCGGGGAGCTAAATCTCCTACTTATCTGCGCTTACGACATTGTAGTGGATAGCGATTACCCCGCCAGGTTGTCCAACCCTCTGCGCGTCGAGTCTGACTGTTGTATTTCAGATACCAATCATCTTGTTCTGCGCCTAAATAACGAATACCTAAATCTTGTCTGCGGTTGCTAGAAAAACGTTTTCCTAAAGGAACCCACGCACTACCGTTATCACTAAACCGCCCAATTAAACGCACACCAGAAGTAGTAGAGCAAACGTTACCATTACAACTAGTTTGGGGGTCATCCACTACTTTCCATTCCATTCGGGCTGGTCTGCCGTCAATGTTACAATCCCAAAAACCAAAGAACCACTCGCCTACAACTTGACTGGCTTGAGTTTGGCTAGATACTAACAATACACTAGCGGGAGCGATCGCCAAGCCCAAAAGCCACTTTGTTATGTTTTTCATGATGCTTCACCAATACGGAAATTTAATCTGTACTTTTCATTTAATCTATATGTATCGGTCTTAGCGTTTATGCAACATAATAGATGAAAAACAAAAAAGGGCGGGTAAATTACCCACCCTCGCAAATTAAGAGAATATGTTGGCTGTTGCGATTAACCCAACAATTGTTTAGCTTTAGCTAATACGTTATCAACGCTAAAGCCGAATTTCTCTAAACAAACGCCACCAGGCGCGGAAGCACCAAAGCGGTCAATGGTGACAGTATCGCCTTCAGTACCAATGTACTTATGCCAGCCAAAGCTAGAAGCTGCTTCTACAGCTAAACGCTTGGTGACAGCTTTGGGTAGAACAGATTCTTTGTAAGCTGCGTCTTGTGCTTCAAATAAATCCCAAGCTGGTAATGAGACGACACGTACTTTCTTACCTTCGGCTGTGAGTTTTTCAGCAGCAGTAACAGCGAGGTTCAATTCTGAACCAGTACCAATGATGATTAATTCTGGTGTACCTTCAGAATCAACAACAGTGTATCCACCCTTAGCAACACCTTCAATAGATGTACCTGCTAAGTTAGGAACGTTTTGCCGGGTTAATGCCAACAAAGTAGGATCATTTTGTTTTGCTCTTTCAATCGCTACTTTGTATGCACCAGAGGTTTCGTTACCATCGGCGGGACGAATGACAGTCAAGTTAGGAATAGCACGCAAGGAAGCGAGGGTTTCGATTGGTTGGTGGGTGGGGCCGTCTTCACCTTGACCGATGGAGTCGTGAGTCATTACCCAAATCGAGCCTGCTAAAGACAAGGCAGATAAGCGAATAGCCGCCCGCATATAGTCGGTGAAGATTAGGAAGGTAGCACCGTAAGGAATCAACCCTGAACCATGCAAGGCAATACCGTTACAAATTGCGCCCATTGCATGTTCCCGCACACCAAAGTGAATGTTGGGGTTTTGGTATTGTCCTTTTTGGAAGTCGCCTTTACCTTTGATTTCGGTCAAGTTGGAGTGGGTTAAGTCGGCGGAACCACCAATCAGTTCAGGAAGAACCGCAGCTAATTTGTTGAGGCAGGTTTCGGAATGTTTACGGGTGGGTAGGCCTTTATCTTCAGGGGTGTAGGTGGGAAGTACCTTATCCCAACCATCAGCCAGTTTGCCACTGAGATAACGCTCAAATTCAGCCGCTTCTTGGGGATACTTAGCTTTATAGTCAGCAAATGCTTTGTTCCAGTCAGCTTCGTAACCTGCACCGCGTTCTACTGCTTTGCGGGTATGGTTGAGAACGTCTTGCGGAATTACAAATGGCTCGTTTTCCCAACCCAGATTTTTCCGGGTTAATTCTACTTCATCTCCACCTAAAGCTGCACCGTGAATACCAGCGGTGTTGGCTTTGTTAGGAGAACCATAACCAATGGTTGTTGTCACCTTAATCATTGATGGTTTGTCGGTGACAGCTTTTGCTGCTTCAATGGCTTTGTGGATGGCTTCTAAATCGGTGTTGCCATCTTGGACGTGAAGCACATGCCAGCCATAAGCTTCAAAACGCTTAGAAACATCCTCTGTAAATGCCACATCTGTAGAACCATCAATAGAGATGTGGTTGTCATCGTAAAGGGCGATGAGTTTACCTAAACCCAAGTGTCCAGCCAGGGAAGCTGCTTCACCGGAAACACCTTCCATGTTGCAACCATCACCGAGAATGACATAAGTATAATGGTCAACAATTTTTGCATCGGGTTTGTTGAATTTAGCTGCCAGATGCGCTTCAGCTATGGCCAAACCGACTGCGTTGGCAATACCTTGTCCTAGAGGGCCAGTGGTAACTTCTACACCAGCAGTAACAAAGTTTTCTGGGTGTCCAGGGGTTTTAGATTCCCACTGACGAAATTGCTTGATATCTTCGATGCTAACGCTGTCATAGCCTGCTAAGTACAGTAGTGCATACTGTAACATCGAGCCATGACCAGCAGATAAGACAAAGCGATCGCGGTTGAACCACTTGGGGTTTTTGGGGTTATACCGCATGAAGCGATCCCACAGCACAAATGCCATTGGAGCAGCGCCCATCGGCAGCCCTGGGTGTCCCGATTTTGCCTTTTCTATAGCATCGACAGCCAAGAAGCGGATTGAGTTAATACACAGTTCTTCGAGGGATTGGGTTGCAACAGCCATAATAAGATTGTTTTTAACGACGGGTTAGCACTCTGCGATCTTCTCATTTACCGGGGTTGTTAGAACAGTTAACAGTTAACAGTTATCAAAATAGAATTTACTACTGCTCTGAACTGATTACTGATAACTGATAGGTATTCCCCTACCGTATCCTCATCATCCCATTCCCGATTGGCGATGGACAAGCGGGATCTCCTGAGTTTATGGTAATTAATCAAGCTGAGAATATTGGTCATGCTGAACCCTTGGTTCAGCTGGGAATGATATCTATGATACTTTTGTCTGGTGCATCTGAGGAAAAGCAGGAAGTGTGAAGTCTGAAGTCTGAATCATAACTCAGCACTCAGCACTCAGCACTCAGCACTCAGTACTTTTTAAAGACTAGGGTTACATTATGTCCACCAAAACCAAAGGAATTAGATAGAGCCACTTCAATTGTTTGGGCGCGGCTAGTGTGAGGAACATAATCCAAGTCACACTCAGTATCAGGATTTTCGAGATTAATGGTTGGGGGAATTTTTTCGTTGGCAATCGCCAATACAGTTGCAACGGCTTCAATACCACCAGAACCACCCAACAAATGACCTGTCATTGATTTTGTCGAGCTAACCGCTATTTTATAAGCATGGTCGCCCAAGGCTGTTCTAATGGCTTTGGTTTCGTTGGCATCGTTGGCTGGAGTACTTGTGCCATGCGCGTTGATGTAGGTTACTTGTTCTGGGGTAATACCTGCATCTTTGAGTGCTAGTTGAATGGCTCTAGCTGCACCTTCACCACCGGGAACTGGGGAGGTCATGTGATAAGCATCACAGGTCATCGCATAACCAATGATTTCCCCATAAATGCGTGCGCCACGACTGAGAGCGTGTTGCAGTTCTTCTAAAATTAAAATTCCCGCACCTTCACCCATGACAAATCCATCGCGATCGCGGTCAAAGGGACGGCAAGCATGGGCTGGATCATCGTTGCGGAAAGACAAGGCTTTACAGGCGGCAAATCCAGCTACAGATAAGGGTGTAATTGCTGCTTCACAGCCACCGCAAATCATGGCTTGGGCGTACCCTCCTTGAACCAGGCGAAAAGCATCCCCAATGGCGTTGGAACCAGCGGCACAAGCAGTCACAGTACAGTTGTTTGGCCCTTTTGCACCAGTGTGAATGGCTGTGAGTCCGGCTGCCATATTGGCAATCATCATCGGGATCATAAAGGGACTACAGCGATCAGGGCCACGGTTTAGGTAGACTGTTTGCTGATCTTCTAATACCTTAATACCGCCCACGCCAGAACCAATAATGACACCTATCTGTTCAGCGTTTAACTCATTAATTACCAGATTTGCGTCAGCTAATGCTTGTTTTGCTGCTGAAACCCCAAACTGCGAAAATCGATCCATGCGCTTGACTTCTTTGCGCTCTAGATAATCATGTGGATCGAAGTTTTTAACTTCACCAGCAATGCGACAATCATGGCTGGACGCATCAAAATGTGTGATGTAGTCTATACCATTGCGTCCGCTGACTAATCCTTCCCAATATTCAGCCGGTGTGTTGCCAATCGGTGTAATCGCGCCAACACCAGTTACAACAACGCGTTTACGTATATAATCTGTCATGACTCAGTTAAAGGTAGCGAGAAAGCTGCAAATTTGAGTGCTGAGTGCTGAGTGCTGAGTGCTGAGTTTTTAAGTAGGAAGACTAAGTGAAAAAGATAAAATAATTCTTAACTCTTGACTACTCAGCACTCAGCACTTTTAACTCAGCACTTTCTTAAGCGGATGCGGCAACTTGCTTTTCAATGTAATCAACCGCATCTTGGACTGTCAAAATTTTCTCAGCGGCTTCATCAGGAATTTCAATCTCGAATTCTTCTTCAAAAGCCATAACTAGCTCGACGAGATCCAGGGAATCAGCACCTAGATCATCGATAAAATTAGATTGGGGAGTAATCTTTTCCTCCTCAACACTTAGTTGATCCGCGACGCTTTTCTTGACCTTTTCAAAAGTTTTCTCTTGGCTCATATCAATAAAATTCCTTGACCAGTTGCTATTAGCCGCTCTTGATGAGTGACATGGTTTTTGAGCATATACATCTTATCGGAAAGCGCGATCGCCCGTATACTACCGAAGTATTTTCTTCTCGAAAACTTTTTCCCTAGCCCCCCAGGGTTAGACAAGGTAGTATAGCAATTTCTGCGATCGCATACACTGTATACATGCTTCTACTTATTAATTGTTACTATTTTTTTGGCTAATGTCCAAATAAATTCCTAGTGCTGAGTACTGTGTAACAAACAAGACTAGCCCTTAGACCCTAGTTTCTAGTCCCTTTTATTTTTATGATTACTCAAACTCTAAAATACGCTTATTTCCCAGGTTGCGTAGCCCAAGGTGCTTGTCGAGAACTGTATCAATCTACCAAAGCCCTCACGCAAGCTTTAGGAATTGAATTGATTGAACTGAAAAAAGCCGCTTGCTGTGGTTCTGGCACGTTTAAAGAAGATTCTCAATTGTTGGAAGATACTGTCAACGCCAGAAATATTGCCTTAGCAGAATCATTAAATCTCCCTTTACTCACTCATTGCAGTACCTGTCAAGGTGTCATTGGTCATGTTAATGAACGCCTAAAAGATTGTCAAAATAGCAATCCGACTTATGTTGACCAAGTAAATGGCTTACTCAAAAAAGAAGGTTGTTCGCCTTATCAGGGCAGTACAGAAGTAACACATTTACTTTATGCTTTGGTCAAAGATTATGGCTTAGAGGAAATTAGCCAGCGCGTCACCCGCAAGTTAACCAATTTAAAATGTGCAGCTTTTTACGGTTGCTATCTACTGCGTGGTCAAAAAACCATGCTATTCGATGATCCTTTCCAACCAGAAGCAATGGAAAATGTGTTTCGGGCTGTGGGTGCAACACCAATTTATTATCGTGGTCGCACCCAATGTTGTGGCTGGCCGTTGGCTAGTTACGCCACTAATGAATCTTTTAAAATGGCCGGAATGCACATTCAAGAAGCTATAGCTAATGGCGCTGATTGTTTAGTGACACCATGTCCTTTGTGTCATTTAAATTTAGATTCTCGTCAACCAGAAGTTGAGAAAGTGATTGGGAAAAAGTTAGGTTTGCCAGTATTACATTTACCACAATTAATCGCTTTAGCACTGGGGGTGAGTCCGCAAGCACTTGGCTTAGAAAGACATATTGTTTCGACAAAACCAGTGTTAGAAAAATTGGGATTGTAATTAATTAAGGCAAAAATAAAAAGGTAAAAGTAAAAAAATTATTTTATCTTTTTATTTTTTACTTTTAATTTTATTGTCGTTGCGATCGCTTGAATGCTTGATACATATCTGGCAAACGACTAGTAATTGCACTAACTTTGAGATAAATTTTGTGAGGTATGGCGGGAGTCCCAGAAACAATTTCCTTGGGTGGGACATCGCTGTGAATACCAGTTTGGGCAGAGGCGATCGCCCCATCACCGATTTTGACTTGGTTGGCGACTCCCACTTGTCCGGCTAAAATCACTCGATTACCAACTTGGACACCGCCAGCCATCCCCGCTTGACCAGCGATCGCACAACCCATCCCTATTTGGCAACCATGACCGATTTGTACTAAGTTGTCAATTTTGGTATCTTTCCCAATTCTCGTCTCACCAACTGCTGGACGATCAACAGCACTGTTACAGCCAATTTCTACACCATCTTCTAAAACTGTGTAGCCTGACTGTTCCATTTTGAACCAACCAGTGCGGGTAGGCACAAAGCCAAAACCTTCTGCACCAATCACAGCGCCACTGTGAATTACGCAATCTGCACCAATTTGGCTGCGTTCGTGAATTGTACAGTTAGCGTGTAAGGTAGTGCGATCGCCAATTTTGACATCAGGATAAATCACGACATTCGGATGAATAATTGCATAATTGCCAATTTCGACCCCTTCTTGCACCACTGCGTGAGGGCCAATGTAAACATCATTACCGATTTTGGCAGTGGGATGAATCACAGCTGTCGGATGAATTTCTGGACTAGGGCGATATGGTTGATAAAACAGAGTCAACACTTTGGCAAATAATAGTTTTGGTTCTTTTGTACTTACCCAAGCAATTCCACGTTCTTGGGCTTGATTTTGTAAAGTTGGATCTTCGGGCAGAATTAAAGCACTTGCGTTTGTCTGATTAATTAAAGATGCAAATTTACTGCCTTCGACATAACTGATAGCCCCAGTTTTGGCTTCATCAATAGCAGCAACCCCAGTAATATCTATATCTTGGTCTGGGTAAGTTATTAGACTGTTACCAGTAGTAATTTCCCTGAATTGGCTGACGATTTCGCTGAATTTCATTTTTTAGGTTGATTAAAAACTTGTCCAAAGCAAGATTATTGTCTCTCTTTATCAACCAAGAATTCATCGTAAGTGTTAATTTGCTAAAAACTTACGCGCTGAGGTGAAAAATCAAGGGTTTGAGTAAGGGTGTAGGGATTTGGGGGTGTATGTATCTCAAACCCTGACACCTCAGACCTTTAGATCCATACACCAATTTTCCATAGACAATCTTGGTGCGTAATTCCTGTAAACAAGAAAATAGGGGATTGGCATCCCCCATTAATAAATTCTGGATTCTAAGTAAGAAGACACAAATAAACTTAACTAGAAAAGTCTTAGGCAAAATAGCTAAAAACCTCTTCCCTCCTGCCTCCTGCCTTGTCCTAATTACAATTATTTATGTCCTTCTACTTAAATACTAAGTACTACATTTTTTAATGGCATTCTTCTGCTGATGGCACTTTAGGTTGGAGATTCTGCCGCAGCAAAACTTTTAATCGTTGATTATCTTCTGCCGTGATCGTTTCACCGTAGTGATGCAGCTGAAACAGCTGGCAATAACGGTTTTGTTTAGCACACATCAAACAGCCATAAGCATGATTGCCATTTGTACCACATAGTCGATGTCCCATAACTGGGCCAAGGGAAATATTTTGTTCACTCGCCACTGTACTGAGAATAGAACGTAATTGTGACTCAAATTTTGCTGATAAAAGTTGTTTGCGCCCTGGTTGTGTACGATCCCATTGGGGTACTATCAAACCTTGTTTTAATAAACTCTCTTCAATTTCTTCCGACATGACAATCCCAGACAAAATTACATGATGGGCAACGTAGGGTAGAAGTGTACGTGCTAATTGCCACATCAAAGCTTCATCAAACCACTGTTCCACTAAAGGACGGAGGTACCAGCAGCAGGGAATACCCAGTTGAACTAAATCTTGTAACAGCCTGACTCTACCTGGAATTGAAGCTTGTTCATAACCAGGTTTCAAGGGTGGTAAACTTACAAACACTGTGACTCGTAGTGCATTTGGTCTAGCTAAGGTAGCTTTCAAACGTTCAAGAAATGCTTGACCTGGATGAACTTTGGTGGTGATGTAGACCATATTGGCGACTTGACGGTCAATCAGTGCATCGAGGATTGACAATACACGTTCCCGATGGGCTGGAATGAAGGGGTCAGAATAATCGCATAAGGAAATGGGATAGCCTTTTTGTCCTTCTGGGGTGGCAAAAATTCGGTCTAATAAACGATCAAGTAGGTCAGAAGGTGTAACATTATTCTCAAAGCTTTCTGGATGATGGTGCCATTCCCGGTCTTGGTGACAGACACAATAAGCACATTCAACGGGACAACGATTCTGGGCATCTGGGAGAAATGGATTTAGACTAAAGTATTTAACGGCACGTTCTTGAGAGGGCATTCCTAATACGGGAAAGCCATGCAGCATATATTGACTGCCCTGCAATGTAATTTCAGACAGAGTAGATTGGTAGTTTGACATACACCCTTTAACAAAAAATGCGAAAAATCGCTTACTCTAGGGTGGCTGCTGCAAATGTGGAGTGACAATGAGAGAAATGCTTGAAAACAAGTATTATTTTTTACGCGGATTATAGATTTACTGAAGTAGCATTCCCACTTCTTTACAGCAGAACAAAGGATACAGTACTTAGATAGCTCAGATTCAGAATTCTGGAGTTTTTATTAATTTTCTGCCATTGCTAAACCTGCTAAATAAGCTGTTGTCCAAGCACTTTGGAAGTTAAATCCACCTGTAATGCCATCAATATCCAAAATCTCTCCTGCAAAGTAAAGATCAGTAATAAGTTTACTTTCCATTGTTTTAAAATTTACTTCTTTAAGGCTGACACCACCGCAGGTGACAAATTCTTCTTTGAAAACACCTTTGCCATTAATTAAGTATTTTCCCTGGGAAATCTCTTGCACTAGTAGATTTAGGGTTTTGTTAGAAATTTCTGCCCAGCGCATTTCCGTATTAATATCGACACGGTTAATCAAGTATTGCCAAAGACGATGAGGTAAATCAATTCCACGATGCAAGGCGATCGCTTTTCTGCCCCATTCATTTTTAACTGCTACAATTTTCTCCCGGACTTCTTCTTGTGATAAATCAGGTAGCCAGTTAATTGTTAAAGTGGCTTGATAGCGGTTGTCAGACAAAATTCTCGCCCCCCAAGCCGAAAGTTTCAACACCGCCGGGCCACTTACACCCCAATGGGTAATCAGCAACGGCCCCATTTGTTCTAAGGTTGGTTGTTGGGGAACAGACAACCGTAACCGCACTGGATTCATACTCACGCCACTTAAGGCACGCAAATTGGGGTCAGCAATGTTAAAGGTAAATAGTGAAGGAACTGGTGGTTCAATTTGATGGCCAAATTCTTGGACGATTTTATAGCCGATGGGGTTACTACCAGTAGCTAATAGTAGGCGATCGCATTTTAATGTTTCACCCGATTTCAAATACACTTCAAACTGAGTTTTGAGTGCTGAGTTTTGAGTTTCAAGTGCTGTACACTGAGCGGAGTCGAAGTGTGAGTGCTGAGTGCTAGGTAGTCGTTTCACTGAGACAACTGGTGTACCCGTCCGCAATTCTATGTCCATCTCTTCAGCCGCATTCATCAAACACTGCACAATTGTTTCCGAACTGTCTGTCACCGGAAACATTCGCCCATCAGCTTCTTTTTTCAGTGGGACTCCGTGATTAGCAAACCAAGAAATAGTATCTTTAGCTTGAAAGCGACTAAAAGCACCCCGCAAAGCTTTTCCACCTCTGGGGTAATTCGCCACTAAGGCGGCTGGTTCAAAACAAGCATGAGTGACATTGCAGCGTCCGCCACCAGAAATTCTGACTTTGGCTAGTGGTTGACGGCTGGCTTCGAGTAAAATAACACGGGCGTAGGGGTTGGCATTAGCACAAGCGATCGCACCAAAAAATCCCGCAGCCCCACCCCCTATAACGACAATTTGTAACGGTTGCAATTTTAAAAAATCTCGTTGATTAGTCAATGGTCAATAGTCCTGAAGGCAGGAGGCAGAAGGCAGAAGGATGAAATTTCATACTTCACACTACCCTTCAAGAAGCCAGCCAAAGGGTATCTACATACTTCATACTACTGGTTCAAATTGGTCTTTTGTCGCGCCGCAAACGGGACACACCCAATCTTCGGGGATATCTTCAAATGGTGTTCCTGGGGAAATGCCCCCATCAGGATCACCTACTTCTGGATCATACACGTAGCCACAAATTGTACATTCGTAATTTTCCATTTTTTTATCCCTGTATTTATTAAATGATTTTTTAAGGATGATTGAGGTTTTTCTTTAGCACTCAGTACTCAAACCTCAGCATTTTCTCTTTATGGTGTTTATTTCTAAAATAACTAAACTTTAATAAGTTGAAAAAGTTGTATGGCTACCAACTTAAACAAACTTATTTCAGTAATATCACACAATTTACTGATGAGTTCTAGATTAGAAACGCCACCATGTTCTTTGAGCAAAATTGATGATTGCCACTGAGATTGCACCTAAGACAAACAACCAAATGATTCCGCCTGGAAGAAATGTCAGAATCCCAAAACCCCTGAGAATCCAAATGGCAATGCCAATACCCAGTAGCATTCCAAAAACTTGAGTTAGCCAACGATTTAAGGAAGATTGATTCATGGAATGCGCCTTTGATTCAAAATTTATTACACTTCTATATTAGAAGTAGTGTTATTGTTAAAGCTGCCGAAATTTAGATTTGATTAAATGTAATCAGCAATACGATTTTATAAGTGATTTCACAGAAAAATAACATGAGATGATATTAGTTCCGGAAAATGGTGCTAGAAAAGTGGAACTAAATTTAATTGAGTTGATCTTAAAGTCTAATAGACGTTGATTAACTTTAACCCTGGAAGTGTGGCAAAGTGAGGAGTGAGTGACTTAATATGGCTGCGTCTCATATTTCCGACCCAATTATTGCAGGTTTAGATATGCCTTGGAGCGATGACAAGCGAAGATTGTTAATGCAGGGCGAAATTTTGGTAGAAGCGCGATCGCATACGGCGTGGGGCGGTGCAGTTACTGCATGGATGTATTTACCAATGATGCGATCGCAAGTATGGCAGCAACTCACTGACTACCCTCGTTGGGTGCAATATTTTCCTGATATCACCAGAAGCGAAGTTCTGCACAGAGGCGAAGCAAAACGCCTGTACCAAGCAGCACAAAAAGCCTTTTTATTTTTCACAGCCCAAGTAGAAATTTATCTCAGCGTTGCGGAAGTCATTGGACAACAAATTCACTTCCGTATGGAAAAAGGCACTTTTGAAGACTTTAGCGCCTGCGTAGATTTAAAAGATTTTGGTAACGGCACTTTGCTGGCTTATAATGTCCAAGCCACACCCAATATTCCCATTCCTTCAATTTTTATTCAGCAAGCCATGAACTTTGAACTACCTGCAAATATGCGGAAAATGCGTCAGGTTTTGTGTAGGCAGTAATCACAATATTGGCAATAGAATTAATCTATGATCTGCATATAGCCCAGACTATACAAAAGTCTGGGCTATATTTTTTATCAGTAGAATTTTTTGCATAATAGCAAGCTCTAATTATTTCATAACAGAGACAGGTAATAGAGATGTGCGTGAGTCCTTGAGAATGGCTATATGTGCTTTCCCCGTATTTCTTGCATAGATTCATATAGCTGATAATTCTTATCCAGCAAGAGTTTCATCAATTTTCTGGATATACCTCAGTCAGTACAATTGTAAAGAAATGTTAAAGAGTCAGAAGTTTTGCGTAAATTCAAGATTTAAGTCTGTGGAATAATTAGCAGACAAAAAAACATTCCTCAGTCTGCAATCCCACTCTAATTTTGTGATTTTGCCATTTATAAATCTGGTAATAACCATCACAATTTTAGAGACATAAACTAGATTACATGGAGAATTAATTATGCCATTAGTTTCAACATTTGAATTACTTGTTAACCCTATCGCTCCTACAGATAATTTAGGTAATTTACCACCCGATGTTGTTCAAAAGCTAGGAAAAGTTGCTCGTAGAGTTGTGCAAGGTTACTTTTTAACTATTGCTAATACTACTGATGCACCTGCACGTTTGAGACTGGAATTTACAGCGACAACACCGGAATTAAATCTAGCAGATACAGTCACAATCCGTGATGTTTTAGGAAACAATGAATTTTCTGAGTTGATTCCAGTTCCGGGTAATCCTAAACGTTTTACTTTTAATGTTGGTATTCCTGCGAATGATACTGCACTAATTACTTTATTACCTGATCTACAAAACGTAGACTTGTTTACAGGAGCTAAAAATTTAGAGATTCGTGGGTATGTGAGCATCTCTAGAGCTACCATCGCCGGGCCAGCTTATGAACTGCTAGTTACTCCAGAACATCGCGGAACTTTCTTACCCAAAAACATTGATGATTCTGTTCCTGACTTTGATCAAATTGCCTACGCTCTGCCTACAGCAAGTGGTGGTAGCTTAGTCAGATTACCATCTATTGTCCGTCCGCCTGTTGTGACATCTCAACCTGGCGAACCCAATACTGTAGACGATAGCCAAGAAGTACTCAGCTTAATGGCTCAACGTATTGAAGAATTGGAACAACGTCTCACAAATGTTTAGTTTTTGTAACCTAAAATAGCCTGAACTGAACCAAGTTGATGTGTTTTAGATAACTAGAGTCACCGTAATTCACAAAATAACCCCACAAATTTTTGTGGGGTTTTTATTTTGTGATATGGCAGTCCTAAATCATTTGTAAACAACAAGATCCCCGACTTCTTAAAGAAGTCGGGGATCTGAGCCTCTCAATTTTTACAACTCACGTAGGATAGACTTCCATTTTGAGGGGTTTATTTCTACTCTAAACAATCCCAAACACAGAACCGACAGTCGATTTAATCGAATCTCTGGCATCTTTCAATGTCTGAGTAATCGGATGCTTCGATTGTAAAAATACCCGCGCACAATTGCGTCCTGGCATCCCGGAAATTGAACCACCAGGATGAGTACCCGCGCCAGTTAAAAATAAATTGTCAATGGGGGTTTTATAGTTGGCAATTTCTGGTAGGGGGCGGAAAAATACCATCTGATCTAAAGTCATATCGACGTGATAGTAATTTCCTTTGTATGCACCTAATCTTTCTCCCAATTCTGCGGGGCTTTCTACCCGACGAGCAATAGTCGCGGTTTTAACATTAGGTGCGTAAGTAGCTAACTTATCAACTACCTTATCTGCAACTTGATTTTTTAACTCATCAGTCCAGCCAGTACCTTTTAAGCCTGTACCTTCTGCACCTGCAATTTGATAGGGGGCGAAAAATTCAATCCAGACAGTATGTTTTCCTGGTGGTGCTAATGTGGGGTCAAGGTAACTGGGCATCACTACATACATTGATGGATCAGCATCAGGGATTTCGCCCAAGGTACACTTACTATGAGCCTGTTC
Organism: Nostoc sp. FACHB-280; assembly: GCF_014697615.1. GTDB lineage: Bacteria > Cyanobacteriota > Cyanobacteriia > Cyanobacteriales > Nostocaceae > Nostoc_B. Next base: position 180,513 of record NZ_JACJSD010000002.1, on the reverse strand, counting down.
CACATGCGCCACAGAATCAGCAATCAAGATAGAACCAACCAAATACTCATCTTTGTGGGCGTGGAAAGGAAAGCGCAACGGTTCATCTAAAGCCAAATCAATTTTGAGGATGGTTTCGTTATTGTTAACAATGCGACGTTCTAATCTTTCCCACAAATCAGGATCGGCTGAATCAATATCGCTTTTATCGGTCATTTGCAAAAACAACCGCTTGGCATCAATATTAGAAATTACACCGTATTTCGCTCGATATTCTGTACCACCAGCAACGCGCACACCCACAGCTTTACCATTATCAATCAACACTTTTTCAACATGCTGATCTGTGAGAATTGTGCCACCTTTACTAGTAACTAAATTCACCAAAGCTTTGACTAATGCACCAGTGCCACCACGCGGTCTTGCCATGCCAGGATTATGACGCATCGCCATCATAATTGCACCGATCGCAATGGTTTTTTGTGATGGAGGCGCACCTAATTCAGATGCTAATCTGGCTAGTGGTGCTTTTAAAAATTCTGAATCAAACCACTCATTAAGTAAATCTTCAGCACTGGTCATCATGTTGCGAATAAAATCGAGGGTTTTATTTGGCGAACCAATGACTGACAATAAATCTTTGATTTTTGTGATGTCGTAGTTACCCGCAATATCAATAATTGACTTTGGTGGTGCATTAAACATCGGAATCATTGCCCCGATTGCCCGTTGCCAATATTCAGTAAATTCGGCATATTTTTTAGCATCACGTTCACTATAACGGGCAATTTCGGCACAGGTTTTTTCTAGAGATTTATGTGCTAAGAAATACTTGCCATCTGGATGGGGACAGAATACTACTGGGTCACATTCCAAATATTCTAAGCCATATTTTTTCAGTTCTAATTCTTCAACTACTGGCCCCAAGTGAATAAATTCGTGGTCAATTGCACACAAATTAAATTTAAATCCGGGGGCTTCTTTGGGTAAACATTCTTCGGTTGTGGCTGCACCACCAGGAACAGAACGTTTTTCTAAAAGTAGGACACTATAACCAGCTTTGAGCAAATATGCTGCACAAACTAGTCCGTTATGCCCAGCACCGATAATTACAACATCATATTCTTGCATATTTGTAGTTTAGAATAGAGTGGCTTGTTAATATTACAAAGGCTCAAAAGAAATTACAACATTGAGTGTGTTTAGTTAAATCAACTAGTACTATGATAATTTTCCTAATTAGTAATTTCTGAGATTGAAGGAGGTATTTGACGTATTTGAGTTTCCACTAAGAGTATTAAATGATGCTGTTTAACCTCCATATTGATAATTTTAAATTTTGTACCTTCCCATGTAAAATCTGGGAGATTTATTAGTTCTTTTACTTTCTGCATTAGTGCTAAAACTAATTCTAAACTTACCCCTTCACCCTGATGACAATCAAAGCTTTCTAAGATGATAGGATTAGCATAAATTCGGGGTTGAAATCGGGCTGTAAAACCAAGTGGACGGCTTTTACCTTTCTCTGTGATTGTCATTAATCCCTGGAATTCAATTTTGTTATTTTCAGGGAAAGATAATTGCATATTTTGTATTTCAAACCTGACAATTTCGCCTTCGACATTTAAGTCATAATTTTTGGCTGAATTCTGCACAAATTCTGATTTTAAGGCTTGATTAATATCTGATTCTGTCATGACAATGCGAGCGATCGCATTTACTGGTGCATTGAATTCAATCTGTCCAAAAATTGCACTGAAAGGATTTACAGCAATACTATCAGTTTGTAGTTTGATGTCTTGAACCCGGATATTTTCTTTAAAAACTAATCCTTTCCCACTCAGAGAAACACCATCTGCTTGTCCTTGAACTATTTTGAACAAATCAGTCTGCACATTTACATCAATTTGTTCTGCTTCATCCAGTTGGTTGGATAGCCGACGTTCGGCTTCCTGTGAGATTAACTGTTCTTCCAACCTGCGTTCTTCTGGCATGAATTTTTATCTCATAGCGTCCCATAATGCTTACTTTAGACTTTACATACCTCAAAATGGATCTATAAGATGATATATGCAGTTAGGAGTATAATGGGTTAAAGAATAACAAGACCATCCTTTTAATAAATTCAGGATGTTTATATTATTGAATTGACAAAATTCTGGCAGCAGATTTTAAGTTATTAAAATACAAATTTCCATCTTAAAGTACATAGCTCAGACGAATAGAATGCGCGGTTATTAAAACAAAGTCCGCCTCGCGGACTTTGTTTGCTTCAAGCTACAGTGCTAGTTTCTAAACTGCGAGACTTGATTTGACGCTGACTTTTAACCACCATTTGAATAGGACGGTTTGGCCCAGTGACTAAACCACGGCGTTGGGGTTGGACTTCTGTGCGGTCTACTAAATCTAAGTCTCTTATGGTTAACATTTTAGCGATCGCTAGTTTCATTTCCCATTGAGCAAAGGCTAAACCAATACAGCGTCTTGCACCAGCCCCAAAGGGTATATATTCAAAAGGTGAAAACTGTTTTTCTAAAAAGCGTTCTGGTTTAAACTGTTTTGGTTGTGGGTAGATATCTTCCCGTTGGTGGGTTAAGTAAATTGCACCCATAACTGGCGTACCCGGTGGAAGTTCATAACCACCGACAGTGATAGGTGTTTTCACTCGTCTAGGAAAAGTTATCATTCCCACTGGGTAAATTCGCAAAGTTTCTGAGCAAACAGCACTCAGGTAAGGTAGCTTGTAAATTGTATTTGGGTCTGGATTATCGTCTAAACTATCTAGTTCTTGGATCAGTTTTTCCTTAACTTGGGGTAATTTGTGAATCCAGTACATAGCCCAGGCTATAGCTGTGGCTGTGGTTTCATGACCTGCGACTAATAGAGTCATCAATTCATCGCGTAACTCGACATCGGTCATCGGTCGACCTTCCGTATCCCTAGCATCCATGAGTAAGCTGAGGATGTCTGTGCGTGATGCGTCTGGATGTTCCCGCCGTTCTTGAATTTCCTCATATATAAGTTGGTCAGCTTGCTGCTGAATTTCTTCTAGCCTTCCCCAAACTTTAATCGGCCCAAAATCTCTTTGTAATGCCGGGAAATATAGCAAAGCTACACGCCACACAGAACTGCTATTTTCTAAAATTACTTTTAACTTTTGTTGGAGTTGTTCGGCGCGGAGTCCCTCATCTAAACCAAACACAGCCTGCATAATTACACGCAGAGTAATATCTTGGCTAACAGTGCGAATATTAAAAGGTTGTCCGACTGGGTATTGGCTGATGACTTTGGCAGTAATATCATTAATAATCTGGCTATAGCCGCGCATTCTTTCACCATGCAAAGGCGGCATTACTAATTGTCGTTGGCGTTGATGTTCTTCACCAGACATAGAAATTAAAGAACGCTTACCAAGTAAGCCTTCAAACAAACTATTTAAATCTCCAGGTGCTTCTAATTCTTTAGTGTCATGAGTCAAAATCTGTTGTTGGTCTTGAGGATGACTGACAAAAACTATAGGAGGAATATTTTTTTGCAGTTTCAGTGCAAAAACGTCCCCATAACGTTTAGTACACTCCTCCATATAGGACATAGGGCGGAATACCCAATTCAACATTTGTAAAGCTACTGGAGTCTTTGGGGTTTGTGGTAGCTGCATAAAAATGTAGGTGTAGTTGATTGATATCGTTATTTTTACTTAAATTGAGTGCTAAGTGCTGAGTCACCGAAGTTTGCTCAACGGGGGGAACCCTCCGAACTTTGCTCAACGCGGGGAACCCGCGCACGCAAGTTCTCTCCGCACGCAACTTCTCGCTGAGTGCTGAGTTTTGAGGAAAAATAATAGTTTTTAGTGTCTAGCTATTTAAACTACTTATCTTGAGCATCATGAAACACTGATATTTCTTCACATCCCTAAAGATGTAAAATTTTTGTTAAATTCAACGGGCATCTACAGTTTCCCTTCATCCTTATAAGGTACTCAGCATGACAGCAATTACACCAAAGGCATCTTCCGCGCTTCCTAATTTTTGCGAAGGAATTCAATATTTTGGCGAAGCATTACCAGATTTTGCCACTTATGGTGCTACACCTGCGATAGATTCAGATAAAGTAGCGATCGCATCTTCTACAGATAAAGCAGCCGTATATCAAACTTTACTGGCTGCTGATGCCTTGCGTTATCTGACATTGCAAATCACTGGTAGTAAAGCATCAGGACACCCAGGCGGGTTTGCCAGCCAAGCGGAAGCGTATGCAGCATTGGTCATGCTGGGCTACAAAAATATTATTACGGAAGTCGGACACCACGCCCCTGGATTTTATAGTGCCATGTTTTTGGATCGTTCCTTAGAAGACATGGGCATTTTTACAGTACAACAATTGCGCGATCGCTTCCGCGAAAAACATGGTCTTTTAGGACACCTCTCCGGTTACATTCCCGGCATTCTCGCACCCGCCGGGCCTTTGGGACAAGGGCAACACTTTGCAATGGCGGCTGCACTCCTCCACCGTGACAAACTTTTCCCCTTCACCCTCGGCGACGGTGGACTAGGTGAACCATATATTATGAGTTCAATGGCACACTTTAACACCGCCTATCCCAGCGTCACCAACTTCTTACCTGTGCTGGTATGGAATGGGTACAGCCAAGAACATCACAGTATGGTTTCCCTCAAAACCAATGATGAGATGAAAGCATACTGGCAAGGTAACGGTTTTGAAGAAGTCATTCTTGTCGATGCCAAAGAATTTGACGACCAAAATCAACCAGGAGAATACGTAGATAGTACAGCCTTTTCCTTTGAGCAACGCCTCGCCTTTACCCAAGCCGTACTAGTAGCCGTTGATAAAGCAGCCCGTTCCGCCCTCAGTGGTAAACTCACCGTATTTATTATCAAACAACTCAAAGGCGCAGGTGTTCACGCTAGAGGTGCAAAATCTCACAACTTATATCCTAAAGACACCTTAGACGCACCGCACATTGTCTCTGCATTACAAACCCGCGCCTTATCAGCAGAAGCTTGGCAAACAGTCAGAACCAACGCCGAACGCGCTGGTGGCGGCCCCGCAGCTAAAACTGTCGTCACAGAATTTGAATTAGAATTACCAAACTTAGGCGAATTACCATTAGAAGAATATGCAGTTGGCGGTGAACCAAAAGTTTCAACCACCGCAATGGGTAGATTAGTTGGTGTTGTCGGACAAAAGGACAAAAATTTCCTCGTCACCAACGCCGACGGTAATGAAGCATCAGGAATTGGCAACATCAACCAAGCATTAAAAATTATTCACCCCACAACTGACGACTTATATAATCAAGCACCAAACGGTCAAGTTTATGAACCATTAAGTGAAGATGCTTGTGCAGGTTTAGCCGTTGGTTTATCTCTCATGGGTGCGAGAAGTTTGTGGTGTTCTTATGAATCTTTTGCCATCAATGGTTTACCAATTTGGCAAACAGTCACCCAAGCAATGGCAGAATTACGCCGTCAAACTCCCTCAACAATTACATTATTTACTGCTGGCGCATTAGAACAAGGTCGTAATGGTTGGACTCACCAACGTCCCGAAATTGAAGCTTACTTTGCATCGATGATGCGGAATGGAAATGTATTTCCTGTATTCCCACCCGATGCTAATAGTATCCAAGCTTGTTATGACTGGGCATTACAAACAAGAAATAAAGGAATTGTTATTACTGCCAGTAAGTCACCATTGCCAATTCGCACCACATTAAAACAAACCCAGCAAGGCTTAGAAGAGGGTGCGATATTATTGCATGAAATTGCTGGAGATAAGCAAGTTGTGTTTGCTGTTATTGGGGATATGACATTAATTCCTGTCTTTGAAGCCGCAGCATTTTTAGAAACAGAAGGTATTGGGGTGAAGATAGTTTCTATTATTAACCCCCGCCGTTTATATCGTCCTAGTGATGTTGCTTGGGATACTGTTTCTGAAGCCGATGGTGGTTTTATTGATGATGCAAAATTCGCCCAATTATTTGGTGGTGATGCACTAATTGGTGTAACGGGTGGTGCTGCGGCGATGCTAGAACCAATTATGTTAAGAAGTAACAGCAAGCGCGATACTTTTGCCTGGAAACGTGGGGAAACTACAGCTAGTGCTGGCGAGTTGATGGCGTTTAATGGTTTGACTGCTGAGACGTTAACGAAGCGGGCTATTGAGTTAGTGCATTAAGCTGAGTTTTAGGAATAAAAATTAACCGCAGATACACGTATATGAACGAACATAAATTAGTGTTCTATGCGTATGTTTGCGGTTTTTATTATAAAACTTCTTTAATTGAGGAAAACAAAGAATTTTTGACGTTTTTAAATGGGAAGAATAAGTTTAAGTTCAAAATCTAAATTTTCGAGGTTATAGTGCTATCTTACCTACGTGTCATAGCTTCATTTTTACTTAAGCCAATCAAAGCCATTCATCGATTAATTAAGTTTTTAATAAAACAACAACAGCAAGCAGACGCATTAACACATTCTAATCTTGGACTTAGTTTATATAATCAAGGACGGTATCAAGATGCTTTAAACCAGTATATTGATGCTCTATATTATTTTCAAAAAATTCATGACCTACAAAACGAAGGTACTACTCTTAGTAGTATTGGTAGCGCATATCGTGGTATGGGCGAATATTCTAAAGCTTTAGAAATATATGAAAAAGCTATGTCTATTCATCTTCAAATCATGGATCGTAAAATGGAAGGAAAAACACTTTGTGGTATTGGCACAGTATATTACTTGTTAGGACAATATTCAGAAGCTCTCAGCCATTATAATCAGTCTTTAATTATTAGTAGAGAAATAGGAGACTTTTCTAATGAAGCTACTAATCTCAATAATACTGGCTTAATTTATGAAAGCCTTGGAGAACCGCAAAACGCATTACAAAAATATCAAGAAGCGTTAAAAATTTATCAAAATAAAAGTAATCGTAATGGAGAGGCGGCTGTTCTTAATAACCTAGGCTCAGTTTATAGTAATTTAAGTCAATATGAAAAAGCATTAGAACTATATCAGCAGTGTATTGCTATTGAAATAGAAAATAATAATTTATCAGGTCAAGTTTCTTCCCTGAATAACATAGGTGCTATTTATCGTAATCTAGGGCAATACTCAAAAGCTTTAGAATACTATAATAAAGCTTTAAAAATTGCTAAAAAAATAGGAGATCGCACTAATGAAGCTACCACGCTCCATAATTTTGGAGGTGTTTATGACCAGATAGGAAAATATAATGAAGCATTAAATTATTACCATCAAGCTTTATCAATCCGTCGAGAAATAGGAGCCAGAAAAAATGAAGGTACTACATTAAATAATATTGGAGCAGTTTATACTTTTTTAGAAGACTACCCTAAAGCAATTCAATACTATAAAGAAGCGTTGAGTTTACAACAAGAAATAGGAGAGTTGAATAGTCAAGGTACAACTCTCAATAATATAGCTCAAATATACTATCGCTATGGAGAACATTCAGCAGCTTTAGAATACTATCAAGAGTCATTAGTGATAGCTAGTAAAACTGGCGATCGTGATACAGAAGCTACTGTTTTAAGTAATTTAGGATTGCTTCATTCTGAATTACAAGAATTTGAAAAAGCATTAACTTACTATGAGCTTGCCTTAGCTCTACGCAGAAAAATTGACGTTTTGCCAGGTCAAGCAGAAACACTCTATTTAATGGGCAATCTCTATTGCCATTTAGAAAAATATTCTAAAGCAAGGGAGTCTCTTCAAGAAGCTCTCATTATTAGCCAAAAAATTGGAGATAGAATGAGTGAAAGTGATACTCTTGATATTTTAGGCTCAATGTATAGACAGTTGAATCAATATGAAAGGGCATTAGAAGAATATCAAAAGTCTTTGATAATTCGTCAACAGTTAGGTAATTACTTGAGTCAAGTGAACAATCTTGAAAAGATTGGTGAATTATATCTTACACTAGAACAAAAATCTAAAGCTCTTGAATATTATCAACAAGCATTAGCTATCACTAGACAACAAGAATATCACAATTATGAAAAGATAATTATTGAAAGAATTAATAAAATTAATCATGCTTGAACTGCCTCAAGATCGGGAGTCTTTTCTACACAGTTTTTGCATCTAGATTTGAAAATTATTTACACTGTCTGAGTTAATAGCGGGTCGAGTTGACCTTGAGTATCTAACTCATAAATGTCATCACAACCGCCGATGTGTTGATTATTGATGAAAATTTGCGGGACTGTACGACGACCGTTTGAACGTTCTGCCATTTTGGCTCTAGCGGCTTCGTCACCGTCAATTTTATATTCGGTAAAGTTTACGCCTTTCCACCACAACAGCATTTTGGCACGGATGCAGTAAGGGCAGGTTTGCCAAGTATAAATTTCGACGTTAGCTTTAATTTTTTCTGGATGGCGACCGAGAAGCGGGTTGAGGAAGTCGAACATAATTTTGAAGTGTGAAGTTTGAAGTGTGAAAAATTGGTGTTGATGAATTGAGGGGTGAATTTATTGACATCTTACACTGAGGGGCTGAAGTTGCTGCACTTCGACTGCACTCAGTAAACGACTTTCTACTTGTCTGTGCTAGGTGCTTATCCTGATTGTAGAATTTAGCTAATTTTTTTCGTCAACTTATACGCAGTTTTTTTGACTTGCTCTAGTTAGATGCACAGACTACAAAAGCATATTTATTATACCGAGCGAATCATTGAGAAATCATATTAAAATTGAACAGTTTGCCTTAAAGTCTTTTGTAGCAATCACTTGAGTGATTTTATCTACTTACTTTAATACTCAAATGCCAATAGTACAAAAGAACTGTAATTTTTGCCTTACTGGTATAGATTTACATCAATCAGCAGCAAAAATTAACAATTGTGTGAGTGAATACTATTTTCCATAGGTATCGGCACTTTGGTAGACTTGAAAACTGAAATGGCTAGATGAAATAACGCAATAGAGAGCAGTTGAGAGGGGGACTCTGTGGAAAATACGCTTGGGTTAGAAATTATTGAGGTAGTAGAACAAGCCGCGATCGCATCTGCAAAGTGGATGGGTAAAGGCGAAAAGAATACAGCTGACCAAGTAGCAGTAGAAGCTATGCGGGAGCGTATGAACAAAATCTACATGCGCGGTCGCATTGTGATTGGGGAAGGGGAACGTGATGACGCTCCTATGTTGTACATCGGTGAAGAAGTAGGTATCTGCGCTCGTCCCGATGCAAAAGACTTCTGTAACCCAGATGAATTAATCGAAATTGACATCGCCGTAGACCCCTGCGAAGGTACAAACTTGGTAGCATACGGACAGCCTGGTTCAATGGCTGTTTTGGCAATTTCTGAAAAAGGTGGTTTATTTGCTGCACCTGACTTCTATATGAAGAAACTCGCAGCACCTCCAGCCGCTAAAGGCAAGGTAGACATTAACAAGTCAGCCACCGAAAACCTCAAAATTCTCTCCGAGTGTCTAGATCGCTCAATTGATGAACTCGTAGTAGTTGTAATGAAGCGCGAACGCCACAACGACTTGATTAAAGAAATCCGCGATGCTGGCGCTAGAGTCCAACTCATTTCTGATGGTGACGTAGGCGCTGCTATATCTTGTGGTTTTGCAGGAACTAATATTCATGCACTCATGGGTATTGGTGCTGCACCTGAAGGTGTGATTTCTGCGGCGGCTATGCGGGCTATGGGTGGACATTTCCAAGGCCAATTGATCTACGATCCAGCTGTAGTCAAAACAGGTCTAATTGGGGAAAGCAAAGAAGCTAACATTGAGCGTTTGCAATCTATGAACATCACTGATCCTGACAGGGTTTACGATGCTCATGAACTTGCTTCTGGTGAAAATGTGCTATTTGCTGCTTGCGGTATTACCTCTGGTAACTTAATGCAAGGTGTCCGTTTCTTCCACGGCGGTGCGAGAACTCAAAGCTTGGTTATTTCTAGCCAGTCTAAGACAGCTAGATTCGTCGATACAATCCACATGTTCGACCAGCCTAAGACTCTGCAATTGCACTAAAAACTCAGGGAGTAGGGAGAGAGATTCATTAAGTCAAAAGTAAAAAGTAAAAAGTAAAAAATATTTTTGTTTTTTACTTTTGCCTTTTGACTTTTTACTTCCACTCCCCAATTGTTAATAACCCATTATTAATTGTTGATAAGAAATGAATATTGCAGTGGTGGGGTTAAGCCATAAAACAGCCCCAGTCGAAGTTAGAGAAAAGCTGAGTATTCCAGAACCACAAACTGAAAGTGCGATCGCTAATTTAACTAGTTATCCCCATATTGACGAAGTAGCCATACTCAGCACTTGCAACCGTCTGGAAATTTACATTGTCGCCAGCGAAACTGACCAAGGTGTGCGCGAAGTTACTCAGTTTCTTTCAGAACACAGCAAATTACCTGTAGCTTCTTTGAGACAACACTTGTTTGTATTGCTGCACGAAGATGCTGTGATGCACATTATGCGCGTCGCCGCAGGTTTAGATAGTTTAGTCCTCGGCGAAGGTCAAATTCTGGCTCAGGTGAAGAATACGCACAAACTGGGGCAGCAATACAACGGTATAAAAACAATTTTGAATCGGTTATTTAAACAAGCAATTACAGCTGGTAAGCGAGTCCGCACCGAAACTAGTATTGGTACTGGTGCAGTCTCTATTAGTTCGGCGGCTGTGGAATTGGCACAAATCAAAGTAGATAATTTGGCGGCTTGTCGCGTGGCAATTCTTGGCGCTGGCAAAATGTCGCGGTTGTTGGTACAGCATTTAGTTTCTAAAGGTGCGACACAAATTAGTATTGTGAATCGTTCCCGCGATCGCGCCCAAGAATTAGCACAGCAGTTCTCAGAACACCCCATCCGCACTCATTTACTTGGGGAAATGATGACTGTAATTGCCGAAAGTGATTTAGTATTTACAAGCACATCTGCAACTGAGCCAATACTTGACCGTGCCAAGTTAGAAATAGTTTTAGAACCTGGCCGTCCTTTAATGTTATTTGATATTTCTGTGCCGCGTAACGTTCACTCCGACGTAAACGAATTGGCGCATGTCCAAGCGTTTAATGTTGATGATTTAAAAGCCGTCGTTGCACAAAACTACGAAAGCCGCCGCAAAATGGCGCAAGAAGCCGAAAGACTTTTAGATGAAGAAGTAGAAGCTTTTGATGTGTGGTGGCGCAGTTTAGAAACTGTATCCACTATTAGCTGTCTGCGAAATAAAATCGAAACCATCCGTGAGCAAGAACTGGAAAAAGCTTTATCACGCTTAGGTTCCGAATTTGGTGACAAACATCAAGAGGTCATTGAGGCTTTAACGCGAGGCATCGTTAACAAAATTTTACATGATCCGATGGTGCAATTGCGAGCGCAGCAGGATGTAGAAGCCAGAAGGCGCTGTATGCAAACTCTACAAATGTTGTTTAACTTGGATGTTGAACAGCAGTTTGGTTAATAAATTGAGGGTGTAGGGGTGAAAGGGTGTAAGGGTGTATACATTTCTTGCATTTAGCCCCAACGAATGGAATTCGCGGCTATAAGAACAAAGTCCGCCTACGCGGACTAACAGAGAATTAAGGGTTTTGAACCCGCGCAGGCGGGTTTTGTCTGTGTAGCCGCGACTTCAGTCGCTTGGTGCTGAATGAAAACCTACACCCTTACACCCTTGTACCCCACACCCAGCCTCAATAGATAATATTTATACTGAAGTGTCATCCGTTTGCGATCGCCACTTCAAATTCTTCTAATGCTTGCAGATTACCAACTTGCCAAGCACGTTCCACAAAATTAGGAATGATTTGCTTGATTGGGATATCTTCAAACAGAGGACTGTCATCAGAAACTAAATAAATTCCATCACGCAATACATAAATTTTTAGTGTGCCGCTATCATAAACCCAAAGTTCCGGCACACCAACGGCTGCATAAGCATCAAGTTTAGTTTTAGAAGTAACATCCGATTGAATTGCTAAATCGGGTGGTGGGTCGTCTGGTTCCAAGCGACGACGACCAATCATGCGCTGATAATTTTGGATGTAAAAGCAAGCGTCGGGTTCAACTCCGGCGACACCTTCCCTTTTAAAAGTAGTCGAACCAAAAGGTTCATACCTTCTACCCTGAAATCTGACTAAAGCTTTAACAATATCTGAAAGTAGGTCTCTGGGTATTTCATGTTCAGGTAAAGGAACCATAATTTCTAAAGTACCCTGGCTGTAAGCTACTCTGGAACGCCGCTTGTGTCCCAATTCCGCCAAAATCGCTTCAAACTCTGACCAACTGACATCAGGTATCGTCACTGCACTACCGGGCGCTAGTTGCATTTGGCTAACAGGTTTTGCAACGCGAATAACAGTAGTCATAATTTCAACAAGGAAAATATTATATATAGCAGAAGGCAGAAGGCAGGAGTAAAAGTCTTACTATTCCTGGCCTTCAAGCTTTCAAATTGTCCTAACATATCTGACTACCGCTATATTACTTTATCAATAAACTTGGGTGATGGTTTTAGTGAAGCGATCGCCAAACCTAGCTGACAAAACATCAACTAAAAATTTACACAGAAAAATATCTGTTTTTGATGAAAATATAGTTTCATCCAAAAACATTGCTTATCTGCACAAATTTGTATTTGCTATCTTGAATTGGTTTTTCTTACGCTAGACTAGAACTCTATGTCAATTAATCATTGACATTGTCTAGGCGATCGCGAATCTATCTCAACATCATTTCAATTGCTAATACTTACTATTTCAATTACTTATAAGAGAGGTCTAATCCTCGCTTGATAGTCCATTAAAGCTCCTTGACTAATCACAGTCCTGCCATTTCTAGTAGTTGTAGGAATTTGCCCTTTTTGAATAGCCACGTACAAGGTACTCTGGTCTACGCCTAAAAATTTAGCCGCTTGTACAAGAGAAGTACCTTGTTTAATTGTTCTGTTTCTGATTTTTCTTACTAACGAATGTTTCAGCATAGCGAAATGTAAAGAACAACTTAAGAAAATTCATTTTTTTTCTAAACAAATCGCAAAATTGACATTAATAAAAAAATTAACCAATAGGAGATTGCGCTGCATCTTAGGAGGACAGCATAACTAATTCGATTTCTTTCTAATTAGATCGGGATCGAATTGATTATAACAAAATTATGGGAAAAGAACAGTTTCAAACCCTGCTACAGTTTTTTAAAGTATTGGCTGACGAAAGTCGATTGAAGATAGTAGGTATTTTGGCAAATCAAGAGTGTAGTGTGGAAGAATTGGCTGTACTCATGCAACTCAAAGAACCGACCGTATCTCACCATTTAGCGAAACTGAAAGAAGTAAATTTAGTGACCATGCGCCCTGATGGTAACAGCCGTTTGTATCAGTTAGATAGTGAAGCCTTAGAAAACATCAGTAAGGAAATTTTTACGCCAGGAAGGATAGCATCTTTAATTGAAAATATAGATACTGAAGCTTGGGAAAACAAAGTTTTGCACAGTTATTTAGAAAGTAATTCCAACAGTTCAGATGGATTTCAGCGCCTTAAGGAAATTCCTGTAAGTCGTAAAAAACGCTTAGTCATTCTTAAATGGCTTTCTCAGAAGTTTGAGCCAGGAGTTGAATATCCTGAACAGATGGTGAATGAAATTCTCAATCGTTATCATCCTGATTACATAACCTTGCGACGTGATTTAATTAGCCACAAATTCATTCAACGAGAAAATGAGATTTATTCACGTAATCTCCAAGCTGGAAAATGATACAAGACTGACGCACAACACCAGTCAAACTCTCATTTCTCTTCTAACTAAGAAAAGTAGGTTGGGTGGAGCCATAGCGAAACCCAACAAAGTATGTACTGGCGTGCGAATTTCCATTCGTCGGGGCTAGGTGCAAGATATGTGGTAAGGTTCCTGACGAATGCTATCTCATCCATAGAGAACCTTAACTCATTTGTTACAAATGACGTAAGGTTTCTTATTAACCTTACCTCATCCATAGAAAATCTTAACTCGTTTGTTATCAACGGGTTAATTGTGCAGAAATTCTGCGGCTATTTGTTGTAGTGCTTGACGGTTAACTTTACCTTGGGCGTTACGGGGTAAATCTTCCAGACAAATCCAATGTTTAGGAATTTTGAATTTACTGAGTTGATTTTTTAGTAACGTTGCGATTTCTAAATGAGAAATATTAATATCTTGAGGAATATATATAGCTGTTAAGGCTTGTCCCCAATGTTTATCAGGTACACCAATTACACAAACATCAACAACTAATTGAGTTGCGCGGATGGCTGCTTCAATTTCGGAGGGGTAAACGTTTTCGCCGCCTGTAATGATTTTGTCGCTGTTGCGTCCGATAATATTTAGATAACCTTGATTATCTAAAAAGCCTAAATCATCTACTTGCAAATAACCTTGATTTTCCCAATGATGAGGATAATAACCAATTGCTAAAGATTTGGCTTGAATAGTAATATTCCCAATTTGATTAGGTGGTAAAACTTCTCCTTGTTGATTGCGAATTGTTACCTGGGCATGAGGTAAAATCTGCCCACTGTTAAATTCACCTTGAAGAAAATCATCAGGTTTAAGGGTGGCAATTTGCGAGGCGGTTTCTGTCATACCATAGGTTGGGGCTAATCTTATGTTATGAAAGCGGGCTTTTTCTAATAATTCTGGCCAAGCTGGTGCGCCCCCTAACATAACAGTTTGAAATTGGGCTAACCATTGAGTTAATTCTGGATTTTGTAAAAGGCGTTGTAATTGAGTTGGTACTAAAGAAATGAAATATTCTGCTGGTTGAATTGTAGGTATTTGTCCAGTTTCTAAATTTTTGAATGGCAGAATAGTGAGTTTACCGCCAGTTGTAAAAGAACGGATAAATTGCATTAACCCACTGACATGATAAAGGGGTAATATGCAACAAGAATTCACTTGGTTTAACTGAAAATATTCTGTAAATCCTTGCACAGAGGCGGTGAGGGTTTCCCAAGTGTGGATGGCGAATTTGATGTTACCCGACGAGCCACCTGTGGGAATCATTATGAGTGCTGAGTGCTGAGTGCTGAGTGCTGAGTGCTGTACACTGAGCGACTTGTACCGAGCGAAGTCGAGGTAAGTCGAAGTGTACGTATTGGTTCGGCTACTTCGGTTACGCTCAGTACAAGTTCGCTCACCAACCGAGAATGAGGAGTGTACTTCGGCTACTTCGGCTGCGCTCAGTACAAGTTCGCTCAGTAAGCAGGAATGGGAATTAAAATTGATTCCTAAGATAATATCTGGTTGGACTAATTCAAATACTTGTTGCCATTCTTGGGTTCCCCAGTCGGGGTTACAAAGAAATACCGGACAATTGGCTGCACAAGCGGCGAGAAAGCTGGCTAAAAATTTGACTGGTTCGCGTTCAGCTAAGATAATTTTTGGTGGTGTGTGGCGTTGTTTTAATATTTCTGTGAGTTCTAAATATAGTTTTTTCGCTATTACTGAAAATTGATGGCTGTTGTTAGCAATTAACCAATCAGATTGAGGTAAATTTTGCAGATAAGTTAAAAGTTGTTCCATAAACTTTCAGGATTTGTTGCTGCTGCTTGGGCAAAAAAATGATCAACGCCAAAACCAACGGCTCTGTTTTTGCGAGATAATTCGGCTGCTAGGTTAAGTGCAGCTTGTCTACCAATGACAGTCTCAAATACAGAGGAAAATACAGCATCAATTTCATGTTGTTGGTAAAACTGACGCAACTTTGATGGTGAACCGATAATTCCGGGTTTAAGGACGAAAATTCCTCGCCAACCTTGTTGATAACAACTGATGAGTTGCTGGAGTGTGGCGACAGATTCATCTAATGCGATCGCAGTTCGGTAAAATTTACTTAACTCCAACATCCCTGCTAAGTCTTTCACAGGTAAGGGTTGTTCTAAAAATTCAATTTCTGCGCTTACTTCACCCTGAATTTTGCCACAAGTTTCTAGCCATAACTCGGCTTCTTCATAGCTGAGTCCGCCGTTAGCATCGAGGCGCAGTTTAGCTGAGGCGGGTAAGCTACGACATAGGTTATCAAAAATTGCGAGTTCTTTGGCGATCGCATCAACACCAATTTTCCATTTAAATGTACGATATCCTTGTTGCCATAGGGTTTGCCATTGTTGTAAAGCCACTTCACCCGCAGCAAGTAACCCGCTACAACTCAAATTCTCACGCAATCCCGGTTGGTGAGCGGACTTGTACTGAGCGCAGCCGAAGTAGTCGAACCACCACTCCCTACTCCCCATTCCATCAAACGCTGACTCAAACCCAAATTGACAAGCGGGTAAATCATCAGGAATTGAAACAATAGTTTCAGATGTAATTTCTTTAGGTAGTTGGCGACAAAAATTCAAAGCTTGATCTAAAGTTTCCGAACCAAACCAACTAATAGGTGCAATTTCCCCCCAGCCAACATTCCCCGCTTCATCAACCAGACGCAAGATAATTCCTTCGCGCATCTCCCAAACACCATGATGAGTAGTGAGTGGACGCGCAAATTTACGCTGGTAAGGACGAAATGTGAAAAGTGCTGAGTGCTGAGTGCTGAGTGCTGAGTGCTTTACACTGAGCGACTTGTACCGAGCGAAGTCGAGGTAAGTCGAAGTGTGAGTGCTGAGTGCTGAGTGCTGAGTGCTGAGTGCTGGACACTGAGCGACTTGTACCGAGCGAAGTCGAGGTAAGTCGAAGTGTGAATGTTGAGGTACAAATTTATCTGCGTTCATCTGCGTCCATCTGCGGTTAATTATTCTTTTCGTACCTCTTACAACTCATCACCCAATAAAAAACCCTACACCCAAGAACAAACAACTCCAGAAATGTACAGCCACCGCGATAAATTTACAGTTGCTAACTTTATCTGGATAGTTGTGATTTTCTTGGACGTGACGACATAATTTGAAGGCGGATGGTAGACTCAGCCAACTCAATAATGTCCAGACTGGGAAGATTCCCAAAATCACCAACAACAAAGACAAAGGATAGATACTGGCGGTAAACCAAACTAAAACTTTTGCACCGTTGGTTGTACCTAAACGCACAATTGGCGATCGCTTTCCTGCGGCTATGTCATCCTTAACTTGGTGAAAGTGTGAACAAAACAAAATTAAGCTAGTCACAATCCCAACAATCACCGAAGCTGCAAAACTAGCAAATGACCAAGTTTGAGTTTGGCTGTAATATGCTGTTGGCACTAATAAAGGCCCAAAAGCAAAAAAGCAGAGAATTTCGCCTAATCCTTGGTATCCTAGCCGAAAGGGTGGCCCTTGGTACATATAACCCAAAGCACAAGCCGCTAACACCATGATGATCACAGTTGGGTCTTGTTGCCAAATAGCGATCGCGAGTATTCCTAACAACCCAATTACCAAACACAGATTTGCCAACCAAAATATAAGCGACTTCTTCCCTGTTAAATTCACTAGGGAATGATGTTTATTTTTATCGATTCCTGTTTCAGAATCAAATACATCATTACTTAAGTTCTCCCATGCCAGAATTAATATTGCTGCTACTAAAAAAGTTAAAAATACTGTTGTATTCAAAATCTTCTTTTCGGCAAAAGCAATTGCTGTTCCTATCCATATAGGCATAATCGCCACACTGTACATTGGTGGTTTAATTGCCGCCATCCACAGCTTATTTTTGGAATGTGAAATCTGCTTGGTAGTCATTAGTTAATATTGATTGCTTATCAAAATAGAATTCAGTCTATGTTAGGTGTGAATCAATGAGTTCAACCCTCAAACATCTCAAAATCATTGGTCTAGAATTAATGACTGGCTTGCATCCCCACTCATTAATTCTGCCTCCTAAATCCTGACTTCTGAATTCTTCTTTAATTATTTTACTCAGCAATTAGCCCTGAATAGTCAGCACTTTTTTGAACTGATTAAGCATATCCTTAGTAAAACTTATTTTTTGGTTGCAGGCTAAAACTGAGCATAGATTGTCAGCGTTTGGTAATACCTAAAACAAAGCAAACTATACTCTGGTGAAATGTCGTCTGAATATGATACCTGTAGAAATAGACCATGATTAATTACACTTTAGGAAGATTACTTAAAAAAAATTTACTATTCCTAGATCCATGACAGTTTCACCATGTCGTAACAACTTCTTTGTAACGCACAAAGACATATACCAATTTCTGTTAGCGGTTCAAGAAAATTGCCTCACCAATAATTGTCGGCAAATTGTGAGTATTTCCCTAGAACTCGACTGGGTTGATCCTTTAGTTGTATTGGATAAACTAGCGCAAGCAAATGAAATAAATTTTTACTTTGAGAATAGAGGTAAAGGCGAAGCGATCGCCGCGATTGATGCTGTCACAAAATTACAAATTAATGGGCAAGACCGATTTAATCAAGCAGAATATTTTATCAAAAGTTGTCTAAAAAATATAATTCCTTTTGGAGATATTAACAAACCTTTTGCCAGTCCCCGCTTTTTTTGTTACTTTAGTTTTTTTAACCAAAATATTCAAACAGATTATCCTTTTCCTTCAGCGACGATATTTTTACCGCGCTGGCAAATAGCTGTAAAAAATCAGGACTGTATCTTAGTCGCTAACCTATTAATCACAGCCAACACCAATTTAGATAAAATCTGGCATGATTTATGGAGTAAAGTCGAACTGATTAATTCTTTAGAATATTTCTCACCTAAACTTGACTTTTTCTCAACCCATTTTAGTAAACAACCTGTAACGCAAGGTAAAGCATTTAAGCGTTCTGTTATTTCGGCTTTAGAAAAAATCCAAGCTAGTCATCTCAGCAAAATTGTTTTAGCAGATGCTTTAGATGTCCGGGCAAATCATCAGTTTAATTTATATAAATCATTAGATAATCTTAGAAAAATTCATCCTAATTGTTATGTTTTTTCCACCAGTAATGGTAAAGGACAAAACTTTATCGGTGCAAGTCCAGAAAGATTAATTTGTATTCAAAATCAACAATTAATCACCGATGCTTTAGCTGGTTCTGCGCCACGGGGTAAAACACCAGCCGAAGACGCGGCGAATGCAAATCGCTTACTCAACAGTGAAAAAGAAAGACATGAACACTCATTAGTCATTGATTTTATAACTCAACGCTTATCACAACTAGGATTATCCCCTCAAACATTACCACCACGTCTGCGACAGCTATCTAACATCCAACATTTATGGACACCCATTAGCGCCATTGTTCCCCCTAACGTCCACCCCTTAAAAATTGTGGCGCAACTGCATCCCACACCAGCCGTTGCTGGCGCAGCGCGAGACGTGGCTTGTGCAGAAATTCGGCGTTACGAAAGCTTTGAGAGGGGTTTATATGCTGCACCTTTGGGTTGGATAGACTCTCAAGGTAACTGCGAATTTATTGTGGGGATTCGTTCGGCCTTAATTGATGGCGATCGCGCTAGACTGTACGCAGGTGCAGGTATCGTCGCCGGTTCTGACCCCGATAAGGAATTTGCTGAAGTTCAACTCAAACTCCAAGCGTTATTGAAAGCGTTAGTTTAGTCATTAGTTCTTCGTCAGTACAAATGACCAATAGCTCATAACATTCTTAAACTAACGTGACTCGCAAAATCATGAAAAAACGAACCACAGAGGCACAGAGTTCACGGAGAAATGAGAGTTTGAGAGGTGTTTTGCGTCAGTTCCAACTAATATAGCCGTAGTCAGATATGTTAGGACAATTTGAAAGCTTGAATGCTAGGAATAGTAAGACTTTTCCTTCTGCCTCCTGCCTTCTGCTATAAGCTTATACTCAGCACTCCCAACTCAGCACTGATAAAGTTGCAATAAAAAAACCCCCGATGGGGGTTGATTTTTAAGTTATTCGCGTGGAGTGAACAACTTGGTAATTAATACCTACAGAAGATACAGTAATCCGAATAAAATTATCCAAATTACGTCTACAAAGTGCCAGTAGATTTCTGCGGCTTCAATACCGAAGTGTTTTTCATTACTATAATGACCGGGAACGCGCGATCGCCACAACACTGCCACAATTGCTAAAACACCGATAGTAACGTGTAGTCCGTGGAACCCAGTCAACACATAAAAGGCACTGGCGAATAAATTGGTGGTTAAACCAAATTCTAGGTGAGTATATTCATATACCTGACCTACCAAGAAAATTGCCCCCATTGCGGCAGTGATGGCTAACCAAATTCGCGCCCCCCGCGCATTATTCTTTTTAATTGCTGTATCAGCATTGTGCATCACAAAACTGCTGGCAATTAGATTAACGGTGTTGACTCCAGGCAGCAATAATTCTAACTCTGGAGTACCCGCCGGCGGCCACACAGGTAAGGTGGAACGAAAAGCTAAATAGGCTCCGAATAAGCCCATAAAAATCATCCCTTCAGCCACCAAGAAGACAAACAAACCAAACAAGCGATGATCTGGATGTGCTTCGTGATGATCAACTGTGGCTGTACTGTGATGATGATTTAATTCAGTTTTAGCTGGGTCAATGGTTTGACTTTGCATGAATTTTTATAAAGTGTGAAGTATGAAGTATGAAAAATGCAGTATGGCTGCTAGATCCCCGACTTCTCTAAGAAGTCGGGGATCTGACCAACACTAATCCCTAGTCCCAGAAACACGCTGTTCCAAGTCAGACTCAATGGTGGGATATGGCTCATCAGGATCAGCACGGAGTACTGAGTTGGGGCCAGCCGATAATAAAGGATTGGCATCGGATAATGGTACACCTTCGTTAGCTCTTTCTAAGCCGTAGTCGTAAGGCCCTGTAGCTAAGACTGGGTATCCCTCAAAATTTTCAATTGCTGGTGGGGAAGTTGTCATCCACTCTAGGGTAAGCGCCCGCCAAGGATTATTACCAGCCTTCTCGCCATACAACCAACTCCAAATCACATTAATAATGAATGGAAAGGTGGAAACAGCAAGTATGTAAGCGCCATAAGTACAAATTTCATTCAGTAGGGTGAATTTGGGGTCATACTGAGCGACGCGGCGATTCATCCCCATCATCCCTAGCTTGTGCATGGGTAAGAAGGTCATATTCAGACCAACAATGGTCAGAGCAAAATGCACCTGACCCCAAAATTCGTTGACCATTCGTCCCGTCATCTTCGGGAACCAGTGATAAATAGCGGCAAAAATCCCCAACACGCTACCACCAAACAATACATAGTGGAGGTGCGCCACGACAAAATAAGTATCGTGAACGTGAATATCAAAGGGTACAGCCGCCAACATGACACCACTGATACCACCAATTACGAAGGTACCAACAAAACCAATGGCAAATAACATGGCGGAGTTGAGTTGAATTTTGCCGCCCCACATGGTTGCTAACCAACTGAAAATTTTGATCCCCGTGGGTACAGCGATGATCATCGTCGTGATCATAAAGAACATCCGCAACCAACCGGGAATACCACTGGTAAACATGTGGTGCGCCCAAACTATCAGCCCCAAAAAGCTAATTGCTAGGGATGAGTAGGCGATCGCTTTATAACCGAAAATTGGTTTACGAGAATGTACGGGAATAATCTCAGAAATTGCCCCAAAGAAAGGCAAAATCATGATGTACACCGCCGGATGGGAGTAAAACCAGAACATATGCTGGTAAACTACGGGATCACCACCACCAGTCGGGTTAAAAAATGTTGTCCCTGCTAGTAAGTCAAAAGCCAGCAAAATCAAACCGGCGGCTAAAACAGGAGTAGACATCAACACCAGTGCTGAAGTCGCAAACATCGCCCAACAAAACAAAGGCATTTGATGTACTCCCATACCTGGAGTCCGCATCTTGATTAGGGTGACGAGAAAATTAATAGCCCCCAAAATCGATGACGTACCGAGCAACAGCACACTCATAATCCAAATCCCCTCACCCACCTGGCCTGTCACCAAGCTCAGAGGCGGGTAAGAAGTCCAACCAGCATCCGGCGCGTCGCCTACAGCTAAACTCGCCACCAGCATTAAACCCCCAACCGGGATCATCCAAAAAGCCACAGCATTCAATCTGGGGAATGCCATATCCTTAGCCCCAATCATCAGGGGAATCAAATAATTGGCAAACCCCGCACCTGCTGGCACAATCCACAAGAAAATCATGATTGTGGCGTGCAGTGTAAACAAGCTGTTGTACACTTCTGGGGTGACAAAATCGACTTCCGGCGTACGTAGTTCTGTCCGTACCAAGTCAGCTAAAACACCGCCAATGCAGTAAAAAATGAAGGAAGTGACTAGGTATTGAATCCCAATCACCTTATGGTCTGTGTTGAAGCTAAAGTAATCTCGCCATTTTCGCTTCCCTGGCTCATCAATCAGCACCGGGATATTGGCAGTTTCTTGTATTTGGGCTTGTGTCATAGGAGTTAGTTGTCATTTGTCCTTTGTCGTTTGTCCTTTGTCCTGCGTCATGTATGACCAATGACTCATGACCAATGACTAATGACTATGTTGAATTTGATGTAAAGTTTCTGGCTTAATTCCCATTTCTTTGATACGGGGAGCGAGATATTCATCGGGAGTCAAGTCAGATGGATTGACAGCAATGGCTTGATTCATGGTTTCATGACTTGCCACCAACTGCTCTTGCATCCATTTGTCAAAATTCTCTTGACTTTCCACAACCACTTGGGTTCGCATCGCGCCGTGGTAAGGGCCGCAAAGTTCTGCACAAATTAGGGCATAATCGCCAGCTTTTTTGGGTGTAAAGCGAATTTCGCTTTGTCTACCGGGGATCGCATCTTGTTTTACGCGGAACTCTGGCACCCAAAAGGCATGAATTACATCGTTAGCGGTCATATTGACTTGTACTTCCCGCCCGATGGGAACGTGTAACTCGCCTGTGGTCACTCCGGTTTCGGGATAGGTAAAAATCCAGGCATATTGCAGACCTGTGACATTGACGATCAAACTCGCTGGCTGACCTGCTTTGTCAGGACTAGCGCCTAGAGTTGGAGCCACACTACCAACACCAGGAGCATCAACCTTTTGGGGAATTTGATCAGCATTGCGGACGGCTGCGGTGGCTGGGTCTTGCATCGCCTCATCAGATTTTGCTTGATTGCGGTTGACAGGAGCTTCCGTCAAAGTGGCAGCAATCGCGGCTCCTGGCATATTCATCGAACTTTGATTCATCGGCGCTTCGTGAACGGCGTGGGGATCGAAGCCACCGATGTCGTTATAAACTTCAAAGCTATAGACAGAAATACCGATGACGATAATGGCGGGGATCGCCGTCCAGAGGATTTCTAGTGGAACATTACCTTCCACTGGCGGCCCGTCTTCTTGATCACCAGCGCGTCGTCGATATTTAATTACAGAGTAGATTAAAGCACCTTCAACAAGCAAAAATATACCGACAGAAACGGTCATCATCGAATTAAATAAACCATCAATTAAGATGGCTTCATCTGAAGCTGCTGTTGGCAACAGACCGTGATTTTGACCGTACCAAAGACTGGCTAACGTTAGTCCGATGCCAATCAGTAATGTCCAGACTGAACTTGGAATTTTCACGGCTTACCTAGAATTAATTGACTACGTTTTTTTAAAGCTGCCCACTTACTAAGGTAGTCTAGGCTATTAAACAAAAAGCTAAATGGTCTGAAATTTTTATTAATTTTTTCAGCCACTTTCCTATTTCTGAGTAAAAGAGATTTATTAGATACTGACAAGGATAAATAGCGATCGCTGGAAAAATTTAAGAAAAAATTTAGGTTAGCAAAATTGTTTGTTAACTGTCTATGACACATCTTGAAAAATACCTAAAGCTTCAGACTAAAACCATCTGAAGTGATTCAAAGTAATAAGTGAAACTCCATCTCGAAACCAAGTTGTATACGCTAGGGTGGAGAGGGGTTGGCAAGGAAAAATTAGAAATTTTAAGAGAGCTACTACCAAGATCGGCAGAAGGAATCGTTCATGAACGAATTTGTCCTAAAACAACAAAATGATGCGACAATCGAGCAGCAAAAGCCGAAGGAAATGATTCGTCGCTTGGTGTGGCGAATGGCTATAGCCACGTTGATTTTAATGGCTATTGGCTCTGCCACCCGTGTAATGAATGCCGGACTTGCTTGCCCAGACTGGCCCCTATGCTACGGGGAACTGGTACCAGCCAAACAAATGAATCTCCAAGTGTTTTTGGAGTGGTTTCACCGCTTGGATGCAAGCTTAATTGGTGTGAGCGCGATCGCACTTGCTGGTTTATCTTGGTGGCACCGTCGTTCTTTGCCTGTCTGGTTGCCTTGGGCTGCAAGCTTCGCCCTGTTTTTAATCGTGTTTCAAGGCATCTTAGGGGGACTCACAGTCACCGAATTGCTGCGGTTTGATATCGTTACCGCCCACTTGGGAACAGCACTGTTATTTTTTACCACCCTACTAGTCGTCGGTACAGCCATAGCTCCATATCAGGGAACTGGCAATGTCGGTAAGTTGCCCTGGATTGGTTTAGCGGCAGCTATTTTGGTGTACGTGCAGAGTTTACTGGGTGCGGTTGTGGGTTCTCGTTGGGCGCTACACCAGTGTTTTGGTACGGCAGAACTCTGCTCTGTGATGTACAGCCATATTTTTGGTTTAGTCCCGCCAACCGTCGCCACCTTAGCAGTAGTGTTAATTTCCTGGCGTACACCAGCCCTCCATCCCGCTTTGCGGCGATTGGCAAATATGGCTGGTGGTTTGTTAATTTTACAAATTTTGTTGGGAGTTGCTACTTTTCGCTTGCATTTGCAAGTCGAGCCGTTAACGGTCTCTCACCAAGCTGTAGGTGCTGCTTTGTTAGGTACTTTGGTGGGTTTTACGGTTCTAGCATTGCGTGATTGGGCTGCTAGTCGTGAAATCAACAGTTTGTCTAACCCAGCCATTAGCTCAAATCCCTAAATTAACCTTTTGGGGATAAACTGATGCGATCGCTACCATGACTCTTGACTAATGGTGATAAGACATTAGCCATTAGTCATTGAGCCATTAACCGCATCTCCGGTAACTAAAACTGGTGTAAGTCTCCCTGTCTTTACCTTTGCCTCAGTTTCTCAAACACTAGCAACTTAATTGACGCTTCAAACACAGAAACGGCAAGGTTCAAGATTCTTCTCCAAGTAAAGGTAGTCTGGGCAAATCGCTCTCCACAGCCAGACAGAAACTAGACACACATTGTTGACAATTAAGGAAATAGAACCAAGATGATTGAGACTAATGTCTCTCGCCACCACGAAACATTCCTCCAGGTAATTCAAAGCTATTACCAACTAACAAAACCCCGCATTATTCCCTTGCTTTTGATTACCACGGCTGGGAGTATGTGGGTGGCAGCGAAGGGACAAGTAGACCCGTTACTGTTGTTAGTCACTCTGACTGGTGGTACTTTGGCAGCAGCCAGCGCCCAGACAATTAACTGTATCTACGACAGAGATATTGATTATGAAATGGAACGGACGCGCCATCGTCCCATGCCTTCTGGCAGGGTACAGCCAAGAGATGCACTGATTTTTGCAGCCGTTTTGGCTGTACTTTCGTTTACCCTACTGGCTGTGTTTGCTAATTTACTGGCAGCTTGTCTGGCATTCTCTGGCATTGTTTTTTATGTACTGATTTACACCCATTGGCTCAAGCGTCACAGCACTCAAAATATTGTGATTGGTGGGGCTGCTGGTGCGATTCCGGCTTTGGTAGGTTGGGCGGCTGTGACAGATACTTTAAGCTGGGCAGCATGGTTAATTTTTGCCATTGTCTTTTTGTGGACACCCCCCCATTTCTGGGCGCTGGCGTTGATGATTCGTGATGACTACGCCAAGGTAGGCATACCAATGCTTCCGGTGATTGCTGGTGCAACAGCCACAGTCAAACAAATTTGGTACTATACCCTAACTACAGTCATCGCCACGTTGTTGTTGTTTTATCCCCTGCACGCCAGTGGGATTATTTATGCAGCGATCGCAGCTGGTTTAGGTGGATTATTTATCCGCAAATCCTGGTGTTTATTACAACAGCCAGAAGACCGCACTGTAGCCAGGGAACTGTTTCTCTACTCCATCTCTTACATGATGCTGTTATGTTTAGCGATGGTGATTGATAGTCTACCCATCACTCATCATTTGGTGAGTACTGTTATTGCTCAGTTGCACTTGTTTAATTAAGGCAGTCCAAAATGAATGCGATCGCACTAGGAGAATAAGGGGTGCGATCGTATTTCTCAACATTAAAATACTACTAAACAATAATTTTGATTATTTCTATAACTCCACATCATCTTTTGTCAAGTATTGTTGTGCAGTATGTCTAATTCGATAAATGTTCACTTCAGTTTCAGAGATCCCGAAAAGAATTCGGTAGCGGAATCTTTTCGATTTTCCGTAGAGCAATTGGCGAATCTCCATTCCTAACTCCTCACTTTCAGGAGTTACAGGACAACGAGCCGGAAAGCGTTAAAGCGAATGAATTGCATCAAGCAGTCCGTCAAACCACTTGTCAGCCAAATCAGAATCTTGTTCTCGAATCCAAAGATAGGCATTTTCCGCATCAGCTAATGCTAATGGAGAGATGTCAACGCGAAATTCCATGCTTTCTTCTTAAACCTTCTAGTGCTTCTTTAGCTGGAACTCCTTTTCCTTGCTCGATTTCCTGAATTCCTTGTCTGAGTGCAGCTACAGTTTCAGCATATTCTAAACGTTCCAAGAGCTTTTGATAGGCTTTAGCATCCTGGACAACAAGTTGAGCAGCACCATTAACAGTCAGCACGAGCGGTTTTTCGCTTTCTTCCATCTGCTGGATGTACTGTTTGGTGTTTCGCTGAAATTCCGAGAGCGAGTGAATGTTATTGAGGTCAATCATAGACTCAACATGAAATTAACAGTTAATTTGATGATATAAAAATCAGCTTAACATGAATAAAAAAGCGATCGCGTTCGTCAAATCTATAGACCACCTCAATTTAAAATTTATACTGGATACTGATGTAGCTTATCAGTAAGCCAAGAACGTAACTGAGGAGTAGTTGAAGAATTTATGTTAAATAAGGCCCAAGTTGCATGACAAGCTGCATAAGCTACTGTTCCTGGATCAGAATCAAAAGGATGTGCAACAATTTCTGTTACACAAAAAGTTAGTTGTGTTGTATCAATAACCTGCTCAACTGATTGAAGAGCATACTGAACTCCAACTCTAGCACCATCTTTAAGAGCTGGCAGGTTAAGCCTGTCATCAAAGCAAGCATCGAAAGCTGAATCATCAATAAGAATTAGAGGCTGGTTGTTTGTACGCTTATCAAGTAAGATAGTTACTTTTGCAAATCTTCCCCTCTCAGCAATAACCTTAAACAAAGTATAAGTTTGTTGTCTCATAACACGGAAAATAACCAGAGTATTAGGCTAGCTCCCAGAACGCAAAAAACCCCAGCTAACCCAGCCAGGGGTTTTTTGTACTTACCAGTCCACCATTCTGGTACTTTACCTGTGTAAGTGATGAGTTGGGCTGTATCTATAGTAGCGATCGCAAATACCAAAGCTGTATGTAATCCCCAAGCGAGACCCAAACTGCCTTTGTCTGCTATTCTCGCCATCACTAACATCATTCCCATCAGCCACAGTCCCGGTACTTGTGGTAGAGTTTCATTCTGTTCCCAAACTAAGTGCAAGATAGCAAATATACAGCTAGAAATTGCGGCTGCTATCCATATTGAGTAATTTCTTTCTAATTCCGTCAATAAAAACCCACGAAAAACTAATTCTTCTACGCCACCTACCAATAACGCGACTAATAAAATTGGCAACAAGATAGATGGTAAGACTTTAATATTAATCTGGGCAAATTCACACCAACCAAGCCTCAATTCCACAGCAAACATTACAGCGAGGCTGAGTACTCCTAAACCAAAACCTATCCCCATACCACCCATCAGGGAAAGATTTACTCCTAAGCCATACTCAGCAAAAGACCTACAAAACAGCCAAATTACGCCCCAAAGCACTAGGGGAGCTAATAAGTAAAGCGTCACAATGAAGGGTAACTTCTGTTCTGGCTGTAAAGGTTTTGTTGGTTGCCAACCCATAAAAATAGCAGATATGACTGCCAATGGCAGCCAACATACTACCCAGCTAATAAAAAATGCCATCAAGACAACAGCTACTGGTGCATTTTCTCGCAATAACAGTATTGTGTTGCCTGATGGCTGAAAAAAAATTGCTAAATCAAATAAACAAAACACGATAGACTTTTTAATTGGTCGTCAAGACTCTAGCAAAATTTGTGGCTTGAGTCATATGTCTCATCGTATCGTTTTATTAGTACAGAATTCTTAAACAGAGTTATTTGCTCTAGTAGTAGGGATATGTTTGCTCAGGATTTCCCGAAAACTCTCCCTACTACGCAACAATTTACTCTTCTTCGTCTAAGTCTTCATCTACCTCATCTATGTCATCTGGGGAGATTTTTTTATCACTTTCACCCAGTTGAATCAGGTGAATATGTTTGTAACCCAGTCTAATTTCAAATTCATCTCCTGGTTTTAAACCCATTGCCTTGGTGTAAGTTGCACCAATGACAATTTGACCATTTTGATGAACACTAACCCGATATGTCGGTTCGCGGCCACGGCCATCTTTAGGTGCTTCTGGACTTAAGGGAATTCCTCTAGCCGATAGTAAAGCATCATAAAAATCAGTCAGATTGACGCGCACCTGGTTATTCTTAGTAACAGTGTAATAGCCACACTGCTTTGCTCTTTCTCTTCTAGGTAAATTAGAAAGTTCTTTTACCTTAGCAAGCAGTGCTTTTCCCGTTAATGGTGCAGTTGCAGTTTCTGTCATTACGCTCAAATTATCCTTACTCTCTCCAAACTGATAAACTATGTAGTCTGACGGCAGTATTTAACTTTCGAGTATCCGCAAAAAGATACTCAAAATTTTAAGGGAAGGGTTAAATTGCTACTGATAGAGGAGCAACAAGCGCCTATATTATGTTTGCCTGCAACAGATTAAAGCCAGCATTGTCACAGACATTTATTTTGGTGATTTTAGGGCACTTTTAACCATGATCCGCCATTGAAAACGCAATAATTTTCTCTTTTGGCGCTACTGTAGCGGTGTAACTTTAAGTCACCTTTACAAATAAGGTTGTTTCTACTCCAAATAAGTAGTAGACCCAAGGAATTGCAGGTTTTCCACTGTCAGTACTTGCCTTTATTGCTCTTGAGTTGTAGGTTTTAACCGTTCTTCCTCTTAAGCTTAAGACAGCATAGTATTTGTTATGCTCTCTTGGACATACACCTTTTGCCTCAGATGTAGAGACAAAAAATTTTATGTCTCTAGGTTACGAAAAAACAAAGTAGTGGTAATCGCGCTGATAAGACGATTGAGACTAGTTTTGTTACTTCGTAATTTTATATTAAATACTAGCATGGACTAATAATAGCAAAATAATTGTTTATGTTTGAATTTAATTTACAGACAAACTTTTATCTCAATCATTTAGCTTAACGAGGTAACAAGCAGTCAGGATTTTCATGTGGGTTTATTAGCTACCATGCGTATTGCTGCATCACTTTTATAAAAATTCATCTAAAGTTAGATCGGTAGTTTTGAGCAAGAGCCATTCTTTGATATTGGAAATTGAGAAGAGACAAAAATACAGAGAGGTTTGACTTGCGAGTTGATTCTCACAAGTCAAACAACCTCTTAAGTATTTTGAGTGTCTGTCTATGGGAAGAATAAATATCTTGCCCATCTGTCAAGTCCTTGATTAGCCTCATTAGATGTTTATTATCAGCTTTGAGACTTCCAGATCAGCCAAAATTAACTTTTGGTAATTATTTTCCTAATTTCTCCAATAAGTAGATTTTAGCTACAAGCCTTGTAGATATAAAGATGTATTAAGCAGATGAAGTGTAGTAAATGGGAATATTATCGTTATGTAGATAATTAACTTAAGTTGGTCTCCCGAAAAACTCTTTTATTTATAACTCCCAAACAGGGAAGGTAAACAATCAGCTGCGATCGCCTGTTTGGTACTAAAGCTCAGAGCTTAACATAAATCTCGGACATGGTGGTAATACAACTAAAATTTTAATGGTTATCCTGGAACTATAATCAGTGGCTCTTTGCTCATCAGCCTTTTAACACTAGGCATTGAATTAAGAGCAACAAGAGTATAGCTCAATTTTCGCACCTACTAGCCTTTAGTTATGATTTTTCAGGCTGGTAAAGCAATTTTAAGACCTTGGTTGGTGGCAATGAAAGTTATTTTTAAGGTTATTCGACAGCAACAAAATTCTCTACCTGTGGTGCAAACTTACCCACTAGAGGTAGAACCTGGTAATACAATCCTTGACTGTCTAAATCGCATTAAATGGGAGCAAGATGGTACATTAGCATTTCGCAAAAATTGCCGCAATACTATATGTGGTAGTTGTGCAATGCGAATTAATGGGCGTTCGGCTTTAGCTTGTAAAGAAAACGTCGGGAGTGAAATAGCTAGATTACAGCAAATTCAATCTTTGACCAATACAGAAAATCCCAACTTAGAAATCACAGTTGCACCCCTGGGTAATATGCCTGTGATTAAAGATTTAGTGGTAGATATGAGCAGTTTTTGGGACAATTTGGAAGCAGTCGCTCCTTATGTTAGTACAGCAGCCAGACAAATTCCAGAACGAGAATTTTTACAAACACCCCAAGAGCGATCGCTTTTAGATCAAACTGGTAACTGTATTATGTGTGGTGCTTGTTATTCTGAATGCAACGCCCGCGAAGTGAATCCTGATTTTGTCGGCCCCCATGCTTTAGCTAAAGCCTATCGAATGGTTGCAGATTCTCGTGATGGTGATACAGAAAATCGCTTAGAAAATTACAACGAAGGTACTAAAGGAGTGTGGGGTTGCACTCGTTGTTTATATTGCGATTCCGTTTGTCCAATGGAAGTCGCCCCCCTGGAACAAATTACCAAAATTAAACAAGAAATTCTCTCTCACAAACAAACAGCTGATACCCGTTCCCTACGTCACCGCAAAGTTTTGGTGGAATTAGTCAAAGAAGGTGGCTGGATTGATGAACGCCAATTTGGTCTGCAAGTTGTGGGTAATTATTTCCGTGATTTGAGAGGATTATTAAGTCTCGCCCCCCTGGGATTAAGAATGATCGCCAAAGGTAAATTCCCCTTGTCTTTTGAACCATCAGCCGGGACAGAACAAGTGCGATCGCTCATTGAATCTGTACAGAAAATTAAGGGAGTAGGGAGTAGGGAGTAGGGAGTGTGGGGAGAGAGGGGAGTGTGGGGGGAAAATTTTCTTCACCATCCTCCCACACTTCCCACCCCTCATACCCCTAAACCCTATATCTAAAACCTTATTCCCAATTCCCCACTCCCAACTCCCTATTTTTATCGAGGATCTTGGGGTATATCTAATGGTCGCCCAAAAGGGTCATAAACTAAAATATCCCACTGCCCGTTATTACTCGACTCAAAGGCAATTCGACTCCCATCAGCACTAATAGTTGGGTGACGAACTTCCGCTTGCAAATTATTAGTCAAATTGCGAGATTGACGGGTTTCGCGGTCATATAAAAAAATCGCCGATCGCCCCTGACGACTAGCAGCAAATACAACATAACGACCATCTTGAGAAACGCTGGGGTGAGAGGCGATCGTATCTAAAGCATTTAAACCAGGTAAATCAATTAAATTGCGCGTCAGGGTATCAAACATATAAACATCTTGACTACCCCGGCGATCGCTAATAAAAACAATATATCTCCCAGAAGTTTGCGGATTTAACTCCGAAGCTAAACTATTCATACTCCGCCCCCCCGGATCAAACGGATAACTCACCAACCGGGGATAGCCAAAACAACCAGTTAGTAAACTACAACAAGCAAATATAAAAATACTACGTTTGGTCATTAGTCGTATTAGTCATTAGTCATTTGTCATTAGTCATTTGTCCTTTGTCCTTTGTTAATTTCCCCTCATCTCCCTTGTCCCCCTCGTCTCCCTTGTCTCCCTTGTCTCTCCTGTCCCTCTCTCCTCAATTCCTCGGCCCATCCACCGTCGCCCCATTAGGAATATCTAATTCAACATTCGGGCCACGGTCTAAAACTTCAATATCCCATTGACCACGACTGGCTGTTTCAAACACAACATAACGTCCATCAGGGCTAATCCCAGGATTTCGCACCCAGCCACGATAGACAGGTGTGAGAACTTGCGACTGTTGTATGGCGCGATCGTAAAGGGCTACCACTGGTCTACCTTGGTCGCTTGTTAAATAAACAATATAACGCCCTGTATAGCTCAAGCTAGGGCTTTCACTAATTGTCTCTGGTCGATTTAAACCCGGAGTTCTCACAAATGTTTGCTGTTGCAAATCATATATGAGTAATTGGTGACTACCATTACGATTTGAAACAAACGCCAAGAACCGACCGTTACCACTTAACGTCGGTTGTTCTTCTGTATAACGGCTGTTTAACGAAGTCGGCCCCAGGGGAATCTCACTGGCACCACAAGATACAAGTAAGCTACTTAAGCCAAAAATCAGGCTCCAATGAATCGGTCTTTGGAGCCACACAATAGGCGTAAATTTTTTCACCTCTACTGTTATTTTTTACATCGCCTCTAGCTTACATCCATCCCACCAGTTTTAGACATCATCAAAATTAGTTGAATTATCTGATTCATCATCAGACTGGTCTATTGGCTTGTATGGAACGTAATCTGCGGGGATGACATCATCATCTGCACTGTCGCGGCGCGAACTTGTCTCAGCAGATGGACGACGTTTTCTGGGTCTAGCCGGAACATCATCTTCCCGGCTTTCTGGACGCTGAGTACCGTTACTTCCACGACGAGCAGGTTTTCTCCCTTCATCACTGGGACTTTCCCAATCATCTACCTGTCTTGTGGAAGCCGAACCCCAACTTCCTTCATCGTCATATTTCTCAGTCGAACGGCTATTGGAACGAGTAGAAGTCCGGCGACGATTTTTATCAGTTGTGTCTGTCCGTTCATTGCTGGGACGACGATTTGAGCGGCGGGGTGGTTGCTCCTCATAATAATCATCACGAGATGAGCGTTCATCTCTGCTACCCCGAATTCTCGGACGTGCTGGAGGTTCTTCCTCCTCATAAGGTAGTGGTTCGTACTCGTCTTCTACCTCAGCTTCATAGTCTTTGCGCGACCTCCTATTATATGAATAGTTATCGCTGACTTCCCGTTCTCTATCGACAATTGGAGTATTACGCTTGGCTTGCTGAGTAGCGATACTACGTAGGCGAATACTTTCCACCGCAAAAAACACCGTTGTTCCCACCAACAGCAATTGACCAAATTGCAAAATCGGGTCTAACCGCCATCCTTGGAAAATCAAAATAAAGCCGCAGAGTAAACCTACAGCCGCAAAAAAGATATCTTGATCTCGTGAAAGTTCTGGGCGTACAGTCCGCATAAAATACAGTGCTGCCCCAGCCACAGCCAGGAAAATTCCTAGAATACTGGCTGAGTTCGTTCCCACATTGACCTGAGCCAGAACACTGGCTGAGTTCAGCCCAAAATTTAGCATTGTTCTTTATCCCAATATCACAATCTATGTTAGCGAGTCAAAATTAAAATCACTACTTTAATTAATCACAATATAGTTGAGCTTCACGGCTTTTGGCTCAGAAGGTCTGAAGCTTTTTAATCATTGCCAGCCAAAAAAATTTGTATCTGTCAGCTAAGTATACCCTGTCCTCACAAGGAAGATTGCTAATGTGAATGCAATTAGGTAATTAGCTGACAGAATACTTGTCTTAGAGTCTAATTGACTCGACAAAAGATTAAGAACGTTGGATTTTATCTTTTTGGCTAATGAAAATTAGCCCAACAGTAGCAGGGATAACAACGATCGCAGTACCCCAAGCCAGACTCCAAAGAAAATTTGCTAAAGATGGTGTCATTGTTCTCAACCTTTTTTTACACACTTCATCATAATTCTAATAGTGTAGTACTTCCTTGAGAAGCCTTTGGGTATAAGCTTTAAAACCAGAAAATTCAGGCTAGGAGCTAGGGATGAATATTTATCGCTCAGTATTTCCTGTAACTAGACACAAATTATTTTCACAAAAATCTCTAGAAATCTTAATATTTAGCCAAAGTGGTGCTTTTGTGTTGATTGTGACCAATGTTAGCGGAATGGTCAAAGTTGCCAGATTTATTTGTGGAGTCATACCAATTCACTTAAGTACTGATACAAATCACCACTTCCTCTATGCCTCTGCTCCCGGTTGCCGAGCGCAGTCGAGGCGCTGCTTCTTGTAGCTTGCATATCTGGATTATTTTTCAAGTGAAATGGTATTAATCCCAAATCCAAAATTGCTTGACTGGCATTTGCCATAAAATATATCTATAAGCTTTACAAACCTTCAAACTTTCTTATTTACTTCTCGGAATTTTCTTCGTTCAAAAATAGTAGCGCAAACAGATGACTGGTGTTAACTTTACCGTTTGGACTCTCGGCCCCCTGTTGGGGGTGATGACATTTCTCTTTATTTTCCGCATTGTTCTGACTTGGTATCCCCAAGCCGACTTAAATAAGTTGCCCTTCAATCTCATAGCTTGGCCGACTGAGCCATTTTTAGTACCTTTACGTAAGCTAGTACCACCAATAGGCGGAGTGGACATTACCCCAATTATTTGGGTAGGAATTTTCAGCTTGCTGCGGGAAATTCTCTTAGGTCAGCAAGGATTAATCACGATGATGTCTCATACCAGTTAGGGGATAGGGAAGGATGCGATCGCACTTCCGGCACCAACTTTATCATGTTTGGAGCGATCGCTCTCTGTATGAAGATCAGAAACGTTAAGGAAGCACGCATCGTTACTAACAAACAGCTTCAATCTTGATTCTCGTAGGCAATCTCAACCTGCCTGTTATTGATGTGCCTCCATATACGCTCGTAGCAATTGATTGATCTGTGTCTGATAACCTCGCCCTTGCGACTTAAACCACTCCAATACATCGCTATCAATGCGAAGTGTAACTTGAGCTTTGGTTTTTGTGGTAGGTAAACCTCGTCGCACTACTGCCTTAGCAAACATTTCTGGTGTAATTTCTGGACAGTCTGACAAATCAATATCCTCATCACTCATTGCGTCTAATCGTTGCCAATCAGTTTGAGAGTTGCTCGAAGTAGGTTCGTTGTTCATATTTCGTCGCTTTTCTTGCAGAAATAATACGAGTGCAATCCTCACGTTCTGTATGGACAATGGCAATCACTCGC
This sequence comes from Nostoc sp. FACHB-280, assembly GCF_014697615.1. Taxonomy (GTDB): domain Bacteria; phylum Cyanobacteriota; class Cyanobacteriia; order Cyanobacteriales; family Nostocaceae; genus Nostoc_B. Next base: position 145,295 of record NZ_JACJSD010000002.1, on the reverse strand, counting down.
CCTTGCAACAAACCGAATGTGACAAAACGCTGCTCTCCATAACTGTAACGGTCGTCCTCAACCGTTAAGATATCGCCGTCAAATACGGCTGGAACATCAACAAAATCGATGCCGTGTTTACGAAGATTAGCAAGACGTTTTGCTTCATCCCATTCATATTCCATAACTGAACGACAGCTACAATATGCAATTGTAGTTACAAATTGTCGTTACAGTCCCTATTCTAAGTATTTGTCGCCAGAAGATTCATTAAAGCATTGGCAGCCTCAGAGCAATTGTAAGGCGACCAGATCGGATACTCTTGGTTCGCCACAAAGAAGTTTGCATCATCTTCTTTGACCAGTTCTGTAGCGAGAAACTGCATCAGCCGAAGCTTGTCAATTTTTGGAAGTTCTTGGATTTGTGACATGAGTTCAGCTAATGACATGTGAGAATCTCCTTTTCTGAAGATTGGGTGAAAAGGTCGAGGATACTGGCTTATTGTATGGGCAATTTCTAGAGTTTAATGATTCTATCAATTAGTCTGATGGGTTAGTTCAGGAACATCTGATCCCCATGACAACGATTTTTTTGAGTGAGATTGCGATCGATAAAGCTTTATGTAGTCCCCTTGATTAACCAGGATTTTGTATTTAACGGGATTTACGATTAATCTAAACCAACCTGAGTGTGTGAACAGGAAAGGGATAGATAGTCAACTGAAAATAAGATATTTCTCAGCCTTTTACCCTTTCCCTTTACCGTTCTACTTCCTAATTCCCTAAAGTTTCATTTCTTGAATGAAATTAGTGTAAACGTTGCCTTGTAAAAACTGTGGGTTTTCCATAATTCTTTGATGAAAACCAATAGTTGTTGGTAGTCCCGTAATGGCACACTCCCGTAAGGCGCGTTTCATCCTGGTAATAGCAGTTGAACGGTCTGGCCCCCACACAATCAACTTACCAATCAGAGAATCGTAGTAGGGAGGAATTTGGTAATCGGTGTAAACGTGGGAATCAATTCGCACGCCAGGGCCACCGGGGGGAAGATAACCACTAATGCGACCTGGGGCGGGACGGAAATCGTGGTCTGGGTCTTCAGCGTTGATGCGACATTCTATGGCATGACCACGCAAAATCACTTGGTCTTGAGTTAGCCTGAGTCTTTCGCCTTGAGCAACCCGAATTTGTTCGACTACTAAGTCCACACCAGTAATCATCTCGGTGACAGGATGCTCTACTTGAATGCGGGTGTTCATTTCCATAAAGTAGAAGTTACCCGACCGATCTAAGAGAAATTCAATCGTACCTGCTCCGGTAAAGTTGATAAACTGGGCAGCTTTGACCGCAGCTTGTCCCATTTTCTCGCGCAGGTCAGGGTCAAGCGCCGGACTAGGGGCTTCTTCTAATAATTTTTGGTTGCGGCGTTGAATAGAACAATCCCGTTCACCCAAGTGAATCACATTGCCATAGTTATCTGCCAAAATTTGAAATTCAATATGGCGGGGACGTTCAATAAATTTTTCGATATAAACGCCAGAATTACCAAAGGCTGCGCCTGCTTCACCTTGAGCAGCTAAAAACAGTTTAACAAATTCTTCTTCCGAACGGACTAAACGCATCCCCCGTCCACCGCCGCCAGCCGTGGCTTTAATCATCACGGGATAGCCAATTTCCTTAGCTAGTGCTAATCCTTCTTGCTCTGATTCGACTAAACCATCACTTCCTGGTACTGTTGGCACTCCAGCTTTTTGCATGGTTTCTTTGGCAGTGGATTTATCTCCCATCAAGCGAATTGCTTCTGGAGTCGGGCCAATAAACGCAATATGATGATCTGCACAAATTTCGGCAAATTTGGCATTTTCTGACAAAAAACCGTAACCAGGATGAATGGCAGTGGCATTACGGGTCAAGGCGGCAGCAATAATGTTGGGAATATTTAAATAACTTTTACCGCTTGCAGGCTCACCAATACAAACGGCTTCATCAGCCAACTGTACATGGAGCGCATTCCGATCAACAGTGGAGTGAACCGCAACAGTCGCTATTCCCATTTCCTCACAGGCGCGGAGAATACGAAGGGCGATTTCTCCCCGATTAGCAATTAGTATTTTGTCAAACTTCATTTTCGAGTTTCGATATTAGTACCAGTAGATTGACATTTTCTCTTATCTGATTTGCAACAAAGCTTTGACTTGGCTACAAATGACAATAAGAGTTTTTTCAGCAGCATCCTGAGCAGTATATATACGCCCTTCGCAGTTTCACAAAGGTCAGGACTGCCAGGGAGTCTCTACGGGTCTTAACCAGATTAACAGCTTCACATCTGCTTGTCTGTGCCAGTTTCCCGAACGAGGCTGTGGTGAGTGCGGAACATCTTAAAGTAGCTATACCCCTTTTAATATCACTTGTGGCGCTATTACATTTCTGTTAGTCTGATATCCACCTTCGGGAAAGTTGTGAACATGTTCACTTAAATTTTTGGTAAATTTTGCAAAATTAGATATTACCTTACTATAATCACTTTGTTGTGCTATATTAGTTCTTCAGTGAACTCTCGCGGATGTGGCGGAATTGGTATACGCGCACGCTTGAGGTGCGTGTGGCTTTGCCTTGCGAGTTCGAGTCTCGCCATCCGCATTTTTGATGAAAAGGAAACAGAGAAGACTTCGACAACCTTCCTGTTTCCGCCCCGCAAGGGCTTGGTCAATGGTTACAAGTGAATGGTCAATAGTGAAGCAATGCCTAACTACTGATTATCAGCTTTGAACTATTGACTTTTTTTGTGCTTTTATAGAGATAGATGAACTTTTGTAAATAAAATTGACTGCTATTTTTTCTCTGACGAACAATCCCGCGCTGCCAACAGCTTGGCACCGTCTAACTCCGGTTTGGCAAGGAGACGAAGAAGTTATCCAAAAGAGTTTGCCGCACACACAGTTGGCTCCCGCTTGGCAACTGCTGTTGTTGGGCGATGGTTCTCCGACTCGGCATTTAGAATTGCTGACAGGTGAGCCAACAGAAGTAGATGTGATTGATATGTCATTGATTGGCACAGATTTAGATGATGCGCCTGAGTTAATTCAAGCTGTGCCAGGGCCTAGACTGCGTCGCCAGGTGTGGCTACGTACTAGGTCGGGGCAGAGATTAGCTTATGCAACATCTTGGTGGGAAGCCAGTCATGTAGATGAATATTTACAAAATCGTTCATTGCCAATTTGGGCGAGTTTGGCGCGTCTCCGTACAGAGTTGTATCGAGATGTGCGCGGTATTTATTATGGAAACTCGGCGGCCTTAGAGTCTGGTTTTGATGTGCCTGGGCCGTTTTGGGGTCGTCATTACTTGTTTTGGCATCATGGACAACCGTTAACTTTAATTTATGAGGTGTTTTCGCCGTATTTAACCAAGTATTTGGGGCCGATGCAGTTGAGTGCAGGAAATGGCAAAGTGTAGAATGTGATGGCGATCGCTACAGTAAACTACAAGTATGATTAGGTAATAAAATTTACCTGACCTAATAAAAATTAAATTTATCTAAAAATAATATCTAGCTTGCTGATGCAATTACAGCTATCTAGCTAATATTAACCGTCAAAATATCCCTAAATTGCCAAAAATTGAGTTTTGCTAATTTTGGTAAAAATAGTCATCAGTAATTATAATTTCAAAAATTAGCGCGTTATGGCTATATTTTTGAGCGTTAAATATAGAATAACTCAGATGTATAAGTAGTAAAAATTACCAATTTCTGGCGACTTGCAGCTTTTTGGAGTTAGTTATATCCTCATAATGCTGAGAATAAAGTGAAAAACTTATGCAGAAAGTTTGTCTGTGAAGAGTAAATGTCAGTGTTTCAGAATATATGGACACAAGATTTTTACTTGGCTACGTCCAACTTTGAAATTATTGATTCGTAGTAGGAATGCGTAAATTATTACAGAGTTATCTAATTAAGCTTAAGTGACTAAGAAAACTTTTAGAGAAAAGTTGCCTGCGAAATAAGGCAAAGCATGTTAAAAAGATTAACTAACAACAAAATCACTACTTTTAAAGAAAAAATAGCTAAGGTTGATTACCGAAGGATCAGCAAAAGTTGAGGTAGAGAAAATTGTTGAAAAACTGCCCAAAAGCAAGAAAAAAGCTTAATTTTACTTGGTCAAGCAAGTAAAAAGTTCGCAAGTATGAGGTATTGGTTTCAATGGCGCTGCCTATTGTGTCTGTTCCCATGAAGAAAAAACAGAAACCGTCTCTGGCATTGACGCTCTCTGCTACTGGTTTATTAATTATTGGTGGTGGGGTAGCCTATCGGTTGTTCAGCCAGGGGCATTTATATTCTGGAAATTTATTAGTTGGTGCAAATATTATTCCGAACGATGCTCTGTTTGCTGCTTCTCTGACTACAGATCCCAAACAATGGCAGAAATTACAGGAGTTCGGCACAAAAGAGTCGCAAGCAGAACTAAATAAGACTTTAATCCAGTTACGCGATCGCTTTCTGACTAATAATGGTTTTAATTTTGAGCAAGATATTCAACCTTGGGTAGACAAAGAAGTTACCTTCGCAATTTTAGCGCCCGGAACAAATCAGCCTGCTCCTAAGCCTGTAGCCACCGATAGCGTTGCGGCTGAAACTCAGCAGTCAATAGTGATGGTTTTACCAGTCAAAAACTCAGAGTTAGCACAAAAAATTTTGGCACAACCCAAAGCATTAAAAACCGGGAAATGGATTGACCGCACCTATGAGGGAGTGCCTATCAAACAAAGCGAAGGGCAATTTGGCACAAATATTTCAGCTACATTATTAGACCAACGATTCCTAGTTATTACTGATAATCCTAAAGCCGCAGAACGGGCGATTGATGCCTATAAAAATAAAACATCCTTAGCAACAGTTGCCAGTTTCGCTGAGAATTTTCCCAAAATTTCGGAGTCTAATTCTTTTGCCCAGTTTTATGTCAATGTTCCCAATGCGGCCAAGATTGCTACTACTGCGCCAAATCGACGTTTACCAGCCCAAGTTTTGGCACAACTGCAAAATAATCAAGGTTTAGCGGGGGCTATTAGTCTAGAATCAGACGGTATACGCTTAAAGGGTGTTTCTTGGTTGAATCCGCAAAGCCAGCGTCTACTTTCAGTTGATAACTCAGCAGGTAATATGCAACAGCGAATGCCAGCAGAAACCTTGATGATGTTATCTGGTAGTAATTTACAACGGCTGTGGGGTGACTACATCCTCACATCTCAAGGAAATCCGCTTTCACCCGTATCTCCCGAACAATTGCGTAGTGGGGTGAAATCGCTGACGAACCTCGATTTGGAACGAGATTTACTCAGTTGGATGAAAGGTGAGTTTGCTATCTCGCTGATTCCAAACGTACCGAAAAATGGCACACCAGCAGATTTTAGAGCTGGATTGGTATTTATGATCAAAGCCAGCGATCGCAAATTAGCGGAAGCATCTCTCCAAAAGCTAGATGACGTAATTAAAACTCAATATCAATTCCAAATTCAACCAGGGACAGTTGCAGGTCAACCCGTTGTTAACTGGATTGGCCCTTTCGGCACTTTAACAGCCAGCCACGGTTGGTTAGATCAAGATACTGCTTTCATAGTCTTAGGCGCTCCTGTTACCGATAAAATTGTGCCTAAACCCAGCAGCACATTAGCCAGCAATCTTGCATATAAAAACTCTGTGCCGACAGAATTGAATCCAACGAATAGTGCATTTTTTATAGATGTCGAACGAATGGTAAATAACTTTACCCTCAATACCCTATTTCCCAAACAAAAAACTTTTTTAGAAGCGACTCGTTCCATTGGCGCAACAACCTCAGTGAGTGACAGCCGCAGTACTCGCTACGATATTTTTGTCTCTTTGAAAAAATCAACCGATGCCGCTACTGCCCCTAATTCTGCCAATCATCCCAATATTAGTAGTTCAAAACCTTGAACTTTCAGCATCCTTAGAGAACTTTGAGACTATGTTGCTCAAAGCTCTGAGCAAACTGGTTTCATACTAAGTACTTTCAACTCAGCGATAAGTAGCGACAAGAGTTTCCTTTCGGGCAAACTTTGGTGACTCAGCACTTCGTAATCTTGATTGTGCCAGCTGAATTAATAATTACGACATTAATTTATTCTATCTACGCTGAGTCTCTAATTAAACTCAAGTTAGGATCAAAATAGTTAGAATCGCAACTTTAAGCAATAACGGTGGAGAATACTGTATGAATCTGGTTGGACTCCAGAACTGGCTAGATAATGCCTCATTTGCTGTGTTATTCCTCACCATGTTGGTTTACTGGGGAGGTGCAGCTTTTCCAAAGCTACCAGCACTGGGTGCTTTAGGAACAGCTGGAATGGCGATCGCTAATTTGTGTATCGCCACCCTTTTAGGCGCAAGATGGATAGAAGCAGGTTATTTTCCCCTGAGTAACTTGTATGAATCACTGTTTTTTTTAACTTGGGGAATTACAGCCGTTCATTTAATTGCGGAAAATGGTACCCGTAGCCGCTTAGTGGGAGTTTTTACTACACCTGTGGCAATGGGGATCACTGCTTTTGCCGCCTTGACTCTACCATCCACAATGCAAGCAGCAGAACCATTAGTGCCTGCATTAAAATCTAACTGGCTGATGATGCACGTTAGCGTGATGATGTTGAGCTACTCTGCATTAATGGTAGGTTCGATATTAGCGATCGCTTTTCTGGTTGTAACACGCGGTCAAAAAATCGAACTACAAGGTAGTTCAGTTGGTACTGGTGGCTACCGCAGTAATGGTTATCGCATACACAAAGCAGGTGAACTTGTGACTCAAGCAGCAACACCTGTTGGCGAAAATAATGGTTCTGCTCGTCGGTTTGAAACTAATAGTAACAACGGCAACACCGCAGTTTTAAACTTGGTCACAACTGCACCATCAGAAGCTACAGCAACCGCCGCAGTTCTTTCACCCCAACGTCTTAGCCTTGCCGATACCCTAGATAATATTAGCTATCGCATCATTGGCTTAGGCTTTCCCCTGCTGACAATTGGGATTATCGCTGGCGGAGTTTGGGCGAATGAAGCTTGGGGTTCTTACTGGAGTTGGGACCCGAAAGAAACTTGGGCATTAATTACTTGGTTAGTTTTTGCAGCTTACCTCCACGCCAGAATTACCCGTGGTTGGCAAGGTCGTCGCCCTGCAATTTTAGCAGCCAGTGGCTTTGTTGTTGTTTGGATTTGTTATCTGGGTGTGAATCTTTTAGGCAAAGGTTTACATTCTTACGGTTGGTTTTTTTAATAGTCTTAGCCCCTCTTGATCAGTAGAGAGGGGTGAAATTATGTTTAATATTTTGTGAATAGATTCTATTTTTGAAACCGCAGATGTACGAGGATGCACGCTGATAAAATTATCGATTATCTGCATCTATCTGTGGTTAATAATTCAAAATGGTATGGACTCCCTTACACGCCAAAATTCATCGCACTATCAAATCGCGTCATTTATTTAAACATCAGGAACGGCTATTAGTAGCGGTTTCTGGTGGACAAGATTCTCTATGTTTAATTAAATTACTCTTAGATTTAAAATCCAAATGGGGATGGTATCTCAGTATTGCTCATTGCGATCATCGCTGGCGTGAGGATTCACAAGCGAATGCGAATCATGTAGAAAATTTGGCTAAAAATTGGGGCGTAGATTTTTATTTAGAAACTGCCAAAGAACATGTAAATAGCGAAGCTTCGGCGCGTGATTGGCGGTATCAAATTTTAAATGCGATCGCCCAAAAATATAATTATCAATATATAGTTACTGGACACACAGCCAGCGATCGCGCCGAAACTCTGCTGTACAATTTAATGCGTGGTACTGGCGCTGATGGTTTACAAGCTTTAAATTGGCAACGTCCGTTATCGGAAAAAGTTATTTTAATCCGTCCACTATTGGAAATTACTCGTCAACAAACAGGGCAATTTTGTCAAGATTTTCAATTACCTATTTGGGAAGATTCTACCAATCAAGATATCAAGTATTCACGCAACCGTATCCGCCAAGAATTAATTCCCTATTTACAAACCAACTTTAATCCTAAAGTAGAATCAGCTTTAGCCCAAACAGCAGAACTTTTGCAAGCGGATGTTGAATATTTAGAACAAGCAGCCCAGCAGTTGCGGGAAGCAGCAACTATGGAAAATGGGAATGTTTTTAAATTAAATCGTCAAATATTAAAACCAGCACCAATAGCTTTAAAAAGGCGGGTGATGCGACAAGTATTATTAGAAATTTTACCTGACGCACCTAATTTTGAGCATATTGAGAAATTAACAGCTTTAATTATCGCCCCCAACCGTTCCCAAACCGATCCCTTTCCTGGTGGTGCGATCGCGCAAGTCCAAGGCGATTGGATTATCATCAAAGAGACTTAATAAAGTCCAAAATATTTTTCATACTTCACACTTCAGACTGCTCAAGACGCTATTAATTCCGGCTGAGATGTCATATTTTGCAGAGTCTGACGCATTTCACTAATGGTTTGTAGTTGATAATCACTCACTTCTTGGACTTGCGCCAATGAATCATTAATTCCTTGCAGTTTTTGGCGCAAACCATCCAAAGAATCTTGAATTGGTCTTAAGGCTTCTTGATATAAATTCACTCGCGCCCAGGATTCAGCCACTGCTGTTCGCAAAGACTGTAAATTAGCTTCGAGATTTTTGATTTCTTGTTGTTTTTGGGACAAGTCATGATTTTGATTATCAATCATCCCTTGGTCAAGCTCAATAGCAGACCGCATCTGCTCAATTTCTTGTTCTAGTTTTTGTAGTTCCTGAGATTGTTGTTGTCGCTGGCTATCAATTTGTAGCAAAATTGGCGCAAAATCAACTGTTTTTTCTTCTTCGACATTGGGGACAGGTTGTCCTTGGCGGCGGAGTAATACATTTTGATGTTGCTTCAGCACTTTATCACGCTGCAATAAACTCCGGCGTTGACCTTCTAAAGTTTTATTCAGCATTTGATAATGGTCTTTTTCATCTGCCAGTTCCATTTCTAAATTGATATGATCCTGGTCAGAAGCTTGAGTGAGTTTATTTTCTAATTCAGCAATATCTGCTTGTTTATATTGCAGTTCTTGTTCCTGCTCATGCACAAAGCTAGAGTCGATTTCTAATTTTTTAGCTAAATCTTGAACTATTTTTTGTAGTTCATCTAACGGCATTTTTTCTAATGCTTCTATATCAACCTTCTCGCCAGGAATATCACCAGAACTAGCAGCTAGAGAATTCACCTTTTGATATAAATCTTCTTGAGATTGCAACTGCTCTTTGACTAGCCGAGCGTATTCTTGCTTACTTGTAATAGTGGCTAAGTTAACTTTTAATTGAGTAGTTTGCTGTTCTAAAGAATTATGTGCTTGTTGCCATTCGTTTTGGCGATCGCTTACAGTCTGAGCCAAACGCTCAACTTCTTCTTGCTGTTGGGAAGCTAATGTTTTTTGCTGCTCTAACTTTTCCCAGTGTGGATTTAAAGTGGCCTGTTGCTGTTCAATTAATTCAAACGCTAAATGGAGATGTTCTCTTACTGTTTCTGTCGGTGCAACCCGGCTAGATAAGCGATTCAATAAATCACTCATCACCCGACTTTGTTCTTCATCTAAAACATTACCTTGTTTGAACTCGGCTTGTCGTTCTTCTAAGCGGCGCTGTTCACCGCGTAGATGCTCCCAAGCACCTTCTAATTCCTGGCGGTTCCGCTCAATTTCCGCTTGTAACTTTTCAATTTCCTCACGAGATGAATCAACTTCCTGTTTTTGCTCATCTAGACGTTGACAGTCATCTTCCAGTTGTTGCAACTGTTCTAAGCGTGCTTCCATTTCCATTTCGCGGCGATTCATTTCCTGCGCCTGAAATGTTAGCGACTGCTTCCACTGATCAATCTCATCTTCCTTGAGTTTAAATTTTTCTAGCTGCCGCGAAAAATTTTGCAATATATTGACCAATGGCCGTCCCGCTTCTTGAATCCTTTGCACTTGGCGATTTGGATTCAGTTCGACTAGCACTAATGCACCATCGTTTAATTTGCTGGCTTCTTCTGCCGTAATCACCTCTTCCGACACAGTACTCCAATTCTGGTCGGTTCGCTGACAAGCTAGCAGTTTTAGTTCGGTTTTAGAACCACCACTAAGTAAGCCGCCCTTCTGCTTTTGTACTTCTGCTAAATACAGCACACCGTTCGTCCTCTTGCGTACTTAATGTCCGTGTTTTTAGATATACTTGAGATACTTATATAAGTTTGTCTGAATTTCACCGTGGTGTAGGAAAAAATATAGACAAGACTATTGATAGACGTGATAATTCACGTCGTCAGATTTCATCAAAGCGATTGAGTCGCGCCTTTATATTTTGTACTCGTGATAGTAATCATGACTTCCGTGTGATTACTAAGTTTATCCAGTAGTATTACGAAAATTTACGGTTTATAGCTAAATGTATCTCCTGATAGACATTAGTTGTTGGAGAAATAAGATGGCGAATGCTAGTAGGTAATAATTTACTTTACTTATGAGAAGTCTAGAGAAAATTGCTGGGCAAACTTAAGTCAAGAATATAACAAGGAGTTGCGTTGAGCTAAATGCAGGGAAATTTAAATGAAATTGATATTCGCAGTATTTTGCAATTGATTGAGTTAGGCCAGCGAACTGGACAACTTTTAGTGGAAGCTGGCTTTCACAAGCAAGATCATCTCAGCCTGGATGAGACCATCAGACATCGCCATAGCAAAAATCACCGAAAACAATCATGGTTTGTCTTTTTTCTCAATGGTCAAATTATTTATTGTCAAGCCGGTGATAGTAATTTATCGCGGATTGACGATTATTTACGTCATTACCGAGTTGAGACAGGATTAGAACAAAAGCAAAATACTTCACTAGCTACCCAAAATGTTCCAGAGTATGGATATTTGTGGACACTTTTAGAGCGAAATATCATCAGCCCCAAGATAGCTCATAGTATTATTCAGCGCCTCGTGCAAGAAACTCTGTTTGATTTGTTGAGTTTACACCAAGGTAGTTTTACTTTTCGTCAAGGAGCAGCTCTCGCACCACAATTAACCAGTTTAGAAATTGCACCTTTAGTAGTTAAAATCACCAAACAAGTCCAGGAATGGAAGCGCCTATATCCGCAAATTCAATCACCAGAACAATTACCAGTATTAGTTGATACAGTGGAATTACGTTCCTCCCTACCAGAAGCAACGGTGAATAAATTACAGCATTGGGCGGATGGTAAAACATCACTGCGACAACTGGCGCGTTACCTGAATCGAGATTTATTGACGATTGCGAAGGCGATATATCCCTATGTGCAGCAAGGTTGGTTGCAACTAGTGGATGCAGCGACAAATCATTCCCAGACCTTCACACCAGAGTTAGGAGCAGAAAACCATCGTGCGCGGATTGTTTGCATTGATGATACAACAACGATTTGTGAGGCTGTAGAGTCAATTTTAAAGTTGCATGGTTATGAAGCGATCGCCCTCAATCAACCCTTAGAAGCACTGGGATTAGTCTTTCAACTACGACCCGACTTAATTTTATGCGACATCGCTATGCCAGAACTCGATGGTTACGAGATTTGTAGTATGCTGCGTCATTCTACGGCATTTCGCCTAGTACCGATTATTATGCTCACCGGCAAAGATGGCTTTATTGATCGGGTCAGAGCCAGGATGGTGGGCGCAACAGATTATCTTACAAAACCATTTGATGATTCCGAATTACTTATGCTCGTTGAGAAATATGTTAATTACAAGTCTTTTATGGGAACACCAAAGAAATAGAAGACTTGTTGATTCTATAAAAGATGGGGTAAAAAATGTTATCACAGAATCAACTAACCCCATGCCCAATTATTATCTAGTCAATTAGTGAAATAATAGCATAAATTTATACAAGTAATTTTAACGGGGAGTCAGGGAATGTTCCAAACAGGAACGTCTACATCAGGAGGTAGATAAACATTTATGAGTACAGTTCTGATTGTGGAAGACAGTCTCGCACAGAGGGAGATGATTATTGACCTCCTGAAAGCCACTGGTTTAACAGTCACTTATGCCAGTGACGGAGTAGAAGCGTTGGAGGCCATTCAAACCGCTCCACCAGACTTGGTGGTATTGGATATTGTCATGCCACGGATGAACGGCTACGAAGTGTGTCGGCGGTTAAAATCTGACCCCAAAACTCAAAATGTCCCTGTAGTTATGTGTTCTTCTAAAGGTGAAGAATTTGATCGCTACTGGGGAATGAAACAGGGGGCGGATGCTTATATCGCCAAACCGTTTCAACCAACAGAGTTGGTAGGAACAGTCAAACAACTCCTGCGAGGATAAGGATGAAAATTATATGATGAGCAAACCGGACTTTTTAGGTGGCACTGGTCAAGACCACTTCCGCCCGGAATTACAAGTAGAAAGTCCTGAAGGTGAGTTACATTTACGTTTTTATATTCCCTCGCATCAGGAGTTTGCCCTACCAGCTACTGGTATTCGAGAAGTCTTAGAATTAAGCCCTGATAGAATTACCCCGATTCCTAATGCTTCTCCTTTACTTTTGGGTACTCTAAATTTACGAGGTCGAGTAATTTGGGTGGCAGATTTGGGTCAATTTCTGGGCGAAGGAACTGCGCTAAATACTGATAGAGCAGAAATCCCAGTAATTGCCATTGAGGAGCAGGAAACAATAGTCGGTTTAGCAGTCGAGGAAGTCGGCGGTATGGATTGGCTAGATGTACAAAATCTGATGCCACCAACAAATCTACCAGATACGATGGCTCCCTTTTTACGTGGCGAGTGGTCATTAGGTACTAAGAACAACCAGTGTTTAAGATTACTTGATCAAACGGCGATTGTGCGGAGTGCAAGGTGGGCAGGATGATATTGGGAGGGAGCAAATGGCAGCAACAATAGATGATTATCTAGAAACATATCAGCAGGCTTGTACAGCCTATGCGGAACAAGACTATGAATTCGCTGCTACCTTAGTTGATCAGGTAGTACAAAATGTACCAGATGACCCTAACTGCCATTTATTAAGGGGTCACGTCTACTATGTTTTGCAGCAGTACGATGTTGCCAAAGCCGAATATCAAAAAGTATTACAGTTGACTGATGATCCCGAAATCATCAGTTTTGCTAAAAATGGTCTGGAGAATATCAATCAATATTTACAACCATTAGAAGAACAAGCGATTCCGAGTGAGATTGATGAGTCAATTGAGTCAATCAGCTTGACTGGGCTGACAGGGATTTCTGATCCCTCAGAGATGGATACATCAGACTTACAAGACTTAGACGCATTTGCTAATTTAGACAGCCAAAGTTTGAATTTTGATAGCTTGGCAGAACCTCAATCACCATCGAACCCATTTGATATTCCCACTGACAGCATTATCATGCACAAAACGGTTGAAGAGTCACCTGCGGTCATAGATGATCCTTTTGCTGTCAGTCTAGATAACCAAAATGCCGAACTCAATCACAGTCCAGAAGAAGAAATTGCTCTAGATTTACCAGCTTTTTGGCAAGAAGACATATCTGTCATCAATTTAGATGATTCCAGCATTGCAAATAACCCCTTTAATAGTGGGACAAATGTAAATCAAGCCAGCTCACCCTTCGATAGCAATAGCGTTGATTCTCCGTTTGCACCAGATAATTTACTCTCAAGTAATATTTTAGATACTGCTGAGGATGTGGTAGCCGCAGAAAAGTCTTTTGAGCCAAGTATGGCAAGTTTAGACACGAAAATGGGTATTCTGGATGAAACTTTACCAAAATCGCCAGAAGATATCCCGAATGTGGACATAAAAACCAATCAAGATAATGTCTTTGCTGCCCAACCAAGTAATTGGTTAGAAAAAATAGAATTTCCGGATAATTCTACAAATACCAACTCATCTGTTAACGACGATTTTTCTTTGCAAAACTCTCCTTTAAAAGCTGGCACAACTTTAGACACCAACTCGTTTGATGGTGATGATAATTTTGATTTTGAAGCCTTTGAGTCTGCCTTTGGCTCAGATGAATTTAGAAGCACTGAGGATACCAACAGTATGCTCAGTAGTGAAAATTCTAAAAGTAATATTGAGTTTTTAGATGACTTTGACGAATTTGACGACCTTGGTAATATTCCGGGGTTTGATTTAGCAGACTCGGATATGAGCTTTGGGGATGTGGTACTGTCTGGTCCATTGGAAACCAACAGTAGTCCCCGTAGTAAGTCGAATGAACCTATCCCGAATAATGGCAGTAGCGATCGCGATGAAGAACTATTCACCATTACAGGGTCGCAAGAAGCTGTCCCGATATTTACGCAAACAGATGTGTCAAAATTAGACCCAGTAGCCAGTGTAGAGCAAGGCTGGTTAGCCCCCCTCGAAAATGCTTCTTTGGATATGAAGCCTTTTTTAGTAGCTGGAACTGTGGGAATTTTCTCGGCAATGGTGGTAGCTGTGGTCAGCTTTGGGGCAACTTCTTTTTCCGAACCCCAACAGCGAGCATCCATTCGTAACACAGGCTGGGCGATGTCCCTGGCGGCTGGAATTTCTGGGTTTGCCACGGCTGCTTTTATGAGCAATCTCACCCTGAAGCAAATTCGCCGTACTACCAAGGATTTACAAAGTCAGTTTGATGCTGTCCGCCAAGGTAATCTCAATGTCCAAGCCACCGTATATTCCGAAGATGAATTAGGTTTATTGGCTACTGGCTTTAATGAAATGGCGCGGGTAATTTTTACTACCACCAATGAAGCCCAACGCAAAGCCGATGAACAAGAAGAAGCCAAAGAAAACCTCCAACGGCAAGTAATTCGATTGCTAGACGACGTAGAAGGGGCAGCTAGAGGTGACTTGACAGTGCAGGCAGAGGTGACAGCAGACGTACTTGGAGCCGTTGCTGATGCCTTTAACCTGACAATTCAAAACTTGCGCGATATTGTCCAACAGGTAAAAGTCGCCGCGCGGGAAGTAACCAAAGGCGCAACCAATTCTGAAACCTTTGCCCGTGCCTTATCTAGTGACGCTTTGCGCCAAGCGGAAGAATTAGCCGTCACCTTAAATTCGGTGCAGGTGATGACCGACTCAATTCAACGGGTGGCAGAAGCGGCGCGAGAAGCTGAAGCCGTTGCCCGTGATGCTAGTAGCATTGCGCTCAAAGGTGGGGAAGCAGTAGAAAACACCGTAGCGGGGATTTTAGAAATTAGGGAAACTGTAGCGGAAACCACCCGTAAGGTGAAACGTTTAGCAGAATCTTCCCAAGAAATTTCTAAGATTGTGGCGTTAATTTCCCAAATTGCCTCCCGTACCAACTTACTGGCACTCAACGCCAGTATTGAGGCAGCTAGGGCAGGTGAGGCTGGACGGGGATTTGCAATTGTGGCTGATGAAGTCCGCCAGTTGGCAGATAAATCGGCAAAATCTTTGAAAGAAATTGAACAGATTGTGATGCAAATCCAAAGTGAAACTGGTTCAGTAATGACAGCAATGGAAGAAGGCACACAACAGGTAATTAAAGGCACAAAACTGGCGGAAGAAGCCAAGCGATCGCTCGAAAATATTATTCAAGTAGCAAACCGCATTGATATTCTTGTGCGCTCAATTACCAGCGACACCGTAGAACAAACAGAAACCTCCCGTGCTGTCGCTCAAGTTATGCAATCAGTAGAACTCACAGCCCAAGAAACCTCCCAAGAAGCACAACGAGTTTCTGGCGCACTCCAAAACCTCGTGGGTGTGTCCCGTGACTTAATCGCTTCCGTTGAGCGTTTCCGCGTGGACACCTTGGAATCAAAGTAAAAAGGCAAAAGTAAAAAGGCAAAAGTAAAAAGAAATATCTACTTTTGTGCTTTGTCTTTTACCTTTCAATTTGCCGTTGCCTTTTCTTTTACCTTTTAACTTTTACCTTTTAACTTGTGACTATGCTGCCGGAACAACAACAGCGGATTTTAGGTTACTTTATCGAAGAAGCGCGAGACCACCTGAACACCATTGAACAGGGGTTGCTAAATCTGCAAAGTACCTTGAACGACCCGGAAATGATCAATGAAGTTTTTCGGGCAGCCCATTCTATAAAAGGCGGCGCAGCGATGCTGGGTTTAACCAGTATCCAGCAT
The DNA here is from genome assembly GCF_014697615.1 of Nostoc sp. FACHB-280. Lineage (GTDB taxonomy): Bacteria > Cyanobacteriota > Cyanobacteriia > Cyanobacteriales > Nostocaceae > Nostoc_B. The sequence continues at coordinate 129,168 of NZ_JACJSD010000002.1, read as the reverse complement.
ACATCTCACCGTCTGGAAGATTGCTTTAAAGTTCTCAAAGAACATCCAGTGCGGGTTGATGAAAAATTAGAGTCTTTGTTTTTGGGTGTAGCTGATACTCTGAAAGCTTTATTAGAACATTTGAGTGGCCCTTACGGACTTTCCGAAGAAGCAGCCAATAATTTAATGTCGGAAGCTGAACCTGTATTTAAATGGCTAAATGAACATTTAGACTTGTTGGTACAAAAAGGCGGTGCAGCCGAAGATGGTCATACTATCATCCAAGCTGCCCATATCGAAACTGTCAGTACGCTGACCGAGATTTTCCGGCGCGAGGATATTTCCGCAGCGACAGAAGACACCCAAATTTCCGCGCCAGCATTACCAGCACCGGAAAATACTTGGAGCGAATTCCAAAACCAGGTGCTGCAATCGCTCCGACAAATGTTGCAACTGTTTAAGCAACAAGCAACATCAGAATCACGGCAAAATCTTCAGCAGTGCTGTAGCCAGTTAGAAAAACTCGGACAAAGATGGAATTTGCCTAACTGGTCGAGTTTATGTCAAGCGGCGGCTAATGCAATTTGTAATAGTGAAAATACTTATCTGACCTTAGCCAAAATCGTGATTACTGAGATTAAACAAGCTCAGGAATTAGTTCTGCAAGGGAGAGATGCTGAAATTACCATTAGTCAGCAGTTAGAAGCACTGCTGAGTTTTCCTGAACTGGAGTCTTTTTCTTTAGACTTTGATTTATTGGACAATGCAGCGCCAGCCGAGACAGAAACCCCAATTATCAACACCGGCGCAGATGAGGAAGTTTCACTGATTGCTAGTGTCCAACCAACAGATAGTGTTATCAGCTTGACGGATTTGAATGAACAGCTGAATCAAGATCAAGCTGCAATTCATCCGGCTGATGAAAATGGGGTCAATTTGCTGTTTAGTGAGGGCGAAGATGAATCATTGACTGTGGCGCGAATTGATCATCACGGCCCAGAGGTGGGAATAGCAGAATTAAATACTTTAGCGGATTTATTTGAAGGAGAGACACCAGAATTAGATGAAACTTGGCAGCAGGAAGAAATTCTGGAGATTCATCCCATCAGTGATTTAGAAATAGATATTACTGAAGATCCCACAGCAGATCATGATAGTGATTTAGATGATCTTCTGTCTTTAGATCATAACTTGGCTGACTCATCAACCAGTAATCTCGACACGAGTGAAGACCTGGGACTTTTATTTGGCGATCATTTCTTAGAAAAAGAGCCTTCAGCATCAACCACAGCACCAGAAACTCAGGCAGATTCTAGTAGTGTTAGTAATCCAGATGTCGATGAATTATTAGCATTGACTGGAGATGAGCCGCAACACTCAACTACAAGCGAAGTTACTCAACCAGCAAATCCAACCCATCCAAATAGTGAATTATCTGCGACCCAGCAAGACATTTTAGATGAATTATTCCTGGAAAATGCTGAAATCAGTACTGATCATCCAGAAATTGAGTTATCAAATTCTGAACCCAACGCTTTATCTTTAGATGGTTTATTTACGGAAGGGGCAGAAAATACCCTCATACCCACAGAGGAGTCAGGCATTGGGGATTTATTTGAGAGTCCATCTGGTACAACAAATTTATCCCAGACAGAAGATGATTTGCATAACTTCTGGAATTCCTCCACAGAGGTAGATACAACTTCAGAATTTGAGCATGGTTTAGAAGAAGATGTTGCTAAAGCGTTAGAAGAAAGTTTATTTGCGGCGGCGGCTTCTGGGGAGATTTTTGTTGATTTCTCAGATACGAGTTCGGCAAATATAGGTGACTACCGAGATGAGTTTGACATAACTTTTCTCCAGTCAGAATTAGATTTTGATGTTGACCAAGAGGATGATTTATTTGGTAATATTAAGCCGCCTGTTGTGAGCGATCGCGCTGGATCATCTTCAGAAATTCACAGTTTTACCCAAGAACCAGAGGCATTAGATGTCAAGCCTGAATTTACCGAAAAATCACCACAATCCGAGGCTGTTGATGCCCAAAATTTTGGTGACTTGGAATTAAATCTTTTTGATGATCTAGAAACAACGGCAGAGAATGAAGCAATTACTTTAGATGATTTAGAAGTAAAAATTCATGGCACTTATATTCAGTTAGATAGTTCCGATAGTCCCAATTTTGATTTGTTTGGCGATATGAGCCTTGGGGAAACTGCTGAGTTATCTGCCCAAGAACCAGTGGTTAATCAAGATGCAGACTTGAATTTATTCGATGATTTATTAGCTACAGATATTAGTGAATTAGATCCAGATTTAGATAGATTACTGGCAGAAACAGAAATTATTGATTTTTCCCAACTACCTAGTTTTGATAATTTACTCGATGATTCATTTGTAACTGATAATAATCAATCAGAGACAAAAGAACCAAGCGTTAACGATAATTTTGATTTATTTTCCAGTAATGACATGCCATCTGCCAGTAATGGCGAGGTAGGATTAAAGCTAGAAGTTTATGAAAATATTAATGAGACAGTTGCCGTTGATGTATTAAGAGAAACAACAGAGTCGCCAGAATTATTATTAGAAATTCTTGAAACCGTAGAAGATACACCAACAGTTGAACCATTAGCAGCAGAAAGCATTGCAACTCCAGAAAATACAAATCAAGAATCAGCCGCAGAAGATGACTTCGCGGATTTAGAAGCATTATTAGGTGAAGAATTACCGAATCATGATGCAGCGATCGCCTCTGATGATTTTGCCGCTTTAGAAGCGTTATTAGGTGGCAACAAGCAGACCCCTCAACCTCCTGCACCAGAAATTCATCACACTAATATTCAAGAATTTCCTGCCGCCACAACTAATCATAATCCTGCTAACGCAACACCAGCCCCACCAAAATTAGACGATGAATTTAGTGATTTAGAAAAACTCCTGGCGGAAGCAGATAACACCATAGCCCACACATCACAAATTAAACCCAACACAGGTAAAGCGCCTCGTACGGGAGGAGGACGACGCAGATTTGAAGAAACAATGAAAGTGCCAGTTAAACAACTGGATGATATGAGTAATTTAGTTGGGGAATTAGTGGTGAATCGCAACACCTTAGAACAGGATCATGAACGGTTGCGACAGTCACTAGATAACTTGTTAATTCAAGTGCAGCAGTTGTCCGATGTGGGCGCGAGAATGCAAGAATTGTATGAGCGATCGCTCTTAGAAGCTTCTCTCTTAGCCAGCCGCAACAAACGAGAAGCTCAAATCCAATCTTCAGAACCTGATACTGACCGAGGTTTCAGCGAATTAGAAATGGATCGGTTTACGCCGTTCCACACATTGTCTCAGGAAATGATTGAATTGATTGTACGAGTACGAGAGTCAGCGAGTGACATCGACTTTGTAACCGAAGAAACTGAACGTGTCGCTAGACAATTCCGCCAAGTCACAACGCAATTGCAAGAAGGTTTAACCCGCGCCCGCATGGTGCCATTTTCCCAGGCAATTGACCGTTTGCGGCGCGGTGTGAGAGATAACGCGATTAAATGCGGTAAACAAGTAGAGTTGGTAATTGAAGGTGGCGATACTTTAATTGACAAGATGATTTTAGATCATCTCACCGATCCGTTAACCCACATGTTGAATAATGCGATCGCACATGGAATCGAAACTCCCGAAGAACGACAAGCTGCGGGTAAACCACCAGTGGGCGAAATTACTATTCGCGCCTTCCATCAAGGAAACCAAACCGTTATTTCTGTGGGTGATGACGGTGCAGGTATCGACCCCGAAAAAGTGAAAGCTAAGGCCGTCAGAGTCGGGATGATTACCAAAGAACAGGCAAGAAGCATCTCGCGGATGGAAGTTTATGATTTGCTTTTCCAACCGGGCTTTAGTATCAAAGATAAAGCCGATGAAATTTCTGGTCGTGGCGTAGGGATGGATGTGGTGCGTTCCGAGATTAGTGAAATTCGCGGGACGGTGAATACAGATTCCGCCATTGGTAAAGGTACAACATTCACGATTCGTCTACCACTGACATTAAGTATTTGTAAAGCCCTGTGTTGCGTATCCGATAAAGCGCGAATTGCCTTCCCGATGGACGGTGTGGAAGATACTTTAGATATCCCGGCTAAGAACATTCAACATAATGCTGATGGCCAAGCATTTATTTCTTGGCGGGATACAGTCTTACCCTTCCGTCCGTTAAAAGAACTGTTATCTTTTAATCGCCAGTTGAGTCGCGGTAATGTTTACGGTGGTACAAGGGATGATGATACAGTTTCAGTGGTGGTGGTGCGATCGGGTAATACGTTAATTGCTTTACAAATTGACTTGGTACTCAGTGAACAAGAAATTGTAATTAAGCAATTTGAAGGGCCAGCACCAAAACCCATCGGTGTAGCAGGTGCTACGGTTCTCGGTGATGGTCGAATTATGCCAATTGCTGACGTGTTGGAAATTATCGACATCTTCCAAGGACGGATATCTAAAAATGCTGGTGGTACTGCTTGGCAGCAAAAAGTTCCGCCTAACGTTACAGAAACTCCGGCTGAGAAAATTGATCCAACTGTACTCATTGTTGATGACTCAATTACAGTTCGAGAATTGTTATCTTTGACCTTTAATAAAGCAGGCTATCGCGTTGAACAAGCCCGTGATGGTCAAGAAGCTTGGGATAAACTGCGCTCTGGACTACCTTGCGATATTGTATTCTGTGATATTGAAATGCCCCGTTGCGACGGACTGGAGTTACTATCACGCATTCAAAAAGATTCCAGCTTGAATCAGTTACCTATCGCTATGCTAACCTCACGCGGTGCTGACAAACACAGACAAATGGCAATTCAACTTGGTGCTAGTGGTTACTTCACTAAGCCTTATCTCGAAGAAGCCTTACTCGAAGCTGCTGTCAGGATGTTGAAAGGGGAAAAATTAGTTAGTAGTAGCAGTTAGAGACATAGCGTATTGGTTAACAAAGTCCTCAAAGCTAAGTAGCCTGGGCGGAGTGTAAGTCATACTGTTTTTACTAGATGTAGCTCTGTTCTGAATCTACTATTTCTATGATGAAATTGCTTGCCAGGATTGTCCGATTTTTTGTAACTTTTTTGACCATAGTTTTGGTGTGTTACTGGAGTGTGCAGCCTGGGATTGTACCTGTAGCTTTAGCCAGCTACCACAAGCTGGAGAAATCTGATTACCATGTACAGAGAAGAATGGTATCCCCAACTATGTCAACAGCAAAACAGATTACATATCCAGCTACCCCCAAAAGCGAACAAGTGGATAACTACCACGGAACTGTCGTTGCAGATCCTTACCGTTGGTTGGAAAATTCTGATTCTGAAGAAACGAAAGCTTGGATTGATGCTCAAAATAAGATTACTTTTGACTTTTTAGGTGAAATTCCGGCTCGTGACAAAATTAAACAACGCTTAACTAAACTTTGGGATTATGAAAAGTATGGTATCCCATTTAAAGAAGGCGAATCTCTGCAAGACGGTTCTACAGAACGCTATTTTTATTTCAAAAACAACGGGCTACAAAATCAAAGCATACTGTACACTTTAAAAAGTCTAGATGACGAACCGCAAGTTTTACTTGATCCAAATAAACTTTCTGCGGATGGAACGGTTGCTTTATCAGGATTATCAATTAGCGATGATGGTAAACTTTTAGCTTATGGTTTGGCAACTTCTGGTTCTGATTGGCAAGAATGGAAAGTCCGTGATGTAGCCACAGGTAAAGATTTAGCCGACCATTTGAAGTGGATTAAATTTTCAGGTGCATCTTGGACAACTGACAACCAAGGATTTTTTTACAGTCGCTATGATGAGCCAAATTCTAAAACTCAGTTAGAAGATGTTAACTATTATCAAAAGCTGTATTATCACAAATTAGGTAAACCCCAATCAGAAGACATTTTAATTTATCAACGTCCTGACCAAAAAGAATGGGGATTTGGCGGTGGTGTCACAGAGGATGGACGCTTTTTAATTATTTCTGTGTGGTTGGGAACTGACTCGCGCAATTTAGTATTTTATAAAGATTTAAAGAATCCCGATGCGGAAGTTGTGGAATTAATCAGCGAGTTTGAGGCAGATTATAGCTTTATTGATAATGATGATAGTGTTTTTTATTTCCGCACAGATTTAAATGCGCCACGGGGAAAGGTGATTGCCATTGATATTAATAAACCCGATAAATCAGCATGGCAAGAAATTATTCCCCAAAGTCAAGCGACTTTAGAAAGTGTCAATATCCTCAATAATCAGTTTGTGGCTGATTATTTGCAAGATGCGCGATCGCAAATTAAAATCTTTGACTTGAAAGGTGCATTTGTCCGCGAGGTAGAATTACCTGGAGTTGGTTCAGTTGGTGGTTTTGGTGGGAAACGTCATGATAAAGAGACTTTTTATAGTTTCACTAGTTTTACGACTCCAGGCACAATTTACCGCTACGATATGGTGACAGGAAAAAGTCAGTTGTTTCGTCAACCAAAAGTCGGCTTTAATCCTGATGATTATGAAACCAAGCAAGTATTTTATCACAGCAAAGATGGCACAAAGGTGCCAATGTTTATTACTCACAAAAAAGGCATTAAATTAGATGGGAATAATCCGACTTATCTTTATGCCTACGGTGGGTTTAATATCTCGTTAACACCGACTTTTTCTGTGAGTCTGTTGGTGTGGATGGAAATGGGTGGTGTTTATGCTATGCCAAATCTGCGTGGTGGTGGCGAATATGGCGAAGAATGGCATCAAGCCGGGATGAAAGAGAAAAAACAAAATGTCTTTGATGATTTTATTGCAGCGGCGGAATGGCTAATTGCGAATAAATATACCAGAACTACCAAACTAGCGATCGCAGGTGGTAGTAATGGTGGTTTATTAGTGGGTGCTTGTATGACACAACGCCCGGATTTATTTGGTGCAGCATTACCAGCCGTTGGTGTCATGGATATGTTGCGCTTCCATAAATTTACTATCGGCTGGGCTTGGACTAAAGAATATGGTTCACCCGATAATCCTGAAGATTTCAAAACACTTTATGCTTATTCACCCTTGCATAACCTCAAACCAAAGACAGCTTATCCTGCCACTTTAATTACTACCGCAGATCACGATGATCGCGTTGTACCTGCCCATAGTTTCAAATTTGCGGCGGCTTTGCAAGCAGCCCATCAAGGTGATGCACCAGTATTAATTAGAATTGAGACAAAAGCTGGACATGGCGCAGGTAAACCAACCACCAAAATCATTGAGGAAGCGGCGGATAAATGGGCGTTTTTAGTGCGGACTTTGGATATTAAGATTTAAACGCAGAGTATTGAGGGTGTGTTTCTGCAATGGTAGAACACACCTTTTTTGTTAGAGAACCAAGTTACACTGTTGAGTAGATATGGGTAAAAGCTATGCAAGTTACACAACAGCAATACTACACCCCAGAGGAATATTTACAGTTAGAGGAAGCGGCTGAATATAAAAGTGAATATATTGATGGACAAATAATTCCAATGGCAGGTGGAACAGTTAATCACGCTCGAATATCACTTAATCTTGGTTCGGTGTTAAATTTTGCATTTAGACAGCAAAATTACGAGGTATTTGTGGGCGATGTCCGTCTATGGATATCACAAAAACGGATTTATACATACCCAGATGTGATGATTATCGCAGGTGAACCGGAATTTTTTAACAATCGCCAAGATATTATTACTAATCCGCAAATTATTGTAGAAGTGCTATCAAAATCTACGAAAAATTATGATTATGAGGATAAGTTTGCGGCGTATCGCACAATTCCCACGTTTCAAGAATATCTCTTAATTGACCAATATCGAGTTCATGTAGAGCAGTTTTCTAAGATTGGGAAAAAACAATGGAATCTGCGAGAGTATGATGAAGAAGATAATGCGATCGCATTTGCATCTGTACCTTTTGAGATTTCCTTACAAGATTTATATAACAAAGTCAATTTTGATCTGGTTGAGCCGGAAAATGAAATCATCTGAACCAAGAACACAATGATTTATCAGCAAAAAAGGCTTATTCACTGAAACTTTGTAAATCATCCAGTCTCAGCAAATAAGCCGGAAGCGTATTCAATTAAGCTTCGACTTTTACACCTTTCCAGAAAGCGACGTAACCTTCAATATTTTTCGCTTTTTCCTTGGCGCTGGGATAGTACCAAGCAGCATCTTGATTAACCTGTCCATCAACTGCGATGCTGTAGTAACTAGCAACACCTTTCCAGGGACAAGTGGTGTGGGTGCTACTGTCTTGGAAATACTGCTTATTAATTGCGTCGGGAGGAAAATAATGATTACCTTCCACTACTATAGTCTTGTCGCTTTCGGCTAAAGTTGCACCGTTCCAGATTGCTTTAGGCATAATTGCGTTTTTGAGCAAAGTTTACACTTAATATTTTGACACTGTACTGCCTAAACTCCGAATCTGCTGTAATATTTTCCGTGGAAGTATGATGACAGTGAAAAAGCCAGCTTGTATGACTGAGAATGAGAAATCCCTAGTTACATTGAAATGTAATTAAGCAAAAACTCATAATAGATATATGAAAAAACGTTATTTTTTAGAGGCAAGTGCCGTGTTAGCAGGTGCAGCCTTATTATCCCAGTTTATTAATCCGAGGTCAGAAATCGTGACAAGTTCTAACACTGAGTTTGAAGTTACCAAATCTGAAGATGAATGGCGCAGTATTTTAACACCAGAACAGTTTCGTGTTTTACGTAAACATGGAACTGAACGGGCTTTTACAAGTTCTCTGGATAAGCAGTATGCGGAAGGTACTTATTTATGTGCAGCTTGTGACTTACCACTGTTTAAATCTGATACCAAATTTAATAGTGGTACTGGCTGGCCAAGTTTCTTTCAACCAATTGAAGGTGCGATCGCTACTACTGTAGATCGTTCATTATTCATGACCCGCATAGAAGTTCATTGTCGTCGTTGCGGTGGACATTTAGGCCATGTATTTCCTGATGGCCCTGCACCTACTGGTCAGCGTTATTGTATGAATGGTGTGGCATTGAAATTTATTCCGGCTTAATTAGTACAAATTAACCATAAGACACCCGATTGCTTAAAAATCGGGTGTTTGTGTTCATGACATTATTACCAAAAAATCATTACATAAAGCAACGACAAGCCAATATTTAATAACAAAAACCCAAAATGGGCTATGGAATAAGGTAGTTTTTTTAAGCGTTTAGTATGAGCAAATTCCCCAGTTATAACTTGAGATAATTCAGTCTGGCTGAGAGATTGAACCACATTTAACCCTAAAGTGAGACTAGAAATTTTTTGGGCGTAAGCGGGATGGAGATAAGAGACATATTGTGGCTGTTTGGCAATATAAGTCTGAAAAAATGGCACACTAAAAGCATTAATATAACGACGCGCTTGTAAAACATCACCAACTACATCAGCTGGTAATGCTATTTGTCCAGAACCAAGATTTCCCTCCCCAATAGTAGAAAAGTGAGTTCCACCGACAAGGGTGACAAGATATTTTTGGGGATTGCTGAACCAAGAAAAAGGTAAAATTTGCTCAAACAAAGCGGGTGCAACTGTATCATTGCTACTAGCAACAATCATCACTGGTGTTTTGATTTGGCTTAAACCAGTTTTGCCAAAAATAGAACTAGTAATTGGGTTGATAGCGATCGCAGCTTTTACTCGATTATCTTGTAAATTGTAATTAACAGATTGATGAGGTAATTCTAAGGCGCGACACTGAAATAATAAAGACATATTCCAAGTTTGTCGCAGCGCCTCAGTTGTACAATCTTGTTTGAGTTGGGCAAAATTAATTTTTGCCCCTGCCAAAGCCAAAGCTGTATAACCACCTAAAGAATGACCAACAACTCCTACTTGTTGTAAGTTGAGTTTACCTTGCAAGCGAGCATCTAATTTATTACTTTTTTCTAGCTGATTTAAGATATATTTAATATCTAAAGGTCGGTTTTGAAATTCATCGGCTGTAACTAATTCTGTAGCTTGTGCTTGTTGTTTGCTTTCGCTCCCTGGATGGTTGGGAACAACTACAGCAAACCCATAAGAAGCCAAATGAGTCGCTAAATATTGAAAGTTACTACTATCTGTACCTAAACCATGTGAAATGACAACTACTGGTGCAGGAAGTAAAATCTGAGGAAGATAAATATCAGTTAATAATCTGCGATTACGGGCGGAGTCAAAATAATTCAATGTATATTTTTGTGACTTCAATCTTCCTGGTTTTTGCAAATCTGGTAGTTGTGAGAAATTGCTAGGCTTGGGGATGGTGATAGCTTCTAGATTAGACTGTTTGGTAACTGTGGCGATCGCTTGATTAGTAGTTTTAAGTAACTTTTCTAGTTCTGTGGCAATTGTAAAACTACGCCCTAAATCAATACGAATAATGTTAGCCGGATATTTGCGTAAAAGATTTAATAACGTTAATCCTTCTGGTTCTGCAACTGCCAAAATAAACGCCGAACGCATTTCATCTAATATCGGTTGTGTCGGCGGCGATTTACTTTGAATTACTTCTGTAAAACGGCGGAGTAAAAATTCTCCTTGTGGTGTGGAAAGAAACTGTGACACCACCACCGGGCTAGATTTTACAGGTGTAATTAAAATGCCTCGTAATTTCTGAAACTGTTGTGCAGGAATATATTGCTGATAAATTGCTAATTCATCATCAATAATTCCTTTTTTGGCATAATTTTCTAAAGCAGTCACAGAAACAGAAAGCTCTAAAACTGAATATGAAAGATAAACGCGTTCTGCTGCTTTGACTGATGTATTAATTCCCAATATGGGTAACAATGTCGAGAGAAATAATAAGAGCGAATTTCTTTTCAGGGTGCTAACCCAATTCATCAATAAACTATTCATCGCTCAACTTGATTGGTGATGTTGCTTTACTGGATGTTGGCTTTGGTAGTTATCTTCGCACCCTACTGGAGTGAGCAAAAAAGAAAAAGCAGATGTTTCGCTTTCAGCCTCCTAAAACACTCGCAGAAATCATAACAAATCAGAAAATACTCTTGCCTCGGTATGTGTGATGTAGTAAGAAGAAATATTTTTTGAATAACTAGACTTTAAACTTCTCAAAATTTAGATATTTTTATACCTATCGATATAGTTAAATCCATCTTTGTTATGAAGACTTTTATACATCCACTGCACTAATCTACTTGAGGAGATACAAACTAAAACAAAGTTTTTCTATGTCTCAAGATGTATTTGAGTTATCAGCACCACCAGTTAATTCTATTGTTGGTCATTTACTAGAACTGGGACAAGACCCATTAGGGTTTCTCAGCCGCTGTCGTGATTATGGTGATATTATTCCCTTGCAGTTGGGGTTAACACCTGCTTGTTTAGTAACTAATCCTGACTATATAGAAGAAGTTCTCAAAAATCGCAATGATTTTATTAAAAGCCGAGGCTTACGTAGTTTAAAAACTCTTTTAGGAGATGGTTTATTAACAGCAGAAGGAGAATCTTGGTTTTGGCAACGTCGTCTCGCCCAACCAGTATTTCACCAAAAACGAATTAATGGATATAGCCAAATCATGGTGGAGTACGCCAAGCAAATGTTACAAACTTGGCATGATGGCGAAACCCGTGATATTCACGCAGATATGATGCGGTTGACGTTAGCAATTGTGATGATGTGCATATTTAGTGCTGAGGTGGATGCAGGTGAAGCCAAGGTGGTAGCTAATGCACTAGATGTCGCTATGGATTGGTTTGAGAGTAAGCGCAAGCAAAATTTTCTGGTGTGGGAGTGGTTTCCCAGACCAGAAAATATCAATTATCGTCATGCTATTGCCCAGATGGACGAAGCGATTTATAAACTGATTCAAGAACGTCGCCATAGCCAAGAAAAAACTCATGATTTGTTGACGATGTTAATGGAAGCGAAAGATGAACAAACAGATCAACAAATGGATGATAAATTGCTGCGGGATGAAGTTGCTACCTTAATGCTGGCAGGTCATGAAACTACAGCCAATACTTTATCTTGGACATGGATGCTTTTGGCACAAAATCTTGAAGTTCGGGAAAAATTACAATTAGAACTTGATCAAGTCTTGCAAGGAAAGTTACCCACATTAGAAGACTTAGGAAAGTTAGTTTATACACAGCAAGTCATCAAAGAATCGATGCGGTTATATCCTCCCGTATCTTTGATGGGACGAGAAGCCGCAGTAGATACCCAAATTGGCGATTACGAAATTCCCCAAGGTACATCAATTATGATTAGCCAATGGGTAATGCACCGTCATCCAAAATATTTTGAGAATCCAGAAGCTTTCCAACCAGAACGTTGGACACAAGAATTAGAAAAACAACTACCCAAAGGAGTATATTTTCCTTTTGGTGATGGGCCGAGAATTTGTATTGGGAAAGGTTTCGCTCAAATGGAAGCGGCTTTATTATTAGCTACTATTGCTCAAAGCTTCCAAATAGATTTAGTGCCAGGATATCCAATTGTACCGCAGCCTTCTATTACGTTACGTCCCGAAAATGGACTGAAGGTGAAAATCAAATCTCTTCGGGAGAGGGAACAGGTAACAGGTAACAGGTAACAGTTTATTGTTAGTTGCTTTTCAGGGAAAAGTTTAGCATCAATAATTAATTACCACAGATTCTTGCTTGTTTTCTCTGATCAAAAACAAATTAGCATGGCTCAACTACAAAGAATCGCGATCGCACCTGCTCAATTTCAACAAGACCAAATTTTACTGACACCCCAACAATTACATTATCTAGGGCGGGTCTTGCGTTTGCGTGAGGGCGATCGCTTTATTGCGATGGATGGGATGGGTAAATGGTTGTTAACGCAATTAACAGGAAAACAAGCTCAGGTTTTAGAAACTCTTTCCGTAACTACAGAATTACCTGTAACAATTACACTAATGATGGCATTGCCCAAAGGCAGTGGTTTTGATGAAGTTGTGCGCTGCTGTACGGAAATTGGTGTAACTTGTATTGCTCCAGTAATTAGCGATCGCACTCTTCTTCATCCGAGTCCCCAAAAACTCGAACGTTGGCGGCGGATTGCAGCTGAAGCGGCTGAACAATCAGAACGTGCTTTTGTCCCCACAATTTTAGAACCAGTGGCTTTTAGTGAGGCTTTGTCAACAGTTAATGGTCATAAGTATATCTGTGAAGCGCGGGGTAACTATCCTCACCTTCTACATTGCTTACCAAACAAAGAACAAAGAACAAATGACAGTGAACTAATTATTGCTACAGGCCCCGAAGGTGGATGGACAGAACCGGAAATTGCAAATGCGATCGCTTCTGGTTTTCAAGCTGTATCCCTCGGTCGTCGTGTTCTCCGCACCGTTACTGCACCCATCGTTGCTTTATCCTTAGTTACCGCAGCCTGTGAAGTATAAATGATATAGCAGGAGGCAGGAGGCAGGAGGCAGAAGGCAGAAGGTAAAAGTATTACTTTTCCTGCCATGCAACTTTGAAAAAAGTCCTAATCTCACGCGATGTGCGACTCATTCTTGAAACCCCTCTCCAAACCTCTCTCCGTTTCGGGGAGAGGCTTTGAATCTTGCTCCCCTTCTCTCGTAGGGAAGGGGTTGGTGGTTAGGTTTGAGAAAAAGTTGCACACCACGTAATCTCTATAACTACTGCTAAATATTGCGCTTAAACAACAAACGCGGGAATGCAGGGAGAAGGAAGGGAAAATGATTGAGCAGGTTGCGATCGCCTTTGACCGTAAAGATTATCACACTGCTGCCAAATTACTCCAGCAGTTGTCCAAAGAATCACCGGATAATCCTTGGGTGCAATTTTATATTGCCAGACTTTACGAAGTATCTAATAAACGACAAGATGCGGAAAAAATTTATCGCCAGTTATTGCGGAGTACAACCAACTCTAAAATAGTTTCGCAAGCACGCCAAGGTTTACAACGCCTCAAAGAAGTTGAACAAGAACAAAGACAACGCGCCATTGCTAAAGCTACAGCCGAACCTAACAGTAATGAACTAGGAATACTTGTTTTAGAGCCGTTGACCAATCAACAAAAGTCAACAGTTGCAGCGGAGTTCGCTCAAATTATGCAGCTAGACCCCTATACAGCCAGACTAATTCTCCCCAGTCGTAGTTGGCGGGTATATCGTTATGGCCAAGTAGGAGAGTTAAAATTTTATGGTGAACAGCTACAAGCAGCAGGAATTCCTTGTTTTTGGTCAACAATCAGTGCCGTTCAACAAATACAAGTTTATCAAGTTGAATATTTTTCGGAATCTGGTACACAAGCGACGGTTGTTTGTCGTAACCAAACTCATCAACTAGGTTCTCTGACTTTTAATTGGTCAGAAGTACAAGCCAGAGTTGCGGGACTATTACCAATTTTTGAAGAAGTAGTTGATTTGAATGCTCGTCATCAGCTAGAACGGAAAACTCAAACTCAAGATTACGCTCAGTTTTGTGATCTGCATTTACCAGGACGGCGTTGCATTCTGCGACTGTCTGATCAAAGTTATGATTTCCAACAAGGTGTAGAAATTGCTGCTCTAGCTAGTCAAAATACGATCCGCATTAACTGGAATCAAGTACTTAACTGGCTAGAACAGCATTTGCCCCAAGTGAAGCTTTGGTCAGATTTCACACCTTTTGCGGAGACGATTCTAGATCAAACGGAAATGTTAAGCAATATCACACCCAATATCAATTTACTGCGCCGAGAACCGACGAATTGGGATGCGGCTTTTCAGTTGTACAGTGGATTGGTGTTTAATAAATGCTTGGCGATCGCTAACAGTCAAAATTAAATCACTAAGCTTGGTTAGGAGTTTTAACTTGACTGGCCATATCCAAGAAAGAACTCATATTTGCTCCTGGACGGCGACGACCATTAGAAGCACCAGAAGGAGCTAAATATTTGGGTGCAAATGTAGTTATACCTGGTTCTTTCTTCGCAGCCACAGCAGTTGCAGGCGCTTTTGCTGGTTCAGCAGGCGCAGCTTTGCCATTTTGGGATGCTTTTACCGCTTTAGCCGCAGGTTTTTTGGCTGGCTCAGGCGCTGCTGTTGCTTTTGTACCGTTGGAAGTAGCTGCTGGTTTTGGTGTTTCTGCGGGTTTGGGTGCTGGTTTAACTTCTGCGCCACTTTCATCTAATTGCAGATAGTAGCCACCATTTTTTTTCTTCCCACCGAGCAACCCTGTAAAGAAGCCTAAAATTCCAGCAATTAAATTTTTGATAAAACCGAACATTAGAATTTCTCCTGCCTTCTATATTTCTGTAAATCTGACTGTAATGTTAAAAATTGCAGCTTAATGCTACATTTCTTTGCGCCGTACTATGACTTTGACTAGCTTGATAGTTGAGTGTTTAAGCAACACTGGCGTAAGACTACAGAGTAAATGTCTTTGATTTTGCAGGCGCTTGCAGCCTGTATTTATCAAGACTCATTATTAAATTTTACCGTTACCATAAGCAAGATTATGAAAGTTTGCTTAATAAAAATTAATATTACTCTGTGGAAGTAGGGAATAGAGAGTTGGCAATATTCTTTTTTCATGTTCGCTTCTGAGATTGTCTGATGAATCACAGAATGCTAAAAACACTAATTCCTAGCCCCCAGCCCCTAAATTCTAGCCAGTGGCTTGAGTGTCATAACTTATTCACAGACAACAACATAACTTAGCTAGATTTTTGACAGAATTATGCAAGCAAACCCGGCAATGAACGCAATTAATCAACCATACAACCCAGTCTTACTAATACACGGGATTGGAGATACAGAAGCAGTATTCCGCAAAATGAAAAATTACTTACAAGAGAAAGGTTGGTCTGTATATGCTTTGAATTTAGTACCTAATAATGGCGAAGTTGGTCTTGATGTGTTGGCACAGCAAGTAGCTGATTATATTGCCGCCACCTTTGAGCCAGAGCAAGCACTAGATATAGTAGGTTTTAGTATGGGCGGCATTGTCAGTCGTTATTATGTCCAACGACTAGGAGGTATTGAGCGCGTACAGCGATTGATTACTATCTCATCACCTCATCATGGAACTTATATTGCCTATGGTTCTTGGCGGCCTGGTTGTGAACAAATGCGTACTCACAGTAACTTCCTCAAGGATTTAAATTCTGATGCTGTGATGTTGAAGCAATTGAACTTTACATCAATTTGGACACCTTATGATTTGATGATTGTCCCAGCCAACAGTTCCCAAATGCCCATAGGTACAGAGGTAATTATCCCCGCAGCATCTCATCCTTGGATGTTAACCGACTCTAGAAGTTTAGCAGCAGTCGCCACAGCCTTAGCCGAACCAATGCGGAATTACTCACAAAAATTGTCGGTTGAAACTGGGTTTAGGGGTGAAAGAGTATAGGGTGTAAGGGTATAGGGTGTAAGGGTTTTGGCAAAACTATCTTAAGAAAAGCGAGTGCATCTCAAACCCTCTTTCCTCCTGCCTCCTGCCTCCTGCCAACTACAAATGTTTACACTGTTCTACCTAAGTCCTAATTAAGCGCGATCGCCAATTTGGCTATACTCCTCATAACTCCCAAAAATCGCCTCTGGGTAGCGGTAATATTTAAACTCCAGCAAATTATAAAAAGGATCTTCTAAAAAGAAAGTCCGATGTTCTAAAGGTGAACCCACAAAGCGATCTTTAGCTTCCTCCCTAAAAAAGAGTTGGTGCTTTTGTGCTGTTTCTAACAAACTTTCCCAGTCACTTTCTTGGGGAAAGATTAGCCCAAAGTGTCTAGGATATATCGTCCGTTGCCTTGTTAAAGGTTCTTTGGTAGTGTGTGCTACCAGTTGATGTCCGTATAGATTGAGAATCAAAGCATGGGGGTTTTCCCGTCCTGGAATACAGCCCAAGCCATCAACATAATAGGCTTTTGTCTGTTGGATATCACTCACAGGAAAAGCCAAATGAAATATAGGGTTATTCATAACATTTATTTTTTGTAGTCGCTATTTACAATTTATGCCCTGAAAACTTATTTGTGGTTAATTGGAACACAGTTTTATATTGCTGTTACTTATATGCTGTTAGCGATATTTACAGCCTGGAAAAAGAAAGTGGTGAGTAGAGTGTAAGTCCTCAATATGATTTACTAGCCTCTAGCCCCTGTTTTCGCCCACAATCTTGCCTGTTTTTTCTCTCGCTACTAGTAAAAGTAAGAAAATCTATGCACTTTTAGAATTACAGAATGAGGAATAACATCTCAGGTTTAAAATTAGCTATTCTGTTGGTATGCTGGCAATGACAACACCACTTGTGATTCACTGCTAATGTTACCTTTACTAGACTCTGCGAATCCCTGGTTAGTGGGAGTAGGATTAAACGCCGTTTTATTGGGTTTAGTTGCGATCGCTCCTAAAAAGCTGCTGACCCCAGCTGGTATATTTCATGCTGGGATACTGGGTGTCATCGTTTGGGGAACATTGGGTTGGCAGGGGTATTTAGTAGTGGGATTTTACTTCTTGGTGGGTTCAGGCGTGACGCGCATTGGTATGGCACAAAAGGAAGCCCAAGGTATAGCCGAAAAGCGTTCTGGTGCCAGAGGCCCGGAAAACGTCTGGGGTTCAGCCTTAACTGCGGCGTTATGTGCTTTGGGTGTAGGGGTAATCAATTCAGGATGGTTGATATCTGATTCCCAATCTTTAGTTCCCAATCCTGTATCTTTGCTGTTGTTGGGCTATGTGGCGAGTTTTAGCACCAAGCTATCTGACACATCAGCCAGCGAAGTGGGGAAAGCTTATGGGCAAAAGACTTTTTTGATTACCACACTCCAACCCGTTCCCCGTGGTACAGAAGGTGCAGTGAGTTTAGAAGGAACCTTAGCAGGTGTAGTGGCATCGATCGCGATCGCCTTGGTAGGCTGGGCAGTAGGATTGATAGACTTATTAGGGATAGTTTGGTGCATCTTAGCAGCGTTCATTGCCACCAATTTAGAAAGTGTCATTGGAGCCACACTGCAATCTAAATATACTTGGCTAACAAATGAACTGGTCAATATTTTAAATACATTAATTGGTGCGATCGCTGCCATAATTTTTGCTTGGTTGTGGAAAATTGCGATCGGCTAGTACAACAAGGAAAAAGGCAAAAGGAAAAAGAAAGAATAGTTATACCACAAGTCTTTTAGCAATTTCTTATGGTTTGTTTATTTCCGCCGACCTGTACTAGTTACCCAGTGAAATTTCAGTATATTTTTAGGCAACTCATTCCAGTTTGGTTGTCATAATTTCCCATTTGCACTCAAATCAAAGCATGAACAACGCCAAATCAAGTATTTGCTTCCAGATTTTGCAGTGTGAGGATGGTGAACACTCACACCCCTAAACTCTTATGTCCTCACAAAACAAATACTCTGGTTCATCAAACCCTGATCTTCATCCTGCATTAGTTAATAGCATTGTGGATTTGAGATTTTAGATGGGTAATTACAGTCTCAGTCTGACTTTTAGCCACTCCATCGGTCTGAATCTGTTTTCCAATCTTCCTAAAATATGAACTTTTAGCTGTTTTTCTTGAGTTATTTCATGGAATCTTTATCATTTCTGTCAATAAATGATCATCCACTCCCAATCACACAGGCAGTAAAATATCTCCAAGCTTCCGGCAAACTATCCCAGTTTATTGGTGATATTCTCCGGCAGTACGTGATTGAGCAAGAAATTCAAACTAGAGATGATTTAGATATCAATCCAGCTTTAACCGAACAAGCAGTTATTGACTTTCGTTTAAAAAATCAACTCACCCAACCCCAAACTTTTCAAGAATGGTTACAAACGAATGGTACAGATTATGAAACATTTCATAAATCAATTACATTAGGTTTCAAACTAGAAAAACTCAAAACGTTAGTTACACAACCTCACATTCCTGAATACTTTATTGAAAGAAAAATTTATTTAGATCGTGTCGTCATTTCTCGCATTCTTGTTGATAGCCAAGAACTTTGCGAAGAACTCAGAACCCAAATCGAAGAAGGAGCCAGCTTTGAACAACTAGCCAGAGAATATTCCCTAACAGACGATCGCATAATGAACGGCATGATGGGAGCAATCAGCCGTGGCACCATGCCAGATACATTGCGGGCAGCGATTGATGTTGCTAGTTCTGGACAATTGGTGGGGCCAATAGAACTAGAAGGACGTTATGGTTTGTTTCGAGTCGAACAATTTCTGCCAGCGTCTTTAGAAGATACTCAACTCCAACAAGCATTACAAAATGAGTTATTTGAAAAATGGCTAGCAGAGAAAATTCAAAAGCTAACAGTGAAATTACAGATGGGTTAACAAATCTGGATCATGAATCTTTAGAAATTAACGCTATAGCAGAAATACCTTGGCAGCAAGGGCCTTTATGTTGGCTAAGTAGCGAACAACAAGCCAGATTACGAAATCAGTTAGTTATCCATCGTTACCAATTAGGAGAAAAAATCTGGTCAACGCAAAAACGCGGCTATCAATACTATATAGTCTCAGGCAAAGTCAGACTCAGACAAGAACAAGATAGCAAAGCGATCGCCGCCTTACAAACAGGAGATTGGTTCGGCGACCTCTACAAAATCGCCATAGATTGCAAAGCCATAGCCGCCAGTAAAGAAGTCATCGTAGCTTGTTGGGACAGTTCCCTGTGGACAGAATTTAGCACTCCCGAAATTGAACAATTCTTCTCTGGTTCCCCAACCGAAGCTGCACCCAGCAATTCTGAACCCCAACCCAGCCTCGAACCACAACTGCCCCTACCAGCCACAACTGTTACTCCTGAAACTCAGCCACCAACTCTCCAAGAATTACTCAACCGCACTCCAGACACTTCCAATTATCCCTTTACTGCACACAGTAATACCGCAGCCGCCTGTCTGACAATGGTGGCGCAACACCTAGACAACCCTGTGCAACTGGAATGGGTACAGCGCCAACTGCGCGGACAAAGCCCCAAACATATCGTCGAAGCTGCCGAAAAACTGGGACTAGTATTGCGACGACTCCAAGTGAGTTGGGAAGAACTACCTAAACTTTCCTTTCCAGCTTTGATGTTATGGCAAAACGAAAATCAATCCCAAGCAAGTTGGGTGGTAGTTTACGCTATCAAAGGCTCCCGCTTAATTGTGGCAAATCCCCTTAATCCAGGGCAAATCTGTGAAATTCTGCCCCAATCAATTGTCGAAACTGTGTGGGATGGGCAACTGTGGCAAGTAGAACTAATTAATAAACATGAAAAGTTCAACCTCAGTTGGTTTATTCCCGCCGTCTGGAAATACAAGGGATTATTAGGGGAAGTTTTACTGGCATCCTTAACCTTACAACTGTTTGGGTTAGGTACACCCTTAATTACTCAAGTCATCATCGATAAGGTGATGGTGCAAGAAAGTTTGCCCACCCTGGACGTGATGGCTATAGCGTTATTGTTAATTGCTTGCTTTGAGGCGGTGCTGGGTACTTTACGCCTCTTCATCTTTACCCATACAGCTAGGCGCTTAGATTTAAGCTTGTCGTCGCAGCTATTTCGCCACCTGATGCGTTTGCCTTTAGCTTATTTTGAATCTCGGCGGGTGGGTGATACTGTTGCCCGTGTTCAAGAACTCGAACAAATCCGGCAATTTCTCACAGGTACGGCTTTAACAGTAATCCTCGATAGCATCTTTGCCGTTGTTTATTTGGCATTGATGTTTTACTACAACATTCCTTTAACTTTTGTCGCCTTGGCAGTGTTGCCATTATTTGCCACTTTGACAATTTTTGCCACGCCAATTTTACGCAACTGGCTGAACGAAACTTTTAACCGCAGTGCCGACAGTCAATCGTTTTTGGTAGAGACAATTACAGGTATTCATTCTGTGAAAGCCCACGCGGCTGAACCAGTAGCGCGGGAACGTTGGGAAGGTTTATTTGCCCGATTTATCCGTACTGGGTTCAAAGCCTCTACAACATCTAATATCAGTACTAATATTGGCGATTTCCTCACCAATTTTTCTACCTTACTAATTCTCTGGGTGGGTGCAAAGTTAGTAATTGACCAAAAACTCACTATTGGTCAGTTAGTAGCTTTTCAGATGTTATCTGGTCGGGTGACACAACCACTATTACGTTTGGTACAACTGTGGCAAAATCTTCAACAAGTGTTGCTCTCTGTCGATAGAATTGGTGATATTCTCAACACTGCCCCAGAAGCAGAACCAGGTACAGGATTAGTTTTACCAGCATTAAAAGGGCAAGTCACTTTTGAACAGGTATTTTTCCGTTACCAAGCCCATACTGAACCAGTATTACGCGGCATTACTTTTGATGTCCAGCCAGGGCAGTTTATTGGCATAGTCGGGCGTAGTGGTTCGGGTAAAAGTACGCTGTCCAAGTTGTTGCAACGCTTGTATCAAATTGAGTCAGGACGCATTTTAATTGATGGCTTTGATATTAAGAGTGCTGATTTAGCATCACTGCGGCAACAAATTGGCGTAGTTTTGCAAGAGGACTTTTTGTTTAATGGTTCGATTCTAGAAAATATTACCTTGGGCAATCCCAATATTACGGCGGAACAGGTAGTAGAAGCTGCGAGATTAGCTGTAGCCCATGATTTTATCAGTCAATTGCCATTCGGTTATGAGACTAATGTGGGAGAGAGAGGTACAGCTTTATCTGGTGGACAGCGCCAACGTATTGCTTTAGCACGCTTGTTTTTATCCGACGCTCCGATTTTAATTTTGGATGAGGCGACAAGTGCTTTAGATAGCGAAACTGAACAACAAGTACTCCAAAACCTCCAAAAAGTTTCGGCAAATCGCACAGTGTTTTTGATTGCTCACCGCTTTGCCCCACTTAAACGGGCTGATTTAATTGTGGTGATGGAGAAAGGCGTAATTGCTGAACGGGGTAATCACACGCAACTTTTACAGCAGAAGGGTTTGTATTGGTCTCTTTATCAGCGTCAACAGGCTAATGTTTAGGTATAAGGTAAAAAGCAAAAGGCAAAGATTTCAATTCCTAGAGTAAAAATCTTGTGGTATAAAAACTCTTTCTTTTTACTTTTGCCTTTCTACTTTTACCTTGTTGTACTAGTCCCTAGACCCTTTTTCACATCTACCATCCTTGTTCGGCTTTTTGAAAAACGTAAGCAGCTACATCCAAAATTTCTTCGGGTGTTAACTTATTTTTGAAGGGGGGCATGGCATTTTTGCCATTTTGGACTTGATGAATAATTGCCTGAAGGGAGTCGGTGTTATAGTCTGCCAAGTATTTTGATAATGCTTCTTTGTTTAGGGTTTTTTCAGCAACGAGAATGTTACCACCACCTATGTGACAAGAAGCGCAATTGGCACTAAAGATTTTGGCACCGTTTGATGTTTCGGCGGCTAGTGCTGGATAAGTAAATGTTAATTGGAAAAGCGCGATCGCTAGAAATAAAATTAACAACAGTCTTCTCAAGTTATTCTCCAGACTCTAGCGCCTAAATAGAATTCTCATCTGTACTTTGACTGCTACATTTTATCAGTTTTGCATTTAAATAAAATTAGCGGTGACGAGTCAATATCTAAACATCGCTAGGCGCTGTTGAGAATTTTTGGCGGAAATCAAACTCGTCACCGCTATTAGTTGATTTGTTGTATATGCCAGACTCTGGCATTGTTTAGTTTGTGAATTTTCCTGAAGAGCCTAGAAAATTATCTAGTTTCACCAGTGCTATTTCTACTATTGAACAATGATGTGACCAACCATACCGGCACCACGATGGGGTTCGCAATAGAAGGTGTAATCACCCACAGGTGCATCAGATGGGATGGTGGTTGTTTGTGTTTGACCAGGACTCATTAACAAGCTTTTGTGAGATAGAGATTTAGCTAAATCTGCACTCTTAGCAGGGTTGAGAGCCGCATCAAATACAACGTTATGGGGAGGAACTTTGTTATTTACCCACTCAATTGTATCGCCGGGCTTCACTGTTACCTTGCTGGGTTCAAATGCCAGCATTCCTTTATCGCTACCTAACTTGATTTGGTAGGTTTCAGCAGACGCTGAAGGTGTAAAAATAGCAAAGCTGCTTACAACTAAAATCATTGTCAACACAGCTAGACTCAAGCGTCGCAGGCTTGCCACAATTAATTTCATGACTTTCTCCTAACAGATGGTTTTATTGTCCCTATCTCATTTTAAATAAAATCAACGCCAAAGTTTGACAATATGTCGTAGATCCAATTTATTTTATTTATCGGGTCATAAATTAATATTCGGCAATCTGACCATCAGAAAAAATCTGATTTTTATGCACTAAATAGCTTTTCCGTCAAGTAGGAAAAATCCCAAAAACCAGTTTTAATTCTTAAAAAAATATATAAATTGGGAATTAGCTACTGTGAAGTATCAAGATTGAAGAATTAGGACTGAAGAATTAAAGTAAAATTCCCTACTTCATACTTCATACTTGTTTCTTCTCAGCATCTAATTCCCTAAGACTCAGCAATTATGGCTGAGATTTAGTAATAGATTTTGCCACCGCCCCACTTGTTACCTACGACTTTAGGTTGTAGGAGGATGTGACCAGCTATGGCTACTAAATCATCTTCGGTCAGATTTCGCATTGCTGTGAAAATATCTGCACTTTTGAGGCTGGGGTGTAATTCAGAGATTTCCTCTTCCCCGTCATAAGTGGTGGGATTTTTCATGTAATCTACCAAACCTTCAATGTTGTTACGGTTTGGTGTAGCCAATGATAATGCTTCTGGTTCCAGTCCTACGTTTTGGTTGGTTTTGGTAACGCCGCCAACGTGGCATTGAGCGCAAGCATATTGAAATAAACTTTTGCCTTCTTTAACCTGCTTGAGGCTGAGAACAATTGTATCACCTTTGTCATTTAATGGCACTGTTCTGGTAGCTTCGTCTAGTTCCACTGCTGAAGCAGCACCGACCATTAACTGAAATGTTAGTAAAACAGTAACCACAACAACGCCAATTAATCTTCTAAACATGTTTCCCCTTAAAAATTTTGACGCTCAACACAGCTAAATAATGCGATACTCAATCTCTGTGCTGCTAACTGTTGTTCTATGTTGTTAAAAATTCGCTCCAGCCTGAAATTGCCCACAAGGTGACTCTGGTATAACTCACCAAGTCACTAGTACCTTGCTGGTGAATTTCAGACGATGTTTGCGCCATAATTGCTTTTGCATTTTCTAACGCCCAATGAGCCTTGTGGCATTTATAGGCAGTTCTCAATTGGTTATCCAGAGAAAACACCTGCGCCACAGTCATACTGTAGTATGTTGCTATCTCTGCGATCGGTAGACCTGCAAAACCCATAATGTTTGGTTAACTAACAAATAGAGATTGAGTCGCTGTAATACCAATATCACGTTAGGAGTGCAATTTGTTGCCCAAAATTTGGATGAAGGTGAGGATGGTTGGGAGATAAGGGAAGGGAGACAAGGGAGACAGGGTAGACAAGGGGGAAATAGTTATGAGTATATTGGTTCAGGTTATCCTTTCCCGCCTGTAAAGGTGGCGCTTTGGATAAAGTAACGGTTGAAGAAAGCATATATACCTAATGCTGGCAAGGTAAAGACCATCGAAGCTGCCATGATATAGTTCCAGTAGCTAATGTATAAACCTTTAAATGTGTTTAAGCCTAAAGGTAAAGTAAACATTTCGGGGTCAAATAAAATCACGACAGGTAATAAGAAATTATTCCAACTACCCATAAAGACGAAAACGGCTTGGGCTGCGAGTGCGGGTTTAGCTAAAGGTAAAACAATATATTTAAAAATTCCCCAGGTATTTAAACCATCTAATTGTGCCGCTTCTTCTAGTTCTCTGGGAAAGTTAACGAAAAACTGCCGCATCATAAAGATAAAAGTCGCATTCACCATCCCCGGCACAATCATACCTTGATAAGAATTTAGCCAAGCGATCGCCTTTAAAATCAAAAAAGTGGGAATCAAGGTAATTTGTGCCGGAACTGCCAACACTGCCAAAATCAAGAAAAACCAGAAGTTTTTCCCGACAAAGCGTAGTCTAGCTAAGGCATAACCCGCCATAGAGTTAAATATCAGGTTTAATACTGTGACACTGACAGCAATAAACACGCTGTTAAATAACCAGCGCCAAAATAATGGTTCTTGTAAAAATATTTGCGTGTAATTATTTAAAGTAAAATTTTGGGGGATAAAATTATTACCGCCATTGACAATCTCTGATAATGGTTTAAATGAAGCTGACAACGCCCAAAGAAAGGGGACTAGTGTAATAACGGCATAAAGCGTCAGCACCACGTATAACAATAATTTGAGCCAAGGAATGCGAGAAATTGTAGTCAAATTTTTTCGCCTCCAAATAAACGCCGTTGGATTAAAGTCATGGTGATGATGACTAATGCTAATAAAAATGCGATCGCAGCCGCATACCCCATCTGTAAATTACGAAATACAGCTTGGTAAATCAATAACACTAAAGTCAGAGTTGCGTTATTCGGCCCGCCAGTCCCACCAGAGAAAATATAAGATTGGTCAAATAACTGAAAAGTCCCAATTATCCCGATAGCGACGACAAAAAAGGTTACAGGCTTAAGAATGGGGATAGTGATATATATAAACTGCTGCCAAACATTTGCCCCATCTAGTTCTGCCGCTTCGTATAATTTTTGTGGGATATCTTGCAAAGCCGCCAGATAAATCACCATATAAAATGGCGCTGTTGACCAAATATTCATCATCATGATGCCTTTGAGTGCCACGTTGGGATCACCCAACCAGTTATACGTAGGTAAACCCAAAAAACCTAAAACATCATTCAGTAGCCCATCCGTGTTATAAATCCACATAAAAATCAGCGTCAGCACTGCGGAAGAAGTCACTGTGGGTAAAAAATAAAGGATACGCCACCAATTTTTTCCCCGAATTCCAGAATTGAGAGTTACCGCCAAAACTAAAGCCAAAATAGTTTGCGACGGTACAACAATAGCCACGTACTCCGTCGTATTTTTCAAAGCTATCCAGACGCGTTCATCTTCAACTAAGCGGCTGAAATTGCGAAAGCCAATGAATTCATATTCAATTCCGCCGAGAAGCTGCACTTTATGTAGCGAAAGAAAGACGGCGTAGAGAATTGGTAATACAACAAAAGTGCCCAAAACCAACAGCGTGGGCGCAAGGAAGAAATAAGCAGCTAGATTTTCCGTCAGATTCCAACTAATATTTTGCTGTCTTCCGCTAACTTGCCACACAATTTCACCTCCGCTTAATTATGTACAACCTTGTTTTAGCGATAGGTATACATGATTATTTATGGTAGCGTTTGATGAAATCTCTTCAGAAATAATGGCGGAAGTTACTGTATATCTCATTTTGGGAAAAATATATCTGGTGATTGTCAGGAGACAAAATGTCATATACAGCCTACTTAAACTCGATTAAAAATGAACTACAAAGAACTGGTAAAGCCAAAAAAAGCCTACGAGTGAAAACCATCATGGAACAGTTTGGCTATCAACGCCGAAGTCAGGCATTCATTGATGATTTCAATACTGCTCTGGAAAATTTAGGATTGTATGCTGAACCTGCTTTTGATTTATATATTCCTTTAGATACAAAAATAGATATTTCTCTCAAAGGTATAAAACTTAGTGATGAAAATTTCAACTCAGCAGCAATTTCGCAAAAATTGAAAGAAACAATTCAAGTTAAACATGATTTCTTTTACTATTTATTTGACTTTGGCTCTGAGCAAGAATATGAACGCTTCCAAGCTTGCTTAGATTCTAATCAACCGATGGGGATTTTTCTCATTCCTCAAGATGTCGATTTCTTTTCTGATATCGTCGTCAAAATCTTCAATTATGAACTGATTAGAAAATTTCAATATCAAGGTTCAAGTGAAGTTGCCAGTTCTTCTGTACGCCAGTTTACAACTAATATTATTGACTCTGATGATGATTGTGAAAACGATAAGGAAAGTTCTATTAAGGGTGCTAATATATTTCACTTTTATCGTTCAACAATGACAAGTGTCATCTTAGGTGGTACTGGCTTAGAATTACTAGATTCAGAAAAGTTTGATGAGCAGTTTGAATCTATATCTTTATCTTTAAATAAGTATAACTCCACACAATCATTTATTCTATTCCACTGTCCATCGGTGTTGGAAATTCAAGCCCAGCAAAAAGAAGATAGCTTAGGACATTTAGTAGATACAGTTGCTAGTAAAATTCCCTTTACTTTTACCCTCAGATGT
Source organism: Nostoc sp. FACHB-280 (assembly GCF_014697615.1). Taxonomy (GTDB): domain Bacteria; phylum Cyanobacteriota; class Cyanobacteriia; order Cyanobacteriales; family Nostocaceae; genus Nostoc_B. The sequence goes on along the minus strand of NZ_JACJSD010000002.1, from coordinate 101,951 downwards.
AAATATTCTCATGAAAGTGCTATTGAGCGAAAGGAAGAGATTTTAGCTCACTTCCGTTTATTATTAGAACTGCCTTATTATCAAACAGAAGAAGATGATGTATCTCTCCTCAATTATTTCTTAGAACTGCAAAAAGCGCAAATTCAAGCTGAATCACAATTGTTACTCAAGATGAAGCCTGAACATCTTTATCATCTGAAGTGGCAACAAGAAAGTACTGAATACATCTATCTGAAATATTTTGCGATCAAAACACTAGAAAGTCTTGGATATGAATTATCACACATTGGCTGTGAAGTCGAATTAACCTCTCAAGATGAAGATAATAAAGAAGATGAGGAAGAATACGAATATGAAGAATATCAAACTGAAAAAGTAGAAGTATATATTAAAGACAAAATTGTGGTCGAAATAGAAACCCTCAAATATAACGAGTTTGCTGACAATAATCTCTTTTTTGATATGATTAAGAGAATTTTGCGGAAATCTCAGGTATGGCCAAATAATTTAGAGAGTGTTTGGTTAGTCGTCCCTGGATTTGAAATTGCTCGCAATTACTATCAACTCAAAAAAACCAAAGAGATTTTAGAGTATAAACTATCAGAATACTATGGTGCTAACTTTAAAACTATAGTGATGACACCAGATTATGAAAAACATCAATTAGTCCCTGTGGCGTTTGACACTATTGATTATCCAACTTTTGAATATAGAGTTAAAAGACAAGCCACAAGACAAATCACCCCAGTTACCAAACAAGTCAAACTTGACTTCAGCCAAGTCAAAGGGCTAAATGAGGAAAAAGAAAAATTAAATAAACTGCTCAAATTACAATCTAAAGGACATAAAGGCGCAATTGGGGGAATTTTGTTTTATGGATTACCTGGGTGTGGTAAAACATTACTAGCCAATGCTTTTGCTAATGAATCAGGGCGATATTTCTTTAAGTTTTCTCCGGCTGATATTATTAGTGTATGGATAGGTCAAAGTCAGAAAAATATTCGTGATATTTTTGTCCAAGCTAAGAAAAAAGCCCCTTCTGTATTATTCATTGATGAATTAGATAGTATTGGTTTCAACCGTAATGATGAAAACTCCCATACTGACCAAAGAGCCACAATCAATCAATTATTGATTGAACTGAACAATATTAAAAATAGTGATGTCATTGTCATTGCTGCTACTAATTATTTAAGTGGTATTGATAATGCCTTAAAACGTTCTGGCAGGTTAGATTGGAAAGTACCGATTTTCCCCCCAAATCAAGCAGAGCGAGCCGAAATATTTAAGCATTATTTGTCACAAATTACTCTGGAACAGTCGGTTAATTTTGAAATGTTGGCTGAGAAAAGCATCAGATTTACTTCATCTGATATTGAGTTAGTTTGTCGAGAAGTCAACAATGCTATTTTGTTGGAAGAAATCAGTTCATATTTGACAACTTCTGATGTAATTACTTTTATTCATAATCTCCAAGATGGGGGTTTAAGTTTGACTCAAGAACAGGTGAAAGAATTTTTGGAAGAATGTAAGCGATTAAGTGTCAAAAATCCTAAGTTAGAAACCTTGAGATTAGAATGGGAAATTGATTAGGCATCAAATTATTGGGAAAGTATGTTATCCAGATACCCGACTTCTTCAAGAAGTCGGGTATCTTAGAGCCTTTCTTAACCTAGTGAGGTACAGACAAAAATAATTAACCGCAGATAAACGCAGATGGACGCGGATAAATTTGTTCTTCAGTTAACTAGTAAACGCCATATAGACTATTCCATCAGTTTAATTTGTTGATTAGCTGTGGTTTGCGCCTTTAACATTGCTGGCTGTAATGGTTGTTGTCCTAACAAAGCACTGACAAATTGATTATCAAAATTATTCATAATAGCTGCGGGATATTTACCAATTTGCCAAGGTGTTGCATAATTCACTCCGGCAAGCAATGGTTTTCGCAGAGTATCTTTGTCATAGCCTAATTTTTGTGCTACCGATTTTCTGGTTGGTAGTGCAAATCCTGTGGCTGTCCATTTTTGCATTCCCGCTTTACCAGTTAGGTAAGAAATTAATTCCCAAGCTGCTGCTTTTTGCTGAGATTGCTTGTTCATCACATAGGCGACAGTAAACACCATCGTGCCTTTTTGATTGTTAATGCTGGGTAATTCTGCTGTGGCAAATTCCAGTTGAGGAAAGGTTTCTTGCAGATAAGGAATTGCCCAGTTACCTTCAATCACCATTGCGACTTTACCCTGTCCAAACATTTCGCTACCTGAGTTTGTGCCAACATCAGATTTTTGGGCAGAGGATTTATCTTTTTGATACTGGTCGATAACTAATCGTAATCCTTGTAAGCTCTGTTCACTAGCAAAAGTAGCGTAACCGTTCTCATCAATAATTTGCCCATCAAAAGCTTTCATTTTATATGCTTGTCTTGCTAATTCAGGCAATTCGCCAAAACCATATTTGTTGAGCTTGCTTGTTAATTTCTGGGAGTAAGAACGCAGTTCTGACCAAGTAGTTGGGGGACTATTTAAGCCTGCCGCAGCAAAAGATTTTGTGTTATAAAAAAGAGCTAATGTAGAATAGTCTTTAGGAAGCCCATAAATATGGTTTTGGTACTTAAAACTATCTAATAGGGTAACTTCAAAGTCCTCTATATCAAATTCTGGTTGAATGTAATTATCTAAAGGTTCCAAAACATTTTGACTCATCAAAAAAGGCGCTTCCAGTGCATCAAGATAAAATACATCAGGAGCCGCGTCTCCAACCAAACGGGTTTTGATGACATCCATATATTGGTCGGAAATAACTTCGTATTTAACTTTGATGTTGGGATACTGGGCTTCAAAGTCTTGTAGAACTTGTTTTAGTAGCTTTTGCTCAACCTGGGAACCCGCCCAACCACTCAGTTTGACGGTGACAGTGTTGCTTGTTGTTAATGGTAGCTTGTGACAGCCAATAATAGCGATCGCGATCGCCATCACTACACCCAAAAATTTCCCCAAGTTGATTCTTTTCACAGATGGATGACAGTAGTTTTCACTTCACTTATATCGTCTGTAGCTCAAGACAGATGTTTAATAAATCTGAATTTTTGTTGAAAATAATCAAGATAAAATAACTAAAAATTATCACCAACCCCAATGAGGAAGGTTCTATTCCTCAATATGTCACTGACACTTCGCTGAGGTGCGTTACAAACAATAACTATGGATTTTGTTCAGATTGAAACTGCTGCTTCTCTGAATCTGGAAACTCTGGAAATACCCCAGATTGTTACACAGCCAAATACTCTTGTTCCGACTCCCAGACCTACTTTTCGACTTCCCAAAGATGCTATTCGGACTAGTTTACGCGCCTCTACGGTGGATGCTGTTTTAGCAACGGTTTTTGGGATTACCACTGGTGGTATTTTACTTAGCAATTTCCTAGTGGAATTAGATGCTAGTCCGGTAGTGTTTGGATTATTATCTTCTATACCCATGCTGGTAAATTTAATTCAGCCTTTGGGTGCTTATTTATCAGAACGTACTACTAGCCGTTTTCGCTATGCTTTAGGAATATATGGCACAGCGCGATTATTGTGGTTAATTTTAGCGATCGCTATTGCTATTTTTAGTTGGGGCGGTATCAGTTCGCAACAGTTAGTTGTATTGACATTATTGATTGTTTTAGCCACTCATCTTTTAGGTGGTTTGGGTTGTGCATCTTGGATGAGTTGGTTAGCTATGATTGTTCCCCGAAGACTGCGCGGTAGGTATTTCGGGATTCGCAACAGTGCAATTAGCTTAACTAATTTAATTTGTATGCCTTTGGCTGGTTTAGTTGTATCTCATTGGTATGGTGGAAATATTCAAGGCTATGGAATAGTGCTGTTAATTGGGGTGATATTTGGCATGATCAGCATTGGCTGTCAATATTTCAAAGTAGATATTAATCCTCAATTACAAAATTCTTTAGCTTCTACTTCTCCAAAGAATACAACAGATGAATTAGTTACGTTACCTACTATTAGTATTTGGCAAAACTACAATTTTTTAACATTACTGATTTATATCAGTTTATGGATGTTTGCTGTTCATTTGAGCGCACCTTTTTTTAACCTTTATATGTTAGATACTCTGAATATAGATGTTAGCTGGGTGACGCTTTACGGCAGTTTACAGGCTGGTGCAAATTTATTGATGATGATTTGGTGGGGCAAATTAGCAGACAGGGTAGGAAATTTACCCATCTTAATTTTTGTGGGAATTTTGGTAGGACTGACACCAATTTTATGGTTGGGAATTAATGCCAGTCAAATGGATATTTGGCTATGGTTGCCACTTTTGCATATTTTGGCTGGCATAACTTGGGCAGCCATAGACTTGTGTAATAACAATTTACAATTAGCGATCGCACCCATGAAAAATCAGTCAATTTATTTTGCGATCGCGGCGGCGGTTGCTGGTGCTAGTGGCGCTTTAGGCACAACCATAGGCAGTTTCATTGCTCAATTTGCCCTGTGGGGAGGTTTACTTGGCTTATTTGCCCTCTCTGGCTTGTTGCGCCTAGCTGCACTTATACCATTGTTTTTTGTACAAGAACCAGGAAGATGAAGGAGGGGGGAGACAAGGTAGAGGGGGTAGACAAGGTAGCAATCTTTCTTCCGTCCCCCTTGTCCTCCTTGCCTTCCTTGTCCCCCTTGTCCCCTTCCCATCCACTCATTATTCAACAGCTGTAGAACTCAATGTCATCGACTCCCACAGCATCATCGAAGGGGCTGTTGTAACTGGTTGGTGTAAAGCAATTAGCTGTGCTAAGGTTTTCTTTAACTGAGTACGAGGCACAATCTCGTCTACAAAGCCATGCTTGAGTAAATCTTCCGCAGATTGGAAATCTTCTGGCAATTTTTCGCGGAGGGTTTGCTCAATGACGCGCCGACCAGCGAAACCGATTGTAGATTTGGGTTCTGCCAAAATAATATCGCCTAACATGGCAAAACTAGCGGTTACGCCGCCTGTGGTCGGGTTGGTCAATACAGGAATGTACAATAATCTGGCTTCTCGATGGCGATCTAAAGCTGCGGAGATTTTCGCCATCTGCATCAGGGAGAGCATACCTTCCTGCATTCTCGCGCCGCCAGAGGTACAGACAATGACTACAGGGTAACGTCGTCCGGTGGCTTGTTCAATTAAGCGGGTGATTTTTTCGCCGACAACGGAACCCATACTACCACCCATAAACCGGAAGTCCATTACTCCCAAGGCTACAGGCATTCCGTCTATTTGTCCCAAACCAGTTTTGACTGCATCGATCAGACCGAGTTTGGTTTCCATTTCCCGCAGGCGATCGCTATAAGGTTTGCGATCGCGGAATTGTAAGGGGTCGGTCGGGCGCAAATGCTCATTTATCGGTTGCCAAGTATTGCTATCTATCAATTGGCGGATGCGTTCATCGCTGTCTACCCGATTATGATGTCCACATTCGACGCAGACCATTTGATTAGCTCTCAAATCTTTTGTATAGGTTAAAACACCACACTGAGAACATTTGTGCCATAGCCCGTCAGCAATTTCCCGTTCTTGCCGTTCCAGGTTGGTAGAGCCTGATTTTTTTCGATTTGCAAACCAATCAAACAGAGACTTTAAACCGCGTGATTCTTCGTTGTTTGCCATTTTTATCTTATTCAAGTGGGTATGGGTCAAAAACAGTCATTGGTCATGAATCATTTGTCATTAGCCCAGGACAAACGCCTCATGACTACGTAACCAAAATTACGCTTATAAGCAATTCAGACCTTATTTTGCATCTTTGGTTGCCAGCTTAACGAAAATGCTTATACCAATACAAGTCTCTCGCGGATATGATTTTGTAAATGTATTAGTCAAGTCAAGTCCATTGGAATACCAACTCCCGAAAAAAGACGCTGTTACCCAACCCTAGCGGCAATCTAATGTTTCCATATTTTGTAAATAATTTTGCTAGTTTCTGAGCAGTTAGCATCTGTGGCTTTAGTCTTGCCAACGGGTCGCTTTCGTTAAGAGGGTAATACAAGTCACAGTGTTGATATTATCAAAAGGTGAAGCGGCAATGGGGTAATGACCGTTACAGTCATTAATAATCGTCAGTGCTTGTCTTAAACAGGACACCAAAAACGCATAAATAGTCTTAGTTATATTATCTTATCAGGCGATCGCTGGCACGGCGCAAAATATTCAACTTGCGATCGCCCAACTTCTCTTGCAAAGACTCGCTGAAATTTGTTTGATGTTACAATCAGGCAATAAACAAGCTGTAGATGCTTATCTGAAGGATTGGCTAGAGTGGGGCGATCTCATGAGAGAAGAACAAAGCCGCAACCCTAATCCAGTTGTTGAAAGGTTACGTAAATTAAAAGCTGAAAAGTTAGCGGCGCAATGACAGGATGGAATTTCTAGTAATAGTTGTAGAGTCTGTTTAAACGATTGTATCGGTTAATCTGGGTGTTTGATTAACCCATAACTTACACACAAAGATTTTCTATGGAGACTGGGTGTAAGGGTGTGAGGGTTTGAGGGTGTAAGGATTTTGAATACCTACATCCTGGTTACTGAGCGTAGTCGAAGTACACCCCTATACCCCTTCACCCTTACTCTAATATTATTTAGCTAGGATGGAAAGGCAAATTTCAAATAAGCCGATAAAATGGCTGGCCCGGTAAAGACAGTGATGATTGCGCCTAGTGCTAAAAAAGGGCCGAAGGGGATTTTTACTCCGGTTTTTTGGCGCGATCGCACCAATACTAATCCACCTATTAATACTCCCACGGCGCAGGCAATTAAACTAGCTAACAGCAAATACCGCCAACCCAGCCAAGCACCCATCATCGCTGCAAGTTTGGCATCTCCCGCACCCATCGCCGTTTTACCTAAAGCTATTGAACCACCAAAGGCGATGCCATCAAATAGCCATAAACCAATAACTGCACCAACTATCCCCATCATCAGGTGTCTAACTATACTGACACTGCTGGCTTCGTGGGTAAAACCGCTAATTATTTGAAATCCCAAGCCTAACACTAAACCTGATTGTGTTAGGGCATTGGGGAGAGTCATGGTATCTAAGTCAATTAAGGCTAAAGCCAACAGCCAACTACAAAAAGCCCAATATCCTAACGTAGCGATGGAAACTTGAAATACTAAAAAAATCACAACAAAAATTAATCCCGTTATTGCTTCTACTACGGGATAACGAACAGCTATTTTATTTTTGCAATAACGGCATTTTCCGCGTAACCACAACCATCCCAGCACGGGTACATTGTCATAAGCTTTTAGCTGGTTTAAGCAATGGGGGCAACGGGACGGTGGCCAAAGAATCGATAACCCCGCAGGGATTCGATAAACTACAACGTTAATGAAGCTACCTATAGATGCACCCAAGGCGAAAACAACAATAATCGCCGGAACGGCCATTAAAAAGTCCATATAGTCATTTGTCAATTGTTCTGTGTCATTTGTCGTTTGTCATTTGTTCTTTGTCAAATGACCAATGACCAATGACCAATGACTAATAACTAATACATGTGTGACTCAATTTGATTTAAAGGCACAAAACATTCTTGCGGTAAGAGAACGGGTTGGTTGGTAAAAATGACTTTACCGCGATGGGTAACACGATTAATTGCTACCCCAGAAGGTTGCCCCGCAATTTCAGGATGTACTTCACAATAAGTGTAGTAAATCTTGCCAGCCGCCCTGATGACTGCGGGATCAATCAGAGGTGGCTGGATTCTAGAGGCGGTGAAATTAGTTGTCTCTTGTCGTAAAGCGTACACTATGTTACTGCTATCTACTTACTAGATTTTGTCTATAGTGTACCCGAAAGTTTCTGTAAAGATTGCCAATTTGGCGAGTTTATGCAAAAAGAATTATTTCTCTAGTGCCTGAATGAGTGAGTTACCCATTGCCTGACAACCCAAAAGGTTCATTCCTGGTGACATGATATCGCCTGTGCGATCGCCTTGCTCTAAAACTTGCAACACAGCTTTTTCGATGCTATCTGCTGCTTGTGGCTGATTTAACCCGTAGCGTAACATCATCGCTGCACTCAAAACCTGCGCTAAAGGATTAGCTTTATCTTGTCCTGCAATATCCGGTGCAGAACCGTGGACTGGTTCATATACACCAGGGCCAGAAGCACCCAAACTCGCAGAAGGTAACATCCCAATACTGCCAGTTAACATCGCCGCCGCATCAGAGAGAATATCACCAAACAAGTTCCCGGTAACAATCGTATCGAATTGTTTCGGAGCGCGGACTAATTGCATCGCGGCATTATCAACATAAAGGTGAGACAGTTCGACATCGGGATATTCGGCGGACAGTTTCGTGATGCGATCGCGCCATAACTGCGATACTTCTAATACGTTGGCTTTATCTACAGAACAGAGTTTACCGCGTCTTTTTCTGGCAGTTTCAAAGGCGACTCTCCCGATGCGCTCAATTTCCGACTCGCTGTAAACCATTGTATTTACACCGCGTTTCTCACCTGTTTCGGTTTCAAAAATTCCCTTGGGTTTACCAAAGTAAATTCCACCAGTCAGTTCCCGCACCACCATAATATCTACGCCCTCGACAACTTCCCGTTTCAAAGTCGAAGCGTCAATTAATTGCGGCAAAATTTGGGCGGGACGTAAATTGGCAAACAACCCCAAACCAGCGCGGAGTCCTAACAAACCTGCTTCTGGGCGCTGGTGAGATGGTAAAGTATCCCACTTATAACCACCAATAGCGGCGAGTAATACAGAATCACTATTGCGACAAGCGTCTAAGGTAGCGGCTGGTAGAGGTTCGCCTGTTGCGTCAATGGCTGCACCACCAATTAAAGCTTCTTGGAAGGCAAACTCAATATCAAATTTTTTCCCTACGACTTTCAGCACATCTACCGCCACTGCCATAATTTCAGGGCCAATGCCATCGCCGGGAAGTAAGGTAATGCGGTAGTTTTGAGTCATAGCTAGTTTCTATTAGGTAAATGCTTGCAGATTAAATATCATACCGAGCAAGATGCACATCTGGAAGCTTTAATTTTTGCAGTGGGTATTGGAGGTAATCAATGCTAGACGTGACTAAACTCACTCAAGCTGAAATTAGAAGGTTGGGAATAGAAGCTTTGACAAAAGCTCTTGTCCCTGCTGGAATGGCAAGATTTATGCAGCAATTTGAAAAAGGTAGTGGAGATTACACAAAAGATAGAGATCAAATTTTAGGAAATTCAACAATCGATGACATCTTTAGCAGAATTGAAGAGCATCGAAAAACACAATAAAATTGCGGATAATAAACTAATTCTGACTAACTTTAATAGAGTAACAGTTTTTGGTATTTACTCAAACATTAAAAAAAAACTGTTCCTGAAAACTTTTTGCTCAGTTTCTTGTAATGTTTTGGATAAAACTAGCAAGAAATAAAAAAGTTTATGAATTTTAATCAAATTGGCCAAGTAGCAGTTGCACTGTTAACGACATTTGGCTTGAAAATCCTGGGTGCGATCGCTCTATGGATTGTGGCACAAAAGCTGATTGATTTTTCACTCAAATTAGTCAGACGTGGTTTTCGCAGTCAACACGTTGATCCAACTCTAGTTAACTACCTGCTTAATATCATCGGCGTAACTTTAAGAATTGTTTTAGTTGTCGCCATTCTCGGCTTTTTCGGTATAGAAACCACTTCGTTTGCTGCATTGTTAGCGGCTGCTGGTGTAGCTATCGGTGCAGCTTGGGGTGGGTTGTTAGCTAACTTTGCTGCTGGGGCGTTTTTGATTGTCTTTAGTCCATTTAAAGTGGGTGATTTTATCACAGCCGCAGGTGTCACAGGTACAGTTGTAGAAATTGGACTGTTCACCACTAGTATCAATACACCCGATAATGTGTTAACAATTGTCGCCAATAACAAGATTTTTTCTGATAATATCCAAAATTTCTCAGCTAATCCTTACCGTCGAGTTGATTTGCTGGCACAGCTACATCACAATGTTGATCACAATGATGCGATCGCTCGTCTCAAAGCCAGAATCAGCCAAATTCCCAACGTCGTTAATAACCCTGCACCAGATGTAGAAATTATCACATTTAATTTAGCAGGGCCAGTATTAGCCGTCCGTCCCTACTGCAATAACGAACATTACTGGCAAGTTTATTTTGACACCAACAAAGTTATTCGTGAAACCTTTGGTGAAGCCGGTTATCCCATTCCAGAACAACGCTATGCCTTTAGTAATCAAGTTACAAACAACACACCAGAAGATGTCCAGTCTGTTATTTCATCTGCATCTTTGATGAGTTAAGTTTGCAGATATAGGAATCCGGTTTGATTTCTGAATTTATTTGTGTAGGTAGGGAATAGGGAATGGGGAGTCGGGAGTAGGAAAGAAGCCTGATCTGAGCGTACTGATTTTTTCAGAAATCCAATATGAGTCCTATTGATATAGGACTTACGCAAAAACTCTCGCAAACTCTCATTTCTCCGTGAACTCCCGAAGTTTGCTCAACGCGGGGAACCCGCGCACGCAACTTCTCTCTGCGCCTCTGTGGTTCGTTCTTCCGTAGGCTGTGCGTAAGTCCTAATCAAATCAAATTTAATTTGTCAAAATCCCTCAAAAAATAGAATATTTGCGAACTAGTAGGTAAGTTATATACTTTACCTACTTTTTTATCAGCCTGAAATGTTATTAGCTGTATATTTAAACACTAAAGATAAATTTGATCATAACTCAGTTTCAATTTTGGAAACGAGACTGACAACAGGGCTAAAGAGAGGCTAGGTTAGTGTGTAATTAACCACCGTACTCTTGTAGCTATGGTAAAAGAATTAGCAATTCGCACCAGTGGACTCACCAAGCAATTTGAACGGTACATAGCCGTAAATGATGTTCATTTAGAAATCGAAACGGGTGAAGTATACGGACTGATAGGGCCGAATGGTGCGGGTAAAACAACTCTCATTCGGATGTTAGCAACGGCTGAAGAACCAACTACGGGTGAAATATATATTAACGGCGATCGCATGGTACGGGACAAGAGTAACCCGACTATCAAGCGTCGTCTTGGCTATTTACCCGATGACTATCCTCTGTATGAAGATTTAACAGTTTGGGATTACCTCGATTACTTTGCGCGGTTGTATCGTTTGCGCGAACCTCGTCGCACTCAGCGTCTACACGAAGTTTTAGAACTCATTCAATTGGGGAATAAACGCAACAGTTTAATTTCTACGCTGTCGCGGGGGATGAAACAGCGCCTCAGTTTAGCCCGCACTATCATCCATGAGCCGATTTTATTACTACTAGATGAACCTGTATCTGGACTTGACCCCATCGCCAGAATGCAATTCCGCGAAATTATCAAAGCTTTGCAAGAAGCTGGGATGACAATTTTAATTTCGTCCCATGTTCTCAGCGATTTAGCGGAACTGTGTACTTCAATTGGAATTATGGAGTTAGGTTTTTTAGTAGAAAGTGCTTCACTAAAACAACTTTATCAGCGTTTAGCTCGACAACAAATTATGTTGTCAACCTTAGGCAAAGTTGATGCTGTAATTAGTGAATTAAAAAATCATCCTTTGGTAGAAGCATGGGAAGTTTTACCAGGAACTAATAATCTACGCGTGAACTTTTCTGGTGATCAGAATGCTTGTGCAGAATTATTGCGATCGCTAATTCAAGCTAATATCCCCATCACTGACTTTCATTGCACACAAGAAGACCTAGAAAGCATTTTCCTCAAGCTGGGTCATAAACAAGCATCTTAAAATATCAAATTTTTAACTTAGAATCATTTCTCCTATGTATCTCAATTTTTTGGATAAAATTGGCGATTGGAACCCTCAACTTTTACGAGAAATCAAAGGTCGTCTCAAAGTTTTTAACTTAATATTTGCTTTCGCTATCTCTCTAATTGCTCAGTTGGGATTATTTATCTATCATCTTAGAGAATATCCTAATAATAAATATCCCCTAAATGGTGTGTATTGTAATCTGAGCAAGGTTCATCAAAAGCAACTTGAATCAGTCTCTAAACTCATAGAAAAGACTCAATCACCAGATAAATTACAATTCCTCAAAGCACAACAAAAACAGTTAGATTACAACCTATATCAGCAACCATGCCCCATGTCCGAAATTAATTTTCAAATGTGGTGGCGTGACCACTGGGAACACATATTTATTACACTCTGCATAGTTTTTATCTACACACTATTAGTCGCTGGTACATATTTACTAGTCAACAATCTTGCTCAAGAAGAAAAGCGCGGTACTCTAAATTTCATCCGCCTCAGTCCCCAGCCAGAAACCAGCATTTTAACTGGCAAAATGCTAGGAGTCCCAATTATCATGTACTTGATAATTTCCTTGGCGATTCCTTTGCATATTTGGTCAGGAATTTCTGCCCAAGTTAACATCAGTTATATTGTTAGCTTTTATATCGTCTTAGCTGCTAGTTGCTTCTTCTTTTACAGTGCCACATTATTATTTGGTTTGATGAGTAATCGATTTAGTGGTTTTCAGCCTTGGTTGGCTAGTGGTGCAGTTTTCATATTTTTGTTAAATGCAATGCAATTTGCATTTAGTAGCGAAGATTTACACACCACAGCAGCTTGGCTGAGGCTACTAACCCCGTTTGATATGCTGAAATATATGTTCCCAAGTCTCTTGAATAACAGCAACCCATCATTGTTAGGAGAAACTCAATTTTTCTACCTACCATTAGGAAGAAATGTTTTCACATTTACAGGGTTACACCTACTCAATTATGGTGTTGGCTGCTATTGGATTTGGCAAGCACTTGGAAGGCGGTTTCGTAATCCTAATGCTACCTTACTTAGTAAAGGACAAAGTTACTTATTGGTAGCTGGCTATCAAGTAATTTTTTGGGGATTTACCCTGCAATATACTAAAAATTACTGCCTTGCTTACCGAGACAATAAACCAATAAACTGTTACTATGATTTGAATTATCAAATAAGTCAAAACTTCTTCTGGCTTATATTTCTTAACTTCGTTTTACTAACTTGTTTGTTTATGATTTTGTCTCCTTGTAGACAACAAGTACAAGATTGGGCAAGATATCGTCATCAACAAACATCTAGTAGCAATGCTTTTAGTAATAAATCTGTATGGCGTGATTTAATTTGGCAGGATAAAAGTCCCGTAATAGTTTCAGTTGGAGTGAGTTTAATAATCATAACTATCCCCTTACTAGTATGGATTTTACTCGCTCCAGCTTTGAATATTCATCATAACAATGCTATTGATTGGGTGAATCGAATTGGCAGGCTGAAAGCTATTTTAGGAGTGGCGATGTTCATTGCTATAACGATGATTTATGCCACCATATTACAGAGCATCTTATTGTTAAAAACTTCCAAACGGGTGTTTTTGTCCAGTATTATTCTAGGGATATTAATATTTACGCCACCAATAATTTTGGCTCTATTAGAAATCAGACCTGAAACTAATACTATGTTTTGGTTATTTTCTAATTTTCCTTGGGCTGCTTTGGAATACTCAGCCACAACAACAACTTTTATGTCGCTTTTAGCTGAGTTCACTGTTTTAGCTTTGTTAAATGTAAATCTGGCAAATCAGGTGAAGTTAGTTGGGGAATCTGCAACAAAAGCATTATTAGCCGGACGGTAATTCATCAGCAATATAGCAGTCCTATTTGACAAGGGGGACAAGGGAGAAAAGGTAGAGAGATGTTTGCACATCATTTAGGATTGCTATAGATAATTAACTAGTTAATGAGGAGAAATATTCATGATAGAAGCATTAATAAATTACTTAGGAAATGGAAATCCGCAGTTATTTCGGGAACTTAAAGGAAGACTGAAACCCCGAAATATTTTATTAACATCTGCGTTATCATTGCTGGGTCAATTTATCTTATTTATATCCTTTCAAGCCCAGTTACCTACACGCTATGATGCTGTACAAAACCTTACCCATAGATACTGCACGGGTACAATCAAGTCTGACTTACCTGGATGTCTTGCTGATGGGTTCGGTAATGTAATTATCAATTGGCAATTGTGGTCTTGGGATGTCTTTACTTGGGTAAATATTATTGTGAGCTTTGGTTTATTAGCAGCAGGTAGTTATCTACTAATTAATGACTTAGCTACAGAACAAAGACGCGATACCCTAAATTTTATCCGCCTGAGTCCCCAATCACCACAGAGTATTTTATTGGGAAAAATGCTTGGTGTTCCAGCTTTACTTTATGTGGCTGTAATATTAGCGTTACCTTTGCATTTATGGATGGGTTTGAATGCCAAAATTCCTGTGATGGAAATTATCAGTTTTGATGCAATAGTCATCGGGGCTAGTTTTTTCTACTACAGTGCAGCATTACTATTTGGCTTGGTTGGTTCTTGGTTAGGAGTTTTTCAGCCTTGGTTGGGAATTGGCGCATTATTAGGATATCTCACATTTACTAAGGAAGCTTTATCATATAATTTTTATGCTAACAATCCGGCGAGCTTTTTTGGGCTACTTAATCCCTATTTTTTAATGCCATATTTTGATATTGAAATAGACGAGAAATTTAGTTTTGCTATTCCCAATTTCAAATCTTTTCATTGGTTCATGTTATCCATAGGAGAAAGCTTTATTACTATGGCTGTCTTTGCAGTAGTAGTTTACTTTATCGGGGCATACTTTTTTTGGCAATCTTTACAGCGTTGTTTCCGTGATCCTAATATAACTATGTTGAGCAAAAAGCAGAGTTATTTACTAACTGCTGTTTTTAATTTCATCATTTTAGGATGTGCTGATTGGAAAGATTTAATATTCGATAAATTACCTAGAACTTATTCAATTCAGGAAAATTTCGGGTTTTTAATGGTTTTGAATTTGGGGCTATTTTTATATTTAATTGCTGCGATTACCCCTGGTCGTCAAACACTGCAAGATTGGACTAGATACCGACATATTGAGCAAACTAAAGAATTAAGCAAAACTAGTTTAATTCAGGATTTAATCTGGGGAGAAAAAAGCCCAGGAATTTTAGCGATCGCTATTAATGTTATCATGTCTGTGACTTGCTTAAGCTGCTTTGCTTTGATTTCGCAAGTCAGCATCGAAAGTAAAACGAATGCCTGGATGGCGCTAGTGCTTGCAGGTAGTTTAGCTGTGATATTTGCAGCCTTAACTCAGTTAATTCTCTTCATGAAAAATGAACAGCGCCAATTATGGGCAGCAGGGGTGTTAATGTCTGTGATTATACTCCCACCCATTTTCTTAGGAATATTTTTTAATCGACCTGAAAACTACCCTATAGTTTGGCTATTTTCCATTGCTGCGCCAGTCATTGTTTTATCTCCACTAAGCATTAATGGATTACCATTGGCTTATTTTCTGGCAATCTTAGGACATTTTGCGATCGCAACATTTTTAGTATCTCAACTAACGCGCAAATTGAAAAAAGCAGGAGAGTCTGCAACTAAAGCATTATTGGCTGGAAGTGAGTCTGCTGTTTAGATAACTTCGCTTGTGTCAATTGTAACAATTGCAACTTTTAGATCCCCGACTTCTCAAAGAAGTCGGGGATCTGTTTGTTTAGCAAACTTATGTCGATTCTGGTAGCTGGATGCTTTTTTGTCGAGTACCATACAGTTCTACGAATCGTTTAAACAATAACATTGTTTCATGCTTAGAAGCCGAATTGATATTAAATAAACGCTCAACATTGGTGTCTGCTAAAGCCTGTAAATATGGCAAATCTTCAAAAAGTGTCAAACAAGTGGCGCAGTGTAAAACAAATTGCAATATTGGCTTCGGCCAATCTAAATCACTATAGATATCGATAAATAATTGATGTTCCTTCTCACTAATAGGGAAAGTATGAAAGAGGACAACGATTCTTTTATCGTTATATGCAGGAATGCTCAGTTCAATAGTATAGGGAGTATGTAAAATTAAATCTACTTCTACTATTGGTTGCCGCCAAAATCTCAACAGATTCATATTTGGTTGCAACATAGTGTTAAATTTCAGTACTCCTCCGATATGAGTTGTTTGGAATTGACTGATACTCAAAATTTTTAAACTATTCAGGCTGAATTTATGAACGGTTTCTAAGTGTTTTAAGTTTAGCAGGTGATAGATTTGGCAATAGTAAGGAAAAGGTAAAATGTAATCTTGGCTAATCATGTGTCGCTTCTTCAGCCTAAGCTTGAGGGCTTGGCTGCGACTGAGATATTCTGCATATTCATTCGGCTCTACATCATTGCTGGTTAAACTTTCCTCTGGTTTTAAATAAATCCAACTCACAAAAAACAGGCAAGTCATCAATAGTTGCAATATATCTACTGGTGATAAGTTTCCATCCGACAACATCGCAAAACTTCTGTCTGTTATGGCAAATAACCATGATGGAATACCTATCATCCAAACACAACTTTTGATTTGATCTAATGCTAGAGCTATTTCTACCTTTGTTGATGCTTGATTAGGATTATCTGTATCAGTATCATGATTTTTATTTCTTGGTTTCAAGCAATTAACAGACATAGTATTTTAATGAGAATATTGTTAGTAGATGAATATTTCCAACTACTTGTATCCTAATGATTGAAAATACGGATGCACTCTATCATTAGCTGTAAATATCCGTTAAATATGCCTAAATTCAATTAAAAATAATGTCTGGAGCTAATTAATTTGATAGATATGAGTACAATTGCCTGTTATTAGTTGGTTAGCTGGTTTTTTCTATTCTAACTACAGTTTTAGTGGTGCTGCGATCGCCCAAACATAAAAAATAAATTAAATGGCAATTTACGTAAGATAATTTTTTTGTGCTACATTGAATTACAAGGTAATAATACATCTGCTCAACTATGGTTCGGGTTCTGTATACCCGACTGGTGCGCCAACCTTTGGATTGAGTGTATACCGTAGAGCAATGGCTTGTTACTCCATCGCTTGATTAGCTCAGTGGTAGAGCATCCGAGGTACTCGGCTAGTCGTAGGTTCGATTCCTACATCAAACACCCGAAAGTTAGCTCACTGGTAGAGCAATCGACTCTTAATCGATGTGTTGCAGGTTCAATTCCTGTACTTTCTCCCACCTTGTCTAGGTTAAAAGACAAATTTGCGGAATAGAGCAGTTGGTTAGCTCGTTGGGGCCTGTCCCCAAAGATCAGTGGTTCAAATCCACTTTCTGCCACCAAAACCCTGTCCGGGTTAAAAGACACTATCCTGTCACGATAGCTAATTGAATTTAAGTAAAAACTCTGCATTGTAGGTTGGCTACTAATATTACTTAGTGGTGTTGGTAGTCACAGTTAAGGAGCCTGTGCAAATGTTTTCGCCTTAACTTGAGTATGTCCTTCGTTTACCTCCAGTTTTCTGGAATGGGCAAACTGAACGATATATTTGAGCGTTGCTGTCTTTTTTGAGATTATCTTTGGGTAGTTTCAAGAAAGTAGCAACAATCTTAATCCAGTTTTGGAGATACATTTGCCCGCAACTAAACTGTAAAAACCTACATTTGCAGAGTTTTATAGCAGAAGGCAGGAGGCAGTGGTTCGGCTACTTCGGCTGCGCTCAGTACAAGTTCGCTCACCAACCAGGCAGGAGGAAAAGTATTACTATTCCTAGCACTCAAGCGTTGAAATTGTCCTAACATATCTGACTATGGCTATAAAATGAGTTTTCAAAAGCATACTCAAAACAATATTGAACAGTTAAAAAAATATAATTTAGATGTATATAATAATGCCGAGCAGATTGCATCGGCTATGGAAATTAGTATTGATAAACTGCGGTTTCTTGCCTTTACTTCTAAAACTTCCCAGATTTCACATTATAGTTACTTCAAAACTGCCAAAAAACTTGCAGGCGATCGCATTATTTCTGCACCATTGCCTGATTTAAAACGCGCTCAATACTGGATTTTGCAGAATATTTTACAAAAAATTGCCATTCATGACGCTGCACATGGTTTTTGTAGCGATCGCTCCATTATTACTAATGCCAATCCCCATGTTGGCGCAGAAATAATTATTAATATCGACTTGCAGGATTTTTTCTCGGCTATTACGTATCAGCGTGTTAAAGGACTCTTTCAATCTTTCGGTTATACTTCATCTGTAGCCACAATCTTTGGGTTATTATGTACCTCGCCTGTAGTGGAAGAACGCAAGTTAGATAATAAAACAGACTTTGTGGAACTCAAGCAACGTTATCTTCCCCAAGGTTCCCCAGCCAGCCCCGCAATTACCAATATTATTTGTCGTAATTTAGATCAGCGTTTGTGTGCGATCGCAGAAAAATTTGGTTTTACCTACACTCGCTATGTTGATGATTTAACATTTTCTGCATCAGGTGAAAATCTTCAACATACCAAAAATATCATCAAGCAAGTTCAATTTATTATCTCTGATGAAGGATTTGCCATTAATCCCGACAAAACCCGAATTTTGCGAAACTCTCAACAGCAAGAAGTTACAGGGATTATCGTTAATCAAAAAATTAATATCCCCCGGAAAAAGTTAAAAAGTTTCCGTGCAACTTTACATCAAATAGAAAATGAAGGCTTAGAAGGTAAGCATTGGGGTAACTCATCCAACCTCATCGCCTCCATCACCGGATTTGCCAACTTTGTCGCAATGGTTAACCCCGAAAAAGGCGCAGAGTTTCAACAACAAATTCAGCGTATTCAAGAAAAATATGGCAAGAATAATTAGGTGGAAACAATAATTGAGCATTGAGCGAAGTCGAAATGCTCAATCAACTGAAGAGAAGAGGGCTTGAGCGAAGTGTGGATACTTCGACTGCGCTCAGTATCCACACCCGGTAATTTCAAGTTAGGTTTAATTGAGTGCTTCGACTTAATCCTCAATAATTGACAAAAATCTCCCCCTTGTCTCCCTCATGCACCTTGTCTCTTTTATTCATCCAAACCAGACTGCCATCTTATCTTGAGTTACATTAATGAGTGATTAGGAATACATTGTGCCAAGCTCTAGTGTGGGTTCTGAATGCCCAACTGGTACGCCAACCATTGGATTGAACGTATACCGCCGCACGATATGTAACTAGTCATCAGAAAGTTTACTCCTTTGTGAGCGATCGGTGTATCGCCGATTGATAACAGGTAAATCCTGTACTTTCTTCCATCACACTCCGCCTCACGGCACCTTGTTAGGGACAAGGCTACTTTGCATTCAGAAAATCGGGAAAAACAAAGACAGAAAAATCTGCTTTGTTTGGTAAACTCTGCGATGTTGGGGTTCTGCTAACGTTGATTATTCGTAGTCTTCGTTAGTGACAGTAAAGAAGCCAGTGTAATTGTTTTCTTTTTAATTTTGAGTATGTTCCTTCGTTAGTCACATCTAGTTTTCTGGAACTGACAAACTGAACGGCATATTTGAGCGGTGCTGTCTTTTTTGAAATTATCTTTGGGTAATTTCAAAAAAGTAGCGACAATCTTAATCCAGTTTTAGAGATGCAATCTGCCCGCAACTAAACTGTTAACACTGACATTTGCAGAGTTTAAAAATTATAAATTAGGTATTTATTTTTCAAATCCTAATACTAAATGGCAGCTATCTGATGTGAGATATAAATCCTTGATTTTGTTAAAAACACAAGAACAGCAATTTTTTTTTAAAAGTAGCTATTTTTTGAAATACTTCAGAGTAATTATTCAAATATTAAAGATATTTTAAAGTTAGTATATTAGCTGTGTAATTGCACCCAATTATGGAAAAAACGCGTGATTTTTGATTCCAATTAACCCCATAATAGAAGCATAGCCTAGTCAAAAATAGATCACTCAATCTAGGGAACTTCAATGACTCAACATATTACACGTGCGGTTAATTCAATAGTGACAAAATTTTCACGACGAAATGCTCTTTTGTGGCTAGGAGGTAGCGGCTTAGGTACTGCTATAGTTGCAGGAACCCAAAAGGAAGTAGTTGCTCAGGGTAATACAAATAAAAATGTAACTTTGCTGAATCCACCAACGTTATATAATGCGCCTCAAAATGGCTATAGTCATATAGCGATTACACCACCAAGAACAAGAACCGTGTATATTTCTGGTCAATTTGGTTCAGATTTACAAGGTAATGTAATCTCCAATGATTATGAAGAACAATTAGTCAGAGCTTTTCAAAATCTGCGCTTTGCTTTAAATGCAGCTGGCGCACGACCTCAAGATGTAGTCAAAACAACTGTTTTGATAGTAAATCACACCCAAGAAAAATTAATTCCGTTAGGACGCGAAATTGGTAATTTGTGGGGGAATAAACCACCCGCAAACACACTCATCCCAGTTCCTCGATTGGCGCTTGATGAGATGTTGTTTGAAATTGATGCTTATGCTGTGATTCCCGAATCAGGTAATAATGGCTGGTATTAATTTCTAGATAATTTTAATTGCTACGTATGAACTGTAGGGGTGAATAGACGTTAGCCCCTACAGTTTTTTGTATATGTATCGAAATTTTGGAGAATTGGTATAACACCATTCCACTTTAAAAATGATATAGAAATGAAAGTAGCGCCTCGACTTCGCTCGGCGAACAGAAGCAGAGGTACAGAGAAAGTGATTTGTATCAGTAATTTCGTAAATCGGTATAACAAGTAACATTTTACATTTGCGGAGTTTAAAATTACAGTGTAGTATATATATTACAGATGTTAAAAACTTATTAGCTCAATCACGATGTGTTCTAGGCAAGTTTATACATCAGCACACAAGTTGAACTACTAAATGTTTTTATTCAATCTGCGTCAGTTATCTATGCAAATTACTATGTGGAAAACTTTTTATATCAAACCTAACGAAATTGGCATTCTATATAGCCGCAGTGATTTTAAGAAAATTTTGCAGCCCGGTACTTACACTTATTTTGGTAAGCATTGGCAAGTTAAAACCTATGACCTCAACCAACCAGAAGCTAAGATTGATAACTTAGAACTATTGTTGCGAAATCACAGTTCTGAGTTGCAGGAACATCTTATAGTCGTGAGAACTGGTTTCGGTCAAGCGGCTTTAGTCCACTGGGGGCAGAATTGGGTAAGTATTCCACCAAATCAACTCCGGGCTTTTTGGCGTGGTTTTATTGAGGTAGAAACTCATCTATTTAACTTGAATCAAAGTTTAGTTTTAGCTGCGGAGTTTGTTCAACAATTACGCGGAGTTGCTTTAAATGGAATCAAGAAATTTCTCATTTCTGAGTATGAGATTGGTTTGCTGTATGTGCAGAATAACTTTATACAGCCGCTAGAACCGGGGGAGTATGCTTTCTGGGCTGTTGATAGAGATGTGACGGTGCGGACTCTCAGCCGGATTTTGCCAAATCCTGATTTTCCTTTAGAGGATGTGCTAATTGAGCGACATCCTGAGTTTGTGGCGGCTTATTGTGAGGTGGTGCAATTACAAAATCAACAAGTAGCGATCGCACGTTATCAAGGAAAAGTAATTGCTATCCTCAAGCCATGTAGCCGCAAACTATTTTGGCAAGGTGTAGAAATAGAAGTAGTTGACATCAACGCCGAGGCGACATTGCCACCGCGTTTAATTGCTGAGTTAGTTTCGGGTTTACCAGAAACTCTGGCTTTGAGTCGCAATTTTTTGCATATCTGCGAAGTACCCACGCAACACCTTGGGTTACTGTATATCAATCAAGAGTTTCAAACTCAACTGCAACCAGGAAAGCACGTCTGGTGGCTATTCGGGCGCTCTCTGCAAACCGAAGTCTTTGACCTGCGTCAGCAAACTCTAGAAGTTTCTGGCCAAGACATTTTATCTAAAGACAAAGTACCATTGCGCTTGAATTTAACTGCTGGTTTCCGCATCATCGACCCTCTGAGAGCCAAAAATGGGTTATCAGATATTGTTGGTTACTTATATAAAGAAGCTCAGTTTGCTTTGCGTGGTGCAGTTGGCGAAAGAACCTTAGATGCGTTGCTAGAAGATAAAGGCGCAATTGACAGAAGTATTTTTGAATACATCCGTCAAAAAACCGCCGACTATGGAATTGAAGTTGATTCAGTCGGGGTAAAAGATATTATCCTGCCTGGAGAAATTAAAACCATCTTGAGCAAAGTAGTAGAAGCGGAAAAAGCCGCCCAAGCCAACGTAGTGCGTCGGCGTGAAGAAACTGCTGCAACTCGTAGTATGTTAAATACCGCCAGAGTGATGGAAGATAACCCGGTTGCATTGCGCTTGAAAGAATTAGAAGTGCTAGAGCGAATTGCCGAGAAAATTGAGAAAATTCAAGTTAATGGCAGCTTGGATAGCATCTTGACAGAATTGATTCGGATTAATCGGCAATAAAAGGTGTGGCGAAGGGTGTAAGGGTTTTGAACACCTTCACCCTACAAAGTTAGAGAATTTTTGACTTTTAACTTTTAACTTTTAACTTTTGACTTGATTCCTTTCTAGTGCTTATGTACCCGTTCTAATAACCACAAAGAAGCGATCGCACCGACAAAGTGAGCAGTAATCCCGTTAATATTAGCTACGGCGACAAACACATCTAACGCCCGAATAATTTTGTTGGGGTCTGTAATTGCTACCCCTGGTGGTTGGGAGATAGACTTGGCGACTAAAACGCCGAGAGTAGAGCCAGCACCTAAAAGAGTTAATAGTATTCCAACTAAACTAACAATTATGCCTAATCTGATAGCAGCGATCGTATCTGCTTTGCTGGGGTGTAAAGCATGATTTGGATTTTCTAACCTTTGACCCAGGCGTGTATAACGAAAATCCCAATACACACTAAACAATAACGCTACAATCCCGCAGATAGCCCAAAATATCCCGACACCTAAACCTGCATTTGGTTGGTCAGCAAAACCACGCCCAGTTGAAGCAAACAATACAGCTATCCCAGACACCACCGCTAGTCCTAGTTGTACCCAAAAAGTAATCCAGCCTGTCAAGCGAATAGTGTTACCAATTGTGTGGAGCGATGCTGTTATAGTTCTCGCGTCTGTTTCTGTTTGCATATTTAATTTCCATCTAACTTGAAAAGAAAGTCAGGATACTTCTTTTTCATGATTGGTTGTGGGTTTTCCCATGATTGAATATTTTGCATTGCTGAGAAACTTCCCCCAGTTTCAAGCATATTTTGGCTTGATATTGGGATACGACCACCTAGAGACAGAACCTATCAGCTATCTTAAGGATGACTCAAAACAACAATTTTAGATTGACACTTGACAAGTATCCAATCTATCTAAAAAGATTATTCTGCCGACACTTTAGAGTAAAATTAATCCTTTAGATAGAGGAGGGCAAAGCCGATGACTCGTGTCATCATTGTGCGTCACGGGCAGAGTAGCTACAATGCCGAACGGCGTATTCAAGGGCGCACAGATGCGTCAAAATTAACAGAAAAAGGTCGTAATGATGCCAGTAAAGTAGGCAAAGCCCTCAGTAATATTTCATTTCAGGCAATTTATTGCAGTCCTCTGCAACGAGCTAAACTCACCGCCGAGATTATTCAAAGTGAGTTAGCCAATACTCAAGAGTCTGCTGCTGTCCAAACTTCTGATAAGTTATTGGAAATTGATTTGCCTTTGTGGGAGACAATGCTAACTGCGGATGTTGAGCAGAAGTTTGCTGAAGACTATCGCATTTGGCATGAAAATCCTGACCAATTGGTGATGCAAGTTCAAGATGCTGAGGGAACAAGAGAGCATTTTCCAGTTCTGGCTTTGTACGAACAAGCACAACAGTTTTGGCAAGATATTTTGCCACAGCATCAAGGTAAAACTATTTTAATAGTTGGGCATAACGGAATTAACCGCGCCTTGATTAGCACCGCACTGGGTATTCCTCCCAGCCGTTATCACTCCATCCAGCAATCTAACTGTGGTGTGACTGTGTTGAATTTTGCTGGCGGTTTGGGTGAACCAGTCCAATTAGAATCGATGAACCAAACACAGCACATGGGGGAAGCTTTACCTTCATTGCGTCCACATCACCGAGGTGTGCGGCTGTTATTGGTGCGTCACGGTGAAACTGAATGGAACCGTCAAACCAGATTTCAAGGGCAAATTGATGTGCCTTTGAATGATAATGGCAGAAGTCAAGCTCAAAAAGCAGGCGAATTTCTCAAGGATATCGCCATTGACTTTGCTGTGAGTAGTTCTATGCAACGTCCAAAAGAAACAGCCGAGATTATATTGCGTCAACATCCTAGCATTCAGTTAGACCTGCAAGATGGTTTGCGAGAAATTAGTCATGGCCTTTGGGAAGGAAAATTAGAGAAGGAAATTGAAGAAGAATTTCCGGGAGAATTGCACCGTTGGCGGACTGTCCCGGCTGAAGTCCAAATGCCAGAAGGTGAAAATCTACAACAAGTGTGGGAACGTAGTGTGGCTGCGTGGCAATCTATTGTGCAAACCGCATTAGATAATCAACTCACAACAGGATTAGTAGTGGCTCACGATGCGACTAATAAAACCTTGCTATGTCATATCCTCGGTTTAACTGCCGAAAACTTTTGGAATTTCCGCCAAGGTAATGGCGCAGTGAGCGTGATTGACTATCCCAACGGTCTTGATGGTTTTCCGGTATTACAAGCAATGAACATTACAGCTCATTTGGGTGGTGGTGTTCTGGATAAAACCGCAGCTGGAGCATTATAAAACAGGGAGGAGTGAAGAGTCAGAAATGAGGTAATAAATTAGGTGTGAATAGTTAAACCTAAATACTCATAACTCACATGATGTGCAACTTATTTTCCAACCCCTCTCCAAACCTCTCTTCTTGTAGGAGAGAGGCTTTGATTCTTGCTCCCCTTCCCTACGAGGGAAGGGGTTGGGGTTAGGTTCAAGGGAAAGCTGCACACGGCGTTAACTCTTAACTCCTGACTTGTCACTCCTAACATATGATTTTTATGACTGAACTTTTACAACAAGTACGAGTAATTGATCCGGTTTCTGGCACTGACCAAATAGCCGATGTCCTGATAGCTGATGGTCGCATTCAAGCTATAGCTGCACAAATTTCGGAAATTGGTACTGATACTCTAGTTAGAGACTGTCGGGGATTAGTTTTAGGAACAGGGTTAGTAGATTTATATAGTCACTCTGGCGAACCAGGGTTTGAAGAGAGAGAAACTTTATCGTCTTTGTTGCAAGCTGCTGCGGCTGGTGGTTTTACCAGAATTGGCATTTTACCTGATACATCTCCAGCTATTGATCATCCGGCGCTGGTGGTGCAGTTGCAGAAGATGAGAGGGGAAGGGGGAAGA
The DNA here is from genome assembly GCF_014697615.1 of Nostoc sp. FACHB-280. Classification (GTDB taxonomy): domain Bacteria; phylum Cyanobacteriota; class Cyanobacteriia; order Cyanobacteriales; family Nostocaceae; genus Nostoc_B. Next base: position 76,710 of record NZ_JACJSD010000002.1, on the reverse strand, counting down.
GGGGGACAAGGTGGACAAGGGGGACAAGGAAGAAATTATGTTTCTTCTCCCTCGTCTGCCCTCTCTCCCTTGTCTACCCCCTCTCCCTTGTCTCCCCAAACCCCCACACCGTTACTCAACATCTGGGGTGCAGTTACTTTAGATGTGGCGGGAAAGCAGATGACGGAGTTGGCTGATTTAGCGGCTGCGGGAGTGGTGGGTTTTACTGATAGTCATCCGTTGGATAATTTGGGGTTGGTGCGGCGAGTGCTGGAATATGTACAGCCGTTGGGTAAACCTGTGGCTTTTTGGCCTTGCGATCGCCACCTTACCTCGAATGGTGTGATGCGTGAAGGGGTAGATGCGTTGCGTTTTGGTTTACCACCAGTTCCCGCCAGTGCCGAAACAACTGCGATCGCCTCTTTGTTAGAATTAGTGGCGGCGACTGGTAATTTGCAAGTTCATATTATGCGTGTCTCCACAGCGCGGAGTGTGGAATTAATTGCGGCTGCTAAGGCTGCTGGTTTACCCATCACCGCCAGCACTACTTGGATGCACTTGTTATTGGATACCACATCTATTAACCCTTCAGCTTCGCTCAGGGTTAACATCGAGCAAAGCCGAGATGTTAAAAGTTACGACACCAGTTTGCATTTAGATCCGCCTTTGGGAAATCCTAGTGATTTAAACGCTTTGCGTGAGGGAGTTCGCACAGGGGTAATTGATGCGATCGCGATCGACCACGCAGCTTATACTTATGAAGAAAAAGTCCAAGCTTTTGCCGAAGCCCCAGCAGGAGCAGTTGGTTTAGAATTAGCCTTACCCTTGTTGTGGCAAAATTTGGTGGTCACGGGAGAATTTACAGCCTTAGAATTATGGCAAGCTTTAAGTAGTAATCCCGCAAAATGTTTAGGACAGGAATTAAACACATTAACGGCTAATCAAAAAGCTGAGTTAACTTTGTTTGACCCTTCGCAAACGTGGAAAGTGGAAAGGAAAAATTTACATACACTTTCGAGTAATACACCTTGGATGGGGAAAGAATTACAAGGTCGGGTGTTGCAAATTTGGTGTTAAATTAATTTTGGCAGTTTTGGCGATCGCGCGGATGGGTAGGTGTTCAAAAATAGTGGTTTGGAAAAATGGCTGTATTCCTTTCAGCACAAGCTTTTGCCAGCAAAATAAATTAAAATCATCCGCGCACCTTGCTGTGTATAGATTCCAGCATTTTTGTGTAAATCAATTTGCATTATGCTGTGTTAGAATTTTTCCATCCGCGAAACTGAACCTTGAAAACTTTATAGGACAACGCTTTCTGGCTCCAGCCATTGCAATTTCAACTAATCCCTATTAGGGATTGAAACATCATTAAAAACGGTGTTGTAAAAGCTAAACAAATTGCAATTTCAACTAATCCCTATTAGGGATTGAAACTCTTCATCTTCATAAAAACCAGCTAACTCTTCTAGATTGCAATTTCAACTAATCCCTATTAGGGATTGAAACAGCAAGAAACGTAATTTATGCCCTATCTTCACAATTATTGCAATTTCAACTAATCCCTATTAGGGATTGAAACTGCTGTATTTACACTCCAAGGATTTCCGACTCCATTGCAATTTCAACTAATCCCTATTAGGGATTGAAACTTTGAATTTCTTGCTGCCATTGTTGCGCCTTGTAATTGCAATTTCAACTAATCCCTATTAGGGATTGAAACAACATCACCCGAAATACTTTCAAGTTAGGTATTTGATTGCAATTTCAACTAATCCCTATTAGGGATTGAAACTGAAATATTGGGTTTAAGCTAAGTACGAACTGTTCTATTGCTATTGCAATTTCAACTAATCCCTATTAGGGATTGAAACAGACAAGGCAGGAAAATTGTAGAAGATAAGGCTGATTGCAATTTCAACTAATCCCTATTAGGGATTGAAACTAATAATTCAACAACTGAACTTGTTAAAGCAGTCAATTGCAATTTCAACTAATCCCTATTAGGGATTGAAACATAACAAATTGGCTCACTTTTATGGTGAGGAATAATTGCAATTTCAACTAATCCCTATTAGGGATTGAAACGTGGCTTAGAAGTCCGCGCACATTTTCAATAACATTGCAATTTCAACTAATCCCTATTAGGGATTGAAACACAATTGAACGTGCCGCAGTCGCTTTTATCGGAATTGCAATTTCAACTAATCCCTATTAGGGATTGAAACGGCAATGCAACCGAGAACAAGAGCAACAAAGCCAAAAAATTGCAATTTCAACTAATCCCTATTAGGGATTGAAACAAAGGGCTGATTGGTGCTGAAAATTATGAAAGTATCTCATTGCAATTTCAACTAATCCCTATTAGGGATTGAAACGGATTGGCTGATAATTCATATTCTGTTGGTATCAGATTGCAATTTCAACTAATCCCTATTAGGGATTGAAACCGCTTCACATCGCCATGCTTTATGGTTGGTACAAATTGCAATTTCAACTAATCCCTATTAGGGATTGAAACAATTACTTACTGAGGGTAAACTGGCGCTCCCGCTTGAGCAAGCAATTGCAATTTCAACTAATCCCTATTAGGGATTGAAACAATTACTTACTAAAGTAATACTTGCGGAAGAACGAAAAGCATTGCAATTTCAACTAATCCCTATTAGGGATTGAAACAGCGATCGCATTACAGTCTGGGCATTGCTTGAAATTACCCCAATTGCAATTTCAACTAATCCCTATTAGGGATTGAAACTCAATACAAACATCGTGCGAACATTGGAGAGATTATTGCAATTTCAACTAATCCCTATTAGGGATTGAAACGCGGACAATTAACGGGTGCAACTCTCCAGACTCTAAAGATTGCAATTTCAACTAATCCCTATTAGGGATTGAAACTCTCTATTTTACGCATGATAAACCTAGAATCATACCAAATTGCAATTTCAACTAATCCCTATTAGGGATTGAAACGAACACATTCTTTATGCAGTGGTCTTGAGTTTGGCTTACTTGGGTATTGCAATTTCAACTAATCCCTATTAGGGATTGAAACTGTTTAGTTTCCTGCACTAGTTCGGGTGGAACTTCGCCTAAGCAATTGCAATTTCAACTAATCCCTATTAGGGATTGAAACGGTTCAAAAATAGATAAACCAAAAGAAAGAATACAAAAAAATTGCAATTTCAACTAATCCCTATTAGGGATTGAAACGTCATGCTTCATTCTGTGGAAGGTGGCAGAGAACTTGATTGCAATTTCAACTAATCCCTATTAGGGATTGAAACTGGCGCGAGGTGATTGAGTCATTTATTGCTGAAATTATTGCAATTTCAACTAATCCCTATTAGGGATTGAAACAGCCTCTGCTACTGAGAACTTACCGTTCACCCAGAAATTGCAATTTCAACTAATCCCTATTAGGGATTGAAACAATGTCCAAGCGTCTTTACAAATTCTGAGAATATCTCGATTGCAATTTCAACTAATCCCTATTAGGGATTGAAACGACTGCAATAACTCTTGCGATCGCGCTTCATCCAAATTGCAATTTCAACTAATCCCTATTAGGGATTAAAACTTTTTAAAATTCAAGACCTTGATTTTACTTCAGTCCGCGAAGGCGGACTTCGTTTTTATAGCCGCGAATTCCATTCGTTGGGGCTAGGTGCAAGATATGTGTCTACCTTGTCCCCCTTGTCTCCTTTCTCTCCCTTATCTCCTTCATTCACATACCAAACATAACTGCTGAGACTTAATAACTTAAACCACAATTAATCTTACGCTTTTATAGACGAAACTACTTGAATTGTGTCTAAAAAATCAGCTAAAAAATCTTGATTTTTTTTAATGTGTATACAGAATATAAGAGAGACATTTTAGATGTTGTGCAGCGTTAATTAATATCACCAGATTTGTGGAGGTAAATAAATGGCAAGGATAACTATCTCAGACCTTTATCCCAGTAGTGACGAACAATATATTACTGAACTAACTGCTGGAGAAGCCACAAAGGTGGAAGCAGGCGCAAGCTCAAGTTTCATTACAATTGACACAAACGACCTCATAAAAACGCAGCAAAATATCAATAATATTCTGCGGGATGTGTCAGCAGAAATAGAACAAACAATTGCTGGCTTGCAACAACAGCAACAACAACCTAACAACCGCTATGGTCAAAGGTCACGGTATGGAGGTTACTACAATGATTATTGATTTTGGGTAAATGAGGCACAAGCTGAACATCCAAAATCATGTAGAGATATGTAACATCTCTACTCTAAAACTATACTGTTGTATATCCTCAACTTATTTAATAAGTTGGGGATTTTTTTTGGATAAATATTTTACGAATATATGACTAATATAGGACTAATATTTTATTTCTGAAATGTAATTAGGATGTGTTATCAGCCAATACGCTTCAGTTAAGACTAAAAACTAATTCTGGCGTATGTTGGTTTGAAGAACTAAACCCAGCATCTGAGCATACTTTGTTGGGTTACGCTATCGCTCCAGCCAACCTACTTTTCTGATTTCTAAAACACCCTACTGGCTTCTGAGGTATTTTTCCAATTATTTATATTTCAAAATAGTCAATATATCTCACTAATTTTTCAAATGGACGCAAGACATTTATTTATGTCTTTTAAAGGGCATTTTTAGCGTTGACTTTTACAGTTGGCATAAATAAAAATTGCAGTAACAGTTAAGCAAAACAAAGCTTAATTGCCTGCAAAAACTACTTGATGACAAGCAACTGTATTAGGAGTAAATCATGGCTAATATCACTCTTTCGGAATTAAATGCTGCTGGTTCTCAACTGTTTCAAGATTCCGAAAGCTTTTTGAATGACCTGAGCGATGTTGATGCGATCGCTGGTGGTTCTGGCTATGGCTATGGCTATGGTTACGACGGTTTTGGATTAAATAAGTTGATTGAAGGATTTGTTGATGTTTATGCTATCCAACATGTCTATGGCATAGCTAAGTCCTTCAGCCACGGCGGCTACGGTGTTTCCGCTTATTAATAGCTTTGTAGTTTACTACTAAGTTATCTTTCTGTAATTTACTAAGCTATCTTTCGCATTATAGTTAAGCGAAAGATAGCTGAAATCCCGGCACAAATTATCAAATGTCAGCAAGCTTTTGAGGATAAATTCATGGCAAATATCACTCTTTCAGAATTAAATGCTGCTGGTTCTCAATTGTTCCAAGATTCTGAAAGCTTTCTTAATGAACTGAGCGAAGTTGATGCGATCGCTACGTATGGTGCTGATAGTAACTCCAATAGTTATATTAGCGACTTCTACGGATTCAATAAATTGATTGAAGGCTTTGTTGATGTTTATGCTATCCAACATGTCTATGGCATAGCTAAGTCCTTCAGCCACGGCGGCTATGGTGTTTCCGCTTATTAATAGCTTTGTAGTTTACTACTAAGTTATCTTTCTGTAATTTACTAAGCTATTTTTCGCATTATAGTTAAGCGAAAGATAGCTTAAATCCCGGCACAAATTATCAAATGTCAGCAAGCTTTTGAGGATAAATTCATGGCAAATATCACTCTTTCAGAATTAAATGCTGCTGGTTCTCAATTGTTCCAAGATTCTGAAAGCTTTCTCAATGAACTAAGCGAAGTTGATGCGATCGCTACGCATGGTGCTGATAGTAACTCCAATAGTTATGTTAGCGACTTCTACGGATTCAATAAATTGATTGAAGGATTTGTTGGTGTCTATGCTATCCAACATATCTATGGCATAGCTAAATCTTTCAGCCACGGCGGTTACTAGTAATAGCTTTGTAGTTATACCAATTTTTTATAAAGCTGCATAGAATCAGATCCCCTTGAGCATCCCCTTCAAAAGGGGGGAACCGGAAAACATATATCAAAGTCCCCCTTTTTAAGGGGAGCCACTGCGTTGCGGAGGTTTCCTCCGTTGTAGCAAGTGGCGTGGATTTAGGGGGATCGAAATATGTGCAACTTTACATCAAATTGGTATTAAATACTAATTCTCTGCCAAGAATGCCATAAATCAGCCTGCACTCGATACTATGCAACTTATATATAGAGTATGCAGGCTGTATTTCTCCAACTTAATATCAAGTACAAAATCACAGAGAATTGACCTAAGTCAGCACTCTAACAATGAAGTGCAATTCAGCTTCATTACCTAAAAATAAACCTGATTCCAACCAAGTCTTTGAGGACAAAATTATGGCTAATATCACTCTTGCAGAACTAAATGTTGCTGGTTCTCAATTTTTCCACGATTCTGAAAGCTTTCTTAATGATTTGAGTGATGTTGATATGAGTGCTGCATACGGTGGAAATAACTCTAATTCTTATGACTACGGTTATGGCTCTGATTCCTATATCAGTGTGTTTAATAAACTGATTGAAGGATTTGTAGATGTCTATGCTATCCAGCATATTTATAGCCTAGCTAAATCATTTAGTAAGTCTAATTACTAATAAGTTTTTCGTTTACTACTCTGCTAGATGGCTCTCCTGGATTAGAAAGTAAAAATCAAATCCAAGAGAGTCAGCCATATCTATTCTGGGAATGATGAAATGGCAAAAATTATCGTTACTGATTTAAGTCCTCTCGACTTAGACAGCTACCTGACTGAAGTAAATGAACTAGATTCTCTATTTATATATGGCGGGGAATCAGAATTGCAGCAACTTCTGAATTTTGCTTATACATTCTTGAATTTTATCCTATCCACTTATGCAATCTACAGTATTTCATCAATAGCAAAATCTTTCACAATTCCTCAGCCTAAATCTACCCGTTCGGTGTTTAGTTTATTTTAATTGTTGCATCACAATTGAGACGGTGATGATAGCGATCATCGTTAATTTTTGCAAAAACTCTCCACATCTAAGACTATGGCATTTTTATTAAGCTCTCAAAATGTATTGGAATACTTGCTTACAGTTGGACTTTGTAATCAAGCAGAACAGTCATTAACAAAGATTGAGTTAAAACCAGCGAAAAACTTTAACTTGTTAGTGACTTTACCAGATAATCGGCAACTTTTAGTGAAACAAGAGCGCCTGAATCGAGAAGGAAAAACGGCTGGGGAGTTTGCTGAGGAATGGAGAGTTCATCAGTTCTTGCAGACTTTTCCAGAAATTAATTATCTTCGCGCTTATTGTTCAGAAGCGGTGCATTTTGATGGGGAAAATTCCATCATTGTGTTTAATTATTTGAGTAATTATCGAGATTTGGCTGATTTCTATCTCAAAGAGAATGTCTTTCCTATTGAGATTGCAAAAGTGATTGGCGAAACTTTAGCATCACTTCATCGTGCTACAATCGACAATCCAGAATATGAAGCATTCTTTCAAAAAACTGAGCAAGTATCTCGACTCAAAAATCCGAATCTCAATTTAGGACTAGATAGAATTACCCCAGAAATTTTTGGCATAGTTCCGAGTGAGGGATTGAAATTTTTTGTCCTATATCAACGTTACGATAGTTTGGGGCAGGCGATCGCAGAATTAAGCCGTTCTTACACCCGCTATTGTCTGACTCATCATGACCTAAAACTCAACAATCTTCTTTTATCTTTAAGTTGGGAAGAAGCAATTGCAAATAACTCCTTGTCTGGTGAAAGTATAATTCGCTTGATTGACTGGGAACGTGGCGCTTGGGGAGATCCAGCGCATGATTTGGGAATGCTCATTTCCAGCTATCTGCAACTTTGGTTGTATAGTATGACAACTAGTAAGTCGATGGCTATTGAAGAGTCATTACGTCTCGCTACAACACCATTAGAATTACTTCAGCCTTCGATTGCGGCGCTGATGTCAACTTATTTAGCTCATTTCCCAGAAATTTTGCAGCGTCGTCCAGACTTCTTAGAAAGAGTAGTGCAGTTTTGCGGTTTAGCTTTAATTACCGCCATTCAAGCCGGACTCCAGCATGAAAAAACCTTCGGTAATACTGGAATTTGTATGCTGCAAGTCGCTAAGAGTTTGCTGTGTAATCCCCAAGCATCAATGAAAACAATTTTTGGTGTTGAAGGTTTAGAACTTTTACCGTCCAGCGTATATCAGACAGGGCTTAAGCACAAAGGTTAATGGTGAAGAATGGGTGTAAGGGTTTGAGGGTGTAGGGGTGTAAGGATTTTGAATATCTACACCCTCCTCCACACGCTTGATTTTTCATATCACTGCATCCGATTAGAATTAACCATTTCTAGAGAAATAAAGGGGGCGTTGCATAAATGCGGGATGAAATTATAAAATTCCACTTTTAAAACTCTTGCTCTTTGCGCCTTTGCGCCTTTGCGTGAGATAAAAATTATCTTCGTAATCAGCAACGCCATAAAGGGAGTTGGGAGTAAGTTAAATACCTCTTTGATTCATGGTTGTAAATTTCTTCATCAGAACTGCTTCCTAACTCCTGAATTCTTCAATTACAGGTAAGCTTTTATGCAAATGTTAGATTCCATCGCCACTCAACTTGCAGAAATTCCTGAGTCATTGCAGACATCACTACAAGATATTATTTCTCAGATTGAAATTGAGTCTGCTTATTGTATTAAGCATCCAGATTACCAACCATTGCAACTGCCAGAAGCAGCAATTTCCCGCTTTCAGCAATTACCTGCGGCGTTAAAAAAGAAATTCTTAAGTATGCAATTGCGAAGTTTTCTTTATGGCATTTATTACAATGGTTCTTTAAAAAGTTCTCTGGCTGCTAATACAGAAACTAACACCGTAGCTTTAAACCAACATCTAGAAAATAATACTTTACTTGGTGTGGATGTGGCTTTTTACGATCGCCTGCACGAAAGTAATCAAGGCGATGGCTATTGGTATTACAATTGGCAGGTGGTCAAAGAAAATCTTGATAACACTTTAGCAGTCCAAAAAGATGGTTTAACGCTGCATATTGAACGCAGTCGTCATTTATTACCCCAACATCAATCTGCAACTGTGGGTAAGTATGTTGCAGTCAAAATGCCTAAAAATTTAGTACAGAATGGATTTTATATGGCGGTTGCGAACGCGGGAACGGCGACAAACCGGGAAAGATTGGTGCGTGTGTATTTTAATGTCACTCCCGAAGGTGCTGTTGCAGTTATGCACAGTTTGACGACGCAACTCAATTTTCTAGAGATTCCTTTCTCCCTGAAAGCCTTATACAATCCTTCTGAGTACGAACGTTACGATTCCGCAGTATTTTACTTTGATAAAAAGGATTATGAGGCAATTCACCCAGTGTTAGAAAGGGTGTATGTCGAATGTCAGTCTTATTTTCAGCCGGAAGTACCGTTATTTACTAAGTTTATGGCACCGGGGTTAGCGATCGCAGAAGAACCAAACCGCAAATTTGCTGAACAAGAAAGTTTTGGGACGCATCGTTGTCAAATTATCGCTAATGGTTTGCTGGATGCTTGGGAGGAAGGCAATGATACACCAGCCCATCGCCTTACAGCAATTATCCAACAATTTTCCTTATCCCAAGTAGAATTACAACGCCCTTATTTGAATGCTAATTCTGCGGATATCTATATGCCTTTATCTTTAGCGTAATTCTAAGATGATACTGAGAAATATTAAATATTTCTCTAGATCCCCCCTAGCCCCCCTTAAAAAGGGGGGAATTTTCTTCAAGTCCCCCTTTTTAAGGGGGATTTAGGGGGATCTATTAATCTTAAATACAACACCAGAAAGTTTTCATACATCCTCTAATAATACTCCTCGAAAAATCCCCGACTTCTTGGAGAAGTCGGGGATTTGAAAATTTAGTAATTAAGCAGGTTTTGGTAAATTTTGGGATGAGAGAGAATTATTTGGTAGCTTTGCGACTATTTCTAAATTTGCAACTTGTTGCTGTAACCAATTACTAAAAAACTCGCCGATAATTTGCAAACGTAATTGCTCATTTAATTCCGGTTTAATAATTTCCTCAACAGCAATTATATGTACACCTTTGGGTGTGACAATTGGTTTGATAATTTGTGGCGGAGTCACAGCAAATACGGCGGCGGCGATTTCTGGTCTTAAGTCAGCACGGGTGCGGATTCCTTGATAACCTCCAGCCCGACGAATTTCAGGATTTTCGATATATTGACGAGCAACTTCTTGAAAACCAATTTCTCCTTCTTGCAGTGCATAAAATATCTCTAATGCTAAATCTTCATCATCAAAAATGACTTCATAAATTGCTGCGGCATAATATTCAAATTGACGAGCATAAAAATAAGGTTCGACCTTCTCAGCAAATAAATGATTCGCTAATTTTGTAGATAAAATGTTGGCTTTGGCGATTTCTTCAAAATCATCTAAAGACAGATGATATTTTTCTAGCCATGCCCAAGTGTCTTCGGCTCTGAGGAGTTTATTGGCAAAACGCATACTATCTGCGGCTTGTTGTAGTTCTTCAACTTCGACGGTAATTCCAAGTTTTTCGACTGTCTCAGCAATAATTTTTTGAGTAGCGATCGCATCTAATATATTAGGAACTTGACAAGACAATTTGATGTATTCAATAATGTCTTCCACAGCAATATTTAACAGCTTTGCCATAATTAATTCCTCCACTAATTCTGATTAGTGTTTTGTAGGGCGCATTGAAGTTAATCTCATATCTATATATGTTGGCTGGCAAGAGTTTTTCTTATCTCTATCTAGTGGAAGTTTCGCCTGCTAATTAATATTTTCTGTTAGACATAAACATTCAGATCCCCGACTTCTTCAAGAAGTCGGGGATCTAATTGTCACACATAAAATAAGGGATTTCCAAGAAATAAATTATCCAATCTTGTGGGGTGGGCTTCTAGCCCGCCCTTGACTAGGGGCAGACAAGATGTCCACCCCACAAGAAAAATTGTATGTTTTTTTATTTGGAAGTCCCTAAAAAGTAAAATTAGGGCAGACTAGCAAAGCCTACCCTATTAAAAATCAAGATACATGATTTTATAGCTCTCTCTACCTTGTCTGCCTTAAACAAAGTAGCCATAATAATTACAGTTCTAATCCGCCTTTTTGCAATTTCTTAAATGGATCTAAGATAAAGTCGATGACACGACGCTGACGAATAATTACTTCAGCATTTGCTGTTTGACCTGGTGTTAAGATAATGCGTTTATCAGCAGCTTGGATATAGTTTTTATCTAAAACAATATCCAATTCATAGGTTTCAATAGTGGCTTTGCCTTCACTATCAGTTTGGATTTTCGAGCTAGGTGAAATCCAATGAACGCGCCCTTGAATAACTCCATAATCTTGGAAGGGGTAAGCATCAAATTTGACTTTGACAGGCATACCGACTTTCAAGAAGCCACTTTGTTGACTGGGCATTTGGGCTTTGATAATCAACTCACTATTCTTAGGTGCAATTTGAGCGACGACTTGTCCAGCTTCGACTACAGGGCCTGGTTTAGTAACTGGTAATTCAAAGATTGTGCCATCAATTGGCGATCGCACTACACGCTGCTGTAATTGCAGTTTGAGTGAGGTAATCTGACTCTTGGTTTGGGCAATTTCCGATTGCAGGGTAGTAATTTGGTTCTGCATATCTTTGAGTTGTTCTTGGCTTTTCAGCAGCGCCAGTCTTCCGGCTTGCACTACGCTTTGATAGCTACTTTGCTGTTCTTCGAGGCGCAGTTTGGCTTGCTGAATATCTGCCCAAGCCTGACTCATAATGGATTGATAGCGGGTAGCTTCCTCCTTTAAATTTAATTCTGATTGGGTGAGTTCGGCGCTGGCTTGTTCTCGCAAGCGTTGACTTTCTTCGGCAATTTTTTCTAATTCCACTACTTTAACTTGTGCGATCGCACCTTCGTTTAAAAGTTGACGATAGCGGTCAACTTCCGCGACATCTCGATTAAAACGACTGTGAGCTAATTTTTGGTCAATACGTGTGGAATTAATTTTCTGTCTAGCCTGTTCAACAGTGGCGAGTTTTTCTAATCTTTGCAGGTTATAACTGCTGATTTTGGCATCGAGATTTTGTTGTGCTTGGTTAACTTGGGCAACTTTTTCTAAGGCTTGGGCTTGGTTTTGTTGTTCTTGAATATTAATCGCCAGCATCAGTTGATTTTTGAGTAATTCCAACTGTGATAGCCGAGTGTTTAACCCTTCTAACTTCGTTTGTGTTTGTTGCAAATCTGTTTGCAATACATCCGAATCTAACTGCATCAAAACCTGTCCAGCTTTCACCGTCGCGCCTTCTTGGACATTGACAGCTTTGACTGCACCTGTAACCGGAACGCCCAATTTTTGCGTTGCACCTTTTGGTTCTAAACGCCCTCTAGCAGAGCCTGTTTCGTCCACTTTGGCGAGCATTGTCCAAGGGATAACAATAGCAGCAAAAGCCACTAGCAAGTACAGCATTGAACGTGTCCAAAGCTTGGGTAAAGCATCTAGAAGTTCTTCTGTACCGTAATACCAATCATTAATTTCAGTTGTCTGAATTGATTCATCGACAACTACATCAGAGTCATCAAACTGGCGAGGTTCATCCTGCTTTGGTTGAGTAAGTATGGATGAAAAATCGGGATAAAAATTTGGCATAGGTAATTCAACAGTTTTCTGTTCATGTGCAAATTTCCCAGATGCTCAATTTGATTTAGGAACTAATAAAGGTCAGGATTTGTTTAGATTGGGTGTAACTAATTTAATGTGAAGTTACACATATTTTGATCCCCCTAAATCCCCCTTCAAAAGGGGGACTTGAGGAAAATTCCCCCCTTTTTAAGGGGGGTTAGGGGGGATCAAGAAGTGCTAATAATCACAACCAACCACTTTTCAAACATCCTCTAAGGGTATAGGGGTGTGGGGTGTAAGAGAAGAATACTATTTTATAACTATGTCAAGGTCATTTTTATTCTTTCCCTTATACCCCTACCCCCTCACACCCCTAAACCCTTACGGACTTAATGATCAGTCTTTCACTGAATACGAAATAAGTCCTATGTTTGCGCCAGTTGTTGCTGGTTGAGATAAAAATAATGACCTTTTCTGGCAATTAATTCGTCGTGAGTGCCACTTTCAACTAATAAGCCACGATCTAATACCAGAATTAAGTCTGCATGACGCACGGTGGAAAGGCGATGAGCAATGATTAAACTTGTGCGTCCTTTGAGGATGGTTGTCAGGTTATTTTGAATGATGCGTTCAGATTCAGCGTCGAGGTGACTGGTGGCTTCATCTAATAATAATAAACGCGGATTGCCGAGTAAAGCACGAGCGATCGCAATTCTTTGTCGCTGTCCACCAGATAACATTCCGCCACCTTCACCAATTTGAGTTTCGTAACCCATTGGTAATTGTTTAATAAAGTCATCTGCACCTGCTAAACGCGCCGCTTGGATAATTTCTTCTAAGTTAGCTTCGGGGTGAGCAATGCTGATGTTTTCGCGGATTGTGCCACCAAATAAAAAGGTGTCTTGGTCAACAACGCCAATTTGAGAACGCAGCGATCGCAAAGATATACTAGTCACATCGTGAGCGTCAATTAAAACTTTACCATCTGTCGGCGGATATAAGCCTAAAATCAATTTAGATAAGGTAGTTTTGCCCGAACCACTCCGCCCTACTACAGCTACGGTTTGTTGGGGGTTAATTTCAAAACTGAGATTTTCTAAGACATTAATATCACTGTCTGGATGATAGCGAAAGGTGACATTTTCAAACTTAATATGTCCTTGCAATCTGGGTAAAGTCTGCCGGGGATGATGTTGTAAATCTTCTTCTGGTTCGGCTTCTAAAACATCATTAATACGCTCGGTCGCAATCATCACTTCCTGTACTTGATTCCACAACACCACCAATCTTTGGAAAGGGCGAATAATATTACCCAAAAGCATATTAAAAGCCACTAATTGTCCAATTGTCAGTTGATTTTGAATTACCAAAGATGCCCCAAACCACAGCAACCCTGTACTAACTACTGTTTCAATTGTGGCACTGAAAATTTGCAGTTGATTGCCGACAATTTGCCCGCTAAATGTCTTTTTAATCAAATTATTCAACAATTCTTCCCAATGCCAACGAACTGTTTGCTCAATGGACATCGAACGAATTGAACGAATCCCCGTGAGAGATTGAATTAAATAACTATTTTCGTTAGCAGTGGCGGTAAATACTTCACGGCTAATTCGTCTTAAAAATGGTGTAGCCACCAGTGCCAACAGCATAAACGGTGGAACAATACATAAGCTAAGTAAAGCCATTGATGGGCTGTACCAAAACATCAACCCGACATAAATAAATACTGTCAGTAAGTCTAAGGTGATAGATAAAGCTTCCCCAGTCAAAAAACGCTGAATTTTTTGATTTTCCTGGACGCGAGACACAATATCACCAACGTAACGCGATTCAAAAAATGCCAGAGGTAAACGAAAGGTATGTTTGATAAAACCTACCAATAAAGATAAGCTGATGCGATTTGCTGTGTGATCTAAAAGATATTGTCGCAGTCCATTAATAACGACGCGGAATAATCCAAAAATCAACAATCCTAAACCCACAGCATTTAATGTCAGGGTGCTTCCTTGAACAATGACTCTATCTAAAAGTAGTTGCGTAAATAAAGGTGTCACTAATCCAAATACTTGAATAAATACCGAAGCAATGAACACTTCTAACAGCACTCGCCAATGGGGTTTAACTAAATCAAAAAACTGCCAAAATTGCAGATTTTCTTCCTCAGCTTCTTTGAGTAAGGTTGTGGGTTGGAGTAATAAGGCGTAACCAGTCCACCCTGCTTTAAATTCACTGACTGTCAGATTGCGTTGTCCGATCGCCGGATCACCAATAATTACCCTTTTCTTGGTAATCTCATAGACAACGACATAATGTTTACCTTCCCAATGTGCGATCGCAGGTAGGGTTTGTTGTGCTAATTTATCCAAACTCGCTTTGACGGGACGAGTCGCAAAGCCCACACTCTCAGCCGCAGCCGTCAAACCTCTCAAAGAAGCACCACCACGGCTCACATTGGCTAACTCTCGCAGTCGATTAATACTTAAACGCTTACCCCAATAACGACTCACCATCACCAAGCAAGCTGCACCACAGTCTGCGGCACTTTGTTGTTCAAAAAAAGGATACCGTTTCGTCAATTTTCCCCACACATGAGTTGCTTTCACCGTCGGGTTAGGAAAATAAGCTTGACGCAGCTTCTTGGGCTTCGGCGGTGATAGGGACTGAGAAATTCCTTCTCCCCTGCCCCCTGCCCCCGGTTGGTGAGCGACTTGCCTTGAGCGAAGCCGAAAGGAGCCGAACCACTGCCCCCTGCCTTCCTCTTCCCCCCTCCCCCTGCCCCCTGCCTCCTGCCTCCTGCCCTCTTCCCCCGCCAAATCAGCCAACTGCGGCCAATACGCCACAGCAGTTTGCCAATCAGCATTGTGTAGACTATAGACAATGGTTGGTTGTATAGCTTGCCAACTGCCTTCTTGGGGATATATATAGATATTGCCGGATGTTAATATCCGCCCGTCAGCGTGGAGTAATTTGCCGCGCCGCAACAGCCAAAGTCTAGTATCTTGAAATAATTTGGCTGGAGGTGCGCCAGTATCTAAATTGTGTCGCCGGAAGAGAGATAAAGCCTGAAGCATCTCTTCCACAGAGCCATTGAGGGTAATGGGCGCACTTTGGCAACATAATAAGAGTAAATTCCAAAGTTCTGCTCTTTTTTGCAGGCGATCGCTCATACTAGGATATTGCTGCATCATCACCTGCAATAGTGCTTCCGGTAAATAGCCCAATTTCAGGTTAACAGAAGCCCTCGCCACGTAAGAACAAAACTCTTCTTCAGGAAACAACGTTGATTCACCAAATGCACCCCCAGTTGTCAGGGTAGTAATTAAGTTATTGGCATTGTCCAACAGTCTCACTTTCCCGGTAACAATCATATAAATCCCCGGATTTGCCGTTGTTGCTTGCCAAAATTGTTTAGCAACAGGCGGTTCGACAATTTGCACTTCCGTCAAGCATTTTTCCATATCTTGACTTGATAATGTCTCGCCCAAAGTATGAGTAATTTGCTGCGCTAACTGTTCTTGAGAAAATCCTAATGGCATTTGCTAATCTCCAGAAATTAATAGCAAGTCGCGGTTGTAGAGACGTTGTATAAAACGTCTCTACTTGGGGTGAGGCTAGAGAATAGGAATGCTATTTCTGAAAGCAACTTAGTATAAATAACAAACTAGCCTCAAGCCCCAATAAGGTTCAAATAACAAAACTAAATCACAACTAAACCCACAAATAATGACTCAACAAAAAACGAAAAAATGATTTTGGAGGGGGTTTGGGGGACGGTTGCGTCCCCCAATCGGGGGCGTGGGGGAGCCACTGCGTTGAGCGGCTTTGCCGACTTGAAGCATGTGGCGTGGAGAATCCCCCAAATCTTACTCTTTGTCTAATAGATAGACCTTCATTACCTTAAATGAACCTTATTGATTTGTCTGCATTAAATTAAATGACCAAGGAAAAGTCGGTTCACTGTGAGTTTGCAAGTCACTAATGGTAATATTGTTATCTTTTGTCTCTTCTGTTTTTTGTTGGTTGGAACTTTTAGGTTTAGTCGAAAGTCCCATTTGTTTGAGTAGGCGGTTAACATGGCGATCGCTAATCGAAATCCCCAATTCATTTGCTAAATGTTTGCTTAACCATTGAGCTGTCCAATAAGTAAATGCGTAGCCGTAATCACGCGGACTATGACTTACCAATTCTTTCAATCTGTCGATATATTGAGCATTGACAATTTTTGGTCTCCCAATTGGTCGCTCATTCCATTTATGTGCTAAACCTGCTTCTGCTATGCCAATCCAGTAACGTGCCATTTCTTGAGAACAACCTACAATCTCACATATTTGAGTTTGAGATTTCCCCATATCTGCCAGTAACATAATTTCAATTCTGCGGAGATATTCTGGTTGTAAATTACTTTGTAAGTTTTTCAACAAAGCCTTTCTTTGGAAAGGTGTTAAAAACTTACTATCTTGCGGATCATAATTTTCCAAACCTTGGTATTGGCTAGAATAGTTTGACATAATTACTACCAGTTATTGTTGACAATTACTGTTCGATATGAAGTCAGACTCTGGCAATGATGAAGAGATAAATTTACTCTTGAAAACCTGTTGATTTAGAAGGCTGACTTCTGACTGATGGAAGATGAAAAATTTTAGCCGACGTTGAATGTTTACCCCTTGAATTTACAAATAATCAGGGGAAGTTTTCATATTACATTTGTTCGGACAATCTAGGGTTTTGTGTGAATAGCTGCTACTGGAATCATCTAATTACAAGTATTTCTAGTAGTAACTATTCTACCTGTGGAGAAAAATTGTGTTAAAAACTGCGCTCCTAAATTGTGAGCGCAGAGCATTGAGCAGTAGTAGTTTATAAATCTGACAAAATATTTGGCCAGCATAGCTGTTGTTTGCCTCAATAAACAGCAGTTTCTGGTAAACACCTAAACACAATAAACGATGAACTAGTAAGACTGAATAATTTGGCAAACTTTCCTATAGTTTGGTGTAACGCTGGTACTTAGTTTCACAAAATTGCTTGATGAGTATAGGAAAGTAAGCTAAGAGAGAAATTTTGCCGAAAACCTGTAGTTCCTCACTTTGTTAAGTTAACCTAACTGTTATTCTTTTAAGAATTTTTCTAAATATAGTCAATAGCTTTTATGAAAAAAAGGTGAACTTAATGAAAAAAATATATTTTCTTTATCAAAAGTTTAATAATTAGATTTATCTCAAATACAATGACTAATTTTTAGGACAAAAAGTAGATTAAAAAATATGGGAGTAGTTAATATATCTGTAAGTATTCATTATACAGAATATAAAAATCCGCAGCGGTTACAGTTGAATGACTTATACTCCTGATACTAATATAATTTATACCGTTTCTTTACGAAGATGTAATTCATCTGTTGTTGTAGAGAAGTTGTATATAACATCTCTACAACTGCAAACTCACTGATTTATTTAGTCTTAAGAATACATGCCAATTCTGTCTGCAACCAATTTTGAAACATCTTATCCATAATCTCTTGATATCTTTCTTTGGTTAATTCAGCCGGGATAAATTCTTCAACCAAAAAAAGGTGATAACCTTGCTCGGTTTTATAAGGTAATGTTACCTGTTGTGGTGCCGCTCGAAATACAACAGTGGCTATATCTGGTTGAAGTGCAGAACGATAAACTATACCTTCATATCCACATTTACGCCGACGATAAATATCGATATCATAAATTTTGGCGGCATGATAAAAACTGATTTCACCATCTTCAATTTGATAGTATAGCTCTTGTGCCAATGTTTCTGAGTCAATGATCATTTGATACAAAATCACTTGCTCAAATTCGGCGCGATTTCGCTGAAAAAAATGCTCTACTTCATTAGCAAATAATACCTGTGCGAGTTTGTGAGATAATAGGCGATCGCAGATTCCCCTTTCCCAATCTTCAGGCGTAATTAATTGATCAGCTAACCATTCCAGTGTATCTGCGGCTCTTTCTAAATGTCTTTCCCGGCGCTGCTTTTCTGCTTCTGCTTCAATTTCTGCCGGAGTGATAGTAATATCTCTGGCCTCGGCGGCTTGCCGGATAATTTTGTGAAATAAAATATTTTGAGATACTTCCTTCAACCTCATTTCTTTTTTGAGGAATTGCATCACTTCCTCTGATTCAGGCAAAACTTTTGACCAATCACTCATAGATATTAGTACAGCTTAAAAATATACCAACTTACATAAAAAACTGGAAGCTATTTGGGCTTTTAGCTTCCAGCCAATACTGTATCCATTATGTGTTATTACAGCAGAGATTATCCTGTTTGGTAGAACTAGGATTTAGAGCATCAAAACAAAAGTGTAGTAGTTATATGCTCTCTCAGTCACAACAACTGTTAACTATTAGGTTGTCTATTTCTCTGACTACAAAAGTATGGAAGGCTCTACTAAGTTTCCCCCACCATAGAGAAACTGACTAGAGGGCATTGAAAGTAAAAGTTGCGGAAATCCAACTTTTTAACTTGTTGATGCTCAGGCTTCCTGAGAAACAAAACCACCAATAGCAACAGTTTGATTGTCTGTCTTGGTTTCAGAGTTATGTACTCTCTGGGATACTGACTGCTTCAGCAAAAACAATCAGTTAAATGTATTTCATAGTCAGATATTCAATGATTTTATCATTGTTGATGAGCTTGTTAACTCATCTGCTCTATGTATAATTTAAATGATATTGATAGTTTAAATTTGCCATTTTGGCACATTTTGGTAGATATTTTTATCCTTAATTGCAATCTTTATAACAAGGTTAAACTGGACTTTCCATGCTCTAGAAGCTTGAATCTATGACAACAAAACCCACCTTGAGAGATTGTCTCAAAGATGGGTTAGTTAATTGGAAACAGTATAATTAACGTGATAATTTTACATAAATTTCAATAATTAATAACATCAGGTTATCTGCTGTTTGTTAAAGTTCTACATGGGTTATCGCTATTTGATGCGGATGTTTGGGGCTGTTCTTCTTGATTTTCTTGGGCTAACCATTGCTCCATATTACCCCCACGAATTTCGGTTTTTTGTTTACTTACTACCTCAAGATAAGTTAAGTCTTTAATTTTGCCCAAGCAATTAGTTGCTACAGATTTCTCAGCAGATGATACTTCTTGTTGTTGCGTTCTATTTGTGGACGAATTTTCTTTGAGCAATCTGTTATAAGTGCGATAAGGAATGTAATGTAATGGGTTGTAACCAGCCACACGTAGCATTAACACACATGCCCAAGAATACTTACCAGCGAGAATTGCTTCTACTATTTGGTCAAATTGTTGGGGATTGATACCTTTATTAAAGTTACTGACGCTAGTTAGATTGTGATTCATAGTGTTAATTGAACTGGGGAATTAGGTGTTACAGGTAGTCAATAATTAATCAATAGTTGTTGCAGTGATATGTTGTAACAACTACCCTCTAAAATTATGTTTAGTTTTAGCTATAAACCTGTGGAGAATGACTAAATATAGCTGTGAAAGCTGTTTCATTCCTTGTACTGAGGTTAGAACTGCATGTGTTCTGATGATGATGTCCATGAGCTTGACCTTGGAGTAGAAAGTTAACTGTATTTGATTTAGTAGTTAGTTACTTTTCAACTT
This sequence comes from Nostoc sp. FACHB-280, assembly GCF_014697615.1. Taxonomy (GTDB): domain Bacteria; phylum Cyanobacteriota; class Cyanobacteriia; order Cyanobacteriales; family Nostocaceae; genus Nostoc_B. The sequence goes on along the minus strand of NZ_JACJSD010000002.1, from coordinate 56,580 downwards.
TTGGTAATGTCATTTTAATGACTATAAAAGTGTGGCTTGGCTCTTGGTAGACGCAGTTTTACCCTCTGTTTAGGTTCTCAATACTTAGTTTAATCTACTGCCCTGATAATTTTACCGTATAATCTTTCGCTTTAGTTTTTCTAGCAAAGCTTGGTGAAAATGCTCTAGTTTTCCCTGAGAACTTCAAAGTTATTTAGCAAAAAAATTAATAGCTACTTTAGTATTTATACTACGTTTTTTCCTAAATGTCATCTTCTCAATTAAAACTTTACCAGTGAAAAATACTGAATTTTTATGATGTCTCCATTTGTATTATCCAAGTTTTAGTATTGTCACGGATTCGCTGTTTACTGAGGGGTTTGACCCCTCATTTATTGTTCATTAGAAACTTTTATTTGGTTCAAATTCATATAGAAATTTACCATTAACTTGTCTAATAAACAATCACTAAATATCGTAATTCCGAGAGCATTATCAATAACAAAGTAATTTTATGTATTTGGCGTTGTTAAAAATATTTTTAACAAAATATAAATTTCATCCGGGAATTATGTACAACAATTATCTGCGGGGGTTGGGTTTAGGGGTAATACCATTTCACTTTAAAAATGATACAGATATGAAAGCATCGCCTCGACTTCTCCTGACGGAGACGCTGCGCGAACGCTCGGCGACCGGAAGACGAGTTGCAGAGAAAGTGATTTGTATCAGTAATTTCGTGAATTGGTATAAAGGACAATACAGTTAGTCTGGGGCTATACAAACAAAGCTTGCCTAGCCTATCGCCTTCAAGCCATTTCCGCTTAAGTAGAGCGACGTAAATATTTGTAGTTGGGTAAAGGCAGGAGGGAAGAAGATTTTAGCTTCATTAACCTTTCTTAATATAGTTGGGTTTTCTCACACCGACTTAGCTAGAACTAAAGTGAACCAAAAGATCCCCGACTTCTTGAAGAAGTCGGGGATCTGAGCCTCTCGATTTTCACACATCAAATACGATTGCTGTCGAAGTGTTCCCTTGTCTCTGTAGAAACACTTTCTTAACTGAACTGTGTTAATTAATCAATACCTTTGGTTGCCATCAACTTGTGATGGGTGCCTTGTTCAACTAACATACCTTGGTTGAGAACTAGGATATTGTCGGTATGGCGCAGACTAGAAAGCCGATGGGAGATGATAAAGGTAGTGTGGTGCTGATTTAAACGAGCTAATTTCTGGTACAAACAACGCTCAGATTCCGAGTCGAGACTGCTACTAGCTTCGTCTAGAATTAGAATTTTGGGGTTACTGATTAAAGCACGAGCGATCGCAATTTTTTGTTTTTGTCCACCAGAAAGCCGCAAACCTCTTTCCCCGACTGGGGTGTTGTAGCCTAAAGGTAGTTCGCGGATGAAACTGTGAGCTTCGGCTAATTTGGCGGCGGCGATCGCTTGTTCAGGACTAAAATCTGGATTATACAGAGTAATATTTTCTAAAATCGTCCCGGAAAACAAAAAGTTATCCTGTGGGACAAAACCTATTTGACTGCGTAACGATTGCGGCGATACCGTACTAATATCAATGCCATCAATTAAAATTCGCCCACTTTCAGGACGATATAAACCAGCCAGCAAATTGACTAAAGTGCTTTTACCACAACCACTTTGACCAATTATCCCGATGGTTTGTCCTGGTTTGACGCGAAAAGAGACATTTTGCAAAGTATGATGCTGGTCATCAGGATGATAGCGGAAACATACATTCTCAAACTGCACTTCACCGCGAATCGACGGCATTACCTGTAAGGGTTTTTGGGGATTTTCTTCTGGCTGAGAATCTAAGACATCGTTAACTCGCTCTACGGCTGTTAATACTGCCGGTAATTCATCCCATAACTCTAACAATGCCAACACAGGATGAATCACATTACTCATCAGCATATTGAACGCCACCAATTTACCTAGTGACATATCCCCAGTGATGACTAGTTGCAACCCACACCATAAAACAACTGTTGTCGCAATGTGACTAACTAAATTCCGCAGCATTTGTAAGACATTGGCTAACTTCTGTCCTCGTAACCGCGTCTTAACCATTGTCAGCAACCGCTTTTGCCAATATGTCTGCACTGAACCTTCGGCGGCGGCGGCTTTGACGGTGACAATTCCTGTGATGATTTCCCCTGTGGCAGAATTTTGGCTGGCGGATGTTTGCAAAACTTCCCGCGATATCTGCTGGAGGAATGAACTTGCGCCTACAGTCAACATCACAACGGGGACAATTCCACTCACAACTAATAAAGTTAGTCGCAAATTGAGGTTAGCCATCACCCCAAAATAAACAAAAATCATCACCGCATCAATTGGACTAGTAATAGCGCGACGGGTAAAGAACTGTTGAATTTGGCGATTTTCGGGAATGCGGCTGAGAATGTCTTCGACTTGGCGAGTGGTAAAAAACTGTAATGGTAGCTGTAAGGTATGTTTGACAAAACCACCAATTAAATTAACATCGATGCGACTGGCAAAATAATCGAGCAGATATTGTCGCTGTGCATTTAAAACAATACCCCAGACACCCAAGCATAAAAAGCCGAGTACAAAAGCATTTAATGTGGAAAAGTTTTTCAGTAATAGTATTTGGTCGAGAACAACTTGGGTAAGTAAGGGAGTCGCCAACCCAAATACTTGCATGACCAGAGAAACCAGAATAATGTATTGAATAAGTTGGCGATCGCGCTGTAATGTCTGCCAATAACGACGTAAGGAAAGTTTCTCGTTTTTGCGGCTGTGAAAGTTGGCGGTTGGATCTAATAAAAGTGCGTATCCTGTCCAATTGGCTTCAAAGTCTTGGCGTGACAGCCATTTTTTCCCCTTCGCTGGGTCAGCAATTAATATGCGATCGCCTTGAATTTGCCAAACCACTATATAATGATTGCTTTGCCAGTGAGCAATCCAAGGATTAGTTTGCGACTCTAACTTAGTTAAACTCGCCCGCACTTGTAATGTTGTGTAACCCAATGTTTCGGCGGCTGTGGCTAAACCCGCTAAAGATGCGCCTGTAATATCTATGGCTGCTAAGTTGCGTAAACTATTGAGGCGGAAGCGTTTACCCCAATATTGGCTAATCATTGCTAAACAAGCCGCACCACAATCTGATGAACTTTGTTGCAAAATCAAGGGATATTTTCGCCGTGGTTTAGCTTTTGGCTGTTGGGGAAAATCAATTTCTGCGACTGGGGGAATTTCTGCTTGGGAAGATTCCGGTTTGGGAAGGGGAATTTGGGTAATTTCGGAATGATCAATAACGGCGACTTTTGGTTGTGGATTTTGACTAGTAAATACTTGGGCTGATTCCCACTGTTCAATCGGTAGCTGGTAAACTAACAAGTCTGTCTCCGCAATTGCATCGGGAGATGTCACATCAGGATATCCCCAACTATCACCAACTAAGAGTGAGGTTGTTCCCCCAGCTAACCAAAAACGTCCCGCATTGGCTGGTGTGGCTGTATTTAAAGATGCGCCAACGGGAATTTTGCTAGTAATTATATTAGGTAAGAATTGCCGTAAACTTGCACTGTTGAGCGATCGCAATTCTGTATAACTTTTAAAAAAAATCAGTGCTTGACGCTCAACTGCTAACTTTTGCCAGTGCTTTTGGAGATTTGGTAAGCGTTGCAACCACAGTTGTAAATCGGCAATTGTAATTTGCGCTACAAAACCCGGACTAGCACCAATGGCACGGTATGATAAAGGGCGATCGCAAAACAAATGATCTGCGCCAAATGTCTGTTCTGCTAATAACAACTGTGAAGAAACTTCCCTACCCAAAGTTGCATCAAAACTCAATAAACGCACTCTACCTTGACATACCAAGTAAAAAAAATTGCTGTTGTCTGCTGTAGCTTTATTCTCAGTGTATCTAGTTAAATTATCACCTAGTTGAAATTCCTGAATTGTCCACAACGGAATAAATTCTGCTACTAAATCTGTATCCTCTGCAACTAAGTTCAAAAGTTTAATAATGATTGCTTCTAAAGTATTAGACTGCTTTTGTTTATTAAATTTTAGTTCTCCTTGAACGCTGAACGAAGAAGCAGGATTCATGATTGATTAGCTGTTCTTTTTGTAAGTTTTTTGATGTTTTTTGACGTAATTTTATCAAAATATAATTCAGTATTTAGAAGACAGACTTTAGTATTGAATTCTGTGAAATTTACAGATGAATCACTCGTTTTTTGAGCAATCTAATCATTGCTTTTGACTTCTTAATTCTTATTAAGTGAGAATTTTTAGGCGAGATATAGCAGCTTGTCAGTCATGTTTTTGCCAATTTATCTGTGCTTAAATACTTTTTATTTTAAACATAGGTTATTTGCTATTAGTAATTGAGCAGATACAAGTGAGCATTCTTGTGATTGGTTCTCGAAATATGTCAGCGAGTATTCAATTTTTCCTGAGTGTTACTTACATTTTCTGTTCATTTGTGCAACACCCGGAAAATAAAATGACATTCTCGAAAGCTCAGATTTGTGCTGGAAACACAGTGCTGCTCAAGACAGGAATATTAAGTCAGCTACGGTTTTTAGAATGTAACTAAAGTTACTGTTTTTTGGCGATCGCTGGTTGCTTCACCACATAAATTATTCAGCATTGGTAACTTTCAATATCCGTATTCAACACTTGGCGATCGGACTTGATTTAACTGTAATTTCTGTGATAGCCTGCTTTTACATATAAATACGGTAAATCTACCGATGAACCGTATTTTAGTACAGTGTATGAATCACTGTGCCTCCTTCTAGTTTGCGGAAACGGAAATATCAGCTTATGCCAAAAGACTGGTTTGAATGGCACGACCTCTACCAAACAGAACCGAGATTGCAGCAGCGTTTAGAAATTGTGCGAGAATTTATCGCCCACAGTTTAAATTTCTCTCCATCAGGCGTAATTCGTGTAGTCAGTGTCTGTGCTGGAGATGGACGAGATTTACTAGGAACTTTAGCTAATCACCCACGCGCTCAAGATGTTCATGCACGACTTGTAGAGCTAAATTCCCAACTCGTAGAACGTGGCAAAGCAACTATAGAATCATTGGGTTTGACAAAACAAATTGAGTTCATTAATGGTGATGCAACTGTCGCCTCTAACTATATAGGCGCAGTACCAGCAGACATTGTGATTGTTTGTGGCGTTTTTGGTAATCTTGCTGACGAAAATGAACTCAATCGCTTATTAGGAAATTTGAGTTTCCTAAGTAAACAAGGTGCTTTTATCATTTGGACTCGCGGACATTCCAATGGTATTCCCCACTCTGAAACAGTCCGTACATCTTTGCAACAAGCTGGGTTTGCAGAAGTCAACTTTAAGCTGACAGCAACCAGAGATATGGGTGTAGGCATTCATCGCTACCTTGGTGAAAACCTGACTGAACCCAAAGAGCAACAGTTTTTTGTGTTTTCTGGTGTTGCCAATAGAGCCAGGTAAAAAATTATCTCTCCGTTATCAATTAATCTAGCCGTACAAAAAAATTATGGTCGCTACAGTTAAACCCCAATATACAAACATTTTTCATCGTGTTACACGGTTGTTAGTTCCAGGGTTGATGAGCATTGCAACTTCATTCACATTAATTAGTTGCACACAACCAACTCCAAAAGCAGAAACTTCATCTACCGCGAATAACGTATCTGATGTCAAGCCAGCAGGTATCAAAACCAAAGTCTTGCGGATGGGGTATCAACAAGCTGGTGATTTAGTCAGGGTGACAAAAGTATTAGAAAAACGTCTAGAACCGTTGGGAGTGACAGTGGAATGGTCACAATTTGCCCAAGGGCCACAACTGATGGAAGCGATGAATGTGGGCAAAATTGATTTGGGTTCTGTTGGTGAAACGCCTCCCATCTTTGCCCAAGCGGCTGGGGCGCAGATTGTCTATGTTGTTGGTTCAAGACGTAGCGAAAATAGTGGTAGAAGTAGTGCGATCGCAGTACCACCAGATTCACCCATTAAGACTTTAAAAGATATCAAAGGACAAAAAGTCGTCTTCCAAAAAGCATCAGCATCTCACTACTTTATTCTCAGAGCTTTGGAAGATGTCGGTTTGAAATATAGCGATATAAAAGTTTTGAGTATTCCCAACGTAGAAGCGAGCAGCGCCTTTTTAGAAGGTAAAATTCCGGTTTGGGTAACAGGTGATCCGCATCTAGCCAGAGCCGAAAAATTAGGTAAAGCCAGGATTTTGCGAGATTCTCAAGGCCTAGACTCTCCAGGAGGATATTATATCGGTGGCAAACAATTTGCTATAGATAATCCAGAATTGCTGCGAATAGTGATTGAAGAGATTGACAAAATTCAACGCTGGGCTGAGGCGCATCCCAAAGAAACCGCCCAACTCATCGCACCTTTTCAAAAACTACCCCCCGATGTGATGGATTTAGTCATTAGCCGCCGTAGTTATGGTTTAAGAGCCATTTCTCCCGATTTAATCCAAGAACAACAGCGAGTAGCCGATTATTTCTATAAAAATGGCTTACTTCCCAAACCTGTGAATATTCGAGAAGCAGTGTTAACCCCAGAACAGTACGCTGCAATTACGCCACCCACCATCAGCCAAAAATAGTATTTCAGATGATGTTCACATTTGATTGCTGCAAAACATACTCTTTCCTCATCCCTACTTCCAGCCTGTACAGATAATTTCAAAAATCAAATACGAGTCCTACAGACAGCTATTTTGTGTGATTTAGGTTTTCATCCCCGAATTATTTTTTTAATTTGGGGATTTTTACTTACGTGAGAAACGTTGCTAAGAATACATCAGCTTCATAATAGCGATCGCATCATTAATCAATAGCATTGATCTCATCTCGTGTATTTACTGAAAGCGTTTATTATGATGTTAATATGTTGTAAGTTGATTTAGAGGATGTAATCAGAAAAATCAATAGTTTAGATAGAAAAATTAATTAAAAGCTCAAAATCTCACAAAATGGTTTAAAGTACAGTAAAATGTCTGATAACTCACTTAAAATAATAAATTTGGGGCTGAATAAAGCCTGAAATACCTGATAAATCAGAGTTTACAGTGTTTTAGACATTTTACATAAGACTAAAGTACTAATTTTTTCTAACTTAAGCTTTCAAGCTTATTCTGCAACAAATTTAATTTGCTAAGTATAACAACCTGTTAAGAAATGGTCAGCAATTTCATACTTTTGTAATAATTTTCACGGTTACTTTCAGTAAAAATACTGTATCAAAATTTGGTTTTTTATACAATGCTCTTGTTGGTGGTTTCTACGGTTGTTAAAACTTTAAATTTCGGAATGTTTGACGCTGTTTAAATTCTTGGAGTAGTTGGATCATCAGATTCTACAAAACACCTCTTGCAAAATTTGTGATTTGCGTGCTTCTATTCGTATTTTTGCGCTTATCCTCCGGGAAAGCACACAGGGAAATGCACAAGGCAAAAAGTATTGATGCAAGAAGTTAAAAGTAGATTTTGTGTCCCCAAAAAGTTGTTGGAACACAGCCTATGCAAGTGAAACAAACTAAAAGCAAGAGAAGACGAGGCGTTGTACTAACTCCTACCGGACTACAACGTTTGCAGGAAGCGATTGTAGCTTGGGAGATGGCTAGAAAAAAAGGCGATCGCTTAACCCTACAGGAACTCAGCACACAGATTAGTATTTCGACAAAAACTCTCAGTCGATTGTGGTCTTTGAGCAAAGCTGTAGATCAAAAAACTCTCAAACTATGTTTTAGTGCCTTTAACCTCAAATTAAATGAAGAAGATTACGCTGTTTCGAGTGCAGAGGATGAAAGTGAAATCGTAGAATTTCTACCTAGAAATTCATACACACAACTAGAACACTCGCCTCGACTCTCGACTTATGAAATAGGAAATCGTTGGACATATCCAGATGGCCCGGTAGCTTTGGACTCTCCCTTGTATATCGAGCGCCCACCCATAGAAGAACTAGCTTATCGAGAAATTACCCGACCAGGCTGTGTAATTCGGATTCGCTCTCCCAGACAGATGGGAAAAACTTCTTTATTGCTACGTATTTTAGACTTTGCCCAGAAGCAAGAATACCAGACTGTTAATGTCAATTGTTATCAAATTGATGACTCTTGTTTAACAGATTTAAATAAGCTTTTACGTTCTCTTTGTTGGCAAATTGCCCAGCAATTAAACATTGAGCCTAACCTAGATGAAATGTGGGATGAAGAAGTTGGCTATAAGTTAGTTTGTAGTTTTTACCTGCAAAAGTATATTTTTAAACAGATCGACAATCCCATATTGCTGGCTTTAAGCGATGTTGATCGCTTTTTTGAATATCCTCACATAGCTCAGGAATTTTTTGCTTTATTGCGTTCTTGGTGTGAAGAAGCCAGACAAAATTATGGTTGGCAAAAACTGAGATTAGTCGTGGTCTACTCCACAGAACAATATATCTCTCTAGATATTAACCGTTCACCATTTAATATCGGTCTGCCTATACGTCTTGGTGAATTCACACACTCACAAGTCCAAGATTTAGCTAGGAGATACGAATTAAATTGGAGTTCTGGTCAAGAATCTGCGGAATTAATGTCTTTAGTTGGTGGTCATCCAGCCTTGATTCAACTAGCCTTGTTTCATCTTGTCTCTGGTAGGATAACTCTTCAAGATTTGATTGAAGAAGCAATGGTCAACGGTGGTATCTACCGCCATCATTTGTGGCGACATTGGTTGAAACTGCAAGACTATCCTCATCTGATCAAGATATATGCTGAACTTGTCAAAACCAAACTAGGTCTAGTGATTGACCCTGTGGATGCTTATAAGCTCGACAGCCTAGGATTGATTAGTTTTGATGGCGATCGCATCTTACCGCGATGCAAACTCTACCGCACTTACTTTCAAAAACAACTATCTGCTTTTATCTAATAATTTTTTGATATCAAACTTTTGAATTCATCTCTTACCTAATCTCTATCTCATCTATCAAGTCTCAACCTGATCAAATAACAATCAAATTTCATTTTTGAACTATAAGTCAATCCAGTTCCGATAAGCTTTTTTGTCTTTTACTCTTCTCTTATCTCCAACTGTAAACTTTCTCAAATTAACTGTATTGGATTATACGTAGGTAAACATTCTCAATCCAACTGGTAGTGAATACCCAGCCTACATATTCCCAATCTATAAACTTGTCATAACTTGAGTTAATTTATTAGCTAAATCAATATTTGATACTTGAGATTTCTGAAATAGTACTCCAGCTAAGAAATAATAATCTCCAGAGTAAAATGCCTTATGATCTTTTTTTAAATCTTCTATATGTTGCTTGACTTTTGGCTCAGAACTATAGTAACCAAACTGCAAAGGTAAAATCACAAATTTATTGACACTGTAGCCGTTCTCTTGGGCTGTTTTAATAGTACTAATAGGATTGGAATAACTAGAAACTAAAACCAAAACATTTTCATAATCTAAAGATAACAACTCATTGGTAATTGATGCTCCATCTATACCGCCAAATAATAATGGCATATAGATATCATCATCTGGAGCAGGCAGATAGGGTGGATTAGCTACAAGATAATCGGCTTGAGGTTTATCTGAGTCAAATAAACAGGAGTTATGAATAATATATTTGCTAGTTAGATTATATTCATCTATAGTTAAGTTTGCAGCTTTACAGGCAGATGTATTCAGTTCATAGCCTTGAATTAATCCCTCAAATTTATTTCGCAGTAGTGAGTTAATGACTGGGCTGCCATCGCCAGAACCAAATTCAACAATAGATGCCGGATTGTGGCAATCTCTTAGGACAAAATTTTCTAAACAGTTGGAATAGAAGTTAGATTCTTCTGGGCAGAAAAATATATCTTTCATGTGATGGTAATAGTTCCTGAAATTAGAGTTGTGACTTGTATAAAGAGACAGAAATTAGCCTGGAGTGAATTATGTGTCACTCAAGCAGAATCAAGTTGGCAAAAATTTAACTTGGTAAGTTATCTTGTTGGTAAATTTGCTTGTTCGACTGCGCGAATAGAACTAACAACAGCTTGAGCAGCGCGATCGCTCATGAGTTTCTCTTGGTCGTATCCTAGTAATAATTCCCACGCATCATGGGGATACTGCTCGGCTAAAGGTAAAGCTACACTGTCTAACATCCATTGACCGTGGCGTTCATCTTCACGGATGTGCAGTTCCCAATAACCCATTGCTGCATCTGAAAGTTGTAGTCTTTGCGCTGCTGCTAAATAATTTCTGTAAGCTGCTGGGCCTGCTACTTCAAAATAAGTTAATGCGCCACTATAACGCAGAAAATAACGTTTACGTTCGGTGGTTAAAAAGTTTTGATTCGCACAAGCTAACACTTCCCAAGGTACTAAATCAAAATAACCTTCTGGTTCGGTGTTCATTTCAAACTCGGCTAACATTTGGGCAAAAAATGTTGAGTGCTTGCGAGATAAGCGCCCATTGCCATATTCTTCTAAAAATACCCGCACCAAAGTACATTGCACTTCATTGGCTGTACCGCCTAAAATCCGCGATAGACGACTACCTTCCACTAAACCATCAAATGAAGCGATCGCGAGTAAATGACAATAGCCAATTTCACTCATTTGTTCACGGATGTAGCGACTTTCTGGTGATAATGGCGGATCTAAATCAGAGGTAGCGCGTTCTACTAATGCTTGTTTGACATCTAATTTTTGTAATGTTGGTAAATCAATTTGAGCTAATTCCCAAGCTTGCCAAGCCAGTTCAATTTGATGCCGACAACAACTTAAATAAAGCGATCGCTCATTGGTATAATGGCGTAAATCGTCGTACCAAAATAACTTCAGACGATTAATCCAATATAAAATTCGTTGCAGAAATAAATGAGCGCGATTATCTGTGCTGCTATTTTGATAAGCTGCTACAATTGCCGCAAAGAGTGTTTGTTCAAATTCTCTAACTTTCGTTGCTACTTGATGTAGTTGATTATCTAAATCATCTATTGCTAGTAATTCTAAAAATAATTGTTCAGCTTGGTGATAATCATTAGCTGTTTTAGCTTCAATCTCAAAGTTAGGTAGTGTCAATAAATTGCTTTGCATGGAATCTTAGATAACTTGGCTCAAGAGTAAAAATATTTTTATCTCTAATATCTAAAGTTCCACAGTTCAGATTTATTAACCTCTTTCGGTAGTTATAAACAAATATTAACTCTAGAGATACAGAATTACAAATTTATCATTTTCTGGTTGCATACCAGTTGGTAAAACTAGTAGTACTGACTATATTTCACACACCCTCAGACAGAGCTAACAAACTTACGCGGGTGAGGTATATCTGGGGGTAGGTATTTTCTGAGAACATTTTTTCTATATTCGAGATAAACCAACAAATTTAAAAATATAGATAAGCTATTGGACATTTAACTGGCATGTTTTTGATTTAGAAAAACAAGTTAATTATTAGTTTGATGATTCTAAATCACTGTAATTGTGAGCTTTTTAGAAAAAAGGACGAATTATGTCTAATTTAAAATTATTGTCTACTAGTTTAGTGGCGATCGCTTTATCTCTAGCCACTGGTTGTACAAGAACTCCCCAGCAAAATCAAAACATATCTGAAGCTCCATCTGGTGCAACACAACCAGTACAGCTAACTGAAAGTCCATCCCCCACAGCATCACCAACTACATCAGGACAAAATAATCTGAGTTCTTCAGACAGACAGTTTATCAATGAAGCCGCGCAAGGTGGTTTAGCAGAAGTCCAACTAGGACAACTAGCATCACAACGTGCAGCTAACAATGCGGTAAAACAATTTGGGCTGCGTATGGTGCAAGATCATACACAAGTGAACAATCAACTCCAACAGTTAGCTGCTCAAAAAGGTGTAAAACTACCAACTACTCTCAACAGCGAAAATCAGCAACTCCAGCAACGCTTATCTAAGCTTTCTGGTGCGAAATTTGACCGCGAATATATGACTCACATGGTTCAAGATCATCAAAAGGATGTTTCTACATTCCAAACTGAAGCAAAACAGGGGCAAGATCCAGATGTGAAGGCATTTGCAGCCCAAACACTACCAACCCTGCAAGAACACTTGCAACAGGCTCGTTCTATTGTTAATGCTGGCGCTAATACAGGAACTTCAACTAGTAGCCCCAGTCCCACTAATACACGGTAATTTGTAATTAATTAGGACTTACACATTTTTGAGTCAGCAATCAGTTGCAAACCTATGTGAAACTTTTACCTTGGTGTTTCGGTGGGGGAATTTAACTGTTCTGGTGGTAGATGTTCTAGAGGAATTAGGGTTTCCATCACTGATTTGACAATTGGTGCCGCGACAGTAGAACCGTAGGCGCTTTCACCCTTTGGTTCATCAACAATTGCCAAAATTACATAGCGCGGAGATTCCACAGGCAGAACTGCCACAAAGCTGGTGATTCTTGCACCAGGGATATAGCCACCATTCGGACTAGCTTTTTGGGCTGTACCTGTTTTACCACCAATACGATATCCAGCAATTTTAGAAGGTTTACCAGTACCTTCAGAAACCACTGTTTCCATCATTTCCACAACTTGCTGGGTGGTTTTCGCAGAAAAAATTTGTCTTGGTGTGGGAAGTGTTGGTGAATAGTGCATTTTGCCACTGCTATCAACCAGCCCGCGCACCACATGGGGTGTGACTAATTTACCACCATTAGCTAAAGCTCCATGCAGTTGTACTAGTTGGAGGGGAGTGAGTGAAAAACCTTGTCCAAAGGAGGCGGTTGCCGGTTCAATGGGTGAGGCAATAAATCTGGCTTGGCTTTTCAAGGAACCACTGACACCAAAAGGCAAATCTGTTTCTAATGGTTGTCCTAAACCTAGACGTTCTAACCAAGTGTAGTAAACAGAAGGGCGCAGCTTTTGAATGATTTGCACCATCCCGATGTTGCTGGAATTTTGGAGAATTTGAGCAATATTAATTCGCCCATAACTGTTGTGTTGAGCATTTTTAATTACACGGTCAGCGACTCTAATAGAACCTGGGTCATTAAAAGTATCATTTGGTTGAATGACACCATTTTCTAATGCGATCGCGACATTTAATGGTTTGAATGTTGACCCTGGCTCGTAAAGGTCAGCTACCGTCCAGTTTTTAAATAAATCAATCTTCGCTTTACCATAATCATTGGGGTCATAAGTCGGCTGTGACACCAGTGCCAGTAAAGAACCATCCAACGCATCCATGACAATCACAGCCCCACGTTTAGCGCGGTACTTGTCTACCTGGGCTTTTAGCGCCAAGCGAGCCGCCCTTTGTAAGCGTGTATCAATTGTGAGTTGTAATTTCAAATCATCCGCATGGAGAAAGCCCTCCGGCGCATCATCTGGCTTTAATTCGCCTCTGCCAGACTGCATTAACCGTACCTTCTGCACAGAACGTTCTAGCAGTTTTTCTTGACTATATTCCACACCCGCTTGACCACGACGTTCCAAATCTACGTAGCCCACCACATCAGATGTGACATCAGCTTGTGGATATAAGCGTGAGTATTTGGGAATGAATTCTAGGCCATTTAAGCGCAGAGCAATCACGCGCTCGGCAATTTCTTCGGGTAGCGCCGGCATCAAGATAATGCCACTTTTGCGACTTTGAAAAGTTTTCACTAACTCAGCCGCATCTTTAGCAATGATTGGTGCTAACTTCTGGGCGATTTCTTCATTAGACTTATCAAACAGTTTAGGATGGGCATAAACAGTATATACAGGGCGATCAACTGCCAAAACATTATTATTGCGATCGATGAGCAAACGACGCGGCATAAAAGACCGCAAACTCACCATTTGTTGATTGCGTGCCTTCTGAGTGAGTTTTTTGCCTTGGAGAATTTGTAAATTATATAAGTTAAAAGCTAAACCTAATGCTGAGAATATTAAAATAGCCCAAACAATTAACAGCCGAGTTTTGCTGCTTTGTATCGGTTCTGGGGCTTTTGGTGTGAGTTTCTCCAGCAATCTTTGTCGGGAAACTTTCTGCCGCTTTGTAACTGCTGGATTGCGAGAATTTCTAAATTTTAATCTACTGGATGACTTCTGCATCGGCTTCGTCCTTTGTTATTTGTCATTTGTCTTTGAGAAATGACCAATGACTATTGCCTTTAATATCCCAACGGTGAAGAAGTTGGCTGTTGTGTGGGAGAATTGGGTGTCGTATTCGATGGCGAAGAATTAGCCGTATCAGGCGCTGAAGGCAAGAAAATTGTTTTATCTGGTGTAGGTGATACTAATCCCGCACTTGGCTTTTCAGCTTCTTCCGCCATTTTGTTTTTTAACATAGCGTTGGTTGTGGTTAATTGTCGCTCGTTACGTTGGAGATTTTGCAAGCGGCGGAACTCTTGATTCCACAGTTCTTGAGAATAAACTGTCCAACCATAAACAACCAGCGCCACTGCAACTAATAAAAACGTCACCACAGATGAGTAACGATGAACAGTGTACAACCGCAACAACCAAGTTGGTAAAACTTCCGCAGTCGGCACATGAGAGACTTTGGATGCAGTTAATTCTGGTGATGCTTTGGTTGTCGGAGTCGATAAACTTTTGCCAGTCCGTCGCCGACGTTGTGGCGATACTACTGGAGATTGCCCTGAAAGTGGGGATACACTGCTCATAACTGATCCCCGAACAGGAGAGCGCCGTCTTGGCGCAGTTGGTTTAGAATTGCGCCCAAACCAAGTATTAGTTGCAGATACAGCCGATTTACGAACAGCAGCCATAAAATTTTCTGGGATAGGAAATACTGTATTTTAGTCTGTTTATTTAATTTTGCTCAGGTTAGAATCGCCTTTTTTGGGATCTGCATGAGTATAGCGTTAACTGTCAACTATGTTTAAATGTTTTTGAGATATAACAATCCGTTGAGAGTTGCACAACCATTTGCTTTTCTCTGCCTCCAACAGTAGTTGATCAATCAAATAGATATCATCAAAGATTCCCTATTGGATCACTTGACATTTTAAGTAGTGCATCTCAGTATGGCAATACAAGACAAAAAACAAGCTACTGATTGCGATCGCCTACTCATCATTTGATGTTTTTCGTCATCAATCTGCGGCATCATAACTCAAACATCAATAATCAGCCTTCAGTCAGTTTTTAAATATCTCCTACACAGGTAATTCAACAATTCGCAATAAATAGGTTATCGTAGTCAAAAGGCACAAACATTTGATTGCCATAATTGGTGAAAGAGGAGTTATGAAAACAAAAATCTTTGGTTTAGCTCTAATGTTAAGTTTGGCGGCAGTTTTAGGAGCTTGTGAAGGTGGTGGTAATACACCTAGTGCTACAACCTCACCAACCGCTACAGGTGAACCCACTGATACTGGGTCTACGACTTCTCCCTCTGCTGCGCCCACTGCTGAACCCACTGCTACGGCATCCCCAACTGCTACGGCATCCCCGACTGCTACGGCTTCTCCCACCGCAACCCCTACTAAAACACCTTAGTTCTTTGTCTGAAGTTTTGTTTTCAGACAAGCATTTGGTCTTGCAGTTTACGAAAATTGCTTGAGTGCTTGGGTACCAAACAAGAATCAGCGTATTCTTGAGAACGCGGCTACCCAACTCAAGCGCAATTCATACATCTGTATAAACTCAAACAGCAGCAAATGGACACTGGTAAAGTCGGTTAATACCACAACCAAGTGTCCATTTCAATTTTTAGCGCAGTCAGTATGACTTGAAAGTGATGCAATGAGGAAAGTAAAATCTCATAAGCGAATCATATTGGGGCTATTGAGTCTTGTCTCTAGTCTGGGTGTATGGTTAATTAGCCATTGGGGATCAGCAGTTGTGGCTTTACCACCCCCAGAAGACATCCCAGAAGAAATTTTACGGACAGAAATAATTATAGATGCGCGATCGCCCATCGATGGCAAACCAGTCAGTGCTGCTGAGTATGCAGAACTACAAGCACAACTCCAAAAAGTTCCGCCACCAAAATTAACCACCAATCTGCGGCAAACAGTCTTTCTACTGCGGATACGTAATGCTTTGCTGAAGTTATTCCCCTTTTTAGATTTGTAGTGATAGCAGGAGGCACTCCGGCAAAACCGGAGAAGTCAAAAGTAAAAAACCAAAAGTCAAAAGTATTCTTCATTTTTGACTTTTAATTTTTGCCTTTTGACCTTCGACTGCTACCCCTTATCCCCGATGTCCCCATCTGATGTACGATAACGGTGGCAATAAATTGCAAATAAATGTAAAGAATAGATATAGATATTAAAAAAGCCAGTTTAGCTAATCACTTTATTCAACATAGGTAGCTTCATGTCCATAGCCACGATCGCTCAGGAACAGGTTAACCGTATAGTTTGGAATCAGCATCACGATCCGTTTGAAATACTCGGTTCTCATGCAGTAGAACAAAATGGCAAACAAGTGTGGGCTGTACGTGCTTATTTACCAAATGCTAGTGCCGCCTGGGTAGTTATTCCCGAAGAACGCCAAGAATACCCAATGCAACCCGTACATCATCCCCATTTTTTTGAATGTACGATTGAAACCCCAGAACTTGCCAACTACCAGTTACGCATTCAAGAAGGAGAGCATGAGCGAGTTACCTATGATCCTTACGCTTTCCGTTCTCCCCGCCTAACAGACTTTGACTTGCACTTGTTTGCAGAAGGCAACCATCACCGAATTTACGAAAAACTTGGAGCGCACGCCACCGAAATCGATGGAATCAAGGGTGTTTATTTTGCGGTTTGGGCTCCCAATGCGCGGAACGTTTCTGTACTGGGAGACTTTAACCTGTGGGACGGACGCAAACATCAAATGCGTAAAGGCATCACAGGAGTTTGGGAATTATTCATTCCCGAAATTGGAGTAGGGGAACATTACAAGTATGAAATCAAAAATATAGAAGGACACATTTACGAAAAATCTGACCCCTTCGCTTTTCAGCAAGAACCCCGACCCAAAACAGCCTCTATTGTAACTAACTTAAATTCCTATCAATGGAATGACGAAGACTGGATAGAAAAGCGCCGTCACACCGATCCCCTAACGCAGCCTGTTTCCGTTTACGAAGTACACATAGGTTCTTGGTTACATGCTTCCAGTGCTGAACCACCAAAATTACCTAATGGTGAAACTGAACCTGTAGTTATTGTTTCCGAATTAAAACCGGGTGCGCGATTTTTAACTTATCGGGAATTGGCAGACCGCTTGATTCCCTACGTCAAAGATTTAGGCTATACCCATGTAGAACTATTACCCATTGCCGAGCATCCTTTTGATGGGTCTTGGGGTTATCAAGTTACTGGCTATTATGCACCTACTTCCCGGTTTGGCACTCCCGAAGATTTTATGTATTTTGTTGACCAATGTCACCAAAACGGCATTGGTGTAATAGTCGATTGGGTTCCTGGCCACTTCCCCAAAGACGGACATGGTTTAGCATTCTTTGATGGGACTCACTTATACGAACACGCCGACCCCCGCAAAGGTGAACATAAAGAATGGGGTACGCTGGTATTTAATTACAACCGCAACGAAGTTAGGAATTTCTTAGTAGCAAATGCTTTATTTTGGTTCGATAGATATCACATTGATGGCATTCGTGTAGATGCTGTAGCTTCGATGTTATATCTTGACTATTGCCGCAAAGAAGGTGAGTGGGTAACTAATCAATATGGTGGTCGAGAAAACCTAGAAGCTGCGGATTTCTTACGTCAAGTAAATCACCTGATTTTTAGTTATTTTCCCGGTGTGCTTTCCATTGCGGAAGAATCAACATCTTGGCCGATGGTGTCTTGGCCAACCTACACAGGCGGTTTGGGCTTTAACTTAAAGTGGAACATGGGTTGGATGCACGATATGTTGGATTACTTCAGCATGGATCCTTGGTTCCGCCAATTCCACCAAAATAACATCACCTTTAGTATGTGGTACAACCACAGCGAGAATTTTATGCTGGCGTTGTCTCACGATGAAGTGGTGCATGGTAAGAGCAACATGATTGGTAAAATGCCTGGTGATCGATGGCAGAAGATGGCCAATGTGCGTTGTTTATTTACCTATATGTTTGCTCACCCAGGCAAGAAAACCATGTTTATGAGCATGGAATTTGGGCAATGGAGTGAGTGGAATGTTTGGGCTGATTTGGAATGGCAATTGCTACAATTTGAGCCACACCAACAATTAAAACAATTCTTTAAAGAACTCAACGAACTTTACCGTTCTGAACCATCTTTATACACCTTAGATTTTGCCAGAGAAGGATTTGACTGGATTGATTGTAGCGACAATCGTCATAGTGTAGTTTCGTTTATCCGCCGTGATAAAGATTCTGACAACTTTATCGTAGTGATTTGTAACTTTACACCCCAACCGCATTCTCATTACCGCATTGGTGTGCCTGAAAAAGGATTTTATACCGAGTTGTTTAATAGTGATGCTCGTGAGTATGGCGGTAGCAATATGGGCAACTTAGGCGGTAAGTGGACAGATGATTGGTCAATGCACAATCGTCCTTATTCTTTAGATTTGTGTCTACCACCTTTGGGTGTGTTGATGTTCAAGTTAGATAAGGAAAAAACGGCGGCGGCTTTAGGTAGTTAATTGCGAGGGTGTTACAGTCCTAACTGTTTGATTTCAGAGATTGTCGGTTGGGAATGGGTGTAAGGGTTTTTTATGACTTACAACCTTGCACCCTTCACCCTAAATTTTTCCTATTAATTGTTTTCAATAGAGGAATAGTTTGAGATGTCATGGAGAAGTTAAATACTTCAAAGCGATCGCTCTGAGATTTAGTATCATCTCGCAAGCTAAAATCCTCTATGAGACAATCTGCAAACATCAGAGGGGAATATATGCCAGTCAAAAAAGGAGACATTGTTCGCGCTATCCGTGAAAAGCTAGAAAACAGTGTTGAAGCCACAGCCAGCGATACTCGTTTTCCGGCTTATTTATTTGAGACTCAAGGTGAAATTGTGGATATTAAAGGTGATTATGCCTTTGTGAAATTCGGACAAGTCCCAACACCAAATATTTGGTTACGCTTAGACCAATTAGAACAATTTAAGTAAGCATTATAAAAGGTGGGCATTACCCACCTTTTATGTTAAGTGATTAAATGTCACCTTGGGTTTTGCGAAACCAATTTACTCAACTTCTTGCTTCACGCTTCCCGGATATTACAACTTCTTGATAGTTAATTCGGTGTTGAGTTAAGTTATTTAGTTTTTGAGTAATCTTCAGTAAATAAATGTGATACACCAAACTCAGGTCTTT
The DNA here is from genome assembly GCF_014697615.1 of Nostoc sp. FACHB-280. GTDB lineage: Bacteria > Cyanobacteriota > Cyanobacteriia > Cyanobacteriales > Nostocaceae > Nostoc_B. Next base: position 37,315 of record NZ_JACJSD010000002.1, on the reverse strand, counting down.
GCAAAATTTGCTCCCAGTCTGTATAAGTACGAATTCTGCCAGTACCAGCTTTTACTTGCTCAGGAGTCAATGGGCGTTGGACTACCCCAAATCTCCTGTTGGCTAGTCGAATATTCAAACGCGCCCTGTTGCGTAAATATAAACTCATGAACTTTCTCTCCTGGGCTTAAATATTTTGTCCCCTGGTAGTTCATCCCAATTTTACTATCATAATATTCAAAAGCGCGAGGTTTGGAGAACAGTAAAACTAAACGCTCATCACCTAAATTAGACTGAGATATGAGTTTTAACCCTACATTTACACAATACCAAATTAACCATTTACCTACAGGCTCAACTAACCTGGGAGATTGTTTCCCTCTATTAACAGGATTAGTTTCCAAGTGGTCAATTACTACAATGGATGGGTTATTTCTTGGAAAAATGCCGTATTGAACTAATCCCCATACTTCGTCCTCAATACTCATTTTAACAATAGTTAAGCCATCAATACGGTTATTTCTCCATAACTCTCTCCAAGGAAATGTCCAATTTGTGGGCATATCAGACAAATTAGCAGGGGACAACACGGCTGTTCTTGCCATTGTTCCATAAATTTTAGTGGGAACTTGATATGCCCCTATATGAAAATCCATAAAGTTTATATGATAGATACCTTGTAATCAATCTAGTCAATTATTGTGATCTACCAAACTTACTCCATCACCTCCCATTTCAATAACTAAGCTTTAATCTGAAAAAGATTTTGCTTTCCTAATATTTGTTGGTTACGTTAAGTTGTATACTCGGCGTTAATTTTCACGTAGTCGTAACTTAAATCACAACCCCAAGCTTTACCTGTACCATGACCATTGCCAACGCTAACAGCAATAATTACAGGATTGTCTAAGCGTTGAGTTTTGATATTGCTACGTAGACGCGCAGCGGCTTGTCCTTGGACATCGCCTGATAAATCATTACTATTATTAGTAGCTACTACATCTACAACTGGATAATCGGTGGCTGCTTGTTTTAAATATGTACTGGCGGCGGCGCGGTCAAATTGCAGAGGTTGACCATTTTCTAGCAGTAAGAAATCTCCTAATTTAATTTGCAAGTTTTCTTGCTCAAAGGGTACACCTGCACGTCCGGCGGCGGCGGCGATGCGTCCCCAGTTGGGATCACGACCGAAAATTGCCGATTTAACTAAGGATGAACCTGCAATGGTTTTGGCGATTTGTCTGGCGGCGAGGTCATCATGAGTGCCGGTGACTTGCACTTCTACCAAACAGGTTGCACCTTCACCATCCCGTGCGATCGCTTTAGCTAAATGCTGGCATACTGCTGTTAACATCGCCTCTAATTTTTCGGATTCTGCACCCATCTCGGTAATTGCTGGGGTGCGAGATTGACCATTTGCTAAGGCGATTAAACTATCGTTGGTGCTGGTGTCGCCATCTACTGTAATGGAATTAAAGCTTTTATCGGCGGCTCTACTCAACATTTGCTGCCAAAGGTGGGGGGAAACAGCCGCATCACAGGTGACAAATGCCAGCATTGTTGCCATGTTGGGGTGAATCATCCCGGAACCTTTGGCAATTCCACCAATGCGGACTGGGCGATCGCCTATAGTTGTTTCTAGAGCAATGGATTTTGTAACTAAATCTGTGGTGATAATTGCCCCAGCCGCCGCATCAGAACCTGTTTCTGAGAGGCTGTCCACTAGTTTGGGAATCCCACTGCGTAAGGCATCCATCTTGATGCGTTGACCAATTACACCAGTAGAAGCCAGCAAAATCAATTCGGGAGAAATATTTAATTCCTTGGCTAACAACTCCGCACTTTCATTAGCATCACGTACACCTTGACTACCTGTGGCGGCGTTGGCTTGTCCGGCGTTACAGAGAATGGCGCGGGCGCTTGGTTTAGCTTGCAAGCGTTGACGGCAATAATCTACACAGGCCGCCTTAACTTGAGATGTGGTAAACACACCAGCTGCGATCGCCTCCACATCCGATACTATCAAAGCTAAATCTGGCAATCCCGATGGTTTTAATCCTGCGGTGATTCCTGCGGCTCGATATCCTTTAGGAGCAGTTACACCACCAGTAATTTCTTGCCAGTCTGCCATTTTTCCGTTCCCCTCACAAAATTAGCGGCTTGACTGGCGATTATACCAATAGTCAATAGTCAATTGTCATTTGTCATTGGTTATTTTTCCCGACTCCCTAAATCAATTGAAAAAGGAGAGCCACTTGAGCAGCTCTCCAGATCATCAGGGTGCATCTACTTAACACAGCATATCATTTTTGCCATGAGGAGTATCACCCATTATTTGTTTTTTCGTATAAATATTGTTAAGAATTTACCCGTAGATTACTGAGATATAAAATTTTAAATGAAAATGGTAAATTTTATTACTAGCCTGTGTCACATCTCAAAATGCACATTCACTGTTATGGTGAGCTGAGATTCTCTGTAATTCGTTTTCTAGGTTAAATAAGAGTGTTGAGAAAAACAACCCTATAGTTAACTGTTCTGCTGATGGCAAAGTTTTGGGTGCTGCGTGGTGAGTGTCGAGGATAAACTCAACGAATTTAATACTTTGAGCCATCAATCCTGTTATCACTACTATCAATATAGCTATCCAAATCAAGATTTCTTATGTGATAGAAACATAACTTTCCCATTAATAAATAAGGAGAGCAGCTGAGGCAACTCTCCGAAGCATTAGGGTGAATCTACTAACCATAGAATAGCCTTTTAATTGTGAGGGCTATTACTGAGTAGATGGTATTTTTAGTAAATATACTGTAAAGAAATTACTGAACAAAAACTGGTTATAATGCTTGATATGCGGGCATTGACTCCCTTTCATACTAGGCATTGAGCTTTTTCTCTACCAGTTCGTTAGTTAATTTCGGATCAGCACGTTTGCTAGTCTTTTTCAGCACTTGCCCCACAAAGAAGCCTTTGAGATTGGTGTTACCGTTGCGATATTTTTCCAGTTCTTTGGGGTTAGCCGCAATCACTTCATCAACAATAGGTTCTAGGACACTGGAGTCAGTGATTAACTCTTGACCAGCAAAAGCTTTTTCTGGAGTCACACCTTGGAGTAAATCTGGCAATTTTTCTTTAGCTTGGGCGTTGCTAATTTTGCCTTTCTCAATGCGGGTGATAACTTCAGCCAAGTTCGCCGGAGTTAAAGCAATATCAGAAATGCTGAGTTTTTGCTTGTTGAGATATGCGGCGATATCTTGAGTAATCCAGTTAGCTGCTGCTTTGGGGCTTGCGCCAGCTGCGATCACTGCTTCAAAATATTCTGATACGTAACGCTCTTCTGTCAAGACTCGTGCATCATAAGCCGAAAGTCCTAGTTCAGTTTCGTAGCGATGGCGCTTTTGGGCGGGGAGTTCTGGTAGTTCGCTACGCCAGTTCTCTAGTTGAGAATCAGCAACTTCAATGGGTGCTAAATCTGGTTCGGGGAAGTAGCGATAATCACTAGAACCTTCCTTTGTCCGCATACTAATTGTGCGTTGTGTGCCTTCTTCCCACAACCGCGTTTCTTGGATGATGCGTTCTCCAGCTTCCACAGCTGCAATTTGACGTTCAATTTCGTATTCAATCGCCCGTTGAATGGCGTTGAAGGAATTCATATTTTTAATTTCTACCTTCGTCCCGAATTCTTTTTGTCCGACGGGACGCACAGAAATATTCACGTCGCAACGTAATGATCCTTCTTGCATATTTCCATCACTCACACCGAGATAACGCATAATCCGGCGGAGTTCTTGGGCGTATTCTGCGGCTTCTTGTCCCGAACGGATATCAGGTTCCGAGACAATTTCTACTAACGGTACACCTGCACGATTGTAGTCTACTAAAGAATAGCTGGAACCAGACAGGCGATCGCTTCCTGCATGTACCAATTTACCTGCATCTTCTTCCATGTGCAGACGAGTAATCCCAATCCGTTTACGGACAGGATTACCATCAGCATCTACCATCTCAATTTCAATCCAACCATGTTCCGCAATGGGTAGATCATATTGAGAAATTTGGTAGTTTTTCGGTAAATCAGGATAAAAATACTGTTTACGGTCAAATTTGCTATATTTAGCGATTTGGCAATTCAACGCTAAACCTGCTTTTACCGCGTACTCTAGAACTTTTTCGTTAAGTACGGGCAGAACCCCTGGTAATCCCATACACACGGGGTCAATGTTAGTATTTGGATCAGCACCGAACGCCGTAGAGCTACTAGAGAAAATTTTGGTATTCGTACTGAGCTGACAATGGGTTTCTAGACCAATAATCGCTTCGTACTCAGTTTTGACTGGAGTAGCAGAAGTCATAAGATTTAAAGTTCGACCAATTTACACGTAAATTACTATTTTAGCCTTGCCTTGACAACTTCTTTGTGTGGTGCGTAGACGCTGCTGCTGATTTTTGACTGGAAGAAGACACTATTGAAGATTTTTTCACACAGCGCCAAGAGGCGATCTAAATAAACTCCATGAGTCTTTTTCTGGATGAGCGATCGCTCTGACTAAATCCTCATGAAAAGTGCGATCGCTCATAGCAGTGTGCGCTACTATCGATTTAGTCAGTTGTTGGATCAGAAGTAATTGTGGCTACACCGCTCAACATCAACGAAGCCTTACTACAAGAGGCGTTGGCACTTGACGACCAACTGAGCATTGATTCTCTGGTGGAAACAGCACTGCGCGAATATATTCAACGTCGCAAGCGACTCAAAGTGTTAGAACTCTTTGGTACTATTGATTATGATGCAGGCTACGACTATAAACACCAACGTCAACAAACATGAGTGTAATTGTTGATACCTCTGTTTGGTCACTGGCTCTGCGTCGGAGAACGCCACCTGATTCTTCAAGAGCGATCGCAATATTGCAGAATTTAATCACTGATGACCAAGTTGCAATGCTGGGTGCAATTCGGCAAGAAATTCTTTCTGGAATCCGTAACTTTGAACAGTTTACCCGTCTACGAGATTATCTGCGAGCTTTAAGAGATTTAGAACTCATAGCTGAAGACTACGAACTCGCCGCAGAGTTTTTCAATACTTGTCGCAGCAATGGTATCCAGGGTTCAAATACTGATTTTTTGATTTGTGCAGTTGCTCACCGTCGAAGCTACAGCATCCTGACTACTGATAATGATTTTTACACTTTTCGGACACATATTCCAATTATTCTATTACCCGTTGATGCTTAGATAACATCCTGACAAACTGTTTAAGAAGAAAGAGTGAGCAAATAAGCCTGGAGGAGGGATCGCCCATTGGCATAACTAAATTGGCAATCGCTTCATGTGTAGCGACAGAGTAACCCAATAAATGACATCAATAAAACAGCAAACTTTCAACTATAAAAGTATCTTAACCCCAAATAAAGCGATCGCTTCCAGTAAATCCTCATGAAAAATTTCCTCAGTGCGATCGCCCATCATCCTGACTACAATTATTCTGTGCGATCGCCCATCTGGTAAAACAAAAAATAATTATAACAACATACAAATATAAACTATGAGTCATCAAATATATACAACTGATATTTTAGTTGTGGGCGGGGGAACTGGTGGAACAGCTGCGGCGATTCAAGCAGCGAGAAGAGGTGTTAAAACGCTGTTGGTGAGTGAGTTTGCTTGGTTGGGGGGAATGCTGACTGCTGCTGGAGTTTCTGCACCCGATGGGAATGAATTGATTGCTTGGCAAACTGGGTTGTGGAGCGAATTTTTACAAGCATTAAGACATTGCCAACCGGGAGGATTAGATAATAGTTGGGTGAGTTTTTTTAGTTATAATCCTGCGGTGGGGGCGGCGATTTTTGCTGATTGGGTGAAGGAGTTGGCGAATCTGCAATGGATGGCGGGACAAGTCCCACTAGAGGTTTTACAAGAGGGAAATTGTGTTACTGGGGTGCGGTTTGCTGATTTTACGGTTCACGCCAAGGTAATTCTTGATGGTACAGAATTGGGTGATTTATTGGCGTTGGCGGAAGTTCCTTACCGTTGGGGTTGGGAGTTGCAAAGTGAATGGGGAGAACCCAGCGCCCCGACTAGTTATAATGCCTTGACGGAGAAATATCCAGTGCAGTCACCAACTTGGGTAGTAGTTATGCAAGATTTTGGTGATGTGGTTGCACCTGAAATTCCGGTTGCGCCTCATTATAATCCAGCGTTGTTTGCGGGGGCTTGGGAAAACTACGGTGCTGAGAAGTTTTTGAATTATGGACGCTTGCCGGGCGATCGCTTTATGATTAACTGGCCCATCAAAGGTAATGATTATGCTGAAGGTGTTGGGCGTTTAGTCGAGTCAGAAGCATCTAAAACTGAGTTTCTCCAGGAATGTCGCTGGTATAGTCAAAATTTCGCTCATTTTATCCAAAATCAGTTAGGTCGCCGCTATGGTTTGGCTGAAAAAATTTTCCCTGGAAATGACACAGCTTTTGCATTACATCCCTATTACCGAGAAAGTCGCCGTTTAGTAGGACTCACAACCATTCGAGAACAAGATATTTTACCTGTGGCTGGAGGTAGAGTTGCATCTTTATTTACAGATGCAGTTGCGATTGGTAACTATGCCAACGACCATCATTATCCAGGGTTTGATTTACCACTACAACCAAAATCAATTCGCTGGGGCGGACGCTGGACGGGAACGCCGTTTACTATTCCTTACCGTTGTTTAGTTCCGGCGACTACAGACGGTTTATTAGTGTGTGAAAAAAATATTTCTGTATCGCACATAGCTAATGGTGCAACAAGATTGCAACCTGTGGTGATGGGTATCGGCCAAGCTGCTGGTATAGCGGCTGCTATGTGCGTTGAGTTGGGTGTACAGCCGCGAGATTTACCAATTAGGGCTTTACAAGAAGCATTATTACAGGATAAACAAGCACCTGCGGCGATCGCACCTTTATTTAATCTAGATTTTTCCCCCAATCATTCACAATGGTTATCAACGCAACTAGATTATTTAGATCATCCCGAAGATTATCCTCTAAGTGGTAATTGCCCTCAAATATCTTTGGTTGAGGAAGTATCAACCCAAAATTGTGACTGTTTGACAGGGATTTTCCAACGTATAGATCAGCAGAATTACCAAATCCTAGTGACTGAACCATCAGCGTATCAGGGTCAGACTTGGAAACTAGTAACTTTGCGATCGCAAATAAACGAACAGCTACAAATTACTGTACATGAACAATTGATTACTGTGTGGGGAAGGCTCAATTTCTCTGGTAATTGGTTATTAGTTCATCAATTAAAAAGGTAAGAACTGAAGCAGAATTGAACCAACACTACCAACAAAATCAAAGAAACTTGGTTTGCCTGTAGTCACATTTTCTTTATAAGGCGTTTGCAGTTCTTTGATAAACGCTTGGGCTGTTTGGGTTCCATCACCATTTTGTTGAGTAGCAAAGAGCTTTTCGGCAATTTGGGCATCTGCGAAAGCACCTTGACGGTCAAACATTTGGTATTTAGCAATACCTCTTGCTAAGTAAGCACCTGCGTATTCTGGTTTAGCGGCGATCGCCTGACTAAAATAACTAATTGCTTGTGGGTGATTGCCTTTCTGCCCTTCTGCTATGCCCCAAGCATAAAACTCTTCTGGGGTAGCAATTTGTAATGGGATACCAATAGCACCTTGAAAATTTACTCCCTGGAGGTAAGCCTTGGTAAATTCCGCATTGCCTAAATAAGTGTTTCTTAAATCTGCGCCGGCAAGATTCGCCCCATTGAATTTCGCCTCGGTTAAGTTCGCACCAAACAAGCCTGCACCAGCTAAGTTTGCACCACGTAAATCAGCACCAGCTAAATTAGCGCGGCTGAGATTCGCACCAGTGAGGTTTGCACCACTCAAATTTGCCCCAGACAAATCAGCTAAAACTAAACCTGCACCAGTCAAATCACAGTTTTGACATTGTTTTGTGGCTAATAACTGTGTCAAATGTTCGGGATTAGCTGCTTGGGCAGTTGAAGCGGCACTGATGGCGGCGACAAATATAATTGTGGCTAAAATTGGGCTTTTCATACTTGGGTGTGGCAATATTTACTGCTCAAACTCACAATTAGGCTATAAATTTATACTTCAGCCCATGATATGAAGAGTTTGAGCAATTTGCCCTCAGTAGATGCCTAGATGAGTTAATGAATTTGCATAACAGCAAAATCTCCAGGCTGGTAAAAATTTACTTTTTGACTTGTATTGCTGGGAACTGACCAGCCTATCTCTGCAATTAAGCGTAAAACTAAAGTTAAAAGAGTTGCAAGTAAGAGTTTTTCTAGCATGACCCTCTCCCCCACATCCACCACAATATAATCGAAACTTATACTTACAGTAAGTATAGGTTATGATTACCCCAAAGGCTATGTTAGACTTACTTAAGTCTCAATGATTTATATCTAGTTTTTGCGTGATGCTGATCACACAACAGGTAGGAAATGACTAGCGAGGCGATCGCTTGCTGTTAACCTTGAGTTCCTTGAATTAAAATCCCTAAAATCTTATTCAATTCTTTAATATAATAATTATTTAAATCAATAAATAAATTTGTACCTTCTAGTTTCAAAAATTTCCAAATATCTCCTGTTGTAACTGCTCCATAAATGGTTTTAATATTATTACCTTCCCGTTCATTAAATATCTGTGCTGCTAACATTGCTGCCATACATTGACCTAATCCACCTTTAATATTTTCATTCTTAGCTTCAACAATGATTATTACAGGTGCGTTAATGGTTAGCTGTTCTTTAGAACGGCTGATGACAAAATCGCAATAACCATTTAAGCCTTTTTCGGCATCAACGTTAAAATCTGTTCCCGAAAACAAACTTATCTGATAATTAGCACTGCGTCTAACTTCTAATAATATTGGTGTGATAATCATTTCCGAGCGAGCTTTTTCTGTATTAATTGCTAATGCTAATTCTGTTGTTTCGGCAAGGGTGGTTTGTAGTCGCTCACTGATTTGGGCAGGTTCAATATTAAAAAATAAGTCGAGTTGTTCATCAATATGAATATTGAAGTCTTTTTTAAACTTAGTTAAGCTGAAATCACTATAAGCCATGAGAGTTTTCTGATAATTTATAAATGTCTCTCTTCCTTGTCTCCTTTGTTTACATATCAAATAAGATGGCTACATTATTAACTTTCATACAAAATTCCATCTTTTCTTGTAAAAATTCGCTCACCGTTTACACCTGCTTTGGCAATTAAATCATCGTCTGGATAGTAACCTTCGTCATCCGGTGTTCTATCCCCAACTTCTAAATAAATTACTATTTTCTCAGAGCGATTTACTAGGTGATGTCCGTTTTCTTCGCCTGCGGGAAAACCTGCCATCATTCCTGGTGTGAGAATTTGTTCTCCTTCATTGGTGACTAATGTTGCTTCACCTTCAATAATATAAATAAATTCATCTTGCCGAGTATGCCAATGTCTTAAGGAAGAACAACTTCCTGGTGCTAGGGTGACTAAATTTACCCCATAATTTTTTAATCCGGCGGCATTTCCTAATGCTTTTTTAACTCTCCCAGCAACGATATGTTGGAATTTTTCTGGGTAAATTGAAGTTGTGCGACTAGGAACATTATCTGGATTGATAATCATGTTATTTATCCTGATGGGAGTGGTGATATCGATACATTAAGTTGAGATTAGCAACTTCTGTTGTGAAACCCCAACGTTGATAAAATGGCATCATCTCTGGCAAGCAGTAAAGTGCAATTTGTTCGACTTGATGTAATTTGGGATGATGGACAATTGCATCCATTAACTTAGCACCAAGTCCTTGGTTTCTGTAGGTTGAATTAATGATGACATCGTAAATGGTGGCTCGATAAACAAAGTCAGTGAGAATCCGTGTAAAGCCAATTAATTGCTCATGATTATCTATCAATCCTAAAACAATATCTGAATGTTTGAGCATTTTAACAACATCTGGATATGTCCGTCTCTGACTCCAAAATTCTTTTTGATATAACTCTACTAATTGATGAATTTGCTTTTCTGTGAGGGTGTCAACAAATTTGTAAGTCATGGGAAAACTATCTTTAATCAGGAAATGGTTTACGGGCGATAAATGCCACATTTCCTTTTGGTAAATAGAAATTACCATAATTGCGCGTTGTTTGGACACGAAAGCCAATTTTGCGTAAGTCTGTGGCTATTTGTGTGGCTCGGTATAACTGCACATGATGGATTTCTTCATCACGTCTGTAGTATTGTCCGACTTGGCGAAAAGTGATGATGCGGCGAGTTAAGATATTTTGCGATCGCAATTCTTCTTTTTCAACTAATACAACCCAGTCTTTTCCTTCCGTAAAATTTTTCGCTTGATTACCGACGGCGATTTGTCCCGCTTCTACAATATCAAAAATCAAGACACCACCAGGAACTAAAGCTTGATATATGCGCTGAAAAAGCTGAATCAGGTTTTGGCGGTTGTTGTCAGTATCAAACAAGTAACTTAAACATTCACTAATAGAAGTAACAGCGTGACATGGGGGAATGGCAATTTTAAAGACTGAACCAACATAAAATTTTGCCTGGGGTACTCTTTTTTGCGCGATCGCAATCATCGATTCTGAAATATCAACCCCTAATACCCGATAATTAGACTTGACGAGTTCATTTGCCCATAACCCACTCCCGCAGCCCAAGTCTAAGACTAAACCTGAGTTAATGTTGTTTTGCCGGAAAATTTCTAAAATACCGGGGGCTGATTTGAGCGCATAATCCCGAAAACCCTCATCATGGATAAAGGCGAGGTCTTCTTTATACCATTCACTCATATAGCGACTTGAGTTTTAGCAATTTATTTTATCGCAGGAGGCAGGAGGCAGAAGGCAGGAGGTAAAATATTACTAATCCTGTTATTCACGCTTTCAGGATATCCTCATCTACGTGACTACAGTTATACCTAAATTGTTTTTGAAAGTAATGCCTTAATGGCATTGACTAATATTTGATTTTGCTCATCTGTACCAATGGTGATGCGGAGTTTATCTAAGAGTCCGGGGTGGGGAAAGTAGCGGATGAGAATTTGTTGTTCTTTGAGTTTTTGATAGAGATATGCGGCGTTTTGCTGGGGTGGCTGGACGAGTAAAAAGTTGGTGTGCGACTCCCAAACCTGGAAGCCTAATTGTTGAAATTCTTTGGTGAGTTGGGTGCGTGATGCTTTGATTTTGGCTACGCAAGCATTTTTATAAGCTTGGTCGGTGATGGCGACTGTGGCGACTGTACAGGCGATCGCATCAATGTTATAACTATCCTTAACTTTAAATAATCCTTGCAATAACTTGGGTTGAGCAATCCCAAAACCCAAGCGCAAACCCGCTAAGGAGTAACCTTTAGATAAGGTGCGGATAATGATTACATTCTCATAGTCTTTGACCAAAGCTAAAGCATCAACTTCCGCAAAATCGACGTAAGCTTCATCAATGACTAACACTCCAGATAACTGACTGGCGAGTTTTTCTAAATCTGCGCTAGGGACAACATGACCAGAGGGACTGTTAGGTGAAGCTATAAATGTCACAGCACCATCCACAGCAATTAATTCCGCAACAGGTAATTGATAGCCTTCACTGTAAGGAATTTCTACAACATCTGCTGCTTGCATCTCTGTGAGAGTACGATACAGGACATAAGTTGGTGTCGGATAAACTACCTTGCGTCCAGGTTCCGTACAGGCTCGCATCACAACATTTAAAATCTCATCACTGCCATTACCAACAATAATCCAATCACTCGGCACTCCTAAAACTTGACTAGCAGCGTGGCGAAACTGGTCGCCAAAAGGTTCTGGATAACGCCGCAACCACTCACCATCAATATTTTGTAGTGCAGCTAAAGCAGTTGGTGAGGGAGGGTAGGGATTTTCGTTACTGTTGAGTTTAATTACTTGGCTACCGCGTTTCGGCTGTTCACCTGGAACATAACTAGCCATTGCATCAACATTGGCGCGGAAGAAATTGGTCATAGTTGCGAGGAAGGTGACAGAGCAGAAATTGGTAGATAAGTATTTTATAGCAGTCCTAGTTGATATGTGAACAACAAAGACAAGGGAGACAAGGTAGACAAGGGAGAGAGATATTTATAAACCATTTAGGATTGCTATAGCTTGTGAATGAGTGTCGAAACTAGAGAAATGAGGATTTTCTCTCGATTAATGAGTCTTTCTGCTCTAAACAACAAGATCCCCGACTTTTTTAAAAAGTCGGGGATCTGAAACCCCATAACTTACTATCCTTTAATCTGCGTTGAGAAACTCCAAATATCCATTACTCAGTTCTTTCACCGCCAAGTCATAAAATTGCTTACCATGTTCTGGTGTGGCTAAGGCGGGATTTGAACCCATACGTCCATCTGGGTAACGGTTGCGAAAGTCGGCGGCGCTATAAATATTGTGTCCCCGCGCTACTTCTGGAGAAAGGGGTGCTTGCTTAATGGCTTCGGGATAAACAAATTGAGTCACGGCTACTTCACTGGGGGTAGCATGAGAACCTTCTTGATCGGCGTATAATTGTTTAGCTAACTCAAATACAGATTTACACATAAACCAGTTAGCTACTTGACATTGCACTTGATGAGCGTGGGAAATTTGTAAATCTTCTAGGTAAGCATAAGTTTCTGAAAAAGCCGCTTTGAGGGTAGCAATGTTACCACCGTGACCATTAATAAAGTAGAACTTTTTAAAACCAACTTTGACTAAACTGGTTACATAGTCTCGCACGACTTGAATTAAGGTGCTAGGACGGAGACTAATTGTACCGGGAAAGGCTGTGTGGTGTAATGCCATCCCCACATTGATTGTAGGGCCGACGATCGCACCTGTGACATCACCCACACCACGAGCGATCGCTTCTGCACAAATCGCATCAGTCCCAATTAACCCCGTCGGCCCATGTTGTTCTGTAGAACCAATGGGGAAAATTATCCCCTGAGATTGCTGTAAATACGCTTCAACTTCTTGCCAAGTACTTAAATGCAGTAACATTCTTAATCTACGTCCTCGTGATAATTGCTGTGGCTGTCCAATTTCTCGACTTGATAATTACTCGCCACTAACTCGACTTTAGCCAAATTCAGCAATTTCTACCGCAGTTTTTCATAGATGGGTCTAATGAGTTTTTTCACGCAGAGGCGCGGAGGCGCGGAGAGAATTAGGTGTTTTGGTGTTGGTGATTAGCGGGATATTTTTTGTTTCGCGCAAAGGCGCAAAGATTTATAGTTAACTTTAATTCGGGACGAATGACCAATGTTTCAATCCCTAATAGGGATTAGTTGATGTTTAAACCCCAAAATCCGCCGATTTCAGTGTGTGGAGCCAGGGTTTCAATCCCTAATAGGGATTAGTTGATGTTTAAACATGAAATAGCAAATCAAAAGGTGGATATGGTGCTGTTTCAATCCCTAATAGGGATTAGTTGATGTTTAAACGCCCATCCTTGCCAATTTAATGACCCATAAAAGTTTCAATCCCTAATAGGGATTAGTTGATGTTTAAACTGGATAAAATACTCGTGGATTCCTAAGAAGTTTGTTTCAATCCCTAATAGGGATTAGTTGATGTTTAAACGTTTCTAGTGCTACGTAGATACGTTGACACTCAAGAAGTTTCAATCCCTAATAGGGATTAGTTGATGTTTAAACTCTAAAGGCGTTAAGCTTCCAATCGTGTATTCAGGGAATAATGTTTCAATCCCTAATAGGGATTAGTTGATGTTTAAACCTGGAGTCCAGATAATGAGTTAACAGTACCTGTTTCAATCCCTAATAGGGATTAGTTGATGTTTAAACAATTGCAAAACCACAACGGCTATGGCGATCGCACCCGTTTCAATCCCTAATAGGGATTAGTTGATGTTTAAACTGGGCGAATAAGTGACAACAAGTTCCCAGTCCTGTTTCAATCCCTAATAGGGATTAGTTGATGTTTAAACTAAACTCTGTCGCTGCAAGACATCCAAATGTAGACACGTTTCAATCCCTAATAGGGATTAGTTGATGTTTAAACTTGGAAATTCTGAAAAAATGCAATCGACGGCAGGTGTTTCAATCCCTAATAGGGATTAGTTGATGTTTAAACGCACTGGGCTTGTAGTTGGTGGTACTCAGGATGCGGTGTTTCAATCCCTAATAGGGATTAGTTGATGTTTAAACGAGGAATGTTTCACCACAGTTCGGTTTGGCGATTTCGCTCTCGTTTCAATCCCTAATAGGGATTAGTTGATGTTTAAACACCGGGGGGTGATCGGGTTCGGTGCATAAGCGCGTGTTTCAATCCCTAATAGGGATTAGTTGATGTTTAAACCCGAACCGCGCTTACGGGTGTATTCGGGGTGCATTTTTGTTTCAATCCCTAATAGGGATTAGTTGATGTTTAAACTTAAGTAGTGCCAAAACTACGGCATCTGAACTAACTGGTTTCAATCCCTAATAGGGATTAGTTGATGTTTAAACCTTTGAGGCTTAGGGAAGAAGCTTTTGAAAGGCGTTTCAATCCCTAATAGGGATTAGTTGATGTTTAAACTGCGGGGACTGGAAAGGCAGTCTGTATTTAGTTTTCAAGGTGCGGTTTCGCGGATGGGTTGATTTTAACATGGGGAAATTTCAGTTGAGTTAACTAAAATGCCTGAAACCTAGACTGGGTAAGGTGCGCGGATGATTTTTAGGAATTTTTTCGGCAAAAGCTTGCACTTCAAGGAATCTAGCGATTTTGTCAAAAGGGATATTTTGTACACCTACCCATCCGCGCATTAAGAAGAAATTTATCCACAGCTAAATTAGAAGTTCAAATTTGAAACTACTTATCCTCTCTGCGACTCTGCGCCTCTGAGTGAGAAAATTTGAGGCTAAGTATAGGGGTGTAGGAGTTATTCACTTACACCCCTTAGAGGATGTTTGAAAAGTGGTTGGTTGTGATTATTAGAACTTCTTGATCCCCCCTAACCCCCCTTAAAAAGGGGGGAATTTTTCTCAAGTCCCCCTTTTTAAGGGGGATTTAGGGGGATCTACAAGTCTCAAATACAACACCAAAAAGTTTTCAGACATCCTCTTACACCCTCAAACCATCAAACCCTTACACCCATTTTCACAGCTAATCTTTGTGCGTAAGTGCCAGATAATTAATTCTTGGCTTGTGATGGTGAACCAGGAATTGTCACATCAATGGTTGTGACTTGTTTGGCTAAACCTGTCAACGGTGGTTTAATTGCGGTTTGATTTCCCACAACTAAGGTTATCAGGTTTTCTGGTTTGAGATATTGCTTGGCTACCCGTTGCACATCGGCGGCGGTAGTGGCGGCGACGGCTTTTTGATAACGGAATAAAAAGTCTGATGGGTAGCCATAATATTCATACCGCATCAGCCGTGATAAGGTTTGACCAGGGTCTTGAAAGTTAAACACGAAAGAATTGAGAGTTGATTCTTTGGCAAAGGCCAGTTCTTGGGCTGTTACAGGCTGTGCTTGAATACGTTTAATTTCGGTTTGTAAGGATTTCACAAACTGGACTGTAGCCTCAGAACGGGTTTGTCCGCCAGCCAAGAAAATACCGGGATAATCAAAGCGGGGACTCCAGTAACCATATACAGAGTAAGCTAAACCTTGGCGCGATCGCACTTCGTTAAATAAGCGTCCACCAAAACCATTTAACACCCCATTCAATACATCCAGTGCGGCATAGTCGGGGCTGTCGAATTGTCCGCCTAAATGCCCTAACAGTACACTACTTTGAGTTAACTGGGGCTGGTTAACAAAAAATACTCCGCCTTTGTTAGCTGGGGAAACTTCTGGTAACTGGGGTTTAGTGATTTTGGGGTTACGTTGCCAATTACCTAATTTAGCTTGAATGAGCGATCGCATTTTTTTACTATCAAAATCGCCCACAATCCCCAAAATTATATTATTGGGGTGAAAGTATTGCTGGTAAAACTGGACTAAATCTTCCCGGTTAATTTTATCCAATGTGGCATATTCCACAGTCCGCGAATATGGACTTTCTTTGCCATAAACCAATTTCTTAAATTCTCGGTTGGCAATACTATTAGGATCATCATTGCGGCGGGCAATTCCCCCTTTAGTTTGGTTCTTGGCTAAATCCAGTTTATCTTGGGCAAATACTGGTTCCCGCAGTACTTCCGCAAACAAACCAAACACTGTGTCCACATCTTCAGTTAACGCGTCAAAACTCGCACTCCCGGAACCTTCACCAATACTCGTTTCTACCGATGCAGCCCGTTGTTCTAAGATTTCATTGAGTTCATCTGGCGAATGCTGCTTGGTTCCCCCAGTCCGCATCACTGCACCTGTTAAACCAGCTAACCCAACTTTCTCGCCCGGTTCCCAACGGCTACCAGTCCGCACCAAAGCCGAACCACTCACTAACGGCAGTTCATGATCTTCTACTAAATACACAACCAGGCCGTTTTGTAAAACAAAGCGTTCATATTTGGGTAATTTGACCGCAGGTAAAGCTGGTAATTTTAACTCTGTGTAATGTTTGGCTGTTGTTGTCGCTGCTAACGAAAAGTCAAAAGTCAAAAGCAAAAAGGCAAAGGCAAACATGACAACATAAATCAACCTTTTACCATGCAATAGTTTGAATTTCATCGACCTCTTACCCTTCACCTGATGTTTATATCTGTCCATATTTCTTCGCGCCCTACCCTTCGGGAAGCCACTTCGTGTCTATGCGTTCTTTGTGGTTCGTTTTCATCCTTGCTTCGACAACAACTTACCTATAGTGCGATTTTCGGGTGTAAACGCTGCTTTGGCGACTCGTTGAATATCCGCCGGAGTTACCGCCGCAATTTCATCCAATTGCTTAAACAAGTTTTGCCAATCACCCGTTTTCACTTCATATTCCAACAACAACTGCGCCATCCCTGTATTAGAATCAAGGCTGCGGAGTAAATCGGCTCTGGCTTGAGTTTTCACACGCTGCAATTCGGTGGCTGTGACTGGTTGAGTTTTTAAGTTATCAATTTCTTGACGTAAACCCGTGGCTAACTCATCCACAGTGTGACCGGGAGCCGTCAGGGCATAAAATAACAGCAAATTGGGATATTTATCGCCAGGAAAACCGCTATAACCTTGGGCTGTCAGGGCGAGTTGTTGTTTTTCCACCAAAGATTTATACAATCTGGAAGTGCGCCCTTCACTCAACAGTCGGCTGATAATTTCATACACAGCGTTATCGGGATGGGTAACTGCCGGACGGTGATAACCTTCTAAATACCAAGGTTGGGAAGGTAGTTCTAAAGTGACTTGACGTGTTTCGGTTTGCTTGGGTTCTACCGGAATTTCTGATTTGGGTTTGGGTTTGCTAGGAAAACGCCCAAAGTAAATTTGTGCGAGTCGTTTGACTTCGTTGGGGTTAACATCACCAACAATTGCGATCGCTAAATTATTTGGTGCATAGTAAGTATTAAAAAACTGCTTTACATCTGTGGGTGTAAGGTTGCGGATATCTTCGTCATAACCAATTACAGGCCTTCTGTATGGATGAACTTTATACGCCGCGTCGATGAATTTCTCCACCATCAACCCAATCGGTGAATTTTCCACCCGTAAGCGTCGTTCTTCCAAAATTACTTCTTTTTCTTTATAAAACTCCCGACTGAGTACAGGTTCTAAAAATCGCTCCGACTCCAGGGACATCCAAAGTTCTAATTTATTAGATGGAAAGCTGTAAAAATAACGGGTGGCTTCGGTGGAAGTATTTGCATTTAAACCTACACCTCCGGCTTGTTCCACAATTTGCCCCATCTCGTTTTGCTTGACTAGCTTGACGGCTTGGGCTTCTACTTGCTTAAATTCAGCCTGTAACCGCGTCACATCAGCTTTTTTATTTTCTGCCTTAGCGGTTCTAATTTGGCTATCTAACTGTTCTAGACGTTCTAAAAGTGGCTTTTCAGCTTTGTAATCTGTAGTACCAATCCGTTGCGTACCTTTAAAAGCTAAATGTTCTAGAAAGTGCGCCACACCTGTTTTCCCATCCGGCTCATCTACACCACCAACATCAGCGTAGGTTAAAAAAGAAACCACAGGCGCTTGATGGCGTTCTAAAACAATGAACTTCATGCCATTATCCAGTTGAAATTTCGTCAATTGCTTGACTACTCGGTCTAAATAAGGCTGAATCGAGCTTTTCTCTGGTGGTTTGCTGGGTTGGACTGTGCGTGGTGGCGGTGATGCAGTTTGAGTTTGCGCCACCGCCATTTCTGGTAGAGAACCCGAAACTAAAATTGTGACAGCAAAAAAGGTAATAAACAGCCGCAACAGTTTTAGCGAGAGTTGATTTGACAAATTTAAAACTGTTTTCAGGCTACGGAAATGATTCATAAGCAATATGGGTTGAAGTATGAAGTGTGAAGTCTGAAATATCGTATCCGCTTGATTACTTATGCCAACCTTCAAACCCCACCCCGCCAAAGCTGTGCTTCGTCTCCCCTCCCCGTGCACGGGGAGGGGTTTGGGGGTGGGGTGCAATGATTGTGGAAATCATAACTAATCAACTGGACTTGATAGAACAATAAATTTCATCTTCATCTTTTACACTTCAGACTGGTATTGTCAAATTCCCCATCCAGAGAAACAGGTCAATATTTGGGCAGGGCGTTAATCTTGTATTAAGCTTTCCGTGCTTTTTGTAATCGACGTTAGACAATAATGCTACCTATCTCGTCCCGGAAATCACACCGTAACTGTTATGCGAGTTTTTAATTCTCCCCCACCTTCAGAAGCACAAACACGCAACCGCATTTTACAAGCGGCACAAAGACTATTTGCCTCGCAAGGATTTGATGGTACAACTACCCGCGATTTAGCCCAAGCTGCGGGTGTGGCTGAGGGTACGTTATTTAGGCATTTTCCGAATAAAAAAGCCATTTTGGTGGAGGTAGCGACGGGTGGCTGGGTGGAGATATTAACGGATTTGCTAACAGAATTGAGTGAAATGGGCAGTTATAAGGCTGTAGCCCAGGTGATGCGCCGGAGGATGTGGAACTTCAAGAAAAATGCTGATTTGATGCGGGTGTGTTTTATGGAAGTGCAGTTTCACCCTGATTTACGCGATCGCATTCAAATCGAAGTTATTAATAAAATGACAGATGTGGCGGAAGCCTTCTTTCAAACAGCGATGGATAAAGGCATTTATCGTCAAACCGATGCCAAACTTGTTGCTAAAGTATTTTTAGGGATGTTTGCGATCGCAGGTTTTTCTAATAACACCCTCATGGAACCCGACGCTTCTCCCCAAGAAATGCAGCAGATGGCTGAAGGATTGGCGGATATTTTTCTCAATGGCGTATTGGTGAAGGAGTAAGAGGCGGAAATGGGGGAGACAAGGGAGACAAGGGAGACATATTTATTCAGGACTCAGCACTCAGCACTCAGCACTCAGCACTGTCTTAGCTTGTTGACTCCATTGCTGGACTAATTCAATTGATGGACACAAGTCTCGTCGTTGCAAGGTTGCTACTTGCAAACGCATAATTTGTCTGTGCAATCTATGGCTGGGAGTTTGGGCTAATTGGGCGACAGAACCGATTCCTGCATGAAGCAATAAGCCACAATATTGTGTGCCGACACTGGGAATGCGCGATAAATCAGCTAGTGCTACCCATTTATTGACATATTGAAGATGAACTTGTAATTTACTAGCTAAGGCTAATTTAGCTTCTAGAGTTTTGCCTTGATTGAATAGACTGCGTGTAGTTTTAATACCGCAAACTTGTAGTTGCGATCGCTCTTCTTGACTTAATCCTGGTAGTTGTTCAATCGGCCAGTCACCAGATTGAAAGAAACTTCGGCTTTTATCTTGAGGTTTAGCAGACATTTTTGACGATAAAGTATGGGTTTGGAATTAGGAAGTCTACGGTATACATACAAGCCATTCCCGCCTTGAACTCAAGTTCAAGGCTAATAGCTCAAGTCTACTCAAGTAGACTCAAAAACATTGGATATATTTAGTCATCTTCAGATGACTTTTGCTATGAGCAAGGAACTTAAGTTCCTTGCAGAACACGAATAATACATTAAGTTGACATATATGAGGCTCCAAATTTTCGCAGCCTATACACCCCTACACCTCTTAAATTTTCACTTCTTCCCTAAATTCCGCTTCATTTCTTCTAATTCGTCTTCTGTTTCCCAACGGCGGAACTTTTCTTCTAAGTCATCGAAACTTCTCGAACTACTTGTAGAAGAATTCCACCAACCGTTAGTGTCTATACGCTGTTGTTGTTGGGCTTGAGTTTGAGCGCGTGTTTTTTGTGCTTCTGCGGCTTTTGCTTGTACTTCTTGTCTTCTGACTTGGATTTTTCGCAATAATTCTTGAGATTGATTCAGACGTTCTTTCAACCCTTGCATGTGTCCCCATTTTTGGTTTCCTTCCCGCAATAGGGCGGCTTCTCGTTCTTGGGCGGCGGCGGCTAAATCTTGCCTACCCGCATCTTTGGCTTTTTGTACACGAATGTGCCAACGCTGAATTTCTTGGGCGGTGGAAAGAATATCATCTTGCGATCGCTTTTCTTGGACTTGTAAATCTGCTATTAGCTTTAATGTATCTTCTTCTTGCTGACGTAGTTGGTCTAACAGCGCATCTAACTCCAAATGTGGATTATTACGCAAGAACTCTTCTAAACGGTTTTCTAAAAACCGACTAAAATCATCAAATAAGCCCACTGCCGGAACTCCAGGGTTGGGTGTAACTATTTTATTGTAGTAATTATCAACGTGGACGAAAATCACTCTTGTGATTTCTCGTTGGGTTGTGGATAAACACGCCTCTTGACTCAAGTCGGGAAATTTGCTCAACCCATTTACAAATGCTGCTGTAATAAACCAATCATGACTTCTGGTAATTCTAAATGAGGCAGTACTCCAGCATCGGCGATCGCATAAAATTTTCCCACAGCATTGGGATTTAAATTCGCCAACCTCCGCCCTAATTTGATACTAGTAAATTGTGCTTCCTCGCCCCAAAAAAACACAGTTGGAATAGTTAACTGTTGCAGATACAAACTCAAGTCAAAATATAAATCACCTCGCAAAAATGCCAAAGCTGCAAACCTCGCATTAGGTTGTTGTGCTGAAGTTAAATAAGCAGCAACCATTTCGGGTGAAACACGTCCAGGTTTAGCAAACAAAAAACTTTGTAAAAAATTCCGCACTGCCAATTCATTCTCTGCACCCAACCCATAAATTAAACTATCTACCAGCGGTGTATTGATTACAGAAAGTGGTAGCCTGCGTCCAGCACCTTGACCAAAGTCATCAAACCCCGAAGGACAAACTAAATATAATGATTGAAATAATTGCGGCTGAGTAATAGCTAAACGAATAGTTAAAGCAGCCGTCAGTGATGATGCAATAACTTTTACAGGTTGGCGACAAGTTTGAGTAATAAATTCAGCCAGCGTTGTCAAATAATCCTTAATTTGATAATCCCGCACCGGGTGTGCAGAATCGCCCCAACCAATTAAATCAGGCGCTAAAATGCGATATTTATCCGCGAATCCTGGGTACACCTTCGCCCATTCATAAGCCGAAGCCCCACCCCCAAAATTATGCAGAAATAATAGTGGCGGTAAATCTTCACTATCAGCATTCAACCAAGGTGCAGATGTCTGAGTATAATACACCATCGCTCCCAAGGAAGTATGAATCACTTTCTGCCCAAAGCCAGGAGGTTGAAACTGAAGCATAAAAGTATGAAGTGTGAAGTGTGAAGTCTGAAGTCAAGATAGTCCTAAATAATTTCCAAACATCTATCTCCCTTGTCTCCCTTGTCCCCCTTGTCTCCCTCATCTTCCAACAAAATGATCAAAAACCTAACGATTATCCCTCGTAATATGAGTCAATTCATTTAAATTGTCGCCGCTAATTTTATAAGCATTGCCAAAACCGAGGACAAAACGGCCGGAACTGGGAATAAGTTGAAAAATGCGAAAGTCCCCCAAGCTTTTTAAGACTTCAATCATTTCACCAAAACGTTCTTGCAGTTGGTCAACAATTTTATTCCAACTCTCTGTATCTCGTTCTATTAACGTCGCAGTACAATCAAAAGTTAGACGACGACGAGCAAAAATGTTATTACTTTTTGTTTCATCTTCAATAAATAAAATACTCACACGGGGATTAGCATAAATATTTTGGGTGTGGGCTGCCAAGTCGCTGATATAAATATAAATATTTTTGGCTGCATCACTGACAAAAGGTGCATAGCTACTATTAGGTATGCCCTCTGGACTGATAGTGCTAATAATGACACTTTGAAACTCTTGCAGAAAACTAGCGTATTCAGCTTGAGCGTTTTCTAGTTGGCTCATAAGTAATTTTTTGTATTATTAACAACATTTAGGTAAGTATTTTAGCGTTTTGAGCGATCGCCAAAACACCAATTTATTGTACCTACTTCCTCATCTTGAAGACCAAATCGGAATTAGCTACAGACATCGCCAAAATCCTATCAGTGATTAGCAAGATTGAAGAAACCTAGGACTTACGCAAGAACCCTCTCAAATCTTCTTAACTTCGTGTCCTTTGCGCCCTTTGCGGTTCGTTTTTTCATGATTTTGCGTAAGTCCTGAAACCATTATTCCATAGATGTGCCTACACGATATCCATCCTAAAATATAGTACCTAGTGCTATACTTTAACCAAAGAGACTATCAAATGAAAATTTACAAAAACCGTACTTTTGACCGTTGGGCGCGGAAGGAAGGCTTAAATGATCTTAGTCTCTGTAACGCTGCAAACGAAATGGCCGCAGGGCTTTATGATGCTGATTTAGGAAGTGGGTTGTTTAAAAAACGCATAGCAAAACCAGGGAAAGGTAAACGTGGTGGATTTCGGACACTAGTAGCTACTAATAATGAAGATCGTTGGTTTTTTATTTTTGGCTTTTCAAAAAACGAATGCAGTAACATTGACAAAGATGAAGAAGAAGCTCTGAAAATGTTATCTAAGCAATTACTTGTTTATACACTAGAAGAGCTTGAACAGGCAAAAGATAGTAATGCGTTAATAGAGGTGATTTGTAATGCGGAAGAAAAAATCAGCAATTCTTGAAGCAGTTCATGAGACAGCAAAAGACCTACACAAAGCTGGGCTAATGAATCAAACTACATTGCGCGACTTTGAACACTTATGTATACCTCCTATTGAGCCACTAGAACCTAATCAAATTAAAGAAATACGGGAATCATCTCAAGTCAGCCAAGCTGTTTTTGCACGTATTTTGAATATAAGTCCTTCAACAGTTCAAAAATGGGAAATAGGACAAAAAAAGCCTAGTGGAGCATCTCTTAAGCTACTGCACTTAGTAAAAAACCGTGGATTAAACAGTGTGTTGTATTAAAATTTTTGGCTCGTAAAACTTCCTTACGGGTTATTCCTATAATTTAACTTGTAAACTATTATTCACTTCTGGTCGCTCAAAAACTTTAATGAGGACGCAATTGTGAATGACAAAAATCGTTATCAATGGGACTTAGGTAGGTTTATCAACACCTTGTCTTACTTCGAGGTTATTCCTTTTCTCAACTGCATACAAAAACTTATCCAAGGTCGTTCCCAAGAAACACAACATAGACCTAATGGAGAAAAAAGCGTGGGTGTAATACTAGTAGCGGGTGCAACGGGTGGACTTGGTAAGCGAGTCGTGAGGCGGCTAAGAGAACAAGGTTATCAAGTGCGAGGTTTGGTACGTGATATTGACAAAGCACGGTCAATTTTGGGTAACGATGTTGACTTAGTAGTTGCAGACATCACCAAACCTGAAACTTTAACCGCATTAGTCATGGCGAATATTCAAGCCGTGATTTGTTGTACAGCAGTGCGTGTCCAACCAGTGGAAGGCGACACCAGCAATCGAGACAAATATTATCAAGGTGTGAAATTTTACCAGCCGGAAATTGTTGGCGACACTCCCGAAAATGTCGAATATCAAGGTGTCAAAAACTTAGTCGCAGCCGCCGCCAAATATCTCCCCGCCGCAAATGAAAAACTGATTTTTGATTTTACTCATCCCTCTGCTGAATTAAAAAATATTTGGGGTGCGTTAGATGATGTGGTGATGGGTGGTGTCAGTTCTAGTAATATTCAATTAACAGAAAATACTGCTGTGTTTGCTGGTAATGTTTCCACCGCCAACTCAGGTGGCTTTGCATCTGTGAGAACCAAAAACTTTGACCCACCATTTAATTTATCTGGTTACACAGGTGTAGAACTACGAGTTAAAGGTGATGGACAACGTTATAAACTCTTTCTCCGCCCTGATGCAACTTGGGATGGTTCAGGCTATAGCTATTCTTTTGATACCGTAGCTAATACTTGGATAAATATCCGCATTCCTTTTGCCGAATTAACACCTGTATTTCGCGCCAAAACTGTTAAAGATGCTCCACCATTAAATACTAGTAGAATTAGCTCATTTCAACTGATGTTGAGCAAATTTGAATATGATGGGGCGTTAAATCCTAAATTTACCCCTGGTGGTTTTTGTTTGCAGGTGGAATCTATTAAAGCCTACGGAGAGAAAACTTTACCAAAATTTGTGCTGGTTAGTTCCGCAGGTGTCACCCGTCCCGGAAGAGCAGGAATTAATTTAGATGAAGAACCTCCCGCAGTCAGATTAAATGACCAGTTGGGTGGGATTTTAACCTGGAAATTAAAAGGCGAGGATAGCTTAAGAGCTAGTGGTATTCCTTACACAATTATTAGACCTTGTGCCTTAACTGAAGAAAGTGGCGGACAGGAGTTAATTTTAGAACAAGGTGATAACATTCGGGGCAAAATCAGCCGCGAGGATGTGGCAGAACTTTGCGTACAAGCGTTAGAACAAAGTCAAGTGCATAATGTCACTTTTGAAATCAAAGCAACAGAAAATAAAGTGAACTCTCGCAATTGGGAGACACTATTTTCTGGTTTGCAACCTGATAAATAAATCAATACTCTATAGATTGATCAATATATATCAGCATACTTTTTTGGGAGGTGCGATCGCACCTCCCAACCTTGTTCAACTTTGCTATATCTTCTTCCTTCGCGCCCTTAGCGTTCTTTGCGGTTCGGACAATGAAAAGCATTCAAACATTAGGAATTGCAGTGGCTTTAGCCATTATCCTCTGGGCTGGGTTATTCTCTAACACTGCATCATCACAGCAAATCGAATCTCGCTTGAATAATTTACAGGCTGATTTCAATCGTCTGGAATCACGGTTAAGCCAAATAGAATCTCAACTCGGAAACACTCGCCAGTCTCCTAACTCGCGCACAAGAATCACCGTACCACAGTCAACTGGACGGAATTTATCACAAGCACAACGGGATAAAATGTTTGACCGTTTAGCAACTTTAGTGGTTGAATTAAAACAACAAGTGAATACTCTAGAACAACGCATTAGTAAGTTAGAATCTCGTTAATTAAGATGACAGAAAATATTTTAAAACCAATGACATACGAGGGTGGTTGTCATTGTGGCGCGGTACGTTTCCGAGTAGTTGTCAATAGCCACAAAGTTGATGATTGTAACTGTTCGATTTGCCGAAAAAAGGGCTTTTTACATTTAATAGTCCCCAAGGAACAATTTACGTTATTACAAGGTGAAACTGAGTTAACAACTTACAAATTTAATACAGGCGTTGCTCAACATAAATTTTGTAAAAATTGTGGGATACATTCTTTTTATATTCCCCGTAGCCATCCTGATTGTATTGATGTTAATGTCCGCTGTTTAGATGGTAATGTCATCTCCAATTTTGAAATTGTGCCTTTTGATGGGATGAATTGGGAAGAAAATATTCACAAATTGATTAATTAACAGATTGTCAATAGAGGGAATAGATAACAGATTTATTTGGATAAATTACAAACCCCTCTCTCCCTTGTCTACTCTGTCTACCTTGTCTTCCTCATTTCTCTTGTCTCTATTATTCATATATCAATAAGTAATTATATTGGTGTTCATCATTTAAATTAGCTTCCTGAATAACTCGCAGAAATACAAAAGATGGAATAGGAAATAAATATCCACTTAATTGTTGCGAAACGTAACAATAATCAGCTTAAATTCCTGATTTATTCAAAAGTTGGGGAGCTATTTTTTCACAAATTATTTATAACTGCTATATTGTTAATGTATGCTCTAGAGTAAGGGCAGAGAAGTTATCTGCGATTTATTGTTGTTTGAAGAAAAAACACGAAATATATATTTTTGTAGAGCAATTGCTAAAGAAAGATGATGAAACTCCAAACACAGGCGATTGAGATTATATAAAAGTTGTACCAGGAGTGAATGGATATCTGATTAGCCTGTTTTACAAGCTGATATATCTGAATAAAGGGAATCTCTTCAGTCAAGCAAGTATAGGAAAATTATTCAGTTTATATCAGTAATTAACCCTTTGAAATTAGGGAAAATTTCTATGAATCAACCATATCTCTCTCCCGATGATTTACCTTCTCATAAAACAACACTAATTAGTGAAGTATTACTTAGTCAGTTAGAAGAGACAGTCAAACAAAGGTTTTTTGCAGTTTGCGATCGCACCGTCCGTCTTTTATTATCTAGTTGTCATTGGTATTTCAAAATCAATAGCGGTATTCTCATATTAATTATGGTTTGCCATGATATAGAAAGTTATCAGAACATTATGATGACTGTGCCGCATTTAGCCGAAAAGTTAAAGCAATTTGCTAACCAAGCCAAAATTAGTATTAGTTCTCCAGTTAACCAAGGTACTCCTTGGGTAATCAGTGTCAATGATATCTTTTTCGGAGAAGAATCATCTGAGCGTTGAATCCTAATAAGTCAAGAGTTGGATAAACTCAGATATTGCATTGGAAGACTGAAGTCACAAGCCAGTTGCTAAAAAAATACTGGCTTGGCTACACAGGCAAAACCCACTAAGCCGCTAGTAAGTCGCTGTTTGTGTAGCCTTAAACTCCAGTCTAAGAGATACAAATTTAACAGTGAACAGTCATCAATAAAAAACTGATAACTGATTTAAAAATTTAAACTCGGCCAGTCTGGTTCACGATAATAACGTGTCATATCATCAAACTTCCGCAATTCAACTCGGTTAACCAGTAACTCTGGCGAATTCTCTAGCCACTGTTGATTTAATTGTGCAAGTAAATCACTGAATTTATTGCGGTCTAAATCTGGCGAAATATCACCAAAATAGCCCAATGTAATATGTGCTGTGAGGTGATAATGTTGCTCAATCCCCAATGCAATCAACTTGGGATTTTGATAAATTGTGCGGCGAAATTGAATAATTTGTTCATAAGAACTTTCATCTTTGGGGACTAAACAAACAGCCAATGCTCTTGGCATCAGAACTAATCCCAAAATTTGCCAATAAATTGGCTTACTTCCTGGTGTTATGGTTTGTTGATATTGTTGAAAAATTTCTTCACAGTAATGGTGTAATTCTTCCTCAAACTTGGGATTTTTTTCACAAGCATCAAGATAAGCATGATCCCAAATCAAATCTGCCAAGGTTAAATGAAAGCTGGCAGGTGGTACAGGGACAATCAAATCCTGGTTGACAGGTAACTGTAAAAGTTGCTGTTGATAAGTTGTTAAGGTTGCATAAAAAGCAGAGTTCTCTGCCGCTTCCTCCAACGTTGGGGTAATTAATGTATAACCAGGAAAAGGTGCTGCTTGTCTTGTTCCAGAAGCAGGTTGGAATTTAGAAGACTCCTGGATATGCTGAACTTGGGTTTTGTATGATTCTGGTAGCATCATTCTTGCTACCCGGTTTAGGTAAGTTTGGTAGTTGTCGTCCAATCTTCAATAGCCTCACATTCTTACTTGATAGATTTTAGGGAAAATTATCCAGTTGTGACTAAGTTGACTTAAAAAGTATTGAGGATTTGGGAAAGGGAGTGGGGAGAAAATATTGAGATGGGTGTAACCAAGAGAGAAAGGAAGGGGTGTGGGAGGTGTGGGAGGATAGTGAAGAAATCTTTCCCCCCACACTCCCCATTCTCTTCACACATGAGAGGTTGATATATGCCGGTTTTAGTTTACTGGGGTGAAGATGACTTTGCGATGGAAAAAGCGGTTAATTCGTTGCGCGATCGCATTTTAGATCCCCTGTGGACAGATTTTAACTATTCTTATTTTGCGCCTGATCAATCTGATGCTGCGATTGCGGCTTTAAATCAAGCGATGACTCCGGCTTTTGGTGCTGGTGGACGTTTGGTTTGGCTGATGAACACTAACCTTTGTCAACAATGTCCTGAAAATGTATTGGCGGAATTGACGCGCACCTTACCAGTCATTCCCGAAAATTCCTATTTATTGCTTACCAGTCGCAATAAACCAGATGAACGGCTAAAATCTACCAAATTGCTGAAACAAGTCACCACAGAGTTTCGGGAATTTTCGCTGATTCCCCCGTGGAAAACTGAATTAATTGTGCAAGCTGTGCAGCAAGCGGCGCAAACAGTAGGAGTGCAACTCGCGCCGAAAACTGCCGAACTGTTAGCCGAAGCTGTGGGTAATGATACAAGGCTACTTTATAACGAGTTAGAAAAATTGCGGCTGTATCATCTTGATCACAAAAAGCCTTTAGATGTCGAGACAGTTAGTAAATTAGTCAGAAATACTACGCAAAATAGTTTACAATTAGCAGCAGCAATTAGAACAGGCGATACAGGTAAAGCTTTAACTGTATTGACTGACTTGCTAAATGCAGCCGAACCAGGATTGCGGATAGTGGCAACATTAATTGGTCAATTTCGCACTTGGTTATGGGTCAAAATTGTCACAGATAGCGGTGAGCGTAACCCACAAGCGATCGCTCAAGCTGCTGATGTCAGCAACCCTAAACGTATCTACTTTTTACAACAAGAAGTCAAATTCCTGTCTGTGCAGCAACTAATTTCGTGTTTACCGTTACTGTTGGAGTTAGAAGTCAGCCTTAAGCAAGGATCTGGGGAAATATCCACACTCCAAACCAAAGTTATTGAACTTTGTCAAATATGTAAAGGCAACGGAAAATACATATAAAATTTCGGTACACTGAAATTTTGATTGGAACTTCTCACACCCAAAATAATTCACAATCAATAAAGCACCCCTACGATTCAGTCCTGTGTCCCAGACATGATTAACAAAATTACTAACTTGTTTTTCCGAGATACACTAGTAAATTTATTACCTAA
Organism: Nostoc sp. FACHB-280; assembly: GCF_014697615.1. Lineage (GTDB taxonomy): Bacteria > Cyanobacteriota > Cyanobacteriia > Cyanobacteriales > Nostocaceae > Nostoc_B. The sequence goes on along the minus strand of NZ_JACJSD010000002.1, from coordinate 8,118 downwards.
AAACTTTTTTTTCGGAGTGATGGCTAGTGCAAGTTTGTTAGCCAGCACATTAACATTTACAGCCAAAGCTGATGCTCAAACTCCCACAGTCAATAATAATGAAATCGTCAGCTATGCCCAAGCTGTCTTAGCAATGGAACCATCGCGTCAACAAGCCTTTAGCGAAATCAAAAAACTAATTGGTGGTGGAGAAATTCCTCAGATAGTTTGTAACGATCCTAAAAGCATTAACAGTCTACCACGCAAAGCCAGAGATATTGCTGTCAACTACTGTAATCGCTCCCAAACAATCGTGGAAGAAAATGGCTTAAGCATTGAGCGGTTCAATAAGATTACTATGGAAATTCAAAATGACAATAACTTAAAAAGGCAAGTTTACAACACCTTGATTCGTCTGCAAAAAAAATAATTTTGATAATTGCAAAAATTAAAATTTAGCGGATTGGAATTGTAATTACAAATTCTGTACCTGTGCCTGGTGATGAAATACATTGTAATGCTCCACGATGCTTTTCAGTCACTATCTGGTAACTAATCGACAATCCTAAACCAGTTCCCTTACCAATTGGTTTAGTAGTGAAAAATGGATCAAATAAACGACTTTGTACTTCCTGGGGAATGCCTGTCCCATTATCAGCAATATGAATACTAATATTTTCCTGGTCGCATACAGAAGAAATGCGAATTATCGGCTGTGAACAGAGATTTTTTTCCCAAGCCTCTTCTAAAGCGTCAACTGCATTGGCCAAAATATTCATAAATACCTGATTTAATTGCCCAGCAAAACATTTAATCTCCGGCATTTCACAATAATCTTTAATGACTTGAATTTCAGGGCGATGAGGTTGAGCTTTCAGGCGATGGCGCAAAATTAACAAAGTGCTATCTATCCCATCATGCACATTTGCACTTTTAAATTCAGCTTCATCTAAGCGGGAGAAAATTCGCAAAGAAAGAACAATTTGATGAATACGTTCTGCACCTACCTTCATAGAAGTTAAGATTTTGGGTAAGTCTTGCAGAATGTATTCAATATCAACTTCTTCGATGACATGTTGAATATGAGCATCTGGATAGGGATAGGATTGTTGATACAGGTGAATTAAGTGCAAGATATCGTTAACATAATTTTCCGCGTGTCCCACATTGCCATAAATAAAAGTCACGGGATTGTTAATTTCATGGGCAACACCAGCAACTAATTGACCTAACGATGACATTTTCTCAGTTTGAATTAGTTGAGCCTGAGTCTGCTTTAACTCATTTAATGTATGTTTTAAATCACGATTTTTTTGTTCAATTTCTTGTGTACGTTCCTTGATTTTCTGCTCTAAATTTTGACTGTATGTTTCTAATTTTTCTTTAGCAGCATACTGTTCTGTTAAAAGCTGTTTTACTTGTTGAATTAGCTGATTTAAAGAAATAGCTAGAACACCCACTTCATCTTGAGTGATAACTGGCGCTTGTAAGTCAAAATCTGCATCTTCTGTAACTTTTTTGGCAATTTTAGTCACAGCTTGCAAAGGACGAGTAATTTTTTGGCTAATTAAATAGCCTATCAATGTAACAAGTGTTGCTCCTAAGAAAAACAAAATTTCTAAGCGTACCCAAAGTGCATCTTGGGTTGTTTTTAATTGCAAAGTTGGATAAAGTATAGTGGTGATTAAAGACTGACTTGCTCCTTTAAATAAGATACTTTTAGCAAAATATTCTTGTTGATTAATAACTACTTCGATGGTCGATGAATCTGGAGAAGGCGGTTGCCATTTTATCAGTTCAATTTCTGGTATAGTTGATGCAATAATTGTATCTTTTTTTGTGCTGACTATTTGTTTTGCAGAACCAATAGCAACTTGTTCTAAAAATGACTCATCTACTAAATTACCAATCATAATTCCGCCAATAATTTTTTCAGCAGATTTAATTGGTAAGATTGCTACTTGCAGTACTTGTAAATTGCCTTTTACGTCCACGAAATCATTTAGAATAGAGCCACTACTGACAAGGTTAGTAATATCTTTATCCAGTAACTTAAAATTATTCAAATTTGCGTGTTTTATTTCAACTAAGGTATTACCATTAGTATCAACTACTTTTATCCAAGCCAGTTCTAAGGAAGTTCTGATTGGTAGTAGCTCTTGTAGTAGCCTTGCCCTATCTTGTTGTTCAATAGCTAAGTGGATTGTTTCACGTCCGGCTATTAAATTTCCTTGGACTTCTAAATCTTGCTGTTCATGCTCAAAATCTGTGTAAACTCTAGCTGCAAAACTCGCAACTTCTAGACGGATATTCTGTTCTAGACTATTAGTAAACCAATGTCCAATAATCAATAAACATAATATAAATATGCTCAAAAATACAGCCAGATATGAGAAAATAATTTTCTGGCTGAGATTGAGACGAAAGCGAAAATTTCTTCGCATAGCAGTTATAAATATATTTAATTCTTGGTAAGAAAGCCTTTGTCTTGCAGTAGTTTAGTACCATCTGGACTAAAAACAAAATCGATAAATTTTTGGGTATTAGATGTAGGTGTTTTCTGCCAAATAAGTCCAAGATGACGTACCATTTGATATTTACCGCTAGTGAAATTTTCCTTGTTTGGTGCATTACCATTCAGCTTGAGGTGATTGACTGGTAATTGATTAATTAGAGAATAAGCTAGAGAAAAAGTCCCAATAGAATAAGGAGTGCTTTGTAAAGTATCAATTAGCTCTCCTTCTTTATTGAGAATTACAGCCTGAGTTGTAGTTTTATCTTTTCCTAGATAGTATTTTCGCAGTAGTTTTTTTGCAGATTCATCTTCAGGCCTATCCAAGACCACGATTTTAGCATTTGGCCCGCCTAATTCTTTCCAGTTGGTAATTTTGCCAGCGTAAATTGACTTTAACTGATCAGTTGTTAAATTCGTTACACCTTTAACGCTGTTGTGGGTAGCAACAACCAGCAAATCTTGTGCCAATTCTCGATATTGAATTTTACCATCATCTTCTTCTGGCTTGAGTTTGTGGCTACTACTAGCAATATCGACAATACCATTTTTCAGGGCTGCGATCGCTCCTTCTGATTGACTTTGGGAAATAAACTCAAATGTGGCCGTTTTGTTGTTGGCTTGATAAGCTTCTGTGAGTACTTTTAAAAGGGTAACAGATGAACTAGAACTAGCAAGTTTGATTGGTGGCTGGGTTTGGGGATTATTTTGACTGTTAATTTGACTGTTATTTGTCGTACTGGTTGATTTAACAGAGTTACAACTACAAAGCCCTAACAAGACTAATGCTAAGAGAATTCGAGTAGTAATAATTTTCATGGTGAGTCAGCAAATGCTTTGTTTAGAATAATTGTCATTTTAGATTACCCAATCACTGAGGCAGAGTAACAGTAAATAATCGTGAAATTACGGTGTAGACAATTCATGATGGCAACAGTAATACTTACAAAAATTGATAAGTTTTGTATCATACTCAATACTTAGATTTTGCTAATGTATTTGTGCTGGCGATCGCTCTTTTGTAGTTCATCCAACTCTCAGGAAGACTACCCGTGAACTGCACAATTTTTATACCAGTAAATAAAATTAAAAAGTTTTAACTTAGTAGCGCATTCTCCAAACCCACTATAAAATCAGACTCAATCTTTATGTTGATGTCCATTATTGCTATTAAATAGCAGGAAATTTGCTATGAAAAAAATTAATAAATCTATATTTTTAACTTTGGCTACTGTTGGTTTATCAGTCAGTTATTCAAGTTTATTTGCCACTGAAAATCATCTTCAGCAAGCGGCTAATTCACCAAAGCAATTGTTGGTGCAGTCCCAAAAAATACCTTATGTATATGAATATTTAGATAAAAATAAACCAGAAAGTTACAACTATTTGAAAAAGCAACTAAACGCATCTATTCAAGATGCTAAACAGCCAAGTCAAAATAAAGTTATTAATAACCTTTGGGCATTATCCGCCACTAACCCCAAAATTAAAACGCGAGAACGGGACGGTAAAACAGAATTTTTGATGGTGAGTTGGCTATATACATCAAATCCCAGCACAGACTGGCCTATAGGTACAAAAGAAATCAGCCGTCAAACTTGGTTAACAGCGTTTCCTCAAGTGCAGGAATTTTGTCAAAACTGCAAAGGAACGGGCATTGATTTGCCTGGGAATGTCATGTTAGCTTTGAGATTACAGCAGTATTTAGGCTTAATTTTAAATAAAAGTGCTAATAAAACTCACTTTGTAGAAATGTGGGTAAAAGCAGAAGACTTAAGCAGACCATGTATTGACCCAGAAATTAACGATTCGACTTGCAATGTTTTACCTGTTCCTGTACCTAAAACTAATTCTCTGCTGCACGATATTTATCAAAACTCTTTTGAGAATGACAAAAAAGAATACTATCCTTGGACTGGTTTAGGTTATACCTACGATTGGGGAAATCCGAAAAAGCCTCATGTTGGTGCTAGTGAATTTCTCATTAATGGTACTAACGACAAACCAGTTACAGTAGAAGTTGTTGCTGTTAAAGAAACTCTAGAATATTGTAATAACCAGTATTTAAAGTAAAAGCTGATTTTCAATAAGTAAAAATAGAGAGCATCAGATCCCCGACTTCTTTAAGAAGTCGGGGATATTTTTGTTTATAAATAATTGATGATTACACCATCACCTTCTGTGCTTCTTGCCGGACTGCTGCTCATCGTAACTGTTTCCGCCGCTTTAGCGATGTGATTATGGTAGACTTTGATGATGAACAGATGCAGAAATTTATTACTAATTGGTTTCAATCAGAAGCAGATAAGCAATCTAAGACTGGCAAGCAATTGAAGCGCGGATGTTGTTAGCTCAAAATATTAGTTAGCCGCATCAAAAATTTGTTGTGCAGTTAAATTTAATTGCGGAAAAGTAGGCGACACAATATTAATATTACCTTGAAACGGAGTCATTTGATATTCACCCTCAACTAACTCACATACAAAAATAGTCGGTTGTTTGGGATTTCCGATAAACTTTCTACCACCTAATCCAGCATAATCAGCAATCCAATATTCAGCAATTCCCATCTCTTCATAATCTCTAAATTTATTATAATAATCGTCACGCCAATTACTCGATACAACCTCAACTACCAAAGGAACAGATGCGGCTTGACTGACTGTTGAGTACTTTTCAAAAAGTGGTTCATTGTCAAGATTCTCAAGATTTAGCAGCAACACATCAGGTAAATATGCAGATTCAGCAGATGGAGTTTTCACAAATGTAGTTTTAGGTATAGTGTAGGGACGATTCAGCCGAAAAAACTCGACAGTTAGCTGACACGCGATAAATCCTAAAACTTTTTCATGCGTTCCGCTTGGAGGTGGCATTTCAAAAATTACTCCCCTGTGTAATTCGTAGAGTTTACCATCGTTGGGATACCATTCAATAAATTCATTGAAAGTAAATAATTTAGGCAAAGCTTGAGTCATAATCTCGCCTCCACAAGTATTTTATGCCAATGCGTAATTAACTATTATGAGAAAACCGATAAAAAAATGAAATCTAAAGGCAATAATATTAACTCATTTTTGTTTGATAAACCTTGACTAACCTATCAATACCTTTAAACCGATGATCGCCCATTTCTTGAAAATCTGAAGGATCTGTCAGCATTTGATAGGTGGCTTCACTAATCACACATTCCCCAGGGGGACAAACAGCTTCCATTCGCGCGGCTAAGTTAATGGTAGCGCCTAGGGCGGTGTAATCTACCCGTTGGGAACTGCCAACATCTCCAACGACGGCTTTACCACTGTTAATTGCAATGCGTAATTGTAGAGGTTCTTCCCAAAAACCTTTGGCGTTTAATTTTTGCAGACGTGTGAGCATTCCTTTGGCGGCTGCGGTGGCGCGGTCTGCGTGGTCTAGCAGTGGTTCAGGAGCGCCAAAAAATGCCATGATACAATCGCCAATATATTTATCTAAAGTGCCACCGTAGGCAAATACTTCTTGTAGCATTTCTTCAAATAAATTATTTAATAGTTGGGCGATCGCCTTTGGTGTTAATCTTTCCGAAAGTGCTGTAAACCCGACTAAATCTGCAAAGACAATACTAATTTCACTTTCTGTTGTCGGCAAACGTCCATCTGGTAAACCACCCACAGAAATTAACTGCTGCACAACGGCGGGAGAATGATAACGTTCTAAGCGGTGACGAATTACTTCTTCGGTTTTGAGTTTTTCTACTAATAGCCAACGCTGGACACTCGAAGCCACCACATTTGCTAAAGCCGAAAAAAAGCTGAGTTCTTCTTCACCATCATTTTCCCAATGATAAGAGGAAAGATGGGCATCAGCATAAAGAACGCCAACAACTTTATTTTCATCCCACAAAGGTACAGCCATTGCGCTGCGAATACCTTTGACTAAAATACTATGTTCGCCAGCAAATCTTTCATCTTTGTGAGTATCAGCAGTTTGAATTGCGACTTTTTCTTCAAATACTTTTTGACAAATACTGCGACTAATCCAGCTACCATCAGCTGCTAAATATTTTTTTTCCGCAGCATTTCTTGTTCCAGCGTTGACTAATTCTAGATGATTACACCCATTGATATCAATTAATAAAGCCAAGCGGTCAATACTGTCGAGATAACGAAACACTACTTGTTGGACTTGGGAGAAAATTTCTTCTATTGATGCGGCAGCGCAGAGATTTTTGGCAATATCTACCAAGTCTTTCAGGCGGGCAATACTTTTGTTTTTAGTAGTAATATCATCATCCTGACTTTCAGGTGCTATCCACTGCTGTTGTAATTGTTTGACATTGCGTAATATCGTTCTTTGTTCGTTATTATCAGCAACTGCTTGCAGAGGTTTTATTTGTATTGCCGGATTGACCAACATTACTACTAAGCTGACATTTCCTAACCAAATAATATCGCCATTTTGTAAATCTCGTGTAGCAGTCACAAAACTTTGATTGACTTGCGTACCATTTTTACTACCTAAATCTTCAATAGCCCATGCACCGTTAGCTTTTTTTCGTAACAGCGCGTGTTTTCGGGAGATACCACCAAAAGGTAAATAAAGGTCACATTCTGGTAAACGACCAATGGTGAATTCATCTTGATTCACTGTTATCGTTGTTTCTGTTTCTCCTTGTTGTAGGCGCAGTGTAAGTTCAGTCATGAGTATGGTTTGTTTATCCTGGAAGCAGGGGAACCATGATTAACGCAAAGGATACCAGGATAAATCCTTTACCTTATCTTTATGGCACTGTTGATGGCATTCCGACAACTATCTACCTTAAATTAAGTATCCACGCAGATACAGATGTTGTCGTTGGTATAACCTCTTCAGCACTTCATTTGCAGTATAAACCGCAAAGGAGTAGAGGAGAGAAATTGACGTTTTTACCTCAATTAATCAAGTACTAGATTTTTACTGAGTAACTTTCAAGCTAAATTGCTGTATATCAGCACAAAAATAAATTATACTCAGTAATTTTTTCTCGACAATTCTTTATAAGTCTATTTTAAACAGAAAAAATTAGTTACTCAATTTTTTAAATTAATAGTTAACTTGTATAAAATTATACTTTAATATAAAGATATGAGAAAGGCGATCGCCCTTGTGGAAGAGTCTGCGATCGCCTTTCTTTCAACCCCAAAACAGGAGTTAATTAATATCATGGCACAAGAAAGAGAAAACCCAGACAATCAACAGCCAGTCCAACAGCCATTTTCTCGCAGAGAATCTATTAAACATTTGTTGATTGGTTCGCCAAAAGCAGTCACCAGCACAATACATTATTTGCAGGCGATCGGTTATGCAAATGTCGGAGATTGGAGTCCATTATTACCCACAGAAAACTCTAGTGAAGTGATGAGTATTTTAATCCGACAAATTTTAACTGCATAACTTGAAAACATAACCCCAATCTCAATACTTGGGGTTATGTTTTGCCCAAATCTTCAACCACAACACACAACAATATATAATTTAGCCTTGAGCAGAAGTGTTGAATGTTAAGAAAAAACCGATAAAAATCGCCCAAAGTTTGGTAAAATTTGGGCGATAAACATAAATATATCTGTTTGATAGTGATTATAAATACATTTCCCAAAGTTGTCAAAGAT
>NZ_JACJSD010000019.1 GCF_014697615.1 Nostoc sp. FACHB-280 | reverse complement strand
TTAATCAGAAGATTAAGCTCATTAAACGCAGGGCTTATGGCTTAACTAACTTTAATAATTTTAGAAGAAGGGTTTTACTAAATTGGTATTTCTGTTGTTAATTTAACATATCTAGTCTGGGAGAGCCATAGTGATTTAACCTATTTGCGACTTATTTTTAGAACAAAGAGAGCTTTAGAACACATTGAGAAATAAGCTGGCGTTGTGAGAAGTAAAAACTGATTGTGAAACTCAAATTTATTACTGATTTTTATTTGATAAAACTGAAACAGATATGTCACTAATAAATAATTGCCATAGCTTCCTTATATAACTTTTAAGCTCTAGAATTTAATTATAGTAATCACAATAAAAACTACAACGACAACATCACAATTCACACTTCCAAGTACAATTATTCAAACATTGCCACAACTAACACTACCTGTATTTCTGCCTTAGTTTTTGTTTCTCTCTATAATTTAGCTTTATCAAAAAAAACATCTTTAGAATTGAGCATATCTTTGATAAAACTAAATTCAGATTAACGTGAATTCGACAAGTCTTGTTTGACATCTCCCCCTAACTTCTCTCGGACGCGGAGAGGGGAGTAAACAGCGTGAAATATCAAAGAAAAATTAAGGTTTTAAAGCCTCTCTCCTAGTAGGGGAGAGGTTTGGAGAGGGGTTTTTCTAACCGTCGAAATCACGTCATATTAACGCACCATCAAGCATTGTTTATAGAATTTCAAGAGGCTTTTTTCCTGCTCTCTGTTTCCTTCCTAAACAAGTAATTTACCCGAATCAAATTCGACTGCTATATTATGACATTTACCTTAAATTCCCAGAATGTGTTCAATTATTTAATTACAAAGGGGTTATGTAATCAGTCTGAACAACCTCCTAGTAATATAGAACCACTCACAGCTAAAAATTTTAATTTATTACTAAGTTTGTCAGATAATCATAAGCTGCTGGTGAAACAAGAACGACACAACCAGGAGGGGAAAGCGGCTGGTGAGTTTTTGGCTGAGTGGCGAATTCAAGAATTTTTACAGCAATTTCCAGAACTTGAGAAATATCGCCCATTTTTGCCAGAGGTGCTGCATTTTGATGCTGAAAATTCTATTATTGTCTCCAGATATTTGGATGATTACCGAGATTTAATGGAGTGCTACACTAAGGAAAAGAGCTTTCCTACAGAAATTACTAGGGAAATTGCTACTATCTTAGGAACTATCCATCGTGATACTTTTAACCACCCAGAATATCAGGAATTCTTTGCTAAGGATGCGGAGAATTTAATGGCTCATCAAGTATCACGTTTAATTAGAGGATTAGAACGAATTGAACCAGAAATTTTTGGTGTAGTTCCTGGGGATGGGTTAAAGTTTTTTGCTCTCTATCAACGTTATGATAGCTTAGGGCAAGCTATAGCTGAATTGGGTAATTCTGTAACGCCTTCTTGTCTCACCCACAATGATTTAAAACTGAATAACATTCTGCTGTACAAAGATTGGCAGGATTCCAGTCATAATATTATCCGACTAATTGATTGGGAACGTTCCGCTTGGGGAGACCCAGCTTTTGATTTGGGAACACTCATTGCTAGTTATGTGCAAATCTGGCTAAGTAGCTTAGTAATCAGTAATTCTTTGAGTATTGAAGAATCCCTACGCTTGGCAATAACACCTTTAGAACTACTCCAGCCTTCAATTGGTATATTAACTCAGGCTTACTTCAATGCTTTTCCAGAAATTGTAGAACACCGTCCTGATTTCTTGCAGCGAGTAGTGCAATTTACAGGTTTTGCGTTGATTCAACAAATTCAGGGAATGATTCAATATCAAAAGTCTTTTGGCAATACGGGAATTGCTATGCTTCAGGTTGCTAAAGCATTATTATGTCGCCCTATACAATCAATCCCAACCATTTTTGGTAGTGCTGCTGCTGAATTAACTCGCCTGGGTGCTGCTACTGTTTAAGTCATTTCATTACTACTAAATAATTATGCAATTATTAGAAACTGCTGTAACTGAACAATTACTAGAAGTTCTCCAAAATATTGTTCAGAAAGTTCAAATTAAATCTGATTTCTCCATCCATCATCCAGATTTTCAACCCTTAGAATTACCAGTGGAAGCGGTTGAACATTTTCAAAAAATGCCTGAAGATATACAGCAGAAATATTTCAGTCTGCATCTGCGAAGTTTTCTTTATGGTATTTATTACAATGGCTCGATGCGAAGTTCGTTGGCACTAGATAGCAAAGAAAATGCTTTAGCCCTAGATTTGGAAAATAATACTTTTCTAGGGGTAGACATGGGATTTTATGAACGATTGCATAAAAGTAATTGTGGAAAAGGTTATTTTGATTCTGGTTGGACTGTGATTAGAGAAGAACCTGATGGTAGTTTAGTAGTTACCAATGGTGGTTTGAGACTACATATTCAGCGAGAGAAGCATTTGCAAGCTCCAGACAAAGTAGCTACAGTTGGTGATTCTGTCTCTATTCTGCTACCAAAAAATCGGGTACAGAATGGCTTTTATATGGCAGTTGGCAATGAGGGATTTGGTCATAGTCAGGATAGTAAATCTCAGCCTGTAACAGTAAGAATATATTTCAATTTAACTCCTGAAGGTGCTGTGGCAGTTATGGGAAGTTTGACGCAGGGTCTAAATGAGTTAGCAGTTCCTTTTAGTTTTAAAGTTTTATACAACCCCAATGACTATGGACGGCACGACTCTGGGGTATTGTATTTTGATAAGAGAGATTATGCAGCAGTTAGGCAAGTTGTAAAAAATGTGTATATAGAACACAAATCGGATTTTTTCTCAGAAATTCCTTTATTCACTAAGCATCTAGCACCAGGGTTAGGGTTAGCAGAAGAACCAGACAAAAAATTTGCTGTTCAAGAAAGTTTTGGAATGAATCGCTGTCAAATTATAGCGAATGGGTTGCTAACAGCTTGGCATCAAGGAGATGATTCAGCAGATGGAAGGATGCAGGCTATATTTGAGCAATTTTCTCGTTTGGGGATTGATTGGCAGCGTTCGTATCTTAATGCCAACTCTCAAGACATTTATACAGTTTTAGATGTATATAGCAGTCCTATTTGATTTGTGAAAATCTCTGGGCTTTATATCCCCGGCTTCTTAAAGAAGTCAGGGATATTTTTGTTAACGAATGATTTAGGATTGCTAGAGCTATTTTCAATTCAGCCAATAACGAAACAATTATGTCATAAAAAAACTCATTTTAGGAATTGATTTTACTGGTTTTAACTATGAAAATATAATTCAGAGATTAGAAAGTAAATCAACGAATCTTTCTCTAAATAAATCAAAGAAACTCCAAAGGAAATAAAGCAATGGCTACAATCAAAATTGATAATCTATCCGTGACGGGCAGCGAATTTTTTTCTGATTCTGAAAGCTATCTGGATCAGTTAACAGATTTGTCGGAAAAGGATACTCTTAGCATTCAGGGTGGATTGGTTAGACCAACACCACCACAATTTCCACCACCATTTACATCACCATTTACAACAACAACGACACCACCAACAACATGGTATTGTTAGGTTTAACAAAGTGAAACCTAACAAAAGTTTATTCTTTTATCCCCGGATGATAAAAGAGTTTTATTTAAAGCTTTCCTACACAGCGAAATCGAAAATATACTGTGCAGTTAAGTCGAATTGGTATAAGTTCGGGGAAACAATGATCGTGTTTCCTGTAAAGATAAACCATTAGAACAGTCATATTTGATTTGTGAAAATCTTTGGGCTTCATATCCCTGGCTTCTTCAAGAAACCGGGGATATTTTTGTAAAAGAATGATTTAGGATTGCCAGAGATATTTTTAATTAAGCCAATAATGAAACAATTATATCATTAGAAAAATCATTGTAATAATTGATTTTGTTGGTTTTAACTATGAAAATATAATTCAGAGATTAGGAAGTACATCAACTAATCTTTCTCTAAATAAATCACAGAAAACCCAAAGGAAATAAAGTAATGGCTACAATCAAAATTAATAATCTATCAGTAACAGGCAGCGAATTTTTTTCTGATTCTGAAAGCTATTTAGATCAGTTAACAGATTTGTCTGAAAGGGATGTTCTTAGCATTCAGGGCGGATTGATTATAACAACACCAACAACAACAATACCAACAACAACAATACCAACAATAACAACAACACCAACAACAACAAGGACACCACCAACAACATGGTATTGTTAGGTTTCACTTCGTTAAACCTAACAAAAGTTTATTCTTTTATCCCCGATGATAAAAGAGTTTTATTTAAAGCTTTCCTACACAGCGAAATCGAAAATATACTGTGCAGTTAAGTTGAATTGGGATAAGTTTGGGGAAACAATGATCGTGTTTCCTGTAAAGATAAACCCTTAGAACAGTCCTATTTGATTTGTAAAAATTTTTGGGCTTCATATCCCCGGCTTCTTGAAGAAGTCGGGGATATTTTTGTTAAGGAATGATTTAGGATTGCTAGAGATATTTTTACTTAAGCCAATAATGAAACAATTATATCATTAGAAAAATCATTGTAATAATTGATTTTGTTGGTTTTAACTATGAAAATATAATTCAGAGATTAGGAAGTACATCAACTAATCTTTCTCTAAATAAATCACAGAAAACCCAAAGGAAATAAAGTAATGGCTACAATTAAAATTAATAATCTATCAGTAACAGGCAGCGAATTTTTTTCTGATTCTGAAAGCTATTTAGATCAGTTAACAGATTTGTCTGAAAGGGATGTTTTTAGCATTCAGGGCGGATTGATTATAACAACACCAACAACAACAATACCAACAATAACAACAACACCAACAACAACAAGGACACCACCAACAACATGGTATTGTTAGGTTTCACTTCGTTAAACCTAACAAAAGTTTATTCTTTTATCCCCGATGATAAAAGAGTTTTATTTAAAGCTTTCCTACACAGCGAAATCGAAAATCTGCTGTGCAGTTAAGTTAAATTGGGATAAGTGCGGAGAAAAAATGGTCGTGTTTCCTCTAAAGGTAAACCATTAGAACAGTCCTATTTGATTTGTGAAAATCTTTGGGCTTCATATCCCTGGCTTCTTGAAGATGTCGGGGATATTTTTGTTCACAAATGATTTAGGATTGCTATAGCTATAGTAGGAGCATTATATCGTTGCGCGTGGCCAGGGTTTTGTTTTGCAGCTTTGGGCATGGCAGTAAACTCAGTTTTCTATTACCTGGTTTAACTACTGAATTTACTAAAAAATGTTGCTTAATTTTTTCTAATTTATTCTCTCGTTATAATACTTTTTCATATGAGATTTTAGCTGTTGAAAATTTATAGAATAATGATAATCAAATAAAGGGGAAGGAGGCGAGTGCCGCTCACCTCCTTCCCCTCCCCTAGCGCACGATTATCATTTTAATTTAAAATATTTTGAGTATTTTAACTAATTGACAAAAGTGCAATTATCTTAACCTCTTACGGATTAAACGCTTCCCAGATGCCTATTCCCGCAGCAATTACCGCACCAGCCGCAGCAGCAGTAGCTACAACAGGAGATGCGATAACAGCAACACCAATAAGCGCGAGTGAAACGTATACTCCGTTTTGCACTGCACCACCTTGAATGTTAGCTGCTTCATTCTCCGTGAGTACAGCAAACTCTTCAACATTTAGATCTTTGATTTGAATCTTAGACATTTTCATTGCTCCTAATGAAATGATTTTGTTTGAGGTTTGAAATTGAATTAGATTAAATATCACCAAACAATTCAATACCTGCTGGGTTAATATTAGTAATTTGAAGGTTGAATATTTGAGTTTTTCCTCGCTTTAAATTTGTGGTATCTAGAAATCAAATTCATATTTGATTCTTGAATTAATCATATTAAATTCAATAAGATGCGTCTAGATGTTTGCAGATAAATCACATGACATAAAAGTTTCAGTTTTATTACTGGATATTTATAGTTAATGAAAATCAATTTAAGTTACTCTCGCAAAAAAAATCAAAATTTCAAATGAATAGATCATAAGATTGGCGTTGATTGATAATGGGTAGTTTATTTACACAATCCTATAGTAGAAATCTGTCATCCATGAGACGAGACTTAAGAATAGTCTAATGAAAAGAGAATAGCTACATAAATAATAGACTCTCTTAAAAAAAAGATAAAATTGAAACACTTATGTCAGCCTAAATTATCCAATTGAGCAAGAAGCAAAAAAATCAGCCCAAGAGGAATCTTGGGCTGATTTGTAACTACAGTCAGTAGACCGAAAAGTTTGGCTATGCCTTCGGCGGGCGTAGCCATCGCTTAAAAATAGTAGTCTGTGATACCGTTTTTGGAGAAAAGTGCAAAAGCTGATTACCTTGGATAAATGATAAGTTTAGATTATTAATAAATTCCAAAAACCAACTAAAATCAGCCGGACGGTAAATAAACTTCGCAGGCTACCCCATAGTTGCAGTCTATTGCTTGGTGTAAAAATTCAAGCATCTGTTTGAAAGTAAATAGATGAGAAAAAACCTGCCGTGTGCTTCTTTTTAAATGACTAAAATAATGCCATAATAGGGTATGCTTTCGACCGCCTTTTTTCCACGAAAACGCTCCCCACAGATTGGGCTACTATCCCTGTACAGTTGATTCTTAATAAGCACCCAAATTTTTTCAGGGGTTGTAGCTCAATACCTGTATCTGACTAGCTTTAAAGGCGATTGTCGCCCCTTTAACGAATTTATTTGGTAGCCAGTCAAGTTGTTGCCAAAGTGCTTAAGACTTCTACTTTGACTGCTTCTGCTTGTAAGAACTCAAAAAGCAAATCGGAAATTATTTTCTGTTGCAGTTTATCATCCAATTGTGCATGAATAATCTCCTCCACATAAATCAGATGTACTCCTTTAGAAGTAACTATTGGCTTAATAACCTGTGGTGATTGAGCAGCAAAAATAGCAGCAGAAATCTCTGGCTTTAAATCTTTGCGGCGCACTATCCCTAAATATCCACCTTTACGGCGTAATTCTACATCCTGAATATATTTGTGAGCCACATCATAAAAACTCATTTCCCCTTCCTTAATTGCATAAAAGAGTTCTAGGGCTAAATCTTCATCATCCAGAACAACTTCATACATCACCACGCCAACATAATCTAGTTGGTTTTCAAAGAAATATGGTTCAACCTTATCCGCAAATAGATGTTTTACTAACTTCCCGGAAATAAGACTAAACTGAGCGATTTCTTCAAAATCATCTATAGATAAACCATGTTTTTCTAACCATTTCCATGTATCATCAGCACTATCGAGTTTATTAGCTAATCTTATTTGGTCAGATGCTTTCTGTAGTTCTTCAACCTCTACTGTTATCCCAGCTTCTTCAGCAGCAGCTATAATTACTTTACGACTAACAATCTGCTCAACTATTTCAGGAATTTTACAAGACAGCTTGACTTGGTGCAAAATATCTTCGTTGGTGATGGTAATAGGTTCTGACATGATATTTCTCCTAAATTTGGTTAACAAAGTTCAAGATGAGATAAAAAATGTGATTCAAAGAGTCTTCATTTAATGTGAAACTCCTTAAATTGAGAGGATAAGCTGTTACGCATTTAAATTGGATAATCAGGGCGGGCAAGATGCCCACCCTACAAGACTTATATTTAATTTAAATATCCAAACTAAATGTTTTTCAGCTTAGTCGCATCTTGTGGAGTGCGATCGCATAAATTAAAAAGATGAAGCCACATTTTTTACTGATTAATTCAGTGATTGATATGAAAAGTGCTGCTTCACTCATCTGGATATTCCTCAAAAATCCAAATTATGGAAACCGGGGTAAGTTTTCTACAATTTCACCCCTCCTTGCTGCAATTTCTTAAACGGATCAAGTAGAAAATCAATAATCCGGCGTTGACGCACAATCACTTCAGCCGTAGCCGTATCCCCTGGACGCAAAGGAATACATTTATCAGCAGAGGGAATGCAATTCTGTTTAATGGCAATTTCCAAGTTATAAGCTGCTACTTTACCATTTGGAGTATCGACCTCCACAGTATTAGGAGAAATTTTAATTAACTCGCCAGATACAATTCCATAATCTTGAAATGGATAGGCATCAAATTTTAACTTTACTGGCAATCCTGTACGTAAAGAACCACTTTCAGTAGTTGCCATTTGGGCGCGAATTATTAAAGGCGAATTTATTGGGGCTATCTCTGCTACCATTGTCCCCAACTGGACAACAGAACCCGCTTTTTGAATTGGTAATTGAAACAATGTCCCACTCACAGGTGCTTTTAATTCTCTTTGTCCTAGTTGAAATTTTAATGAATCAATCTGACTTTTAGTTTGAGCAATATCTGATTTTAGAGAAGTAATATCTGTTTCTAAGCTTTTCTGTTGTTCGGCAATTTTTAGCACAGCTAGTTGACCGGAACGGGTTAAAGTTTGATAACCTCTTTCTTGTTCTTGCAGTCGCAATTTAGCTTGCTCAATATCAGCGTTTGCTTGGCGAATATTTCGCTCGTAACTACTTTGTTGTTCTGCTAGACGTAATTTTGCCTGTTCTATATCTGATTTAGTTTGTTCATACAATTTCTGTCTATCTTGAGCGATATCTTGCTTTTCTACTAAATTGATTTCGGGGATTACACCTTCTTGCTTAAGTTTGCTGTAGCGTTCCATTTCATGCTGACTACTTGCCAAACTACCTTCAACTAATTTACTAGCAGTATGACTATTAGCTAAGGTTTGCTTTGCCTGATTAACTTGAGATAACCTTTCTTCTTTTTGTAATTCGTAGGCATTTTTTAGCGTCAGAATATTCTGTCGTGCTTGATCAATTTGAGCCTGTTTTTCTAACTGTTGTGATTGATTTTGTTGCTCTTGAGTTGCTAAAGATACAATTAACTGATTTTTAGACGAATTTAACTGAGAAAGTCGATTTAATTGCCCTTCTAATCTATCTTGAGCTTGCCGCAATTCTGACTTGACTAATTCTGATTCTAACAGTAGTAATGTCTGTCCTGCTTTTACTGAGTCACCTTCCTTAACTCTAATTTCTGCAACGGTTCCTGCTACCGCAGCATCAAGTTTAATTGTCTTGTCTTGAGGTTCTATTCTTCCTCTACTTGTACCTGTTTCATCAACTTTAGATAGGATTGCCCAAGGTAAAATTATAGAGACAAATATAACTACAAAATATAATAATCCTCTAGTCCAAACCTGCGGCAAACTATCAAGTGATTCTTTGGTTATTTCTGACCAATCCTCGTTTTTGATATTTGTGGTTTGGTGTAATGATATTTCTTTATGTAGTATATCTTCAGTTGGTGAGGTTGTCACCAGTCCATTCAATACATTTGGCATATTTTTTGTGATCCTAAAATTCAATACTTAATAGTCAATTAATACATCTCGGTTAAAATTTTTAGATCCCCCCAATCCCCTTCAATAAAAAGGGAGTTGCCGTAGGAGAGAGAATCTAAATCTAGAATGAGCCAACCTGCATCCGAAAAGTATTGAATAGTCAATGGTCAAGAGTGTATTAGGCTTGAATTATTGATGGTGCGTTGCGCTGCGCGACAACACACCCTACATTTCAACCTATATTTCAATCGGCAACATCTAATTGTTGCTGATTGAGATAGTAATAATGTCCTCGTTTTGCCATCAATTCTGTATGGGTTCCACTCTCAATTAACACACCCTTATCTAACACTAAAATTAAATCAGCATTTCGCACTGTGGAAAGACGATGGGCAATTACCAAAGTACTTCTACCTTTGAGGATGGTATTGAAATTTTTTTGAATTATCCTTTCTGATTCTGTATCTAGATGGGAAGTTGCCTCATCTAAAATTAACAATTGCGGGTTTCCTAATAATGCCCTAGCAATGGCTATACGTTGTCTTTGTCCACCAGATAATAACCCACCACCTTCACCAATTTGAGTTTCATAACCCAGTGGTAATTTTGTAATAAATTCATCAGCACCAGCTAGTTTTGCAGCTTCAATTACTTCGGTTAATGCTGTACCAGGATGACCCAGGCTGATATTATCTCGAATGGTACTACCAAATAAAAAAGTATCTTGATCAACTACTCCTACCTGTTGGCGGAAGGAACGTAAGGAAAGACTAGTAATATCTTGTCCATCGATTAATACTTTGCCATCGGTAGGAGAATACAAACCCAAAACTAATTTAGAAATAGTGGTTTTTCCTGAACCACTACGTCCCACTAAGGCTACCATTTGCCCTGGCTTCACTTCAAAACTCAGATTCTCTAAAATATTGACATCACTTTCTGGGTGATAGCGAAAGGTGACATTATCAAAGCGAATATGACCTTTAAACTGAGGTAAGTTTTGTCGGGGTTGTTGGTGTAAATCTTCTTCTGGTTCAGCATCTAATACATCATTAATCCGTTCCACTGCAATCAATACTTCTTGGACTTGATTCCATAAAACTGTTAAACGTTGGAAGGGGGTAATAATGTTATTAAGTAGCATATTAAATGCTACCAATTGCCCAATAGTTAGTTGGTTATTAATTACTTGATGCGCTCCAAACCACAGTAAAGCAGTAGTAACTATTGCTTGGATTGCGTTACTGAAAATTTGCAAGCGGTTACTGATGACTTGACCAGAAAAGTTGGTTTTGATTTCTTTATTTAATAATTCTTCCCAATGCCAACGCACTGTTTGTTCTACAGCCGTAGCTTTGACTGTCCGCACACCAGTTAAAGCTTCAATTAAGTAACTACTTTCATTGGCAACGGCATTAAATATTTCTCGTGAAATTCTTTGTAAAAAAGGTGTGGCAATTAAGGCTAACAAAGCAAAGGGCGGAATAATTACCAACACCAACAATGCCATTTTCCAACTGTACCAAAACATTAATCCTACATAGATAAAAACTGTGAGTAAATCTAGAAGGATTGATAGTGCTTCGCCAGACAGGAAGCGTTGAATTTTCCGGTTTTCTTGGACGCGAGAGATAATATCGCCCACGTAACGAGACTCAAAGAAGCTCAAGGGTAGACGCAGAGTATGGCGAATAAACCCGACAATGAGAGCTAAGTCTATGCGATTAGCTGTGTGGTCTAAGAGATATTGGCGTAAACCTGTCATCGCCACACGGAACAGACTAAAAATCAGTAATCCTAACCCTACTGCTGTTAAAGTGAGTTCCGATCGCTGCACCACCACTCGGTCTAAAATTAACTGGGTAAATAGTGGCGTAATCAGTCCAAATATCTGAATAAATACCGAAGCAATTAACACCTCCACCATCACCAAAGAGTGAGGCTTCATCAACTCAAAGAATTGCCAAAAGGGTGTGGAAGTCTCTTTTGTATCCTTCAGCATGGCTGTGGGTTGCAGCAGCAAGGCGTAACCAGTCCAGTCGGCTTGAAATTGGGTGTGGCTGAGGGTGCGTTGACCTATGGCGGGGTCGGCGACAATGACGTGTTGAGGCGTAATTTCGTAGACAACAATGTAATGTTTGCCTTCCCAATGGACGATCGCTGGTAATTTTTGCTTTGCTAACTGGTTTAGACTCGCTTTCACCGGTCTTGTGGCAAAACCTAGACTTTCTGCTGCTGTTAATAATCCCCGTAAGGATGCACCGTTGCGGTCTACATTGGCGATATCCCGCAAACGGTTGACACTAAAGCGTTTCCCCCAATAGCGAGACACCATCACTAAACAAGCTGCACCGCAGTCGGAAGCACTCTGTTGAGCAAAAAACGGATACCGCCGTAGCACGCGTTGCCACAAATGTCCGACGCGCTGGGTGGGGTTGGGAAAATAGGCTTTACTAATCTTTTTGGACGGCGATTCTGAGACATAGCTTGACAAAATATCAGTACTATGATCTATTGAAGGCTTTGCTGAATCTAGTGGTGGTCTATCCGACTCCATCTGTGAGGGATGACGGGATAGGGACTTATCCCACAAATACTGATGAATTTGAGGATACTTAGCCATTAAGGGCAACAAAACATCAGCAGGTACAAAGCAGAGATGCAAGTTAACTGAAGCTCTAGCTGCATAGGGTTGGAAGTCTGCATCTGGGAATAGGGTAAATTCTCCAAATGCTTCCCCAGCTTCCAACGTGGCGATTAATTCACCCTCTGTATCTAGTAATCTCACCTTGCCAGAAATGACTATATAGATTCCTGCTTCAACGTTTGTTCCTTGCCAGAATTTCCCTACTTTTGGAGTGATAAATTTAGCTTGGTTGAGGCAGTGTTGGTATTCTGTGACGGAAAGAGAATGTCCCAAAGTCGTGTGGAACTGTTCTAGAGTAACTAATGGCTCGGATAGATGTTGCACCATATATATCTGAATTTTTATCTAATTTCACGAAATGTAGAGGCAAAGGTTCGCTATTGTCGTCAATATTGGTTGATTTGAGGTCTGTAATCAAAATTTTGGCATTTGGTTTCTTGTCATTAGCGTTGTCTTGGGTATTGTTGGGTTTTGCTCTTGTGGACAATCCCATCTGTTTGAGTAATCGCTTAAAATGGCGATCGCTCATTGTAATTCCCAATTCTTTGGCTAAGTGTTTCTGAAGCCAGTTTGTTGTCCAGCGTCGAAAAGAATAACCATAATCACGAGGACTATTACTAATCAGTTCCCGCAAACGTTGTAAATACTCTTCACTTACTGCTTTAGGGCGACCAATAGGACAATCTTGCCATTGGTGTGCTATCCCAGCGCGGGCTATGTGAGTCCAATGTCTCACTGTGGCTGGACAACAATTCAAGCTCTGACAAATTTCGGCTTGAGATTTTCCCTCATCGGCTAATAACATGATTTCAATCCGCTGACGGTAGGAATCAGGTAAATTTTTTTGCAGATTTTCTTGCAGTAATTTGCGTTGAAACTGTGTTAAATACTTACCTGGATGAATTGCCGTCTGTTGGATGTCATTTTGTGTTTGGTAAGATGACATAACGATAGAATGCAAAGTAATTGTTGAAAATTACGTCTGTAGTGATTTACCTTATGCAGATTCTGATTTTTCCCATTAAGTATAGAAAAGCTTGCTGACTAAGGATTTGATAAATAGCAGAGCAATCTTGAGCATTGACTTCTTTTGCAATTGCTAAACCTTGTTCTAAAGAAGCAGTAGCATTAGCTCTATCTCCCATTTCAAGATAAGCACTAGCTTGAAGAATTAAAGTCCTTGCTTCACCCTTACGGTCTTTGATTTCACGATAAATCATTAACGCTTGTAGCCAAGACTGTAAAGCTTTTTCAAAATGAAAAAATACTTGATAATATTTGACCCATAAACAAAATCTTTAATAGGCAAAAAATAAATTATCCATAGTTAATGCAAAGGTGTTAGCTGTTTGAAGAAGCAACAACTTCAAAAGATATAGACATTGCCGCTAATTTTTTAGTATCAATCCCACGCACTCCCGATGGTAATTGTATTTTTTGTGCAGAAATAGCACCACGAGTACCAGAATCTAAGTCATCTAGTAGATTATTAGTAACATCTAAAATTTCATCCGTTACAGAAATAGGAGTACTGCGATTTGTCAAGCTTCTGGTACTGGCAATTTTTTGTAATGCTAGAAGTGAATTTCTTAGAGGTGTTGTACTAGCAATAATCAATGCTTCAGAAGTTCCTAGAGGTTTATCAATAGTTAATATAAACTCATCATCAGGTTGAGGAATAATTTGCGTTTGTTTTGCCTCAATTAATGCAGCATTTTGTGTAGTAGACCAATTATTAGGAAAGATAACTGTCATTTCGCCTTCAGCATCAATTACCAATATACTGACATAAATTGCTTGCTGCTCATTATTTTGAATTTGAAAAACAATTTTGGTTCCTATCGGTAGTTGATTTAAGCCTGAGTTAGGCAATTTCATAGAAGCTGTTGAGGATTTTGCTTTTTTCGAGATAGCTCCCCGAATAGGAAAAGATTGGGCTATAAGTTCATTCCTATTAGCAATACTCATGGAGACTATGACATTAATACGTGATGAATTAGTATTGCCGAGAATCTGTTTAACTACTCTGGCCGCCAGCAAAGATTTGAATTTAGGTTGTAATCGTTTTACGGCTTCAGTTATATTTTCACCAGCTTGACCAAAAGATTTGGCAATAATTTCGTCTTGACTAGGTAAAAATAGACCAAAACTACCAACTTCTGGAAGTTGAGAGATTCCTTTTTTTTGCAATTCTTGAAATTTAGTCTGAGTCATCTGCCCAATAATATACTGCACCGCTTGTTTTCCCAACGGTTGAGGTTCGATGCGTTTGAGTGCTTGAAGGGCTAATATTGCTTGTTGGGCGGTATTTTGATCTAACGATTCATCAATTCCAATTTTTAAGGTAGGATTATTGGGAACACTACGAATACGTTCTTGTAATAAAGTTCCCGGTTGTAATTTTAATGTTGAGCGTGTAGCTGTGTTGATTAATGTACCTTTGCCAATTAATCCTTGACGTGACTTTAACTCTACCAATCCAACTTCATCACCCTGAGCATTAATTACAGAAAACAAGGGATTTTCACTAAAAGCTTCTAAGCTTTGTGGCTCTATCCCACCTAACCACAACTGAACTTGATTACTCTGAGCTTGTATAATTACAGCCTCAGCCGGAACAGCTTGAAAAGGAATAAAATATATAGGTGCATTGGCCTTGTTTGGTCTGAAATTAGACTCAAATTCTGGATCTTGGAGATTTCCGTTTTCCTTAGCTAATATTTTAGTACTACGTTCAACATTAGCGATCGCGCTGTTAATTGCCTCGTTAGTAGTTTGTTGCCAAAGATACTGCGTCAACAAATAAGTAAATGCCCCAGCATGAAAGTCATCAAAAGGTACATCAGCTGCAAATTGCTCACGTTTAGCACTAGCAATGACAACTCCCTTTGCAACAGCTTGTCTGCGTTTTTGAATAAATTCTTGTGGTGAAAGTCCCAGTCGCTTCAACCATTGGCGTTGATATTCTAATTCCTCTTGACTAGGTAGTAGTAGTGCGCCACCGTTAACAGAACGAACTCGCAAATTTCCCCGTTTACCCCCACCAGAATGGCAGCTGTCTAGCACAACAGTAACGTTATCTGTTTTTAATGCAGACATGAGTAAAAAAAGCGTGTGTCCCATAATGTGCTGCACAGGGCCACCTTGCTCAGGAAATCTGGGAGGTAGTTTCCCGTCTACAGGAATCAATGTACTGTTTAGCCCATCTGGCGAATCACCGTCTGGATCTTTAACTTTTGTACCATGCCCAGAAAAATGAAACAGCACTGTATCTTCAGGCTTGGCTTGTTTAATCAAATGTTCTTCAAAGGCTGTAAGAATGCCTTGACGAGTGGCTTGTTTATCAGTCAGGGTAAGAATATCCTGGGATTTAAAGTCAAAGCGGTGAATTAATAACTCCTGCTGTAACCTGACATCAGTGATACAGCCTTCTAAAGATGGTAAACCGTCATCTTCAGAATATTCATTAATTCCGACTAATAATGCTAGTTTACGCCCTGTATTTTGTGCAATGGCTTGACCTAGCTTATTGCTCTGTTGCACAATTTCCAATTGACTCAAACCCAATGCAGCAAGGGTAGAAGCGGAACATTGGAGAAAATGACGACGTTTGAGGTTAGACATAGTATGTTTTTATATCTTGGCTGTAGTCGATTTAAAAGATTCTACTTCTGGGTTTTTTGAGGTTATGCAAAAATCTTAGAGAGCTTTTGACTTTAGTAGAAAGTAAAAAACTTACTCGGCTTCCCCAATCAAAGTAAAAGCCGCCCAATCAACAGGATTTGGATTGCTTTTCATCGTCGTCAGCATCGCCTGACGCAGTGCTTGGGCTTTGTCAGGGTTTTTTTGCAGATTTTGATAAAATTGAGTCATTAATTGTGCTGTGGGCGAATCTGGAACTGACCACAGCGATACTAAGACGCTGGGTACACCCGCACTAATCAAGGAACGAGATAAACCAATTACACCATCCCCAGTTACTCGTCCGCGTCCGGTGTCGCAAGCACTTAAAACCACTAGTTCGGCGTTGAGTTTCAGGTCGAGAATTTCTGAGGCAGTTAATAAGCCATCATCTTTACCTGACGGAGTTAAAGCGATCGCACTATTTAATCCTTGGATATCATCAAATAAACCGTGTGTTGCTAAATGAATAAATCGCACTTGCGGTAAAAGCTTGACTACCGTTGCTTCTGTTGCTTTTTTGCCAATGAGATGTTCCGTTTTGAGGAACTTGCCAATTTCTTTAACTTCTTTTTACCTTGCTGTAAAAGTCTGTCCGCTTCGGCTTTGCGGTCTTGTGGTGTTTACGCTAACACCTGCGTTGCTCAGAAAAATATCGGTAAATTAAGCTATAACTGGTGAGATATCAAGAATAAGAGCGATGGTTGTTAAATAGAGTTTTAGATAACGTATAGCAGTTGTCAATTTTCAGTTACCAGTTATCAGTCACTGTTCACTGTTCACTGATTTATATTTCTAGGCGATCGCAGGATATGCAAAATTTCATATTTCACAGTTGCATAGGGAGAGAATTGCTACTCCAGAGGGCAACCCCAAACTTTAGTAGATTAACCTCTTTGGGTATTGAGAGTTGTTAAAACTTGAAGCTTTATTACAGATTAATCCTGCCTTCAAAGCTTGCACAGATTTTCAGAAAGTTCTTGACGGAACTTATCTAATTCGGGAGAAGGTTTATCTATAGAGTAGATTTGCTGCAATACGTCCGACCATAATTGATTTTCAGCAAAGTAATTGGCTTTAGCAATGGCGATCGCTTCTGCATCTTTACCTTGGGCTTTAAGTTGCTTTTCTAAAGTAGTTATATTTGCGGTAATGCGATCGCGTTGTTGCATCTCCATTACCTTAAAATTAACTTCAATAGACAAATTATCTTTAAAAAATACTTGCCATTCGTAGTTTTGACCGGGTTGTAGTGGTTGTCTCTCTGTGTAAGTAGTAGTATTCTGATTTTCTGTTATGTATCTAGTCCATTCATTACCGTTACTTTTATTACGTACTACTATTTTTTGTATTTTCCCTTGCCAAATAAATAAAGGACGATTACTCCAAATAACTCTAGTAGAGTTTGGTAAATCAGGAGAAACCATACAAACAAAATTATCATCAGCACTGTTTGGATTTCTGCTACCAGTTTTGCGTGGTTTTATTGGGGGTTTTTTGCTCAAAGAAATTTGATTAAACCACGCTATAAATGATTGAGTTGATACTTCTTTAGTAGATGAAGATTTTGTTTGACTAGATAAAACAGGTAGATTAGTATAAGTTAGACAGAAGGTGGAAAACAAAAAATAAATTGAAATTAACTTTTTCACAGGAATAGTTTTGTTTAATTTTAAATAATTAATTTGTCTAAACAGTACAAATTGAAGTATTTGCCATTTATTCATTAGCTTTCCTTTTATAAATAGTGGATAAAACGTAATACCATAAAGTAGCAGAAGGTAACAGCAAAGGTAACAAGATAGCAAATGAAGAAATATACAATTGTAAACTTACGAGTCCGTAAAGACCTGTAAAAGAAGTTGGTAATATCAGTAAGTACCAATTAGTACTCTTTCTATTATTTTGCCATAAATACCAGATTTTACTCAAAATGACTGTTAAGACTATTAACCACACCTCAGGAATTGGTACAACTAATCGCCCAGTCAAAAAATGATGTACCATGTAAGCATTATATTCCCCGCCTGTAAACACTTTGCTATCTGGGTGCCAGTACTGAATAGCCAGTGGTAGATTTTCTTGATCATAATTGTCTTCTCCATCAAATGATATACCAGCTTCGTCATAACCGCCTGCAACGATCATGACGACCTGCTGTTGTAGATTTTGTGGTGCTGTTTGACTTTCTAAAAGCTTCCAAGCTGGGATAGAGTCATAAACTTGCTCTGGGGGAATTGAAAAATCAATAATAGGTTTTAAGAAAATTTGGTGGATATTATAACTTAATAAAGTAATTATTTTTTCATGTGAACGCTGGTATTTTATAAATGTTTTATTCGATTGTTTATGAGAAATTAAGAAGTTTTTTACCGTCTGGAAATAATCTGTATTATTGTTTAATTGTGGTAAGGGTGGATTAGAAGTTTGTTGTAGCTGTTTTGCTAAAGCTAATACACTAGCGAAATTCCAAGGCTGTTGAGTTTGAAAATAATTATATGGTAATAATTTTACATACCAAGGATAAGTTGTAACTTCTCCTTCTAAACTCCAATTTAAACTAGCAATCTCAGGTAAGACGCTTTTATCATCATCTGTAATAAAAACAAATAGAGTATGTTTATCAGACTCAACAGCAGATTTAATAGAATTAGCAAGTATTTGATCTGTTTGTGGATGTGGTCTATCTAATAAATAATCAATCCCAATAACTTTAGCTTGATAAGCTGTCAGTTTATTTACTAAACTTGCTAAATATCTACGATCCATTGGTTTAGGGTTAGATATTTTAGCTTTTATAATAGATTCTTCATCAATTGTTACTAATAGTACAGGTGGCTGACTAACCTTCATTGCTAATTGGTTTGTCAATTGACGATACTGAGCTTGTAATAAAATTCGCTGTTGTAATAATAAATTTTGTAATGGTAATATTAAACTTATTACTAATAATGTTCCAATAAAAGCTATCTCTTGAGTAGTAGGTTTAAAAAGTTTAAATAATGATTTTATTCCGTAATTTTTGAGATAAAATAAATCAGCTTCTGGGTGTCCGAATAATGAAGGAATTAAGTAAGCACTAGGATAGGTAAAATGTTTTTCTAGTTTAAAATATTGAGAAGCTGTAATTAAAGATGTATGAATATCTTTATATTCAGACAAGGCTTGAATAAAAGATAAAATAAATTTGCCAGCAACTTGATTATGGATAGGTTCACGCATAATTGCGACTTGGCTTATGCCTAAATCAATCAATTTATCAGCAATACTTAAACCATTACAAGAATTAAACAAAGCAAACCGTAAGCCTTTTTCTTTAGCAATTAGTAATGGGCGTTCTAGCTCACTGACTGATAAAGCCACATTGGGTGCGATCGCTATTTCTCCTCCAGTCAGATTTGTTTCATTACTATGCCCTGCAAATAATAAAATATCCCACCCTAATGTAGAAGTAATTGCTTGGACAATCTTGTTTTTTAACTCAGGAATATTTTCTTGGGGTTGCCAACCAATAAATTCAACTTCTGCTAATTGTTTTAAAGATTTTAATGCCTGCTTTTCTGCTTGAAAATTTAATCCAGTTTCATCACCTAAAATTACTAAAATTCTAGCTTTACCAGAACGATAACGACTTAAAGGTGTAAATGGTCGTGTTCTATTTATTGATGTACGTATAATCCGAATTTTGCTAGATGATAAACCAAAATCTGTGCCAATTTCCCAAACTTCCCAAGGTAATCTTATTAATCCTAGAGAGTTACAACTGATAAAGATATTGATGTAAGAGTTTTCAATGTTTCTGGTCGCCTTAGCAATTTCTGCACGAATCTCATACAACTCTGCACTGCGTAACCATCGATAAAACTCAGATAGAAGTTCTGTTTCTTTTTTAACTAATTCTGAACGCCAATCAATAGAAGGTGCAAGTAAACTACCAACTTCTTCTACTTTCCCTCTCAATGCCGTACTATAAAACCTCAGATAAATGCGCTGCCATTCTTGGTATTTAAAATTTAACTCGTCAGGATAAGCAAGTGTAGTTACAATTTGCTGACCCTGACCCCAAGCTAATTCAAAGGAGCAGAATTTATCAAATTGCTGAATTTTTAAATTAAATTTAGAACCAGCCATAAATCATAACTATTAATAAATGGTAATTAAATACACTTTTAGCTTAAATTACGGCTCTCCGATTAAAGTAAACGCTGTCCAATTTATCGGATTTGGATGCTTTTTCATAGTAATCAGCATAGCATTTCTTAAGGCTACAGCCTGATCATGATTTTTATCCCATTGTCGAAAAAATCTGTCATTAGTTCTGATGTCGGTGAATCGGGAACAGCCCATAGCGAGACAATTACACTTGCATACCAGCAATAATTAAAGAATGAGATAACCCAATTACGCCATCTTACATTGCCCAGTATTGCAAGCACTTAAAACTACTAACTCTGCGTTAATTTTTAAGTTAACAATTTCCGCAGGGGTAAGTAAACCATCATCATTACTAGTAGGTGCAAGGGCGATCGCCGTTGGTATACTCTTATCTGTATGCTCTAAAGTCTTCAAAGCTTCTTGATAATTACCTGTGTTGAACTGCTGAACACCTAAATAGTTGAGTCTTAATACTTCATCCTTTTGTTCTTGAGTTACTGGCTCCTGTGTAGTCAGTATAGGTTGCATATTTCTCCTTGTCTGTGATTCAGCAATGCTTACAGGAAAAGACAGGGATACTATGAAAATGGCAAGAGAGATGGATTTCAAACAATAATGCACAGGGTAAACTATCCTTCAAGCATGGTGAGAGTTTACTTTTATATATCTCTCATACCTGGGGTAGTTATGCAAAATGTTTGATTCTTTAGTATGTTAGTAATTAGAATGCTCGTTTCTAAAAATGTAACCGGAGCAACTAAAGCACTCTCTGAGGGCAGAATGTAAATGGTGGTAAAATTACCTCTATCCCATCCATTAAACTGATACTCACTAAGAACTTTTCATTCCAATTACCCACTACACGTGTAAATAAATAAGCATCTCCTTGCTGTCGGGACACCCCAGTTTCTAATAAAATCCCTGTTTGGTCACTTACCCGTAGTTTTAAATCTCCAGGTAGATTCTGATGAGAAGCTGTACCTAAAATTAGTAACAATGTCCATAAATGTGGCTCTGATTCTGATAATAAATGCCAAGTCACAGCATATAAACGTAGAGGGACTCCTGTTAACAGAAAATCTTGATAAGCACCTCGCGCTTGCACAGGAATTTCTATATGCCGTTGTTGTAACTGAGTCATAATTGACTGAAATTCTTCTGTTGGACTTCGCATTGCTGGTGCTGGTGTCAAATTAGGTAATAAATGCCAAGACAATTCTTGTGCTAATTCATCTAATTCGTCCCATAACCAAAGACCTGCATTTAGTGCTGGCTGAGTTAACAAATTTAGTAAATCTTTTAAGCTGTCTTTAGTTGAATATTTGTGTGATTTTTGCTGCAAACTATCTACCCAATTCACTAATTCTAGGTGGGTTATTACAGCTTTTCCTTGTTCCCAACTCAGAATTTGCCATAATTCGGATTCAGGTGATTCTAATTGGGGTAATAATGTTAACAATTCATTTTGAATATTAGCTAACATTTGAGTGCTAACATTGAGTGATGGTAAAGCAATTGCTTCTGGTTGTAAATAACGCAAGTATAATAATAAGCGGTCTGGCTCATTAATAAATAAACTGGTGGGAATTTGGTAATTCCAGTCTGATGTTGGTTGTAAATGAACTTTTACTTTATATTCTTTTAATTGTTGATAAGTCAAAAAACCAGAAATAATTACTGCATTTTGTTCTTCTAAGACTTCTACTAATACATAAAAATGTGCAGTATATTCTGCTACATCTATGACAACTCTAGGTATAATTATTTGATTATCTGTAAGACTACCAGTTGCTAACAAACAAAGTTTAAATTTATTGACTTGTAAATTGGCAACAGCCGTGATCGCACTTGCTAATCCTGGTTGCATTAGGGTAGATTTTTCATGGTTAATAGTCAGAATATCTAACCTTTCTGTCAACCACTCTTCAAAAGCCAGTAAAGCTAAGGCATGAATATAAATTTGCCATTGTTTAGATAATTTTTTAGTTTTGTTGCTGATTTCTACAGCATGAGCAATTTGTTCATTAGTCAGATTAATTACGGCTGATGGTAATACTTCAAAATCTAGCCGCTCCTGAAATTCGTTAGTTGTTATATTCTTCATATATCCTCATTCATTACATCAAGATAGCGGCAAAGTTTCTCGTTAAATAGACTAGTTTTTATATAATTTTTAGCTGTTTGTGCTTGAGTTTCTGCATCTATAATGACAATTTCAATTTGTTCGTTAATAGCTATTTTAATTTGTTGTTCTAAAATTGTCAGACTCTCTATATTTGAATAGTTTCTAGCTAATTCTAATACCTGTTTACATAATAGATTTAAAAGTTGTTGACTGACTTCAGAACGAAATTCCTTCAGTTTTAAAAGACGAGTAACTGCATCTTGGGCGCGTAACTCTAATCTAGCAGCAATTTCTGTCATTGATAGATTTTGGCAATGAAATAACCGGAGTGCTATTAAAAATTGTTTAGCTTTATCGGCGTTTTTTCTTTGTAATTGATTTATCCGTGATTGTATCACTAAAGCTAAAGCTTGTTCTAAGCAAGCTAAAAATTGGATTCGATATAATTTCAGAAACTCTAATTGTTCATTTTCATTATCTAATATCTCTTTTGTAACAGGATGGCTATCTTTATTCAAAATATCTAAAGGTTCTGTAGGTAAATAAGCACTGCGAATATAAATCCGATATTGTCGCAGTCGTTCAGCAAGTTCTTGCAATTTTGCCATAACAGTCTCAGCCCTAAAAATCTGACCTGTTTTATTTTCCAAGAGCAGCGCAATCTGTTGTAATTGTTCAGTTGTTGGCGTAGTACATTTACCACCTATTCCCCTTGCTCTCTGTTGTAAACGAGCAGACCGATAAATAGTATGATAGCTTTCTAAAAGTTTTTGTGCTTGCTGAATTTCACTTAATGTTAGTGAGTAAAATGCTGTTAGAATCCGTTGTAATTGGTTAGGTTGAGTATCGTTGAGAATTGCCCAGTCACTTATCAAATAAACTCCACACCCTAAGAGAAATTGATTCATTTCTGAATCATGTTTAACTTTAGTATGTGTCCAAGTTTTTAGACTGCTTTGTTGTGGATCAAAACTTTGTAAAATTTTTCTAGAAAGGCACTGATAATTATTAACAGGTTTTAAACTACCATCATCATCTAATACATAAGGTAATAAATCAGCACAAGTAAAACCATGAATAACCCCAAAATTTTGTTCCAACTGCCAGCACACTTGTTCAATCTGCCACGATATAAAACACAGTAGACAACGTTGAGCTAATAAGTATCTATCAGTAGGCGCATCCCGTGATAATTGCAGTAGTTTTAGTTGAATTTCTATATCTGAATGCTCTCCTTTGTCTGTAACCTCTGGGAATACCTCAGCAAAAAACTCCTTAGCTGGAATGATTTCCTGAACCTGCCGCCGTCCCGCTCCATCAATTTTTACAAGTTGCCAATATCGTGATGCCACACCCATAAGTATTTGCGTTTCAACCATCAACAGCAGTATCGCCTGACATTGATTCTTAATTCTAGGCTTACTTACCTTATGCAATGTTCACTCAGGCAAATTGACGAACCTATCCCACTAATAAAATTCTGTTAATCCAGATATGAATTGTGGCTAGAGAAAGAAAAGCATTAGAGTGATCCGGTACTACTAGCTCAATTCCCATGAGCATGAACAGCGATTCTAAAAACCCCTCTGCTTGTCGCCCTAGTAAATGAAACACCGTAGAAAATTGTTCCCATTGTTGCAATCGCCGTATCAGAGTAATAATTCGATGCTCCCTTTCTTCCTGTTTTTTGCTGGTTGTGCCACTGCTCGATTACTTCTTCGTTCACCCAGAAAGTTATACTGCCTCGAAGCTAGAGGGAAGCATCATAGGCGTTCCAATTCTTAACTTTGTCCTGGGCTTTCGTCTTTATCTCTGGGCGCTTGCGGTGAGCAAACATCGGCGATAGGTAAAATTTACCATTTTGTCTATTCACGCAACAACGCCATCTGGAACTGCTAGTTCAATCCCCATGAGCATGAATAGTGATTATAAAAACCCCTCTGCTTGCCGCCCTGGATGGGAGCGAATTTCTTCCTGCTTTAATATTTCGGACAAGTCTATTTGTTCTGTGGTAAGATGACATCACAGACACCTCAGCAATTTATACAGGCGAAGTAGGACGCACCTACGCTTTCTACAGCGTCGCCACCGATAACTGTGATGTCTTCACTTTGACAGTGGCTAACACTAATGATGCACCAACATTGGGTAATGCGATCGCCGATCAAGCTGCAACCGAAGATGCAGAGTTTAGCTTTACTATCCCTGCAAATACCTTTAATTACGTTGATGCAGACGATAGCCTTACCTACTCTGTAACTTTAGAAAATGGTGCAGTTTTACCAAATTGGTTAAGCTTCAACGCCACTACCCGCACGTTTAACGGTACACCAACCAACAGCGAAGTTGGTTCACTCAACATTCAAGTAACAGCAACTGATAATTCTGGAGCAAGTATTAGTGATGTCTTCACCTTAACAGTCACTAATAATCCTGCTAGTCAGCCAAATGAAATTATTGGTACATCAGGACGTGATGTTTTAATTGGCACTAACAACAGCGATCGCATTATTGGTTTCCAAGGTGCAGATACACTCACAGGCGGCGACGGTAATGACGAATTTGTTTACACTAGCATCCGCGATCGCGCTTTTGTAGCCATTAGCAACTCAGTTATCACTTTAACTGGAAGTTCCCCTTTGAGCTATACATTTGCCACATCTGGCATCTACAACATTGGTATTGGTAACATTGGTATTGGTATTGTTGATGTGGATGACACTGTTGGCTCATCAATATTGTCGTTAACAAATGCTTCAGTGACAAATACGAATCCTCAACCAGTACCTGAACCTTTAACTATCCTGGGTTCTATTTTGGCTGGCGGGATTGGAGTTATGTTAAAAAGAAAACATACAAAACAAGCTTAATGAGTAATGAGATTAGCAAAAATTATCCTTATATTTGCTAATTTCTCGATTTGAGTTTAACAGCTAAGGATAAAAGCGATCGCCTCCAGCTAACCTTGATTATCGGCTGTGGCGATCGCTCTTAGCATTGCTCAACTACTAAAGCTTTTGAGATTTTCTCTTAATTGTTGATGAATGCGATCGCACCAAAAAGGAATCACAGTTTTTCCCTGACAAAGAGCTTCTAGCGCCACTTTCTTGTCAAACTCTGCCAATTGTAAAGGTTGTTCAGGCGATCGCGTCGGTAATAACATTAGCTGCTTCATCTTTTCTTCTGGAACAGACTCATCAAATAACCAAGGTTCATTTTTCCGCAGTGTTTCCAATGCTGCATGGCAAACCTCAAAATTTAAACCAATTGACAGCAACTGCTCCATTACTGTTAATGCCAGTAGATCAGCTTTAGAGTAGTAAACATTACGACCTTTGCCACTACTGTTAACAGTAGGTACTATAACTCCCTTCTCTCGCCAATACTGTAACTGGCGGCGAGAGCAATGAGTAATTTCTGATGCTTCTGTGCTTGTGTAAAACTTTCCTTCCATAAGAATCATCCTATAGAAGCATCTCTTAAAACACATAATATTTTTAGATAACATAATGTGTTTTTGTGATATTTTATTTTTATGAGCCAAATCACTATTCAATGTCGCCTAATTGCTAGTGAGTCTACCCGTCAACAACTCTGGAAGTTGATGGCAAAATTAAACACACCTTTAATTAACGAACTGCTTCAACAGCTTAGTAAAAATCCAGATTTTGAGAAGTGGCAAAAAAATGGCACACTGCCCTCAACAGTTGTTAACCAACTTTGCCAATCCTTGAAAACTGACCCTCGTTTTGTCGGACAGCCAAGCCGTTTGTATTTATCTGCAATCCATGTTGTGGATTACATTTACAAATCTTGGTTAGCTATTCAAAAACGGCTACAGCAGCAGCTTGACGGCAAAATACGCTGGCTAGAAATACTCAACAGCGATGCTGAATTAGTAAAAATTAGTGGTTGCAGTTTAGAGGCTATTCGTACCAAAGCTGCTGAAATTTTGGCAATAGCTACGCCAGAATCTGAGCCTAATCCTCCTGTAGCTAAAAGAGGAAAGGCAAAGAAATCAAAAAAGTTATCTGCTTCAAATACTGACCGGAGTTTAGCTAATAAATTATTTGATGCTTATCAAGAAACTGACGACATACTCAGTCGTAGTGCTATTAGCTATCTCCTGAAAAATGGCTGCAAACTCAATAATAAAGAAGAAGACCCAGAAAAATTTGCCAAACGCCGCCGTAAATTAGAAATCCAAATTCAAAGACTCACAGAAAAACTAACCAGTCGAATTCCTAAAGGTCGGGACTTAACCAATGTTAAATGGTTAGAAACACTTTTTACTGCTACAACAACTGTTCCAGAAGACAATGCCGAAGCTAAACGCTGGCAAGATATTTTGTTAACTCAGTCAAGTTCTCTGCCATTTCCCTTGATTTTTGAAACGAACGAAGACCTTGTTTGGTCAACAAACAACAAAGGTAGGCTGTGTGTTCACTTCAACGGCTTGAGTGATTTAACTTTTGAAGTTTACTGCGATCGCCGCCAATTACATTGGTTTAAAAGGTTCTTAGAAGACCAACAGACGAAACGCCAAAGCAGACATCAACATTCTAGCGGTTTATTCACTCTCAGAAATGGTCGTTTAGCTTGGCAAGAAGGTGAAGGTAAAGGTGAACCTTGGCAAATTAACCGATTGACCCTTTATTGCTGTGTAGACAATCGCCTGTGGAGTGCTGAAGGAACAGAACAAGTTCGCCAAGAGAAAGCACAAGAGATTACCAAATTCATCACCAAGATGAAAGAAAAGACAGACCTGAGTATTACTCAGCAAGCTTTTATTCAGCGTAAACAATCTACACTAACTCGCATAAATAATTCCTTCGAGCGTCCTAGTAAACCCCTGTACCAAGGTCAATCACACATATTGGTAGGAGTAAGCTTAGGGTTAGAAAAACCTGCAACTATAGCCGTAGTAGATGCGCTTGCAGGTAAAGTTATAGCTTACCGGAGTATCCGCCAGTTACTTGGCGACAATTACGAACTCCTGAATCGTCAAAGACGACAACAGCGATCGCTATCCCATGAACGCCATAAAGCACAAAAAAGTTTTTCTCCTAATCAATTTGGAAAATCTGAGTTAGGACAATATGTGGACAGATTATTGGCTAAAGAAATTGTCGCGATCGCGCAAACTTACAAAGCAGACAGTATTGTTTTACCCAAGCTAGGGGATATGCGAGATATTCTCCAAAGTGAAATTCAAGCCATAGCTGAAACAAAATGTCCTGGCTCCGTAGAAATCCAGCAACAATACGCCAAACAGTATAGAATCAATATCCATTCATGGAGCTATGGCAGATTAATTCAGAGTATTCAAAGTAAAGCTGCTCAGACAGGAATTGTGATTGAGGAAGGTAAACAACCTGTTCGTGGCAGTCCCCAGGAAAAAGCAAAAGAATTAGCCTTGTGTGCTTATAATCTCCGCCTAACTAAGCGAAGTTGACAAATATCTGAACCTTGATAATGGAATAATATTTAATAGCGCCGCAGTTCATGCTGCTTGCAACCTCTGAACTGTGTTAAATGAGGGTTAGTTTGACTGTAGCAATCAGGTACTGGGTGGGTTGAAAGAAAGCAGGTAAGCAAGAGTTGCTTAAATTGCCCACGTGGCAACAACCCTCCAGGTACTGGGTGGGTTGAAAGTAGTATATATGAACGCCCACTTGCTGCGATTTAGGTGGCAACAACCCTCCAGGTACTGGGTGGGTTTCAAAATCTTTTAAACCGAGATTAGTTTTGGGTTTTAGTAACTATTAAATTTAGGGGTGGGTTGAAAGCAAGTCCTTTCATCCGCTTGTTTTAATTACTTTGTATAATAATTGCAGAGCATATTATATTATTGATGACATTTAATTTGTCATCAATTAATTAAGAAACGCTAATGGGTTACGACGACAATTAAATAGTCACAATGACATTAATTTGTCACCGATGACAAACAATGTGTCACTGTACAGATTCCCCTGAAACCTTTTATTTATAGCTTTTTTACACTTAGTGCGGATGAAAGGACTTGAACCTTCACTCCTCTCGGAACTAGAACCTAAATCTAGCGCGTCTGCCAATTCCGCCACATCCGCATCAGTCAACTATCCTAGTATAGCATATTCTTCCAGGAAGAGAAACACTAAAAGGATGAAGTTTAAATAATTAATTATGTATACTTCACCCTCATAGACTAGCAAGGAAACTAGATAACTCCCACACGTGGTAGGCGATGCTTGAACCCACACAGAATTTCCCAAGAAATTGTATTTAATTGTGCAGCCCAATCATCAGCGGTGATTTGTTCTTTTCCCTGGTCGCCTAGTAAGGTAACAATTTCCCCTTCTTGAATCTCAGGAAGCTGGCTAATATCAATCATTAACTGATCCATTGTAATTGCCCCAATTTGCTGCACTCGCTGACCACGTAACAGCACTTGCATCTTGTTAGAAAGGTTACGTGGTACACCATCCGCATAACCAATAGCCACAACAGCAATACGCATTTCTCTATCAGCCACAAATTGATGACCATAGCTAACACCAGTTCCAGGCGCGATAGTTTTCACCTGGGTAACTCGTGCTTTTACCTGTAACACAGGCTTTAAGTTAATCTTGCGTTGTAAATGTGGTGCAGGCGCAAGACCGTAAACCCCTAAACCCACTCTGACCATATCGTAGTGCAGTTGGGAATCTGCAAGAGTGGCGGCGGTGTTGGCTAAGTGCAAGCTCGGAATTTTGATGCCGATTTTTTGAATTTGGGCGATCGCCGTTTTAAATCTGCTATGCTGTTCTGCCATGATTGCCGGATCAGGACTATCCGCAGTAGCTAAGTGGGAATAAACACTGGCAATTTTCAAATGCGGTAAGCGTTCTACTAACTGCACAAACTCGGCTGCTGCTTGCCAATTCGTCCCTAACCGAGACATTCCTGTGTCCAATTTAATATGTACAGGTACAGGAGAACCGTAGTTAATTGCTTCTAAAATATTGGAAAAAATTAAAGCTTGTTTAGGACTGCACAATGTTGGTTGGAGTTTCCAATGGGCGATCGCATGAATTTGTTCTGGGGTCTGGGTTGCCCCTAAAATCAATATGGGAGCTTGTATCCCGGCTTCTCGTAATTGAATCCCTTCAGGAACTGTCGCCACCCCTAACCAACTCGCCCCCGATTGTAATGCTGTTTGCGCGACTGTAACTGCACCATGCCCATAAGCATCAGCTTTTACTACCGCCATCAACTGAGTACGTGGTGATAACAACTGCTTTATTTGCTTGACATTGTGTGACAACGCCTCTAGGTCAATTTCTACCCAAGCACGCTGGGAAAACCACGCATAGGTGTCACACTGTTGATTAGATGCACTACCAGTCATTTGATCACGACTCAGCATATTTCTGTTCTCCTATCACACCACCACTAATAGATATTCATACTCATATAAACTACTTCCGTGTTAATTGAAAAGTTTTTCTGAAGACGAATTCAATATTAGGTATGAAATATTTGAGTTTGGGGAAGATCATCAACCTCAGTTAATAAAAATTTACAAGTATTGCTTAATACCTCAAATACCTTACCAAATCGAGGTTGAACTTGAAATTTCCCATAACTATTGAGCAGTACAAGTTAACTTTTTCGGCTGGCAAGTCCAGATTTCTGATTAAATACACCAATTATTCAATTATTCCGGAAGTATAATTTATTCTCATCTCCCAAGGAGAAGAGAATCGTGTTAATATATGTAAAACTAATACCTTGAGCGTTAATCAATGGGGAAGGTTTTAGTCTTAAACGCCTCTTACGAACCGCTCAATATTACGAGCTGGCGACGTGCTGCGGTTTTGTTAATTAAAGGCAAGGCAGAACGAGTCGAACACAATGGCAGACTACTCTACGCGGGTTTCCCATTGCCAACGGTGATCCGCTTACGCCATTACGTGCGTGTTCCCTATAAGGAAATGCCTCTGACTCGTCGAAACCTCTTGCACCGCGATGGTCACACTTGTCAATATTGCGGCTATACAGGGGATGAGTTGACGTTAGACCATGTCATACCGCGATCGCGTGGTGGCGGCGATACTTGGGAAAACATCGTCACGGCTTGTGTCCGTTGCAATGTGAAAAAAGGCAATCGCACACCGCAAGAAGCCCACATGCTGCTGCGTCATCTACCCCGCCAACCTTACAGCAGCCTCTATTTTGAGGTTAGTAAGCATCTTAAAAGTGGACTGCATCAAGAGTGGCAAAAATATGTGATAGGTCTTTGACACTAACAACTCCACCCTAAATTGACACAGCCACAACGACCTGTGGTCGGTATGATGGTTTTGTCTGAGTTGGGGCAACAATAGGTTAGGTGCTGACATACTACTTATGACTGGTGTGGCATCCTTATAAGGATTGCAGCTGCTCAGGGGAATGACCCAACAGTAGCTGTGCGAGTAGTGTGCTGGCATCTGCCTAAATAATTCAACAGTCTTTTATTGTATATCCATAAACCGAAAAAAGCTAGACTTGCGTCAAAAATTCTCTCTAACTGAGAGAATGGTCTAGGGAAGGGAAAAATTAGAGTTTGATCACAAAACTGAAACCTTGATTTTCTGCCGTTATATGTAATTTGGCAGAACTTCATAAAATTTTGCCGGGTTATCTTGACAAAAAATACACCAAGATACGTATCCCAAGTATTCTATATTTTTGCGAAGATCAAGATGTGTGGCTAAATCAGTAAAACCCTGATTGTAACTTTCTCAATCAATCCAGCCTCACACTTAACAAAGATGTTTTCTATGCAACTAAATTCTTCCTTGAAGCAGTCAGAGAGTTTTTCATTGACCACAGAACCCAATCCAGAAGATGCTGAGGTAGACCACCAAGAAGTAGTAGAACTACCTCTGAATCGGCCATCCTTAACAGCATCTACCAGCGATGGGGTAAGTGTTTATCTGAGTCAACGTAACAATTCCTTAGCCTTTCAAAAAGCAGAGGAACTGCAAAAAACATTATTAGCGCATAGACATGAGCGCCAGCTAATTATTTTGCAGGATTTTCCTGACCCTGATGCGCTTTCCTGTGCTTGGGCTTACCAGCTAATCGCTCAACAATATGATATTAAGTGTGAAATTATTTATGCTGGGACATTAAGCCATCAAGAAAATATCGCCTTAGTCAAGCTGACAAATTTACCTGCACAGCGTTGGACACCGCAAAATGTCAAATCTAAAGATTTGTCATGTTATCAAGGTTTTGTACTCATTGATAACCAGGGAACCACCAGTCAGTTATTAGCTACTATACAGCAGTCAGGAATGCCCTTAGTAGCAGTGATTGACCATCACAGCTTACAATCGGAACTCAAATCAGAGTTTCTTGATGTTCGTCCTTACGTACGAGCGACAGCAACTATTTTTACTCAGTATTTACAATCTGGGTTACTCGCTTTAGACAGCAGCATTAGCCAACACGTTAAATGTGCCACAGCCTTAATGCACGGCTTGCGATCAGATACAAATCGCCTGATGCAAGCACAAGAAGAAGATTTTATGGCGGCTGCTTACCTGAGTCGATTTTATGATGCTCAACTATTAAATGCGATTCTTCAAGCGAACCGTTCTAAGCGGGTGATGGATGTAATTGAGCGATCGCTCAAAAACCGCATTGTCCAGAATAACTTTTCCATCGCTGGTGTTGGTTATCTGCGTTACGATGACCGCGATGCGATTCCCCAAGCAGCTGATTTCTTAGTCACAGAAGAAAACGTCCATACTGCCGTAGTTTACGGTATCGTTCATGATGAAGACGATGAACTTGAAGTTGTCATTGGTTCCCTGAGAACCACCAAACTCACCCTCGACCCCGATGAATTTATCAAAGAAGCCTTTGGTCAAGACAGCACCGGACGCTTTTTTGGCGGTGGTAGAACCAGTGCGGGTGGTTTTGAAATTCCAATGGGGTTCCTCTCAGGTAGTAACGAAAATCCAGCCTACGCCAAGATGAAATGGGAAGTTTTTGACGCTCAGATTAAGCAAAAATTACTGAAGTTAGTTAACCCTAAAGATAACCCCATTCAGTCAGAGTAAATCTTGCAATTGAAGGCAAAGGATAAAGTTTAACTGATTTTAAATTAGCAGCCAGAAATTTATTTCTTGGCTGTTTATTTACTATATAAATTTAAATTTGTGAATTATAGGTATACATAATAATTCTTGCATGAAGGTTAGAAAACAAAAATTTTAAGCCTCATGCAAAGGCGCAAAGACGCAAAGAGTTATGGAAATACTCAAGTAGCCGGATGAAATTAAGCATAAAACATAGTAAATATACGGCTTGCGGTTAGTATATTTAATGACTAATATTATGACTGTCATAATTAGCCAATTATATCTTTGATGGAAACTCTAATTTTCTTATGCTACCGTGAAGCTGAATATCACAGTAAACAAATAATTAGGGATAGTAAGAAACTTTTTGGCTTAATAAAATCTGAAATTTCTTCAGGCAATTCCTACATACTGTCGTGTAATTGCTGGAATTCTAGATTTATACAAGTTGGAGATAGAGTCTATCTTCAAAGAAGCGGAAATGTTGGCAATGAACCCAGCGGATTTATTGCTTCTGGTTATGTCATCGCTGCACCAAAAAACAAACAGTTAAAATTTTTAGACAGTAAATATTCAGAGTTAAGCGAAGCATACTCAGATGCTTACTATGAAGGTTTTTTTGTTGATATCAAAATAGATACAGTTGTTGACTTTGATTTTCCTCTACAACAAAAACACATAGAAGAATTATCTCAATTTCAAGGAGTAAATTTATATTTTGTGCGAGGTGGTTCTAGATATAATAGTCAAGCTGCTCCTTTTTTAGAATTAGTATGGAAACAGCATACACTCATGCAGCAAAGTTTAGGTAACGGAAGAAGACTAGTTGATGTCTTTGTTGAACGAGGCGATGCTTTCAAGCAAAATAAGGAATATCATGCTGCAATTAAAGAATATAAATCAGCCTTACAAGTTGATCCAAAAGATGCTGAAGTAATTGATAAAATAGAGTTTTGTAAATCAAAGATAAAAAATCTAGTGCCAGATGAGAGTAAATTAATAAGTGCTAGAGAAAAGCTTGAGAAAGAAAAATTCTTGACTTTTAAAAGTTATGCAGAGGCTTGCGAAAAAACTACTGTGTCAATTGCTAGAAGACAAGGACAACAAAAGTTTCGTCAGTCTCTGCTAGAAGCTTATTCTGGCAAATGTGCAATTACCAATTTTGATGCAGAAGCCGCACTCGAAGCCGCTCATATAATTCCTTATATTGAAACAGAAAATAATGAGCTATCAAATGGTTTGTTATTACGTGCAGATTTACATACCTTATTTGACTTAAATCTGATTACTATTGATCCAGAAACACTGAAGGTTTATATTCACCCTAATTTGCACAAAACTGAATATCACACAATTGATGGCAAAGAACTACAAGTTCCACAGGATGAAATGTGCCGTCCCAACAAACAGTTTTTGAAACAGAGATTTGAGCAGTGTCAATGGTGAGAAGTTTTGTAGTGCGATCGCCAACACTACTGCACTTGTAGTATTCAAGAATAATTAGGATATGTTAAATAACATCAAGCGTAAATCCTAACTCAGCACTCAGGGCTATTATTGTGGAACTGTATCTGATTCGTCATGGCATCGCACAAGAGCGACAGGCTGGCATTAAAGATGAGGAAAGAGAACTCACTAAAGAAGGCAGGCAAAAAACCGAGAAAGTTGCCCAGCGTCTGCTCAAGCTGGATTTACGATTTGATTTGATAGTCACCAGTCCTCTAGTCCGCGCTCGTCAAACAGCAGAAATTCTTGTCGCCACCGGACTCAGTTCACAATTAGAAGAATCTTCTCACCTCGCTCCTGGTGGTCATCTTTCCAGTTGGTTAGTTTACTGGTTAGAACCGAAAAATTATTCGCCAAATACCCAACTTGCCTTGGTTGGTCATGAACCTGATTTAAGCAACTGGGCAGAAATTCTCCTTTGGGGAGAAGTCAAAGGCTGCTTAGTCTTGAAAAAAGCAGGTATGATCGGAGTAAAACTGCCAGAAGCAGGAGCTATTGTGGGTCGTAGTCAAATGTTCTGGTTGACACCACCCAAGTACTTGCTATAACAGTTTTTCAACTCTTCTCGAAGAATTGTTGTGATAGCGACTACTGTTATGGCGAAACTAATTTCTGGTAAGTTAGCGTGATCGAATATTTCACAAAGCAAATGGTGTTGCCATGATGGTGTGCGAATACAAGCCTGGATTAGAAGGCATTCCCGCAGCCCAATCGAGTATCAGCTACGTAGATGGGCAGAAGGGAATACTAGAATATCGTGGCATCCGGATTGAGGAATTAGCAGCCAAAAGTACCTTTCTCGAAACTGCTTATCTCCTGATCTGGGGTGAATTGCCAAGTAAAGAAGAACTCAAAGCGTTTGAGGAAGAAGTTCGTCTCCACAGGCGGATTAAATACCGGATTCGGGACATGATGAAATGCTTCCCGGAAAGCGGTCATCCAATGGATGCTCTGCAAGCCTCGGCGGCGGCTTTAGGCTTGTTTTACTCCCTGCGCGATTTGCATAACCCTGCCTACATTCGAGATTCAGTTGTGCGCTTGATAGCAACTATCCCCACAATGGTGGCAGCATTCCAGTTGATGCGTAAGGGTAATGACCCTGTAAAGCCCCGTGATGACCTAGATTATTCCGCCAATTTTCTCTACATGCTCCACGAGAAAGAACCGGATGCTTTGGCGGCAAAAATCTTTGACATCTGCTTAATTCTGCACGTTGAGCATACAATGAATGCTTCGACCTTTAGTGCTAGGGTAACAGCTTCGACCTTGACTGACCCTTATGCTGTAGTAGCTAGTGCTGTGGGAACCTTGGGCGGCCCTTTACACGGTGGAGCCAACGAAGAAGTCATTCAGATGTTGGAAGAAATCGGCTCAGTCGAAAACGTCCGTCCTTATGTTGAGGAGCGCCTACAAAACAAACAAAAACTGATGGGCTTTGGACATCGCGTCTACAAAGTCAAAGACCCACGCGCTATTATTCTCCAAGAGCTTGCCGAGCAACTGTTTGACAAGTTTGGGGGAGATAAATACTACGAAATTGCCCAAGAAATGGAACGGGTAGTCGAGGAAAAACTCGGTCATAAAGGCATCTACCCCAACGTTGACTTTTACTCTGGTTTGGTGTATAGGAAGATGGGCATTCCTACAGACTTGTTTACACCAATATTTGCGATCGCCCGCGTTGCTGGTTGGTTAGCTCACTGGAAAGAACAACTAGCAGAAAACCGGATTTTCCGTCCCACCCAAGTTTATAACGGTAAACACGAAGTTCCTTACACCCCGCTCGACCAACGTTAACTAGCCGTGTGACCGTTAAGAAAGCATCTACCTGCAAGTAAAAATATCAGCATCAACCCCCCATTTAGGGAATCAGAAATCCTATAAGCAGCAAATAACCGTTGCCAGCATGGAAGCGGCAGTTTTTTGATGTTTGCTTGTGCTAGGGGCGATGAAGTCAAAAGATAAAAGGCAAAAGTAAAAAGCTGAAACTCTTTTGTCTTTTGATTTGTTCATCCCCCATAGTGAATACCAATCCTACCTATAAGCAGAAGTTCTTGTATAGCTACAGGGACTGAAAACCATGCAACGATATACTAGGCATGGGAATATGGCAATAAATCTTCAATCAGGAGTCATCTCAGAAAGGCTGAAGGCTGAAGTTTGAAGCAGAAAATTCATACTTCATACTTCACACTTCACACTTCATACTTCAAATGACCTAAAGAGCGGAAACATGAACTCAGGAATTGACCTTCAAGGAACGTTTATTAAATCCCTGACGGATTTAGGACTACCGGCAGGCACAGCCAAAGCAATTTGGATGCCATTGCCAATGATCCTGATGCTGATTGGGGCAACAGTGGGTGTATTAGTGTGTGTATGGCTGGAACGCAAGATTTCAGCAGCAGCACAGCAGCGAATTG
Organism: Nostoc sp. FACHB-280; assembly: GCF_014697615.1. Taxonomy (GTDB): domain Bacteria; phylum Cyanobacteriota; class Cyanobacteriia; order Cyanobacteriales; family Nostocaceae; genus Nostoc_B. Next base: position 103,941 of record NZ_JACJSD010000019.1, on the reverse strand, counting down.
GCCCTGAATTTATTGGGGCTTTTGGTTTACTTGCTCCAGTCGCCGATGGTTTAAAGTTGGTGTTTAAGGAAGACATTGTACCAGCTCAAGCCGATCGCTGGTTATTTACCCTTGGCCCAATTATTGTTGTACTGCCAGTATTTCTGTCTTATTTGATTGTGCCGTTTGGACAGAATATCGTCATTACAAACGTTGGTATGGGGGTCTTTTTGTGGATTGCCTTGTCCAGCATTCAACCAATTGGCTTGTTAATGGCAGGCTACGCATCCAATAATAAATACTCCCTCTTAGGAGGGTTGCGGGCAGCAGCGCAATCTATTAGTTATGAAATTCCGTTGGCGCTGAGTGTGCTGGCGATCGCTATGATGTCTAACAGCCTCAGCACCATTGATATCGTCAATCAGCAATCTGGTTACGGCATTCTCGGTTGGAATATATGGCGACAACCAGTCGGCTTCCTCATCTTTTGGATTGCCGCTTTAGCAGAATGTGAACGCTTACCTTTCGACTTACCCGAAGCCGAAGAAGAACTCGTAGCAGGTTATCAAACTGAATACGCTGGCATGAAATTCGCTTTGTTCTACCTCAGTTCCTACGTGAACTTAGTGCTTTCTGCTTTATTAGTATCAGTTTTATATTTAGGCGGTTGGGATTTTCCTATTCCTGTTAGCACCATCGCTAGTTTGTTAGGTGTCAGTGAAACTAATCCTGTCTTACAAGTAGTCACTGCCGGTCTGGGTATTACCATGACCGTACTCAAGGCCTACTTCCTAGTGTTTATCGCCATCCTCTTGCGCTGGACAGTACCCCGTGTACGCATTGACCAACTCTTAGATTTAGGATGGAAGTTTTTGTTACCAGTGGGTTTGGTTAATCTCCTATTAACCGCCGCCCTGAAATTAGCCTTTCCCGTCGCTTTTGGTGGATAGTCAATTGTCATTAGTCATTGGTCATTAGCAAAGAACAAATGACCAAAGACAATTGACAAAGGACAAATGACAAAAAAGAGAGAGTGAAACACAATGCTAAAGTTCCTGAAGCAAGTTGGTGATTACGCCAAAGAAGCAGTACAAGCTGGTCGTTACATCGGTCAGGGGCTATCTGTTACCTTCGACCATATGCGGCGGCGACCCATTACCGTACAGTATCCTTACGAGAAACTAATTCCAGGCGAACGATTTCGCGGTAGGATTCACTATGAATTTGATAAATGTATCGCCTGCGAAGTCTGTGTACGTGTATGTCCCATTAACTTACCTGTAGTTGATTGGGAATTTGAAAAAGCTAGTAAAAAGAAAAAACTCAAACACTACAGCATCGACTTTGGGGTTTGTATCTTCTGTGGTAATTGTGTGGAATACTGCCCCACCAACTGTCTATCCATGACAGAAGAATACGAACTTTCCACCTACGATCGCCATGAACTGAACTATGACAGCGTAGCTCTCGGCCGTCTGCCTTACAAAGTCACTAATGATCCAATGGTGACACCGCTACGTGAACTGGTTTATCTACCCAAGGGCGTACTTGAACCTCATGGTGTCCCCGCAGATGCACCCCGCGCTGGCGCACGTCCAGAAGACCTTGCAGAAAAATAAATGTCATTTGTCATTTGTTCTTTGTCCTTTACTAATGACAAATGACCATACCAATTTTAGATTTTAGATTTTAGATTTTGGATTATTTTCCGTTCAAGCCCCCAGATCACTTAATGGCAAGTGCTTACAGTAGGAAAATTACTCTATAAGGGTTCAACAGAACAAATCTAAAATCATCAATCTAAAATCGCAAATCTAAAATCCAAAATCGTTTGACTGAGGATAAAACAGTGAATCTAGCGGAAGGTGTACAAATTATTTCGTTTGGCGTGTTGGCTGTAATGCTGATTGGGGCAGCACTGGGTGTAGTGTTGTCTTCCAGCATTGTTTATTCTGCCTTTTTGCTAGGAGGCGTGTTTATCAGCATCGCGGGAATGTACCTGTTGCTGAATGCGGACTTTGTAGCAGCCGCTCAAGTGCTGATTTATGTTGGGGCGGTTAACGTGTTAATTTTGTTCGCCATTATGCTGGTGAACAAGCGGCAAAATTTTGCGCCATTTCCTAGTGCTGGTGTGCGGAAAGTACTCACAGGTGTAGTTAGTATTGGGCTATTTGGCTTGTTGAGTGCAATGGTTTTGGCAACCCCTTGGGCATACTCCACTACGCCTGTAGCTGGCGAAAGTTCGATAGTGTTGATTGGTGAGCATTTCTTCAGTGACTTTTTATTGCCCTTTGAACTGGCTTCTATTTTGTTGCTGATGGCAATGGTAGGCGCAATTATTTTAGCGCGGCGTGAGTATCTGCCAGATCAAGTTTCACAGTCAACTGTTCTAACTTTGCCAGAACGCCCTAGAGAACTGGTATCAGCAGGTAGAGACAGCCAAGAGTAAATTTTCCATGACAACGAGAAATCATGGTTTAGTCCAAGGGTGCAGGGGTGTAAGGGTGTAAATATTCAACACCCTTACACCCTTATACCCTTACACCCAACCTCAACAAAAGATTTACAGCCAGCAAACTTTACAAGGAATACTAGGATTCATGCAACTTCAGTACTTTTTATTACTAGCCGCCGCTTTGTTTTGTATCGGCATTTATGGTTTAATTACCAGTCGTAATGCTGTACGGGTGCTGATGTCAATTGAGCTACTGCTAAATGCTGTTAACTTGAATTTAATGGCATTTTCCAACTTTCTTGACTCAACATTAATTAAAGGCCAAGTATTTACCGTATTTGTCATTACTGTGGCTGCTGCCGAAGCGGCGGTAGGTTTGGCGATCGTTTTGGCCATTTATCGCAACCGTGATACCGTCGATATGGAGCAGTTTAATCTCCTGAAGTGGTAATTTTGCGTGCAACTCAAGCAGGTAATCATTGCTTATAAGGCGCGAGATTCTCAAAGTAAACGCTGGGCAGAAATTTGTGCCAAGCAACTAGAAAATCGCGGTTGTCATGTACTGATGGGGCCTAGCGGGCCAAAAGATAATCCTTACCCGGTATTTTTGGCATCGTCTAATCAACCAATTGACATGGCTTTAGTACTCGGTGGTGATGGTACTGTTTTAACTAGTGCCAGACATTTAGCCCCAGCTGGTATCCCCATTCTTGGAGTGAATGTGGGCGGTCATCTGGGCTTTTTAACCGAGTCTGTAGATGAATTTCAAGATACTGAAAAAGTGTGGGATCGGCTGTTGGAGGATCGTTATGCCATTCAACGGCGAATGATGCTACAAGCCGCAGTGTATGAAGGCCATCGCACGAATTTAGAACCAGTCACCGAACGCTACCTAGCATTAAATGAATTTTGTGTTAAACCCGCTTCTGCCGATCGCATGATCACCTCTATCCTAGAAATGGAAATTGATGGTGAAGTCGTCGATCAGTATGTAGGAGACGGGTTGATTATTTCTACTCCTACAGGTTCTACTGGTTATACTGTTTCGGCTAATGGCCCCATCATGCACGATGGTATGGAAGCTGTCACCATTACTCCGATTTGTCCTATGAGCCTCTCTAGCCGTCCCTTGGTGTTACCGCCTGGGGTAGTGGTAAGTATTTGGCCTTTGGGCGATTACGATTTAAGTACTAAATTGTGGATGGATGGAGTGTTATCTACTTCCATTTGGCCTGGACATCGCGTTGATGTTAGGATGGCTGAGTGTCGAGCTAAATTTATTGTCTTACGCGAAAACAATTCCTATTATCAAACACTGCGCGAAAAGTTACTCTGGGCAGGTACAAGGGTTCGCTACAGTAACAATCATCGTAATTGATTGACAGTCCCCAGTTGTTTTGGGGTAACTCTCAGCGTTTGATCTCAGGTAATTGCATCAAAATTAGTAATTTTATGAACTTCTAGCCCCTGAATAAATTCGGGGGTTTTTTGTGTTCACCGAAATTTTTAAGTGCGATCAACTCACGCGAGCATATCTGTTCCATTCTCAAACATCCGGTACTTTCCTGACGCAAGAATGAGCCTTATAGTATTGTTGACAGCAAAGTTATGGGTAAATTAAGCGCCGGCTTTTTTATTGTTTTACACCCAATCTTGATAGATAAACTTTGTACATAAGCCTAAAAAAAATCCCCCAGTGGTGGCAGCCGCCAGGGGAGTTAGTTATCAGGGTGCATCTACCAATTACCTGTTCTGTTGCTACTGCCCTTGAACCGGATAAAATTCTGCTCATTTTAGGAAATCAAGCCAAAAAAAATCCCCCAGTTGGTATAAACCAGCTAGGGGAGTTAGTTATCAGGGTGCATCTACCAATTACTTGTTCTGTTGCTACTGTCCTTGAACCGGATAAAATTCTGCTCATTTTAGGAAATCAAGCCAAAAAAATCCCCCAGTTGGTATAAACCAGCCAGGGGAGTTAGTTATCAGGGTGCATCTACCAATTACTTGTTCTGTTGCTACTGCCCTTGAACCGGATAAAAATTGTTCAAAATTTCCTAATCTGGCGAAAAATTATGCAATGGCCTTGTAGTAAAGTTTGTGCAGGCTTCGTTATTTTATCGGTCGACGTGTAATTTTTTTATGCAACCTCGACAAAGTATTATTGAAATTTTTTCAACTTTTGTGCAGTTTGAAGGCGATCGCTTCAGCCGATGGGCGACGGAATCACGCTTGCGTCGCAACATTCAAAGTTGTCTTCAGCAAATACCAAAAGAAAATTCGGAATATTTTTGGGTGCTGTATTGGTATAAGTTTTGGCAAGATTCAGCCGCCGCAGCTTTAGCGAAACAACATCTTACAGCTTATTTACAAGAACCTTGTTATTGGATATCGCAAAAAACCTGTGCAGCTTTCGCTAGTAGCCAGTTTAAATTGTCTGATTGTTTCCAAATTGCGATCGCACAAGTTGAACTTGTCTTAAAAAATTTTAATCCTTCCCAAAGCAGTACTTTAAAAAACTACGCCAGTCTAATTTTTAGTACTGCTATCCGCGAAACTTTGCGTCAGCGTCAAGAAGTTGATATTTGTAGTGATTGGGGTTTGTTACGCAAAACCAGTCAAAAGCGGTTGGCAGAATCTTTGCAAAATGCTGGTTTATCTCCTGAGACAATTCACGCCTATATTTTGGCTTGGAATGGGTTTAAAACTTTGTATGTTCCCAGCAAAGCAGGTAATTCTCGCCAATTATCTCGCCCAGATGATGCCACTTGGGAAGCGATCGCAAAATTCTACAATTCCCAAACCACCCAACCTGCTAATTCTCAAACTCTGGAAAAATGGTTACTCAGTGCGGCAAAAGCTGTCCGCAAATATCTTTATCCCACCCCAGATTCTCTGAATGTTTCTCTAGGCGGTGATGATGGATTTGAGTTATTGGATAATTTACCGGGAACGCAAGAATCATTAATTAACGAAATTATCGCCCAAGAAGAAGCACAAGCTAAAAGTCAACAGCAAAGTGAGATTAACCAAGTATTATCAACTGCGATCGCTCAATTAGAAGCACAAATTCAGGAAATATTGCAACTATACTACGCCCAGCAACTCAATCAAGATGCGATCGCCAAACAATTAGATATCAAGCAGTACACTGTTTCCCGGCGACTAACTAAAGCTAAGGAGGTTTTGTTGCGTTCTTTAGCTAATTGGTGCCAAGATAGCCTGCATATTTCTCTGACATCAGACTTACTTAAAAGTATGAGTGCTGTGATGGAAGAATGGCTACAAAATTACTACAGTCCATCTTCTAGCTAAATTCTTTGTAGCCTGTGCGGGAAAGAGAATGTTCCCTAGTAGCGCCAAAACAAGCCAAACCTTTCCCTGGAGAAACTGTGATGACTGTTACTTTTGCTAATTCTACAGACTTAATTTTAGAGATTCCCGAATTTACCCAAGGTAGTCAGGCTTTTTCTCATCCCAGTGCGGAATATCAAGCTTATTTGAATGAACTTTGCCTGAATGCTGTCTTACCTTGGTTACAGGAGGACTTTACACCACAGGCAAAGGTTTGGCCAACTACCACTGCATTATCCAGTTTTTGGGAACTGGTAAATGGAACTGCTGTTACAGTAGATGCAACGAGGTTTATCTTAGTTCCCAGTGAAAATATTGATTGCAGTGAATTACGTGTACCCCAAGAATGGATAGATTTACCGAGTTGGGTGGGAGATTATTATTTGGCGGTGCAAGTAGAACCAGATGCAGGCTATGTCAGGGTTTGGGGTTATTGTACGCACACGCAACTAAAGCAGCAGGGGAATTATGATCCAGGCGATCGCACCTATTCTCTGAACGCTAGTGAGATAATTACTGATATCAGTGTTTTAGCTGTGGCGCGGGAATTCTGCACGTCCGAAGCAACACGCACCCCCGTTGCAGCAATTCCCACCCTACCACAAGCCCAAGCCCAAAACTTAATTAATCGCCTCGGTAATGCGGAAGTCATCACCCCTCGGTTAGCGATTCCTTTTCAACTGTGGGGTGGGTTAATTGAACATAGCGGTTGGCGACAAAATTTATATGAACGCCGGATTAATTTACCCGAACAGCGTTCTGTGTTGCAATGGTTAGAAAGTGGTGTATCGCAACTTGCCCAAGCAATTGGTTGGGAACGTTGGAATTTAGAATTAAGTGCGGCGGCGCGGAGTGTCGAAGATAGACAAACTGAGGCAAATATATCACGGCAGTTAGCGATCGCTGGACAAATCTACGAACTGACAATTATCCCCCAAGGCGAACCTGACTCACCTTATTGGCGGTTTGAGTTGCGTAACGCCACAGTCGGCGCAGCCATCCCCGGTGGTTTTAAACTGCGCCTGCTAACAGAAGACTTACAGCCATTTCCCAACAACGAAGATATAGCCACAACCGCAGTCGAACAACTGTTTGTCGAAGTAGCTTTAGAACCAGGGGAAGGTATCGTCTGGGAAGTAGAACCTTTACCCGAAAATTATGAGCGAGAAATACTTAAATTTTAAACTTTTCTCCTGCTAGTTTAAAGGTAGTGTGGTAAGTAGAGATTCTATTTATCCATCTCCTCATTCACAAGCCATGAGAAAACAAGTCCAAAAACAAATGCGTACATGGGCGATGTTATGTCATCTTTCGGCTTTAGTAGCATGGCTATTGTTATTTGGATTGGTTTTTCTGGGCATTCCCTTGTATTTACCATTGAATATTTTATTACCCTTAGTCATTTGGCGATTGAAAAAAGCTAAATATCCTTGGATTGACTTTCAAGGTAGAGAATCTTTAAACTTTCAAATTTCCTTAACTTTGTATACTTTGGTGATAATTATTTTTTCGTTACTACTCGTTCTGGGTAGCTGTGGTATTGCCATCACAACTAATGGTGCAGTGAATGAAGTCAAATCTGTTTTAGATGGCTTACTTCTAGTTTGGACTTTCTTAATTATCGCCTTACTTTTATTACAATCATTTTTAGTTACATTTGCTGCTATTAAAGCTTATCAAGGAGAACATTATCGCTATCCTTTAACGATGCGAATTTTGCGGTAACAATTATAAGTTATATAATATTCGGGTAATTCCCTCTCCTCTGCTCCTCTGCTTCCTCTGCTCTCTCTGCCGTCTTAATAGGAATCTCAATCACAAATTCTGTACCCTTGCCTGGATAAGAAATACATTTAATATTACCTTTGTGCTTATCTACAATAATTTGGTAACTAATAGATAATCCTAAACCAGTACCTTTACCCACAGGTTTAGTAGTAAAAAATGGGTCAAATAGTTTACTTTTAACTTCCTCTGGTATACCAAAACCGTTATCTTTAATGTGAATAATTATATATTCTTCATTTTTAACTTGAGTTTGAATCTGAATGTAACTAGCCTGTTGTTCAATCTTTTGCTTGGAGTTTTCTACTTCCTTTTCGCGTAAAGCATCAATAGCATTACTAAGTAGATTCATAAATACCTGATTTAATCCGCCTGCATAACATTCAACGAGAGGTAAATTATCACAAAATTCTTTGATAATTTTAATTTCTTGCTGACCAGTCTTACCTTTTAGGTTATGTTGTAGAATCAACAAAGTACTGTCAATGCCTTCATGAATATCTACAGGTTTCATGTCAGCTTCATCCAGACGCGAGAAGTTACGCAATGTTAATACAATTTCGCAGATACGATCAGCTCCAACTTCCATTGAGGATAAAATCTTTGGCAAATCATCCAGAATAAATTCTATATCTATCTCTTTGATCGCAGCATTTATTTGGAAATTGTTACCAGAATATTCTTGTTGATATAAATTGATTAAATCCATTAATTGCTGAGTATACTCCCGCGCATATTTTAAATTACCATAAATAAAATTAACAGGATTATTAATTTCATGAGCTACCCCAGCCACCAGTTGACCAAGAGACGACATCTTTTCTGTTTGAATCAAATGTAATTGGGTGTTTTTTAATTCTTGTAAGGTTTGTTCTAATTCAATATTTTTTTGATTTAATGTTTCTGTTCTAGCTGCAACGTTTGTTTCTAGCATCAAATTAGTTTCTTCTAAAGCAAGTTGAGCTATTTTTTTAGCTTTTAAATATTCCTGCAATAGTCTCAGTACTAACCGCCAGGCGGGAATTAGCAATATTAAACTGACAATAGAACCTAAAACTGCCCAAAATATTTTTTGGCGATATTGAGTAACTTGTTGTTGTAATTGTAATGATATATTCAATCTTCTTTTCGCAACACCATCAGCATAAATTTGCTTTTGAGTTTCATATTCGCGGCTAGACAATAGTTGTTGTGCTGCCTGCTGTTTATTCTCCTTCACTAAATCAAAAGATTGATATTCCATTTTAACTAGCTGCTGATTAGCTACATCAATTTTTTGAGCATCTTCACTTTTATATGCTTGAGGTGCTAGTTTAATAGATTCTTGAATTGCCGTATCCAGTTTTTGTTCAAATCGATGATAGCGTTTTTCCCACATGATGTTACCTGTGACAGCATTCATCCTGGCTGACATAGTTAATACTTCATCAAGATAAATAATTTCGTCACTCAGTTTTTGTAATCTAAATTCATTTTTAGTAAGATTATTGAAGTTATAATATGCTTGCCAATTCAGCCAAATTTGAGGAATAAATAAGAGTAAAGTTAGTAGGACTGTTACAGTAACTAGTTGGGTAGGCGAAAATCTCTGTTTATGAGTCACATACATTAGTCTATCCACAAGATTTTTAGATAAATTTTCTTGGATTGATTATTTTTTGCAAATAATGTCATTCTTGATTACTCAAAAGTAATCTAATTTTATAAATATTGGGTTTTTCGGTATTTGTCCAGTTTTGTTGAGAAATATATTCTATTTTTTATCTACAACAGAATGAAATTGAATTTTTACAAAGTATGGGTAGGATTACTAAGATTAAAAAATCTGCTTTGATTTATTAAAATAAAATTTTTTAAATAAAACGTTACAAATCGTTGAATTTAAGCTGCAAAACTCAATATCAGGAAGAACAGAAAAAGAAGTAACACAAGTTTACTGAGTTTTTTTAGAAATCAAATATGATTCCTATATATCATTATTTATATAATTATTATCTTGTTGTTAGCTCCCAGTTGCGGGATTAATCTTAGCCAAATGCCTACAACCAATACTATAGTAAGGTAGAAATTTAATTATTACCTAAGCGATCGCTGGAGGAATTTTGTCGCTGGGTGTATCGGCTTATGGGCAATGCTCAATTTATCTATCCTCAATATCTAGCTGACAACATCAGGAATTTGCTCGGGCATTACTAGACAGGTATTGTTCTCAAGCTCCATAAATACTAATTGACAATTTTGTCTAAGTATAAATTGTTTCGATTATGTGAAATTAGTATGACAAATAAACGCTTTTATCACATTGGTTTTGGGCAAGAGGATTTAGGGAAATCGCCGCCTGAGATTGCTTTATTATCGGGCGATCGCGATCGCACCCGTCTCATTGCCGAAAATTATTTACAAGATGTGCGTTTATTATCCCAAAATCGGGGTTTAGATAGTTATTTAGGCTATTTACCCAATCATCGCCCTATCTTATCTACAACTAGTGGGATGGGTGCGCCTTCTTTAAGTATTGTGGTGAATGAATTAGTGCAGGTGGGAATCCGGCGAATTATTCGCATCGGGACTTGTGGCTCAATTCAACCTGATGTACCAGTCGGCAGTATTGTAATTAGTAGTGCGGCTTTATGTCGTCAAGGTGCAGCTAATGACATTGCACCTATAGAATATCCAGCGGCGGCTGATCCGTTTTTGACAGTGGCTTTAGTCAAGGCTGCACAAGAGTTAAAGTTTGAGCATTATTTAGGAATTACGGCATCTGTTGATACTTTTTATGAAGGACAGGAACGCATTGATTCAGCAAATCCCTATGTAATGCGATCGCTGCGGGGAATTACGGAAGAGTATCGGCGATTGAATATTTTGAACTACGAAATGGAATGCGGCACATTGTTCAAAATGGCAGGTGTGTATCAATTTGCGGCGGCGGCTGTTTGTGGTGTGGTGGCGCAACGCACTGTTGATGAGGGGATCGTTTTAGAACAAAAAGATGTTGCAATAGAAAATGCGATCGCTACTGCTATCCATGCAGTCACTCATTATTGTGTCTAGCTTTAAATATTACCTCAGTAGATTTATGGACTCTTCATTTAATCTTTAAGTTAGCGTTTCCTCAATCTCGATAATATAGATTTATTAGGTAAAAACTTCATAGTTTTAGATATTAATGAATCCTGAAAAATACCGGATTCCACTAGTAAAGTTATTGCGTAATCAGGGAAATTGTGCAACTGCAAAAATCAATCTGAAATTTTAATAAAGAATTTATTTTTCCTATTTATCAACAATCGGAGAACCTCCTCAAATGAACTGTGCTTGGAAACGGGCAATTACTAATATTAACGTAGCGTTGATTTTAGTAATGCCAACGCTGATATTCGCAGCATTGACACACCGGGTAGTAGCAGAAGATAAAGGCACTTGTTTTATGGTGACTGCATCTGGAATGACGGTGGAGTTAACCAAGCTTTGCAGTGATGCTCAGAAAATCAACACAACTTCTGGGGGTAAGGTTTTTCGGATACCTATCAAACGTCACTTTGGTAGAACCCCAGTGATTGATGTCACCTTTAATAACCAAAAAACCTTTGAAATGATTGTGGATACAGGTGCTAACGGAACCTTAATTACCCAAGCAATGGCAAATGCTTTGCAAGTTAAACCCACAGGTACGCTGCAAGCGCAAACTGCTGATGGTAGCCAAGTACAATTTCCTACAGGCAAAGTGCAGTCTATCTCTGCGGGTGGGATTGTAGCCAATAATCTGGAGGTGGCGATCGCATCCAAAGCAGGTATCGGCTTACTTGGTCACGATTTTTTTGGTAACTATGACATCAAAATTTCACAAACAGCCGTGGAATTTCATACGCGCTAAATTAGGCAGGAGTGGGGTAAAAGACTTCTACCTTCTGCCTCCTGCCTTTTGCCTCCTGCCTCCTGCCTTCTGCCTCCTGCCTCCTGCCTTCTATGATTTAACTAATTGAGTAATCAGCCTAACTAACTCATTCGGCTCGACTGGCTTAGAGGAGTGCATTTGAAAACCAGCCAAAAGAGCTTGTTCCTTATTTAATTCTCCCGCATAAGCTGTGAGGGCGATCGCCGGCACTTGCCCACCTTTTTCTGGGGACAGACTTCTAATTTGGCGCATCAGTGTATAACCATCGACATCGGGCATTCCAATATCAAAGACGAGTAAATCTGGTCGTAATTGGTTAAAAGCCAAAAGTGCTTCCGTCGCCGATGCAACTGCGATGACTTCTGCACCACACTCTTTGAGCATAAAAGCCACGACTTCGCGTGAATCTACTTCATCATCTACTACTAAGATCCGAATACCTGTTAACTCTTGGTAAATATCAGACTGTTCATTACTTGGAGATTGCTGAGTCTGATTTTTGATTAACGGTATTCTCACAGTAAAGATAGCTCCTTGCCCTTCTCCTGGGCTGGCTGCCCAAACTGCGCCACCATGTAACTCTACCAAATGTTTGACAATTGCCAGACCCAATCCCAATCCACCAAATCTTCTGGTAGTTTGGCTGTCTGCTTGCCGAAAGTAGTCAAAGACATAAGGCAAAAAATCAGGGCTAATTCCTTGCCCTGTGTCAATGACTTGAATTTGCGCTTGTCTGCCAACTTGTTCTAGGCGGACTTCTACACGACCGCCAGCAGAGGTAAACTTCACTGCATTAGAAAGCAAATTCCAAACTACTTGCTGTAAACGTACAGGATCACCCAAAACAGCACCAACATTTGGTGATAAAGTTGTCTGGATTTGAATACCTTTGGCTTGGGCTGCTAAGTGTACAGTTTCCAAGGCTGCGGAAATTACCGAACTCAAATCTACAGCAGCAATATTCAGGCTGAGTTTACCCCGCAGAATTTGTGAGATATCTAGCAAGTCTTCTATGAGTTGAGCTTGTAACTTCGCATTGCGCTCAATAGTTGCTAAAGCTTCCGCTCTTTTGGCTTCGGTGAGTTTGTGGCTAGTGAGTAACTTAGACCAGCCCAAAATTGGATTGAGTGGCGATCGCAATTCATGGGATAAAATAGCGAGAAATTCATCTTTAACTCTATTAGCCGCCTCTGCTTCTTGGCGTGCTGTTTGTTCTCGTTGCAACAGTTGTTCTCGCTCTTGTTCTGCTTGCTTGCGTTCTGTTAAATTAACCACAAACGCAAAACCATCAGTTTGAGAACCTTCTCGAAAAGCACAGCCTATGAGAATAGGAACGCGATAACCTGCTTTGTGAATGTAATATTTTTCTACGGGCGTAGAAATTCCAAATTGCTTTAGTTCTTCAATTATCTCTAAATCTTGCTCGTTATATTCAGACGAGGTGATATCTGTCCAACGTAAACTGCCTGTTTCTAGGTCTGCTCGTGTGTAACCTACTAACTGTAAATAGGCATCATTAGCTGCGGTAATATTGCCATCAATATCCCAAAAACAAATCCCCATTACATTTGATTCAAATAACCACCTGAACCTAGCTTCACTCTCCAGGAGAGCTTTTTCGGCATACTTGCGCTCAGTAATGTCTTCAATAATGCCATCAATGATTCTAGTATTGCCGTTAGTAGTAAAAGTTTGACTAATCCGTACCCAAATTTCACTGCCATCGATGCGGTGTAACAATAATTCCCGCTCCCGCCCATCTCCATTCGTTCTCAGTTGTTGCAAGAGTCGGGCATAGTCTTCTGATGAAAAATAAGGTTCAAGGGTTTCATTGACATGAATTTCAGTTAATGAATTTAAACCCAGCAGTTGTAAAAACGCCGTGTTAGCTTCTAGTACAATTCCATCGGCTGTGATGCGGTAAACTCCAACTTTAAGTTGATTGAGTAGGGTTTGAAAGCGCGTTTCTAACCTCTGCATTTGGCGTTGAGTTGTAGCTTGCTTGAGTGCTAGACGTACCGCCACAGGTAAACGCATATAGTTAGTGGGAGACTTGATGACATAGTCATCCAAGCCCGATTTCATTGCCTCCACAGCAATTTCTTGTGAGCCACTGTTAGTGAACATCACTACAGGTATTTCTGGATAGCGCCTTTTGATCTCCCGCAGTACTGTTATGCCATCACTCCAACGTAGTTCATAGTCAGTAATTACTACGTCAAATTCTCCGGCTGACAATGCCTGCTCAAGCTCTTGTGGGCGATTAACTTGCTGGAACTGAAGGTCGGCAAACTCTCGCTCTAAGGCATGAATTGCCAGCAAGCGATCGTGGGGATTGTCGTCAATCAGGAGAATGCGTAACATTGGAATTAATAATTAATTAATTTAAGAAGTACCCAGTTCTGGTTTTTGGTTAAAAACCAGCCAATGTTGGTTAATAATGGTGACAATTTCCACTAAATTATCGAAAGCTACAGGTTTAACCATGTAAGCATTTGCACCTAAGTCATACAGATGATTAACATCTGTATATTCTTGAGAAGCTGTCAAAACAACCACTGGCAGACGCTTAATTCCCGGTTGTTGTCTTAACCAAGTTAAAACCTCAGCGCCAGAACGACGCGGCAATTTTAAATCGAGCAAGATTAAGACTGGTAATGGATAAAGGCTGCGATCGCTATAAGATGATTCTCCAGAAAGGTAAAGTACTGCTGCATCCCCATCATGTACTACTTGTAGTGGGTTAGTAATGCCAGCTTTCCGAAACGCTCTCTGCACAAGGAGAATATCTTGGGGATTGTCTTCTACTAGTAAGATTGTTTCCCCTGTGGATAAGGTATTCATTGGTCTGTTGTAGCTTTTGAGCGAACAACCCAAAAATTATATGTATGTATTGATTTATACTTAAATTCTAGTTGATTCTTCATATAGTTCACTCCTTATGCTCATAGACTGCTATGTGAGGCTGCATAATATTTGAGACCCACTTATGATCATCCTGAGCAATTTCTGAGTTTTTGTCTTCTACCGCAGGAGTTATCGAAGTTACATGAAAGAAATCCCCTACGTAGATAGTCATTAACTATCTATGGTGTCTTGGCGGTTACGAACAGCTTTTGGTAAAGCAATCCAGAAGCGGCTACCTGTATTTAGCTGCGATTCTACTCCACACAAACCGCCCATCCGCTCTAAGGCTTTTCGCACGATCGCCAGTCCAATGCCTGTACCAGGATAAACTTCTATGCCGTGGAGTCGTTCAAAAACCCGAAAAATCCGCTCTTGATGTTCTGGTGCAATGCCAATGCCATTGTCGAAAATCCACAACTTGATCCAATGAGTTCCTTCCTGAATATACTCTTCGGAGTATATCTGCACTATAGGTATATCATTGGGCTTAACAAACTTAATGGCATTACTCAACAAATTGGTTAGCACTTGTACTAGGGTAGAGCGATGAGCCAGAACCTGCGGTAAAGAATTGTCAATTTTAACTTGTGCTTGCTGTTCTTTAATTTGTGCGTCTAATTGTTTAAGTGCTTCGCCAACTACAGTATTTAAGTCAACAGGTAGAATTTGAATTTGGACACGAGCGAGACGGCCATAACTTAGCAAATCGGTAATTAAGGTATCCATTTGCAACGCACCCTCAGCAATGTAGTTGAGATAGCTTTGACCAAAGGAATCTAGTTGAGTGCTGTAATCTTCTAGCAGAGCTTGGGCAAAACCTTGCATAGTACGTAGGGGAGCGCGTAAGTCGTGAGAAACAGTGTAGTTAAAAGCTTCTAATTCTTGATTAACTTCCTCAAGTTGGGCAGTACGTTGTGATACTCGCTGCTCTAATTGAGCGGCATAATCTTCGAGTTGTTGGCGGAGTTGAGATTGTTGAATTGCGATCGCTAATTGTGCTGAGACTTCAGTGGCAATTTCGACAATTTCACTACTAAAACTGGAACCTTGAGATTGAGCCAGAATTACTTGACCAATCACAGTATCTTCCACCTGCATTGGGATAATTAAACAACTATTTAACTCTGTAGCCAGCAGTTGTTTGACAATTGGCAAATATTCATTGTCTGCTGAAAAAATTTGTGGTGTTTGTAGAACTTCTACAGGCGTAAAATCGGTAATTGGCAGTGTAGTACCTTCAGCCAGTAGTAATTCGCCATCAGCATTTCCTGCAAGCACTTCGGCTATTTTGTTTTCAAAATTAAACAAGATAGAAAACGCTTGTTGGCAATTTATCAGTTGACGCAATCTGCCCAAACCATTTCTAATAATTGTGACATTCGGTTGAGCGGATAAAATTGCTCGGTCAATTTGATGCAAATCAGCCAAGCGTTGAGCCGAACGTTGAGCTTTTTGTGTTTGCTCAATCGCAGTTTTCAAAGCATTTTCATAAGTTTGTGATACCTTATATATTTGTTGACGAATGTAATAAGCAAAAGTTACCCCAATAACCAATGCCAAAATTATGCTAGTTGCACTTACTTGTTGTGCTGTGTAGCGAGCAGTTCGGCTGCGCTGGTTGCGTAGTTGTTCTTCTGTAGCAATAAAATCTGAGATTTGCTGGCGCATTGCATCCATCTTCTGTTGACGCACCTCAAATGCTACCAAAGGTTCAACTTTACCTAGCCGACGACGGATTTCTATTGTTCGAGAAATCAAACGATTCCACTCTTGAGATTGCAACTGGAGTTGCTTGACACGTTCAACTTGGGGAGGATTATCTGTAACCAAATTTTTTAATTCTAAAAAAGCAGCATCAATAGTTGATTGAGCTTCTTGGTAAGGTTGCAGGAAATATTCCTTGCCGGTAATAATGTAACCGCGTGATCCTGATTGTATATCCAGCAATAAGTTGTGGGTGCGGTAAGCCTGGGTAATTACCTGATCTGTATGATCTACCCATTGCAGTGCTGAGAGTAGGCGGTTGACTTGCCAAAGGGAAACCCCAGCAAATAACAATAAGAGAACGCTGGGAAGGGCGATCGCACTAGTTAGCCGACGATGGAAGATAGACTTAGCAATTTGCAGCATAATATTTATGCTAATGGCTTTGTTTGCAAATTCGCACAGTTTAGTAATGGGTGCGATCGCTAACTAAATGCTTGATTTTTGCCAATTGCCCAAAATTTTTCTCCAATTTCAGCATTAATACTCAATTTTTAACCTCATCTTAATAGCTAGTAGACATAATAAATTATGTGTCTAACTATGCAAACTCAAGAAGTCATTTTGATTTCAACCAAATACTATCAAGATATAATGTTTTTGACTAATTTTTAGTTAAAAAAGTCACATTATTGATTAACTCGCAATCACTTTGGAAATATGCAAACAAAACATTTAGCTTCATTATTAACCCTGGGTATGGCATTAACAACTATACCTGTTATGCCATCTCATGCCCAAGAAGCAAAAATCCCAACATTGTATCAGTTACAAAACCCGCAGATCAAAGTTACTTACTCAACAACTAGCTTTACTGGTAAGCCTCTTCTAGACTACAAAGACAGACAACAAACTTTACACTTTTCTGGAGATGAAATTCGGACTACAGAAACAGAAATTGGTCAATTAGTAACAGTAACCATCCGCAGGACAGTAGATACTGGCTCAACTACATTTAGTTTGCTTTTACCTGCGGTCAATCTAGGTCAACGTAACGAAGCCAAAATTGAAACTAAAGGTATTGTCACTATCAACCGTTTTTCACCAATCCCGGCATTTAATCAAGGGCAGACACAGACATACATAGTTACGCCGCTATCTGGTACGGCAAAAGCCGTGGTATTTTAACGTAATTTGTTGGTGTTCTGAAGCATTATGATATATGGGGAGTAAAATATTACTCCCTTAACTCTTAATTTTCCAGATAAGTATCCAAACTAGGGACATCTACCCAACTGCTATTTTGATGAGATTGATGGGATAAATCCATTAATAATTGGGAATAAACTCCTTCGCGTAAGGATGGGACGACTGACTGCTTTTGGTCAATTCCTTGCAACCATTGGTCTACTACCCGAATGAATGCAGAAATGCGGCCGTCGGTGAAGTTTTGGGTGAACATTAACGACTGAGGAATTTCAATTTCTGTGAGTGGTTGTCCGATTTGAGAACCCCAAACGCGAAAACCGTGGATGTAGTCTTTTTGATTTTCGCTGCCTAAGACTAAGGTACCGCGATCGCCATACACCTCTAACCAATGGGTGCGCGGTGCGTGAACCACTGCACTAATATTCAGTTGACAAGGTGTCCCATCGGCTAATTCCAGGGATAGTAAACAATTATCATCGGTTTCCACCGGCTTGAGTTGATTAGTACTGGGGTCAAGGCGGTTGGGGATGGCTGTACTTAAATAAGCACTTAATCTGCGGACTGGCCCAAATAACCAATAAATATAATCAAAAGCGTGGGAACCCAAAGACCCCAATGCACCACCGCCCTGTGCTTGAGACGAATACCAATTCCACGGGCGAGAAGTATCAGCGCGAGAAGAACCAAACCAATCAATTTTAATCAAGCGTTTGTTACCGACATAATCCGATGCTAATAAATCTGCAAATAATTGCCAGCCAGGAACAAAGCGAAATTCAAAATCTACTACCGCAGTTACTTGATTTGTAATTGATAACTGATATAATTCTTTAGCTTCAGTTGCATTTAAAGTTGTGGGTTTTTCTAATAATAAATGTTTACCTGCTTTTAGTACAGTTTTAGCCATTTCATAATGCAGAAATGGTGGTGTAGAAATACTAACTGCTTGTACTTCTGGGATGTTGACAATATCAGTAATAGTAGTACAAGCATGAGGGATTTTATGGGCATTTGCAATGGCTTGGGCTTGATGAATATCCCGATGATAAACAGCAACTACATTAGTTCTAGGATGGGCAAGCAACCCAGGGATATGAACTTTTTGACCAAATCCAGTCCCAACTACAGCCACACCAACTGCATTTTGATTCATGGTTAATTCTGCACCTCTAAATTAAATTTAACAGTAGCAAGATTATTTACATTAATCATCTTGAATAACTATCACAATATAATACGATAGTGATGACATTCATTACACCGGAAACTTCGGCGATCACTCTGTAATGAATACTTGTTTTAGATTGTGGCTTGGCTGTTATTTCGCTGTTTCTCCAGCGTAATTGATGTTATGACTTGTGAAGATCCTGTTGTCTCGCCTGTAAATGGATTGGCGTTATCCGAAGAAGCCTTTTTCTTTGAGCGATCGCTTGATCTGCTGTCAGTAATCGGTCTGGACGGATACTTTCGGCGAATCAACCCGGCATTTACTCAAATCCTTGGTTACTCAGAAGCAGAATTTTTAGCCCGTCCTTTCTTGGATTTTGTGCATCCAGACGACCATGTTGCCACCTTGGCAGAAATGGAGAAAGTCAAGACAGGTATACCCACACTCAATTTTGAGAATCGTTACCGGACAAAAGATGGAGATGATCGCTGGCTAGAGTGGACAGCATCACCACAAGTTAACAGGGGTGTAATTTACTGCGTGGCGCGAGACATCACCCAGCAAAAACAGACGGAAGTTACCCTACAACAAAGCAACCAGGAACTAGAACAGCGCATTGCCGAACGGACTGCTGAGTTAGAACAGGTAAATGCCGCACTGCGGGAGAGTGAAGAACGCAACCAATTAGCAATGGAAGTTGCCCGGATCTATACCTTTGAATGGGATGTAAGCACCGATGCAGTCAAGCGATCGCCTCAATGTGGTGTGATTTTAGGGTTAACTCCATCATCAGCGCAACAAGACACAGGCACAAATTTTTTTCAGCGTGTCCATCCTGACGATCGCGATCGCTTTATCGGAATTATACAGACACTCACACCTGAGAATAGCAGTTACAAAATTACCTATCGACTAGTGCGCCCAGATGAGCAAATCATCACCTTCGAGGAAAGTGGACGCGGATTTTTTGACCAGCAAGGACAGTTAATTCGCCTGATTGGGATCACGGCAGACATCACAGAACGTCAGCGACTAGAAGCTGAATTAGAATCAAGTCGGGCAACTTTGCAACAGCAATTAACGGAAATTGAAACTATCTACCAGTCTGCCCCAATTGGCTTGAGTGTTCTCGATTCTGACCTGCGGTATGTGCGAATTAACCAGCGATTAGCAGAAATTAATGGGTTTTCTGTAGAAGAACATATTGGGTGTACAGTGCAAGAGTTACTCCCTGATCTTGCCAATGCAGCCGAACAATTAATCCGTCCGATTTTTGACACAGGAGAACCATTACTTAACGTCGAAATTCGTGGGGAAACTCCCGCACAACCGGGAGTAGAACGGGTTTGGTTAGAAAAATTTTTGCCGTTGAAGGACGGAGAACGTGTGATTGGTGTCAGTATCGTTTGTGAAGAGATTACCGAACGCAAACGCACCGAGGAACAACTACGCCAGTTCAAATTACTCATTGAGTTGTCTTATGAACCGATACTGGTGTGGCACTTGGATGGAGGGATTGTTAGTTGGAATCAGGGTTGTGAGCAACTGTACAGTTATACCAAAGAACAAGCAATGGGGCAGAGTAGCCATACTTTACTCCAGACAATTCACCCTTTACCTCTAGCGGAACGTCTTGCCATCCTTGAACGCGATCGCCAATGGACAGGAGAGTTAAAACATACCACAAAAACTGGACAACAAGTAATTGTAGAGAGTCGTCAGCAATTAATTGAAACGAACGGACAGAAACTAGTTTTAGAAACAAACCGCGATATTACCGAACACAAAAAATCCGAGTTAGCCCTGCGTCGTTCGGAAGAACGTTATCGCACCCTGTTTAAGACGATGGAAGACGGTTTTTGTGTAATTGAAATGTTGTTTGATGAAAACAACAAACCAGTTGATTATTGCTTTTTAGAAATTAACCCTGCTTTTGAGCGAGAAACCGGACTTAAACAGGCAGTTGGTAAAACAGCGCGGCAACTTCTTCCTAATTTAGAAGAATTTTGGTTTGACACTTATGGCAGAGTTGCCCTTACCTGTGAACCTGTGCGCTTTGAAAATGGCTCTGAAGTTATGAATCGCTGGTTTGAGGTTTATGCCTTCCCCATTGAACGGGCAGAAAACCGTAAAGTTGCCATTTTATTTAAGAATATTAGCGATCGCAAAGCCATAGAAGCCCAGCAAGAAAAATTATTTCAACAGGAACAAGCCGCACGGGAAGCCGCCGAACGCGCCAATCGGATGAAAGATGAATTTTTAGCGATTCTCTCCCATGAATTGCGAACGCCCCTCAACCCGATTTTGGGTTGGGCAAAAATACTGCAATCACCCAAGATGAATGCCGAAAAACTCCAGCATGGCTTAATTACTATTGAGCGTAATGCCAAACAACAAGCGCAACTAATTGATGATCTCCTCGATATCTCCCGCATCATTCGTGGTCAACTTTCCCTCAGTTTTGGAGTTGTGAATTTATCAGAACCCATCACTGCGGCTTTAGAAACTGTGAATTTAGCAGCACAGGCAAAAGCTATTAAATTAGAGGTACGGCTTCAGACATTAGAAGCTTATGTGAGAGGGGATGCAGTCAGATTACAACAAGTTATCTGGAACTTACTGTCAAATGCCATAAAATTCACCCCCAACGGTGGACAGGTGACAGTACAACTCACTGGTATTGATAGCCATGCACAAATTCAAGTTAGTGATACTGGTAAGGGCATCAAACCAGAATTTCTGCCTTATGTATTTGAATTATTCCAACAGCAGGATAGTTCAACAACTCGCAGTTTTGGGGGGTTAGGACTGGGTTTGGCGATCGCGCGTCAAATAATTGAAGCACATGGAGGGATTATCAATGCCACCAGTGCCGGAGAAGGGCAAGGGGCAACCTTTACGTTAAAGTTGCCCTTAATGTCTGCGTCAAATCTCCATACCCCTGATGACTCCAACTCTCCAACACTAACCATAGAAAATCTCCGCGTGGTTGTGGTCGATGATGAACCTGATTCCCTAGAACTGGTAAAGGTTTTACTGGAACAAGAAGGCGCACTTGTCAAAGAAGTATTATCTCCTAACAAAGCCCTGCCTTTGTTAGCCACAACACCATTCGATTTGTTGATCAGTGATATCGGAATGCCAGATATGGACGGCTACACTTTTATTCATCAAGTGCGTCATCTACTACCGCAATTTAATCGAGAGATTCCTGCGATCGCTTTGACTGCTTTTGCCGGGGAGACAAATCAACAGCAAATCCTCGCGGCGGGATTTCAAGCACATCTAGCTAAACCAATTGAACCGCAACAACTATTAGATGCGATCGCCACAGTAATCTCTTGATAGTACATCTCTCAAAAAATGATGTATTGCAGGGGACAGGTAATAGGTGACAGGTGACAGAGTTAAAAGCTTTATGATGTCTAAGTCTCATGATTTATCAATGTCCTAACCAACTTGGCTACTGCTATAGTGTTTGGCTATCTTTGAATCCACTGTTGTATCTAGTTATGGTGAACATTGCCATTGTTCAAAATAGCAGTTGATATCAAATTCAGTATGAACCGTGATTAATAACTTTGGATATGATTTGCTGCTTGTACAGCACCGTTAATATAACTTGGTCTAGAGAAATTGTTGGCTATTTCTAATTTGTTGAGAAGTATTTTGACGATGGCTATTGTTTCTGCTAAACTTCGCACACTGTAAACTTGATTAGCTCTTTTGGCTTGGCGATCGTACAATCTTTTAAAGGCAAATGCTACCAAAGGTACACCCACAGCCGCACATTCGTAAACTGTGTTGTATCCTGCACCCCCAACAACAACATCTGCGGCGGCTAGACATTCAATTCCTGGATGGTGTGATATCCATAAAGTTTCGGGAATATCTGCGGGACAATTAGCAGCTAAAATTCTGACTGCACAATGGGGGAAATTTTGCTGTAAAAGCAGAGTGAGTTGGGCAAAGAAAGACAATTCTGAAGCGTTCCCGGCTGCACAAACTAGAATTGTTTTGATATCTGGGTTAACTTTGAGAATATGCGATCGCACACTTATTTTATCCGGTAATTCTTCACAGTTGCGAATTAACCAAGGCGCTGTATATTCCACATTGGGTAAGTCAGCTAAGGGTAAATCTTGCCCTTCGCCGGGAACAATTACTGTATCGTAGTGCTGGGCGACAAAAGACCGCAAATTTTTAGCAGTAACATACTCTGGGTTGATATCTCGATGAATTAAAATGCGGGGTATGGCTTGCAACTGCGGTAAGATGTCTGCTAATTCACCGCCTAAGCCTCTAGGAAAAGTGTCTATAATTAGGCGATCGCATTGAGTATTCAAGATGATTTCTCGTATTTGCTGACAAGTTGCAGAAAAACCAGCCTGTTCAGAAATATAGTTTACTATGCAATTTTCATGATTGATGTTTAAGGCGTAGGGACTGTTAGTAATAATCGTAACTTTTCTATCTTTGGCGGCAATTCTCCCCAAAGCCAAAGCGCGATTTAAATGTCCCCAACCACCCCCAAGGGCGTAAATTAACCAAGTGTTTGTCAATTATCAATTGTTAATTGTCATTTGTCATTTGTCATTTGTCATTTGTTATTAACTAATAATTCCCTACTCCTTACTCCTTACTCCTTACTCCTTACTCCTTACTCCTTACTCCTTACTCCTTACTCCCCACTCCCTTCATATTCAACTTGCTCCCATATTGGTTTCAAAATCGCTATCTCTTTCTGTTTCAAAACTGACAGCATCGGCTTCGGTAAAGTCTACATTACCGGTTTCAGGGTCATAAGAATAGTTATCGCGGTCATGATAGTAACTACTACCCCAGTAACGGTAACTACCATATTCGGGATAATAGGCATAATCATCATCATAAGACGCATTACAATCAGGGCAGTTGGTTCTATCGGTGCGTCCACAACGGCGTTTAAATAAAAAGCCTACCATGCGATCGCACTCTCCTAGATTTGCAAAGTTGACGACAATTTCACAACTGCCAATTTGAATGCGATCGCCATTTTGCAGGATACCATTAGTTAACTGAGCATTGTTAATTTTGATAGAATTATTTGTATTTTGGTTAATAATTGTTAACTCTTGATTTTGCCAGTCAATTAAAGCATGGTAATCTGCAATTAAGTCATCCTCGATAACTATTCGAGAAACTCTTTGTGCATGAATTTGCTGTGGCATAGCATCAAATTGTTTACCAATAGCCACTGGAGTTTCTAAGAGTGGTTCTCTGCGATCGCCTGTATTTGGATCTATCCAAGTTAGCTGTATTTGCAAAGTCTATTGTCCTCCGGTTAAATTGACAGCATAAGCCAAAGCTGCTTGCTGTTCGCGGTTGAGAACATCAAACCCAAAACAAGCAAATGCAATTGGTGAAATGCTCGATTTAGTATAAAACACAGTTTTACCTGCTGGATTTCTTAAAGCAGTCTTACCTTCTTTAATTCTGACTTGATAAACTAGCTGTTTATTAGAGTTTAAAATTTCGATACCTTTATCATTTGATTTAATCTGATAAACTAATTTTTTTCCTGAATCTTCTAGGTTATAATCACCATTATTCTGCTTTATCAAACTATATAAATCTTGGTTTTGGCTGGAATTTTCTAACTTCCAAGAGCCTTTTTCTGTGACTACATAACCTAAAGTTTTATCAGCTGGATTTTTAAATTTTAATTTACCAGATTTTTCTGATTTAATTCTAGCTATTTCTTGTTCTTTTCCATCAACTAATTTAGCACCATCTGCTTGCGGCTTAAGTTCAAATAAATCTGTCCCAGTTTCGGTTTTAATTTTAATTTTATCAGTCTGTGTGGCTACATTAGTTGTATTTTCAGCCACAGGAGAACTATTTACTTGATTTGGCTGTTCTACAGTCTTGTTACTTGCATTGCTACAGCCTAAAATGGCGGTAATTAAAAAAACTAAAGTTGCAATTTTTAAAACTCTATTTTTCATAGATTTAGTTTAGCTTTCTTCATTGTTGTCAGCAAAATTAACTCGTTCATAAATATCACTCAATGCAATTTCAACATTAAGTGTTTGAATTGATAAAGTTGCTGATTGAGTTTCAGTCTCTGTAAATAACCATTGACCTTCAGCAGTTTTAACATACTGCATAACATGATAGTTATACTGGTCAATTAAAATATATTCCTTAAACTCAGGAATTGAGCGATAATAAGTAAATTTATCACCTTGGTCATAGTTTTTAGTTGATTTCGATAAAACTTCGGTAATTAAACAAGGGTTCATCACAGTAGTCGTATTTGTTCCTGTATACACAGGTTCTCCGTCAATTACCATCACATCTGGATAAGTATACTGGCGATATCGAGGAATCCATAAGCGGACATCACTGATATAGATTTCATAATCTTGACCTCTCAATATCATTTTTAGAAATACAGCTAAATTCAAAGCGATTTTATTATGATTAGTAGTACCACCAGTCATGGGAATAATTTCTCCATCACGATATTCATTCCTAAATTCTGCTTTCTCTTCCAGTTCTAAATATTCTTCAGGTGTGTAATGGTGTGGTTTGATTTCTAACTGCATATTTCACCTACTTTTAAGTTGGTTTAATCATTATCAGTCTATTGTAGTATCTTGATCACTATAGTATTTCTATTTGATATGTAAACAACAGAGACAAGGGAGACAAGGATGACATGGTAGACAAGGGAGAAAGATGTTTATAAATTATTTTAGGATTTTTTTACAGCGTTTTTCACTCCAATAAAGTACATTCATCTAGCCTCTAGCTCCTATAAACTTGTACTGTACTCAACTGAAAAATGCTGTACTTATTTAGACAAGGCCTTTGCTAGATTCAATACTTGATAAAGACTTAAAAACATTGCTGTAACTGTTTGATAAATTTCCTCTTGATTGTCAGCGACATTAGGTGCTATCCTGACGGCAAGCTGCATAGATTTATCTGTTAATCTTAAGTTTCGCAGATTAGATAATTTTGGTAATTTTAATGCTCCATCAATTTCATCGTTTAAAACTTTGATTGCGCCATAGCGACGCTGAGAATAGACCATATCTAAGTGAATATCTAATCCTCCAGACTTAATTTTTGATTTATATTTACTTTTACCACTGCTACCACGTTTCCATCCGTGTTGCTTTTTAGATAAAGAAGTAGCAGATAATTCAAAGCGAGTCTTGTCTAAAAACTGTCCTTCAATTTTCATCCATTCATGTTGATAATTATCTATTTGCCAACCAGGTTTACTAGGGTGGGGTGTTGTACTCGTTTGATGCTCGTTTTTTTCAGTTATTTTAAAAGATAGATGCAAATTAATGTTTGCATTGCTATCCATATCTCTCGCTAACATTTGTAAGATTCTTTGTGTAGACTGGTAGCGATAATTAATCACGTTGATTCTGCCAAATTTTGACCGCTTGAATAATGCCAAAATAAAAGCGATCGCCAGCCCAACAATTGCTAAAGTTAATAAGAGTATCAGCACACCTAATAATTGATCATTAGGTGTAATGATAGAGATGACAATTATGAAAATAACGGCAATTAATATTCCCCAAAAGTAATTTAATGCCTTTTTGCCATATTCCTTTTGTTTCAGTTCGGCGAGGTGATCAATCTCTGCTATCTCTTGCAAATCAGCAATTACTTGCTTAATTGATGCTTGCGCTGTATAAGTCAAGTTTTGCCGGAATTGTTTTACATCAATAGGCATAATTATTTACAACTAAAGCAGCTTGAATAAAATTTATTTGGTTTTTATTAAAAAAAGTAATTTTTAAATTAATTTCAATATTTTGCAATATTTTTTAATAAATTATACTTTGGTTTTGCCTTGATGATAATCAATTATTAAAATACAGCAATTGTATCTTGTATTGGAAGTATGTGTAAGGTTGGTATTTACTACTATATTCTAGGTTAATTGAAAGTTTAGCTAAAAATGCCCACCTGTTATCTATAAATTTATGAAGCAATCAAAAATAGCTTATATTTCCTTTGATACTGTACCCGCACCAAAAGGAGCAGCAATTCATATTACAGCTTTTGCTCAAACTTTAGGAACTGCTTTTAATGGCATCCAGTTAGTAACAGTTTCACCAACCAGACAATGTATAGATAGTCAAGAGATTTATCCGCAAGTTACACACACAGCTTTAGCTGCTTGCGGCGATAATTTGATTCAGCGAATTTTGAATTTTCGTTATTTATTAAAAATATGGTTACAAGATAAGCAATTTCAAGTTATACATATACGGTCAATTTATGAAGGTTTGGTGATTGCACAAAACAAACATCGATATTATCAAAAATTAATTTTTGAAGTGAATGGTTTACCTTCTATAGAGCTAAAATATCGCTACCCAAATGTTGTTGCTGATCATGAGCTTTTACATAAGTTATATACTCAAGAGCAAATTTGTCTAGCAGCAGCAGATTTAATTATCACACCCAGTAGTATTACCTCGCAATATTTACAAAGTCGAGGTATATCAGTTAATAAAATTAGAGTAATTCCTAATGGGGTAGATTTGGATGTATTTACCTACTCTAGAAAAAGCCAAAATTTAAACCAAAAATCTCTCAATCTAATATATTTTGGTACTTTGTCACCGTGGCAAGGTGTAAATTTAGCAATTGAAGCTTTAGCTTTAATCAACCGCGAGATTCCTGTTTATTTAACTGTAATTGGACAAGCCAAAAATGACCAAATTAAAAATTTAAAACAAATGGCTGTGAAATTAGGAGTTGCTGAACAGGTTAAAATATTAGAACCAATATCACAGAAAAAATTGGTTGAATATATCCATAATGCTGATGTGATTTTGGCACCTTTAACACCAAACGATCGCAACTTAATTCAAGGCTGCTGTCCACTGAAGATTTTAGAAGGAATGGCAACAGGTACACCTGTAATTGCTAGTGATTTACCAGTAGTGCGAGAACTAGGCGAAGATGGCATACATTTTTTGTTAGTTAAACCCAGTTCCGCCAAAGCTATTAAAGATGCAGTCTGTCGCTTGCAAAGTGAACCAGAATTAGCAACTTATCTCGCTGCTAATGCTAGAGGGCGAATAGAACAATACTATACTTGGCAACTTGCAGGTGAGGCTTTAATTAAGGCTTATACTGAGTTGGGGATTGAGGAAGGAGACAAGGGGGACAAGGTAGACAAGGTAGACAGTTTGCATTTTGATTTTTGACTTTTAACTTAAAAGCTTCTAACTAGGGCAGCATTAAAATATAGAAGAATCACTTTTTACACCCTTACACCCTTACACCCTTACACCCTCTTCACCCTGAGTTTTTTAAAAGACGGTCAAGAACAATTTGCAGGCGCTGTTGTTCTTGAGGGATAGAATATTCTTTGAGGATGCGATCGCGTGCAGCTTGAGTAATTTGAGATTTGATGGCGCTGGGCATTGTCAAACATTCTAAAACAGCTTCACCTAATTTATGCAGTTGCGATCGCGGCACAATAAAACCATCTTCACCATGTGTAATTACTTCAGCAATACCACCCGCATCACTAGCAATACAGCAACAACCACAAGCCATTGCTTCTAAAAGTGCATTTGGCATTCCTTCCCACAGTGAAGGCTGGAGATATACATCACACAATTGTAAATGCGCCGCCACTGCTTGGGTATCAGGTAAATGTCCCGTCACAATAATTCTTTGTGCATGTTCTGGGTGTTGAGTTGCATAAACTTGCAACACAGATTCCTGAGAAGCCCGCACTTCACCGATAATCAATAAACAAGCTGGACGCTGATTTCGTACCGTTGTTAAAGCATTTAATAAAAATTGCTGTCCTTTCTTCTCCCGCAATTCTCCACAAAACCCCAATACTACTTCTTCTGGCGCAATTCCTAAAGATTCCCTACTAATTATCGACTTAGGCGCAAAAATTTCTGTATCTACAGCATTTTTCAACACCAACACATCATCTCTCCTACTCAATAGCTGAATTTTGCGCGACATATCAGCACTCACAGCCGTAATGACTTGAGTTTGTTGCAATGTCCACTGCAAACGGGCAAAATCACCAGGGGGAAACATTTCTTTATCAATATCATTACCACGGGCGCTAACAGTACTGGGTATTCCTTGCATTCCCCCAAACCAAGTTGCTAAAAAACCGCTTGGAAATACATAATGCCCCCACACTGCATCATAATGCCAACCAGAATGCAACCATTCCAGCACATTTAAAGTATGGGGCATAGTCATATCCCAATTCCGGTATAACCCAATACGATAAACACGGGATTTGCCATTTATACTTTCCGGTGGTAGAACTTCCCCCGGTTGCAGATAACGACTCCAGGTGACAACATCAACTGCTACACCCAACTGACAAAGCGTCTCCACTAACCTTGTTGCACTCCTAGCCAAACCCCCCACATCAGGGGCAAATCTTTCTGTAATTAATAGCAACCGCTTCATAAAAAATTTATATATCTTGGCATTGCAATAGCACAAATTTATAAATACACAAAAATATCAGGATATTTCTTTTATTTCTTGATTTTGTGGCATAAATTTATTGAGCCTGGGCGATAGATATTACAGCACAGTCCTGAACACTAGGTATAACATTATGACTCGAACCACCCAGAGAGTAGATGATCTAGGCATCACGTTGCCTATCACTCAAGCCGCTTGTAAGATGGCTGAAAGATTTGCCCATCAACAACCAAACTCTGCCAAAGCCGAACAAGTACGATTAAATACATTGGCTGTCTGGGTGGTGAATGAGTATTTTCAATTAATGGAAATTCCCACCAACCTCAACGTTGGCGATAGTTGGAACCCAATTATGCAGTTATGTAGTAACGTAGCTGACTTAGAAATCACCTCTGTCGGTCGTTTAGAATGTCGCCCAGTCAAATTAAACGAACAAGCTTGTTTCATTCCGCCCGAAACTTGGGAAGACAGAGTAGGTTATGTGGTGGTGCAAGTAGATGAATCACTCCATGAAGCCCATATACTAGGGTTTATGCGGAGTGTGAATGATGAATTTTTACCATTGCATCAACTACAACCTCTAGAAGCATTAATTGACCGTATCGCCCAACTACAAGCTTCTCCAGCTAAAGCTTTAGTAAATTTAAGTCAATGGTTTATCGGTCAAGTGGATGCAGGTTGGCAAACAGTGGAAGCTTTACGAGAATTGTTAGATTCTAGACCTAATTATGCTTTTCGTGGTAGTGTAACTACGGAAGAATCATCTGCTAACCAACGCTCACAAACCACCAAACGAGCAAAACTGATTGATCTGGGTATTCAAATAGCTCATCAACCCTTGATGTTGATTGTCGAAATTAGCCCAGAAGAAAATCAAACTAGTATCCGTTTGCAATTGCACCCCACAGCTAATCGAGTTTATTTGCCAGAAGGTGTAAAACTCACTGTATTAGATGAGTCAGGCGCAGTATTTTTAGAAGCCCAAGCCCGAAGTGCGGATAATTACATTCAATTGCAATTTCGGGGAGATATTCAAGAACAATTTAGCGTCGAAATTTCGTTAGATGATATGAGTGTTAGAGAACAATTTATTATTTGAGAAAATATGAGGTTCGGAGAGGTTAGAGACTAGAAAATCCGCACTCAGCACTTTGCTATAGAATCTAAAATTTTTTATTGGTCATGGCTAAGTTAGTGGTTTTGAAATTTGGAGACGTTAGTTTTAACCAAGGGTTTGCTGTGACGCTTCAGATTGGTGAAGAAAGCGATCGCCCAACCACAGAAATCACTGGTAGACTGCCACCATGCCCAGAAATGCCGCTATACTACACCCGTTGGCAATCAAGTTATCGTCAAATTGGTAATACCTTTCGCTTAGATGCTGAAAAAATTCAAGTCACAAATGTTTCTATTACCCAAAGTTGCCAAGATTTAGCCCATGTTTTACAAGCACGTTTTAATACTTGGTTGCGTTCTGAAGAATTTCGGCCACTGCGGGAAAAATGGCTAGAAAAACTCCTGCCTACAGATGAAGTACGGGTAATTTTACAAACAGATAATAGTCAATTGCAGAGATTACCTTGGCATCTGTGGGAATTACTGGAACGATATCCTAAAGCAGAAATCGCGATCGCTTCCCCAACCTACGACAGCATCCCCCAACTCCGCACGCAAAACCAAAAAGTTAAAATTTTAGCCATCGTTGGTAACAGTCAAGGCATTGACACCCAAGCAGATTTAGCCATTTTACAACAATGTCAAAATGCCGATATCACCTTTTTAGTAGAACCACAGCGTCAAGAATTAAACGATTTTCTCTGGCGGCAAAATTGGGATATTTTATTCTTTGCCGGACACAGTTCTAGTCAGGGAAATGATGCCACCGGGCGAATTTATTTAAACAAAACCGATAGCTTCAGCATTCACGAGTTAAGATATGCCCTCAAACAAGCCATTGAACGCGGCTTACATTTAGCAATTTTTAACTCCTGTGATGGTTTAGGACTAGCGCGAGAATTAGCTGATCTGCATATTCCCCAAATGGTGATTATGCGCGAACCTGTCCCCGACCAAGTAGCCCAAGAATTTTTGAAATATTTTTTAACAAGTTTTGCCGGGGGCGAATCTTTATACCAAGCAGTTCGTCAAGCCAGGGAACGTTTGCAAGGCTTAGAAGATAGATTTCCCTGTGCGACATGGCTACCAGTAATTTGTCAAAATCCCGCCCAAATTCCCCTAACTTGGCAACAGCTTACACCCACAATTAAACCAATTCCAATTTCACATCAATACCCCAAATTGCACTGGAAATTAGGTATAGCCTCTAGTGTCGTTATGACATTAGCAATTTTGGGGCTGCGGTTTTTCGGAGTTTTCCAAAGTGCAGAACTCCAAGCTTACGATCAAATGATGCGATCGCGCCCCGATGAAGGCCCAGATCAGCGACTATTAATTGTAACTATTGACGACGCTGATTTAGTCAACCAACGTCGTAGCGGTCAGGTGTTGAAGGGAACTTCTTTATCTGATCAATCACTTAATGCCCTACTAATCAAATTACAAGAATACCAACCGCGAGCGATCGGCTTAGATATTTATCGTGATTTTCCCGCCGAACTCCCAGAATTAGCTCAAAGGTTGCAAAAAACTGATAATTTAATTGGTGTGTGTAAAGGTAGTGATTCAACTGTCATGACCAAAGGCATTGAACCACCACCAGAAATTCCCAAAAATCGGCAAGGATTCAGCGACTTTCTGCATGATCCCGATGGAGTGGTGCGTCGCCATTTAATGTTTTTTACCCCAGAAACAGCATCTCTGTGTTCAGCTGACTATGCTTTCAGCACACAATTGGCATTTCGTTATCTTTTACCCTTGGGAATTGAACCAAAATTCACCCCCCAAAGAAATTTACAGTTAGGTAATACCATTTTTCCCCGTTTATCGTCTCGTAGTGGCGGCTATCAAGGCATTGATGCCAATAGCGGTCAAACCTTACTCAACTATCGCGCTACCAAGAAAATT
This sequence comes from Nostoc sp. FACHB-280, assembly GCF_014697615.1. Taxonomy (GTDB): domain Bacteria; phylum Cyanobacteriota; class Cyanobacteriia; order Cyanobacteriales; family Nostocaceae; genus Nostoc_B. The sequence continues at coordinate 71,964 of NZ_JACJSD010000019.1, read as the reverse complement.
GCCGAAACCGTCACACTCACCCAAATTTTATCGAGTCCGATGAACTCTAACGCCATCAAAGACCGAATTATTTTAATCGGTGTGACAGCTAGAGGTGACTTTCCTGATTATTGGGCGACACCATTCAGCAGCAGATTAGACTCACAAATGCCCGGAGTTATCGTTCAGGCACACATGATTAGCCAAATTATTAGTGCCGTCTTAAATCAGCGACCATTGCTGACGGTGTGGCCTTTTGGATGGGAAATACTTTGGATTTGGGGCTGGTCTGTGGTTGGTGGCTTGTTAGTTTGGCGATGGCGGCAGTTACCCCTGTTGGCATTAGCCTTGGGTATTACCTCTGGCTTACTTTATTTACTGTGTCTTGGTTTATTAATCTGGGGTGTATGGGTGCCGTTTGTGCCTTCAGCTTGGTTGTTGGTAGGAACAACAACTACTATTGCCATCCAAAATTGCCCATCGAAGTTTTGGCAAAAATTTAAGAAGGCAGGAGTTGAAAGGCAGCAGGCAGAAGGCCGATAAAAGAGTTAAAAACATGAACAATTAACCGCCCGAAACAGTAGTCTACAGAGATAAAATCAACTGTCTCAGCCTCACACAACTGGAGTTTAGAACTGATGAAAATATTACTCGGATTAACTCTAGGCTACGTAGGTGTTTTAGCCAGCCAAACCCTAGCAATAGCAGCAACCCCAAAGCCAATGGCAACACCAATACCAATGGCTAGTTACAACATGAAAACCGTATCCCAAACAGTAAATTTTAATCCACCTAAACCACCAGCAGATCCACCGCCAGGAGGTCGGGTATTGGGTGGTGCAAAACGCGGTTCTTGTCCCCAAGTCCAACAAGATTTGACGGCTTTAGTACCTTATACAAAAGAACCATCTTCAATTACCAATGTTTGGTCATTAACTACATCACCACACCCAACATTTTGGTTTTATGTGCCGTATTCCCAAAAAGATAATCTTCCCGCTAAGTTTGTCCTGCAAGAAGATCAGCCGCAATCAAAGGAATTGTATAACCAACCAATAGCACTGCCAAAAAATCCCGGAATCATTAGTGTGACTCTACCTGCTAATGCTCCCAAATTAGCTGTTAATCAACGATATCGTTGGTTTTTGACTTTTGCTTGTGAGACTAAAGAAACATCACCTCCTATTTTTGTGGAAGGAGTAGTTAAACGAGTTAACCTCAGTCAAGCAACTATCAAGGAACTGCAAACAGCCACACTTTTACAACAATTTGCTATCTATGCTCAAAATGGTATTTGGCATGAAGCCATCACAATACTAGCCACCCTCAGACAAGAAAATCCTCAAGATTCAGCCTTGAACACACAATGGCAAGATTTGTTAGCCAGCATCCGTTTAGGTAATGTTGCCACAGAGCCAATTTTGTCAGATAAGCATTAAATAAGGGTGTAAGGGTTTAGGGGTGTAAAGGCGTAGGGTGTAGGGGTGTAAGGGTTTAGGGTTCTGAGTCATGTACACTGAGCGAAGTCGAAGTGTACATGACTCAGCATTCAGCACTTTCTACACTAGACAAGCCAAAAAATCTTGTTTGAGTTTAGCTTCATCTAAATTCCGACCGATGAAAACTAACTCGTTTTTTCGTGTTTCAGTGGGTTTCCAAGGTCTGTCGGGTCTACCATCAAATATCATGTGTACGCCTTGAAACACAAAGCGATTGTCTTCCCCCGCAATATTTAAAATGCCCTTCATCCGAAAAATATCAGGGCCTTGAGTTTGTAATAATTTACTCATCCAAGCGTGTAGTTTCTCACCATCGAGTGCGCCTGCTGCTACTAACGCCACAGAATAAACGCTTTCATCATGTTCGTGGGCATCTTCGCCTAAAAAATTCGGGTCAATTTCTAAGGCGCGATTCAAATCAAAAGCTTGCACACCCAATAAGGAATCCATTGCTAATTCTGAGTTACGGGTGCGATAGATTTTGGCGATCGCATTCATCCCCCGAATCCGCTTTTCTAATTCTTCTAACTCTTCTGCGGCAACTAAATCGGTTTTATTAAGTAAAATAACATCCGCAAACGCAATTTGTTCTTGAGCTTCATCAGCTTCCCAATGTTGCCAAATATGCTTGGCATCCACCACTGTCACCACCGCATCTAAAGACAGTTTCGCCTGCATATCTTCATCGACAAAGAATGTCTGAATTACTGGTGCCGGATCAGCCAAACCAGTAGTTTCAATTACTAAATGGTCAAACTTATCACGTCGCTTCATCAAATTACCGATGATGCGAATTAAATCACCACGGACTGTACAACAAATACAGCCATTATTCATCTCAAATATTTCTTCATCGGCATCAATAACTAATTGATTATCAATGCCCACTTCGCCAAATTCATTCACAATCACAGCCACTTTTTTACCATGTTCATAAGTGAGAATGTGATTGAGTAAAGTTGTTTTGCCTGCACCCAAATAGCCAGTCAAAACAGTTACGGGAACTGTATCTGTTATTACATCAGCCACCATATCATCAAAACCTCTGGTCTCGCTTGCATGATAATCTTACTCATAATAAGCGGTTTTATATTTTTGTGCTAAGTAACAAACAATTTATATTTTCCATAAATTAACAACTATCTTGAGCCAGATTTCAAGCAAATCAGGGTTTGGCAGAGGGTGAAAGAGTGTCAATCAACACCTACACCCCTTCAACCCTCCCAACTTTTCTATAGAGCTTTTTTGTAAGCTGCTTCCAACTTGGTATGATAGTTATTCTTTTTATAACCAGGGCCATTGTAACCCCTAGCAAAACCATCCCAATCTTTTCGCTTTAGTTCATCTAGCAGATTATTATTCACAATAAAATTCATCATATGTCGGGCTTGCCAGTACTCTCCAGCAAAGTTTTCTTCAATAAACTGCTGAATCGAAGCACAACCCGCAGCAGTATAATTAAACCCCATCACTTGCCCCAATCCAAAAGATGCGCTTTTTAAAGCCTGAATTTCATCAAATGTCATTGCATCTAATAATCTTTCCCACTCGCCAGAACCACCTTTATATTTACTTTTATCCCAACTAGGATAAGACAAATCAGGACGGCTTTTAGAGACAGGTTTAGGAGTTAATTTATAGAACCAATGCCCTTCAAACAAAATTTTTGGGCGTGCTGGAGATGGTTCTTTCAATAAAAATCCAGAACCATTAGATTCAACTTCCATCACAGCTTTAACCAAGGCTACTTCTAATCCAAATTCATTGCTTAAATCTTTATAATCTGATTCAGATAATGCTGTTTGAACATATCTTGAAGGAATAATACAAATAGATTTCCTACCATCTGGATAAGTAATTAAGGGAAAAGCATATTTTATGTCGGTGCTTACTGGTTTTATCATTCTTCAATCCATTTGATTAAATCAAAAACTTACAGCAATTTTCACCGTTAAGAAGTACAAAAAAATAGACATAGTGTCTCTATGCCCCTATTGAGATGTACTTGACGCAATGGAGAACTGCTGAATGAAGAGTATCTTCTATAAAATACTTTCAGACCAATTCTCTAGAAATATGCAGGAAATAGGTTAAAAATTTATGAAAACTGTTAATGTTCATCAAGCGACAACGCACATTTGACGTTTTGGAGTACTACTAAAAATGCGATCGCAATTCCTCCGAAAATTCTCGCTGAGTTGAGTTGGTGAATTGCTAACGGATATCTTTTGTATCTTCTGATTTAGAAAGTTAAAGATGTAAGACTAATTGCGGAGGAAACCACTAGATATTCCGATTCTCGTTTTGGAGAGCAAGGTTCACTGAGAACATCTTTAAGTCTTGTTACAGAAGAACTCAGAAGTCAGAATCAATTAGTGGTGGATTCACCCGCCACTAATTAAGGATTTAGGATTGTAGTTAAAGATAAGATAAATCCTGGTAATACATCTTCACCAGACAATGCAGGTGGTTGTTCCACAGCAAAATTAATCACTTCCACCTCCACCCCAGGGCGATAAATTTCTACTAAAGGTGTGAAAGGGTCAATCAACCAACCTAAACGCGCACCATTATCTCGATACTCCAGCATCTTATCTCGCAATTTTTTGAGAGAATCAGTTTGGGAGCGCAATTCAATGACAAAATCAGGGCAAATGGGTGGAAAGCGTCTTTTTTGTTCAGGGGTTAGTGTATCCCAGTTTTCTTGCTTCACCCAAGAAACATCCGGCGAACGATACGCACCATTTGGTAAGCGAAACTCTGTAGAAGAGTCAAATACTTTTCCCAGCTTTGCTTGTTCATTCCAAATGTAAAGTTTAGCTGTCAACCCTGAATTTCTAATACCGCTTTCGCCGCCAGTTGGTGGCATAATAATTAATTCTCCTTCGGCAGTGAGTTCGATGCGCCATTCATCATTGGCTAGACATATTTGATAAAACTGCTCGTCTGTCAAACCTACTGCGGGTGGTATGTTGAGGGTGAGAGGTTCCATCGGTATTTTGCCCATCAGATTAATTTTATTATCTGCGATCGCAACTTCTCCCACACCCAAACATCAATCAAATTCTGACGTATGTAAACAATGGTTACAGTAGTAGTCGTTATTAATACTCTCATCTCCCTATTGCTTTTCTACGTAGCTTGGCAAATCTGGCAAATTAAGGGAAGAATCGCCTGGATAACTGATAGGTTAACCACATATGAACAATGTAGCCAGAATCTCCTGTCCCAAGCACCCCAAAATCTGGATATCAGTCAGCAAAATATCCGCAACCTGCGACTGGGAAATCAATCTCTACAATCCCAACTTCAGCAAGTGCGGCAAATTGTGAGTCTGCTATTGTTAGGACAGCGACTAAGTAAACGCTATATTCGCCAATCTCATTCTTTCGGGCAAACAAAGACAGTTACCAAAACCAGAATAAACAACAGCAACCTTCCTCGTTGATCAATTGTCAAGATAAATTAACTCGATAAAATCATTCTGGTTATACAAGGGGAAACAAGCCACCTAAAATAAGTGTAAGGAGAGAAATAACTCAGATGTCTAATAACCGTTCTGGAGTCTTTATTGGCGGTATGATGCTAGGAGCAACCATCGGTGCTTTAACCGGTTTGCTAATTGCTCCGCGCACAGGACGCGAAACCCGTAAACTTTTGAAAAAGTCTGCTGATGCCATCCCAGAATTAGCGGAAGATTTATCAACAAGTGTACAAATTCAGGCAGATCGTCTGTCTGCTAACGCATTACGTAACTGGGATGAAACTTTAGATAGACTAAAAGAAGCGATCGCAGCTGGCATTGATGCTAGTCAGCGCGAAAGTCAAGTTTTGCATCGGCAAACAACAGAAGAAGACTCAGATTCAATTCCCCAGCCTTTGGAACGCTCATAGATAGCATAAGCCGTGATAGACCCCCTATTTTGGTTGGGACTTTCCCTACTCTTAGTCGCCGCCAGCCTAACTGCTGTTTTAGTAGCGGCAATACCCGCATTGCAAGAAGTAGCACGCGCCGCCCGCAGTGCTGAAAAGTTTTTTGATACTCTTTCGCGGGAGTTACCACCTACTTTAAATTCTATCCGCACCACTGGTATCGAAATCACTGACTTAACTAATGATGTCAGTGAAGGTGTCAAAAGTGCTAGTCAAGTCGTTCAACAAGTTGACCAAAGCATTGATGGTGCAAAAAAACAAGCCCAAAATCTTCAAGTTGGGACTCGTAGCTTTGTAGTGGGTATAAAAACTGCCTGGAAAACCTTTGTGCGACAGAAATCCTCTAAGCGTACAGTAGAACGTTTGCCCATTACCGAAAAGCAACAACTCACATCACGAGAACGAGAAACTTTACGCCAGGAAAATCGCCGCACCAAAGCCGAAGCCTATCGTTCTAATAATGTTTCTAATTGGGATAATCATCCCGAAGATGAAGACTATCTTTCTTAAGTTGAGATCAACAGAGTTAATAGAGCCTAGAGGCTAGAGGCTAGAAAAATGTACCTCATTCAGATGAAATATGCTGTAAACAAAATTCCCTATGAAGTTATAGCAGTAGCCAAGTTGGTTAGGACATCGATAAATAATAAAACTTAGACACCACAAAGCTTTTAACCCTGTCACCTGTCACCTATTACCTGTCCCCTGCTATAACTCCCAAAAACTGATCAATAAAATTGTCACCTGTAACCTGTAACCTATCACCTCTCACCTGCTATATCAATTTTTAGAGTCTGTAGTTATAGTTGTGGAATTAGTTTGAGCCAAAACAGTATCGTGACCAGCTTGGCCGTTACTGTCAGTAGCCGTAAACGTTCTAGTATTAATTGTCATCTCCTCTTTATCATCTTTATTCTGTCCAGGTGAAGGCAACCAGTATGCTAATACACTAGTCACCCCACCCCAGTAGAGTGCTGTATTCTGATCACTACTTGGTTTCGACACCAACTGAAAAATACAAAGTCCTAACACCATAGTGCTAAAAGCAACTTGTACACCAAATCTCCAAGCATTCTGATCAAAATTTTGTCTTGGTTGATTTCTCCTGGGGTCAAATGAATTTGCCATAATATCCTCAAAAAATACATTTCATCCTGAGTAAGCTTTAATACTACTTATAAGTAGTAAGTTTTTTTAGAACTATATGCTAAGTTACAAACTTGTGTAAGTTGGTTTCGGAAAAGTTAAAAATAAACTTTTGCTTACTAACAGGACAATATGAAATCAGCCAAGAAGATCCGATTAGGGGCGGTTGATGCGATTGATTAGCCACAGCGATGCCACTAATCCAGCAAAGTGGGCGGAAACGGTGTTAGTGTTTGCCTGAACTACCAGCATATCTAGACCGCTAATAATCCGCGTTGGATCAAAAAATTGTGTAGTGATGGCTTGGGGAGAAATTGACCTAGCTACCAAAGTCCCAACGATCGCCTGCGCTCCTAAAAGTGTGACCAAAGTCCCAATCAAATTTATCCACAAGCCTAAGCGTAATACTTGTACAGTTTCACTTTTGCGGGGGCGGTTACTGGGATTTGAAGATTCCAGTTGTCTCCCAATTCTGGTGTAGCGAAAAGCAATATAAATACCCGCACCTAAAACAATTAATCCACAGACCGCCAAAAATACACCAAACCCCGTCCCCGGATTATTACTAGGGCTACCGGCTCTTTGGGAGAAAATAGCAAACAATAACACAATGATGCTGGAAACAACCCCCAGCACTAGCTGAATCCAAAAACTAATCCAACCTATGAGACGGAATGTTTGAGCGATCGCTCGCAGGGCATCGGAATTTTGCGACATACTAATCACCAATATACTTGGCACTTGCTAGATTTACTATCACACTTACCAGATGACCTATAAATAGCTCAAGTAGAACTTCGTCATGAAAGAAAATTTACAGACAAAATCGCATTTTACTTGTAAAATTTCTTCGATGGCATTTTATGCTTATGCAGTTCTAATCGGCTCGGCATCATTTGACACCAATTACAGTGGCTATGCCTCTGTCTTTCTTGCTCCTCACCACACTGCCTAGAGCTTAAATAGGAGAGTAAGTCTTACGCTCCTTAGAGTTTCGCTTGTATCCCATGACTTTATCTGCGTGGGGCATATTTGTTTTACTTTTTTTACGTTGACGCTTTGACAATCCTGCCTAGTGTCTCTGTATGAATGCTTACTTTTAGTAGTACTACATACGTAACACAAGGATCATAAACCCCACACTAGGGCATTTTTTTAGCCATTCACCAACCATGAAACTTGAGGATATATATCAATTCTTTGAGAATCCTCCGCCAACTTACCTCTGTCAGGAACTAGCAATTTGTTACATACTGTCTGTCTTACTGCAAGGTGAATCCTACGGCACCGAGTTAATTCAACGTTTAGAAACTGAATATCCAACCTATCGGCTTTCAGATACCGTGCTTTATAGTGCGATTAAATTTCTGGAAGACGAAAGGGCAATCAATGGGTATTGGAAAAAACTCGAAGGACGAGGAAGACCTAGGCGAATGTACCAAGTTTCTCCAGAATGGCAAGTTCAAGCACAGGATTTAACACGTCTTTGGCAAGAGTACATCAACGGGAGGACAAATTAACTAATAATTAATAATGAATAAATCTCCTCCTGTCAAACAGTAACAATCAGTTATGGATACTGCTATTCTGCCATCTACGTTTCTGCTCACCTTATTGTTATTAGTTGGGTTGTTTTTCTTTATTCGTGCTGCTACCAAAGACCGCACAGAAACGGCTCAACTAATATCTGAGCAGGAAGAAGCTGTATTAATGCCCCAATTACAGGATTACTTCCGTTCACGGTCTTACCGAGTGGCAGCGGTAGACCGAGATCAAAATCAAGTCACTTTTGAGGGTTTTGTCCAACCCAGCTTATTTTTAGCGATTTTTTTAACCCTACTTGCAACTGTAGGTTTAATTTGTTTATCTTTTGTTTTGTCACTGCTTCTGCCCAACATTAGCAGTTTTTTTCTGGGAATAATTCTGTTAGCACCTTTGAGTGGTGTATTTTATTGGAAAAAAGCCGGAAGAACCGAGAAAGTCTTGCTTCATCTGCAAAAAGCTAATCAAGATGAACCAAACTCTCCAGGCAAGATCACTGTAACTGCCCATCGAGATGAACTGATTGAGTTACAGAAGGCACTCAACTTAAAGCTGAGTGATTAAATTTTATTTTTTAAGCTGCTTCTAGTAATTCAGCAAGAAGAAATAAACAATAGGGAGTGGGAAAGAGGATGGTTGGGATGTAAATTCTCTCTGTAACGAAAAGTCTTAGAGAAAAACGTATCTTGTAACGTAGCTCTCAAAAGCCAAGTAAAAATCTACTCTCGCTTTTGGATGCTTTGTATCACTCTTTCTCACTCCCTGATGTGTATTAGTTGATAATTCAACTCACACAAACCAAATTGGCTTGAATAAAGTTGTTTGTCCAACTGCCTGGACTACCCTCTACTGGCAAATCAGACCCAAATTTAAAAAAAATTGAAAATTTTGCATAAACTGAGCAACTTTGCCAGTTAAATGAATATTCAGAACACATTCAACAACGTAAAAGTACCAATTCAAGTTCAACGTGCAGCTACTGCCACAGGTTCTGAACCAGCCGGAGCTTCTAACGTCCGTAGGCTGGGAAACAAGAAATGGTTTTCTTCTACGTATTGGGCACCAAACAGACCTTTTTCTGCCCAGAAATATCGGTCTGTTGTGTGTTCATTGCGCTTTACGAGTAGCAGAGCGGGTGGCAAGATCCCTTCAGCCTGAATGAATTTTCTTGCTGCTGTCACAGGTTTTTCTTCGCCGCTTTCGATGCTATATTGAGGCACATGCTCTAAAATCCGCCGTCCTTCCTGGCGACGACGACTCTTCCGTTTCCGTCTCCTTGCCAACCTATTTTCCTCCTCTTTCAAGCTATTAGATTGTAGTGATAGCTACAAAATCCGTCGTAATTATAAAAGTTCTAGTTCAAAAAATCAATAGTTTATAAACTTTTAATACAACAAAAATAATTTTTTTGAAGGCAAATAAATCACAAAACTAGTAAAGTACACAATTTCTTTATTTCTACCATTACTTGAGAAGCTTTAGTTAAGCTTGATAAAAAGAGAGTTAGAATCAAGCTGATTCTTGAAAATTCCTTCAAAGCCTGTGATCCTGAGCAAGAAATGAGAAATGTTAATGTCTGCTAGTTCAGATTTTGTGGCTTTATGCCGAGAACAAATAACATTGTTAGCCCAAGGGTTGGGTGCTTCTTTAAGTGTGGTTTATTTAACACAAGAATTGGTAGAAGCGCCAACAACTGAGGCGAAGCTGGTTCCTGTGGTTGTTTATCCAGAAACCGCAGGATTACTGCCTGGAGAAGAAAATACGGAAGTAAAAGTACGCAAACAGTTGCAAATTAGTAATATTTTGCTACTACCGAAACAGCAAAAAAAGTTACTAACCGCAGCTACGGAATCTCCAGCTGCATCAGAAGTCGAAACAACAGATACTGAACAAGCAAATTTCCAAGAAGAGTATTTGCTGAGTGGACACCAGATTGTTCTGCCTTTAGTTCATGAAGGTGTGATGATGGGATTACTGGTGACTTGTAGAGAAGACCGGGCTTGGACTGAACAAGAACAAAATACAATTCAAAAGATAGTTCAAACTTTGGCGATCGCTTGTGTTTTAGATCAGCGTCGCGCTTGGTTACAACAGCAGCTACATCAACAACAAGTTCTGCAAGAACAGCAACGAGATTTATTAGATAACTTGCTGCACCAATTTCGCAATCCCTTGACAGCATTGCGGACTTTTGGCAAATTGCTATTTAAAAGACTGCGCCCAGGCGACCCAAACCGAGAAGTAGGGGCGAGTATTGTGCGAGAAAGCGATCGCCTCAAAGAATTATTGCAACAATTTGAGCAGGTTATTGACTGGTCAGAATTGGATGTAGCACCAAGAGCATTACCAGAAAATGAAGTGTTTGTAGAAGCTACTGTCCAAGCAGAACCTAAACCGATTTTATTATTGCCAGGTACAGGCGAACAAGCCACGGATTGCTCTTTGTCTGATTTATTAGCACCATTATTACTATCAGCCAAAGCGATCGCCCAAGAACGACACCTGAAAATAAAAACCGAAATTCCGAAAAGCTTACCTTTGGTGCGTGTTAATCTCAAAGCCTTACAAGAGGTATTGAATAATATTATTGATAATGCTTTGAAATACACACCCAGAGGCGGCAAAATTTTTATCCAAGTTGGTCAAACAAGAGATAGCTTTTTGGGTGTTGCTATTAGTGATACTGGGCCAGGAATCCCCCAAGAAGACATAGCACATTTGGGTGAAAGACATTACCGGGGTGTACAAGCCCAAACAGAAATTCCCGGTACAGGCTTGGGACTAGCGATCGCAAAACAATTAATCGAGCAAATGCAAGGTGAAATTGAAGTTTTCAGCCCCGCAATTACAACCGCGATCGCACCATCCGATGCACCAGGAACTACATTTATTATTTGGTTGCCAATTAGTCAAATGAAGTATGAAGTGTGAAGTGGGAAATTTGTCCTTTTCACATCTTGCACCCAGCGACTAAAGTCGCGGCTACACAGACAAAACCCGCCAGCGCGGGTTCAAAACCTTTGATTTTATATGAGTCCGCGAAGGCGGACTACCCTGCGGGAAGCCGCTTGCGCGTCTACGTTTTTATAGCCGCGAATTCCATTCGTTGGGGCTAAGTACTATCTCACTGACACCAACAGATTTTGATTGACGGTCATTTCTAAATCGGTATTGGGGTTAATGGCGATTAAATCAACACTGTTGCGACCGAAGAACAAGCCAATTAAACCACCGATCGCAGCACCACCGAGAACTTCTTCGGTTGCGATCGCGCGATCGCCTGTCACCGCAGATACCGCCGCCGCCGCCCCAGCACCTAATACTGTATTGGTAATAATGGTTCTAGTGCTAGTACCTTTGTTGACTGTTTCAGTTTTGGTAATCACATCAGAAGTAGCAGCAATTTGATACTCTTGACCTGTGGTTAACACCAGTTTCTGTCCTACGAATTGCGAACCGCCTTTTGCTGGTTTGAGTTGACCAACAACTTGACTACCAGCCGGAATGACCACAGTACCATCTTGGGTAACTACATTTTGGTCAACAGTTAGTGTTAAAGGTGCAGTCTCATCTTTAGTTACCAAGATTTTTTTCGCTTGGTCATACTTCACGGGGATAACAGTTCCTTGGGGAATTGTAATTGAGACGGGTGTAGGTGTTGTGGGTTGAGACGCAACTATATAAGGTGAGTTAATTGCCGAAGCTTGATTAGAACTCACTAAAGCTTGGTAAATAAAAGCTGCTACCTGAGCGCGTGTTGCAGTGGCATTCGGGCTGAGGAATTTAACATTAGGATAGTTGACCACAATTTGCTGTTCCGTCGCCGCCGCAATCGGACTACGGGCATAACTCGCAATTCCCGAAGCATCGTTGAAGTATTGCAGAGTGCCTTCCACATTACCACTAGGGCTATATTGCAAACCATTAGCCAGGGAAACTAACACCTGTTGACGAGGAATCGCTTGATTCGGCTCAAAACGATTTCCAGGATATCCAGATAAGAAACCGATGGTATAAGCTTGCTGAATGGCGCTAGATGCCCAGAAATTGCTGGGTACATCCACAAAGTTGATTGCTTGGCGTTGTGGTGCTTTTGAAAAGGCCTTATTTACCATCGCGGCAAATTGAGCGCGGGTGACTGCTTCTTCTGGGCGGAAACTACCATCAGGGAAACCTGCAATTACACCCCGTTGTGATAATTCTTGAATAAATTGTGCTGCCCAATAATTAGAAGAAACATCTGTAAAAGTAGTTTGAGCTAAAGAAGGTGTGGCAGTTATAAAAGGTGCGACAGCGCCAGCAGTGATGGTCAAAGCCATGAGTGCAGCAGTTTTAGATTGCCAACGATTTAAAGTAAACATTAATTTTACCTCTTTACATTTATTTTGTTTCTGTTAATTACTTAGACAATTTTGACTATAAAAAGTTTCTGGTATTTGATATTTTTTGAAAATATTTTTAGATTCAAATTATAGATATGAATAGGAAATAAGTCATGTGTGTCTATCTCTGATGTATGACTTATTTCCTATGACATATTAAAAATTAATTGATAATTCATCAATAACTATTTCTCATTATGGATAATCTCATGGCAACATAAAATCACCATGAAAAAACTGCTATGCGAGTTTGTTCACATAGCAGTTATCAAATTAAGCTGAAAAGAAAATTTATCCTTGTACAGCTACTTTCTTGTGTTGACGTTTTAAAAGTGAAGTAGTTCCAAAAGTTCCTATTGCCAATACACCTAACATCGCGCTGGGTTCTGGAACACTCTGTGCTAATCTATAGGCGTGGTTATCTGTTTCAAAGGCAATACCATTTGAGCGCATCACAACTCGATCAAATTTTTCGCCTGCATCACCTACAAGATTGACAAATAGATTAGCTTGACCGCTAGTCCAACTACCATCAGCTACAGCACCTGGCACATCTGAGCCACTAAAACTCTTTAACAACTGATTACCGCTATAGATGTCAATGTAGTTGTAACTATCCAAGGAGCCTGCATAAAAACCGAAGTAATCAACAGCTTCTTTGAAAGCAATACTGACAAAACCACTATCACCTGCAACACCACTACCTGATGGCGCAATTGTCAGGAATTTGGTGGTATCTTGATAGGGTGAAGCATATTGACCACTGACACTACCTTGAACAATGTTAGTAGTCACATTAGAGTAAGTAGCAAATCCATTTGGATCATTTGCTGTCCCATCATCAAAGGTGACAGTTTTAGCATCAGAGTAGCTAGAGAACATACCGCCACTTACTACCATAGTTACAGCACTAGCTGGGTTAGCACTCGCTACAATGACAGTTGTTCCTAGTAAAGCAAGAGATAAACTTTTCAGCATAGTAAAAAACCTTCAAGGATATGTGTAAATTAGGAATTGACGATTGATTTCAAACCAACTGGAATTAGTTGATTTTATGAACGCACCTATGTAATAAATAGACAGATAACTTAGTTAAATCCTGCTAGTGAATTTTATTGTTCCCAGTAGGATGGAAGATGCAAATTTGTTTGGGCGCTTAATAATTTAATCTTGGTTTTTTCTACTAAAAACTGATACCGTACATCCACTAAATTTCTTCTAAAGAATAAGTGAAGCGAATTTTAGAGGTTATTAGCCAGCAAATATTTAGCCTGTCGCTTGAATATTAAGTAAGACGATATAGGAATAAAAATGTTTCAGAAATATTAATTTTTGTATCTATAAAAATGAAGCGATCGCCTGTGTCACTATGATAGGCGATCGCTGATAGCATGATTAAATTCACGACGGAATTTTAGTTAATAGGTATTATTTCGAGAAATAACTAAATTGCTGGTCAGTGTGATGTCCAAATCTTCTTCAGGTCTGAGAACAAACACATCAGCTTGGTTTTTCCGCAACAGCACACTCGCAGCAGCGCCAACCGCACCACCAGCCACAGGCTCTAATACTTCAACTTTTCTGTTACCCGTTAACAATGAAATAACAGTGGCTGCACCTGCACCAATAGCTGCATCGGTTAAAATTTGACCAGTATTAGCACCTTTGCTGATTCTTTCGGTTTCAGTAATTGTGCGAGAATTTGCATTAATTGGTAATCTGCGACCAGAAGGAAAGACAAGTTCAGAAGCAACAAATCTCACACCCTTGCTATTATCACTATTTCTGTTGCTGGAGGAACTTCTACCGTATAACTCGACAGGCTCTAATCTACCAACCACTTCAGTTCTAGCAGGAATTAAGACATTTCTATTTCTATCGATGATGTCATTAGCTATTCTCAGCTTGATGGACATACTTTCGCCTGGGGTGATCACGATTTTTTCTTTTTCGTAAGTTACAGGCAAAGTTACATTAGCAGGAATTGTAGTTGAGCGTGACTGCCCAAGATTATATTGCGCTTGGGCGGGAGCTAATGCAATCATGGGAGCGATCGCACCTGCTGTAGTTAAGGCCATTGCCATGAATGCAGCAGTTCCAGATTTAAGCCGATAAAGGTGTGTCATAACAAATTTTACGCTTATGTGTGTGACCTGTGTAATGACGAGGTGTTACTGAGATTGTTTCTGACTAATCGTGGAACTATCTCTCGGCATATTCCCTAGGTAAGACTGATTGCATGACGAGGAGTATTTGCTGTGGTTCCACAAAATTTTAGACTTTTGAAATACGTTGCCCACTCAAGATTTTGATACTTCTAATTGACGCAAATTTACTAAATTTGTTCCATGATAATTTTGTTTTACATTTTATATCTAAAAATAAAAGTATTTACACGGTTATATAATATACAAAATTTGATAATTATATCTTGTCAAAGTATTGCATAAATAGTTACAACAAGGTATTTACTTATATTATTAATGAGTAAGTTTATGCAAGTAGTCAAAATAATTGATGCCTACAATCACGGTGCAGTAGATTATGAACAGATTATGCTGCGCTACTGGCACATTGAACGTCAACCACTAATTGATTCCCTACAACTTCAACCAGGACAAACTGTGCTAGATGCTGCTGTTGGCACAGGATTAAATCTTCCAGCTTATCCCCAAGGTGTAAGCGTTGTGGGTGTAGATTTATCTGAGAAAATGATGAATGAAGCCAGCAAAAAAACTGTCGCCGCAGATATCTCTTTTAAAGTCGCTGATTTGCTAAATCTGGATTTTGCCGATAATAGCTTTGATGCTGCTGCATCTGGCTTTACCCTATGTGTTGTCGCTGATCCTGTACGCGCTTTGAGTGAGATTTTACGTGTTACAAAATCTGGTGCATTAATCGCCATTCTCGATTATTGTAAATCACGAGATCCAGAGATTGAGAAATGGCAAGAATTAATCTATGATGCCGCTTTAGAATTAGGTTTTCCTACAGGCAAGATTAAGTGGAATGCGTTGATGGATTACGATCAGTTAATTTATCACAGTAAGTTGCCGATTGAGGTACTTCAAGATGAGCGTATCGAAAATCCCAACCCGTTTTTATGTGGTTGTCAATTACTGCTGCGAAATTTGAAGGGTTAAGTTCAGTAAATATATAGCAGCCCTAATTGAGAAATGAACAAAAGAGACAAGGTAGATAAGGTAGAGAGATGTTTGTATATCATTCAGGATTGCTATATAGCAATTCTATCTGAGTTGTGAAAAAGTATTCTTTTTAACGTAGACGCGAAGCGGCTTCCCGTTCGCCGTCAGGCGTTCCCGAAGGGTAGGGTACCGCAAAGGGCGCATAGACGCGATAGCGGCTTCCCGCAGGGTAGGACACAAAGAAAGAGAAAGAGGAAAAGAAAGAGATTTCACAAATGATTTAGGATTGCTATAGTAGAGACTTTGTATACAAAGTCTCTACAGTAAAAATAAATTGTCTCTCAAGCTTACATCTCTTTATTAACAAAATAATTTGTGGCGTTGCTGAATAGAGGTATGAATTTAAATGTAGAGACGTTTCATGAAACGTCCCTACAAGGGTTTTATCAGAAAACAAAATGATTTTCATACATGAAATCAGCAACGCCTAATTTGCCAGATGGGAAAAACTTGCTCATCATATTGTTAATTTTCGTAAAATTACGGACTTAAAGACTAGAATACTGATATCTACCTAGCTAAACTATCTAGAGTGCATCTGTACTGCTTGTTGATGAAAACCTAGATGTGGCGCTATTGCCTCAATGATTCCAGTACAACTTATCCTCAAAAACTTCCTTAGTTACCGTGATGCTACTTTAGATTTTCGTGGTTTGCATACGGCTTGTATTTCTGGTTCTAATGGTGCGGGTAAATCGTCTTTGCTTGAGGCGATTACATGGGCAATTTGGGGTGAAAGTCGTGCTGCTGTTGAAGATGATGTGATTCACGCCGGGGCTAAAGAAGTCCGCGTTGATTTCACGTTTCACATTAACCAGCAACTTTATCGCGTCATTCGCACCAGAATTAGAGGTGCAACTGGTGTTTTAGAATTTCAAATCGAAACGCCTGCTGGGTTTCGTCCTCTGACAGGTAAAGGAGTACGGGCGACTCAGGATTTGATTTTAGAACATATTAAACTGGACTACGATACTTTTATTAATTCTGCTTACTTGCGTCAAGGTCGTGCGGATGAGTTTATGCTGAAGCGCCCGACAGAACGTAAGGAAATTTTGGCAGAGTTGTTAAAACTAACGCAGTATGATGATTTGGAAGAACGGGCGAAAGAATCTTCCAGACAATATAAAGCGAGGGCGGAAGAATTAGAGCGTTCTTTGGAAGCGATTAAAATTCAACTGCAACAGCGAGAATTGACAGAAGCGCAACGGGTAGAATTAGAAGCCGAACTGAATCAGCTTCAACAGGTACAAGCTTTTGAGAACATTCAGTTACAAAGTTTGCAGGTTGTCCAGCACCAGCGACAAAATTGGGAACAACAACTGAGCTTTGTGAGGCAACAATATCAAAATTTAACTCAAGATTGCGATCGCCTTCACCAAGAACAATCATCTGTTAAAACCCAACTGGCGGAGTTAGCCGCAATCTTAAATCAAGAAGCAGAAATTAAAAACGGTTACGCCCATTATCAAAGTCTCCAATCTCAAGAAGAAGCTTTTGCGGCTAAATTTGAACAACACACCCGCGCCACAACATTACGTCAACAAAAGCAGCAGCAATTAACTCAGCAAATTCACGAAATTGAAAGACAACTCCAACAAGTCCAAGCACAACTGGAAGCCTTATCACAGCAAGAACAGGAAATTCAGCACACCCTCAGTAAATCAGGCGAAGTCGAAGCCGCATTAGGACAACTCAACGCCGCCCGTCGTCGGGTGACGCAGTTGGATGAATTACAGATGCAGGTTTCGCCTTTATTGCAACAGCGTCAAAGTTTGCAAACTTATTTAGATAGAATCCAAGCTAGTTTAGTCGCCAGATTAGAACAAATCCAAGCTACAGAAAATCAACTGCAACGCGCCTCCCAACGCCACCCGGAACTACAACAAGCGGTGATGGCGGTGGCGATGCAAATTGAACAAATGGAGAAAGAGCGGGTTTATTTGCAACGTGTGCAAGAAAAAGGGCAGGAAAGAAGGCACTTTATTGAGCGACTGCAAGGACAGCAGCGAGAATATGAGAGGTTATTAGGCGAATTAGACCAAAAATTACAAATGCTCCGCAACCCCGATGCGATTTGTCCTTTGTGTGAACGTCCGTTAGATGAGCATCATTGGAATCGGGTTGCTGATAAAACTAAATCGGAGTACAAGGAAACTGAGGAGCAATTGTGGGTATTCCGCGAGCAATTAGCTTGTACAGACAGAGAAATTCAGGCTTTGCGGCAAGAATACCGGGCAATTTCCCAAAAATTGTCACCTTATGACTCTTTGCGGGAACAGCGCGGACAATTAGCCGCCCAACTAGAATCAACCAGTGATGCAGAACAACAGTTAGAACAACTGGCGCAGGAAAGACAACATTTAGAGCGATCGCTCCAAGTGGGTGATTACGCCCAAGATAAACAGCAAGAACTGAGGAAATTAGACGAATATCTGCAACAATTAAATTACAATGAGCAAGACCATGCCCTAGCACGGAGTGAAGTTGAAAGATGGCGCTGGGCAGAAATTAAACAAGGGCAAATTAAAGACGCACTCAAACGCCAAACCCAACTAGCCACCCGCAAACCAGAATTACAAGCAACTATCGTCCAATTGCAAACCAGAATTCAGCAAGAACAAACTGATTCTGAATGCGCCCAACAAATTGCCGCCCTAGAGCGTCAAATTACAGAAATTGGTTATAGTGCAGAGCAGCATAATAACCTACGCCAAGCCGTCCGCCAAAGTCAAGGTTGGCAGTTACGTTATCAACAATTGCTCTCAGCCCAACAGCAATATCCCCAATTGCAAGGCAGATTACAAGAACTAGAAGCGGCGAAAACCACGCGGTTAAATGAACGACAACAACTCGCCAGCCAAATTGATGAAATTGTCCAACAACTAGCCCAGTCTGCCAACCCGATTGAGCAAATTCAAGCTTTAGAACAGCAATTAGCTATCCGCCGCCGACAACTCGATGAACAAATTGCCAAATTAGGGCGTTTGGAACAACTCGCCCATCAATTAGAAACCTTACAAGTACAGTACGAAGAACAACAACAACAACTGCAAGCTTGTAAAAAACAGTACCGTGTTTACCATGAGTTGGCTTTGGCATTTGGTAAAAATGGTATCCAAGCATTGATGATTGAAAATGTGCTGCCCCAACTAGAAGCTGAGACAAATCAGTTATTGGCGCGGTTGAGTGCCAATCAGTTGCATGTGCAATTTGTTACCCAAAAAGCTGGACGTAGCGGTAAATCTACCAAGAAAAATGCCAAGTTGATTGACACCTTAGATATTCTAATTGCTGATGCCAAAGGAACCCGCGCTTATGAGACTTACTCTGGTGGGGAAGCATTTAGAATTAATTTTGCCATCCGGTTAGCAATGGCGAAATTATTAGCACAACGGGCGGGTGCAGCGTTGCAATTGTTAATTATAGATGAAGGCTTTGGTACACAAGATGCCGAAGGATGCGATCGCTTGATTGCCGCCATAAATGCGATCGCTGCTGATTTCGCCTGTATACTGACAGTAACTCACATGCCCCACCTCAAAGAAGCCTTTCAAGCCAGAATTGAAGTGCATAAAACTCAACAAGGTTCACAGGTAAGGTTGTCGGTTTAAGAAAATAACCTTCAGAAATCAAAAATGAGTCCTATATTATGGGGAGACATAACTGGTTATGTCTGGGGTAAAACAGACCAAGAAATAGCAATTAGCATTGTTAACGAACGAGAGAAACAGACATACTACGGTGCGGTTGATTATCTGGATGGCAAGTTACTTATTAAAGCTTATAATGCTGGTAACTCAAACAATACGATTGATTATTTACGTTATTTATTAGACGCTTCTCCCAACCAACGATTACTTCTTTTTTGGGATGGTGCTTCTTACAATCGTTCACATCTGGTTCAAAACTTTTTAGGAGAGATAAACCGTGATGTGTCTCCAGAGCAGTGGAAAATTCATTGCGTTCGCTTCGCTCCTAATTGCCCATCACAAAACCCAATTGAGGATATTTGGTTACAAGCTAAAACCTGGGTGCGCCGTTTCTGTGCTTTGATTCCTTCGTTTTCTCATCTCAAGTGGATGTTTGAGTGGTTTCTCCGACACACTAACTTCGATTTTGCAACTCTTCAAATGTACGGTGCTTTTTCAGAAATCAAATACTAGTCCTATATGAACTCCAAAATTTCTGAACTCGATGAGATTTATTTTTGTGAATCGAGTTCAATAGTATACTGCTGTCATTGCTAGGGGCTAATATAACTATGCAACGTATAGTGTCATCAGCATACTCGCCAGCCACTACAGAACACACTGTAGAAAACAAAAGTGTGGTTTTATTTAGTACTTTTAATAAACGTTTGATTTCCCTTTTAACTTCTAGTTGTTGAGGCAAATATTTTTTAACTTTGCAACCATTAAGCTCTGGTTTTAGGATTTCAATATAGTACTTTTCCTTTTCGGTTAACACATCAATAGAAAACTCATACCAATAGATTCTGTATAAGTGTTTTTTGTAAGAGCGAATGAATTGTTGATAGCGATGATGTGTTTTGCCTTCCCAACGAGATTTAATATCACTAGCTTTGCCAACATACCAAACACATTCGTTGACATCCACAACCACATAAATTCCCGAAGAGGATGGTAGACAATGCCTTTCAGTAAATGCAACACTCGACCAATCTTTCCATTCCATACAGCTTAACCCACAATCCTTTGTTAGTTAAGATTTCCACATATGCAGAAAATCAAACATCTGTCAATACCCAAACTTTTGTTTTCTAGGATATCAGTAGTCGTTATTTTGCCAGGGTTGATGCTTTACACCTTTGTACATTTTTGTAAACTATTTTTAACAAAATGTTTAAATCTTTATGTAATAAAAAATTTAAATATATAAGTTAAAAATTTTCAAAGAATAACTTATGCAATTTCTTGATATATTGTGAGACAAGTTACAAATTACGTTGTGTGCAATTTTGTCTTTCGCTGACTACTCGACTAAATCACCATCCCGCAAAGTCTCGTCTGGTTTGCTTTCTACAAATTGGAAACACAGCAAGAGTGCGGATGCGGAAATGTAAGCGAGAACGCGCATTTCCATAATTAAACAGATGTAAACGAGAATAACCTCATACTTTCTGCAAAGTAGAGAGTTTTTACCGAGGCTACAAAGGTTTAGCGAGTCAAGAAGAATAGATAAAAGAAATTTTTCCATCCAACAAGGGCGCAAGCGTCAGGATATGCACTCCTGAGCATGAACAGCACTGGTGAGAAACCAAGTGTTAATTAAAGAAAAACTGCTACCCTGTGGCGAAGACGACCTCAAACAACCAATGGTGCCTAACTTTCTCCTCTAGTGATGAGGGTGAAAAAATGGTGAGAGGAAGTTGTACAAAACGTGATTTGATAAGTAAAAAGAGTGACATCTTGGAAGGATAGATATGTCTTACGCTCAAACGAAGACTCAGTCAAAAGCTGGGTATAAAGCCGGGGTTCAAGATTACAGACTAACTTATTACACACCCGATTACACACCTAAAGATACGGATCTTCTGGCGGCGTTCCGTGTTACACCCCAGCCTGGAGTTCCCTTTGAAGAAGCAGCTGCGGCTGTAGCGGCTGAGTCTTCTACTGGTACTTGGACAACCGTATGGACAGACTTATTAACCGATCTAGATCGTTACAAAGGTCGTTGCTACGATATCGAACCAGTTCCTGGCGAAGACAACCAGTTTATTGCCTACATTGCCTATCCTCTGGATCTCTTTGAAGAAGGTTCCATCACCAACGTTTTAACCTCAATTGTGGGTAACGTATTTGGTTTTAAAGCTTTGCGGGCATTGCGTTTGGAAGACCTTCGCTTTCCTGTTGCTTACATTAAGACCTTCCAAGGGCCTCCTCACGGTATTCAAGTTGAGCGTGACAAATTAAACAAATATGGTCGTCCTTTGTTGGGTTGTACCATCAAACCAAAATTAGGTCTATCTGCTAAGAACTACGGACGCGCTGTGTATGAGTGTTTGCGCGGTGGTTTGGACTTCACCAAAGACGACGAAAACATCAACTCTGCACCATTCCAAAGATGGCGCGATCGCTTCTTGTTCGTAGCTGATGCTATCCACAAGTCTCAAGCAGAAACAGGCGAAATCAAAGGTCACTACCTCAACGTCACCGCGCCTACCTGCGAAGAAATGTTGAAGCGGGCTGAGTATGCTAAAGAACTCAATATGCCCATCATCATGCACGACTACCTAACCGCAGGTTTCACAGCTAACACCACCTTGGCTCGTTGGTGTCGTGACAACGGTATTCTGCTTCACATCCACCGCGCGATGCACGCAGTAATTGACCGTCAAAAGAACCACGGTATCCACTTCCGCGTATTAGCTAAAGCTTTACGTCTATCTGGTGGTGACCACATCCACACCGGTACAGTTGTAGGTAAGTTGGAAGGTGAACGTGGTATTACAATGGGCTTCGTTGACCTGTTGCGGGAAAACTACGTTGAGCAAGACAAGTCTCGCGGTATCTACTTTACCCAAGATTGGGCTTCTCTACCTGGTGTAATGGCAGTTGCTTCTGGTGGTATCCACGTATGGCACATGCCCGCG
The DNA here is from genome assembly GCF_014697615.1 of Nostoc sp. FACHB-280. GTDB lineage: Bacteria > Cyanobacteriota > Cyanobacteriia > Cyanobacteriales > Nostocaceae > Nostoc_B. Next base: position 49,664 of record NZ_JACJSD010000019.1, on the reverse strand, counting down.
TTGGTAGAAATCTTTGGTGATGACTCCGTATTACAATTCGGTGGTGGTACACTCGGACACCCCTGGGGTAATGCTCCTGGTGCAACCGCTAACCGTGTAGCGTTGGAAGCGTGTATCCAAGCTCGTAACGAAGGCCGCAACTTGGCGCGTGAAGGTAACGACGTTATTCGCGAAGCTGCTAAGTGGTCTCCTGAACTAGCTGCTGCTTGCGAACTGTGGAAAGAAATCAAGTTCGAGTTTGAGGCAGTTGATACCGTCTGATCATCAAGTAAAAGGTAAAAAGTTAAAAGGTAAAAGAAATCTTTTTACTTATTACTTTTTACTTTTAACTTAAATTTGGGCTGGGTCAAGCATGAATCTCAAGCAAATTGCGAAAGATACAGCCAGAACGCTCCAAAGCTACCTAACTTATCAGGCGCTAAGGACTGTACTGGCACAGCTAGGCGAAACGAATCCACCATTGGCAATTTGGCTGCATAACTTTTCCGCAGGAAAAGTCCAGGATGGAGAAGCTTACATTAAACAACTTTTCCAAGAAAAGCCAGATTTAGCTTTGCGGATAATGACAGTCAGAGAACACATTGCTGAAGAAGTTGTCGAGTTCTTACCAGAAATGGTTCTGACTGGTATTCAGCAAGCTAATACAGAACAACGTCGCCAGCATTTAGAACGCATCACGCAGCTGAGTTTATCTAACCCCAGTCCTGAATCAGAACAACAGAGTTTTTCCGATCCTGACTGGGACAACTTAGCCAGTTAGGAAATTTCCAAGCCGTCACAAAATAGCAAACAGTTATCACCAGTTATGCAAACCCTACCAAAAGAGCGCCGCTACGAAACCCTTTCTTATCTTCCCCCCCTCAGCGACGCTCAAATTGAAAAACAAGTTCAGTACATTCTGAGCCAAGGCTACATTCCAGCAATTGAATTTAACGAAGTTTCGGAACCCACCGAGTTCTACTGGACACTTTGGAAGTTGCCTTTGTTCGGTGCTAAATCCACCCGCGAAGTATTAGGCGAAGTTCAAGCTTGCCGTTCTCAATATCCTACCCACTACATCCGTGTTGTAGGTTTCGACAACATCAAGCAGTGCCAAGTTCTCAGCTTCATCGTTCACAAACCCAACAGATATTGAAAAAGTTACAGGTAAAGGATAAAAATCCTAATACCTGAGTTAACTAAATTTAAACAAGAGAGGTGAAGTAACAGCCTCTCTTTTTTTGTTATAAAATTTTGTTTATTCTTGAGTGCGATCGCTCCAACTTAGTCAAAATTAATAGTTTACTGATTAGTTGTATCTTGTTGTTGGCTTAACCAAACTTCTAAATCTGCCACTATGGCAAAATCTAACAATGCTTCTGCCAGAGATTCTAATTGTTCAATAGATAATCCTTGAATTTGCTCGATTAAAGATATATCGATTTCTCCTAAACGCCGATTTAACAGCCGCAGAATTAGCTGTTGTTCTCCTTGTTGTACACCTTGCTGTAAACCTTCTTGTAAACCTTCTTGTCTAGCGCGTTCTCTATCTTCCTGATACAGTGGTGCTAATCTCATCACTAACTCCCGATCATCTGTTTCGATATTTTGATTGATTCGCAAGTTTTGTTGCAGGCTATATAGTAATTCTAGCGTCACTCTCTGAAAGGGGTGATTTGCTGGTAGTGCTGTTAATTCATCAATCGCTCGTTGCTGTACTTTCCCTCGTCCCAGGATTCTCAGCCATAGTGTTTCGGGAGTTGATGGTAACTGATGAATTACGACTATGGCTGTTCGCAAATATTCAGGTAAAAAGTACACTCCCTCCAGCCAATCTGATTTGAGAACTACACCAAAACCAGCAAGAGTTGTTTCTGATGCGGTGGGTGTGAGTATCCATTGTTGGGGAATTTCTGAGTCTGAGATTTTGCTTTTGTTGCGATTTGCTTCTCGCTGAATTGCTTTGTTTACTTCTAATGATTTTGAGAGACAATCTTTAATTTCTTCGATGGATACTGGGTTGCGAAATGGTTCAAAAATGGCTGGTGTTGTCGCCATTCTGCCTAATATTCCCAAAGTGTTTAAGTTAGCTGTTTGTGTGGGAATTGGTGTGAATAATACATCGATTTCTTTGACTTCGGCTGCAACTCGACTTGGTGCTTGGACTGTTCCGAATGGTTTTAGGAGTTCTTCTAAATAATCTTTAGAGAATTGATCATGGATAAATCTCGTCATTATTTAAGTGATTTGAGTCAGATAATTGCTGTTATTTTATCAAAGCGATCGCACTACAGAATCAGCAAAGATATCTGATGGAGATCACTGATAAATTGCGCAGAATTTATCAAGTTTCTTTTGTCATTTTTTAATTGGAAATCTCTGAAAACTACATTGATTTATGACGATTATCTAGCGCCAGAAACCAGGCCACCAAACTGAGTCACTACTACTATAAAACTGCAATCTGCCATAACCTAAAAATTGTCCGTGGGATTTTTCCCCTGTAGGAAAAGCTGTGACTCCAAACAGATAAACACCAGTACTACGGGGATTTTGCCAAGGTTTTAAACCAATGGTAATGGTTTTACCTGGAGACACTGGTGGATCAAATGTCAGGGTGACTGTTCTGGTTTTGCGATCGCCTTTTACAGTTTGTAATTCTACCTTTTGTCCCTTACCAGAAGGTTTACCTTCAAAAGCCACACTATCGTTTAAATCAAAAGTAATATTGTCTACGCCTTCGTGCTGATTAATTACTAGGCTTTGTAGTGGTTCGCCGGCATTTTCTGGCAAATTGATTGTAAAGTAATATGTCGCACCCCAGGCGTAAATCTCGTTATAAGTAGTGATGGTATTAACTAAACGCGGTGGTTGTGCAAAATACACTGTGCCATCTTGTAATTGAATGGCGTAACTTGGCAGCAGATAGCCCTTAATTAAGGTTATACTGGCGATCGCGGCACCCAATAATACTCTAGAACGCATAAATTTTTGGGATGGTTACTTAATTAATATTGTAATTTGAGTGCGTCTTACCTGTATTATTTCCATCATCTTCAGTATTAAACAAGCACAACAATAGATGTTTTTATTACATCTTTGTTACTTGTTTCTGCTCTTAGTTAATACTATTTTGCAAAATTTAATTGATATTTGTTGTCAAAGTTACTCTTAAAGTTAGACACTAAGAGTAAAAGCACAGCAATTATTTTGTATTATGAATACATTTGCTACAGTTGCATTCAAGCGGTCAATTTGGCAACCTGCCATTATGTTGACCTTGGGTTTTTGGTTAAGTGCTAGTCTGATTTTAGATTGGGTAATAATGCCTACGCTTTATTTTTCTGGGATGATGAATGAAGCTAGTTTTACTACAGCAGGCTACGCAATTTTTTGGAATTTTAATCGCATAGAATTGTTATCTGCGGCGCTCATTTTAACTGGTGTATTGGCTTTAAGTAAAACCAAATATAACTGGCATCCTAATACTATTGTGTTTGCGGTTATTTTGCTCACAGTATCTCTGCTGGAAACTTATTTTTTAACTCCCAATATGTGCGCGGCTGGAGTTCATCTCAATTTGTTTGAAACATCGACAATTCCCGCAGCAATGGATTTATTACATGGTGGTTACTGGGTGTTGGATGCAGTGAAGCTGTTGACTGGCGGAATATTGTTAAGTCAATGCTGGCGGATGCAAGCTGAGTAACGGGAATTAGGGCTTCTGTCGTTTCAAACTAAATATTGTCTTGAAATTGAAAAACTAATCCATTGGTGAAAATTGAATGTGAAAAACCCCAGTTTTTCTAAAAAACTGGGGTTCTCATTTTTTAGTCAAAAGTTATGAAATTGATGGTGACTTATTCTTCAAGGTGTTTATTCCGATTCTACTGATTCTTCGTTGTTAAAAAATAATAACCTTGCAGCCAGAATCGCAAAACCTACAGCCGCGATCGCTTTTAATATCCTTGTAGGTAATACTTCTGCAACTGCACCACCAGCCAATGCACCTAAAAGGCTGGTTAACAATAGTGCGCCTGCTGTACCAAAAAAGATAGCTTTTTGAGATTGACCACGACTAGAAAGTGCGATCGCCGCTAACTGGCTTTTGTCACCTAATTCTGATAAAAAAACTGTAATAAAGCTTAGTCCTAAAAGATGCCAATCCATAATGTTAAGGGGAGTAGGGAGTGGGGAGTGGGGAGTAGAGGAATTAACCTTGCAATACATCCCAAAACAGCATGACGGAAATTAACAGCAACATAACTCCGGCTGATTTTTCTACAGTTTTGGGACTGAGGCGACTGGCTATCCAACTACCCAACAGTACACCCAGTAAACTTGTGCTGATTAACGCCGCCGCAGATCCGAGAAACACTACCCAAGGTGCGTGAGATTCTGCACTCATTAATAAAGTGGATAGCTGAGTTTTATCACCAATTTCTGCGAGAAATATCGTCACGAATGTTGTGCTGAAAACAACAAACGCTGATTCTTGCTTTTTAGGACTTTCAGTAATTACAGGTTGCAGAGGCTCAATAGTTGCAATATCCAGTTGAGATTTAGCGTTTTCTTTGAATTCTGGTAAGTCTTTCGCAGAAATTACCACAGGTGCAGTGTCAAGTTTCACAGGCAGTAGTTTTATGACTAGTATATTTTCATATTTTTCTCATTTTCTCAGATAGTTGTAATAAATTGCAACTGTGTTGCGAAAAATAACATAATCACAAGCCAACAGCTTTGTCGAAGCGCAGCATTTCTAAAGAGCGATCGCCATATACCCCTTCAATCTGTTGGCGACAGCAATCTATGGCAAAATCATTCAGTTCTTCTGGTTCAATACCGTACATATCTTGAAATGCTTCTGCTTCTACTCGGCAAAAACGCGGACGGTTGGGATAAATCCGGCATTCTCTTGTGGTATGGTCGAAATTAATACACCAACCATCTTCGCCTACCATACTCAGGTAAAGTTCCAACTCTTCTGGCGTGAGGTATTCGTCTAAGTCGGGACGGTCGTTAGGGTCGAGATTACAGCAGGCTCCACATTGCTTGACACATTGCCAGTTTGCCATTTTGTGTTTTTTCCTATAATTTTGTTAAGTAAATTAAAAATCACACACCGTTCCCGGATATGATCAATTGCGGGTTTTGCAACTGATTGATTATCGAACTTTTTAAGACAATTGGGAGGAAAGAGAAAAAATGTTAGACGGTATTATTAGCACTTTCACCAGCATCAACTGGGAAGTTATTTTCCAACTGCTTTCTGTTGCATTAATTGTCATTGCTGGCCCAGCTGTAATTTTTGTCCTGGCTTTTCGCAACGGCAACCTGTAAGAGTGTAAAGTGCTGAGTTGTGAGTGCTGAGTGAAACATCAGTATTCATGACTCAGCATTTATGGCGGATTTCGGGTGAATCAGGTACAAAATTTTACCAAAAAGTCATATTATAAGGAACTTACAACCCTGTTGCCTGTCCCCTGTTGTCTATTCCCTGCTGTATGTATGATAATGCTTGCAACGCTGCTTGAATAATGGAATCATACTGTGGTTGAGAGACATCAACCTCCATTGCCTCTTCACGACTGGTTCCCAACAAGCCGATTGTGCGTTCTGGCTGCATGACTAAGATTTTACCTTCAGGATTTTTGATTCTGAGTTCTGGGAAAGAATTATTTTGATAGATGCCACAAGTATACTGCCGTTGATTGTGTTGAAATGTGGCTTTGAGTGGGTTCGGTGATGCAGTGTAAAAGATTTGAGATGAGGCTTTTGTTAATCTCACGCCGAGTAATTCTAACTCGATGGTAGTGTTGCCGTTAAAAGTGTTTTCGCGCAATTTATAAGCAATATCAACTCGTTGTGGTAGAGGATAATAATCACGCCAACGCCAAGCGATCGCCTTAATTGTATATTGCTGACTATCAATAGTTTGGGCTAATGTCACTTTAATATGACCTTTGCCGATAGTTTGCTGGTCGATAACTTGGACGTTTGGTGTCCAAAAAACGGGATCAGGGTTATCGATACCGCAAGGATGCAACGCATTTAATTGTTGGAATAGTTGGTGATTGATTTGGTTAAAGTTAGCTTGAGCATCAATTTTAAGCAGTGGCTTGAGGTGTTGGGGTTCTAGACACTGGTTAGCAAAATCAATTAAACGCGATCGCACCAATTCTAAATTTTCTGCGGGTAAAGAAAATCCACCTGCCGCTTTATGACCGCCGAATTTACCTAACAAATCCCGACAATATTCCAACGCTTCAAACACATGAAACTCAGGAATTCCCCTTGCAGAACCACGGATATGTGTTTCATCTTCATAAGTACCAATAAATACAGGCACACCGTAGCGTTCTACCAAACGAGAGGCAACAATCCCAATTACACCATGATGCCATTCAGGTTGGATAACTAATAATACGCGGTCTTGTGGTAAAGAGGCGATAAATTCTGATTCTACATAAGCGATCGCTTCTTGTTCAATTTCCTCGCACATTTGCTGACGGCTAGTGTTTGTTTGCTCACACTGCATTGCTCTTGTCAGTGCAACTCCCATATCATCAGTAGTTAGTAAATCAATCACCGTCTGCGGATCACCAATTCTACCAACTGCATTAATCCGGGGGCCAAGACGAAAGCCGATATCTTCTGGTTTGAGGGATTTGGGGGGAGATAAGGGAGGAGGGGTAGACAAGGGAGAGGGGGGAGACAAGGTAGCGATATTTCCACCTTGTCCGCCTTGTCCACCTTGTCCCCCTTGTCCCTCCTGCTTCGCTTGCACGCCAGCGATTTGAATTAACGCTTGCACACCTGGTAACTTAGATTTTGGTAAATGCTTCAAACCGCGTTTTACCCAACGGCGATTTACACCAGTTAAAGGAGCTAAATCTGCAATGGTTCCCAGGGTGAATAATTCAAGCATTGGCTGAATTAAGCCTCTGGTTTCGCCTAGCTGTTGTGCAAGACAAACCGCCAAAATATAGGCTACACCTACACCAGCCACACCGCGATAAGGTGAAGCTTCGGCGATGAGTTTGGGGTTGAGGATAGCATCGGCTGGTGGTAATTGTTGCGGAATGTCATGATGGTCGGTGACAATGACTTTTACGCCGAGTTCTCTGGCTCTAGCGATGGGTTCATAAGCAGAGATCCCATTATCTACAGTGAGAATGAGTTTGACACCTTCGCTGTGAAATTCTTCGACGATGCGTTTGTTGATACCGTAACCTTCGTGCATCCGACTAGGGATAGCATAATCTACTTGTGCGCCTAAAGCCCGGAGACTCCGCAATAATAATGCAGTACTAGTCATACCATCGGCATCATAGTCGCCGCAGATAGCGATTTTACTTTGAGATGCGATCGCCTCTTGTAACAACTCCACACTCATCGCCAAATCAGGAAATTCTTCTAACGGCGGAGGTAAAACTATTGATTCTGGTTCTAAAAATGCTTGTGCTTGTGCTGGTGTTTCAATGCCACGATTAATTAATAACTGGCTGATGATAGGAGAAAGATTAATAGAAACTGCCAGTTTTTCAGCTAAATCTGTTTTTTGTGGGTAAATTTGCCAACGCTGATTCGGTAAGCGCCTGCGAGTTTGTGAACGTTCAGGTAAAGGTCGGTTCAGCACAATCAAAGCAAATATAATCGCAAAATCTATATTAGCGATTATTGCTATATTAAGTACGTCCGCAAAATTTTTTTCTGCAAGACTACTAAAATATATACAGCTATAAAAACGAGCGCGGAGGGATTTGAACCCCCGACCCACAGAACCGGAATCTGTTGCTCTATCCACTGAGCCACGCGCCCTTAGTCTTCTGGATTATAGCATAGTTGTGATCAAGTTTGCAGACTATTAAAGAAAATCAGCCGGATTGATGGGCGTACCACGGCGACGCACCTCAAAATGTAGATGTGGCCCGGTAGAAAAACCTGTGGAACCGACAGCCGCGATCGCTTGTCCGCGTTGTACTCCTTGTCCTTCCGAAACAAACAATTCGCTGGTGTGTCCGTAGAGTGTAGTCAATCCGTTACCGTGGTCGATAATTACGGCTCTACCATAGCCACCATACCATCCAGCAAAAATGACAGTTCCCGAATCTGCGGCGCGAATTGTACTACCATAACTAGCAGCAAAATCCAAACCTGCGTGGAAGCGGCGATAGCCGAGAATTGGATGTATCCGCCAGCCAAAGGGACTGCTAGTAGGTGCATTGCTGGGATAAGCAAACACGCCTGTTCCGCGAATGATCACACTATTGCGGCTGTTGGTTTTGCTGCGTCCTTCTAAGGCGGCGACTTTTTCTTGAATTAAGTTTTCTAGATTTTGAGAGTCTTTTGCTAATTGATTTTCGGCTGCTTCTAGGGCGAGGCGATCGCTATTTAAACGTTGAAGTAATTCTGCTTGAGACTGCGCTTGAGCTTGATAATCTGCTTTTTGTAAAAGTAATTGCTGACGAATTAACGCAATTTCATTTTTTTGTTGTTCTACATCAGTTTTTTGCTGATTGATTTGCAGTGCTTGGACATTGAGTTTGGCTAAAATTTTCTGGTCTGCCTGATAAACTAACTTTAATTGATGACGACGGCTGATAAAGTCACTGATATCTTGGCTCTGCATTAAAACTGCCCAGCCTTGACTAGCGTGCGATCGCTGAAGATATCGTAACCTAGCAACTGTAGCAACTTGTCTTTCTTCGTAGCTACGTTGCGCCACAGCTAAATCGGCTTCTAACTTTTGCAGGCGTTGAGTTGCTTGGGTTAACCGCAATTCACTATCTTGAATTTGATTATTTGTGGTATTGATATTTTGATTGATACCAGTTAAACGGTTTTGTGCAGCATTGTGCAAATTTGTCAAGCGATCGCGTTCCTGAATCACATTCTGGCGTTCTTGATTAATTTGTTGCTGCTGTTGTCGCAAGGTATCAACGGAAGCTGATGTTGTTGCATATCCCGCCGATAGGGAAATTAATACCAAACAAACACATAAAACATAAGCAAATCCCAGAAAAATGATTTTTAATGCTCTCATAGCGTGAGCCTAACCAAGCCAATGCTGCGAAACACTATGAGTATTCCCAAAATTCTGGTGTTTTGCTCAATGCACTATTTTTTACCGTACCTGTGAGAAGTTAAATGGAATAGGTAAATCATCCGGTGTTATGAAAGCACGTATAGCAATTCTCTTAATTACTTTAGTTTTTCCAGGTGTGGCGGTAGTAGGAACATCACTTTATTGGTTTAACTTAGACTATGCTGCACTGGGCAAGGCTGAGAATTATGTACAGAAACTAGTAGAAGAAAACAAAGTCAATGATAGACAATTAGAATACGCTTACCATCGTACTTTTATTCATCGCATCAACGTATTCGCTGATGGTACATGGGGACTATTGGGAGGTGTGATCACAGCACTGGGGATACATGGATTAGTAACGATTAAGGAAAAGCCATAAAAAAATATCTATTGTAAATAAGAAGAGTCCCAACTTATCAAGGAATTTAGGGATTTGAAGCCCACTGAGTCTAACTTGTTTATGAATTCTAACCCAGCGTTGTGTGCGGCCATTAGCGATCGCATTGCTACTAGTCTGCAAAAGCGAATTACCTTTGCGGAATACATGGATATGGTGTTATATCACCCTGAATATGGCTACTATGCCAGTAAAGCCGTCAACATTGGGTTTAAAGGCGGTGATTTTTTCACATCTGTTAGTCTTGGCGCTGATTTTGGCGAGTTACTAGCAGAACAATTTGTGCAAATGTGGGAAATTTTAGGACAACCTCGACCTTATTCTTTGGTAGAAATGGGAGCAGGTCAAGGATTATTGGCGTTACACATCCTCAACTATTATCAACGACATTATCCTGATTTTTTACCAGCATTAGATTATGTGATTGTCGAAAAATCTCCCGAATTGCAGCAGGAACAACAGCAACGTTTACAAAATTACCCTGTGCGGTGGTGTAATTTAGCAGATATACCTAGCAATTCCATCACTGGCTGCTTTTTTTCTAACGAACTAGTCGATGCTTTTTCAGTACATCAATTCATTTTACAAGCTGGGGAATTGCGAGAAATTTATGTCACCTTACCATCTGATGTAGAGCAAGATGAAAATTATCTGCTGTTAGAAGGAGAGTTTCAAGAAATTATTGGGGAAATTTCTACACCGCAGCTGAAAAAATATTTTGAGTTGATAGGTATAGATATAACTGCAAAAGTCTACCCCGATGGCTACCGCAGTGAAATTAATTTAGCGGCTTTAGACTGGTTGAGTATAGTAGCAGACCGCTTGCAACGGGGTTATGTGGTAACAGTTGATTATGGCTATCCTGCCCATCGCTACTATAACCCCAGGCGATCGCAAGGAACCCTCCAGTGCTACTACCAGCATCGCTACCATAACAACCCCTATATTAATCTTGGGCGACAAGATATCACCGCCCATGTTGACTTTACCGCCTTAGAACTGTGGGGAGAGCAATGTGGTTTAACCAAAATTGGCTTTACCCAACAAGGTTTATTTTTGATGGCGTTGGGTTTGGGAGACTCAATAGCCTCACTTTCTTATCAAGATATAGCGATCGCTCAGTTATTACAACGACGCGAGTCACTTCACCAACTTATTGATCCCACAGGCTTAGGTGGCTTTGGAGTCCTCGTCCAAAGTAAAGGACTTCAAAATCTGGAAATTTCGCAACCCCTGAAAGGATTAATTGTGCCAAAGTAAAAGTAAGGGAAAAAGTTAAAACTCTCTGTAAGTCGTCAGCATCACTGTTATATGGACTAGCATTACTATTGATTACTGCGAAATCCTGTATTTAAAAAGCAACAAAAACTATGAATACTCATGACTTGTTGATGCTAGTAATGCTACTTACACCCGGTATCTTACTATCTGTTGTCATTATGGCGACTTTTGCTGCTGGCGGTTGAATTTAAAGTGCTGAGTGCTAACTACTCAGCCGTATTGGGTGAATTTGAGATTTAGGATGGCATCTTAAGTCTCAAATTACAAATCGCCAGCCAATTACAATCAAAAGATGAAAACGCGATTTCTGTTATAGACATCGCCTCAGCTTTATCAAAGGAACGTGAACAATGAAGGTGGCATTTCTGGGAACTGGACTGATGGGACAACCAATGGCTCAAAGGTTGTTAGCAGCCAATATACAAGTAGTTGCCTACAATCGCACCCCAGAAAAATTAGCACCATTACAAGCAGCTGGCGCAGAAATCGCCACACAACCCCGTCAGGCCATTCGTGCTGCTGATTGCATTATTTTAATGCTGACTAACGCCGCAGCTATTTATCAAGTCTTACTTTCAGATACAGCTTGGCGTACCCTCGAAGGACGCACAATTATTCAAATGGGGACAATTACACCCACCGAAAGCCAAGAAATTCGAGATACCATCATTGGTGGTGGTGGTGAATATATAGAAGCACCAGTATTAGGCAGCATTCCCGAAGCCAAAAGCGGGCAATTAATTGTCATGGTAGGCGCAACTCCAGATCAATACCAAAGACATTTACAATTACTCCAAAACTTTGGCCCTGAACCTTTACTAATTGGCCCTGTAGGGACAGCCGCAGCCTTAAAGTTATCCCTCAATCAATTAATTGCTTCTTTAACAACTAGCTTTGCCCTGAGTCTGGCTTTTTTACAGCGTCAAGGTGTCAATATTGAATCTTTTATGCAGGTTTTACGCCAAAGTTCTTTGTATGCGCCAACTTTTGATAAAAAGCTGCAAAGAATGTTAGAGGAAGACTATGCAAACCCCAATTTTCCGACAAAACATTTGCTCAAAGATACAGACTTATTTATCTCCGAAGCCAAAGCTTTGGGTTTAGACCTCAGCAGCATTGAGTCTGTGCGACACATTTTAGCTACAGCTATGAAAATGTCATTTGCTAATGAAGATTATTCATCAATCTTTTCTGCAATTAAAGAATGGGGAGATTCTGGGGCTGAGTGAGTGGGAGTGGACAAGGGGCAAGGGGGCAGGGAGAAGGGAGACAAGGGAGACAAGGGGGACAAGGGAGCAATCTTTCTACCTTGTCTACCCCCTCAGCACTCAGCACTCAGCACTCAGCACTCAGCACTTTATCAACCAAGCACTCAAAAAGATAATATGGTATGGTAGCTCGTTTGCTTTTCGAGGGTACTATTGCGTGCTATCTACTTTACGTGCCGATTTCCGCATCATTTTTGAACGTGACCCAGCCGCCCGTAACTGGTTAGAGGTTTTGGTTTGTTACCCTGGCTTGCAAGCCCTACTTTTTCACCGACTGGCTCACTGGCTACATCACTTTGGTCTTCCCTTTATTCCCCGTTTCATTTCTCACCTCTCTCGATTTTTGACTGGTATTGAAATTCACCCAGGTGCAACCATTGGGCAAGGGGTATTTATTGACCACGGTATGGGTGTGGTGATTGGTGAGACGGCAATTATAGGTGATTATGCTCTGATTTATCAAGGTGTCACTTTGGGCGGAACTGGTAAACAAAGTGGTAAACGCCATCCTACAGTCGGTGAAAACGTTGTAGTTGGTGCTGGCGCAAAGGTATTAGGCAATATTCACATTGGTAATAACGTCCGCATTGGTGCTGGGTCAGTTGTGCTGAGAGATGTGCCTTCTGATTGTACAGTCGTCGGTATTCCTGGACGGATTGTCTACCGTTCTGGAGTCCGCGTTGCACCTTTGGAACACAACAATTTACCTGACTCGGAAGCGGAAGTGATTCGCGCTTTAGTCGATCGCATTGAAACTTTAGAACAACAAATTAAAACTCTACAGCAACTACAAATTGCTGCTAAAACTCCTGTATTAGTTGGTTGTGTTGCTGTTCAAGAACCTGAACCAAAATCAGAGGCTCCTTTGTGTAGTCTCAGAGACAAAGCAATTCAAGAATTTCTTGATGGTGCAGGTATTTAAATTATTTATACCAAATCGAGATGAAGAAGCATATAATTAGCCTGCATTCGGCGTTGCCTTTGCCGATAGGCTAGGCAGGCTTTGTTTGTCTAGACCCAGACTTCCAGTTTCTTGGGTTTATATGCCGCCTCTTATGGAATTGGTATAACTTAAAGTTATGAAGCAAGAGCCTCTGAAAATAATTTCTCTGCATCGTCAGCAGATCAAAATTATCCTCTTATTACTAATCAGTGGCTCTTTATTTTACTTGCTTTTAGTTCGATTGGGATTTTTAGCTCCCATCCAAGAAATTCCGCAAATTTTGTGTCTAAAAACTTGCCAGCCTGAGCAGAATTTTCATAGTAATTTACCGGGAAATCAATTATTAAATTACGACAAATCTCTTGAGCAGTTAATTGACACAAATTACAACAAGAATAAAATATCTATCCTAATTGAAAAATCTCAGCACAGGCTGACACTGTACTATGACCTCAAGCCAGTCAAATCTTACCCAGTAGTGTTTGGTAGTAACTCTGTGGGTGATAAGTATGGTGAAGGTGACAGAAGAACACCGGAAGGAATTTTAAAAGTTAGAGATTTGTATCCTCATCCACAATGGTCAAAATTTATCTGGTTGGACTATCCTAATAGTCAATCTTGGCGTAAGCATTTGCAAGCAAAGCTTGATGGTAAGTTAGCTTGGTACATTCCGATTGGTGGACAGGTTGGTATACATGGTGTCCCAGTTGGTACTGATAAAATGATTAGCGATCGCTACAATTGGACTTGGGGTTGTCCTTCCTTAAAAAATCAAGATGTCGATGAACTGTATCAATGGATCGAAAAAGGTACAGTAGTTGAAATTTTACCTTAAGGTCAACATCCAGACTGTCTTGCCAAAGTATACTATCTCTGGTTTAAAATCCAAAATTGCTATCAGAGTGTACTATGTCAATTCCCGCATTAACTCAAAAGCTGCTGGCTGCTAAAAAACTCAAAGGATTAACCTTTACAGATTTAGAACAAGTTTTAGGACGTGATGAAGTCTGGATTGCAGCTTTGTTTTATCGTCAAGCAACAGCTTCTCTAGAAGAAGCACAAAAACTAGCTGATGTGTTAGGACTTGATTCTGAAGATATTGCGGAACTAATTAGCTATCCCACCAAAGGTTTAGGCCCTGTTGTCCCAACCGATCCCTTAATTTATCGGTTCTACGAAATTATGCAAGTTTACGGTTTCCCAATCAAAGAAGTTATTCAAGAAAAATTCGGTGATGGGATTATGAGTGCAATTGATTTTACCTTAGACATCGAAAAAGTCGAAGACCCCAAAGGCGATCGCGTTAAAGTCACAATGAATGGTAAATTCTTACCTTACAAGAAGTGGTAAGAAAGTGCTTAGTCCTGAGTGCTAAACTCTCCCTTGTCCCCCTTGTCCTCCTTGTCTCCCTTATCCCCAACCCAGGGAATAGGGAGAAAATCACTAATGACTAATGACAATTGACTAATGACCAAACGCATCATCGGTTTAACAGGAGGAATTGCTACAGGTAAAAGCACTGTTGCTAATTATTTAGCCAGTGCTTATAACCTGCCGATTTTTGATGCTGATATTTATGCTAGAGATGCAGTCTCTATTGGTTCACCTATTTTAAAGGCGATCGCTCAACGTTACGGTGAACAAATCTTACTTCCTGATGGTAGTCTCAACCGCCAAAAATTAGGCGAAATTATTTTTCAAAATCAACAAGAACGCCAATGGATAGAAGATTTGATTCACCCTTATGTGGGTAACTGTTTTCTGCAAGCAATTGCAACATCAACCGTAGAAACTTTGGTGTTTGTTATTCCACTGCTGTTTGAAGCCAAAATGACACATTTGGTTACAGAAATTTGGGTAGTCAGTTGTTCAGAAACACAACAGTTGCAAAGATTAATCCAGCGTAATCATCTTAATCCAGCACAAGCACAAGCAAGAATTCAAAGCCAACTACCCTTAGCCGAAAAAATATCCCGTGCAGATGTTGTTTTAGATAACTCTTCTACCCTAGAATCCTTACTTAGCCAGGTAGATATTGCTTTTCAAACAAAAACAAATTTACAATGAACCACTCATATCATGTTTGGTGAAATAATTATCATTAAGACCGCAGAAGGAGTTTTCTGCACAGATTTCCGTAATTATAACTAATTACCCTAACTTGATATCAAACTGGAAGTCTGGGAGTATAAAAACAAAGACCACTTTTGCAGACTAATTATATACTTCTTCATATCGACTCAGTGTGAGCATTCACTAATATATTATGAGTTGCTCAAGATTTTAAATGTGAATTTCCATCCTAAATACTGAAATAACTGGAAATTTTGGATTTTTGCTAAAAATTCATCCAAATGACACTCGGATGTCATCTTTAATACACATATTTATATATAATCGAAAGTCAAGTAATCAAGACTTATATCTCAAGTGTTCTTCATTGAAATTTTAGTAAATGTGATGTGAACACTACCTTTTATACTTCTATAATTTATGTAATCAATACATCTTTGAGCAGTCTAATACAAGAACCTAAATCATTGATAAATATTATGGTTGGCATCAACAGCAACACGGATATTATCTTTAGATAAAAATTAAACAATTAAAATTCAGAATTAAGTCTAAAAAAAATTTACCTCGATTCTGAATCCTGCTTATAAAATTATGAAACGGTTGCTGGTTTGACCTGTTGGTTCATCTACATAACAAGTTATTGATGAGGAGATAGAAATTATCTTCTACTTTTTCACTATTGTTTATTGCTCAAGATATCTCGGTTTTGCAATTTTTGTATGAAAAAAACTATGACTTTAAGTTTTAATTTTTTCAATTGGTTGCCACTGTCGGTGATGTCAATTAATCAAACAAAGCAAAAATATAGAACACATGATTACAGTAAATTTATTTCAGGTAAAGATTACGTATTTGAATTGCTCAATTGTGGTTTAGAAGGCAGAATGACAGGCATAGGCCAAGGTATTCAGCCCTTTGATTACATTATTTTACGTTGTGGTTCTGAATTATTACGATATCAAGTTGTAGATATAGATTACTATGCTGATCCACCAGATATGTGGATGGCTTCACTCAAAAAAATATAGATAATTAGTAATTAGTAATTCATAATTACTAACTACTAATTTAACTAAGCTTCTCCACCTACAACGACATCTTTAATGCGGAGGCTGGGGCCACCACAACCTACAGGTAAACCGTTTTGTCCTCCTTTACCGCAGCCACCAGACTCATCCCAGTAGAAGTCATCGCCAATTGCTTCAATATCGGCCAGGGTTTGGAAAACATTACCTGAAAGTGTGACATCCCTAACAGGTTCAGCAATTTTGCCATTTCTAATCATCCATGCTTCCCCGGCGCTAAAGGTGAACATTTCACCATTAGTCATTCCACCAAGCCAGTTACGGGCGTAGACTCCTTCTTTGATATCGGTAAATAAATCGGCGACTGGGGTTTTTCCTGGTTCTATCCAGGTATTGGTCATCCGCACAATGGGGCTGAAGTGATAATTGAGACAACGTGCGTTACCAGTGGGTGCTTCGTCTAATTTGCCTGCGGTTTCTCGTGAGTGCAACCTTCCAACTAATACCCCATCTTGGATAAGTTGGGTGGTTGTGGCGGGTGTACCTTCATCATCATAAAAATAACTACCACGATGTCCGGTTGGGGCTGCACCATCAAAAATTTGTAGTTCTTCTGGCCCAAACCGCCGCCCGATGGTCATAACTTCGAGTAAGTCGGGATTTTCGTAAGCCATATCAGCTTCAGAAAGATGACCAAAGGCTTCATGAACAAATAAACCTGTGAGGATGGGGTCAATAACTACGGTGTAGGTATTACCTTTAACTGGTGGGAGAGATAAAGCTGCAACTGCTCTTTGAGCTGCACTTTTTACTTGTTCATCTAAATTTATTAAATCTTCGTAGGCTTTGCGAGAACCTGTAGTTTCTCTTCCTGTCTGGACTGTTTCGCCGTTTCTGGCGGTGGCGGCGAAACGCATTTCCATATCTACCCAAGATTGGTCAATTAGTGTACCTTCTGAGGTAGCAATGATTATTCTTTGGGCGCTATCACCGTAGCGAACTGAGGTTGTAGTAATTTGAGGGTCAACACTTTTTAATAGTTGAGTGTAGCGATCGCACAATTGTTTTTTCTGCGATAAGCTAATTTTACGTGGATCTGTACCCGTTAGAGGTAATTGACAGACTGCTTGCACTGGGTCAATGGGTGCTAGTAGAGTTTCTTCATCACCGACCATACGAGCAGCTGCGATCGCTTCTTCAATTCGTTCTTTAATAGTAGAAAGCTGGTTAAAACTGCTTAAACCCCAGCCACCTTTATAACAAGCGCGAATATGTCCACCAATAGAAATACCTTCACTGAGGGTTTCTACCTTGTCGCCACGCAACAAGATATCAGTCCCTTCTGCTTCCTCTAGGCGAATCATCAAATAATCTACACGGGATGAGTAGCGGGAGATGAGGTCAGAAACTAAATTTTGCGCGTCAGCAAGTGTAGTTGGCATTTGTTGGTAGTCACCACAACGAACTACATTTATTGTGCAATATCTTGCAGGGGATGGGGTGGAAAGTTTTTTGGTATGTGGCTTTGTTCTTTAATTACATAGACAAATGAGCATCGTGAGCATTGAAATTTTAGACTACCATCTTCACATTTGAAAAAATGCGATTACGTCCAGCTTCTTTTGCTTGGTAAAGTGCCTTGTCTGCATCCATAATTAAATCTAGAGGTGAAGCATCCCAAGTCGGAATTACAGTTGCTACTCCTAAACTTAAAGTCACGTACTGACTAACCAAAGACCCATCATGATTAATTCTTAAGTCTCTGACTTCTGATTGGATTAAATGGGCAATATGAACAGCACCCGCTGCATGGGTATTGGGCATAATAACGGCAAATTCTTCTCCGCCATAACGTGCAACTAAATCTTGATATTTTTGAACTGTCGAATTTAAGGCATGACCTACTTTTTTTAAACAAACGTCTCCCATCGGATGACCATATTGATCGTTATATAATTTAAAAAAGTCAATGTCACAAAGAATTAGCGATAAAGGCGATTCTTGCTGGGCTAAATTAATCCACTGAGTATTGATATAATCATCAAAGCGACGACGATTAGCCAGTCCAGTTAAACTATCTTCGTTTGCTAGTTCTTGCAAAGCTTTATTGGCTGCCTCTAATTGTTTATAAACTTGTGCTTGTTTGAGTAATTGACGCAACTGCCGACGTAAGACTGTTAGTTGAATTGGTTTAGTAATAAAGTTGATTGCACCTACATCAAAAGCACGATTGATAGAATCTTCGTCATCTAAATTCGTAATCATTACTATTGGCGTATGTTTCCAAAGTTTAGAAATCAAGAGTTCATGTATTTCCAACTCTGAATTAAACTTTGTCATTGCTGATTTTAAATTATCTCTGTTAATTTGCAATAATTCCTGACAACAGGTGAACCCATCCATTACGGGCATGACAGCATCTAGCAAAATGATATCTGGCTTCACAGTTTCATAAGCATCTAAACATTGCTTACCATTAGCAACTTCAACCACTTGATAGCCTTCATGTTCCATAATTCGCCGCAACGTCATTCGGATGACGGGATCATCATCAGCTACAAGAATGACGGGAGACTTTTTGCTAAGAGAAAGTGAGCTGATACTTTTCATGAGCCGAGTTCTACAAGTTGTGTTTATATAGTATGGCTGTGTGAGGTTGCGTCTGGCAAAACATGACAACTGGACAAAATATGAACAGTTGGCAATATAGTTAAAGGTGTTTAAATTATTCCCAAAATACAGAACAGACTTGATATGGAATGATGGGAATTTTGCGGAATTTAAGTAATAGGCAGAATAATTTCAAACTCTGTTTCTGTTTTTGGCAGAGAACGCACAGTTAAAGTACCGTTATGTTGTTGAATGATTGAATAACTCACAGATAATCCCAAACCTTTCCCTTGTCCCACGGGTTTGGTTGTAAAAAAGGGTTCAAAAATTCGGTTGTAGAGACTCTCCGGTATAAAACTATGGGTATTGGCGATCGCAATTCTTAACTTTTCATTTTCAATTACTTCAGTAAAAATACGAATTTGGGGTTGTTCGCTGCTTTGGAGATGATCTCGAATTGCATCAATCGCATTATTAATAATGTTCAAAAAGACTTGATTTAATTGGCTAGGATAGCAAGTTACTAAAGGTAGATTGCCATAGTTCTTAATTACCTGTATTTCGGGGTGATTCTCCGATTTTTGTAAGCGATGCTGCACAAGTAATAATGTGCTTTCAATGCCACTGTGTAAGTCTACAGCCTTAATTTCTGCTTCATCTAACCGTGAGAAGTTACGTAAACTCAAAACAATTTGATGGATGCGATCGCTACCAACTTTCATAGATTCTAAGGTTTGATGGGCATCCGCCAACAAAAAATCAAGTTCAATTTCCTCTGTCAAAGCTTGAATTACTGAATTGGGTTGGGGATATTCTTGCTGATAAAGTTTCAGCAACCGCATCATATCTAGAATGTAATTTTCTGTATGATTAAGATTACCCTGAATAAAGGTAACTGGATTGTTAATTTCATGAGCAATTCCAGCTACCATTTGACCAAGAGATGACATTTTTTCACTATGAATTAATTGGGCTTGAGTTTGTTGTAATTGTTTTAAAGTTTGTTCTAAATCTTCAGCTTTTTGCTTCAGAGCTTGAGTTTTACGCTCTACTTCTACTTCTAGGGTATGAGCATAGTTTTCTGTTTGTTGATATAAACGAGCATTTTCTACTGAAATTGCCGCTTGGCTGGTAAGCAGTTGTAAAATTTCAATGCGATCGCTTGTAAAAGCTCCAACAGCTAAGTTATTTTCCAAGTATAAAATCCCAATAAGTTTTCCTTGGCGGCTAATAGGAGTACAAAGAACTGATTTGGGCTGATGAGTTATAATATAGTTATCTTTGGCAAATTGTAGAGCATCACTCAAATTTTCAAATACAGCAGTTTGTTGCGTGCGTGCTACTTGATAAATCAAACTTTGGGGAATATTTTGGTATTCTTCTAAAGGGATTTCTAAAGTTTTTACTTGCTCAGTATTGGCTTTTGCTACTACTAATAATTGTTCGTTTTGCAGCAGAAATAAATAACCAATTTGTGCGCCGGCATTAGCTATGGCAATCTGCATTAAAGTTGCCAAAAGCTTTTCTAATTCAATTTCTTGAGAGATAGCTTGTGCAGCTTTCATTACTGCGGGTAAATCTAACCACAAATCTTGACTATTTCTGTCACTAGAGACATTCGGCTTGACATTTTGAGTAGTGCTGACTTCAGAGGTAATGAGTTGTTTTGTGGGTTGGAGAATAGCTGTGAGTAATTGTGGATATTGTTGTTCTAAATGGGTGATTTTGGCTTCTGCACCCCAAAGAGCATAGCAGTGATACGCTTGTTCCATATAGACTTGAGCTAATGTTACTTTACCCCAGTTCAGGTAAAATTTGGCTGTCAGTTCGTTGGCTAAGGCTTCTTCTTGAATGTAACCATGAGCTTGAGCCTGAGAAATGGCGCGATCGTAGTATTCTATTGCTTCATAGTGTTTTCCTAATACTCGATGAATTTCTGCTTCTACTAAATGAAACTTATGCAGGTAATTTATCGGAGCATGTTCCGCCCATATTTTCAGTAACTGTTGATTATTGACAACCTTATCAAAATCAGCAGTTTTAATCTCTGCATTGGGACTGGAATATAATGATAGTAAACTCAAAGATTGATAGAAATTCTTCAAAGGCAGAACCAATAATCCTGCTACACCTTGCTCATATTCTTCAAATTTATTCGCATACTCTTCTGCACGTTTAGGTTCATTAAATAAATACAGCAGTAAGAGTTTGGCTAAATAAACATAGCAAATTCCACATACATTACAACTTTGAATTAAAGATGGGAGAGTTACAAGTTCATCAAAGCTAGAACCAATGAGCATTGTCGGATTTTCCGCTTTCCCCCGCAGATTATTGACTGTTTGTTGCCATGTGGTTAACCAAATTACAGAGGCTTCTTGTTTAATTTCTTGAACTAGTTGGCAGTATTTATCTGCTTCAGCTTCAGCAATTTCAAGATTTTCTCCTGTCCAAAATAAGAATTGGCAATAGCTATTAGCACAATAACCAACATATTCTAAATCGCCATGTTCTAACCCACTAGTTAGACCAGATAAAAATACTGGGAGTACAGAACGAATAGAATCTTGCCAATGTTTAATAAATAACCCAAAAGTGAGATTAACTTTACTGGTTAATTCTTTGGCTTGTAACTTCTCTAAAACAATAGTTGCGAGTTGACCAAATTGATAGCCGCGTGCTATTTCGCCTGTAGCGCATAAAAATAAGCCATAAAGACTATAGGCGATCGCAGCTTGAGGAGAGTTACCATATTGAATGCAAATTTTCACCATTGTGAATATTTTTAAAGGTAACAATTCTGGTTTGGCTAAATATACCGATGCAAATAAACCCGCAAGAATTCGCATTGCTGCTGATTGATATTGTTCATTTAGCAGTGGTAAATCAGCTAGGGTTTCTATCAGGCGATCGCCTAAAATATTTTTGAGGTGTTGATGTTGCTGATTCATAGTTTCAACATCACATTGTTCTGGAAAATCTATACCCAGTAAGTTCAAAGCTTCTCTACCTACATCTATTGCATCTAGAAGTTGGCTTTGGGCTGTGTATGATTGAATTTGAATTTCATAGACCTTGATTTTGTCTAACAAGTGACGAGCTGATAATAGGGTTTGGTCAATTAAATATTTTGATTTAGCAAAATTAGTATTTAAATATTCCGACTCTGCTAAAGACTCATACAATTTCCAAGTCAACTCATACTGACTTTGCCAACTATCTGGATTTAGGAGTGCAACACCCGTGTTTAAATAACTCACAGATGCGGCGTAAGCTGTAGCAGCTTTCGCTTTATTTCCAGCTTGCAGATTTAACTGTGCTAATTCTTCTTTTTGGTTAATATCTTGAATTAATGCAATCCCGATATTTAACTGATTAACAATATCAAATATCCGGTTTTCTAACTCTGATGCTGGTAAATTTCTTTTGAGTAATTTACCAATGTTGAGGTGAGTAACTTGTTTTTGTGCTTCAGGAATTAGAGAGTAAGCAGCTTGTTGGACACGATCATGTAGAAAGCGGTAGACAACATTTTCGATGTTGCTAATATTTTCTTCTATAGCATCAGAGTTTAAATAAAATTTGTACATTTGGCTATTTGGTAGAATCAAGCCTTCTTGTAAGGCTTTCCATAAAGCTGCTGCTGTATTGGCTGGTGATTGTTCATAAATAATCGCTAAAGTTGTTAAATCAAAAGAGTTACCAATACAAGCTGCTAACTTTAGTACTTCTTGGGTTTCACGAGGCAATTTCTGTAACCGAGTCGCCATAAATTCTACGACATCATCAGTTAAAGATAAGGTATTGATGTGGGAAATATCACATTCCCAATAGCCTTGTTGACGATTAAATGTAATCTTGCCAGCTTCGTGTAATGCTTTGAGAAACTGGGTGATAAAAAATGGATTTCCTTGGGTTTTGCGAGTAATTAATTCTGTCAGAGGGTGCGATCGCTCGGTTGTACAATGTAATGTATCGGCAACTAACTGATTCACATTACTGAAAGCAAGTGGCGCAAGGATAATTGTATTTACAGTCTTTTGGGCTTTATTCAGTTCCTCTACCATCAACATAAATGGATGTGTAGGCGAAACTTCATTGTCTCGATAAGCCCCCAATAAAAGTAAATAACTGTTATCCTGCATCAGCAGGTTAATCAACTGTAGAGAAGCGGAATCTGACCACTGTAAATCATCAAGAAAAATGACTAACGGATGTGCTTTGCTTGTAAAGACAGCAATAAATTTGGAGAACAGTAAATTAAACCGATTTTGTGCAGCATTTCCTAACAGTTCTGGTACAGCAGGTTGTTCACCAATAATTAATTTTAGTTCAGGA
Source organism: Nostoc sp. FACHB-280 (assembly GCF_014697615.1). Classification (GTDB taxonomy): domain Bacteria; phylum Cyanobacteriota; class Cyanobacteriia; order Cyanobacteriales; family Nostocaceae; genus Nostoc_B. The sequence continues at coordinate 26,656 of NZ_JACJSD010000019.1, read as the reverse complement.
ATTACCTCAATTAACACTTGACCATTATCACCTAAAGCTGCCAAAATCTTAGTTTTCCAAGTTTGCAGTTGCGCTTCATTTTCTGACAACAACTGTCCCATTAAATCCCTGAATGCTTGCACAAATGCTGATAGGGGAATGTTCCGGTTAAATTGGTCAAATTTACCTTTAATAAAATATCCTTGCTGACGAGTAATTGGTTTGTGGACTTCATTAACTACCGCAGTTTTACCAATTCCCGAAAAACCAGCCACCAGCATCATTTCGGAACTACCATGAGTGACGCGTTCAAAAGCTTGCAATAGAATGCTGACTTCAGATTCTCGCCCATAAAGTTTTTCAGGAATCAAGAAGCGATCGCAAGTATCCCGCTTTCCTATGGCAAAATTTTTAATTTCGCCTATATCTTGGAGTTGAGCTAAACAAGTTTCCAAATCATATCTTAATCCCAAAGTACTTTGATATCTATCTTCGGCATTTTTCGCCATTAATTTCAGCACAATATCTGAAATTATCTGTGGGATTTCTTGATTGTTCCCTATTGCTGTTGGCATTTTCGCCAGATGACAATGCACCAACTCCATTGGATCAGCAGAGATAAATGGTAATTCTCCGGTTAGTAACTCATAAAATGTCACACCTAAAGAATAAAAATCACTGCGATAATCTATTCCTCGATTCATTCTTCCTGTTTGTTCAGGCGAGATATAAGCAAGTGTTCCTTCTAAGATATTGGGACTTTTAATTTCTTGAGTTTCTTTGGGTAATAAAGAAGCAATACTAAAATCTATCAGTCTAACTTTTTTGGTTTGGGGATGAATTAAGATATTTACAGGTTTAATATCTTTGTGAATCACAAGATTTTGGTGTAAATCTTGCAAAATATGAGTTAATTGAATAGCGATCGCTAAAAAATCTACCAGTGATAAAGGATTATTTTCAACGTATTCTTTTAAAGAAATTTCTCCAACATCTTCCATCACCAAAATATAGCTATTAGCATAAGCCTCTAACGATAAAGGACGAATAATTCCAGGAATATTGAGATTTTTGCTAATGGTATATTGGTTGCGAAATTGCAGTAATTCTTGGAAGTTGGGAGATTCAGAGTTCAGCAGTTTAATGACGACTGGGAGATTTTCTGGCTCTCGGATAGCTCGATAAACTTGAGTTCTAGAACCTGCGTAAAGTTGAGAGCTAATTTGATATCCAGGAATCACAGGAGTAGCAGTCATCATCTCTACTGACCTCATGGTATAATTTATCTTGATGAAGCTAGTATTCCCAAGAAGCACCTGAGTGTTTACAATCAGGTAAAATTAGTCAGAATATTTAGACCTATTGGATTTCTGCTCTAACTGGATAACAGGGTGTTGCTAAACAAGCATAATACTTAGTCTTATTTATGACTGAGTTTGTGTGGCTTCAGCGATGAATCAATTCTTGTATATTTTCCTCACAAGTTCCTCAAGTTTTTACTCTAACTTCAACTTAGAAACAGCAAAGTCTAGAAGAAAGAGAAGCTAGGAGCTATAGGTTAGAGATTAGTATTTTTACGCAGTACTTTTAAGCCACTCAACTGATGAGAAACCTATGACTTTCTCTAGTTCCTAGCTTCTTTTCTCAACTCAGGGGAACGGAGCAAAATGAACAACAGAACCTTTGCAACCATTGATGGTAACGAAGCTGTTGCCCAAGTTGTTTATAAACTGAATGAAGTTATCGCCATTTATCCTATTACGCCTTCATCACCGATGGCTGAATGGGCGGATGCTTGGGCGAGTGAAAGTAAACCAAATATTTGGGGAACTGTACCAACAGTGGTGCAGATGCAGAGTGAAGGCGGCGTAGCGGGTGCTGTACATGGTGCTTTACAAACAGGTTCTTTAACAACCACATTCACCGCATCCCAGGGATTATTGTTGATGATCCCGAATATGTACAAAATAGCGGGAGAACTCACACCTACAGTATTTCATATTGCCGCGCGATCGCTCGCCGCCCAAGGTCTATCTATTTTTGGCGACCATAGCGATGTCATGGCTTGTCGTGGGACTGGTTTTGCGATGTTATGCGCCGCCTCTGTGCAAGAAGCTCATGATTTTGCTTTAATTTCTACAAGAGCAAGTTTAGAATCTCGCCTGCCTTTTTTACATTTCTTTGATGGTTTCCGCACTTCCCACGAAGTTGATAAATTAGAACTTTTAGCTGAAGCAAATTTACGCGCCTTCATCCCCAATGAATTAGTATTTGCCCATCGTTCTCGCGCCTTAACTCCCGATAAACCAGTGTTACGGGGTACAGCCCAAAACCCTGATGTTTATTTTCAAGCTAGAGAAACGGTTAATTCTTATTACAATAATTGCCCAGAAATCACCCAAAAAATTATGGATGAGTTCGCCCAAATGACAGGGCGACAATATCAATTATTTGAATATTATGGCGACCCCAGCGCCGAAAGAATTATCGTAATTATGGGTTCTGGTTGCGAAGCCGTCCAAGAAACCGTAGATTATCTCAATGCCCGTGGTGAAAAAGTCGGCGTAGTGAAAGTGCGGCTGTATCGTCCCTTTGATAGTCAAAGATTTATCGCTGCATTACCCCCAACTACTCGCACTATTGCAGTTTTAGACCGCACCAAAGAACCAGGCGCATCTGGTGAACCACTTTATCTGGATGTTGTTACAGCTTTGCATGAAGTTTGGGGTGTAGGGGTGCAGGGGTGTAAGGGTGTAGTGGGCGGAAGATATGGTTTATCTTCCAAAGAATTTACCCCAGCAATGATTAAAGCTGTGTTTGATAATTTGGCAGAGACTACACCAAAGAATCATTTCACTATTGGGATTAACGATGATGTCACCCATACCAGCTTAGATTATGACCCAGAATTTCACATCGAAGCAGATAATATAGTCCGGGCAATTTTCTATGGTTTAGGTTCCGATGGAACTGTGGGCGCAAATAAAAACTCTATCAAAATTATTGGCGAGGAAACTGATAATTACGCCCAAGGTTATTTTGTCTACGACTCGAAAAAATCTGGTTCGGTGACGGTTTCGCATTTGCGTTTCGGTTCTCAACCTATTCACTCTACTTATTTAATTAGCCAAGCCAACTTTGTCGCCTGTCACCAATGGGGATTTTTAGAACAGTTTGATATGTTGACGCATATTATCCCTGGTGGAACTTTCTTATTAAATAGTCCTTATAGCTTAGAAGATGTTTGGCAGAAATTACCGAGATTAGTCCAAACACAAATTATTACAAAACAACTCAAATTTTATGTAATTAATGCTTATAAAGTTGCCCGCGAGGCAGGGATGGGCGGCAGAATAAATACGGTAATGCAAGTATGCTTTTTTGCATTGTCTGGTGTGCTACCACGGGAAGAAGCGATCGCCCAAATCAAGCAATCAATTATCAAATCCTACGGCAAAAAGGGCAATGAAATTGTCCAAATGAACCTCAACGCCGTAGACCGCACCTTAGAGAACCTCTACGAAGTCCCTGTTCCCCAAGGTGTAGATAGTCACATTGAACTGCGCCCACCTGTACCCGATACTGCACCAGCTTTTGTGCGGGAAGTGTTGGGTAAAATGATTGCTAAATGTGGCGATGATTTACCTGTGAGTGCTTTACCTGTGGATGGAACTTACCCCACCGGCACAGCCAAATGGGAAAAACGCAACATTACCCAAGAAATTCCTGTATGGGACACGGATGTCTGCGTACAGTGTGGCAAATGTGTAATGGTATGTCCCCATAGCGTTATCCGCAGCAAGGTTTACGAACCCCAACAACTCGAAAATGCACCGCCAACTTTTAAGAGTACCAATGCCAAAGACCATGATTGGCACGGTTTGAAATATACCATCCAAGTAGCGGCAGAAGATTGTACAGGTTGCGGTATTTGTGTTGATGTATGTCCGGCGAAGAATAAAACCGAAACACGCAAAAAAGCCATCAATATGGAACCGCAACCCCCATTGCGGGAAGCTGAACGGCAAAATTGGGAGTTCTTTTTGAATCTTCCCAACCCTGATAGACGCAACTTGAAGCTAAATCATATCAACCAACAGCAAATGCAAGAACCGCTATTTGAGTTTTCTGGTGCTTGCGGTGGTTGCGGGGAAACTCCCTATATTAAATTAGCAACACAGTTGTTTGGCGATCGCATGATTGTTGCCAACGCCACAGGTTGTTCTTCGATTTATGGCGGTAACTTACCGACCACACCTTGGACACAAAACGCCGAAGGACGAGGCCCGGCTTGGTCTAACAGTCTATTTGAAGATAACGCCGAATTTGGTTTAGGTTTTCGCATTTCCCTTGATAAACAAGCCGAATTCGCCGCCGAATTACTGACTTTACTTGCACCAGTGGTAGGAGAAGAACTAGCAAATAGTATTCTCAACGCTGTGCAGAAAGATGAAGCCGATATTTGCGAACAACGCGATCTCATTGCTATCCTCAAACAAAAGCTAGAAATTATTAATCATCCCAAAGCCAAGGAACTGCTGAGTATTGCTGACTACCTCGTTAAAAAGAGCGTTTGGATGATTGGTGGTGATGGTTGGGCGTATGATATCGGCTTTGGCGGACTAGATCACGTCTTCGCCAGTGGTCGGAATGTGAATATTTTAGTGCTTGACACAGAGGTATATTCCAACACAGGCGGGCAGATGTCCAAATCCACCCCGAAAGCCGCCGTCGCCAAATTTGCGGCTGGTGGAAAACCTGCACCCAAAAAAGACTTAGGCTTAATCGCTATGACTTACGGTAACGTCTACGTTGCGAGTGTGGCGATGGGTGCGAGAGATGAACATACACTCAAAGCCTTTTTAGAAGCTGAGGCTTATCCTGGCACTTCGTTGATTATCGCCTACAGTCATTGCATCGCCCACGGCATCAATTTGAGTCAAGGTATGCAAAATCAAAAAGCCGCCGTAGATTCAGGTAGATGGCTACTGTATAGGTATAACCCCGAACTCCGCAACCTCGGCGAAAATCCCTTACAACTAGATTCCCGCACACCAAAACTATCGATAGAACAATCGATGTATTTAGAAAACCGCTTCAAAATGCTGACCAAAATTAACCCAGAAGCAGCCAAGCGGTTACTCCAAGAAGCCCAAGCCGATGTCAATACTCGATGGCAAACATATCAATATTTAGCAAAAAAGTCTGAAGTTTGAAGTCTGAAATTTCCTACTTCTTACTCCCCACTCCCTAGGGCGTGTTTTCAAACTCTGTGATCCCCCCAACCCCCCTTAAAAAGGGGGGCTAAGAAACTCTTAAAGTCCCCCTTAAAAAGGGGGATTTAGGGGGATCTAAAAAGTTAGGAGGCAAAATTAATAGTTTGAAAACACTCCCCACTCCCTAGCCTCTAGCCCCTAACCCCTTAGATAATATGGACATAACTACAACATACATGGGGTTGCAACTGCGATCGCCCCTTGTCCCCTCATCGTCTCCCATGACGGAAAATATTGATAACATTCAACGGATGGAAGATGCTGGTGCTGGTGCAGTGGTAATGCACTCACTGTTTGAAGAACAGTTAATCTTAGAAAGCTACGAACTGCACCATCACTTAACTTATGGCACAGAAAGTTTTGCTGAATCTCTCACTTATTTTCCTGAACCAGAAAGATTTCGCATCGGCCCAGACGAATATTTAGAACTAATTCACAAAGCTCAGGAAAAAGTCGATATCCCCATTATTGGCAGTTTGAATGGTTCTTCTTTAGATGGCTGGACTGATTACGCTAGGCTGTTAGAACAAGCAGGTATTTCCGCACTAGAATTAAATACTTACTACGTCCAAACTGACACGGAACTTCCAGGAGAAGATATCGAGGAAAGTTACGTCAATATGGTGCGGAACGTCAAAGCCTCGGTGAATGTTCCCGTTGCAGTCAAGCTGAGTCCATACTTTACCAACATGGCTAATTTCGCCCAGCGTTTAGATTATGCTGGGGCTGATGCTTTGGTATTGTTCAATCGGTTTTATCAACCAGATATCAACCTCGAAACCTTGGAAGTGGAACCAAACGTATTGTTAAGCACTCCCCAAGATATCCGCTTACCTCTGCGTTGGATTGCTATTCTCTACGATCGCATTAATGCTGACTTAGCCGCAACTAGTGGGATTCATAACGCTCACGATGTCTTAAAAATGCTGATGGTGGGCGCAAATATTACTATGTTGTGTTCTGTGCTGCTACGTCAAGGTATTAATCACATCCGTTGCATCGAGGAAGAAATGCGCCAATGGATGGAAAAACACGAATACACATCAATCCGACAGTTGCAAGGTAGCATGAGCCAGAAAAATTGCCCAAATCCCAGCGCCTTTGAACGCGCCCAATATATGAAAGCCTTGCGGACTTATAAACCTGAATGGGGGCGGATTTATGAACCATCTTATTATCATGGCTAAAGCCGGGAGTAGGGTACGAGGGTGTACTTCTCTGCGAGACGCTCCGCGAACGACTGCGCTCAGTAACCAGAGTTTAGAGATGTAAGGGAGACATCTAATAACAAAGGACAAATGACCAATGACCAATGACAAATAACTATGAAAAAACGTATTGGTATTCTGACTAGTGGCGGCGACTGTCCGGGTTTGAATTGTGTGATTCGTGCAGTTGTGAGTCATGCCACACTCACCTACGATTGGGAAGTTGTTGGTATTCCTTATGCTACACAAGGTTTATTAGAGCGACAAGCGATCGCACTTAGCGTCCACGGTTGGGATTTGCGCGGTATTGATCCCCTGTTGAATATGGGCGGTACTATTCTCGGCACAATCAATAAAGGTGATACCCTAGCCCGTGCTAAAGAGATGATTGCTGGTTATGCAGAATTAAATTTAGATGCCTTAATTGCCATTGGTGGTGATGGCAGTATGAACATCATCCATCAACTAGCTATTCTGGGCAATTGGAATTTAATTACAATTCCCAAAACTATAGATAATGATGTGGCTTTAACAGAACGAGCGATCGGATTTGATTCGGCTGTGAATACAATAGTCGATGCTCTTAATCGTCTCACATTTACTGCCGCCAGCCACGATCGCGTCATGATTGTCGAAGTGATGGGACGCAGCGCCGGACATTTAGCTTTACATTCCGGTATTGCCGGTGGCGCAGATGTCATATTAATCCCCGAAGTAACTTACACAATTCCCGGTTTATGCCAACATCTCGACGAACTGCGAAATACTTGGCGGCGGAAATTTGCCATTGTTGTGGTTGCGGAAGGTATTTCCCCCTGCGTAGCCGATTTTGGTAACAGTTGCGGTTTAGAACTCAATAGCAAATCCCCATCATCAAAATGTGGGATGGGGCAATATATTGCAGACCAAATCGCTCAATGTACTAACCATGAAGTAGATACACGAGTTTCAGTTTTAGGACATATTCAACGTGGTGGAATTCCTTCTGCTTTAGACAGACTCACAGCTACAGTCTTTGGCAAAGCTGCGGTAGATTTAATCGCGCAAGAAAAATACGACCGGATGGTAGCTTGGCGAAATGGGCAAGTTGTCCCTGTCCCCATTGCTGATGTAGTCGCTAAAAGCCCATCATCCGTAGACCCCGGCAGTTATTTGATACACAGCGCCCGTGCTTTAGGGACGTATGTAGGTGAGTGCTGAGTTATGAGTAAAAGATTCTCTCCCTACTCCCTACTCCCGGTTGGTGAGCGTACTTGTACTGAGCGCAGCCGAAGTAGCCGAACCACTCCCTAGCCTCTAGCCTCTACAAAAACTAAACGTCTGTGTTGGTAGATTCCAACTAGCAGACACACCATTTCCCAAGGGTAAACCATCAGGGTTAAATCGCAGGGCGTGTCCTGGGGCGTTGGGGTTTTCAACTACAGCTAGAGAAGATTTGCCTTGTCCTGTCCAATAGATTTTGCCGTCAGGTGCTAACCTCGGCCCGGAATAGCCAGTTGTATCGCCAATAGGTAAGGTATCAATTTCGGTTTCTATCTCGGTCACTAAATCCATTTGATGTGGTGTGGCGCTCCAACCTTCTAAAGTCTGGTGCTTCCACTGTCCAAACTCCCAATCACCTTTAGCGTAATACAACTTTTTACTATCAGGCGAGAAGGCGCAACAGTAACCAGCCGAACCGCGAATGAGAAAATCACTATGGCTAATTGTACCTGTAGTCCGGTCAACTTTGGCGATCGCAATTCCTAACCCTGCCACACCCAAAGCAACTTTTTGCCAATTGGGACTGAAAATAATCGAACCTTTATGAACTTTTTTACCAACTAAGGGATTCAACCGATTTTCGGGAAAATCAATTGGTGAAGCTACATATTTGCTATTGATGCCATTTTTATCTACTAGGTAGGCACGCACCTCTGTTCTGCCATTAAAAATTATCAGCCAAAAAGCCTCGCCATCGCTATGGGGTACAACACCCAATGCTTCTCCAGGATTATCTTGTCTGCCTGTCAATTTGCGGTTTAGTAAAAGCACTGAACCATTGATACCTTGAGATAAATCCGCAATCGAGTAGTATATCTCTTGATTATTATTGGTAAAGATATAAAATCTGTCAGGATGACCACCAGGCGCGGGTACAATTGCTACTGCTTGCGTTGCTGACCAACTTTTTGCACCCCAAACTCCGTTCTCTAATATTTCATGAGTTTGTCCGTTAAAAATTAATTGACCATCACTATATAACCGCAGTTTACCTGTTAGTGGATCGGTGTAGCTGGCAGTTGCTTCAAAACCTGAACTCTGCCCTACTTGATGAATAATTTTTGGGCGATCGCTACCAAAGTCAATTAAGACTTTTTTCCTCACTCCTGTGTACCAAAATCTGTCTGGGACAGCAAGCCTTGTAATCGGTAGTGCATTCATGGCGAGTTTTCTTGAGCAATTAATTGTCTAATTTAGCTGTCAAAACTATTAAAAATAGCACCTATTAATATCTTGATTTGTAATTAAATTTATGCTTGTTTAAGTATTAATCTTGAGTAATAAATTTAAACTATATAAATTTATTGTGGTTATATTGCACGAACGTAATTAAATACATATATTACAAATTTTAGCAATCCTATTAGTATACATATACAGAGCAATTAAGAAAATCTTAATTATTGCCAAATTTTTATATCAAGTTCTTACCTTGATATTTGCTTGATTTACTTTAGAAAATAACATAGGGTATTATGAATTTTTGTAACTTACTACACAAAACTTAATATTTTCTTGGTGATACTACTTAATATTTTTTACTGAACCATTGATATTTATTAATCAGTCATAAGTCATAAACCTACGCGTTTCTTAGCTGTAAATTTGATTCTCAAAATATAGATGAAAGTTACTTCTTTAGATAGAAGACAGGATTGAAACATAAAATTAAAGGTTTAATAGCCAGTCTTGGTAGCTGACGTAAAAAATCGGAAGATGTTGCTGTAGTTGATTTATTTGCCCATTTAGTTCAAATTTAATTGAGATAAATATTTTGCTAGGTTCTAAAAATCTAATGGGGATGTTCAATGAAGCTGTACTACATCACATTGAATAATACAGATGAAGCGCGACAAATTGGACGCTCATTACTCGAACACAAGTTAGCCGTTTGCGTAAATTGGTTTCCGATTACCTGTGCTTATACCTGGGAAGGAGAAATTACTGAAGAACCAGAAGTAGTACTGATAGTGAAAACTCAAGATGGTTATGGTGCAGAAATTGAAAAGTTAATCCGCCAGCACATAAGCTACACTAACTTTGTTGCAGAGATTTCACCCACAACGGTGAATACTGGGTTTCTTAATTGGTTAAATGCCGAAGTTGATGCGAAAGAGGCTAGAGGTTAGTGGTTAGTATTTTTACTGAGTTTAATTGCTAAAAATTTGACTAGTTAAATTTCTAAAATCCAAAATGGGATGAGCTATGGCGATTTTAAAATTAGAAGATGGCAAAATTCTCACAGATATCAATCACATTGCCCAAGAACTTGCACCTTTAAATATTCAACTTAATCGCTGGGATGTGGGAGAAAATTCAGAGTTACATCATCTACTCACCCAAGATAGCCTCAACGAAGACCAAAAAACCCAAGTACTGGAATTTCTAGATCATTATTTTGAAAAGCTACAACAAATAGCAGGTTATCAATCTCGTGATTTAATTGTGTTGCATCCCGAAATTCCCGACTTGGATGGATTTCTAGCAAAATTTTCCCAAATTCATACCCACGCTGATGATGAGGTACGCTACGTGATTGATGGCGAAGCAGTGTTTGGCTTCGTGCGTCCTGATGATAGCCAAGTCGAACTAACAGTACAACCACAAGAATATATCAACGTACCAGCCGGAACCGAACATTGGTTTTATCTCACCCCCGCGCGACGAGTCAAAGCTGTGCGTTATTTTATCGATACAGCAGGCTGGGTTCCGCAGTATACAGGTAAAGAGATTCGCACCCATCAAGCTGTTGCTTAACAAGGGTAAGGGACTTCCGATTAAAAATATATTATCACTGTGTAGGCACAGAGCAGGGAGCAGGGAGCAGGGGGCAGAGGGAAAAGAGTTTTGTCGGAAAAATCAAATTAATCTAACAGGATGAAACTGTGAAGCGGATTGTTTTTTGCGATTTTGATGGGACAATCACTGTGGAGGAAACCTTTGTGGCGGTACTGAAAAAGTTTGCGCCGGAAGTGGCTGCAAAATTTTTACCAGAAATGTATGCCCAAAGGGTAACGCTGCGGGAGGGAGTCAAAAAAATTTTAGAATCAATTCCATCTTCAGAGTATGGAGAAATTTTAGAATTTACGCGATCGCAATCCATACGTTCTGGATTTGTTGAACTGCTAGATTTTCTAGATTCCCAAAATGTCCCTTTGGTTGTGGTGTCTGGTGGACTGCGGGGAATGGTAGAAGTAGTTTTAGGTGAGATAGCCCAAAGAGTAACAGCTATTCACGCCGTTGATATAGATACTACAGGTGCTTACTTCCAAGTCAATTCTGATTATGAAGGCGGTACAGAACTAGTCGCCAAGGTGCAAGTCATGGCCAAGTATCCCGCTGATGAGACAATTGCCATAGGTGACTCGCTTACAGACTTGAATATGGGTTTACAAGCTTCTGTTGTATTTGCCCGCGATCGCCTAGCATATTACTTAGACCAACATCAAAAACCCTATATTCCCTGGAATACTTTCTTGGATATTCAGGAGTATCTACAGCAATTGTGGAAACTGTGATTGATCCTCGTGCAGAATTGATAACAACAGCCCGTCACTTTTACCAGCAAGGTTGGATGGTAGGCACAGCCGGAAATCTTTCGGTATTATTAAGCGATCGCAGTTTTTGGATTACTGCTAGTGGTGTGTCTAAAGGCGAACTCTCGCACAGTGATTTTGCCCGTGTTTATCCAGATGGAAGAGTAGAAACAGCCGCACCACATTTCAAACCTTCGGCGGAAACAGAGATTCACAAATTAATTTATCACCTGTTTCCTGAAGCCCAAGCCTGCTATCACATCCATTCCATCGAGTCCAACTTAGTGGCGCGTTTTGTAGTGGGAGATAATTTACCTCTACCACCATTAGAAATGCTTAAAGGCTTGGGAGTGAGGGAAGAGAAACCCAGTTGTACAGTACCAATTTTTACTAATCATCTAAAAGTTTCCCAGATTGTGGCGGAGATTAGCGATCACTTTACAGTTAACCCACCTCAGATTCCCGCCTTACTCATCCGTGACCACGGTATCACAGTCTGGGCATCTTCTTTGCAAACAGCCCGTAACTCCATTGAGTTGGTAGACTACATTTTCCGTTACATGGTAGCTGTAAGACAACTGGGACTTGAGAGAGACAATGACTATTAACTATTAACTTGAGGTACAAAATGTCTAATCAAACTCTGCGTGTTGTTGCTCGTCTGATTGCTTTACCTGATAAAGTCGAAGAACTCAAAGCCTTACTACTCAGTATAATCGAGCCTACCAGACAAGAAGCAGGTGTAATTAGTTACGAACTTCTGCAAAACCAATCAGACCCAACAGATTTCACCTTTGTTGAAGAGTGGACTTCTGCGGAAGCCTTAGACACTCATTTAAACTCACCTCATCTCCAAGCAGCATTAGTTAAACTCGAAGGTTTAGTAGCTACTGCACCAGATATTCGTCGCTACAATCTTTTAGCGTAATACCAATCTCCCTTGTCTCCCTCATCCCCTTTATCCACCCACCTTTACACCCGCCACTGAATTAGCCCTCTGTTCTAATTGTTGCGGACTGGTTACATCGAGATACCTAGCAGCCATCTCCGGTGTTAGGAGTTCCAACATCAAACGATTTTCAATCCAAAATTCCACCACATCAAAAACCCCATTACGGCTACAAGCAAGCACTCGCCAACCTTCCCGTGCGCCAATGCGCTCAATTTCCTCTATGTTGAGGGGAACAGAAATTGCTGCATGAACTGATGTGTAATTTGCCGGATGCTCATTCATCTGAAATCCAGCTTGTCCTTGCCATACATCAGGGATAATCTCACTACCCAAGGGATAAAACTCAATTCCTGTACCAAATTCATCCCCCACAAACATCATATATCCACCGGGATTAGGTGAAAATGGTGCTACTCGACCGTGCATAATTTCTGCCATAACATTAGCTACGTGCTGAGGATTTTTGACAGAAATGGAAATATGGTGGAGCATAGTTACCTCTCAAAATATGAATCAAACCTTATATTTTGATTTATAGCTTGTGTAGAAATTCTGACATCTATCCTAAGAGATCCAATTAGCTAAAGAGTAACTTTGACATTTCACGTTATATAAAAAATTGTTAACAAGACAAATTTAGAATCTCCAGAAAACCTCGCCAATCAGCGACAAATATTTATCAAGTTATATGTTGATATGTATAAATTAGTAAAGGTGCGATCGCAACAGCAAAACGCACCTTTTAATATCAAAACTGTCTTAAATTAAACCAAGATAAACCCATTTATCAGAGTAAAGAATTTCATCAAGCTAACTTACCAAGGATGTCTAATCCACTCGTAAATCTTTAAGTAATCTGCTCCCGGAATATTCCATGAGTAGTCATATTTCATCCCCTGAATTGCTAATTGGCGGAACTCATCAGGTGACTGATACCACAAATCAATTGCGCGATTCATCGCCGATTCTAAAGCTTGATTATCTGTTTGATAAAATACATAGCCATTGCGTTTTTCTGGTGGCAGATTTTGGTCATAATCTCTATCAAATACCGTATTTACTAACCCACCAACACCACGTACAATTGGCACTGTGCCGTATTTTAAACCAATCATCTGAGTTAACCCGCAGGGTTCGTAATTGCTGGGAACCACAATCATATCTGCCCCTGCATAAATTAGGTGGGATAATTCTTCATTAAATCCCAATTCTAAATGCACATCGGGGTGACTATTTAAAAATGCTTTTTCATGGCGGAAATGAGCATTGATTCCTGCTTCTGTGGCTGAACCTAGTAATACAAATTGTGCGCCTTTATTGAGTGCATGATAAATTGCATGATGTACTAAATGTACACCTTTTTGATTATCTAACCGACCAATATAAGCAATGATTGGTTTATCGGCGGCATCAAGTAAGAGCCTTTCGCGTAAAGCCTTTTTGTTATATATTTTTTGTTCAAAATCTTCGTAGGTATAGTTATTGGGAATGTAACGGTCAACTTCAGGATTCCAAAAATCGTAATCTATACCGTTAAGTACTCCACTAAATTTATCTTGATTTAAATGCAGTGTATGACCTAAACCACAACCCACTTCTGTATAACGTGCTTCTTCAGCATGGTTGGGGGAAACTGTAGTGACTGCATTGGCGTAAACAATACCCCCTTTCATGTAATTCAAGGCAAAGGGGTTGAAGTTGTCGCGTAGCTTATCATATTGGAAATAGTAAGCTGCTCGATTTAAACCTGTAGCCGCCAGTGTTTCTTCACCACCTATTCCTTGATGCTTAAAGTTATGGATGGTGTAGCAAGCTCGCTGATATTCCATACCATTGTATTTGTAAATCTCAGCCAGCAAAACAGGAATTAAGCCTGTTTGCCAATCATGACAATGGATAATATCAGGTCGCTTGTTACTTTGATTTAAAAATTCTAAAGCGGCTTTGCTAAAGAAGGCAAAGCGCATATTGTCATCATCGCAACCGTAATAACAGCCGCGATTAAAGAAATTGTCTTCGGAGTGGGGTTGAATAAAGAAGCACAACCTACCATGCACCCATCCGCAATATACAGAACAGTGGACTGCTGCGCCATACCAGGGTACCCACAAGTCTTTGTAGGCATCATGCAGACCCCAAATATGGTCGTAGCGCATACAATCATACATGGGCAGAATAATCTCAACGCAATTGCCCCTGCCTTCTAATTCCCTACTCAGTCCGTAGACAACATCCCCTAAACCGCCTGCTTTAATTACAGGAGCGCATTCCGAGGCAATCTGTACTATGTACATTCCTAGTCCTCGCTATACAAAAATTTATATTAACTATACTGTTCAGTATATGCAATATGTACTCATTGACAAGTAAGTAAGCCAATGTTAATCACGAAAGCTTAATACAAGTGGTAGAGATTTGGGATGCTTCATCTGCTGCAATACTTATACTGAGGAGATTCGAGGGGTGTGGAATTTAAATGAATCACAATCTACAAGATTTTATTGCTGAACGCGCCGAATATCTTGCAGTTATGTACCTGACTCGTCGCAATGATTTAGTGACTGAAAGGATGAAGTCGGCTGATTATGGCTTTGATATTCTTGTAACGATACTAAGAGATAACCTGCCGACTGGAAGAGTTTTTGGTGTGGAAGTTAAAGCACAAGACACAGCTATCAGCAATTTACAAGAGATTTCACAATCTATTACCCAAAAAACAACTGAATATCTTCATAATGTGCCTTTTACCCTATGTTTATTGCTGTTTACGATAGAGGATGACCAGGGATATTACAAATGGTTAAACCATGTTATTGTTGACTCTAACCAAGTATATTTACAATGGCATTCTCTAGATGAGAATGGAATTAGACAAATTGTTGACGATGTAAACGCTTGGTATGACGCTAAGAGCCATTTTGCTGCATAAAATCTTGCGCCAACAGAAAAATTTAGTAGTTAAACCTAAAACCTGTAGGCGCTACTCACTAGAAGAACTGGTACAAGAAATCAACCAAGATAATCTACACACTGAAGTTGATAGTGGATTAAATGTGGGGAATGAATACTGGTAGTACAAGAATAATTAAGATGGCGTGAAGTACACCATTTAGTTCTCTAAGCTAGGTAGAGAAATTACTTCTGAATTCTGCTGTAATTATACGATCGCTCCAAATAAAAACTTGACAGGTGACACTGCTAAAATACCTTATGACTAGCAGCGACTCACCAGCACACCTCACAAGCCATGACTACTACTATTGACTTTCTCAGTCACCTTAACCCTAGCCAACGTCAAGCCGTAGAACACTATTGTGGCCCGTTGTTAGTTGTGGCTGGCGCTGGTTCCGGGAAAACACGCGCTTTGACTTATCGCATCGCTAACTTGATTCTCAAACACCGTGTAAACCCTGAAAATATCTTGGCGGTGACTTTCACCAACAAAGCCGCAAGGGAAATGAAGGAACGCATTCAAAAGCTGTTTGCGGAACAATTGGCGATGACGCAACATGGTACAAGATTTGAGTTATTACCAGAACACGAACAAACCAAACTGCGATCGCAAGTTTACCGCACAACCATCAAAGATTTGTGGTGCGGCACTTTCCACAGTTTATTTTCACGGATTTTGCGCTTTGATATCGAAAAATATCAAGATGAAAAGGGGCGCAAATGGAATCGGAATTTCTCAATTTTTGATGAATCAGATGCCCAATCTTTAGTTAAAGAAATCGTCACCAAACAATTAAACCTCGACGATAAAAAGTTTGAACCGCGTTCTGTCCGCTACGCCATCAGTAACGCTAAAAACCAAGGCTTATCACCCCAAGACTTTGAAAAAGAACAACCAAATTATCGCGGACGAGTAATTGCTCAAGTCTACAGTTCCTATCAAGATAAACTAGCAGAAAATAACGCCCTTGATTTTGATGATTTAATTCTTGTCCCCACTAAGTTATTTCAACAAAACGAGCAAGTCTTAGGCTATTGGCATCGCAAATTCTGTCATATTTTAGTCGATGAATATCAAGATACCAACCGCACACAATATGATTTGATTCGGTTGTTAGTTACCAATGGGGAAGACAGAAAAAGTGAATGGAATTGGCAAAATCGCTCAGTATTTGTAGTAGGCGATGCTGACCAATCAATTTATAGTTTCCGCATGGCAGATTTTACCATTTTGCTGGAGTTTCAAAATGATTTCGGTGATGGTTTACCGGATGAAGATACGCGCACAATGGTGAAGTTAGAAGAAAACTATCGCTCTTGTGAAAATATCTTACAAGCAGCCAATGAATTAATTGAAAATAACACGCAACGCATTGATAAAGTCCTCAAGCCAACGCGGGGAAGTGGCGAACAAATTTATTGTCATAAAGCCGATGATGAACTAGCCGAAGCAGATTTTGTGATTCGGCAAATTCGCACCTTAGAAAATCAACATCCCGAATTAAATTGGGGTAGTTTTGCCATTCTTTATCGCACTAACGCTCAATCTCGCCCCTTTGAAGAATTGTTGGTGAGGAATCAAATTCCTTACACAGTTGTGGGTGGGATGAAATTTTATGACCGCAAAGAAATTAAAGATGTGATAGCTTATCTCAGAGCGATCGCTAACCCTGCTGATACAGTGAGTTTATTGCGAGTGATTAACACTCCCCGACGGGGAATCGGTAAAGCCACTATTGATAATTTAATTAACGCCTCACAGCAATTAGGGCTTAACTTGTGGGAAATTCTCAGCGATGAAACCTCTGTCAATACATTAGCGGGGCGTTCGGCAAAATCGGTGAATAATTTCGCCCAAATGATTAGCCGCTATCAAGAACAAGTCGCTACAGTTCCAGTTTCGCAAATTGTTATGGGTTTATTAGAAGAATCTGGTTACGTCCAAGACTTGCAAAGCCAAGGTACAGATGAAGCAGAAGACAGAATCCAAAACGTGCAGGAACTTTATAACGCCGTCTTACAATTTCAAGAAGAAAATGAGGATGTTTCCTTAACAGCCTTTTTGCAAAGTACCGCCTTAAGTTCTGATTTGGATAATTTAAAAGAGGGACAAACAGCCGTTTCGTTGATGACTCTGCACGCCTCTAAAGGATTGGAGTTTCCCGTAGTATTTTTAGTAGGGTTAGAACAAGGGTTATTTCCTAACTACCGTTCCATGAACGACCCCGCCTCTTTAGAAGAAGAACGCCGCTTGTGTTATGTAGGCATTACCCGCGCCCAAGAAAGGTTACATTTATCCTTCGCTCGCGAACGCCGTTTATATGGTTCAAGAGAACCCGCATTGCGATCGCAATTTCTGGACGAATTACCCCCAGAGTTATTAACTAGCCAAAGTAAAATTCGTCAAAATTATTCTCGAACTGCTGCAACAAATAACGGACAGCAAGAAGGATCTCACAATTGGCAAGTAGGAGATAAAGTTTTACATAAAACTTTTGGAATTGGAGAAATAACTCACGTTTTCGGTTCAGGAAATAAAATATCTGTAGCGATTAAATTTGCTAGTTTAGGGCAGAAAATTATTGACCCCAGAGTAGCACAGTTGCAAAAAGTTAATTAGCACCTAGCCCCGCCGTCAGAGTACGCCCTAGTTCTATAAGAGGAAAAATATGCCAGAAAAATCAGGACTTTTTACACCCATTAGACTAGGTTCGCTTGACCTTCCCAACCGGATCATCATGTCTCCCCTGACCAGACTCCGGGCTACTACTGACTGTGTACCTACCCCCTTAATGGTTGAATACTACACTCAGAGAGCTTCAGCCGGACTCATTATTACGGAAGGCACGCATCCGAGTCCAATGGGGCGAGGCTACACCACCTGTCCTGGGCTGCACAACGAAAAGCAGGTTGAAGGCTGGCGAAAAGTTACAGATGCGGTTCATGCTGCTGGCGGTCGGATATTTGTACAACTGATGCACGCTGGACGGGTATCACACTCCTCCCTATTACCTAACAATGCCCTACCGATTGCACCTTCGGCTATCCCAGTGGTGTCTGAAGAAATTCACATTTGGAATGGCAAAGTCCCTTTCGAGACACCCCGTGCTTTAGAGTTGGACGAAATACCCAAAATAGTTGAAGAGTACCGCACAGCAGCAGAACTCTCGATTAAAGCAGGTTTTGATGGTGTGGAACTTCATGCTGCAACTGGATACCTCCCAAACCAGTTTCAAGTCAGTGGCTCAAACCAACGCACAGATGCCTATGGTGGCACATTGGAAAATCGAACTCGCTTCACACTCGAAGTAGTCAATGCTCTGTGTAGCGTTCGGGGAGCAGAACAGATTGGGGTCAAGATTGCCCCTGGTTTCACAGTCAACGACACATTTGATGATCATCCTGCCGAAACTTACACTTATGTAGCAAAAACACTCAGTCCACTGGGTTTGGCATACTTACACGTTGGCTATGACCGAGGTTATGCCAGAGGAACTGCACCGAACTTTAACCCCATTGATCTCATACGTAGCGTTTATCAAGGAACACTGCTGGCAGTGGGTGGATTTGATCGACAACAGGCTGATGTAGCAATTACAAGCGGACGGGCTGATGCCATAGTTTTTGGGCGCTCATTCATCTCTAACCCTGACTTAGTAGAGCGGCTAAGGCTCAATGCTCCTTTGACCGAAGGTGATGTCAGGGGGTTCTATGGTGGTGATGAACATGGTTACACAGACTATCAAACTCTGTCGCAACTCCATTGAGCAGCATAATATCGTGTCCGCTAAAAGACTTATCATAAAGACCGCAGGGGGCAGCACCTCGGCTCCGCTCGGCGACCGGGAGCAGGGGGAGAAAGAGTTTTGTCTATTTGAAAGCTTGAATGCCAGGAATAGTAAGACTTTTCCTCCTGCCTGGTTGGTGAGCGAAGCCGAACCACTGCCTTCTGCTATATATCAACCAAACCAATGAGATGCGGACAAACCTGGATCAACTGCTTCTGGAATGTAGCGATGAAGATTCTGTGCTTGTTCACCTAGAATTTTTTCAACACCTTGGCGAATAATTGATTCTATGTGCAGTGTGCTTTCTAAAGAACGACACAGAGATTCTGAACAAAGAAATTTTGGTTTTTCTACCTCATCAACTGTGATGTATTGATTGGGAATTCTACTTAAAATATAAGCAATGAGATTTTGCCGCATATCAGGATTAGCAAAGGCTTCCTGATAAGGATGATGAGGGTAAGTTTCTAAAATAGTCTCAAGTTCTTGAAGAACTAATCTTATTGTCAGATTCAATAGAGTTTTAGTCATTTTAAATCGCCTCTCTTCAATGTATCTTTATTATGATTAGTCACCAATTGATAATGGTGCTTTTATAAATTACCAAGAAGAATTTATACTAAAATTACAGTCAAAAACGTAGGACTCATATTTAATTTCTAAAAAAAATCAGTAACCTGAGTCTAGATTTATTTTCTGTTGTCGGCATACACAAGTAATCTCGTGTCCAGTAAAAGATAATTATTCAGAACGCAGGGGAAGCAACACCTCAACTTCGCTCGGTGAGCAGAGGCAGAGGAGAGGTTTTTACGTTTCTGCACAACTTGTCGGAATCACCACTGATGACCCATGATATAAAATCAATCAGAAATTAAACTAGATTCCTATATAAAATTTTCAGCAGTGAGACGAAATTAAGCCTAAATTGATAGTTTGTTGGAGAGCTTTTTCAAAAGTGACTCCTTGTTTAGTAGCAATATATAAAAGTACGATTGCTGCTGAACGGATGGAATCATCACAATGAATTAAAGTTGGTTTTGGCGATTTGTTGATGACTTGAAAGATATCAAGTGCTGCTTGATGATTAATTTCTCCAAGATTGGTAGGAAAATTAATATACTGTAATCCTAACAACTCAACTTTTTCTTTTTCATTGTCTAGTGAGCTTGTTTCATCTGGCGATCGCAAATTAATTACAGACTGGTAGCCTTCCTCAGCCAATTGCTTTAACTGAACTAAGCTAATTTGTCCTGCGATCGCTAATTCATCGTTAATTTTCCTAACAGTAATCATGTTCGCCGCCTTACTTGAGTCGGGCGACTGAGTAAGTCGCCCATTTATCTTTAATGCCTACGTTTATTGTTAGCAATGTCACCTTCAAATGGTTGAACTCCAGTTTCTGGGTAGTTATCATCTCTGGGGCTAAAAATTCTACTAGCTGCACTTGAAATATAGGTGATAACTTGAGCCGTACCATCTGTAATTGTTTTGATGATTTTGCTAAGAGACATAAATATTTCTCCTATTTGGTGTTGATGTGAAAAACTTGAGTAAATGCTTTATTTAAATGAGTTTCAGAATTCAGAAAAAATATTTGAGACACTTGAATCTTATGAAAGTTATCCTCGCTAATTCTGACTTTTAGATGATTTAATCTTAGTTAGCCTCATTTTTTATGGATAAACATCTCTCTAATAGGGTAATTATGTCAGAATTGCCGCCTTTCTCTAAAAATTGAATGGTGTCATAATTCCAGCTTTGCTCTAATTCCTCACATATATGGTAAAGTTGCCAAAACTTAAAAGGGTTCAACAATGTCCTATCCTGCAAAAGTGGTTGGTTAAGAAAATGCCATAAAACAATACAATTCTTCAGTAAAAAATTATGACTTTTCGACATGGTAGTGCAGTTTGAGATATAGAAAAAACAGAACAGCAAATAAAACAATCAAGAAATTGAAAAATCTTCGGTAAATTGTTGCCTTGTAATTGGTTGTCGCAAAATTAGCCCTTCACCACCAAGTGGATGATCTGTATCGATTGGTTTACCTGCAACAGAGACATAAACCTTAGCAGTTGGGTCAATACTAGTAGCAGTATAGACAACCTGTGCTAAACGATAAGCCATTGAAGTACTGCCACCACCCTGACTAAATTCTGGCGATAGATTGACATAAATTCCTGTCTTAGTAACTCGCACATCTAATATCTTTGTACCTGATGGAATTGTTGTACTTAACTCAGCAATTTTAGGAGTTGTTAATAGATGAGTGAAGGCTAATTTTAAAGCTTCTTCTGAGGTTACGCCGACTTTTACCTCTACAGGTTGAGGTACTAGGTGAATTTGGTTGTTATCAAATTTTAACCAGTAGGTTTGTGGTTGTATTTCTTCTACATTTTTGGGTGCAGATTTTGAGGCAATAATGACTGCTGAATTATTCACTTGAGTTGTGGGATTAGTCATTTGCCAAGTCAACCAAGCAGTTCCTCCTGATACCGCCAAAATAACCAGTGCATAACCTGCGATCGCTTCTCGATATACTGGATAGTTGCGTTGGGTTTTCATAACGAACTCCTGTAAATCTTCTGAGTGTGAACAAACATCCGAAAGCATTTATGCTGATGTTTGGTCTGATTGACTATGAGATGGAGTTAACCAACTAAAGGCGATCGCTAGTTACCTACACTTTTAATTTAGAAGAACAATTTGAGGAACTTGTGAGGGAGTTTCATTATTAAAACTGACGCATAAAAACAAATAATCGCTCAGTCTCCATCTAGAATTGCTAAAAGGCTTGTGGTATTACTATTCTTTACTTTTTACTTTTGCCTTTTTGTATTAGTTCTAGGTGGTGACTGACGAACACGGCGTGATACTTTACGTTTTTTAACTTTGCTAGAGGCAAGTAAACCGCTAATTCCCTGCTTTTGCATCCGCTTATATGCGGAACCACACCAATCACTTAAAGAGTGACTCATTGCACCGAGTTCTAAACCAAGAAACAGGGCAAGATATTCTGTACCATAGCCAACCAACGATTTTTGGATATTTTCACCCAAAGCTGACCAATTAAATGTTGTGTTTCCCAGTTTTTCCAAAATTACCAAAATTATCAATGCTGCGATCGCCAACAAGCAGGAAAGATAAATGACTCGCAGCGTTGTCCCAATAATCGGCCCATGCGATAAAAAAGAACGATGACGCAGGCTTTTTTGATAAGGTAGCCAAATCCAGCGCAAAAAACCCCAGCGTTGATATTGCCGAGAGTAAATATCTAAGTCAGGGCCAAACATCAAACCGCCAAACATAAACCCACCAGCCACCAGCAAAGTCACGCTGCTACTGCGGGTCTGCCAAAAAGCCACACCCGCCACCAACGGCAAAGCCCACAGAGTAATGCGATCGTGCGTTCGACCAGAGGGCATTTCAAGGTTCTCAAAAATATTCAAAAAATTTTTCTCAAAAATACTAGCGCGATTCAAAATATTTTGCTATATTATTTAATTGTGAGCGCAAACAGAAAGCGCAAACGGGCGGTTAGCTCAGTTGGTAGAGCGCCTGCCTTACAAGCAGGATGTCATCAGTTCGAGTCTGGTACTGCCCATTTTATACGAAATATGTCATTAATTATGACGTATATGTTTACACATAAGCTTGCCTTAATGGTAAGCTTATGTTTTTAATAAAAGGCAGCAAAGTGATATTTACTTTCCGGGTCGATGAAATTATCTAATTCTGCCTTACCTTGAGCATCATCCCCAGTAATTCGCCTAATGTAGTGGTTGTTCTCAGCCACAAAATCAGTGTTTTCCTTCACCAATGCTATCCGCACTCATTCTCCGTGGTCAGTCTTCTCACAAACAACAATAGTTTTGGCAAAGCGATCGCTTGATTTAAATAATACCAATTTGAAAAGAGAACGCGACAGATAAATACAAGATTGGTTAGAAAAAAATTTGGGTGTGCAAGCCGAGTATGCAGCTGTACATCATCTGGTACGTTACAGGCTCAAAGCCAAGCTGAAAGTTCCACGTCCGCATAACCGAAAACAGGGCAACGCGATCGCAAATTTAGTAGTGATTTAACTTATGTATTAAACACTTGGCAACAGTCCCAAATAGTTTTCGAGTACAAGCGACTTGCCGAGCAATATCCGGTTCAACCGCTAAAAATTTGGGCATTTCCTGGGTTAGGAATCTAGGTTAAATTAATAGCTCATCTACACATACGACGGAATCCTACAGGTGGTTTTGGTGAATTTATACCTTCCGCACGCATCTAGTGGTTAAGCGAAAATATTCACCGTAATTTCCGTGAATGATTGCTGGTGTCAAGACAAATTTGAGTTATAAGTTATAAGTTATGAGTTTATACCTTAACTTTTAAGCATTACCTGTACTGAATCGTGAATCTAACTCGACTGATTCCCATTTTTGATAATTCTGTTACTAGCTGGGCTGTAGAGGCGCGGCTGTTGCGTTGGTTAACCTTGATTTGGTTATTTTTTGGGTTAATTGTGTTGTATTCAGCATCTTACCCAGTTGCCGACGCACGTCAAGGTGACGGCTTATATTATTTCAAACGTCAGATTATCTGGGTGTTAGTTTCGCTAATTGCCTTTAACTTTATTGTGAATCTGCCGTTACGCAAAATTTTGCGGGTATCCCATTGGTTTTTAGGACTGTTTTTACTGTTAATTTTCGTGACTCTTGTCCCAGGGTTAGGTAAAAAAGCGTTTGATGCAGCGCGTTGGATAGCCCTTGGCCCCATTCCCATTCAACCATCAGAATTAATCAAACCTTTTTTAGTGTTGCAAAGTGCCAGACTGTTTGGACAATGGGAACAAATACCTTGGCGAGTGCGCTTGACTTGGCTAGTAATTTTTGGGTTGGTACTTTTGGGAATTCTTGCCCAACCTAACTTGAGTACAACTGCACTTTGCGGTATGACAATTTGGCTAATTGCCTTAGCAGCTGGACTACCTTATAAATATTTAGCTGGCACAGCAATAGGCGGAGTATTATTAGCTGTACTCAGTATTAGCATTAAAGAATATCAGCGCAAGCGGGTAATGTCTTTTCTCAACCCCTGGGCAGATGCCACAGGCGATGGCTATCAGTTAGTTCAAAGTTTACTTGCTGTTGGTTCTGGTCAAACTTGGGGCGCTGGTTATGGCTTTTCGCAACAAAAACAATTTTTCCTACCCATTCAAGATACCGACTTTATTTTTGCTGTTTTCGCTGAAGAGTTTGGTTTTGCGGGTGGTGTCGCCCTGCTGCTGATGTTAGCAGTGTTTACCACTTTAGGATTAATTGTGGCAATGAAAGCCAAAAATCCAATTAATCGCTTAGTGGCGATCGGTGTCACAATTGTCATGATTGGGCAATCTTTATTACATATTGCCGTTGCGACAGGCGCTTTACCAACTACAGGCTTACCTTTACCGATGTTTAGTTACGGTGGTAATTCGATGATTGCCAGTTTAGTTGCTTCTGCCTTACTAATTCGGGTAGCCAGGGAAAGTAACGAAGCTGAAGTTGTACCTTTACACAGAACTCCGTCGCGGCGAAAGTTGTATAACAGGTGATAGGTTATGGGTGACAGGTTACAGGGTGATGGTTTAGGTTTCGTTATCTGTTACTAAGCTTGCCAAGATTCGCCATCATGATTGATTGAATATCTCAGAGTAGGTGCGATCGCACCTACTTCTTTTTTACAAGTTCTCTACTTTTAACTGCGTGTCTGTGTTTTGCCATGCGGTGATAAATTCAGTCTGCGTCACTTTGGCTGCATCATCTTTACCTTGGGCTTGTAAACTTGCTTGTAAACCAAACAAAGACCTTCCATTATGGGGATACTTTTCTAAATCAGCACGAAACACTTTCTCAGCTGTAGCATAATCACCCTTGGCTAACAGCACACCCCCTAATGCTTCCCTTGTAGGAAAATACCAATCTGGTGGTTCTACATAATCAAGGGCATCTTCCGCTACTACTGCTTGTTCTAAGTATCTAATTGCCGAGTCATAGTTATGGTTAGCTTTGGCAATTTTGCCTTCCAGAACTTTTTGCGCGATATAAAGAATGCGATTAGCCGGAGTAAACCCAATAGTCACCCCAGACGGAAGTTTTTGGATGGCAACTTGTAAGGCGCTGCTTTCATCCGTCGCACTTTGCAGATTGCCTGTAGCTGTATAAGCTAAACCTTGGGTAAAATGCCAAAGTGCTGTGGTTGTCGGTAAAGTCGCATCTGGTGGCGGAGTGTGTAAAATTGCGTCCCAATCATTAAACCTAGCTTGGATCAGCATTTTACTGCCCAAAAATCCCTCGACCATAGGTATATGAGAACCGAGAGAATTAGCATGGGCAATTAATTTATCAGCAGCTTGGAGTGCATCTTGATATCTACCCGCCATACTACTAGCCACCATGAGAAAATGTATATTGTGGCTAAAGTACATTTGGGCATAAAATCCCTGAATTTTATTTTTACTAATATAGGCAGCATCCTCAGTGATCGCTTGTGCATTTGACCGCATTGCCCCTTGATAATCTCCCACACGAAAATAAATATGGCTAGGCATGTGTACCAAATGTCCAGCAGCAGGAACAAGATTTTCCAAACGTTTCGCACTGGCGAGGGCAAGTTCTGGATGCAGTGAAGCTTCCACCGCATGAATATAGTAGTGATTTGCCCCCGGATGATTAGGATTTCGTTGCAAGACCGATTCTAAAACCGCCACAATTTCTTTTGTATCTGCTTGCGGTTGACCATCATGTGTCCAAAGTTGCCACGGATGTAAATCCATCAAACTTTCTGCAAACAAAGTTGCTGCATCCAAATCATCAGGATATTTTTGGGTGAGATTTGCCATTGCTTGGGCATATTTCACTTGTAATTGCGGCAAATCTGCATCAGGATTGGCAGCATAACGCTTTGCCAAAGCCGCAATATAATCTTGTTCTAGAACTGGCGCTTTTTCTGCAAGTGTCAAAGCTTGTTGTATTGCGTGATATGCTGTTTGTTCTTTTTCAGTCGTGATGACTGCGTTGATATTCGGCCCTAAAGCCAAAGCAATACCCCAATAAGCCATCGCCATTTTTGGGTCAAGTTCCGCCGCATGTTCAAAAGAACGCACCGCTTCATCATGATTAAAGCCGTAAACTAAATTTAATCCCTGGTCAAAAAACTTTTGTGCTTCCGGATTTTGGGTGGAAACTGGATGATGATAAGTCCCCAAGCCAGGAATTAGGTTATATGAGGGTTTTGCTTCTGCAAGTACCTCACTAGGAAAGATTAACGTTAGTATGAGTACCCAAACTATAAATAAGTACCTCATAGCAAGATTCCCATTTTTCTAGATTATTGATATATGGTGAGTAGCTAGGCGCAATTAAATATAAAACGCTCATACCAATTCTATTTGAGGTTGCATTTAATCCTTATATCTCTTCTTTCTTTGTGTCCTACCCTTCGGGAAGCCGCTATCGCGTCTATGCGCCCTTTGTGGTTCGTTCTTTAATTCAGTGCATCTTCATACAGAATTGGTATCAAGAGCATATCCATCCTTAAGGATTCTGGCTTCAATGCCATCAATAATTGCCATCGCTAAATCATAATTATTATCAAACATCTGTCCAGCAATTTCATGAGTCTTCAATTGATGCCATTCCTCCTCAATTCGATTCATTTGAGAACAATA
>NZ_JACJSD010000018.1 GCF_014697615.1 Nostoc sp. FACHB-280 | reverse complement strand
GAGATATTCAGAAATTAATCGAATCTGCTGGTGCTAAGTTAATTTATTTACCCCCATATTCTCCTGATTTTTCTCCTATCGAAAATTGTTGGTCAAAAATTAAAAACATACTACGTTCTATTAGAGCAAGAACTTATTCTGATTTAGCGAAAGCGATTGAAAATGCTTTTAGCCAAGTCTCATTAAATGACATTTATAATTGGTTTACACATTCTTGTTACTGCACCTCACCAGAGTAGAAAACGCTATATCTCTATTCTAGGTCATAGTCGCTTTAGTATTTCTCAGTAAATTAATATAGACTATAAACCTTTGCTATTCCCCAAAAAATTAAGTTTGTTTCTACAATCAAACGGGCTGTTATTTCTGGGTATACAGTTTGTAGATAGTTAAATAATAAAGTGCGATCGCCTCCTTTAATCGCCACTTTACTATTAGGATATAAATCCCTCCAAGCTGTCATAAAATCTTTGACTCCGGCTAACAAGGTGTAGATAACTCCACTTTGAATTGCTTCTGGGGTATTAAGTGCAAAACGTGATGGCAAAGAGATGATATTTTGCGTTTCTAACTGTGGTAATTGACTGGTTTTTTGACCTAAAGTGGCAAATTGTAAACCTAGCCCTGGCAAAATTGCACCGCCAACTAAATTCTGTAGACTATCTGCACCTGTAAAAGTGAGTGCGGTTCCAGCATCAATTACTAATATGGGAAATCCCAACTTTATCCCCGCACCCCACAAAGCTAAAGCGCGGTCAATTCCTAATGTGGGATAGGTATTTTTTAAAGGTACATTCTCTAAGGTAATTACTTTGACATTGGGGTAACTTTGCCAAAGTGCGGTTTGACTGGGAACAACGGAAGCAATTACCAGGGGAAGAGGACTAGGAAGGGTAAAAATCTTGGCTGGAAACTCATCTAAGGTTCGACCGTTACCCAACTGCTGTATAACTGAATCAGGTAGATAGTCTGTATTCCATGTACAGTCAAGGGTTTCGCCTACGAATAACCCCCAATGCAGTCGGGAATTACCTATCTCCAAAGCCAGCCAAGGTTTATGTATATTCATACCACCCGAACGATTAAAATCGCGGCTATACAAACAAAGTCCGTCCAGGCGGACTATCTTAAAGCCCGTCCAATCGGGTTTAGTTTGTATAGCCCCAGACTTTAGTCTGAGGGCTACGTGCTGAATTTGCAAGCTTTGTTCTTGTAGCTGCGACTCTAATGGTTAGCGCCAGATTTCAATATACGCGGTTTTACTCTTTTGATTTTTTTAAGACAACTATAGGTTTTTTAATAAAAATTTACATTTGAACCGTGTCAAAATAGAACAAGCGGAATAAATACTCATTGTGTTTGAGAGGGGATTTATGGTATCGCTCACCGAGAAAACGGAAAAACGGCTGACAATACGAACTGAGGAAATTTCTCAAGATACGACGGCAATTCGCTCTCTAGATTGGGATCGCGATCGCTTTGATATTGAGTTTGGTTTACAAAATGGTACTACCTACAACTCATTTTTGATTCGCGGTGAGCAGATTGCCTTAGTTGATACCTCCCATGAGAAATTCCGTCAGCTGTATTTTGATACGCTCACAGGGTTGATTAATCCTCAAGATATCAATTATTTGATTGTCAGCCACACTGAGCCAGACCACAGTGGATTAGTGAAAGATTTGTTACAAATGGCTCCAGAAATTACCGTTGTGGCTTCCAAAGTCGCAATTCAATTTTTGGAAGATTTGGTACATCAGCCATTTAAACGGCAGATTGTCAAAAATGGCGATCGCTTAGATTTGGGTAAAGGTCACGAGATAGAATTTGTCATTGCGCCTAACTTACATTGGCCGGACACCATTTTCAGTTTTGACCATCAAACCCAAACTCTGTTTACCTGCGATGCTTTCGGAATGCACTATTGCTCCGAAGCCACTTTTGACGAAGACTTAAAAACTATTGAAGCTGATTTTAAATATTACTATGAGTGCCTGATGGGGCCAAATTCACGCTCGGTACTGTCTGCAATGAAGCGGATGGGCGAATTGCCTGGGATTAAAATGATTGCGACAGGTCACGGGCCGTTACTTTATCACAACGTTGAAGAACTAACCGCGCGTTACCGCAAGTGGAGCCAGAACCAAGCCAAACCAGAAACTACCGTTGGTGTATTCTACGTTTCAGAATACGGTTATAGCGATCGCCTTGCCCAATCAATTATCAACGGTATCAGCAAAACTGACGTAGCTGTAGAAGTAATAGATTTGGGTTCAGCTACAGATTTACAAGAATTGCGCGAACTAGTTGGGCGTTGTTCCGGGATAGTCATTGGTGCGCCGCCATCTGCTGGTGATACCATTGCTCAAGCCGCACTCAGTACTGTGTTAGGCTCGGCTAAAGAGAAACAAGCCATTGGTATATTTGAAACTGCTGGCGGTAATGATGAACCGACTTACCCCCTGTTGAACAAATTCCGGGCGTTGGGACTACATATCGCATTCCCAGTAATTCAACTTAGCGAAACACCCAGCGAAAATATTTACAAGCAGTGTGAAGAAGCAGGCACAGACTTAGGACAGTGGGTAACACGCGATCGCAGTATCAAAGCGATGAAGTCTCTAGGTGCAGACTTAGATAAAGCCCTTGGTAGACTCAGTGGCGGATTGTATATTATTACCGCCAAAAAAGGCGACGTATCCAGTGCGATGTTAGCTTCTTGGGTAGCGCAAGCCAGCTTCAAACCCTTGGGTTTTTCCATTGCAGTTGCTAAAGACCGGGCGATTGAATCCTTAATGCAAGTAGGCGATCGCTTTGTGTTAAACGTCTTAGAAGAAGGCAATTATCAAACCCTCATGCGCCACTTCCTCAAACGGTTCGCCCCCGGTGCAGACCGCTTTGCAGGTGTGCGAACCCAACCCGCCGAAGATGGTACACCCATCCTCGCCGACGCTTTAGCATACATGGAATGCGAAGTCGTCAGCCGGATGGACTGTGGCGACCACTGGGCGGTATACAGCACAGTGAATGGCGGCCGAGTTTCCAAACCTGAATCACTGACAGCTGTGCATCATCGCAAAGTAGGAAATCACTACTAAAAACGAAGTAAAAAGTAAAAAGGTAAAAGGCAAAAAAAGTTTATTCTTTTTTATTTTTACCTTTTACTTTGAATCACTATTTATTCTCTTTTTAATTTCAAAAATTATGCCAAATACTAAACCGCGTGACGTGCAGATACTACCAATTGCTACCGATACAACTGTAATGCGATCGCGCAGTTGGGCAAGGTTAAGATTTGAAATTGAATATGCTTTAGCCAAAGGAACTACGGCTAACTCTTATTTAATTCAAGCAGATAAAATTGCTTTGATTGACCCGCCTGGGGAGACTTTCACGCAAATTTATTTGGATGCGTTGCAAAAGCGCATTGATGTCACAGCAATTGATTATGTCATTCTCGGTCACATCAACCCTAACCGCGCCGCTACTTTAAAAGCTTTATTAGAAATTGCACCCCAAATTACCTTTGTTTGTTCTAACCCAGGGGCGATCAATTTACGCGGTGCTTTAGAAAATCCAGACTTACCAATTATCGTCATGCGGGGGGAAGAAACCCTAGATTTGGGTAAGGGACATAACCTGCAATTCATTCCCACACCCAACCCCCGCTACGCTGATGAACTCTGCACCTACGACCCCCAAACCGAAATTCTCTACACAGATAAGTTATTTGGGGCGCATATCTGCGGCGACCAAGTATTAGATGAAGGTTGGGAAATTATTAACGAAGACCGCCGTTATTATTATGACTGCCTCATGGCTCCCCACGCGCGGCAGGTGGAAACAGCGTTAGAAAAACTGGCAGATTTTCCCGCACGTTTGTATGCTACTGGACACGGGCCTTTAGTACGTTACGGCTTAATTGAGCTAACTAAAGCTTATCGCCAATGGAGTCAACAGCAAACCTCGGCTGACTTGACAGTAGCATTAATTTATGCTTCGGCGTATGGGAATACTGCAACTTTAGCCCAAGCGATCGCTCGTGGCATCACAAAAGCTGGTGTGGCGGTAGAATCAATTAACTGCGAATTTACTGAACCAGAAGAAGTCCGCGCGGCTGTGGAAAAGTCGGCTGGTTTTGTCATGGGTTCGCCAACTTTGGGCGGTCACGCACCCACACCTGTGCAAACAGCGTTAGGGATTGTTCTCTCCACCGCCACGAATAATAAACTAGCGGGTGTGTTTGGTTCCTTTGGTTGGAGTGGTGAAGCTGTTGATTTAATTGAAAGCCGACTCAAAGATGCTGGCTATCGCTTCGGGTTTGATACTATCCGCGTTAAATTTAAACCCGACGATGCAACTCTGCAATTGTGTGAAGAAGCCGGAACCGACTTTGCTCAAGCATTGAAGAAAGCCAAAAAAGTGCGATCGCAAAGTGTCCCCGCGACCAATGTTGAACAAGCAGTTGGGCGCATTGTTGGTTCCTTGTGTGTGCTGACAGCCAAACAAGAAGATAGAGCCAGTGCTATGTTAGCCTCATGGGTAGCCCAAGCCAGCTTTAATCCACCGGGGTTAACTATCGCCGTTGCTAAAGAACGGGCAGTAGAACCACTGACTCACTCTGGTAATGAATTTATCCTGAATATTCTTAAAGAGGGTAATCACATAGGGTTGATGAAACATTTCCTCAAACCCTTCGGCCCTGGTGAAGACCGATTTGCAGGTGTCGCCACACAAGAAAGTACAAATGGTTCTCCGATTTTGGCTGATGCTTTAGCTTACTTGGAGTGTAAAGTGCAGCACCGGATGGAATCGGGCGACCACTGGTTAGTTTATGCCACTGTGGAAAACGGTAAGGTGTTGAATCAAGATGGTGTGACTGCGGTGCATCATCGCAAGTCAGCTACACATTATTAAGTACTGAATCCTGTTCACTGAGCAAAGTCGAAGTGAACAGGATTCAGCACTTTTTTGGTAAGAATTATTATGGGTAAGCCAAGGTAAGAATTACACCTTGGCTTTAATTAATTATTCAGCAGGTGACTCTTCTGAAACTGCTTCTGAGTCTGTTTCTGGTTCTGATTTAACCACTGGAGGTTTAACCGGTTTTGGCCCACGCGCTAAAGCAGGATTAACTGGCGGTTTAACTTCATCCTTCGCTGTACCTTTTTTTCTTTTGCCAGAGGAGCGATTGTCTCTAGAATTGGAGCGTTTAGGATGAGATTCAATAGAAGGCGCAGAATCAGAATTTTCTGAATTGTTGTCGGTATTTGCTTGGGCTTGACGTTCCGATTTCTTAATTGGGCGTTCTACCATTGTTAATTGTTAAAAATTTACTTGTATGGTGCATCGGTTTGATAATTATCAAACTGATGATCAGGAATGTTTCTGGGTTTTGTTGTGACTTAAAATTAACTAAGTATAAATACTTAAATATTCTTAATTTTGAAAGACACCTTACAATATTAGCGCATCGGTGCAGGCTGTGTTAATGCAGTAATCTACTATCCAGCTCTAAACTCATCATATAGCAGAAGGCAGAAGGCAGGAGGCAGAAGGCAGGAGGAAACGTCTTACTATTCGTGCATTCAAGCTTTCAAATTGTCCTAACCTAACATATCTGACGGCTGCTATAAATTCCAAAAATTGCTTACTGCCCTAGTGCGATCGCATCATCTAAACCCACTGGACGTAATCGGTAAAAAATGCTCTTGTCAAACTGCACACGTTCAAAGGATTGATGCAGATTGATTGTAGTTTCGCCGCTACCCAAAAATAAATAACCATCTGGGTTTAATTGCTGTCTAACTTTGGTGAGTAAACTTTTCTTAGTATTGATATCAAAATAAATTAAAACGTTCCGCAGCATAATAATATCCATCTGGGGTAAAACTGCCCAAGGATGTATAAGGTTCATCTGATGAAATTCGATTTTCTGCCGAATTTCATCTTGGATTTGCCATTCATTATCTAATAATCTAAAATACCGATCGCGCAAATTTTTCGGCAGTCCACGTTTAATTTCTAATTGGTTATAACGCCCAGCCTTCGCCCGTTCTAAGACTTTCCCAGAAAAGTCACTAGCGATAATTTTAACAGACCAATTCGCTAATAAAGGAAAATATTCTCGCAGGAGAATGGCAATACTATAAGGTTCTTGTCCATGCGAGCAAGCTGCACACCAAATATTAAGCGATCGCTCAATGCGTCGTTTTTTAATTAACTCTGGCAATACCAATTGTTTCAAAGCTTCAAAGGGATAAGTATCGCGGAAAAATGAAGTTTCGTTAGTAACTAATGCCTCAATTGTTTGGATATGTAAATCACTCACAGGCTGATGCCGCAAATGAGCAACTAATTCAGTAATAGTGTCAAATCCAGCCGCTTCCGCAATTGGCTGCAAATGTAATTCTGCTAAATAAGTTTTATCGCCATCTAACACCACGGCTGAATGCTGATGAACTAATTGCCGCAAATAGTCAAAATCCCCAGTAGAGATCCTCACTGTCTGTTTCATAACAGACCTAACCTAGGAACAGAATTGACACGCTGCATAATTTCATCTGCCATTTTTTCCAGGGGAACAACTTGATTGGCTAGTCCAGCATTCACCACAAAACCGGGCATTCCCCAAACTACACTACTTGCTTCGTCTTGTGCTAGTACTTGTCCGCCAGCTTCTCGGATACATTTACAGCCATACAAGCCATCTTGACCCATACCTGTCAGCATAACTGCGATCGCACCTGCACCGTAAACTTGGGCAACTGAACGCAACAAAACATCCACTGAAGGGCGACAGGAATTTTCTGGGGGTGCTTGATGAATAGCTAAACGCACCTTTGTTCCCTCCCGTTGCACAATCAGATGGAAATCTCCTGGTGCCAACCACACCTGGCCAGCAGCCAATTCCCCACCATCAACTCCTTCCCTGACAAGAAGTTGACACTTAGAAGATAATCTTTCGGCTAGTAACTTTGTAAACATCGGCGGCATGTGTTGGACAATCAAAATGGGAACGGGAAAATCGGCAGATATCTTACTCAGTAATTCAGCCAGCGCATTCGGCCCTCCGGTTGAAACTCCAATTGCTACCACATTTACTGGTGCTTTTTTGCTAGGGATGGGCAGAACAACACCAGAAGCTTGATGAGTTGGAGATAATGCCGCTATTCCTGCGCCAAATAGTTTAATTTTGGGAATTAATTCTTGGCGGATATGTTCATTGGCAGCCTCTACACTCCCCAGATTACTGGGTTTGGTGGCATAATCTGAAGCACCCAAAGAAAGAGCTTCTAAAGTAGTAGCCGCACCAGTATATGTGGCGGTACTGAACATAATTACTGGTAAATTGGGATAAATTGGTCGGAGGGCAGCCAGGGTTTCTAAACCGTTCATGTCTGGCATTTCCACATCTAAGAGAACAACATCAGGGTTGACTTGCGGAATTCTGCCCAAGGCAATGCGACCATTCGCCGCAACTCCCACTACTTCTAGTTGCGGGTCACTGGATAAAATTTTACTGACGCGACTGCGAACTAATACCGCATCATCCACAACTAATACCCGAATTTTTGGCATGGTGTAGTTTTAAGAACAAGAGTTAAAAGTCTCACGCAAAGGCGCATACTTCGACCCTTCGACAGGCTCAGGGCGGCGCTGCGCTCAGTAAGCAAAGGCGCAAAGAGTAAAGAAACTAGCCCCTAGCCCCTTTTTTCAATACTTAAACTGCGTGACAACTTTTTGCAAATCTACAGCCATCCTGGCTAATTCATTGGCGGCGGCGGAAGTGTTACTGGCTCCGATGGTGGTGGTTTGAGCATTGAGAGCGACAATACCGATACTTTTGGCAATATCGGTGGTACCTTGGGCGGCTTCGGCTATGTTGCGGGCAATTTCGTTGGTGGTTGCTGTTTGTTCTTCTACAGCACTGGCGATGGTGCTTTGCAGGTCGTTAATTTGCTGGATAATCTCAGTAATTTGACTGATGGCGGTCATCGCACTTTTGGTATCAGTTTGAATGGCTTCGATGCGTTGACTAATATCTTCAGTGGCGTTAGCTGTTTGTTTGGCGAGTTCTTTGACTTCGTTGGCAACAACAGCAAATCCTCTCCCTGCATCTCCGGCTCTGGCGGCTTCGATGGTGGCGTTGAGGGCGAGTAAGTTGGTTTGCTGGGCAATGGATGTAATAACTTTAATGACTTTGCCAATTTCAAGGCTACTTTGACCGAGTTTATCTATTGTATCATTGGTGCGATCGGCGGTTTTAACAGCTTGATTGGCGACTTTTGCACCTTCAGCGACAGTTTTGGCAATTTCTCGAATGCTGGCATCCATTTCCTCTACTGCTGTCACTACTGTGATGCTATTTTGATTGACTTGTTCGGCTGAGGCGGAGGCGGAAGTTGCTTGTTCGGCGGTTTGTTTGGCGTTTTCTGTCATTTCTTTGCTGACGGCGGTGAGTTCTTCTGCGGAGGATGCAACGGCTGTGGCTACATCTGCCATTTGCTTGATAGAAGAACGCAAACGACTAATCATTTGATTGGCATTATCTGTTAGTTGCTGAAATTCTCCGGCATTTTCGGCTGCAATGTGCTGGGATAAGTTGCCTTGAGCAACGACAAGGGTAACATCTTGTATACTTTGAATCTGCTCGGAAATGTTTGCAGACATTTGATTGATGTTG
Source organism: Nostoc sp. FACHB-280 (assembly GCF_014697615.1). Classification (GTDB taxonomy): domain Bacteria; phylum Cyanobacteriota; class Cyanobacteriia; order Cyanobacteriales; family Nostocaceae; genus Nostoc_B. The sequence goes on along the minus strand of NZ_JACJSD010000018.1, from coordinate 136,490 downwards.
TGGAGTAATTCTTGCCAAGTACCTTTGGCACCTTTAACTACGGCTTGAGAACCTAACTTACCTTCTGTACCGATTTCTGTGGCGATGCGTGCTACTTCGTTGCTGACATTTTGGTTCAAACTCACCCATTCATTAAATGCTGTGGCAATTTCGCTTAAACCATCATCCGTAACTGCTAAACGGACTGTAAAATCTCCATTTTTGGCGGCTTTGAGGGCGGCTAGTAAAGGTTGTAGTTGTATATCTGTGGTGGTTTGATGGTTTTCTGTGGGAGATTTCGAGTTGGCTGTTTTCCCAGTCCGACTTGTCGCCATTGCCAATAGCTCCTAAATGATTTTAACGTTGAGAATTTTTTCAGTGTCAACAACTAACAAAAACCCTGCTGCTAGTGGGTAAGCTCCTGCCAGTATGTCACGCATTCTACCTTTTAAGCTGGCGGGTGGCGGTTGAAAGGTGTTTTCGGGAAACTCTAAGACATCGCCAACATCATCAACCAGTAAACTCACTATCTCATGATCAGAAGATACAACGATATTAAACCCCGGCGATGCTTCTGGTTGAAGGTTCCGCCTAGCAGGTTCACCCATATCTAAGCGTTGTTGCAAGTCGATGACGGTAATAATTTGTCCACGCAAGTTAATTAACCCACAAATATCTGGCGGTGTTAAAGGTACAGGAGTTATGGCTTGGGGACGAATGACTTCTTGAACATGGCGTACATCAATGCCAAAGTAAGTTTTATTTAACCAAAAAGTGCAGAGTTGTTGTTCAACCACGATCGCTCACTTGCAACAAATAAGGGTTAACCATGTTAATCACTGCCTCTATATCTAATATTTCTGTGATTTGTCCTTGAATCACAGCACAAAATAAAACTCCTGGTCTACTAGGGATACCTTTAACTGTCAGTGGTTCTTCTACAATATCAAGAATGCGCTCCACAACTAAGCCCACACTCAATCCGGCTTGGGGAGAAACAATCACTAATTGCAGTTTTTCGGTTTCTTTATTTGGGGTTGGCTGCTGACTCGGAAAGATTTTTTGCAGGTCAATTATAGGTAAAATTTTGCCAGCAGTCCGCACTACATCTTGATTACCGACTTTTTCAATCGCAGTAGAGGGAATTTCTTCTAAGCGAAAAGCGATCGCTACGGGAATACCCATCAATGCGCCTTGCGGCCCTTGAAATAGTAAAATTAATTGGTGTTCCTCTGTTTCTGTGGGGATGTTTGCACCAGAAATGCTGGACAATAGCTGCTGTTTTTCATACAGTCCAGCTTGTTTCGCCAAATTTACCGCATCGATAATTAATGCTACTCTGCCATCGCCCATAATTGTCGCACCCATAAACACAGATATAGCTTGCAACTGTTTACCTAAAGGTTTAACCACAATATCTTGAATGTCTTCCACTGCGTCTACAACTAGTCCAAATTGGTAGTTGTCGGCTTGGATAACTACTAGGACTAGTGCTGGACACTGAGCGAAGTCGAAGTGTGAGTGCTGGACACTGAGCGTTCGCGCAGCGTCTCCGACAGGAGAAGTCGAAGTGTGAGTGCTGAGTGCTGAGTGGGATGTGTTTGTAGGGTGTAGGACTTGATTAAGGTTAACTAGGGGGATGAGATTTCCTCGCAGGGGGTATACGGGTACGTCGTAGAATGTTTCAATTTGTTGGAGTGCTTGCTCTGGTTCTAAGCGCACTAATTCTTGCAGGCTGGCTTGGGGGATGGCGTAGCGATCGCCGTTACTATTGACAATTAATGCTGGAATAATGGTTAATGTCAGGGGAATTTTGAGTTGAAATTTGGTTCCTTGTCCTGGCTGACTCTCAATTTCAATACTGCCGTTAATTTTATCAATATTACTTTTAACAATATCCATCCCCACGCCGCGCCCAGACAGGTTTGTGACTTGTGTGGCGGTGGAAAAGCCAGGTAAGAAAATTAAATTAATGGCTGCTGCATCGCTCATTGTCTCAGCTTGTGCCGGACTTAGTAAACCTATTTGCTGCGCCCGCATTTTCAGTTGTGTTGGCGATAAACCGCGTCCGTCATCGCTAATTTCAATGTTGACTTTGCTGTTTTCATAACAAGCTTTCAGACATATCTTACCTGCGGGTAATTTACCAGCAGCACTGCGCTCAGTTGGTGATTCTATGCCATGATCAATACAGTTGCGGACTAAATGGGTTAAGGGGTCTTTAATCGCTTCAATAATACTTTTATCAACTTCTGTATCGGCTCCTTGAATTTCGACCGTCACTTGTTTACCATGTGCGATCGCTAAATCTCGAATTACTCTGGGAAATTTTTGCCAAATTGTACTCATCGGTTGCAGGCGAGTTTTCATCACTTCTTCCTGCAATTGGCTAGTAATTAAATTTAGGCGCTGGCAAGTCGCTGTCAAGTTACTATCTTTATACCTCTGGGATAACCCTATGACTTGGTTACGGGTTAAAACCAGTTCCCCGACTAAGTTCATTAGTTGATCTAGCAAATTCACATTTACGCGAATATAAGCTGATTCTGATCCAGTGATGGTGCTGTCTTCGGTTTCTGGCGATGATGGTAATACAGTAATTACCTGTTGATTCTCTTGTAGTTTCGTTAAAGCACTAATAAGTGTAGAATAATCTGCATCGCCTTCTTGCTTGGTTGTTTGAATTTGCGATAGCAGCTGACGGATGCTATCTACAGTTTGGAGTAAGGCAGTAATAATTTGTGGTGTGACTTTAAGGTGGCGATCGCTATTAACCAATGATTGCTTTGTATCGTCACGCAAATATGATATTAAACTTTCGCCTGCATGAGCTAGTGATTCTAACTTAGGAAATGGCAAAAAGCCGCAGTTTCCTTTCAGTGTATGGAGTGAGCGATAAATTCTATCTAACGCCGCTCGGTTAACAGATGCTTTTTCTAGCTCAATAATATCGCTTTCAATTTGAGTCAAACTTTCATAGCTTTCTAAAAGAAATGCTTCTAGATCATCGTTGTCAATTTCTGTTAACTCCATTGGATTCAGAGATGATAAACCTATATCTTTTGTCTTAATTTTAATATTTTTTAAATCAATAGATATATTTCGCAAGTAAGATGCTCACATTAGTTAATGCTGAAAAGATAATGGTTATCTGTTTCAGCAATCAAATCTACAATATGCAATGTCCCCGTTGTCATTCAACTCAAACAGCTAAGAATGGTCGTCGTAAAAACAGACAATGCTACAAGTGTAAACATTGTGGTCGTCAGTTTCTTGAAACTTACCATTCTTGGAGCTATTCAAATGATATCAAGCAACTGTGCTTAAAAATGTATTTCAAGGGGATGAGCCTACGAGAAATTGAACGTGTCACAGAGATTCACCACACAACGGTTTTACACTGGTTACGCCAAGCTCAGTCAACCAGAGATAGTGTTGCCAAAATCTAACAAGTTTGACAAAAGTATCCTCAAGGTAGCATTATAGTTTCAGCACTATATGTCGCTTGAGGGTATGTTGATTTTTTTGAAAAAGTATAAAAACAGTTTATATAAAAATTAAAAATAATTGCAAAAGTCTGCGTTTTATTTAACAAGATTGATAGGCGAAATTACAAATTTACAATAAAGAAATATAAGCAAATGAATTTTTCAGGAACAGGCTGATGAGCTTAGTGTTAATTATTGATGATGCGGCTTTTTCTCGCAGGATGATTCGGAAGTTTTTGCAAGTAGATGGTTATGAAATATTAGAAGCAAGCAATGGACGTGAAGGATTAGAAATCGTTCATCAATCTCAGCCTAATTGTGTGTTGGCTGATTTACTCATGCCCGATATGAATGGGTTTGAATTTCTCCAGGCTTTGCAAGATGAAGGTTTAAAAATTCCCACAATTATCATTTCCGCAGATATTCAAGAAAGCGCCCGCAATCAAAGTTACAGCTTAGGTGCAGTTAACTTTATTAATAAACCACCCAAAGAACAAGAATTACGCGCAGCAGTGCAGCAAGCTATTAACACTAAGGAATAGATATGCCATGAATGTGACAGCAGATCAACTAGATGCCTTACAAGAATTAATCAATATTGGAGTTGGTCGAGCCGCTAGTCTACTCAATGAAATGGTGGATTCCCACATTCACTTAGAAATTCCTTTTGTAAAAATTTTAACAGCAACAGCAGCTTATCAAGAATTAAATGGCCGATTTCATGATGCGAGCTTAGCATCAGTCAAACTAAACTTTACAGGCTCATTTTATGGCACTGCTGGATTAATTTTTCCTACAGAAAGTGCCTCAGCATTAGTGTCAGTTTTGACTGGGGAAGAACCAGGTTCAGATGATTTAGATGCAGTAAAAATTGGCACTCTTACTGAAGTAGGTAATATTGTGATTAATGGCGTTATGGGTTCTATTAGTAATGTGTTAAAGCAACACATGAATTACGCTTTGCCTGTATATTTAGAAGATAAAATTGATAATTTATTATTACCTGCTAATGCCAGTGAGGCGACAAAAATTTTACTAGCGCAAGCTCGGTTTACAATAGCACAATTAGAACTAATTGGTGATATTATTTTAATTTTTGAAGTGGGAACATTTGATGCGTTAATCCATGTGATTGATGAAGAAATATCCCTCTTGGCGGATAATTCCTATTAGGTTGAACTAGCACCAAATAAAAACAGTGTGAGCAGATGAACAGAATTGAGCAAGCCCAAGAAAAATATAGCTTGTTAGACCAAATTCCGTTGGGAACTTTTGTATTAGATTCGGAACACACCGTTTTATTTTGGAATTGCGCTTTAGAAGAATGGACAAAAATCCCTAGATATCAAATTTTAGGCAACTCGATTAAAAATTATTTTCCCCATTTGCATCAACCTCGTTATGCTATTCGCCTCAAGCAAATTTTTGAAGGTGGGCCGCCGACAATTTTTTCTTCACAACTGCATCAATATGTGATTCCTGTAGCGTTACCGCAAGATAAATACCGCATTCAACACACAACCGTAACAGCTGTACCCGCATTAGAGGGTAATGGGTTTTATGCACTGTTTTCGATTCAAGATGTGACTGATTTAACTTTTAGAGTCCAAGAATACAAGCACTTACGAGATCAAGCTTTAGCCTTAGCCGCAGAACGTCAACAAGCCAAAGAAGCCGCAGAATCAGCCAACCGCATTAAAGATGAATTTCTAGCAATAGTTTCTCATGAACTGCGATCGCCCCTCAATCCGATTTTGGGTTGGGCAAAACTACTTCGCAAACGCACCCTCAACGAAGCCGCCAGTCTTCGCGCCTTAGAAACCATCGAACGCAACGCCGAATTACAGGTACAACTAATTGACGATTTATTAGATATCTCTCGCATTCTGCGCGGTAAATTATCACTGAATCTAGAAAATGTTAACCTCGCTTCGACCATTAAAGCAGCCTTAGAAACAGTGCATTTGGCCGCAGAAGCCAAATCAATCCAAATTCAACTGCATCTTGATGCCAACATAGGACAGGTAAAAGGTGATAGTGGTCGTCTGCAACAAATTGTTTGGAATTTGTTATCTAACGCTGTTAAATTTACCCCAGACGGCGGCCAAGTGAATGTGTACTTAACCCAAGCTGGTTCCCAAGCCCAAATCCAAATTCAGGATACAGGTAAAGGTATTAGTGGGGAATTTTTACCTTATGTATTTGAATACTTTCGTCAAGCAGATAGCAGCATCACTCGCAGATCAGGGGGGCTAGGGCTAGGCTTGGCAATTGTCCGCCAATTAGTTGAGTTACATGGTGGCAGAGTTTGGGCGGAAAGTCCAGGGGAAGGACAAGGCGCAACATTTACAGTTTGTTTACCAGCCCAGCCACCAAATCAAGAATTAGTCATAGCCGAAAAAAAATTAGTGGGCAATTCCTATCCCTTCTCCCTGATTTCTCAGCCCCTGGAAGGCATCAAGCTGTTAATTGTGGATGATGATGTCGATACAAGGGAATTTATGGCATTTTTTTTGGAACAGCAAGGAGCCATCGTCACCACAGCTGCATCTGCTCATGCAGCCTGGGAAGCCATTGCACAGTCGCCCCCAGATTTACTCTTAAGTGATTTGGGGATGCCCGATGTTGATGGCTATGCGTTGATTCGCAAGGTGCGATCGCTTCCTGCTAATCAAGGTGGTACAATTCCTGCGATCGCCCTTACTGCTTACGCTGCCGAGACAACACAACAACTAGTCTTCGCCGCCGGATTTCAACTGCACATCGCCAAACCCGCCGATCCTGCCAAATTAATCACCGCCATTGCTGGACTCATTCATAAGTAAGACTGATGACCAAGGTTGTTTGTTCAGACTGGGTGTGAGGGTATTTGCTCACCTACATTCCTACGGGAAAAACCCTTGATTCTTCATCTCACAGCGTAAGACCTCATCGCATTACCTCTGCCAAAATCTTAAATTAATCCCTCTAGCGCGACGGAAGCGGCGAGTTGGTCTTCTTTTTTGTTGTTTAGTGGATCTTTCACCGACTGTTTCCTCTCCCTCGATTAAACTTTGCACTGGAAGCTGAGTTCTGGTTTCTTCTTTGCTGCCCCACCAAGCAATAATCCAACCGCCACCAATAGCACCTATTCCCCCCAACAAAATACTCATCGGTGCTGAATAGCCCAACCACACAAAGCCCAGCAAAAACAATAACCAATATTTCAGCCCAGCATCAATACCATCAGAAGAGGCTATGGTTGGTGCTTGGGGACTAGTTTTACTAGCATTGGTAAGCCAGCCCAAGCTAAATCCACCGAGAATGCCCAAGAAAATACTCAAGGAGGCAGGGGAACCTGTCAATATCAAGATGAAGGTTAAAAATGACCCAAAAATTAATTGAGAGATAAAGTCAGGGGTGAAATTAAATAAGTTGTTATTTTTCGCCATGAGTTTACTAAGGGTGTAAAGGTATAGGGGTGTACTTCGACTGCGCCCTTCGGCCAAGCTCAGGACAAGCTCAGTAACCAGGGGGTAGGGGTAGGGAGAAAATTTTTACAAATACCTTTTACCCCCTTGCCCTTTAAACCCTTTTCTCGCGCAGAAGTTTTAATTGTGCCTCGTTTGCTTGAGTTGTATCCCAAGTATGGACGTAAGGTGTTTCTGCTGCACTAAAAGTTTCCACTTGCTTGAGTTGTGATGCTAATAAATCTACCGTAGCATCAGCAATATCACCAGTACGATTAATCAGACGTTCTCGAATTACTTCTACAGGCGCTGTACAGTGAACAATTTGCAGAGGCAGTTGGTACTGTTGCGCTTGGGAAATAGCTTCTTGTCGCTGTTGTTGTCGGTCATACTTAGCATCTAAAATCACCGTGAAACCTTGATTAGCTAGTATAGTTCCCAAGTTTAACAACCGTGCATAAGTTTTTTGCGTCATTTCCGGCGTATACAAATCATCACCACCCCGTTCCGCCAAAGAAATGCCCCCCAAATGCTTCCGCACCGCATCAGAGCGAATATGAATTGCGTTCAATTGTCGTGCCAAATATTTTGCGGTTGTACTCTTCCCTGAACCCGACAAGCCCGACATTAAAATTAGGCTTCCTTGTTGGGGTTGAGTATATTCCCAAGCCAGCTTGTAATATTTGGCTGCGGTTTGTGATGCTTCTTGTTTAACTTCTGCTGGTACGCCAGGATCATCTAATAAAAATGACGTGACTTTCGCCCGGACATAAGACTGCCGATTTAAATATATAGGTAATACCTCTAAGCCTTCCCAACCGCCAGTCTGCTCTAAATAGGTATTTAAATAAGCATTACTCAAGTCTGGACGTGCTTGCGCTTCTAAATCCATCACTGCATAAGCAATATCGAACATGACATCGACAAAGCGAAACGGTTCGTTAAACTCTATGCAATCAAATAAGAGAATTTTATCTTGCCATAAACAAATATTCCGCAGGTGTAAGTCACCATGACATTCTCGAATGCGGTGATTTTGCATTCTTTTGTGAAATAATTCTTGTCTTTCGGCAAAAAATTTATCGGTATAAGCTTTGCTGTCATCAAATTGCTGTTGTGTCTGGGGGCCGCCGATATATTTTTCCGTTTGCTCGTAGTTTTCATCAAACGCTGCCCTTATTTGTGGAACTTCGCCAAAACTGCGAATATAATCATTTGTCTCGGTTTTAGCATGATACTGCGCTACAACCCGACCCAATTCTTCTACATGCGCTTCATTTAACTTGCCTTGGGCAAACAAGTTACTTAATAGTGTTTCTTGGGGAAACTCGCGCATTTTGAGTACATACTCGACAGGCTCACCTGCGCCGCCTAAATGATATTTTTCGCCTTCTTGGGTGATGGGTAAAACTTCTAAATATAATTCAGCCGCACCCCGTTGATTGAGTCGTAATTCTTCCTGACAAAAATGCTGTCGTTTCTCCAAAGTAGAAAAATCCAAAAACCCAAAATTCACTGGTTTTTTCAGCTTGTAGGCATAGTCTCCCGTCAACAGCACATAAGAAACGTGGGTTTGGCTGAGTCGAATTGGTTCTGTTACAGGGTGAGGATAAAATTCAGGCTGTAACATCTGCTGAATTAAAGGTGGAAGAGTGGCTTCTGTCATGTTTTTCTGGTAGAGGCTAGGAAAGAATGATTTTTTTATAGTTAGAGACTAGAGGCTAGGGGCTAGAACGAAGGAAAAAGATATGTTTATGTTTGTGAAAAAACTAACCTCTAAGTTCTAACCTTTAAGAGGATATCTGAAAACTTTTTGGTGTTGTATTTAAGACTCGTAGATCCCCCTAAATCCCCCTTAAAAAGGGGGACTTTAAATCCGGTTCCCCCCTTAAAAAGGGGGGCTAGGGGGGATCAAGCGCAATATTTAATACTTCTCAGTCATCCTCTAATCTCTGGCCTCTAGCCCCTTTTTCATCTTGAGTAGCTTAACAAAAAACCAGGGTTTTACCCCTGGCATCATCAGCAATTATTTCACAGTTAAACTATCTAGAAACACAAATAATGTAATTGTTCTAGCGTTTTGCACCAGCGTAGAAACTCAAGTGGTAAGGTGTACCCTTAGCTGGGTGAACTTGAACTTCTTTTAAAACTGTTTTACCAGTCCATTGCAGTTCAGGAATGTTGAGTTCAATTTCGGTTTTGTTCACAGCTGCTTTTTTGAGCAGGCGCTCAACTTCTTTGGCATCAACTACCAAAGAAATAGATTCGGAACCGTTATGTCCGTATACGTTGGCGGGGATTAAACCAGAACGACGCAAAGCGTTTGGTTTGCTGCCTTCGGGGCGCTTTTGAGATTCAACTGTCACAGTCATGTTGTTTGTCCTTTGTCAATTTTGTTCTTTGTCATTTGTCATTTATCATTTACTAATTACGAATGACCAATGACAAATGACTAAATACTATGCACTCAGCAAGGAGGCAGGTGTGCCGTCAGCGTGTAGTAATGCACGTTTGGGGCCGTGAATGGGGTCTTCTACAATTATGGTTTGATCGCGGCTTGCGCCTAAAGAGACGATCGCAATTGGGACTTCCATTAATTCTGCTAAGAATTTTAGGTAGTCTAGGGCTTGCTGTGGCAAGTCTTCTAAGGTACGGCAGTCACTTGTAGACTGCTGCCATCCTGGTAAGGTTTTGTAGATGGGGCGACAACGGGCAAACTGACGGGCGCTGGTGGGGAAATGTTCGCAGCGTTCGCCATCAATTTCATAGGCGACGCATACTTGAATTTCCTCTAGTTCGTCAAGCACGTCAAGTTTGGTGATGGCCATACAATCCATACCGTTAATGCGGACGGCATAGCGACCAATTACGGCATCAAACCAGCCGCAGCGCCGCTTACGTCCGGTGGTTGTGCCGAATTCCGCACCGCGATCGCACAAATGTTCGCCTAAATCTCCATGCAACTCTGTGGGGAAAGGCCCTTCTCCCACGCGGGTTGTATAGGCTTTGGATACGCCAATTACCCGGTCTATCATTGTCGGCCCTAATCCTGTACCTACGCAAGCTCCACCCGCTACGGGGTTAGACGAAGTAACATAAGGATAAGTGCCATGATCTAAGTCCAGGAGTGTACCTTGCGCTCCTTCAAACAAGATGTTGCGTCTTCGCAGAATGGCATCGTATATTTTCAACGATGTATCAATTACGTAAGGACGCAGGCGATCGGCATAACCCAAATACTCGTCAATGACTTTTTTGGGGTCTAATGGCGGCAGGTTGTAAAGTTTTTCTAAAATGACGTTTTTATAATTGATTGTCCACTCTAATTGGTCGCGCAGACCTTCTGAGTCCATCAAATCTAAAACTCTGATGCCTGTACGTTCTGATTTATCAGCATAAGTTGGGCCAATTCCTCGGCCTGTTGTGCCGATTTTATGGCTTCCCCGCCGTTCTTCTGATGCCTTGTCAATCAATCGATGATATGGCATCGTGACATGAGCTGTCTCAGATATCAACAGTTTGGCAGTGGAGATATTGAGTTTTTCTAGTTGGTCGAGTTCTGCAATCAAAACCTGTGGATCAATGACTGTCCCACAGCCAATGATGCACTCGGTATCTGGATACAAAATACCAGAGGGAATCAGGTGGAGTTTAAAAGTTTGGTTCTGAGCTACGATTGTATGCCCAGCATTGACACCCCCTTGGTAACGTACCACTACATCTGCGGAACGGCTGAGTAAGTCGGTGATTTTACCCTTCCCTTCGTCGCCCCACTGAGCACCTATGACAATGACGTTAGCCAAGCGTTTATATTATGAGGTAAAGTTTCCACAAATCGCTATTCTATACATATACAGCCGAATATGTCAAGTCATCAATAGAACAAACTCTGGAAGTTGGGGCTGAATTGTTAATCAAATCTTGTTAAAAATCAATACTTTGTATATATTTATACTTGTAATTCATATCAAAGAAAGTGAGTAGCGATCGCACTTTCTTTGACAGCTTGTTTACCTGAATGCAACTATGATAATTAGTTGAGTTTGCTAGTTTAATTTTTGCCAATGGCTTTTGGTTCTTGCCTTTTTTTGCTGCGCGAAGCTACACCAAAACTAGCTGCTGTGATTAAACCCAAGATATTTGTCGGTTCAGAAACAGGCTGAGGAGTATAACTGAAATTATCTAATACCATCTGTGAACCCAAACCACCATAACCTGCATTAATCCCACCAAAAGAAGTAAATCTTAGAGTGTCAATACCAAGAAAGTCAAAATTAATCTGAGTAGGGGATGTAGAATTGACTGTGACGGTGGTTGAATATTTCGTAATTCCACTTGCAAAACCCTCCACCAAAATCTTTAAATTATTATTCCAAGCGCCAGTTAAGTAAGCACTATTGAAGTCAAACAAACCACGCTGACGACTTACTGTTGCTGGAACACCAAATCTATTAAAGGCTACATTGGGTGATGAAATTGTCCCATTGATATAACCTGATGGATTCGCATTGAATAATACAGTGTCTAAATATCCAAAGTTACGCCAATTTAACCCACCATAACCGTTTGGAATGGGTAATTCCTCAAACACAGAATTAGTCGGCTCAAGATCATCAAACGTTAAAACAAGCTGCTGCGCCTGTGCTGTAGTAATGGTTCCTGCTGCTAAAGTAGCTACTGCTGCTATGCTACAAACCTTCAGCAACTCTTTTTTGACAGTGAATAAGGTAATCATCCAACTAATTCCTCTCTAAAAATAAATAGGTAATATTTGTTAGCACTGAGTCAAAACACACTAAAATTACGAATCAAGACAATTTCTCTGTAAAAATTCAGTTTTCAAAAGTCAGAGTAATGAATAATTGCTAAATCAAGTTTTTCCTAGTCAATGATTTATTACGCCATAACCAATTCTGGCTTCTGTATTCTGAATACTGACATTTCAGTCTGACATCGCTGGCTGATTCGTTATATTAGTGTGACTATAGGTGTTTTTCCGGAAGTTGCACAGTGAATCAGGAAAAAACAGACAAGAATTCACGCAAATGATTACCTAGATTCATGAAAAATTTAAGATACAGCAGAATTCTAATCTCCAACAGACAAGGTAGATACTGGAGACAAGGGAGATAAATGTTGGTAAACCATTGATGATTTTTATGTCAGAGTTTGCTAGTTGCGATTAACAGTAAAAGTAGTGAAAGCAATCGCACTTAATTATTTCTTAATACTGCTTTCTCTCTGCTGAAATCTTCATTGATATGTATGGAGCTTATTCAAAAACGAATTAGAGGTTGCTCGCTTTTATCCTGATGATTAACTATTAAGATTTGCAATTTTCGCTGAGATTCTGATAATTAACCGTAGCTTTACAGAATCTTACTCTCAGTGTAGGGTTTTCTGCTTAATGTTTTTGTTACCATTAATAAAATTTTCTAAAGAAACTACTATGGCTTTACATGCTGAATTACACAGACATTTAGGCGGTTCCGTTGTACCGCGCGTTTTATGGCGATATTTTGAGCGACATTCTACAGAGTTAGTTTCTCGCTTTCCTAACTACGGAGAGTTTGAGGATTTTTATACCAGACCCCGTAACACTTTAGATGAGTATTTGGAATTGCATACTTTAGTGGAAAGTGTGCAAACTGTAGAGACTTTGCCTTACTTTATTTATCGCTTGGTGAGGGGTGCTTATATATTTGAAAATTTGGCTTATCTGGAACTGCGCTATACTCCATACCTACGGACACCAGAACATCTGAGTCAATCACAAAGAATTGACAAAATGGCAGAAATTGTGGATGTGGTGGGTAAAGCGAGTCATATTCAAGAATGCCCGATTGTGACGAGTCAAATTTTGTGTATGCACTCGCGCTTGCCGTTTGAGGTGAATAAGGCGATTATTGATTTGGCTGTGGAGAACAGACAATATGTGTGTGGAATAGATGTTGCTGGGGGTGATAGCTATTACGCCGATCGCCTGCAAGAATGGATTAGTTTGTATGATTATGCGCGATCGCAAGGTGTGAACACTACCGGACACCTTTACGAAACCACGGCTGGTTGTTACCCAGAACTTTTACCTTATCTCAAACGCATTGGTCACGGTATCCAAATTCCGTTATTGTATCCAGAGTTACTGCCAGAAATTGCCAGACGCGGACAGTGTTTGGAAGTTTGCCCAACCACATACATTAAAACAGGCACTTTACAGGATATCCGCCAACTCAAATTAGTGTTTGACCGTTGTTTTGAGGCTGGGGTAGATATTGCGATTTGTACAGATAATGCTGGCTTACACAATGTCCGTTTGCCATTTGAATATGAAAATCTTTTGACTTACGACATTATTAGCTTTGCACAGTTACAAGCTTGTCAAGAGGCTGCTTTTCGCCACGCCTTTGCTTGGCCTTATACCCACCGCCCAGCATCACTGTTAAATGGCTTACTACAGCCAGAAACTCCCAAGGTTATGGCGATGAAAGATTAGTCAAAAGAGGCAGGGGAGCAGGGAACGAGGAGCAAGGGAGAGAAACTGACTGCGAAACCCTTACACCGTTTCACTTTAAGTTTGATACAAATGGGGAGCAGGGAGCAGGGAGCAGGGGAAAAGAATTAAAAACTAATGAATTTGTATCAAGATTTTCGTGAAATGGTATTACACCCATATACCCCAAATCCATGTTTTTGGGGCAGAACGTCAAAAACCTAGTTCTTCCCCCTTGCACCCCGCACCCTGCCCCTTTTCCTCTTCAAACCCTGCCCCTTGTCCTCTACCTCTTCAGTGACTTGTGGCGAACATTTCCGAAATGGTACCGTCTACAAGTTGGCAAAGGAGTAGAAAAAGTTTTCTCATCATGAAGCGCAGACACAAAGTAGCTGGTTTTCAAGCATTACTCTTCAGTGTTAGCTTAGTTTCCACATATTTGTTACCTGAGTCTACTATTGTTGCTGCACGACCAAGAACCCCAGATAAAACAGTCAACTGCGAGATGTTGGTAGTAGGTGGTGGTCTGTCTGGGGTAGCCACGGCTTACGAGGGGTTATTAGCAGGACAAACAGTATGTTTGACAGAAATTACCGACTGGTTGGGGGGACAAATTTCTTCTCAGGGGACATCTGCGTTAGATGAACGACCAACTCAACGCGATCGCCAATTCTATTCTCGCGGCTATACTGAATTACGCAACCGGATTCAACGCTATTACGGCAAACTTAACCCTGGTGAGTGCTGGGTAAGTGACTCTTGTTTTCTGCCTCGTGATGCACACATCATTATGACGCAAATGCTCAAGGATGCCGAAAAAAAGGGTAAAGGTAAGTTGGAATGGTTTCCCAACACAGTAATTAAGGAACTAAATATTAGTCGGAATGGGAAAATTATTGAAGGTGCGATCGCAATTCAACATCAACCAGCCAAAGGCGCACCACCTCTCAACACTTTTACCTTATCTCAAACTATTGAAGATGCCTACCGCTACCAAAACTCATCCCGGTTGAGTAAAAAAATTATCCGCTTTGTCCCCAAAATTCCCAAAAAACCAACCACCAACAATTCTCCCCAGTGGTATGTGGTTGATACCAGCGAAACTGGCGAAATCATCGCCTTAGCCGATGTTCCCTATCGTTTGGGTATTGATGCGCGTTCTTTCCTCGAACCATCTTCTTCCAGCACCAGCAATGATCCTTACTGTACCCAAGGTTTTACTTATACCTTTGCAATGGAGGCTACCAAGGAACCGCAACCCCAAACCATGCCCCCATTCTATTTACAGTATTCACCATATTTTAGCTATGAATTAAAAAGATTAGCAGATTTTGGCTTAGTTTTCACATACCGCCGGATATGGCATCCAAATCCTGGAAAACCCACACAATTTAACGGTGTGAGATTCACTGCACCCACACCAGGAGATATCTCGATGCAAAACTGGACTTGGGGTAACGATTACCGTCCAGGAACTGCCAAAGATAACTTGATTTACACTCGCCAACAACTGCAAGCTACAGGACAGTTAAAACCAGGGGGTTGGATGGGGGGACTGCGGACAGAAACCCTCCGCAGAGGTGAGGAAAATGCCCTGGCTTATTATTACTGGCTGGTAAAGGGAACTACAGATTCTCAGTTAGGTAAGGGTGTGAAGCAACAGCAAACTAATAATAGATTGCTGACAGGATTAAAGTCGCCAATGGGGACAGTGCATGGCTTATCAAAATATCCCTATATGCGAGAAGGTAGGCGGATAATTGGTCGTCCTAGTTGGGGACAACCGGAAGGCTTTATGATTTGGGAAGTTGATATTTCTCGCCGCAACTACAACGATGAGTATTACCGCAAAACTTTATCTGCGGATACCTATCGTCAGTTAAAAGCAACACTCGCAGGTTTAGAGGCTGCATCTGTGATTACTGGCCAAGTCTCACCAGATAAAGCCTTACGCCGTAGCCGTTCCACAATTTATCCTGATGCGGTGGGTATTGGTCACTACGCCATCGACTTTCATCCTTGTATGGTTCAAAGTCCACCAGAAGCCCCAGGAAATAAAGAACGTCCGGGAGAAAGGCGTGGCGCAGGACAGGCTTACCCGTTCCAAATTGCACTGCGGGCAATGATTCCCCAAAAAATTGATAATTTAATTGTGGGTGGAAAGAGTATTGCTACCAGTCATATTGCTGCGGCTGCATATCGTGTACATTCCTTTGAATGGTCTTCTGGTGCAGCGGCGGGAACTGTGACTGCTTTTGCTTTAAAAAATCAGATTGCACCTTATCAATTAGTGGATGATTTACCCAAAGCAGAACCGCAACTGCAAGCCTTCAAAAGTTTATTAGAGAAAAACGGCAATCCTACCGCTTTCCCTGACACTTCAATTTTTAATCAAAATTGGGAAGATTGGCGATAGTTAATAGCTTGAAGGATTGGGAATGAGAAATCTGTTGCTTTCATTCTCAGTCCTAAATGTAATTTCAACGCAGCGTCAACCAATATAGCAATCATATCTGTGTTGTGAAAAAGTATTCTTTTCAACGAACCGCAAAGGACGCATAGACGCGATAGCGGCTTCCCGCAGGGTAGGACACAAAGAAAGAGAGGAAGGGAAAGGAAGAGAATTTCACAAATTGTTTAGGACTGCTATATATAGTATAGGAATTTGATTTGATTATGACTTATGCAAGAACTCTCTCAAACTCTTTAGGACTTACGCAGACTCTAGGATTTCTTGGCGTTCTTGGCGACTTGGCGGTTCGTTAAATTAAGCTTTTTGGGAATTTTTACGTAAGTCCTGAATTAACCAAAACGCCCTGAAACATAGTCATGGGTACGCGCATCGATGGGGTTATAAAATATTTGATTTGTGACACCAAATTCTACCATTTGACCAATTCGGCTTTCGTCGGTGCTAAAGAATGCCGTAAAATCAGAGACGCGGGCTGCTTGCTGCATGTTATGAGTAACAATGGCAATTGTTAATTCTGAACGCAGACTGTGAATTAATTCTTCGACTTTCATCGTTGCTATGGGGTCAAGGGCTGAACAAGGTTCATCCATTAACAGTACTTTGGGTTTAATAGCTAAAGCACGCGCTATACAAAGTCGTTGTTGTTGACCTCCAGAAAGTCCTAATGCAGATTTATTGAGTTTATCTTTTACCTCGTCCCACAAAGCTGCACCTTTTAAGGCTGACTCGACAATTTCATCTACTTCTGTTTGCGATCGCCTACCTGCTATTCTGACTCCATAAGCGACATTTTCATAAATACTAATCGGAAAGGGATTTGGTTTTTGGAATACCATCCCAATTTGACGACGCAGGCGGTTGACGTTAATTTTTGGGTCGTAAATATTCTGTCCAAAGAACTCTACTTTTCCTTCTACTTTGACAGGCCCTTCTAATTCACTAATCCGATTGAGAGTTTTGATAAAAGTTGATTTACCGCAACCACTAGGGCCAATTATTGCCGTTACTTGATTTTGATAAATATCTATTGATATGCCTTCAATTGCTTTAGAAGTATTGTAGTAAAAGCTGAGGTTTTTAACTTTGATAGCGGGATTGAGATTATTCATGTTTAGTAGAATCAGGAAAGAGTTTTTAACTAAATTTTTTTCTTACTTGTGATTAAGCGAGAAATCAAACTCACACAAATAACTAAGCCAAGTAAGACGATAGCAGTAGTCCAAACCAATTGATTTTTTTCTGGGTCTGGGTCGTTATAAAGATTAAAAATTAATACAGGTAACGAAGCTGTGGGACTCAGAAATCCTGGAGACCAATCTAAACTAAATAATGCCGTGAAAATTAGGGGTGCTGTTTCACCTGCGGCGCGGGCGATCGCTAGTAAAATACCTGTAGTAATTGCAGGTAAAGCCGCAGTTACTACAATGCGAAATGTTGTCTGAAACCGCGTCCCACCCAAAGCAGCAGAAGCAAGGCGTTGGTCTTTAGGAACTAATTTTAAAGCTTCTTCCGTGGTCAGAATCACGATAGGTAACATCAACACAGCTAAAGCAAAGCCACCTGCAACTGCGCTAAATCCTTTAGTAACTAACACAATTACACCGTAAGCAAAAATACCAACAATAATTGAAGGTACACCAGTCAAAATTGTGGTGATGAAGCGAACAAATTGCGATGCTGGGTTAACTTGATTAAATTCCGCTAAAAATATCCCTGTTAATATCCCAATTGGCAGACTGAATATTGAGCCAATCATCACAACTGTAATCGTGCCTGTAATAGCATTACCCAAGCCATAATCAATTACTGATTTGACAAACATCTCTGGTCTCAAACTGGAGAAACCGCGTTTGATAATTTCCCATAAAATTGATATTAAAGGAATTAATGCTAAAGCTGTGAATGCAAAGGCGATCGCATTCATACTATAAGTAAATAATTGCCTACTTGTTGGCAGTGGAGCATATAATTCTTTTGCCAATAAAGATTCATCTATTTGCGAGTTTTGAGAATCGGTCATATATTTTTTATGATTTATTTTTATTACTAAACCACCGCACCAATAACCTAGCTGCAATATTTACAGCTAAGGTCAATCCAAATAAAATTAACCCTAAATAACTCAATGAGCCAATATGTAATCCTGGTTCAGCTTCTGCAAATTCATTGGCTAATATTGAGGGAATTGTGTAGGCTGGATCAAGTAAAGAAGCACTGATTTGAGAAGAATTACCAATTACAAGAGTGACAGCCATTGTTTCACCCAAGGCTCTACCTAAAGCCAGCATTGCTGCACTGACAATACCAGAAAATCCTGCTGGCAATAACACCCGAAAAATTGTTTCCCAACGTGTGCTACCCAAAGCCATTGAGGCGCTGCGTAATTCTTTGGGTATGGCAAGTAAAACATCGCGGCTAATAGCAGCCATTGTCGGCAAAATCATAATGGCTAACACAATGCCTGCGGTTAACATATTTGTGCCGATAGGATCTACCGAGTTAAATAATGGTATCCAATTAAAATAAATTGCTAACCATTTTTGTAACGGTTCTAAAACTGGAATAAATACAAAGATTCCCCACAAGCCAATAATTACACTGGGAATTGCGGCAATTAACTCAACAACAAATGCTAATGTAATTCTAACAGATATGGGTAAGAAATTTTCACTAGTAACTATTGCAATTGCAATGCCGATGGGGATAGCAAATAAAATTGCGATCGCACTACTCACTAAAGTTCCATAAATATAAGGTAATGCACCAAAAACCTGATTACCTGTATCCCAATCTTGACCCCATAAAAATCCCCAACCAAACTGCTCAATTGCTGGTTTAGCCTCTTTATAAATTACCCAACTCATCACAAACAAGATGGCGACGGTAATTGTAGCGAAAAGATATATTAACCAAGTAAATCCTTGATCCACCCAAGAATTTATCCCGTTATCTACTGTTAACTCTAAATTTTCGTCAGATGAATGATTGTTGTTTATTCCAGATGAATTTGTCATGAATAAAAAGGAGTCAGAAGACAGAATTTAGAATCCTCCACCCATAAAGGGATAGAGTTTAAATGAAGAAGAAATTTTTATTTTGATTTCGCCTACAAGGGACGAGATTTTTAACCAATATTCATCACCCAGTCATACAGCATAATA
This sequence comes from Nostoc sp. FACHB-280, assembly GCF_014697615.1. GTDB lineage: Bacteria > Cyanobacteriota > Cyanobacteriia > Cyanobacteriales > Nostocaceae > Nostoc_B. Next base: position 117,450 of record NZ_JACJSD010000018.1, on the reverse strand, counting down.
CTTAAACTCTGAGTCATGATTTCTTCTTCATAAACAATAGTAATTTGACTTAAAATATAGAATTTTAAGTTACTATATTTATTTATTAGTTAGCTAAAAATTTATAAATAGGGTGAACTATAACCACCCTATTTATTTAGATGTAATGCTGTTACAAATTTGGAATTTACTTAACGGAACTGTTTACCGTTTGTAATACCCGATTGGTAACATCAGATGGGATTTTTGTATAGTTGAGGTCATCATTATATTGTTGACCATCTTTGAGTACCCAATTTATCCATTTTTTAATAGCATCCGCCTTAGATGCTGTTGGATACTGTTTGTAAACCATCATCCAAGTAAGACCAACAATCGGATAACCTTGTGCTGGATCGCCAACAAATACACGATAGTTATCAGGAAACTTTACGGTGGCTAAAGCTGCGTTAGCAGATTGTAAGGAAGGAGAAACAAATTCACCTTTTTTGTTTTGTATTTGAGCTGATCTTAAATTGTTTTTGGTAGCGTAGGCATATTCTACATAACCAATAGAACCAGGAGTACGCGCTACTAAACCAGCTACCCCTGGGTTGCCTTTACCTTTGAGAACATTTGGTAAAGTCCATTTAGGCGCAGTGCTTGTACCCACTCTACCTCTGAAATAACCACTAATGTTACTCAAGTGGTTAGTGAAAATAAAAGTTGTACCACTACCATCTGCACGGACTACAAATTTAATCGGTTGATTAGGTAAGTTGACACCAGGATTATCAGCTTTGATTTTAGCGTCACTCCAGTTGGTGATTTGACCAGAAAAAATAGCTGGCAATGTAGCGCGAGATAACTTCAGGTTGCTGACACCAGGCAGATTATAAACAACAGAAACTGCGCCGCCTGCGGTGGGTACTAATATGACACCTCTTTGGACTTGGGAGATTTGTGCATCTGTCATAGCTGCATCACTGCCACCAAAATCAACAGTACCAGCTGTAATTTGACGAATGCCGCCACTACTACCAATTCCTTGATAGTTGATTTTTAATTCTGGATGCTTCTTTCTGACTTCACGAGCATATCTTTCGTAAAGTGGAGCTGGAAAAGTTGCGCCTGCACCATTAAGAGTTTCAGCCTGAGCAACTGCTGACAAAATAGGACTCAAGGCAACAGCAGATGCCACGACTGAAGTAGTAAATGCTCGGTACAAAGTGGTCGTCGAAAAGGTCATATTTCTCCGTATTTTGGCAAGATTTTGCCTTTACTTGCAGGTGTATATAAATGTGTATTATTTAACTATTTAAATTAGTTTAATAAGAGGTAAATTCTAGATTAAATATGGTTGAAAAGTTACTTGATGACTAGTTATTAAAGCCCCAGCCAAACAGTTTAAACAATATAGAAAAATTGAGAGATTAAACATAACTTTCTATTTATTTTTGTAAAAATTACGTTGTTAAACTGTTAGAATGTGAAATAAGTGCTTACTATGCACTACTAACAATTTGTCTAATACCCATAACGTATAAAACAATGATAAAAGCAGCCGAATTATAGGCTTGGGTAAGAAACCAAGGTCAACCCACAGCCACTAATGACAGCTTAGATGGATATGTAATTCTTGCTGCTCAAGCCATTTTGCAACTAAAAATTTTTGGGCAGGTTACAGTTGTCACAACAAACTTAAAATATATATCGCGGTTTGAAAGAGAAGGAATATCTGTAGCTGATTGGCAACAAACTCTAAATAAGTAAGTTATTTACACAACATCAAGATGCTTGCAACTCTTACCCATAAAAAATGACAATAACGTACCAAAAGATTTATGGTAGATGTGTTAGGCTGTCGCTAACATATCCTACGTGTATTTCAAAAATCATATATGCTTAATAAAATCATGAATCTCTTCCGCTACAATTCCGGCACACTCTTCTGGTAAATCATTGCCAGCATGAGCCACTAATTTAAAATCAACTTGGGGAATTAATTGTTTATAAGTTTGACTTTGAAAGACAGCATCAGAAGTATCTTGTCCGCCTTGTAAAATTAACACTGGAACTTCAATTAAATGCAATTTATCTTGCAGTAACTCAGATTTAATTTCTGCTGTCTGCCTTTGAAATAATAACTGACAAGCGGCGGGATATTTCAATAAATGTTGACGTTGCTGTAAGTCTTGCTCGATTTTTTCGTGCCAACCGAATATTTTAGTGATTGGTCTGACAAATTTTAATAGTTTCACTAATAACGGAGAAAATTCTAATAATTTGCGCCGTTGTTGCCAACGTTTTTCTTGTTTCTCAACTTCTACACCTTCTGGTGCTAAGAGAACTAAACCTTCTACCTGTTCTGGATATTTCAAAGCATAACTTGCTGCAATCCAACCTCCAAGCGAATGACCCACTAAGTACACTCTTTCTAATCTTAAGGCTTGCAGCAGTTCCGCGATCGACTCTACTTGTAAATCTATGGAGTGATGAATATTCGGCTTATCAGACTCGCCAAAGCCTAATAAGTCCGGTGCAAAGCAATGGAAATTTTTCGCCAGTTTTTCCATGACTGATGACCACTGACTACTATCGTTCCAAGCACCATGTAACAAAACCACCGGAATGCCTTGACCAGCTTCGCTCCAAAATAACAATCCTTGAGAGAGTTTTCTGCGGGAGTTACGTAGTAGTGTATCCATTTTATATATAAAAATTACATCATAGTTGATTGTAGTTTTTATATTGGATTTTGTAATTAAAACTCCCAGAGAAAATCTAAAGTATTGTTACGCCAGTGTTGTCAAGCCGTTTAAGTAGTCCTGTAGCTGTCGGGAATGGTCATGGGACATTGGCCCTGTTGGTAAAGCACTAGGAGAGAAAGCTTGAATTTCCATGACTTCTAAAGCATCTTGAATTTCCATTTTTCCTTTGACTTCGGCTTCCACTACAACGCAAATCGAATGAATGCGAGGATCTCTGTCTGGTGCAGAATAAACACCTACTAAACGTTTAATCGCTACTAATTCCAGTCCTGTTTCCTCTAGCAATTCTCGGCGGACTGTATTCGGGATGTCTTCTCCCCAGTCCACCATTCCTCCTGGTAATGACCAAAGACCATTATCTCGCCGTCGAATTAAGACAATTCGACCGTCAGGTAATATCGGAATAATACTTGTACCAGTAATAGGATGACGGAAAATAATACCTAATACTGTTTGTCCATAACGCCATAAACCGCGTGTAGACTGGACAAATGCTGCAAAAAAAGCCAGAACGTTCAAGCTAAAAATCTTGGTGTTATGTTTTTTGATTTCCTGCACTCGCATTTACTCAAATAGCTAATTATTGAGATTTGTTTCACACAAAGATGCTTGTGCTTTGAGAGTTTATTCTTAGAGGTTATTTGAAAAGTATTAGCTGATTTACTTAGTAATTTACTATACGTCTACTTCTAGACTAACTTGTTGGCAAATTATGGAGAATTTACTTTCTTCGACAATTATTTTAGTTAAGTCTTTCCCCACAAAATTGCCAAAAACAAGGCTTGGCTAACTGATAACTATTGAGATAGACTAGTCCTATTTGATTTATAAGCTAATTCGTCAAGATAGGGAACAGGAAACAGGTTTGCTTAAATATCATTGAGGACTGCTATATGTCCAGCTTATACTAAGAAAATCAAGCAAAATACTTGATGGTTTTCAAATATCATCTAATAGTTTATTTATGATAGATCAATTTTAGCACTGAATTTCCTGAAATTGTTTAGTATTTCTATATACATTATTTGGTTAAGTAGGTGAATAAATAGGAATATATTAAAATTTTCCTGACGAGATATTTAATCTATAGAAAATAGTTGTTTTATTTGTTGAAAGAAATGACCAAATTACATAAATCATCGGGATAATTTTTGGTGAGCGATCGCCTGTGATTTTTACATAAAGTTATTCCCAAAGTTTCTAACTCAAGTTTTACCAATTGCTGCTTTTATCTATTATTTCATTTTTCGACTTGTTCGCCTGATAGAAATCAGCGAAATCTATATTGACATGCTTAAAATTAATGCGATATAATTATATGCTGTTCAAATAAAGTAGTTAAACTGTTAAACTAGGGGAAAATCATATCAATAGCATCAGCCTTAGTAGCTGAATAATGCCTACGACATGCCTAGTTTATCTTTTTTTGTTGTTTATTAAATGAGGTGAACATGGCAAAGCGCCGTAACCCGAAAAAAGAAAAGGCGCTACGGAACCAGGCATACGCCAGAAAGTTTCGTAAACGGACTACAACGGGAAGAATGCAAAGAAGATTCCAGCAAAGATCACCCAAGAGTGAAGAAGATGAAGGCGCAGCAGCAGTTGACGCTGAGTAAGCCGCCAGCTTAGTCTCTGATTCTTTAAGTGATTCTAATTTTAAGGGCGTACAGATGTACGCTCTTATTTTTTTTAAGTATGAAGGCAGTACAAGACTTTTAACCTGTAACCTATCACCTATCACCTATTCCCTGATTTGGTTGCGGGCATGATCAATTGCTTTGCTGACTTGGGCAAAACCTGTCCCACCATAACTGTTACGGGCAGCGACAACTGTCTGGGGTGCGATCGCATCATAAATATCAGCCGCAAATGTCGGATGTATTTGTTGCCATTCGTCTAAGGTTAAATCTTTCAGCAGTTTACCCGCAGCAATGCTAGTTTTTACCACCTTGCCCACAATGTTATACGCTTCGCGGAAGGGAACACCCCTAGCAGCTAAATAATCTGCGACATCGGTAGCGTTAGAAAAGTCTTCCGCGACGGCTGCATTTAAACGCTGGCTACGAAATTCCAGGCCTTCCCGTAGCAAAATTGTCATTGCTTCTAAACAAGCTTTGACAGTATTAACCCCATCAAATAAACCTTCTTTGTCTTCTTGCAAATCTTTGTTATACGCCAAAGGTAAACCCTTCATAATGACTAACATCGCCTGGAGATGACCAAAGACACGCCCAGTTTTGCCACGTACTAATTCTGGTACATCGGGGTTTTTCTTTTGGGGCATAATGCTAGAACCAGTTGCACAGCTATCTTTGAGCGTGATGAAGCGAAATTCTTCCGAAGCCCAAAGAATCACTTCTTCGGAAAGACGGCTGAGGTGAACCATAATCAAACTAGCCGCACACAAAAATTCAATGGCAAAATCGCGATCGCTTACACCATCCAAGCTGTTAGCATAAACATGCTCAAAATTGAGCAATTGGGCTGTGTAATGGCGATCAATGGGGAAAGTCGTTCCCGCCAAAGCACCACAACCTAAAGGTGAAATATTCACTCGGCGATAAACATCACCCAAACGTTCCCAGTCACGCTGTGCCATTTCAAAGTAAGCCAATAAGTGATGGGCTAAACTCAAAGGTTGGGCGCGTTGGAGGTGGGTATAGCCAGGGATGAGAGTTTCAATGTTATTTTCGGCTATATCTAATAAAACACTTTGAAATTCTCGTAATTGAGTGCGAATTTGCTGAATTTGGTCACGGAGATATAGCCGAGTATCTGTACCTACTTGGTCATTACGTGATCGCGCCGTATGTAACTTTTTCCCCACATCGCCGACAATTTCTGTAAGTCGTCGTTCTACGGCAAAATGTACATCTTCAGCATCAATCCCTGGCTGAAACTTGCCTTGGCGATATTCCTGGCGAATTTGTTCCAAACCTGTAACGAGTTGTTCGCCTTCTTCAGTAGAAATTATCCCCGTATGCGCCAACATTTTGGCATGAGCTTGAGAACCAGTTAGGTCGTATTCGATTAATTCAATATCAAAATTAATGCTGGCATTAAAAAGAGCGATCGCAGGATGCAAGGCTGATTCAAATCGCTGACTCCAAGTTTGTTGTTGCGTCATAAAACAAAGGGGAATTGGAAGTAGGCAAATACTCTAATCCGTACTACCAACCCCCTGTCTGTGTCAACCGTAGCTGGTAAGATTGCGAAATAGCCAACCAATCACCAAACCAATCAGTAAAGCCCAGACTTGACCTGTTTGTATAAAGTGATTCCAAGCTTTCTGCACCTGACCCATAAGATTTGGGTCACTAACTTGCTGCGCCAACACCGTTACATTCATCGGCAAATGCCAAAATAGCTGAAAAGTTAAATCGTTGAGGTAGTGCATACCGAGTCCCAAATAAGACCTTTATGTCATAACCTCTAGTTCTAGGTGATGTCCAGTGTTTGGCTGACTTAATTGGAGGGAGTATTGGAAGGAGCGATCGCACGATCATTACTTGGTAAAGTTTTCTTATGTTTGATAACATCTGTAAATTTCTTGTAGAAAACTTTGCCAGTGATTTTGCTATCAAGATATTATTCAACAGTTGCTGCGGAGAGAACTTATGCAAGAGTCAGTAACTTATCAAGCACTCATGAATGAAGGTAGGGCTGAAGGTCGCGCGGAAGGTCGCGCGGAAGGTCGAGTTGAAGGTATTGAAGAAGGTGTTCGCCTTGTAGCCCTTAATCTTCTACGGGAAGGAGTAGCTGATGAAGTGGTCATCAAAGTAACAGGTCTGTCAGCAGAAAATCTCCAACAACTTAAGTTGACAGAGTTGGAGAGTGAGAATAGAGGCTAGAGGCTAGGGGTTAGAAATAGGTTTGGATGTTGAGTTGTGATATTTTTACAGGTGGAACCGGGTGTAAGAGTGTAGAGATAAATCTGTAACTTGTCACTTACTATAAATAACTGGCTAGAAGAAAATTGAACAAAATACTACTCTCTAGCCTCTAGCCTCCAGCCTCTATCCTCTATCCTCTTCTTGACTCAACTTCGCCGCCGTTCGCAAAATTTGCCCCGCCAAAACTGCTGCACCAAAACCGTTATCAATATTCACTACACCAACGCCAGCAGCACAAGAGTTTAGCATCGTCAGCAAAGGTGCTAAACCGCCAAAACTTGCACCATAGCCAATACTAGTAGGTACAGCAATCACAGGACAATCAGCTAAACCTGCAACCACACTGGGTAACGCCCCTTCCATTCCCGCAACAACAATTAATACTGATGCTGACTCAATCAAATGACGGTTACTCAGCAAGCGGTGAATACCAGCAACGCCCACATCCCAGAGACGTTGGACGCGAAACCCAGACAGTTCTGCTGTGATGGCTGCTTCTTCCGCTACAGGTAAGTCCGCAGTCCCAGCCGAGAGAATCCCAATTTCTCCGGGAAACTGAGGTTCAATTGTTTCGGGAGTAATGGCGCAAATTCTGGCTAACTCGTAATATTGCAAACCCCGGACTTTTGATTGCAGTACTGTGTAAACCGATGGTTCAATGCGAGTCGCCATCACCACTGGGTTACGTTGACGCATCACCTCAATAATGCGGACAATTTGTTCAGTAGTTTTGCCCGGCCCCCAAATAACTTCCGGGAAACCAGTTCTGAGGGCGCGATGGTTATCGATTTTGGCAAACTCACCTACAGGTTCATAGGCTAAGTTTTTCAGAGAATTTAAGGCTATATCTGGGGTAACTTTACCATTTGCGACTTCTTCTAGGAGCGATCGCAAATTCTGATCATTTGTCATTTGTCATGGGTCACTTGTCCATAGTCCATAGTACATAGTCAAGACGATCATTTTCAGCTTTGACTATTTTGTAATTTTGATTTCGTAAATATTCCAGAATGCACCACTCAACGCAGAATAATTAATTCCTTCAAAGCGATTACGTACTGCTGTCATTGCTAAGGGGTTGACTAAATAAATAAAAGGCAAGTTTTCCTGGGTAATTTGTTGAGTTTTGCCATAAATTTGTTTAACTTTACCCTCATCAAATTCTTGAGTAGCTTGGATGTAAAGTTTCCCAATTTCTAATTCCCAAGGAGAAGCTTCCCAACCTTCAATGGGTTTTTGTCCAGGTTGGGGTTTTTGGTTAAACATGTGCAATCCACCTTCAGGAGACCAGACATTAGCCCCATCATTTGGTTCTAAACCGCCTGTTAAACCGAGTAAAGAAGCTTCCCAGTCGAGGGTATTAGAGAGTTTATCTGTGTAAGTATTCCAGGCGATCGGTGTAAAATCAACCTGCATACCGATTTTAGCCAAATCTTGTTTAATTTGCGCCCCCATTGCTTCCCGGATCTTATTACCAGAATTTGTCAGCAAGGTGAAGCGAACCCGATTACCTTCAGCGTCTAATAATTGACCTTGTTCATTATATTTAAATCCAGCTTTAATCAGTAATTGTTTAGATTGTTCGGGATTGTAATTGTAAGTTTTTAGCCCTTTTTCCGGCGAAAGATAATAAGGACTCTGGACTGTAATTGGTGAATTTTGAGGTCTGCCTAAACCGCGAAAGGTATTATTAATCATTGTTTGACGGTCAATCGCATAAGCAACCGCCTGCCGAAATTCCACTGTATTAAACCAACGTGATTTGATTGGATCTACCAGTGGTTTTCCATTTCTTTTACCTTTATTTAAATTAAACAGAATAAAGCTAGTACCAGTTGAAGGTTCATTACCATAAATTGTGAAGTTTCCCTGTTTTTCTTGCACCTTGAGCAGGGAAAAGTAATCAGGTGAAATACCTATAGTATCTAAGCCACCAGACCGAAATTGCAGCAACGCTGTATCTGTATTTTCGACAATCTGCCAAACTAAACGTTCAATATAAGGCTGAGAGTTTCCTTGAGTATCTTTACGCCAATAATAAGGGTTACGCCGAAATACCACACGTTGACTAGTGTCATAACGTTCAAGTTTGTAAGGGCCATTGACAATAATTTCTTCAGGCGGAGTATCCACACCCCATTTTGCTAAAAATATCGGCTTTCCTTCACTATCTTTTTGCTGCACATATTTTTGTAAAGCATGGGCAGGTAAGATAGGAGTACCTGTATTTAACAGAAAAGGTCTAAACGGTTCTGGTAAAGTAAATTCTATCCGTCGTTCATCTATTTTACGAACAGTAGGAAGTTTCCGACTAACGCCAATTCTAAAGGCATCTCTGACATCTGTCGGAATAGCTTCGTTAAAATAAATATTGTTATATGTAAATACAACGTCATCGACTGTAAGTGGTTGACCATCAGACCATTTCAAATCTGGACGCATAGCAAATGTAAATTTCAATTTATCTTCAGAAATTTGCCAAGATTCTGCTAATCTTGGTTCAACTTTGCCCGTAATAGGATTTTGATCAACCAAGCCTTCATAAGTCAAGCCAAAAATATTGGGAAATTCTTGACTCAAAGGAAAATTAAAGGTTTTGGGATCGCTCAGAATACTACTTACTACTTGTGGTATTTGTGCCGCAGAACTTTTAAAGTTACTGGGGTTGCAAGCAGCAACAGTCATTGCTGTAAATGTCGATAAAATTATCAGTATCCAAGAACGTTTAATTAACGACAACATATTTTTAATAGCTTACTCAATTGTAATTATGTTAACTATTTTGTTTGAGATTGTAGCCAACCCAAAAAATTTTGAGTCTGAGTAAAATATTTTATGCCTGCATTATGTAAAGCTGTTTTTACTTCTTGCTTGCCAAAATCATTTGTATTTCCACTTAGAAAAACCTTAACTGATTGATTATGTGAGTTTGCGTGTTCAATAATACTCCTTAAAATTAAATTGTCAATAATATCATTTTGAATAGGTAAAGTTTCTGGTTGAATGATAGTAGCTTGAGCAATATCCTGAATAATCAATTGTTCTAGTTGTATGAGTTCAGCTTTTTCTAGAATAATTTCAATGGCATTAGATAATCGCCCTTGAATATCATTAAGTAATGATACATTTAAGATTTTTACCTGTTCTAAATAAGATAAAAAATTTTTAGCATTAGGAGAAGTTAAATCGCGTTTTGAATTATTAATTTGTTTATCTAACTCTTGAGCAAATTTCTTAGTGTAATACTTCTCTTTCTCCCATGTGGAAAGAGCTTCGATATAACAAATAGCTGGTATCACTATATGAAGTGATTGCGGTGGATTCCGAAGTAAATTTTCTGCTTGTAAATCTCTTCCCTTGGCAATAGCCATCAAGAAATTAGTTTCAATATAAAGTATCAGCACCTATGTTTACCTGAGAATAAGTTTTTCCCCCTTCCAGTTGTGACAATAAACCAATATCTGCCAATCCTTTTGAGGCTGGCGGAAATTCATATTTCCAGTGATAAGCTAAATCTCGTAGCCATGCTTCTATAAGAGTTTCCATGTATAGCTTGAATATTCTTTTATTGCTAAATTCTGCATCATAGTAGCTAAGAATGTCAGATGTTTGAAATGAACTCAGCCTCTTTAATAAAGGACGATTTTTAGATATAGAATATCTAAAAATTTCTATATTCTCCAAATCAACTAGCATAGCAAATAGGTCATTATTAATTACTAACACTTGATTCTTCTGTGCTATTTTCCAGTAAGCTTTCAGGTGTGACAATCCTTGTTCTTTCGCAAGATTTTTTTCTATTTCTAAAGTTTCAACCTTCACAAACAAAACAATTTTATTATTTTTACTTAACCCAACAATATCAACAACATCATTAACAGCGTCCAGTTTTGCAGCTTCCATTGTTCTCTGGTTCCGAGTTAGTTAACAATTTGGGATAGTAAGACTTGCTAATTTACTAGTATCCTACCCCTTAATAGATTCTGACCTTAATCAGTAGCGATGAGTAAGACTACAGCATAAGCACAAATACCTTCTTCTCGTCCTACTGGGCCGAGTTTTTCGTTGGTGGTAGCTTTGATGCCAATTTGATTGGGTTGTAGTTCTAAAACAGTGGCAAGTTTACTACGCATTTTATCGATATGCGGTTTTAATTTTGGGCGTTCAGCAACCACGACTGAATCTATGTTACCTATTTGCCAACCTTGGTCTTTTATTAGCTGATGTACTTGAGTTAAAAGTATCCAACTATCTGCCCCTGCCCATTGGGGATCAGTGGGGGGAAAGTAATGGCCAATATCACCCAAGGATAAAGCCCCTAACATAGCATCCATGATGGCGTGAGTTAACACATCCGCGTCACTATGTCCAAGTAAACCAAGTTCATGGGGAATTTGAATGCCACCTAAAATTAAAGCGCGATCGCTCACCAATCTGTGAATATCGTAGCCGTTACCAATTCTGATGTTAGTCATTTGTCATTTGTCCTTGGTCAATGGTCAACAATTATTCTCCCCTGCTCCCTGCTCCCGTTCGCCGAGCGGAGCCGAGGTGCTGCTCCCCTGCTTCTTCTCCTCTTGCCATTTTTCCAGTAAATCGGGGCGGCGATCGCCGGTGCGTTGAATTTGTTGTTCATAACGCCAACGCGCGATCGCCGCATGATTCCCAGAGAGTAAGACATCTGGCACTTTCCAGCCGCGAAAATTTGCTGGACGAGTATATTGGGGATAATCTAGCAACCCTTCTTCAAAACTTTCAGATTTCAGCGATTCTACCTTACCCACAGTTCCCGGTAACAAGCGCACCACCCCATTAATTAACGCCATTGCCGGAATTTCGCCCCCTGTGAGAATAAAATCCCCTAAAGACACTTCCCGCGTCACTAAATTCTGCACTCGCTCATCTACCCCTTCATAATGACCACAAATGACTATTAGTTGGTCATAATTAGTCGCCAACTCCCGCAACAGAGGTTGGTCGATGGTTTGACCTTGGGGACTCATCAAAATTATTTCTCGGCGAGGTAAACAAGGTAGCGACTCCACCGCACCAAAAATTGGTTCCGGCTTCATTAGCATTCCCACGCCGCCCCCGTAGGGTTCATCATCTACCTTACGGTGTTTGTCATTGGTAAAGTCTCTGGGATTTACTAAGTTCACTTGGGCAATTTGTTTGGCTAAAGCTTTACCCAACAGCCCAGAACTGAGAACTGAGGTAAAACAATCAGGAAAAAGCGTAACTATATCAAAGCGCACAGTAATTCGTATTCAAGAACACTAATCTTAAAATTGAATGTCTAGTAAACACAAGAAGCAAATGTAGGTTACAACTACAGATAAGCTTAATCAATAGTATCTAAAAGTACTAGAACTATTGATTTTTAGTGGCAACCAAAGTTTTTCTAATTACTTAATTTATGTTTAAATATTGTCACAACTACATTTAAATTAATAATCTGACCAAAGTTAACAACTTCCAGGATTTATCGAGCCAGACCACAAAACAGCGTGTTCAGACCTGCTCACACCCAATCCCAGAAAGGAAAATGAGTTCCCCAATTCTTCCAGGAACCCTAGCTCCGAAACAATATTCTGCCAGTCTGGAACTGTGGACAGGGAAACAACAAGGCGCTGGCTTTGAACAAAGGCAAGAGACACATAAAAAATCACAACTTTATGTGGCTCAAGCAAGAAGCCAAGTTGGCAGAAATTGCCCCTTGCAACTTCCAAAAAGTGTCCTCTTAAGAAAGCAAAATGGATACTGAACCTTGTTAAATTCACATACCATTCGCTACCAGCCAGGAAACCCGTCCCAAGTAATGGCCATGCCATTTGCTATATACCGGAAAACCCGTCCCAAGCAATGGTTCCTGAAGTTGTTGACAGGAGAGACAAAATGCAGCAATTAAAAGCTAAATCGCTGGAAATGAGGACACCCCAAGCAACTAAAACCGCTGTTATGGTCATCGGAGGCGCTGAAGATAAAGTTCATGGGCGCGAAATCCTAAGAACTTTTTTCGGCCGTGCCGGTGCTAATAAGGCTTATATTACAATTGTTCCATCAGCCTCCCGCGAACCCGCTATTATCGGTGGTCGGTACATTCGCATTTTTGAGGAGATGGGTGCTGAAAAAGTTGAAATTTTAGATATTCGTGAGCGGGAACAATGTGAATCCTCCCAGGTTAAGGCATCTCTAGAGGCGTGTAGCGGGGTATTTCTGACAGGAGGAGACCAATTGCGCCTTTGTGGCGTGTTGGCAGATACACCAGCGATGGAAATTATCCGGCAGCGGGTGAGAGGGGGACAGTTAACCTTAGCAGGCACTAGTGCTGGTGCAGCCGTAATGGGGCATCACATGATAGCTGGTGGTGGTAGTGGTGAAACGCCCAATCGCTCTTTAGTCGATATGGCGACGGGTTTGGGATTTATCCCTGAAGTGATTGTTGATCAACACTTCCACAACCGTAATCGTATGGGTCGTCTGATTAGTGCGATCGCCTCTCATCCAGACCGACTGGGAATTGGTATCGATGAAGATACCTGTGCTGTATTTGAACGCGATGGTTGGTTACAAGTTATGGGCAAAGGCAGTGTGACCATTGTTGACCCCACTGAACTTACCCACACCAATGAACCTCACGTTGGTGCAAATGAACCATTGACGTTGCATAACTTACGTCTGCATATCCTCAGCTATGGCGATCGCTTCCACTTGTACCAGCGGACTGTATTGCCTGCGGTACACCGGATCTCCAGCTGACGGGATAGAGTATCCGAGGTTACAGTGAGTTGATCATCTGTTTATTTATGGCAGTAGAAAAAATCCACAGAATACCATGTAAACAGAAAAAACTGTTTACCATGAACAGTTTAGCGATCAAATCCAGTAAGAAACTAGAATTTTGGTTCCGAATCTCCATCTACCTATTCCCATGAGAATCCTCAAGATCCAGACCTTACGCGGCCCAAACTACTGGAGCATTCGACGCCACAAACTGATCGTCATGCGCCTCGATTTAGAGAACCTTGCCGAGACGCCCTCAAATGAAATCCCTGGATTTTATGAAGGATTAGTTGAGGCGCTGCCAAGTCTGGAGGGTCATTATTGTTCGCCTGGCTGTCATGGTGGTTTTCTAATGCGGGTACGAGAAGGTACTATGATGGGCCACATTGTGGAACACGTAGCCTTAGAACTCCAAGAACTAGCTGGAATGCACGTCGGCTTCGGCCGCACCCGCGAAACATCAACCCCCGGAGTTTATCAGGTAGTCATAGAATACCTGAACGAGGAAGCAGGACGCTATGCCGGCAGAGCCGCAGTTAGGCTGTGCCAAAGCATTGTCGATCGCGGCCGCTATCCCAAGGCAGAACTAGAACAAGATATCCAAGACCTGAAAGACTTCTGGCGTGACGCTTCTTTAGGCCCCTCTACAGAAGCAATTGTTAAAGAAGCAGAAAAAAGAGGCATTCCCTGGATGCAGCTAGGCGCACGCTTTTTGATTCAGCTAGGTTATGGCGTGAACCAAAAGCGAATGCAAGCCACAATGACGGATAAAACCGGCATCCTGGGAGTAGAACTAGCTTGTGATAAGGAAGCGACAAAACGCATCTTAGCCGCAGCTGGTGTCCCAGTACCCAGAGGTACTGTGATTAACTTTTTGGATGATTTGGAAGAAGCGATTGAATACGTTGGTGGCTATCCCATCGTGATTAAGCCACTAGACGGCAATCATGGACGCGGCATCACCATTGATATTAGAAACTGGGAAGAAGCAGAAGCAGCCTACGAAGCAGCTAGACAAGTTTCTCGGTCAATTATTGTTGAGCGGTATTACGTTGGGCGCGATCATCGGGTACTTGTGGTAGATGGCAAAGTAGTAGCCGTAGCTGAACGTGTACCTGCTCATGTTGTTGGTGATGGTAGATCCACGATCGCCGAATTAATTGAAGAAACCAACAAAGATCCCAATCGTGGCGAAGGACATGACAAAGTTCTCACCAAGATTGAACTTGACCGCACTAGCTACCAGCTACTAGAACGCCAAGGTTATACCCTCAACAGCGTCTTACCCAAAGGCACAATTTGTTACCTACGAGCAACCGCTAACCTCAGTACAGGTGGCATTGCCGTAGACCGGACTGATGAAATCCACCCGGAAAACATTTGGATTGCTCAAAGGGTTGTCAAGACTATCGGTTTAGATGTCGCTGGCTTAGATATCGTCACCACAGATATTAGCCGCCCCTTGCGCGAAGTTGATGGGGTGATTGTGGAAGTCAACGCCGCTCCTGGTTTTCGGATGCACGTTGCCCCCAGTGTGGGCATTCCCCGCAACGTTGCTGGTGCAGTGATTGATATGCTGTTCCCCAACGAACAATCCAACCAGATTCCCATCCTCAGCATCACAGGTACAAATGGTAAAACCACCACGACCCGACTGCTGGCACATATTTATAAACAAACGGGTAAGGTAGTAGGTTACACAACTACAGATGGAACTTACATCGGAGATTACTTAGTAGAGGCAGGAGATAACACAGGCCCGCAAAGCGCCCACCTGATTCTGCAAGACCCAACTGTAGAAGTAGCTGTATTAGAAAGCGCCCGTGGTGGAATTTTACGTTCCGGCTTAGGATTTGAAGCGGCAAACGTGGGTGTAGTGTTGAACGTGGCTGCTGATCATTTAGGGATTGGTGATATTGATACCATTGATCAATTAGCTAACCTCAAGAGTGTAGTTGCTGAAGCTGTATATCCGGATGGCTATGCTGTCTTGAATGCCGACGATCGCCGTGTGGCTGCAATGGCAGAAAAAACCAAGGCAAACATTGCTTACTTCACCATGAACCCGGACTCAGAATTAGTCCGCAAGCACATTCAACAAGGAGGAGTCGCCGCAGTCTACGAAAATGGCTATCTATCAATTGTCAAGGGCGATTGGACACATCGCATCGAAAGGGCAGAACAAATCCCGTTGACAATGGGTGGACGTGCGCCGTTTATGATTGCTAACGCCTTAGCTGCGAGTTTGGCAGCCTTTGTGCAGAACGTCACCATTGAACAAATTCGCGCTGGGTTAAAGACATTCCGTGCTTCTGTCAGTCAAACCCCTGGCAGAATGAACTTATTTAACTTAGGAACCTTCCACGCCTTAGTAGATTATGCCCATAACCCAGCCAGTTACGAAGCTGTTGGTGCATTTGTGCGTAACTGGAATACTGGACAAAGGGTTGGTGTAGTTGGTGGCCCTGGCGATCGCCGCGACGAAGACTTTGTTACTTTAGGTAAACTAGCCGCAGATATTTTCGACTACATCATCGTTAAAGAAGATGATGACACACGCGGTAGACCACGGGGATCAGCTTCGCAATTGATTATGAAGGGGATTAAACAAGTGAAACCCGATGCCCGTTGCGAAGTCATTATGGACGAAACCCAAGCTATTAACAAAGGTTTGGATATGGCTCCTGAAAACGGCCTTGTGGTAATTTTGCCAGAGAGTGTGAGCCGCGCGATTAAGTTAATTAAAGTGCGTGGTCTAGTTAAAGAAGAAGTGCCTCTACAAAACACTCCCACAACCGCCGCAGAAAATCAAAATGGGGTGTCCCCTTCCTCAGTGATCAACACACTTTTATAGCAGGGAACAGGTATCAGGTTAAAAGTTCTTTAACATACGCTTTTTTCTGAAAATTTGTCCCTCACTCACCTGTACCCTGCTGTAAATACAATTTAGGATTTTTCATTAGTAAAGGCGCGAAAACTTCGCGCCTTTATATTTTCACCTCAACAGCGTCAGGGCTGTTTGGCAATCAAAACAAGCCTGTAACCTTGTAACCTGTAACCTATCTCTTATTCCTGTTCTTTTTCCGAATTCTTTTCATCATTGCTAGTATTCAATTCTTCTTTAAAACCTCGTAAAGTCTTGCCCAGTGCATTTCCCAGTTCAGGAATTTTTTTCGGGCCAAAAATCAGCAGTGCGACTATGGCAATGATACCCACCTCTGGCCATCCCAGTCCAAACATACAAGTTTCCTCTCTCTCAAGCTTCTGTAGTCAACTATAAACCGATGTTGTACAAGCTATTTCTAAAACTATCTTGCTTAGTCTTGGGTAATGGGGATACTTGACCAATCGCTTAATTCATGAGCTAACCATTCTATCTCTACTGCTGATAAAGTTATACCTGTGTAACCACCAAGGCTGTATTTTTCTCTACCAACCCAAATATCTAGTTGTGCTGGAACTAGCTTGCGAATACCTTCTTGGTTTTTCGTAAAATGCTCAGGAATGTAAACTAAATGGTTGATCTTGTCTCTGGGCGATGCTTGCGGACGATTAAATGTAAAGCCAAACAAATGCCGCTTTAAGCTGAATTGGTTGTTATCTATTCGTAATCGTAGACTGCCAAATAAATCAAATAGTATGCCCCAAATCATTGCCAAGCCACCACTCCAAAAAGGTATGGAAAAAAGAGCAACGAGAATCCCAACCGGAAAAGCTGAAATCATAACGGTAATAGTCCAAAATAAAGTAAAACAATTCCACGCGATCGCAAATCCAGCGCCATATAGGATTGATATATCAAAACCCTTTGACGGAATTGTAATTTCTAGTGCATCCCCATTTTTTGTGAGTTGAATTTTGCTGCCAGCAGGTTTGGAAATGTCAACATCTAGATTATTAGAAACCCAATTATTTCCATCCCAATACCAATGACCTCTAATCCAGTCTGACAAGTTAATTTCTGCTGGTTGGAGTTTTTGTAAAAGTTGTGGATGTTCCAAAGCTG
The DNA here is from genome assembly GCF_014697615.1 of Nostoc sp. FACHB-280. Classification (GTDB taxonomy): domain Bacteria; phylum Cyanobacteriota; class Cyanobacteriia; order Cyanobacteriales; family Nostocaceae; genus Nostoc_B. The sequence goes on along the minus strand of NZ_JACJSD010000018.1, from coordinate 100,039 downwards.
CCAGTGCTGCATTTGCCGAACTCAAGCGCCTGTCTAAACTTGGTTCAGTCATCCACTGTAACCACTGCGTCAAACCCGAACTCAGATGAACAGCATTATCAAATTGAATTTGCAAATCTTTTTGGGGTAAATCAGCCGGGTGAGTACCTGTAACTAAATAAATTAAAGTTGCGCCTAAACTGTATAAATCAGATGCGGGTACTGTGCGTCCACCAAATTGTTCTGGTGGCATATAACCGTAAGTACCAACTACAGTCCGCGTTCCCCCTTCAGTGGCCAAGACTGTTTGCACAGAACCAAAATCGACTAAATAGACTTGACCGACACTATTACCAGAGCGATCGCCCAATAAAATATTGCTAGGCTTAAGATCACGGTGGATCACAGGTGGATTTAAACCGTGTAGGTAAATCAAAATTTCTAAAATTGCTGTGGCTATCTGTTTAACTTCAACTTCTGTAAAACTCCGCCCCGATTGTAAACACTGCTCTAAAGTTTGGGCTGGGATATAAGTTTGTACCAGAGCAAAGCCTTTGATAGTTGGTGAATTTACCTCAAAATAGTCTAAATACCGAGGGATAGCAGGATGTGATAAAGATTTTAACGTTTCGGCTTCACGCTCAAATAACTTGAGATCATCCCATTCAAAGTCACTATTAAATGAGAGTAACTTAATGATGACTAATTCTTGAGTTGTTAAATCACGAGCGACAAAAGTCCGCCGCCCTGCCTTTTTGCCTAATTGCTGTTGAATTTCGTAGCGACCGCCTAATATTTGCTCAGTTATCATAATTGCTGATGATGCTACGTTGCCAAACTCTCGATAGCGTATAACTTGTCTAAATTTAACAAGCGAGTATCTTTAGTATAAAAATATCTTTAATATGCCTACCCAACATTGGCCTTACGTTACACCTGGCATTCCCGACGAATTATTTGAGAATTTGCCGGGAATTCCCTTTACTCAACGAGAAGTGCGACTGTTGTTGATTGCTCAACTGCGCCTCAAACCTGATTCTGTATTTTGGGATATTGGTGCAGGTACAGGGACGATACCTGTAGAAATTGGGCTACTGTGTCCCCAGGGCAAGATTATTGCCGTAGAACGAGATGAAGAAGTGGCGAATTTAATTAAGCGTAACTGCGATCGCTTTGAGGTCAAAAATGTGGAAGTAATAGAAGGTAGCGCCCCAGAATGTTTGCATGAAATTAAGACAGCACCTCACAGGGTGTGCATCGAAGGGGGAAGATATATTCAGGATATTTTAAGAACTGTCTGGGATTATTTGCCATCATCAGGTCGCGTTGTGGCTACAGCTGGTAATCTAGAAAGTCTGTATGCTATTTCTCAAAGCTTTTCTCAGTTACGCGCAGTAAATATTGAAGTTGTTCAGTCTGCTGTCAATCGTCTAGAGACAAAAGGCTTTTCTCAGACTTTTACCGCAGTTGATCCCATTTTTATCCTCAGTGGTGAGAAACTAGACTAAATCTAAAATACTTCTATGCCTTGGTCTCGAATTATTAGTGGAATTATTGCGATCGCCCTTGCTTTGGCAGCCACCCTTTTAGGAGGTTGGTACTTCACCGTTGCGATTGCCGTCAGCATCTTTTTAGGGCAACTGGAATATTTTAATTTAGTCAAGGCTAGAGGCATTATCCCGGCGACAAAAACCACCATTTTTGTCAGCCAAGTCTTACTAATTATCTGTACAGTCGATGGCAGTTTAGCAGATGCAGTCTTACCTCTGGGTGGGACTGTGATTTGTTTTTACCTGCTATTTCAGCCCAAAATGGCGACGATCGCTGATGTTTCTGCTTCAATTATGGGACTATTTTATGTAGCTTATCTGTCAAGCTATTGGGTAAGGCTACGGGGCATTGGTAGCGCAGCCGTGAGTAATATTCCCCTCAATGGTTACTGGCCGAATTCTTGGGCTGAAATTTTAGACCAAAAAAATTTAGCTGCTTTACCACCAGGATTCACATTTACTATATTGGCGTTTTTATGTATTTGGGCGGCAGATATTGGCGCTTATGTGTTTGGCAAATTCTTTGGTAAAACTCGTTTGTCAGATATTAGCCCGAAAAAAACTGTAGAAGGCGCAGTATTTGGGATTGCTGGTAGTGTGGCTGTAGCGATCGCAGGCTGCTATTATCTTCAGTTACCCCAATTTTTGTTTACAGGCATAGCTTTGGGTTTACTAATTGGCATTGCTAGTCTGTTAGGCGATTTAACAGAATCTATGCTGAAGCGCGATGCTGGGGTGAAAGACTCTGGACAACTGATCCCCGGTCATGGTGGCATTTTAGACCGCACCGACAGCTATATCTTCACAGCCCCATTAGTTTACTACTTCGTCACATTGTTATTGCCGTTGATTAGGTAACAGGTAACAGGTAACAGTAAAAGATAAAAAAGCTGATATGAACTTTATTTTGATACAAGTCAAAAGTCTTTTCTCCCTTGTCTCCCTTGTCCCCCTTCTGTCCCCACTTCACAATTCTCACGGATTCACATTAATCTTCCCGCGACACACTAACTGAGAGGGGATCAGTTTGAGTTCTTGAATTTCGACATCAGAACCTAAATCTAAATTGTAATTTTCGTTACTTAAAATTAGTGGCGAACCATTTTCTATCACTTGAATCTGTGATAACCGTAATTCTTGATTACCAAATAAATCTAAATTTAAAGATATTTCCAGAGGTATATTGTCACTAGGACGTGTTAGGATAGCAGCCAGAATTACTCGATGATTCTCCAAGATAATTTTTTCCCAAGCCATTTGCTTGGATTGTAGGCAGTATTCTGGTACAAGTTGAACCAGTACTTCATTTAAAGCAGTCGATAATAGTTCTGATGAGACAGAACTGTTGAGGTCTGTCTCATCTACGATCAGTTCGCCAACCACTGGTACTGTTGCCAACAGTCGCAAGGGCTGGCCTTTAAGTACTGCGCCTATGTTGATTTGAATGTTCTCCGCAACGAGTTGAATTCGTGTAATATGGAGGCCTTGATAGACTGCATTGCTTGCAGCAATAGAAACCCAAGGAATACAACCAGAGAGAAGTTGGCGATCGCTCGCTTGAATATCCACCTCTAACTGGGACACATGACTCACTTGCGATCTTAACCAGAGTTTGATTGCTGTAGTGAGAACATTGGTGATAATTCGTATTTTATTTGCACCCTTTGCTTGGGAATTATTTTCAGGCATGGAACTATTCTGTTGATGAATTTTAGCTCATCAACTAACTAAACTGAAACAAGCCTTAAATTTAACATCTATGGCGATTCAGTACAAAATGCAAATATTATTATTATTTAAAGGCTGAATAAAGCATAAGTAATTTCAACATGGAGGTAAGGTTACAAAAGGCTCTGTCACAGTTAGGTATTGCCTCACGGCGAGAAGCGGAAGAAATGATTCGGCAGTCGCGTGTGCAGGTAAATGGCGTATTAGCAAATTTAGGTCAAAAAGTTGACACACAAAAAGATGCGATCGCCATAGATGGTAAATTAATTTCTGCCGCAGAACGCCCCCCTTTAATATATCTGCTGCTAAACAAACCACCAGGAGTAGTTTCAACTTGTGATGATCCTCAAGGCAGAAAGACTGTTTTGGATTTACTACCTCAAGAGTTACGTGCAGGTTTAGGAATTCATCCTGTTGGTCGTCTAGATGCAGAATCTACAGGCGCATTAATTCTGACAAACGATGGAGAATTAACGTTTGGACTCACTCATCCACGCCATAGTATTCCAAAAACTTATCGAGTTGTGGTCAAAGGTAATCCTTCGCCAGCAGTAATCGCAAAGTGGTCTCAGGGTGTGATGTTAGATGGAAGAAAAACACTGCCTGCTCAAGTAAATCTTATAGAAAGTTATGCGGAAAATAGTTGTTTAGAAATAGTTTTAAAGGAGGGTAGAAATCGCCAAATTCGGCGCGTAGCCGAAATTTTGGGACATCCAGTCATTAAATTACATCGAACTGCTATAGGCACAATTCAATTAAAAAAACCAAAAGAACCCTTTTTACGTGAAGGTCAATATCGGTATTTGAGTGATGCGGAAATTCGTTTTCTGCACAACAGCATTAAGGGAAGAACTATTAAAGACTTAGCTGAGGGAAGGAGTGTAATTAAAACATGAAGTGGTTTAAGGTTAAAAGAAAAAACAATGAGCAGCCAACCCTAACTCCAGAACAACAACGTGCCGAAAAGCTGAAAGAAATGGGCGCTCAACTTTGGGCAGCGCGTCAAGAAAAAAGGTTATCTCTAGAAGAAATGATGGTGATGACCAAAATTTCGCGGCGGTTGTTGCAGGCGATTGAAGAAGGTAATCTGGAAGACTTACCAGAACCAGTTTACATTCAAGGATTTATTCGTCAATATGCTGACGCATTAGGTTTTAACGGTACAGAATTTGCTAAGGCTTTCCCTGTAACTGTCATCCCAGTTACAACCACAGCGACTGTGCCTGTGAATAGGTCACTGAAACTCTTACGACCAGTTCATCTTTACTTGCTGTACATATTTGTAATTATTTGCTCTGTCAGCAGCTTGTCTAAAGTATTGAACAGTGCGGAATTGAGTGCTGATAACAATCTTCAGTCACAACCAGAAACTGTCTCACAGCCAGCACCTAATTCTGAGCCAGAAAATACAGCCGCCGAGTCTGTCAGCAGCACTCAAGAAAATCAAACTGTACAGATTGGTGTGACTTTAAAAGCTGCATCTTGGATTCGGGTAGTGGCTGATGGCAAAACTGAGTTTGAAGGGGTCTTACCAGAGGGAAGTCATCGGGTTTGGAAAGCCCAAGAGCAACTCACAGTCAAAACCGATAATGCTGGAGGTGTGATGATGAGCGTTAATCAGCAAGAGGCTAGACAAATGGGAGAACTTGGGAAACCAGAAGAAGTGAAAATTGCAGCCGCTAAACCCCAATCTTAATTACACAGGACTTACGCAATGAGAGGAAAAATCAATGTTTGGGTCAGGGTGTAGGGGTGTAGGTTTTGAAAACCCTTAAACCCCATACCCTTTCACCCCTAAACCCAATCTCCACAAACAATCTTGGTGCGTAAGTCCTGTTTCCCTTGCTTCCTGCCCCCTGTCCAAGTTCCCTTATTTTGGTTGCGGAGCGCGGCCGTATAATTGGGTGAGAGTTTTTAAGCGATCGCTTAATTCTTTGCTCAGTGCTTCTGTATGATAGCGCCAGCCCCAATTACCTTCAGCCACACTGGGGAAATTCATCCGCGCATCAGTTCCTAAACCTAAAACATCTTGTAAAGGAATAATTGCTTGATTAGCGACGGAACTCAAAGCCAAGCGAATTAAATCCCAATGCACACCTTCGGGACTGATACAACCCAAATAAAGTAGGAAGTTGTGCTTTTCGTAATCATTTGCTTTGTCGAACCAGCCAACGCTGGTGTCGTTGTCATGGGTTCCGGTATACACTACGAAATTCCGCGAATAGTTGAATGGTAAAAAGGGATTACCGGGATCAGAGCCAAAAGCAAACTGCAATACCTTCATTCCCGGAAATTCATATTTATCGCGCAGTGCTTCTACTTCTGGGGTAATTACTCCCAAATCTTCAGCTAATACAGGTAACTTACCCAAAGCTTCTTTAATAGCAGCAAATAATTCATCTCCTGGCGCTTTCACCCACTCGCCATTAATTGCGGTTTCTTCCCCTTGAGGAACAGCCCAATAAGCTTCAAATCCACGAAAATGGTCAATGCGAATCACATCTAGATAATCTAACATCGCTTCAAAGCGACCTATCCACCACTTAAAGTTTTGGTTTTGTAATTCTTCCCAGTCGTAAACCGGGTTTCCCCACAATTGACCAGTAGCACTAAAGTAATCTGGTGGAACTCCCGCCATGAGTTTCGGTTCTCTGGTTTCTTCATCTAAACAAAAAATTTCGGGATGTGACCAGACATCAGCACTATCTTGGGCGACATAAATCGGGATATCGCCAATAATTTGAATGCCGCTCATATTGGCATAAGTTTTTAGTTCTGACCATTCACGGAAAAATTCAAATTGGATGAATTTGTAATAAAAAATCTCCGCACTTAACTGCTGTTTTGCTTGCTCAATCGCTGCTGGTTCGCGCTTAACTAGTTCTGGTTCCCATGTATGCCAACTTGCTCCTTCATGGGCATCTTTCAACGCCATGAATAAGGCATAATCATCTAACCAATAAGCTTTACTATCACAAAAACCTGCAAATTCAGTTTGTTGTAGAGGCGTGGCTTGACTTTGAAAATTTTTGCAGGCTATTTTGAGCAGTTGGGTTTTAAACCCTATCACTTTGTCGTAGTCTACCTGAGAATTGTTAAATTCTGGTAGATTCGCAAAGTCGGTTTCAGCGAGTAAACCTTGTTCTTGAAGTTTTTCGGGACTGATGAGGAAGGGATTACCCGCCATTGCAGAATAAGCAGCATAAGGAGAGTTACCGTAACCGGTCGGCCCTAAAGGTAAAACTTGCCAATATTGCTGGTAACTCTCGCGGAGAAAATCAATAAACTTGTAGGCTGCTAAACCTAAATCACCAATACCAAATCGGCTGGGAAAAGAAGTAGGATGCAGCAAAATGCCGCTGGATCTGGGAAAAGGCATATTTATGTAATTTCAAGTATAAATTTGACGGATACGCTGGGCGATCGCATTGAATCTACCACAGAACAGGAAGTTCTTGTCTTGTATCCTTAGTCATTTGTCATGTGTCCTTAGTTAATGATCTAATAACAAATGACTATTGACTAATGACCAATAACTATGAGTTACCGCAATCCTGCGCCAACGGTTGATATCATCATTGAATTAATTGACCGACCACATCGGCCAATAGTGTTAATTGAAAGGCTTAATTCCCCTTTTGGTTGGGCAATTCCCGGTGGTTTTGTTGACTACGGCGAACCTGTGGAAGTCGCAGCCAAACGGGAAGCACAAGAAGAAACCAGTTTAAAGGTTGAGTTAATTGAACAATTTTTGGTTTATTCTGACCCCAATCGTGATCCCCGTCAGCATACGATTAGCATAGTATTTTTGGCTACAGCTACCGGAGAACCAAAGGCAGGAGATGATGCTAAGGGTATAGGTGTTTTTGAGTCTTGGCTTGTACCAAATAATTTATGTTTTGATCATGACCGCATTCTGCGCGATTATTGGCATTATCGGCATTATGGTATACGTCCCAGGTTAGGGATTTAACGAACCGCAAAGGACGCAAAGGGCGCGAAGGAAGAGAATAAAGAATACTGGTGACACAGAATCATAGCGATTATACTGTGTCAGTGGTATTCAATGGTGCATTATGGATGCTGAGGAACTTTTAGAAAAGTATGCCGCAGGGGAAAGAAAATTTCATTCAGTAAATCTGAGTGGAAAAAATCTTCAAGGCGCAGATTTTAGTGATATAGAACTAAACAACGCAAATTTGAGTGGTGCTGATTTAAATGAGACCAACTTAACAAAAGCGAATCTTTCTAATACAAATCTCACTAAAGCGTGTCTGAAAAATACAAACTTAAATTCAGTTAATGCTTCTTCAGCAACATTTCATTGGACAGACCTCAATGGTGCTGATTTAAGTTGGTCAAATTTCAGTAGTGCTAATTTGAATTATGCAAACTTAGAACAAGCAAATCTAACAGGTATAAATCTAAGTAGCGCAAAATTAATTTATGCCAATCTAGATGCAGCGAATTTAACTGGAGCTAATCTTAGTAGTTCAGACTTAAGTGTAGCTTCATTAGCTGGAGCTAATTTAAATAAAGCTAACTTAAGTAAGGCCGATTTAGGTGAAGCTTATTTAGTTTGGTCTGACTTTACTCTGGCAAATTTAACTGAGGCAACATTAGCAGGAGCTAAATTTCAAAATGCTAAATTTCATAGAGCAAACTTATACGAAGTTAATTTATCAGGAATGAACCTAGCTGATGTAGACTTTACAGCAGCATCGCTCCAAAGTACAAATCTTAAAAAAGCATTGCTCCAAGGGGCAAATTTAGAAAAGGTCAATTTGCGGTGGGCAAATTTAACCAACGCAAATCTCGATAAAGCAAATTTGAGAAGGGCTGATTTAACTGGTGCTGATATTTATGGAGCCAGCTTTATAGATGCTGACCTAACTGGTGCGATAATGCCTGATGGAGAAATTTACAAACCGATCGCCTCTGAGGTAGAAGTCGGTAAACAGGTAGTATCACCAGAAAAAGTAATATCTATGACACGACAAGTTATTAATACTGATCAAGCACCTGCACCAGTGGGGCCATATAATCAAGCGATCGCGGCTTCTGGACAAATGATATTTGTGGCTGGACAAATTGCGATCGATCCCCGACTCGGTGATGTTGTTTATACAGATGATGTCAAAAAGCAAACTGAGCAAGTATTAGCAAATTTAGAAGCAATTTTAAAAGCTGCTGGGGCGACTTTTGCCAATGTCGTCAAGACAACAGTATTTTTAGCTGATATGAATGATTTTGCTGCTGTGAATGCTGTTTATGCTAAATACTTCCCTGAAGATACAGCCCCAGCGCGTGCTTGTGTTCAAGTTTCGCGTTTACCAAAAGATGTCATGGTAGAAATTGACTGTATCGCAGTGATTTGAAACTAATAGTAATACTATTGGATTCGTGAGAATTGCGTTTGTTCAGATCCCCGACTTCTCAAAGAAGTCGGGGATCTTGTTTCTTACGGATGGTTGCTTACTCATAAGTGTAGCGATCGCGCGGCAGGGGTTTTGTTAAAAATCTTGCCAGCCATGCTAAAGCAATTATCCATAAACCGACAGATATTGGTCTGATTTGATTTTGCAATTGCAAAATTTCTAAATCACTAAAACTACGATTGAGGAACTGGAATGCAAACAGAAAGGCTACAACCCAAATAATTATTCCAATCGGAGTTAGTATTGCTAATAATTTAACTGTTTTATTTACTTTTCTATAATTCTGCCAGCGTAAAGCTATCCAACATCCCAGCACTTCTCCAATCCACCAACCTAAAAATTGACCCATTAAAGGTGGTATAATACCATCTAGTTCGGCATTAGGCATAAATTTAATTACGTATTCTCTGCCTAAATAACCACCCAAGTATAAAAGTGGAACCGCACCAATAACACTACCGATAATTGCTGCCAAATATCCGCTTTTGTTGTTTTTAGATAACTGCATATTGACCAAGTAACTAATAATTAATACTGAATTAAAAGTATTAGTAGTTGAACAACTGAATTTAGAGGTGATTTTCGTTGCTCAATACAAAATAAGTTTAACTATCCTATTTAATTTGTAAGTGCAAATTATCGAGGATGGCTATAGATCCAATATTAATTAAGCAGTTTCCGGAATTGATAGTTATATTAACCTTCAACGCTGGAATAAACTGAAGAAATTTCAGTTTTACCTACTTGTTCAAGTGCAAGACATTCATAGTGTTCTTTATCTCTATATTTGATGATTCTGCTAGGTTGACCACCTACAATTGCTAAAGGTTCCACATTAGACGTTACAACTGTACCTGCGGCGATAATTGCTCCATCACCAATTACAATACCTGGAATAATTAAGACATTGGCTCCTATCCAAACGTTCCGACCAATCACTACAGGTTTATGAATATAAACATCGTGTTCGTAAGGTAGAGCATTGCTTTGATAATCGTGATTTGCAGATAAGATGACGACGTTAAAACCAATTGTAGTATTGTCGCCAATTGTAATTCCCCCACGACCATCTAAGACAACATTTGTACCGATGTAAATTTTATTACCAAAAGAAACATTTTGCGGATGGTCAATCCGAATATCATCTCGAAATCGTACACGGGAACCTACGGATTTTAATTGACGCTTGAGTTCTTGATGTTTGTATTGCCTGATTTTAGTTTGCAAGTACTCTTCCCACTTGACGATATGTGGGATGAAAGATACTAAGATTCGCTCTAATTTATGGGTAATTTTATGGCTAATTTTTTTCATGGAGTGTATAAAAAATGATTTCTGCCGATTCTTTTGAAAATGAGCGATCGCTTATATTAAAAAAAATACTGATGTTAAAAATATATTCAGTAAATCACCAGCCAATCAGGATTTACACACAAAGTTTTTTACTGAAATCATATTGATATAGTACACCCCACCTTTCGGATGAGGAAGGGTGGGGTGTTGTATAAAAACTTATGTTATGTGTATTGACCAAAAATTTAATCTTGTGGTTTAATACCTGCGGCTCGTAATTGTGCTGCTAGTCTTTTAGCGCGTTGGCGTTCTTGTTCTGCACGTTGACGTTCTTGTTCAACTAACTCAGAACCCCACAACAGTAATTGTCCATTTTCATCCCACCAGCGCAACCAATAGCCTGTACGATTTTCGTGTGTACCTTGCCATACACCCAAATAAAGATTCATGTCGGCTATCCAGTAATGTTGGTTTTCGTTAGGGCTTTGTATGGCATATCTACCTGTACTGTTATCTAACAAATAAACCTCTAAGTTACCACTGGCTGGTTCAAAAATTGCATAATTTGGAACTTTTAAAATGCACTCATAAAAAAACCATTTACCAGGGGGATAAGTTGGTTTAATTGAATATTCTCCGCCATCTTTATCTGAGAGAAATTCAATCACAATTAAGGGGATGTCTCCCTCTAATTGCGGTGTGTAGCTACGAATTACTTCTTCTCTACTAACTGTAATTTTAGGAATATATGCCCAATCTGGGGCTTTGACAACTGTTGCACCATTTAAAGTCGCGCAAATGCCGTAATTTGTTGGTGTTAGTGCATTAGCTGGGAGTTTTCCTGCTAGTTCTAAGCTTTGGGTTAAAGCTGCCGCTAAGGCTGGTTTATTGATGTTGTCTACTGGTTCATCAGGCAGAATGTAATCTTCAGGTAGTTTTTCCCAAGTGATTTGGTAGGTTTGGGTGATTGTGGCTGTCATGTTGAGTAGGGGTGTGGGGTGTACTTCGGCCCTTCGACAGGCTCAGGGAGGCGCTGCGCTCAGTAACCAGTGTTGAGGGGAGATTCTATAACCTGTCCCCTATTACCTATTACCTATTCGTCATCGTCGGGATCGAAATCGCTATCTTCTAGGGTTTGATGGGGGATGGCGGCGATAATGGCATCAATTACTTTGGATACTGGTAAGATTTCTAGGTTAAGGTCGGGAAATTTTGTGCCTTTCGGGACGATCGCTCTTTTAAATCCCAATTTAGCTGCTTCTTTTAACCGCAGTTCCATTTGGGAAACGGCGCGGACTTGTCCACCCAAGCCGACTTCCCCAATCAAAACTGTACCAGGGTCAACAATGCGATCGCGGAAACTGGCAACAATAGCGATCGCGACTCCTAAATCTACGGCTGGTTCCACTACACTCAATCCACCCGCCGAAGCAACATAAGAATCTAATTTAGACATGGGAATCCCCACACGTTTTTCTAAGACGGCGAGAATTTGTACCAAGCGGTTGTAGTCTACACCAGTTCCAGCCCGTCGCGGGGAAGGATAACTGGTAGGGCTAACAAGGGCTTGCAATTCCACCACAATCGGGCGTGTACCTTCGCAAGCTACAACAATGGCTGTACCAGGTGCGGGATCATCACGATTGCCTAAAAATAACTCTGAAGGGTTAGAAACTTCTCGCAGTCCGTGTTCCACCATTTCAAAAATACCGATTTCGTGAGTAGCACCAAAACGGTTTTTCACGGTTCTTAATAAGCGGTGGGAGGCAAAGCGATCGCCTTCAAAGTACAATACTGTATCTACTAAGTGTTCTAAAACTTTCGGCCCGGCGATCGCACCTTCTTTGGTGACGTGTCCCACAATTAACATCGTAATATCTTCATGTTTCGCCACCTTCATCAAGGCTGCGGTACATTCCCTTACCTGGGCTACCGAACCAGGTGCAGATGTCAAAGCCGGAAAAAACACTGTTTGAATACTATCGATAATTGCAACATTCGGTCTGAGGGAATCTATTTCACGCAGAATTTCTTCTAAATCAGTTTCTGGTAAAACATACAAGTCTGCACTTATCCCTTCGGGGTTTTCTGCTTCTACTACTTCTGGAGTCGCCGATGTTTCTGACTCTTCTGTATTCTCCTCAGATTCAGCTTGTTTACCATTACCATTCCCAACTACATTCATTGGTTTGGATACACCCAAACGCAAAGCCCGCAATTTGACTTGTTGTCCTGATTCTTCCCCAGAAACGTAAAGAATACGGTATCTCTGCGCCAGTTGGTTGGATACTTGCAACAATAATGTCGATTTCCCAATTCCCGGATCACCACCGATTAATACCATTGAACCAGGAACAACGCCACCACCCAAAACTCGATCTAATTCTCCATAGCCAGATTCCCAGCGCGTGACTTGGCGATCGCTAATTTGATCAAAAGTCAGCGAAGCTCGCGGTTTTGCTGGTTTAGCGTTAGGCTTACCATTATTTTGCTCTTTGTGCCAACTGCTAACTCCGCCCCTTGTCGGTACATCAACAGAAGATTGAATCGCAATTTGTTCTTCTAAAGAATTGTAGGTTCCGCAATTAGGACATCTACCAAACCATTGGGGAGATTCTGCACCACATTCGTTACAAATGTAAAAGGTTTTAGGCTTAGGCATTCTTAAATCTTAATTAAGTTAATTATTCTTAATTTTTTCTTAATTCTTACAAAAATCTAAAGTCAAAGAAAAGTGGGTTCTACCGCATTTTTCAAATCAATTGTGGGAATGATATCTTAATATTATGGTATTAAAAATTAATCATGAAAAATTTTAGTTAAGGAGCGTTGAGAAACTTGGAAAGTCATAAAGAAAAAATTCTGGTGGTAGACGATGAAGCCAGCATTCGGCGGATTTTAGAAACGCGCCTTTCGATGATTGGCTACGATGTGGTGACAGCTGGCGACGGTGAAGAAGCGTTGGACACTTTTCGCAAATCTGATCCTGATTTAGTAGTGTTGGATGTGATGATGCCAAAGCTCGATGGCTATGGCGTGTGTCAAGAATTACGTAAGGAATCAGATGTCCCTATTATTATGCTAACAGCCTTGGGGGACGTTGCCGATCGCATCACGGGTTTAGAATTAGGTGCTGATGACTATGTAGTTAAACCATTCTCCCCCAAAGAGCTAGAAGCGCGGATTCGCTCAGTCTTGCGTCGTGTCGATAAAACAGGTGCATCGGGAATTCCCAGTTCCGGAGTAATTCACGTAGGGAATATCAAAATCGATACCAACAAACGGCAAGTCTACAAAGGCGATGAACGCATTCGCTTGACAGGAATGGAATTCAGTTTACTAGAATTGCTAGTTAGTCGTTCTGGTGAAGCTTTTTCTCGTTCTGAAATTTTGCAAGAAGTTTGGGGATACACACCAGAACGCCATGTAGATACGCGGGTGGTAGATGTGCATATCTCTCGGTTACGGGCAAAATTAGAAGACGATCCTAGTAATCCAGAACTAATCCTGACTGCACGCGGTACAGGCTATCTGTTTCAACGCATAATTGAACCTGGAGAAGAGTAAGGGAAAGTATGAAGTGTGAAGAGTGAAATTTTAGCACTCAGCACGCAGTACTCAGCACTCAGCACTGAACAATGACTAAACCTGATCCCAATCGAGTTTTGCGCCGTTTACCCATAGTTGTTGGTGGGTTAGGCGCTATACTTTTGCTGATTAACCGTGTATTAACACCAGAACTCACAGAATCCCAATCCCGTGGCGATGTGTTGGGGGTAATTTTGAGTGCTGTGTTAATTTTAACAGGGTTAATTTGGCAGCAAGTACAGCCGCGATCGCCTGAAGCTGTGGAACTGATTGGGGAAGAAGGTTTTGTGCTGTCAGAAGACTTACCAGAAGCCGTGAAAACAGAACTAGCTTGGGCATCTCATTTGATATTAACTAATACCGTCACGCGATCGCTGGTAGTTGTATATCAAGGCAAAGTTTTGTTACGTCGCGGTATTCTGGGTTCTAAATCAGAAGTCTTACCAGGGGCAATATTCAATCGGGTTATCGAAAAACAACAGCCAGTTTATTTAGTAGCGTTAAACCTCTACCCAGGCAGAATAGAATTTGATTACTTACCCGAAAATACTCAAGGAGTAATTTGTCAACCAATTGGCAATCAAGGTGTGATGATTTTAGGAGCTAATGCACCCAGAAGTTACACCAAACAAGATGAAAATTGGATTGCTGGCATTGCTGATAAATTAGCCGTAACTCTCCAACAAATCAGCGTTGATGCTTCATAATTAAAAATTACTTATGCAAATTATTTATTGGTTACTAATTGCCTTAATGGTTGTGGGAATTATTGGTGCTGTAGTGCCAGCAATTCCTGGTAGCAGCTTAATTTTAGCTGCCATTATTATTTGGGGAATTATAAGCGGTTCTTTTGCAGCGATTAAGATACCGTTAATAGTCACAGTCATTGTTTTGCTGTTAAGTATAGGCGTTGACTTTTTAGCAAGTTACGTAGGTGCAAAACAAGCAGGTGCTAGTAAATGGGGACAAATTGGCGCAGTTGTGGGGTTAGTATTAGGAATTTTGGGATTATTACCAGCTTTACCTTTTGGCGGGCCGTTACTCGGAATGTTATTCGGGCCGCTATTAGGCGCAATTGTGGGTGAATTTATTTACCGCCGAGAATTATGGCCAGCAGTAAAAGCAGGTATAGGCATTGTAGTCGGTACATTAGTCGGAAATCTGATTCAAGGCTTATTAGCAGTAGCCGCAGTTGCTGTTTTTATTGTGACAACTTGGCCGCAAGTATTTGGCGGATAACCTAACTTTGAGAATCTTGTTTTCTTTTCTCTGCTTGTTCAATACGTTGTCTAATTGCTTCTTCCGCTATCCGAATATTCTCTTCAATTGGCGTACCATCTTCAGCAAACATTGGCCCGTACCATGTCGCTTCCGAGTCTGGAGTACGACGACTATACAGTACACGCAAAGGCTCTACATCCTCACGATGTGCCAGCGCATAAGCTATCAATTCTTTGTTAGTCATAGCTTCAAAATTCGGACGCATTGAAAAACCTCCAATTTCCATCAGGGGGTACAATGATTTGAATTTCCTCATTCACAAAAATAAACACTATTTTGGTTTGGTCATCAAAGCGGAATAACTCTATACTGCGATAGGTGTTTGATAACATTTGGCAGACACGCACACAGGCTTGCGCTTGCTCGTTTGTGGGATTTATTGTTTGTTCCTCAATTGTGACACAAATAATCTTAAGACTTTTCTGATGTAGCAAGCGATCGCACCTGCAACTCACAACGGTGCGATCGTCTAAATTAGCGAATCACTAAAAAGTCTGCAAAGATTTCTGTGCTTCTGTGGCGACTGCTTCGACTTCATCATTCACCATAGTTTCTAATATCGCTTTGGCTTCTGCGCCACCCAGTCTGGCTAAAGCTTGGGCGACTCTATAGCGCATTTGCCAATCGGGATTAGTAGAGTATGGTGCTAATAAAGGAATGGCTGCGGTATCTCCTAAATCACCAAAGGAACTAATGGCAGCAGTTTGGACTAATTCATTTTCGGATGACAGGGCTTCTTTGAGTAACTCAAAAGACCGAGGATCACCTAATTCGCCTAATGCGGCAATGATGCTGAATTGAACTAACCACTCATTAGTCGAGTGGTAAAGGTGCTGTAAATCTAAAAAAGCATCGTGTAATTTGAGCGCACCTAAACAATCGGCGGCGGCGGCTTGCACATCGGCTTCGGGGTCATTGATCAGGCGATCGCGTAAAATATTCAAAGACAATTGCAAATCTTGGCTACCGAGTGTATCCATCTGACTCACTGCTGAGTAACGCACTCTTGAGTTGCTATCACCTATAGCAAGCTGCACAAGTTCTAAACCAACTGCGGGTTCTAAGTCGCGGATTTGATTGACAGCACGCAAGCGATCGCCCAAATCTTCAGAACTGAGCATTTGTCTTACCGACTCAGGAGTAATACTCATTTAATGATCCTAACTTCTAAAATGTTTTAAAAAATCTCCATAGTTAATCGTCAAATGTCCATAGTCAATAGTCAAGAAACTCCTAACTAATGACAAAGGACTCATGACTAATGACCATGATTAACTTGCTGCCATTGCCCGAATCACATCACCACGGGTAAGTATGCCAACAACTTGACCTTGGCTATCTAAGACAGGTAAGCGATGCACATTGCGATCGTGCATCATTTGTGCGGCTTCTTTTAAGGTTTTATTGGGAGAAATAGTTACGGGGTTTTTACTCATCACTTCTCCCACAGTTTGCCCTAACGCTTTATGTAAATCGCGATCGTAAGTGGCAGGATTTTTTAAATAAATCACACTATCCAAAAACATAATGTAGGCAGGTGGAGTTACACCAGTTTCTTGCCACATCAAGTCAGTTTCCGAGATAATCCCCACCAGTTGACCGACATCATCCACCACAGGCAGCCCACTGATGCGTTTCTCTGCCAAAATTTGAATAGCTTCCTTTAGAGGAGTTTCCGTCCGAACAACAATCGGGTTGCGGCTCATTACGTCGTCAACAGTTTTAGACATTTGCTTGCTGACACCATTTTTTACAGTCTCTGGCATTATTGTAGAAAATTGCCGGGATGAACTGAATTGAATTAATAGATTGTTACTTGTGGACAATGTTAAAGCAGAAGGCAGAGGTCAGGAGGTAGGGAGACAAGAAGGGAGCAATCTTCAACCTTGTTTTACCCCCTCTACCTTGTCTACCCCCTCTCCCTTGTTTAATCCCACTCAGCACTCAGCACTTTTTAAAGCCGCGATAATTTGACCATTAGCTTCGGGAAAAGCATAATTTTCTAATTCATCTAAGCTTACCCAGCGAACTTCCTCACATTCTAGAGGTTGGGGAATACCTGATAACAGGTGACAGTGATGCACGGTTAAAGTTACGCGCAAATGGGTATAAGTATGGTCGATGGTGATGAGATGGTCTTTGACTGTAATTTCTATACCCAGTTCTTCGGCTATTTCTCGCCGGATACATTCTTCTATGGTTTCTCCAGGCTCAATTTTGCCCCCAGGAAATTCCCATAAACCACCCATTGCACCTTGTTGACGACGGCGGTCAATTAAAATTTGCTGTTGTTCATTCCAAATAACGGCAACACCAATAATTTTATGTGGAATAGAAGTCATATTAATTTTAGATTACAGATTTGGTGATTTATTTAATTAAGTGGAGTGGTAAGATACCTGACTTTTGAAGAAGTCGGGTATCTGACAGACTGATCAAAAAACTCGGCAGGTTAATTTTGTGTCTGCCGAGTTTATATGATTGATAGTCAAATTTCTGTTAATTTCTTAAATATTGTCGCAGAAGTCGCTCTAAGCTACAAGTTTTGATTTCAGAACTATTGATTCATCTATTCTGAGAAATCTAATATCATCTCACTCCCTTCATAACTACTCATTACCCTGAATCAAATCCTCACGACGTTAGCGATGAGTCATTGTATTGAGACTGTCGCTAACGCATTACAGGGATTTGGATGTGAGCAAAGGTAGGTAATTAGGATTTCGCAGGACAGTGAAATTTTGCATTACTCTTCAATTTCTTGATTATTGGTTTCTGTACCTTGTAGCGCCATTTCAAAATCCATACGTTGTTCAGCGTTACGCAGGAAATAACCGCTAATCATTGCGGAAGCGAGGAGACGACCAAGACTTTCCCGGCTGGTTGTAATGGTCATATTAAAGTGTTCTGGTGGTAAGTTACCTAACAACCCTACAATGTTACGTTCCATGACTTGGAAGACTTCTGGAGATGTTGGTTTAGATAAATGGCTCACTGTTTCGGGGCTTAAAGATTTAACATATTGCCACAGTAAGTTACTGGTTTCTGATGCGTCGCTGGGGAAAAATTCTTCTGAGACTCGATTGGATTGGTTACTCACGTTTAGCCTCCTATACTACCGTTGCTGGCGGTTATGTTTGCAACTGAGATAATATGTGCCTGTCTTATATTTAACGATCGCTGCCGTTTTTATGTTCCTGATAAATAATTTAACAGGCATATTTTCATATAGAAGTCGGTGTAACCGTACCAAAACCGGAGTATTTTCTCGCCTAATGGTTATTAGTCAATTATTCAGGACTTACGGACAAAGTTTGTTTGTCGAGATTGGGTGTAGGGGTGTAAGGGTATGGGGCGTAAGGCTTGTGGATACATACACCCCTGTACCCCTACACCCTTAAACCCTTTTACTAATAACCAAGGACAAAGAACAAAAGACAAAAAACTAACTCGCCAAATACTCATTCATGGTGGCTTTGGATTTGCGGAGTTTGTTTAAGGCTTCCCGTTCTATTTGGCGGACTCGTTCACGGCTAATGTTTAGAAGTTCACCGATTCTGGCTAAGGTTAAGGCTTGACCATCAATTAACCCAAAGCGCAAGGTGATGACTTCTCGCTGTTGGGGGGTGAGTTCCGCCATGACTCGTTCTAAATCGGATGAGAGGGAGGTTTGCATGACAAACTCTTCGGGAGAAGCGCCTGGATCTTCTAGCATTTCTCCGAGTTCGGTGTCGTAGTTGTCTCCCAAGCGTAAATCTAAGGAAAGGGGTAAACGGGCTTTTTCGAGGTATTCTCTGACTTGTTTGGGAGTGAGGTCTAGTTCTTGGGCTAATTCACCGACTGAAGGGGCGCGTCCGAGTTTTTGCGATAACTGACGCTGGGCTTTTTTGATTTTATTGAGTTTTTCGGTGATGTGAATAGGTAGGCGAATAGTACGGGCTTTTTCGGCGATCGCCCGCGTAATTGCTTGGCGAATCCACCAGTAAGCATAGGTAGAAAACCGATAACCTTTGGTGGGGTCAAATTTTTCTACACCCCGTTGCATTCCAATGCTACCTTCTTGGATCAAGTCAAGTAGGTCTACGTTGCGCTTGATGTATTTCTTGGCGACAGATACCACTAGGCGCAAATTGGCTTCGACCATTTTACGTTTCGCAATTTCACCCTCGGCGATCGCTTTGTTCAATTCGGTTGTCTCAAGCTTGGCTTCCTTCGCCCATTCTTCTAAGGTGGGTTCATGACCTAACTTGTCAGCTAAAGATTCTCGGAGTTCTTGTAAAGCTGTTGAACGCTGTACCTGTTTACCGTAGCGGATTTCTTCTTCATGGGTTAACAGGGGTACACGGCCAATCTCACGCAGATAAGTCCGCACGAGGTCTGTAGCTGTTGGGGCCGTCTTGATGGCGCTACTCATTGGTGATGTTGGGGGGTTAATTGCTGGAGTCATTCAACTAACTAGTAGATAACTGATAAATAGATGTTTGTTGATGTGCTGTCCAATTGAATTGGGAACACATGATATGGTTTACGATTTACGCTTCCGTTACGGGCGGCAGATTTTATTAATCAAATTAGGCTATTAACTGCTAGACGTTACAGTTTTTTCAGAGATTGTACAAGTATCTACGGATAGATAAAGGTAGCTAGAACAACACCTTACATCTTTAAACTTTATTAAAAATTGTAACATTTATGAAAAATATTGCAAAGCCCCACAGACTAAAAACTATTGGATTTGAGAATGGTTGTAATAGTCTAAACACACTGCTTGATCAAGCTTTATTCCTTGTATAGCAACAATGAGAACCATAGACTGTGGTCAATAGGTAGACAAAAGTCATTAATTGGTTGTTTGAGGCTGAAACTCCTATCAATCAAGTGTTTAGCATGAGCATAATTACTTGAGATAGCAAAAGGCGATCGCACTTGCTAGTTAATAAAAATTCGCAGAGAGAAAAATTAATTTACTCATATTTGTTAAAATATCTCAATATGAACCATAAGGTTTCTTCTATAATAATTACTTAATTTTCCTTGTAAATACTGCTTAAAGCAGATTCATGAAAAAAGGGTAGGAGACAAGTGAAATCTTTACACTGCCTCCAAACCCCTCATACTCCAGTCAAATTAAGTGCCACGCCGGGCAGAATTACGGCTCTCGCCTCAGACAATATTCTTGGATGCCTTTTACGTCTAAAGTCGTATTTTGCAGAGAACGGATAGCGGCGACGGTGGCTTTGGCACCAGCAATGGTAGTAATAATCGGGATTTTGTAGGCTAAGGCTGTGCGGCGGATGAGTTTAGCATCGGTTTGGGCTTCTTCACCGGAAGGTGTGTTGATGATGAGTTGAATTTTCTGGTTTTTAATTGCGTCCAGGACGTGGGGACGGCCTTCGTGGAGTTTCAGCACCAATTCAACATTTAAGTTATTTTCTTGAAGTACTTGGCGTGTCCCAAAAGTCGCCATCACAGTAAAGCCTAGGTCAATAAACTCCTTGACTACGGGAACGGCTAAGGCTTTGTCGCGATCGCTCATGGATACAAATACAGTACCAGTTAGGGGTAAACGCTCACCAGCAGCTAACTCTGCCTTGGCAAAGGCGCGGCCAAAGTCGCTGTCTATGCCCATCACTTCACCAGTTGAGCGCATCTCCGGGCCTAATATTGTATCTGTACCAGGAAATTTATTAAAGGGTAAAACTGCTTCTTTGACGGCAATATGTGAAGGGATTACTTCCTCCGTAAAGTTTAACTCCTCCAGAGTTTTACCCGACATAATTAATGATGCCAGTTTTGCCAACTGCACACCTGTAGCCTTAGAAACAAAAGGTACAGTCCGGGAAGCGCGGGGGTTAGCTTCGAGAATGTAGATTTGGGGAGAATAGGAACCAACACCCACCACCGCAAACTGAATATTCATCAACCCAACGACAGAAAGTGCTTGCGCCAGTTGTACAGTCCAAGAACGAATTTGATTGAGAACGGCGGGGGGGAGAGAAATTGAAGGTAAAGAACAAGCAGAGTCACCAGAGTGAATACCAGCTTGTTCGATGTGTTCCATGATGCCACCAATTACTACTCTTCCGGTATGATCAGCGATCGCATCTACATCGACTTCGATGGCATTTTCTAAGAACTTATCAATTAAGATGGGATGGTCTGGTTCTACTTGTACCGCAAAGGTCATGTAGCGTTCTAGTTCTGTATCCGAGTAGACAATTTCCATCGCCCGTCCACCCAACACATAACTAGGACGCACCACCACAGGATAACCAATGCGTCTAGCCACAATCAACGCATCTTCATAACTCCGTGCAATACCATTTGGTGGTTGAGCGATATTTAATTGCTTGAGAATTTGCTCAAATCTTTCTCTATCTTCGGCGGTGTCGATAGAATCAGGTGATGTACCCCAGATTTTAGTGCTGTTAGCGGTAGCGGGGCGTTCAGGCCGTGCTGAGGGATGTTCACTGAGTGCTTGTTGCAGAGGTAAGGCTAACTTTAATGGGGTTTGTCCGCCAAATTGAACGATGATTCCAACGGGGTTTTCGGCTTCGATGATGTTGAGGACATCTTCTTTGGTTAATGGTTCAAAGTAGAGGCGATCGCTAGTATCGTAATCTGTAGAAACTGTCTCTGGGTTGGAGTTGACCATGATGGTTTCATAGCCTGCGCCTTTTAAAGCATAAGAGGCGTGACAGCAACAATAATCAAACTCAATTCCTTGACCGATACGGTTCGGCCCGCCACCCAAAATCATCACCTTGGGTTTCTCGGAAGGTAAAACTTCGGTTTCTTCTTCGTAGGTGGAATAATAGTATGGGGTAAACGCTTCAAACTCAGCCGCGCAGGTATCAACAGTTTTATACACTGGTATGACTCCCAACTGTTGACGGTATGCCCTCACTTCATCTTCTGTGGTTTTGGTGGCGAAAGCAATTTGGCGATCGCTATAACCTTCCCGTTTAATTGCATATAGTTGTTCTTTCGTCAACTGCTTTAACGGCGTGCGTTTGATAAACTTTTCAGTTTCCAACAACTGCTGCATTTTATCTAAAAACCAAGGGTCAATCCCTGTGAGTTCATAGATTTCCTCATTGGTGAGACCTAGTTGCATAGCGTGACGCACAGCAAAAATGCGATCGGGATTCGGTGTCCGCAACAACGCGCGGATTTGTTCGCCACTAGGTAATTTTTCGGCTTTGTCACAACCCCAACCCGCGCGTCCGGTTTCTAAAGAACGCAGCGCCTTTTGGAAAGATTCATTAAAGGTGCGTCCGATAGCCATTGCTTCCCCAACAGACTTCATCTGTGTGGTTAGCACTGGTTCCGAACCGGGGAATTTTTCAAAGGCGAAGCGGGGAATTTTGGTAACTACATAATCTATTGTCGGTTCAAAGGAAGCGGGGGTTTTTTTGGTGATGTCGTTGTTAATTTCGTCTAAGGTGTAACCGACGGCTAACTTCGCCGCCATCTTAGCAATGGGGAAACCTGTAGCTTTAGAAGCCAACGCCGAACTGCGAGATACACGGGGGTTCATTTCAATTACCACCACATCCCCAGTCACCGGGTTAACGGCGAACTGAATATTAGAACCGCCAGTTTCTACCCCAATCTCGCGGATAATTTTAATCGACATATCCCGCAACCGTTGATATTCTTTGTCGGTGAGGGTTTGGGCGGGTGCAACGGTGATGGAGTCGCCTGTGTGGATACCCATCGGGTCGAGGTTTTCGATAGAACAGATAATCACTACGTTATCTGCCAAATCGCGCATGACTTCTAATTCATATTCTTTCCAGCCGAGGAGGGATTGGTCAATGAGAATTTGCGATACCGGACTCGCATCAATCCCCACCTGTGCCATTTCTTCAAATTCTTCTTGGTTGTAGGAAATACCGCCACCAGTCCCCCCCATTGTAAAGGCGGGGCGGATAATTAGGGGATAACTGCCAATCTTACGAGCGATCGCTTTGGCTTCTTCTAGGGATGAGGCTGTACCACTGGGACAGACTTTCACGCCGATTTTGGCCATCGCCTCATTAAATAGTTTGCGGTCTTCAGCTTTTTCGATCGCGTCTAACTTTGCACCGATTAATTCCACATTATATTGATCTAAGACACCGTTTTTAGCTAAGGCAACGGCGAGGTTGAGGGCGGTTTGTCCTCCCATTGTCGGGAGTAAAGCATCTGGGCGTTCTTTAGCGATGACTTTAGCAACTAATTCTGGTGTTAACGGCTCAATATAAGTGCGATCGGCCGTTTCCGGGTCAGTCATAATTGTGGCAGGATTGGAATTGACCAACACCACCTCATAGCCTTCTTCTCGTAATGCTTTACAGGCTTGGGTTCCAGAGTAGTCAAACTCACAAGCTTGCCCAATCACAATTGGGCCAGATCCTAACAGTAGTATTTTTTTCAGGTCTTGACGGCGGGGCATAGTCTTGGGGTTGGAGTAAGAAAATACAAATCCTGATTATTTTAAGGGTCTTTGCCCTCAGTCATCTTGTTTATTATCAAGTTTTCCGGGTTGAATCTTCGCCGCTAGAGAAAAGAAAGTAATAAAACCAGGATATACGGCAGAAGGCAGTGGTTCGGCTTCGCTCACCAACCAGAGGCAGGAGGTAAAAGTTATACTGTGTCTGCCATTTGTGCTTTTTAAATTTCCTCACTTATACTTCGACTGCTATACACAGAACAAATGACTATCGACGAATGACTATCAACGAATATATCTCTTTTACTATCTTATGTATCTTACTTGTCTTGACTAACGCGGTATCCCGTTTTTTTGTATTGACAGTTTTAAGTAATTCTCAAAACGCAAATTCGTAATTACCCGCAAATAATTTTTATCTAAGCTACTATCTACTTTAATTATTTAAGTATTAATTTCCAGCTAATATAAATATTTAACAAGAGCCGCAATGTTTCTTAAATAAAAGTATTTATCATTTACTTAATCGCTAATAATTTTTAATATACAACTAGAGAATTATTTTAGCTTGTGATTTTTTGTGTATCTAAATAAAAAATGACAGAGATACTGAATGGCTCTCTGTCATTTTTTACTTTCTCTTAATATTCTGGACTATCAGATTTTGCTGCAACCGGATAAAGACTGAACTAGATAATAATATTTCTAGTTTTGAGCAGGTTGAACAAAACCCAAAGTTAAGCTATCTTTGGCCAAGAAATGGGCTAAATGATAAGCTCTTTCTTCTGTCTTTAACAAAATCTTTTCATACATATAGCGTGTACCACGGTCGCCCAAGCTCTCTGCTTGAGCGGCTTGGCGGCGAATTACATTAATAATAGCTTGTTCGGCGGCTAGGTCGTTTTCTACCATTTTGCGGGAAGAATATACGCCATCAGATTCTTGCTCAAAACAAGTTAATTCTGCTAATTTGCTGAAAGAAGCAGCCGGTACACCACCTAAACCGTTAAGTCTTTCACCAATTTCATGAACATGGTCTTGGACTTCGTTGTAACTATCGTTAAAAAACTCATGCAATGAGTAAAATTCTGCACCTTCTACAACAAAATGATGTTTTTGATACTGCAAGTAGAGTGCCTGAAAACTAGCTAAGACAACGTTTAGTCCTTCTGTAACTGGAGCTGTAACACTGCGGTCTAACAATACAGGGTTGTCATAAACCTGACCGAAATTTTGTAACAAAGTTTGTGTATCAGACATGGTTCTCCTCGCTATTTTTGCAGTTATAGTTTTTAACCGCTTAGTTTTTACATATTAACATTCTGAAAATAAAAGCAAGACCAAAGAATATCATAAATTTCTAAAACTTTTTGTGGCGATAATTGCAAATTCTTGCTTTTTAGCACATAAATCTTGAACTATTTCTTAAGACGTATATCTGGCGATTGTAGAAATATTTACTAATAGGATTAATTACTAATTAAGAAATTCATAAAGTAAAGGAAACAAGAAAGACATTCAGGAAAAGTAGAATCAAAAACCGAGAAGCAGAACTGAAGAGGTTTTGAGCCTGATTTTTCTGAACTTTGTTCAGTCTTTCCCAGTAGCACCACTGAACTAAAGCAGACAATTTACTATTGCTCTTACTTAATACCTACTTGAAAGTGACTGGGTATCAATAAATAAGACTCACGCACAAAGAGGCTGGGTGTCAGAGTTATGGGTTACGCACAAAGATTATCTGTAGAGATTGGGTGTAAGGGTGAAAGGGTTTGGGGCTTCGCCGTGAGCGTCAGCCGAACGGTGGGAGGATGGTGAAGAAATCTTTCCCCCCACACTCCCCACACCTCCATTTCGTCCCACTACGTAATTCCTAAAATATTATTAAATTTTTACAAATTTACAATCAGGTCAAAGCTTGATGACATAAGCGTTTGAGCTACTTTTTAACCTTCTGTTAATGAGAAAATTTCATATTTTTACCTGGAAATAACTGAGAATAGTTCGCACTTAGGTTATCCTTATTTAAAGAAGCTGTGATCCCAAGATTTGCAAAATCGGGGAGCCAAGGCAGGCTAGTTACTGCAAATTCGTCGCGCTTTGAGGGTTCGTCTCTTGAAATCGTTTAGTTCCGGTTCAGAAATAGACCAAAAGTACGTAGTAGAAATTAATTGGGCAGATCGCTGGCAAGTCTATCAACGTTTAAATGAGCTAGATATTCCCTGTTGCTGTGAGGCTAATCAGCCATTGCAAGTGGAAATTGCTAATCCCTTGGCAATGGTGCAGTTTTGGTGCGTGATGCAACGATTTTTCGCTTGTCGCCCAGAACTAATTCAGATTCTTGAGAATAGCTGGCAAAGCCGCTATTGAAAGTCATAGCCAAAGACAGATGTCTGAGAGCCATGACGTGGTTAGAAAAAAGTTACTTGGTAAAAGATAGGGTGAAAAATATGGGTATAATCTACGGTCAGGAAATTACGGAATTTTGCTTAGAAGGCAGATTTATAGATTTTGTTATTAAAGATGGTTATAAGCTCAAAGGTTTAAAATTAGAGACTTCTGAGGGTGAATGTTATGTCAAGCTGGCTAAACATTTGAGGGCTGCTTTTGATTGGCGCTTACCTAAAGGTACTTGGCTGCAAGTCGTCGGTACCAAGAAATACGATGATAAAAAAAGTGAGTTTACACTCAAAGCTGAACGGGTAATGGCTGCGCGTTCTGATTTGGGTAGAGTAGCGTTACAGGAACCGCCAGCGAATACTGTAGCTAAAGTTAAATCTGCAAAGGCCAAGCAGACAATTTTAATGTGTCAAAAATCAGACTGTTGGAAACGCGGCGGTAAAGAAGTGTGTCAAGCATTTGAGGCTGCATTGAGCGATCGCGGCCTAGAAGACCAAGTTACCATCAAAGGTACAGGCTGTATGAAAAACTGCAAAGCTGGCCCTAATGTAGTGATGCCTGATAAAACCCGCTATAACCGGATTAAACCTTCTGAAGTTGCTTCTGTGATGGATAAGCACTTTGCACAACAGCCAGAAGATAAGCAAACTGAAAGTTCAGAATTATTACCAATAAATATCTCTAATTTCAATAAAGTTTCTGCAAAAATTTCTGCAATTTAATGAGAAAATCATGAAGTCGGCAGATTAGTGTGTTTCCTTTAAACTTGGCTATAACTTTGACAAAAAAGATGCAAGAGTTATAGCTGGGTTATTTAATTTTTAGCATTGCTGAATATGAGGATGAAAATTAAAAATTCAATCTCTCAAACTCTTATGCTCCGCGCCTCTGCGTCTCTGCGTGAGTTAACCTTCATCCCACTAATTAGCAACGCCAATTTTTAATATTTTATTGGTTATAGCAGTCCTAAATCATTGGTGAAATTTCCTTTCTTTTCTCTCCTCTCTTTCTTTGTGTCCTACCCTGCGGGAAGCCGCTATCGCGTCTATGCGTTCTTTGCGGTTCGTTAAAAAGAATATTTTTTCACAACTCAGATAGGATTGCTATAGTTGTTAGATGACTCTTCAGGATAGGCGCTTAAAAAGACGAGCTTTTCAGTCGTGAGGTAAGCTTCAATTTCTTCTCGATTAGTATGATAATAAGTCAATGCTGCATATACTTGCGCTAAAGTCAAGTTACCCATTCTTTCAACTATTTCCTCAGCATTTAGCCCCGTTTTGTACCAAGCTGCAACCCTTTGTACAGATAATCTGGTTCCTGCGATGCGAGGACGGCCACCTAGTGTTCCTGGTGTGCGAACAATCAATGTACCAATATCTGTAAAAGTTTGCATTCACTCAAGTCCTATATTTTAACCTTGATCATAAATCAACAGTTAGTGCGATCGCTAAAAGTAGAGACGTTGTATATAACGTCTCAGTTTCTCAGAGAATTTGTAGAAGAACTGTTTCACAAAAATCAACTCAATCAGATGACAGTAAAACTATGTCTCCTTGTCTAGCAGCATTTTGAAAGAATTGGACAAACTCTGGATATATTTCTAACAAAAACTCTATTTCTTCCTCCCATCCACCAGGACTAGGATTAGGATAAATTTGTGCAGCATTAAACGCATCAACATCAAATCTTTGGCTTAATTCTTCCACAGAAATTGCACTCAACAGTTCGGCAACTTCCCTAACTTCTTCAGGGTTTAAATAGCGGACAAATCCATAGGTGGCTTCAAACTGTGTTGGTGTACCTCCCATTACTACATTCCAATATGGTGATGCTTGAGTCTCTTCTTCTAAACTTAAGTCTCCAGTCAGTAAGCAATGTAGTGCGTGCCATTCTTTTTCTAGAGTGAAGAAATTTTCACTAGATTGTTTCTCTTTTTGTGTGGCTAACATTGATTCTGGATGACTGAAGTGGAAACTATCTAAGTCAAACCCAAAAAAAGCTTTAGCTGCTTGAGGATCATTTTGAAGTTCGGCAAACTGTTCTGGTGTCACACGCCAGTAGTTAGCAATAATGCCCATAACATTCTCAAACACTAAACGTTATGGCTCTCCTAGACTAGCTATAACAAATTAATACTTGATATCTGGTTAAATCCTTACATAGTCTGGGATTTAAAAGAGATAAAGTAAATTTTTATTAAATCTTTGATTCTATTTTAGGCAAACCTTGTTATATCAATTGTTTTAGCCATTTTTTAGTGTTAATTTATCAACCCAAGTCTGGGAGAGCCAACGTTATTTATAGTATTCCCATCTGCAACTACATCGAATCTAGGCGCTGACGTAATTTACTACTAAAGGTATCAATTACAGTTACAACAACCAACAGGACTAACATCATCGTTGTGGCTTTGTTGTATTCAAAACCATCAATATAACTCTTGAGTTGAAAGCCAATTCCACCAGCACCAACTACACCTAATACTGAAGCGGCGCGGATGTTATATTCAAACATCCATAAGGTGTAGCCTAATCCTAAAGGTAAAACTTGGGGTAAAATGCCATACTGCACAATTTGAAATCTTGATGCACCCATGACTTCTAAAGATTCTAAAGATTTGGCGTTGACGGCTTCAATGGCTTGTTGATAGAACTTTGCTAAATAGCCAATGGTGTATATAGCTAAGGCTAAAGTTCCGGCTGGTGCGCCTAAACCAGTGGCGGCGACGAAAATCAAACCTAAAATGATCGAAGGAACAGAACGGACTGCATTTTGGAGTAAGTTGGCTAACCATTGCAACCAACGAGGCGCAACGTTACTAGCACTCGCTACTGCAATGGGTAAAGATAAAATTGCACCAACAGTAGTTCCCCATAAAGACATCTGCACTGTTTCAATGAGTGCTTTAATTGCTATATCTATAACTGTGGTATCTGGGGGGAATAGGCGAGATACAAAGTCGGTGATGTAAGGCCAGCTAGAGGTTAGCAATTCAAAATCAACTTTGATGCCTTGCAAAGCCCATGTATAAACTACGACTATAATTAATAGGATGAGTAAGGGACTAATCCAAGGATAACGGCGAAGAGTCTTGAAATTTAACATTAGGCAAATTGGGCTTGCAGGTTTTCACAAATTCCGTCGTAAACAATGCGTCCAGCATCTAAGACGATCGCACGTTGTCCGTATTTTGCAGCTATACCTAAATCATGCAAAACTGTAACAATCGTCATCCCTTGCTGGTGCAGTTCTGATAAAGTTTCCATCACCTGTTGACAGGCAACAACATCTAAACCTGTAATTGGTTCATCAGCTAAAAGTATCTGCGGTGATTGAATTAATGCACGGGCGATCGCAACTCGCTGTTGCTGTCCGCCACTGAGTTGACTGGTTTTTTGATAGGCTTGTTCTTTTAAACCCAACTGTGCAAGTAAATCCATTGCTAAATTGCGATCGCGTTGGGGGAAACCAAACAATGTCTGCCAAGTTGTCCTCACGCCAAGTCTGCCACACAATACATTATCAATGGCGGATAACTGCCGAATTAACCCACCGCCCTGAAATATCATTCCAACATGACGGCGAATCTGCACAAGTGTGCGGGGTGTCATTGTTACACCATTGATTTTAATTTCTCCCTTGGTGTAAGGTACTAACCCAATCAGCGATCGCAATAATGTTGATTTACCTGCACCATTCAGTCCCAGTAAAACCACAAACTCGCCCTGTTTTATCTGACAATTAATGCCATTCAAAATAGGACGATTCAAAGACGCGGTGTAGGCTGTTTCTAAGTTATGACATTCAATTACAAAATCATTCATCGATTTTTTTTAAGGGGTGTAAGGATTGAGGGGTGTAAGGGTATGAGGGTGTAGGAAATGATGATGAGGATAAATTCACAGTCAATAATTTACCCACACCCATACACCCTTATTCCCATACACCCCTGTGTTTCACCCAGTGACTATGGCGCAATTCCAATGCGAGACAAGGCGGTACGAACTGGGGACAAGTGACGGTTATGATCAACTCTCACCAATTCGGTGGAATTGTATAAGTTACGCAGAAGTTGGTTATTTTGTGATTGATTTAACTTGAGTAAAGCGTTGATTAATCTTTCTCTGTCTTGAACTGGGACATCATCATCAATGGCGATACCGTGGGCAGGAACACCGGAGATTTTATGCAGTACGCGCAACTGACTTCTTTCTTGGGCGGTGATGTACGGAGAGAACATAGCATACTCAGACACAACCGCTACATCAGCTTGACCGCGCACAACGGCTTGTAAGGCTTTGCTGTAATTACCACCATAAGCAACTTGACCAAAGAAACCATCGAGGCGATCGCGGTTGGGGACAAATCCCTGTTTCACCAATTCACTCACCGGGAAAACAAACCCTGAACCAGAAGTTGGAGAAGTAAAGGCGATGCGCTTACCCCGCAGTTGTCCCAGAGTTGCTTGAGCCGTATTTCTAGTTTTTAAAGGGCTATTGTTAGGAACGACAAATATTGAATTATAGGTGTATCTCCCAGAGTAATTGTCGCGGACTTCTGCGAGGTACAACTTTGCATTTGCTAACTGTTCCGCTTTCAACGCCGGACGACTGCTCAGAAAAGCCACATCAGCGCGATTTGCTCTCAAAGCTTCCACCGCCGCCGTATCATCACCAATTTGCGCTTTGACGGGAATTTTTAACTCGTTAGAGAGAAATCTGGCTACAGCATTGGCTTTATTTTGCAAATCTGTAGAGTCAGAACGACTAGGAAAAATTATCGTTAAATTATTTAGTCTTCTAGCTTGGGCTAGTAAGTGAGGCGTTTGTTGATGAGGAATAACGTTAGCATTAGCATCACTCGTCTGCATCGCCCCAAAACTGCCAGCAACCAAACCGGTTAGCGCCGCAAAGGCAACACCAGCACCCAACACACCCTTTTTATTCACATTCATTTCTAACTCTCCGTTAGGAACTATTGGCAGTATTTTTGATAAAAAGTTTCAAATACTTCAAGAAAAGAATCTAAAACTTTTAGGAATAAAAGTCAATATGAACTCTGTATAACTAAGTCGATATGCCTTGCAATTGCAAATACTTTGATTGAGTTTAGTTATTTTTTCTTTGTCAGCACCAATGACTGGTTTTAGATGAATCAAGAAAGATGAATCATAAGCATAGATAAACCTAAATGATTTACAAATATCTCTCTCCCTTGTGTGTTTTGTGTGTACATCAAACAGGACTGCTATATAGCAATTAGCTGCTTTTTAATTCATTCTTCAGCAGTCAGTAATCAGTGGTTTTTCTATGATTAGCTAAAGAGAATTTGATGATGAAAAAATTTTTGCTTGCGTTTGATAAGTATAAAATTATACTTTAATACAGTGGCATGATAAAAGCGATCGCCCTCCAAACAGAGTTTGCGATCGCTCTTATCTAAACCCTACTAAAGAATAAAGGCGATCGTTCTCCGGCCAGAGTTTGCGATCGCCTTTATGTAACCCTACTACGATTACAAATTCATCATGACACAATTACAACAGTCTGCACAGTCAAAACTAGAACAATATCTGCGTGACGAAGACTTCAATCAAAGCATCCGCAGTCAATCAACTCAACCGCCAGTTCCCCATCGAGAACCAATAAAACATTTATTAATGGGTTCTCCCAAAGCAGTCACCAATACAATTCACCGTTTACAGGTAATTGGCTACGCCAGTGTCGGCGACTGGAGTCCACTATTAGCAACTGGAAACGCCGATGAAGTTATGAGTATTTTAATCCGGCACATTTTAACGTAACAGTTAAATACCCGACTTTTTGGCAAAGTCGGGTATGGAACAATCTAATACCAAATCGATATGAAGAAGCATATAGCCTGCGGAGGCAGGCTTTGTTTGTATAGCCCTAGACTTCCAGTCTGAGGGGTTTATTTAATCAATATTTGCTAGTTCTTGGGCAGTATATTACGTAAAGCCAACTTGATAGCATTTGCCTATAAAAAAATGCTTTGAAACCGCCTAGTTTTTGTCTAGTTTTTGTTCCCAAGTTTCAGTATCTTGAGATTTTTGTGCCGCAGAAACAATCTGCCCATTAATATAAGTAACAATAAAAATTAAATCCCCAATTGCTTCCAATTCAGACGCTTCCTTTGGTGTCAGAGAATCAGCTAATTTTTTATCGACAAGTTCTTGCATTCGGTCTTGCAATTCATCCGTCAATTTAAACAGATTCACACTATTGACTTTTTCAATTTGAATCCCTTTTTCTAGCCAAGATGAAGGTTTAACTGATGCTGGTATCATGGTTTTATAGTAATTGAATACATCACTATTTTATACTGAACCAGCACCATAGATAAAATTTTTACTCGTATCAATGCGATGCTATAACCATCCTCAATCATTCGTAAATAACAAGCTCCTCGACTTCTTCAAAAAATCGGTAATCTAAATATCTCGAATTATAGATTATGACAACATTCCCCAAATACATCCCCCAATCCGATCCGCCGCGTCCACCTTGGGAAACGCTGCCAACAATGTATGATTTACCCAGCGATAACCCAGAGGAACCAGGTTTGCCAGACGATTTTCATTTTTTACAACCTTTACTTTTATATTTAACTTTTCAACCAATTAATTGGAATCCTGAATTAGTCTATAGTGCTGCTGACTTAAATCTTTATTATGATGTACAGCATCCTTTGTGGTATAAACGTCCAGATTGGTTTGGAGTCGTGGGGGTGAAAAAACTCTACAACGGTGAAGATTTGCGATTAAGTTATGTGACTTGGCAAGAACCAGCAAATCCTTTTGTGGTTGTTGAATTGTTATCTCCCAAAACCGAAGCCGAAGACCTAGGAACAAGCGAAAAAGTAGAAGATAAACCTCCTAGTAAATGGGAAGTTTATGAACAAATCTTGCGAATTCCTTACTATATTGTCTTTAGCCGCTACACCAATGAACTCCAAGCATTTCAGTTAATTGGTGGTCATTATGAACCGATGAATTTCACTCAAGGACGCATACTCATACCAGAGTTAAGGTTAAGTTTGGGTGTATGGCAAGGCACATTTCGGGATATTGAAAGATTATGGTTACGGTGGTTCACACTAGAAGGTGAATTAATCCCTGAACCTACAGAAGAAGTTGCTGCGGCAAATGAACGGGCGATAATTGCTGAACAGAAAGCCGAAAAACTTGCTGAACGGTTACGCCAACTGGGTGTAAATCCTGATGAATTGTAGGGGTGTAATAGCTTCACGGCGAGCGTCAGCATAACGTTTTTAGGAGTGATGAAACTTTAATTAACTCGTGATTTTGACAGTCATATAGCAGAAGGCAGGAGGAAAAGTCTTACTATTCCTGGTACTCAAGTTTTGAAATTGTTAAAAACCTACACTTTTAAGCTTCCTTGTCTTCCTTGTCCCCCCTTTCCTCATCTCCCTTGTCTCCCTGTCTCTCTCTTCTCCCCTACACCCCTTGTTACTGGAGATAAACCCCTAGATAGACTTGCTATTAATCAAAAATTGTCAAAATAAATGACGATAACCGTTATTTTTGGACAATCAAACCTATGGGCTTCGGTATTGGTGATTTATTCTGGATTTTTCTACTGCTTTCTTCCCTACAACCCCTCTGGCAAAAGCGTCAAGTAGAATATCAGCGTATTCGCGCCTTACAAGAATTTCAACAAGAACGCAAAACGCGGGTGATTTTACTCATCCACCGACAAGAATCTATTAGTTTACTTGGCATTCCTCTATCACGCTACATCACAATTGAAGACTCAGAACAAATCTTGCGGGCAATTCGCCTCACACCCCCAGATGTTCCCATTGATTTGATTCTGCACACTCCTGGCGGTTTGGTACTCGCTACCGAACAAATTGCTAGGGCGTTAATTCGTCACCCTTCCAAGGTGACAGTTTTTGTCCCACACTACGCTATGAGTGGTGGCACAATGCTGGCTTTGGCTGCTGATGAAATTGTGATGGATGCGAACGCTGTTTTGGGGCCAGTTGATCCCCAATTAGGAAACCTCCCCGCAGCTAGTATTTTAAAAGTAGTTAAAGATAAACCCATCAGCGAGATTGATGACCAAACTTTAATTATGGCTGACCAAGCAGAAAAAGCCATTCAACAAGTACAACGCTTTGTGCGGACGCTGCTAAAAGATAACATCCCTAAACAAAAGGTTCAGCCAGAAAATATTGAACCGATTATCGATGCTTTGACAACTGGACGTGTGACTCATGATTATCCTGTCACGGTAGAAGAAGCTACAGAGATGGGGTTGCCCATCACAGTCGGACTACACCGTTCCATTTACGACTTGATGGATTTGTATCCCCAACCCCAGGGAGGACGGCCAACTGTCCAGTATATTCCTATGCCTTATGATGACCGTCGTCCAATTTTACCAACACCCAAAGGCAGACCTTTGGAAGAAGCTTAGATTAAGTGCTAAGGAACCACTGTGTTGGAAGGCTTGGCTGACTCCCTCAGTGGCGTTGCTGAGTTTAAACTCAGTTCATCAAGCTGTAGCCATCAGTGATTTCTTAATCTATTTGATTACATCTATGAAACTTAAGGTGTTGGTGTTGCTGTTGGTGTCGCTGTCGCTGTCGGTTTAGCTGTTGGTGCTGGTGTCGCTGTTGGTTTAGCCGTCGGTTTAGTTGTTGGTGTTGGTTTAGCCGTCGGTTTAGCTGTTGGTGTCGCTGTTGGTTTAGCCGTCGGTTTAGTTGTTGGTGTTGCTGTAGGCTGAGGTTGAGGCTTACCTATAGTTTCTTTTGCTTCTGCATTTAGCTTCTGACGGAGTGCTAAATCAGCAATTCCGGTTTCTGAAAGCTGATTTTTTTTCTGGTATTCCTTAATTAACTGTTCTGTGCGGGGGCCAAAGAATTGATCACGGGGTAAAGGCGGATTTGGTTTGAGGACTGCATTTAAATTAGCTTGCAGAATCTGCACAATATTAGCAGCAAAATCTTGAGTTTTTGGCCCTGCTATCCCATCCACACCAAGCTTGTAGCCTTTTTGAAAGTCGCGGATTGCTTTTTTGGTTTCCTCGTCTGTTAAAGGTGTATTGGAGACTTTAACTTTGTAACCCAGTCCATGCAACACAGCCCGAAATTCTTGGGGTGTATAGTTACGTTGACGGGCAGCAAAGGTACTGTCGGCAATTAGTACACTGGCGCTTACTAGGCAAGTAGCCGCAATCATCGCGCTGGATTTATTAAACCCACACCACATATCTCAAACTCCTTGCAGTTAAATCAGCATTATATAGAGATTAACAGGTGCATTTTACGTTTCTTGAAGACTTTTGTCTCAATGTTTAATCATTTGTGATTAATTAAAATTAATTAATTTATATTGATATAAAATTTTTGCAATCTTCCTTGAGAAGTATTG
Organism: Nostoc sp. FACHB-280; assembly: GCF_014697615.1. Lineage (GTDB taxonomy): Bacteria > Cyanobacteriota > Cyanobacteriia > Cyanobacteriales > Nostocaceae > Nostoc_B. Next base: position 64,927 of record NZ_JACJSD010000018.1, on the reverse strand, counting down.
AGATTTTATATGTCTACTTCTCAACTCGCTAATTGGGTTATAACTAAATACTTAAAACTTGTATAATCTAAAACAAAAAAATGGTTAATCAAACATTGCCAAAACACAAAAACCTTTGGTTTGAAAGGTTGATGGCACTGGTAGCCACAGTCAACTTAGGTTTAGTTGTGTTTGATTTGACTTATGTACAATGGCGGGATTTTTACTTGCGGAGATTACCGCAAATAACTCAAACTTATGATCCAATTAAAGGTATTGCCGCCCATAGAGAAACTCAAAGTTATTTAAAAGCGGTAGATGTACTCAAAGAACAAGTCAACCAGACAGGTTTAACATCTCCCCAAGCGAAGGTAAAACTAGACGAACTCAGCCGCCTGAGTGTGGAGATGATTGATAGTAACCCATTTGCTGGGGTTGGCAAGAGTGGGACTCTGGAAAAAATTAAAAACCGAATGCGCGATCGCATCGGTAAAGATTCCGCCAAGCAATCCTTTGCCACTTTCTGGAGTCAAGCCTATCTCTCCCAAAAAGGCTGGAATCAAGAAATTACCTTTTTTAACCAAAAAATTAGTCCTTTAATCGCCAGCAACTATTACCGCCAAATCGGTGAAAATAGTGAATATCTCGATGATTTTTGGCTGATCGACCTACCATTTATCAGCATCTTTGCGATTGAGTTTCTTGCACGCATCTTTTACATCAAACGTCGCCACTCCGGTTCTAGCTGGTTAAATGCAGTATTTGACCGCTGGTATGATTTATTTTTACTGATGCCGTTTTGGCGATGGTTGCGAGTTATACCTGTAATTGTCCGCCTCGACCAAGCGCAACTATTAAATCTGCAACCATTACAGCGCCAAATGAATCAAACAGTTGTAGCGAATTTTGCTGAGGAACTCACGGAAATTGTGGTGGTACGGGTGATCAACCAAATTCAAATTTCGATTAAACAGGGAGATTTTACTCGTTGGATATCGCAACAAGAAAACCTACGTCCCTATGTGGATATTAATAATGTTAATGAAATTGAAGCGATCGCAGGGATTTTAACCCAAACCGTCGTCTATGAAGTTTTACCCAAAATTCAGCCTGACATAGCAGCAATTTTGCGCCACAACATCGACACAGTACTCAATCAAGTTCCCCTGTACCGCAACCTCCAAGCCTTCCCCGCCATCGGACAAGCCCAAACCCAACTCAGCGAACAACTAGCAACTCAAATAACCACCAGCTTATACAGCGTTTTAGTCGGTGCTATCCAAGATCCCGTGGGTGCAAAACTCACAAGCCAACTTGCCCAAAGCTTCACCAACGCTTTAGGTGCAGAAGTGCAGCAAAAAAAAGTCACAGCTGAAATTCAAAGCTTGCTATTTGATTTCTTAGAAGAAGTTAAGCTCAACTACGTTCAACGTCTATCCCAAGAAGACATAGAAAGCATCGTCGAGCAAACCAGACAGCTAAGAACACAATCATACATTCAGCCCATAGTAGAGCAAAGTACGGCGATCGTTGAAATCAGAGATAAAAAAGTATGAAGTGTTAAATTTTATCTTCGTGCCTTTTGACTATTGACCACTGACTAATAACAAATGACCATTTAACTATTGACTCTTAGAGAAATGCGCTACACTCAATTTAGGGCGAACTATCATCAGTTCGTTACAAGACTTCTTGGAAGATATCCCTATCGCAGGAAGTGGGTCGAAGCCCACTTTTTTTATTGAAATTTCGCATGACTCATCCGTTAGTCCCACAAATTATCGATTTGGCGACACCAGTAGCAGAACAACTGGGATTAGAAGTCGTTGGCGCAGTTTTTCACACTAACCAACGTCCACCAGTATTGCGGGTAGACATCCGTAATCCCCAGCAAGATACTGGTTTGGATGATTGTGAAAGGATGAGCCGCGCTTTAGAAACCTGCTTAGATGCAGCGGAGATCATTCCAGATGCCTATGTCTTGGAGGTGTCTAGTCCAGGTATTTCGCGCCAATTGGTAACTGACCGGGAATTTATCTCCTTCAAAGGATTTCCCGTGATTGTTTCCACCTCGCCACCCCACGAAGGACAAACAGAGTGGAATGGTCAGTTGATTCGCCGGGATGAAACCAAAATTTATTTAAATCAAAAGGGTCGGGTAGTAGAGATTCCTCGTTCTCTCATTACTAGGGTGCAACTAGACGAACGTCGATAAACGGGGGATTAGGGTCTAGAGATTAGAGGCTAGGGACTAGGGACTAGAGTCAATCTTTTCTCTAATCCCTATTCGTTAATGCTCAATTTTAACTTTCTATCTTCTCAACCCTAGACCCTATTCCCTTATTTTTAAAGGAGATTGCTTATGTCAATGGTTAGTCTACCAGGATTAAAAGAATTAATTGAAAGTATTAGTCGGGAGCGAAATTTACCGCGGTTAGCAGTGCAATCAGCCATTAGAGAAGCACTGCTCAAAGGTTATGAACGTTATCGCCGCGCTCAAAATTTAGAACGCAGGCAATTTGATGAAGATTACTTTGATAATTTTGAAGTTGAACTCGACATTGATGAAGAAGGATTTCGCGTCCTTTCTACAAAAACCATCGTTGAAGAAGTTAACAACAGCGACCATCAAATTTCTTTAGACGAAGTGCAGCAAGTCGCGCCAGAAGCTCAATTAGGTGATTCTGTAGTTTTAGATGTCACTCCCGATCAAGGCGAATTTGGACGCATGGCTGCCATGCAAACCAAACAAGTCCTAGCGCAAAAATTACGGGATCAACAACGTCAAATGGTGCAAGAAGAGTTCCAAGACTTGGAAGGAACTGTATTGCAAGCCAGAGTCCTACGCTTTGAGAGACAATCGGTAATTTTGGCAGTTAGCAGTACTTTTGGTCAGCCAGAAGTAGAAGCTGAATTACCAAAACGAGAACAGCTACCAAACGATAATTATCGTGCCAATGCTACCTTCAAGGTCTACCTAAAGAAAGTTTCCCAAGGTCAACAACGGGGGCCACAACTTTTAGTATCTCGTGCTGATGCTGGGTTGGTAGTTTATTTGTTTGCCAACGAAGTCCCAGAAATTGAAGATGAAGTGGTGCGAATAGTTGCTGTGGCGCGGGAAGCAAATCCACCATCGCGTTATGTTGGCCCCCGGACTAAAATCGCCGTAGATACCTTAGATCGAGATGTTGACCCAGTAGGTGCTTGTATTGGCGCACGGGGATCACGCATTCAAGTAGTAGTAAATGAACTCCGCGGTGAAAAAATCGATGTAATTCGTTGGTCGCCAGATCCAGCCACATACATTGCTAACGCCTTAAGTCCAGCAAGAGTAGATGAAGTCCGCCTGATGGATCCGGAAACGCGGCAAACTCACGTCTTAGTAGCCGAAGACCAACTGAGCTTGGCAATTGGTAAAGAAGGTCAAAACGTCCGCCTCGCAGCTCGCTTAACAGGTTGGAAAATTGATATTAAAGATAAAGCCAAGTACGACCATGCTGGCGAAGATGCGAAATTTGCCGCAGCCCGCGCCCAAGCTCAACTAGAGCAAGAACAAATGGAACTAGAGCAAGATGACATCGAATTAGAAGATGATGATCTGGAATTAGAAGAATTAGAGGCAGAGAATCAACAAGAATTAGAAGATGAATCTTTTGATCTGGATGAAGAAGAGTAACAGATGAGCTTGCTTGAGAAATAGCAGTCTAGTAGAAATTACCAACAAATCTACTGCCTATTACCTGCCTTAAGCAGTACTTAAGGAATCAAATAGGATGGCTATAGTTCTGCTAATATTTAGCTCAGTAAGAGTTTTAATAATTACTTGAGAAAAAATGAGGTATTAGTAAAAGATTAGCTGTACTAGCTTAATTTTGCTATAAAACTACTGAGTCATAATTTGCTGATGGAATTAATAAAAAATTTAAAATTCCGGTTCAGCCATGATTATTCATTAGGGAGGTAAATTCAAAATCCCAAATTGTTGGACTTCATGCCTAGAAAAAACTGATGAAACCGAATTATCGGCGTTGTATTAGTTGCCGCGAAGTCGGCTTAAAGCAAGACTTTTGGCGGATTGTCCGCGTCTTTCCATCTGGAAAGGTACAATTAGATGAGGGCATGGGGCGTTCTGCCTATCTTTGTCCGCAAGTGACTTGTTTGCAAGCGGCACAAAAAAAGAATAGATTAGGGCGATCGCTACAAGCATCAGTGCCAGAAACACTGTATCAAACATTGTGGCAGCGTCTAGCCCCAAGTCATCACCAAAATCAAATATCAGGTTGAAAAACTTGGTGGCGGTAATCCCCAGAGGATTGTGCCTAAAGCCGAACTGTTCGCGCTCCAAACACACCCTCTGCAATTGTTGGGGTTAGTGCCAAAATAGTAAGTAGGTGTAGTTTGTCAGCGAGCCTTTGAACAAGGAACGCAGCAATACTCCCAAAAAGTTTTACTCGATTGTGTTGTGGAAGACTCAGAATCAGCAAAACAAAAAACTACAGAATGGCAACCTGGTAGCGATCAGGCGCAGTTCGGCATCACAAGTTCCAATAAATTTTTTTTATTAACAAAACTTTTATGGGAGCCAGTCAACAGCCAGATTTGGCACAGATGCCAACATTAACCTGAAACATCTCTCTTTCCTGATTGGAGGCACCGGCAAAAATACCAAGGGCAACCGAAAAACAGTGATCTAAGGATGGAGATGTCGCACTCCCAGGCAACCATCCGCCAAAAAACTGTAAATTAAAGGGGAAGAGTGGATGAACAACGGCAAAGTTAGAATTTATGAATTATCAAAGGAATTGAATTTGGATAACAAAGAGCTATTAGCAATTTGCGACCAGCTCAATATTGCGGTCAAAAGCCATAGCAGCACAATTTCAGAATCAGAGGCAGAACGAATCCGGACGGCTGCCGAAAAGTTGGCAGTAACGAATGGAACACCTAAAAGAGAACTAGGAACAAACACCCCCAAACCAAATTCACACCAAACTGGCTCTCATAGCCGACCTGCACCACCACCACACAAACAACAAATTTTGGAAATTCGTAAACCCAAAATATTGAGAAATCCTAACACCAATGCCCCAGAGGCATCAGTTGCTAATCATAATCAATCAGCTTCTTCTGAAGTCAATTCTCCAGCACCTCCACGGCCCTTCGCTACACCAGTCTCATCCATGAAGCCGACGGCACCAACCAAACCAGTACCCCGGAATCAATCTGAGAACTCACAAGCACCTGCTGTCACAGATGCACCTCAAAAACCGAATACGCCCTTAGCAGAAAACCCAGCAGCGGAAAAACCAGAAAGAGCGCCTTCGCACAAGCCAAGGCCAGAAAAACCACAAAAACCGCAATTATCTGCGCCACCTGCCAGACCAGAGGCAGAAAAACCCGCAGTTAATGGTGGGTCAAGTACGGCAGAAAAACCGATACTGAAGCGCGATCGCGACCAAAATAGCCCCAATAAACCCACCAAGGCTGGTAAACCATCTCAGTCTCACTCAGACTCATCAGCAGGGCCAGCACCCAAACAAAGTCGTCAGAACTCAGGGCCAGTCAAATCAGAACAGCGGGCAAATCGACCCTCAGCTCCAGGTTCAGGAGATGTACCACGTCCCCAAAGACCGATGCGTCCATCAGAACCTGCGGCGACTGTACCCTTGGCAACTCCACCAAGTCGTCCCACAGGTGCAGCCACAGGCAAACTCGGAGTTGATGATGATCCTGTCGTTCCTGAACTCTTAGACTTAAAACGGCCAACACCACCTCGTCTAGCCAAAGGTGGCAAAAAATGGCAAGAAGAAGAAATCATCGACGAAGTTAAAGAGAAATTAGGCAAAGGCGGCCCTAAAGGCAAGCGGGTCAAACCAATTCTGGATGATGACTTTGAAGATGATGATCTCCTAGAAGAAGAAGGTCTAGAAATCCCAGCTACCATCCAGGCAACTCTTTCTATTGCTCGTCCGCCAAAACCAAAAGCAGCTCGACCAGCCCAAACAGCAGCCACATCTGTAGCTTCACCAACTGTTAAAGGCAAGAGAACTAGCTCAAATCGCGGTGAGCAGAACCGTCGTCCAGAAGCAGAGCCAAAACGCGAACGCCCAGCCAAAATCGTGGTCACAGGCCCGATGACTGTGCAGGAACTTGCCAACGAATTGGTAGTGGCGGATACAGAGATTGTGAAAATCCTGTTCCTCAAAGGTATGGCAGTGAGTATCACCCAAAATTTGGATATTCCGACCATTACCTTGGTAGCTAAAGAGTTAGAAGTAGAAGTAGAAACCGCCGAACCAGAAGCAGAAGCGCGGAAAGTCACAGAAATGATCGACGTGGCAGATTTAGAACATCTCATTCGTCGTCCGCCAGTTGTCACCATCATGGGTCACGTAGACCACGGGAAAACTACCCTACTCGACTCGATTCGCAAAACCAAAGTCGCGGCTGGAGAAGCAGGCGGTATTACCCAACACATCGGTGCATACCATGTGGACATCGAACATGACAGTAAGCTGCATCAGATTGTCTTCTTAGATACTCCTGGTCACGAAGCCTTCACGGCGATGCGGGCTAGAGGCGCGAGGGTGACAGATATCGCCATCTTGGTTGTAGCAGCCGATGATGGTGTGCGTCCCCAAACAATTGAAGCCATCAGCCACGCTCAAGCCGCAGAAGTGCCAATTGTTGTCGCCATCAACAAAATTGATAAAGAAGGCGCACAACCAGACCGGGTGAAACAAGAATTGACACAATATGGCTTAACCCCAGAAGAATGGGGTGGTGAAACCATCATGGTGCCAGTCAGTGCGATTAAGGGCGAGAACCTTGATACACTTCTGGAAATGATTCTATTGGTGGCAGAAGTTGAAGAACTCTCAGCCAACCCCGATCGCCTAGCAAAAGGTACTGTTATTGAAGCTCACCTGGATAAAGCCAAGGGTGCAGTTGCTACCTTGTTGATTCAGAACGGTAGTCTCCATGTCGGAGATATGCTGGTGGCAGGTTCAGCCTTTGGTAAAGTCCGAGCAATGGTTGATGATCGTGGACGGAGAGTTGAAGCAGCCACACCTTCCTTCGCCGTTGAGGTGTTGGGTTTAAGTGATGTACCCGCCGCTGGGGATGAATTCGAGGTCTTCGAGAACGAAAAAGAAGCTCGTTCCATTGCAGGCGATCGCGCCGACAAGCAACGTCTATCACGACTGTTGCAGGGACGTGTTACCCTCACCACCCTATCGGCACAAGCTCAAGAAGGCGAGTTGAAAGAACTCAACTTAATTCTCAAAGCCGACGTGCAAGGTTCTGTAGAAGCGATTATTGGTTCGCTGAAGCAAATACCCCAAAACGAAGTGCAGATCCGGATGCTGTTAGCATCAGCTGGGGAAATCACCCAAACAGACATTGACTTAGCTGCTGCGAGTAACGCAGTCATCATTGGCTTTAACACTACCTACGCCAGTGGCGCAAGACAAGCTGCTGATGAGGCTGGTGTTGATGTCCGGGAGTATAACATCATCTATAAACTCCTCGAAGATATCCAAGGAGCCTTGGAAGGTCTACTGGAACCAGAGTTGGTAGAAGAAGCTCTTGGTCAGTGCGAAGTCCGTGCTGTTTTCCCAGTTGGCAAAGGAGCCGTTGCTGGCTGTTATGTGCAGTCTGGCAAACTAGTACGTAACTGCAAACTGCGTGTGCGTCGTGGTGGTAAAGTCGTCTACGAAGGAGTCCTTGATTCTCTCAAACGGATCAAAGACGATGTTCGGGAAGTCAATGCCGGTTATGAATGCGGTATTAACGTCGATAAATTCCATGACTGGGTAGAAGGCGACATTATTGAAGCCTACCAGATGGTGACAAAACGTCGTACCCTCACATTGACAAGATAGTGGTTAACACTAAGTGCTGAGTTGAAATCTAAGTTTAAGTGTGTTGAACTGAAAATTAAGTTAGTTCGACACTCAAAACTTCAAACTCAGCACTCAGAATTTAGCACTCAGCACTATAACTATGCCTTCGTTTCGCTCTGACCCTATATTGTGGATTCACATTGCTGGATTAGCGACACTACCATTTTTTTTGGTTTTGTGCTTATTGTTCTTGGCTATAGGTGAGCCACTCTTCCCGGTGTGGGGAGAACTATTATTAGTCGCCACTGTCGGCGTTACCCCATTGTTATGGATGCAGTTACGCCGCCCATTTTATATATATTCTCTTTTAGGGATAGCTCTCAAACCCGAAAATTTAACCGAGCAACAACGTAAGATACTTTGTTTAATTAATACTAAGTTAAACCGAGTGTTGTCTCTGGTGGCAGCAATAATATTAACTGTCATCTTGTGGCAGCTTTACAAAGTTGTACCCCATCTGCAACATTTAGTCAGCTTTTTGCCTCAGTGGCATGGCTTAGGCTTACTTTTAGCTGCTTTAGCTTTTTTAGCAAGTAATTTATTTTTACAAGTTCCTGTGAGTGTGGCGCGGATTTTAGTGACTAATGACACAGAATTTGCTGCCCTCGAACCGTTATCTTTAGAAAATATCAAGCATAATTTCACTATTTTAGGGGTGCAAGTTAATCAAATTTTACCCAGGTTGTTTCAATCCTTCATCGGGAGTAATAGAAACTCGCAGCAGCCCTAAAAATCAGAACCTAATCAAGATTTCACAGAGTATACCCTGTCTGGCTTAGACAGGTTGTATTTGCTCACAACGAAAACTGCCATAACTTTTAAAGTTGAGGAATAAGGGACTATGACTCCAACTTCTGCTGCTAGTAATCGTCAATACCCCGCCGATACCGAAATTTGGTATAGCCTTAAATGTGCGATCGCTGCCAGTTCCGGTTTCCAACGTTGGCAACTAGAACGTAATACCCAATTACAAGATTTGCTCCTGGAACAGCAAGTACAAAAGTATTTAAGAGAAACTTTAGAAACTTTAGCTTACTAAAATCAATTTAATTTAGCTTGTTTACTTACAAGCATATTCTCAGGGAAGCATGATCATCATACTTCCCTTGAATTTTAGCAAAGTGATCAGTAAAAATTTTTTCTGCGCCGTATACTCTTACTTCCCTGCGGAAACTTGGTCAGCTTCTTCAACAATGGCTGATTCTGGTTCTGGCAAAGAGGTTGATAATTGTTCTTTAGTGTCGGGTAAAGCAACTTCAATATCAGCACCGTTGATAATTACACCCAACAACCCCAGTTCGGCCTCTTGTAATTGATCGATCGCTTCACCTAACAGACTTTCTTGTGTATAGTTTGGTCGGGCGACCATGACTATACCATCACTGTAGGGTTGAATCAACAAAGGATCATTAGAGTAACTTAAAGGACTGGTATCTAAAATCACCAAATCATAACGTTCACGAGCATCTTCCATCAGCCGCCGCATTTCGCTAGATTCAATGATAGCTGGTGATTGGCGTACAGGGCCAGGGCTAGGAATAATGTATAAATTTTCCACATCCGGCACTAAGCGAATGCAATCGCTCAAGCTGGCATAATAACGCAAAGGTTCAATAGTCGCGTCGGGGTCGAGATTAACTTTTAGGGATGCAGCCCGCGAAGGCGATCGCAAATCAGTTTCAATAATCAAAGTACGTTTACCAGCACGAGCGCAAGCTACACCCAAATTGTAAGCACTAACTGTTTTACCTTCTTGAGCGCCAGTACTAGCGATGAGAAGTATTTTTACGTCTTTACCTGCTAAACGGCGTAAATTACTGCGGAACTTTTCGTAAAACTCTAAATATGGAGAATCGGGGGAAAATACTACTGGTACTGTGTCTGGAGCTAAATCATTCACAGACATTAAAGGTATTTCACCCAGTAATACAACTTCCCGTTGTTTGAGGCTGTCGCGGATATCTTCTTTGGTTTTGAAAGTCCCTTCAAGGGAACCCAATAAAAATATCACACCACCACCTACTAACAAGCCCAAGAAACCACCAATCCCTAAAGTAGCTGGTACACTCTTGGCTTTCGTAGGTTCAGGAATAATCGATGGTGAGCGAGCAACAGTTAAGCTGCTAACAGTTTCCGCCTCTGCGGTTTTAGAATCAGTCAGTTTGGCTTGCATTTGGTCATAAACCGCCTTTTTCAAGGCAACTTCCTGTTCTAAACGCGATCGCTCTAATTGTTTGTTGGGTATTAAAGAATACTCCTGCCGCAGTCGGACTTCCTCGCGGATTTGCTGTGCCAACTGTTGTTGTAGAGTGTCGCGTTGGGTTTGCAAAGTCACCATTTGATTCGCTAACCCTTGTCTAGCTGGGTCTAAGTTACTTTGGGCGCGAATTCCCGAAATATTTCCCGCAAAAGGTGCGGCTGCACCACCGCCACCAATCACTTCATTAGCACGTTGTTGAATTAATAATTCTGTGGCTTCTTTTTGGCGATATAACTGAATCATCGTCGGATGTTCAGGGCGTAAATCTTTCCGCAGCAAAGCGATTTGCGATTCTGTTTGATATAGCTGTGTTCGCAAATTACCTAAAATGGGGTCAGCACTCAAAGCCGAAGAAACATAAGCTTGATTGACATCTAAACCCAACTTGTTGCGTAAACTGAGAATTTGAGCATCAATCCCCGCAATATTTAATTGAATTTGCCGTTGTTGATTTTGGCTATTTGTAATTGCTGCCAAGAGACTACCATTTTCTGCCGATAATATCGCCGGACGTTCCCGGCGATCGTATTGTTCTAATCTTTTTTCCGCTATTTGTAATTCTGCCTTTGCCTGGGGTATACGTTCTTCAATTTTTTGAATAATTGATCTTAATCGCCCGGTATTAATCTCCGCACTCAACTTAATCATCGCTTGCATCAATTCCTGAAGCACCTCTTGGGCGCGTTTTGGATCAGTATCTTTATATTTCAGATCAATAACTGTCGATGCTACTTCCCCCGCCTTGGCTTTTTCTGGTAACTTCAAAGCTATACTTGCACCAATAGTTCTGGGCTTAACATTTACCTTTGTTGCCACTGCTTCAATAATTTGATCTGACAATAAAGCCGCCTCGCTTAAGTCTTGTCCTTGCTGCTGAATTTCATTCCCCGTCAGCGAAAAAGAAACCGGTGGACGATTATAAGTCAGTGCTGCATCTCCTATGTAATTTATTGGTGGATCTGGTTGTACAGCCACCACTGTTGACCCGACAACAACTAGCCCAAAACTAGCTAGTCCAATCCACTTGTACTTCTCGAATGCAATTAGATAGCGTTTAACAATTGGTGGGGTCATAGCACAGACATATAGAAATAAGCGAGAGAATGGTGGTCAAGAATCATTTAACAAGCCAGAGATGTTTTAATTTGAGCCACCGCCAAAAAATTGGAAGAAGCGGATAAAACTTTGAACATCAAAGAACGGCCGAGTAATTGTACTAAAGATATTGGTGATTCTCGTAATTAAGTTGCGACCAACAACAATAACATCATTATCTTGTAAGGGGACATTTTGAGATATATCACCAGAAAGTGCTTTTTTAGCATCAAGTCTTTGCGTAATTGCACGACCCCGTTCTGGGTCGAATCGAATTAAAGCAATATCTCGGAGATTCGCTGTATCTAAATTAATCCCCCCCAAAGCATCTACAAAAGTACTACCATTTGGTAGGGTTTGTGTCACCAGTCCCCCAGAGGCGTAATTTAACAGCCGGACGCGGATTTGTGGTACAGCCAAAGATGAACGAGCAATTAAATTGCGGTCATAACCATCATCATTACCCACCTCCCGACGGGGAATAATTACTGCATCACCATCTTGCAAACGCAAATTCGGCACCGAAGCACCATTTTGCAAAGCAGCATACAAATCAATATTTTGCGAAATTACAGAACCATCCATTAATGTCCGCCGTACTTGCACTTGGCGCAGATCAGCACTCATTGTAGAACCACCAGCTATGAGTAAAGCATCAGCAACCCTGGGAGTTGAAGAACTGACAGAATAAATTCCTGGACGAAAAACCTCACCGCTAATCGTAATTTGTACAGGTCTTGTGGAAAATAGAGATACAGAAATCATCGGATCAACCATGACCCGACTTAAACTTAAACGAATTTTTTCTTGAGCTTCTGCCAAACTCAAACCTTGTATAGATAATATTCCCACCTGTGGCACAACAATATTGCCTTCAGGACTAATTTGGGCTTGAAAACTCAAATCCTGACGCAGACCAGTCAAAGACAACACAACTACAGGATTAATCACATAACGATTGAATAACAAGCGAATTTTTTCTTGGGCTTCTTGTAAAGTTAAACTTTGTAGTGGTACTGTGCCAAGCAAGGGGGCGGCAATATTACCTTCTGGATTAATCGAAGCTTGGAAACTTAAATCTGGGAAGCGTTGAACTATCACACTAATAGAATCTCCCGGCCCCAAGCGATAAGCACCAGGAGGACGTTGAAACGTCACACTAATCACATCTCCCGGCCCTAAAAGGTAACGATTGAGTTGAGAAGACGCTGGGCCGCTTTCATTGGGAAATGTACCATCAGCATTTGGTGGTGGTGTAGGAGGCTGTAGTGGTGATTCTTCCTGGGTTGGATTTGCAGGTGGTAGCACCGGAAATTGCCCTGGAGAGGTTGCAGGAGATGGTAAAGATTGAGCTACAACAGGTTGAACAGAATTTGTCAGCCAAACACCTGCCTGAAAACTCACAAAACATAAAGTGCTAAATGCACGTACATAAGGATGGGAAACTATAAACATCGGTGCAGTCAAACTGTATTGAGAATTAATTCTACCGAGTCGTTATTTTAGATTGAAATTAACTTGTATATTTGTTTTGAGTTGCAGAATTGATTATAGAAAAGAGGTAAATTTTTAACTTGCTACTCTACGAAATTGATTGATTCAAGATAGCAGTTTTTCCACATTATTAGTTAAATCCACAGATTTGCAGCCCAAATTACTTCTCAACTGGCGATAAAGCATTTGCCATTAATGTAATTTGCACCGTTTCACCCAAAGACTGAGCTAAAGGCTTAGTACTTTCCACGTCACCCAAAGGCTCAATCGGTATCATCATACTTACTGCTACCCAAGGATTCCGGCGTTTTTGCAACTGTGCTAGTTGATCTTTAACAAACCAGCGCAAAGGCGACGGGTTGCCACCATTGGGGAAAGCATACCACTGTAAAACAGCAAAGGTATCTTGTTGGGTGGAAACGCGGAAAAATCTCGCTTTCACCGACATATCAGAATTAGGGTTGGAGGTTTGGGACTGTTTAACTGAAAATTCTAGAGAACGTTCTTGGGCTATATCCCATTTTCCCCAGCGCAACCTACCCCAGCCGTTAATCTCCGTCCATTCAACTTCCGGTTGATCCTTCGGGCCATTTTGTGGCAGTAATAGCAAAATCACCTGAGTGGGTGAATTTGATTGTTTGATAACTTGCAACGACCATTTATGTTCGCCAACTTGTTGTTCGGTTCGTTGCACCGTGTCCCATCCAGGAATGGTTAATCCGGTTTTGCGTATTTTTCTTAATTCCTTGAGGGTGGTGACAGGTGGTGGCTGTTTCCATTCCCAGCGTCCTTTTAAGTAGCTGGGAACTGCGCCCATTGCCAAGAGCAGCAGCAATAATACCAGAGGTATTATATAAGTCACCTGTTTTTCTTTGAGAACCTTAGAAAAGGAAATCATCAGTAAAATTTGCAAGATTTACGCAAGATTTTACTGAATAATTGGTACTCTGAGTTCAGTAAAAGTAGCAGTCTCTAATAATTGGGTCTTGGCGGAGAGTAGACTAAAATTGCTGGTAAAGCTTACACAGTCAGTGTTTAAAGTCCAGCTTGCCCTTGTTAAATTGCACTTCCAGTTAAATTTACACCACTGCTACTTTGAGATTGGCTTGGTTGTTTTGGCTGTTTTTTACCAAACATAACTTTTTTATTAGTTCTGCTCTTCTATAGGTTCTACAATTTCTGGATCTGCTAAAAAGTTGTTGTTCATCCAATTCAGTAATGGTACCAATAATAAAAGCATACAAGCAGAATACAGATCACCGCCCCAACTATCGTGTAACCATTTAAATGCGGCTTCGTTGCCTGTGCCGTGAAAGTAACTAAGGAAAGTGTTCCGAATAATATTGGCGGTAACGCTAATGGCTACAGCAATACACATAAACCAAATACTAATGCGTCGGGAAACCAAAGCACCAGTCCAATACAGCAGCATTAAGCTGACGTAGAGAGTCGTAAACAACATTTTTAGTCCTGCACAATAGGGTGCTACTTCTACAATGCGTCCACCAACGTAAATATTGATTTCATCAACGGTGACTTGCATCCCAATTTGATTGAGTATGAATCCGGCTGTGCCAGCGATAAAGCTTTGTAGAGGTAAGGTGTAGGGAACTAATAAATAAGGTACAAAAGTGGGGGTTGCCAAAAATATCAATACCAACGGAAAGCCTTGTAAGCGCACACCGTCCACACCTTTAAACCATAAGCACAATCCTGTCAGAATAATTGGTAAAGACAGGTTAACCCAATCGGCAATTCCGCTCAAATAAAATACGCCGCCGATTAATAGTAAAAAAGCACCCACTGGATGAGTGCTATCTGGTAGGCGTTGCCATTGTTTGCGGTTTAACCAACTCAAATAAGCAGCAAACGGTAGACCGATTATTCCATGACTAAAATATTCATGTTCGATGCTGATAGTTTTGTGTAGCCAACCATCTAGCCAATGAAGCAACAATGGTGTGTACAGCAATGCCAAAACACCTAAAATGGCGATGCTCAGTATTTGTTGGGTGCTTTTAATTTGAATGTGTTGCGGAAGTGCCATGATTTTAAAGTATTGAAGAATTCAGAACTCAGGAGTCAAAAGACCATCAGATGATAAATTTAGTCTCTGGAATGAATCTCATTATGCCCACAGACTAAAGTCTGCGGCTACACAACCGAAGTCCGCCTGCGCGGACTAACCTAAAAGCAATACTTTGGAAGCCGTGCAGGTGGTCATTGAGCTTGCCGAAATGTGGTCACTGCCTCCGGCAGTGACTCCTGAATTCCTGATTGTTAAACAGATAACAACTGTTGCTGTTCGCCACTCATGATTGATGTAATTTCTGCTACGACTTCTTGAATTTGGCTACTGCTTAAACCAGGATACATGGGTAGAGATAATATCTGTTTGGCTAGTTTTTCCGAGTGGGGGAAATCTCCTGATTGATAGCCCAGGTAGGTGAATGCTGGTTGCAAATGGCAAGGAATTGGGTAGTGAATACCTGTTTGAATGCCGACGGCTGAGAGTTTGTCTTGAATTTGCTGGCGGCGTTCTGGTGAAGTCGAATCATCAATTTTAATGACGTAGAGGTGATAGACGTGTCCTGCACCGCTGTGATTTTGGATGGCGATAATGCCAGCAGAGGCTAAGGGGGCTAATTGAGTATCGTACTGTTGGGCGATGGCGTTGCGATCGCTATTCCACTGTTGTAAATAAGGCAATTTTGCCTGCAACACTGCTGCTTGCAAAGTATCCAAGCGGCTATTTGTCCCCGGTTCTACATGTACATATTTTTGGGCTGCACCGTAATTGCGTAAGCGCACCATTTTTTGGGCAATTTCTGGATCTTTGGTAATTAACATTCCACCATCACCAAAAGCCCCTAAATTCTTGCTGGGATAAAAGCTAAAAGCTGCGGCTGTCCCCACAGAACCAGCCCGATAACCTTCACGTTCAGCTAAGTGCGCTTGGGCTGCATCTTCAAAAATTAATAGTTTGTATGTAGCTGCAAAATCTAATAATTGTTTTGGTGATACCATCTGCCCATACAAATGTACAGGAATAATCGCTTTGGTTTGGGCAGTAACTACTTTCGCTGCTGCGGCTAAATCAATTAAGGCTGTATCGGGGTCACAATCAACTAAAATCGGTTTTGCACCAACTCGTAACACTCCAATTAATGTGGCAACAAAAGTGTTGGCTGGCAAAATTACTTCATCACCCACACCAATATTACAAGCTTGTAAACCGAGAGTGATCGCATCTGTCCCAGAAGCTACACCCACACCATATTGTGAATCAGATGCTGCCGCAAAAGCTATTTCAAAATCCGCAACGGCCTTACCTAAAACAAAATCTCCTCGATTTAATACATCATTAATTGCTTTTTCTAATTGATTTTGAATTGGTTGATGTTGTAAATTTAAGTCAACAAAAGGTACTCTAACAGCCATTTGATTCATTGATTTTGCGCCTCAAACTTTAGGTGTAAAACTTGCTATAAAATCTGTTTAACCTGATTGCTTAACCATAAACTTTAAACACATCAGATTTGTAAAACACAAGTAAACCTTTGATAAAATTTACTCTTGAAGATAATTCTGGCTCAGATAAATACCATTTCTTTGCCATGAAATCCATGAATAAGCAACATAAAAGCCTGGGGCTAATTTGTGTTGCTGTCAAATTTATCCTGCTGTGAAAATGATTTTTATCATTTGTTAAATACTAGAAAAATCTATATTTTTTTAGCTTAAAAATCAAAATATCCCCTGAAATTCAATTGTTTTTTAACCGTATTTATACTTAAAATTTACTTTGGATGTAAACAATATTTGCGTAAGTAATTCAGAAATACTCATTTTTACCCTATGTATAAAACTACTATAGAGAAACTACTTTTATACCAGTCTTAGAATTATGTTACCCATATCAATTTGAAAACTAACGTCGTCTGACATCAAAACCTTGAGTAATCTTGCCATCCTGCTTTATCTCAGTATTTTCCACAGTTGTATAAAATTTCTATGCGATTATTGTTTGTCGAGGGCAAAATTGGGGAATGCTTAACAATAGGAAATCATAACCCGGCAACAGTGGTTATATATATTACAATATCGACGAATTATCAAGGTAGCGGTGGCAATGGTAGAGCCTGAAAATAACTTATTTGCTCTTAAAGATGGTTGGGCTTCTCAGGAAACAAGAGAACAACAGCGCCTCACAGTGCTGTTAGAACTAGGTTTGCGACAACCCGAAACAATACCAGTTTTTGAGGAAGCTACTCAAACGGCTGCCCATTTTTTGGAAGCACCAATTTCCATATTGGGATTTGTAGATCAGGAACGTCACTGGTTTAAGTCAGCAGTAGGTTTATCCAGACTGGGATTAATGAATCATTTGGCGCAAAACCGTCAGTTATTGCGCCGAGAATCTTTCTGTACCCAAGTCGTAGAAACTTGCAGAGAACTAGTCATTAATGACACGCATAAATATAGTAGTAATACTATTGTTACTAGTAAATTAGTACAAGAATATGGCATTCGCGCCTATTTGGGAGTGCCATTAATTGATTCTTCGGGTCATTGTTTGGGTGCCTTAGCCGTGATGGATTTGGTACCGCGTGAATTTAAAAATCGAGATATTGAATTTCTGCAAATCATTGCTCGTTGGAGCATGAGTGAATTTGAGCGCAACCGACTCCTGCAAAGTAGACCAGAAAAGAGCAACCAAAAGAATTCGTCTACCTTGTTTATCAATGATGAGTCTAGCAATGGCATTAAGCTCACATCAGCCAGTTTAGAAAAAGAATCACATTCTACTAAACAGCTAAAACTAGAGTTATTAGGGCAACTTACCCAAGAGTTACGTACTCCTTTAACTTCTGTACTGGGTATGGCTAGTGTCTTAGGTAGAGAAATTTATGGGCCTTTGACAACTAAGCAACGAGAGTATTTGGAAATTATCCAACACAGTGGTCGTTACTTACTTTCGTTAGTGAATGAGATCACTGAATTGGGTACTGTAGATGACAATTCCCTGAGTCTCAACCTGGCTCCAGTAGACATCGAAATGTTATGCCAACAAGCTATAAATAGCTTAGAAGAGCCAGCTAATCGGCGGGAGCAAGATATTCGCCTGTCAATAGAACCAGGGCGTGGTCGTATTTGGCCTTTAGATAAAGACAAAGTGCGGCAAATACTTTATCACATGGTGTTCAGCGTTATTCAGTTGTCTGCTACAGGTAGTATTGTGCGGATTCATGTTTCTTACAAGGAAAATACCCTCAATATTACCGTTTGGGTTTCACATCCTTGGTTAGGAGATGGAATTACTGAAGTTGATCCTTATTTTCGCCTTCATCCCTTATCTTTATTGGAATTGACCAATGAAGCAGTATCATACAGTTCTTATTCCGCTAACCCAGATGAATTAGGAGGTTTGACAATAGCACTAGAACAATCACCAAACTTAAATGATTCTTACTCAGATTTATTGACCGCTAATTCTGATATGGAATTAGTGAAGACCAATAATGGTTTATCTCGTGAAAGCTTAGGTTTATTGCTCAGTTGTCAGCTGGCTGAGTTGCATGGGGGGCAAATTTCGATCCAAGGTTCAGCAGAATCAGGACACCGTTATGTACTTTCTTTGCCACTACAAACTGCTAATACGAGCGAACCTGTTAACGAAATCTAATCACCAGCTACTTGTTTAGAATCTACCCAACTACTAATTTGTTCCCATCAATCAGCATCATTTGATCAATCACGACTAGTATCAACAGACAGAAGCGGCGGAAATTTAGAAAAAATATTCCGTCTTCGAGGACAAGGAATATCAGGATAACAAGGTAGATAGAAACCTTGTGTAATAAACAAATGGGATAATTTATTTTTGGGAGTATCCTAAAGAAAAAGACTACAATCTTAAATTTCGATTTTTGACCAATTTTTAGATGTGATATCTTATTTTCGCCCGGATGTAATATTACCTTGCGATCGCTGTTGTTAACTGTTTATAATCACCCGCATTATGATTGAGTGCAAGTTCTGCCTGTGCAGTTCTGCTCATTAAATGCAGCGTGTTTTATGAATTTAGTTTGGCAACGATTGACTTTATCTGATTTACCGCTCAAAGAATATCTAGCAACGAGCTATTTACGTCGTTGTTCGATTGGTTTGCTGAATTCGTGGCGGCAAAGTAGCATTTTGCTTCAGTGGGGAGACATAATTGCAGCTGCCTTAATCAGCTTAATTTATGCTCTTGCGCCTTTTGTGTCGAGTACATTAATCGGGTTACTGCTGATAGCATGTGTAGGTTTTTGGCTGTTGTTGACTTTATCTGATGAACCAGTACCAGCCCATGCACCGTTAGTCACGCCTATTCACTTGTTGGTATTGCTTTATTGGGGAATTGCTGTGGTAGCTACAGCATTATCACCAGTGAAAAAGGCTGCTTTGAATGACTTGGTAACTTTAACACTATATTTGTTGCTGTTTGCTCTTTGTGCTAGGGTACTGAGGTCGCCGCGACTGCGGTCTTGGATTATTACGTTATATCTACATATATCGCTAATTGTTAGTGTATATGGATTACGGCAATGGTTTTTTGGTGCTGCCCAATTAGCTACATGGGTAGACCCGGAATCACCTTTGTCGAAAACAACTAGGGTTTATAGTTATTTGGGTAATCCTAATTTGTTGGCTGGGTATTTAATGCCAGCTGTGGTTTTGAGTTTAGTGGCAATTTTTGTTTGGCAAGGTTGGGTCAAAAAAGCTTTAGCGTTGACAATGGTAGGTGTAAATACGGCTTGCTTGATTTTGACTTTTAGCCGTGGTGGCTGGATTGGCCTGGTAGTCGCAATTTTAACAGCGATCGCATTATTAGTTTATTGGCAGAGTTTACAGCTACCTCCTTTTTGGCGTACTTGGTCACTGCCGATAATTCTGGGCGGTTTGCTGGGATTATTAGTACTGGCAGTTATTTTTGTTGAGCCTGTACGTTTGCGAGTTTTTAGTATTTTTGCCGATCGCCAAGATAGTAGTAACAATTATCGCCGCAATGTTTGGGATGCTGTTTTTGAAATGATCCGCGATCGTCCGATTATTGGTATTGGCCCCGGTCACAACGCTTTTAATAAAGTTTACCCACTATATCAACATCCTCGCTATAGTGCGTTAAGTGCCTACTCAATTCTGCTAGAGGTTGCTGTGGAAACTGGCTTTGTGGGTTTGGCTTGTTTCCTGTGGTTGATAGTAGTCACCTTCAACTCAGCATTTATGCAACTGCGGAGATTGCGCGAATTAGGAAATGTTCAAGGTTTTTGGCTAATTGGTGCTTGTGCAACTTTACTGGGAATGTTAGCCCACGGTACTGTAGATACAATTTGGTTCCGGCCGGAAGTAAATACACTTTGGTGGTTGATGGTGGCTATCATTGCAAGTTACTGGCGACCACTACATCAAGATAGTAGCCAAGCCATTAATTCATCTAACCCAGAATCTGCTAGTTAACATTGACAGGACTTAAGCCGTGGGATGCAAAATCAAGGTTTAGGAAAGAGTTGTTCAAAACCCTTACATCCTTAAACCCATCCTCAACAGACAACCTTTGTGCGTAATTACTGACTGAATAAACGGGCAAGTTGTTACTTTAAACTTGCCCATTTCTGTTGTTGATGTTGCCGCATTCTAGTTTGTGGTGCTAGTCTCTGTAGCTAGTAGCACCAGGAGTGTTAGGATCACGATAACGAGTAGGTTCATCGTTACGCTTTTTACCAGCTAAACCTGCTAAACCAATGAGACCTAATAATCCCAGCCAACCCCAATCAAAATCATTGCGAGCGTAAGTTGTTGTTCTGGGCGCATCACCAGTAGTTGTAGTAGTGTTGTCTTGAGCTTGCACAGGTAATGTTAAAGGCATAATTGCCATACCTAATGTTAATACTCCAGCACTAACAGCTTTAGTTAAGTTGAGTTTCATGGTGAGGTTCCTTGTTGGTTCCAAAGTTACCCACCACTGTATCGACTCCTAGCAAGACCAGAATCAATCTGTAGCTATAAACTAAGCTGTTTATCAACTCACGCTGAGGGTATATAAAGAAAAAGTGTGAAGTCTAAATTCTGAAGTCTGAAATTTTTTCCTTGCACTTCTTGGCTTAAAAGCAAAGAGTAGGGGAAGGGAGAATGACCAATGACCAAGGACAAATGACCATTGACTAATAATTTTTCATCGCCCTTTGAATGTCGCGTTGATCCTGACGACGTTTGAGGTCTTCTCGCTTGTCATGGAGTTTTTTACCTTTACCAAGGGCAATGCTGATTTTTACCCAGCCTCGCTTGAGATAAATTTTTAAAGGTACTAGTGTCAAACCCTGCTGTTCTACTTTGCCAATCAACTTCCGAATTTCCTGACGATGCAATAATAACTTGCGTGTCCGTCGGGGTTCATGGTTAAAATATTGCCCACTAGCAGTATATGGAGAAATATGCACATTAATTAGCCATATTTCTCCATCACGAATCAAAGCATAACCATCTTGGAGATTCACCTTGCCAGCACGAATGGATTTCACCTCTGTTCCAGTCAACTGCACACCAGCTTCATAAGTTTCCAAGATTTCATACAAATAACGGGCTTGACGGTTGTCGCTAATGACTTTGTAACTTTCGCTTTTTTCACTCATTGATATTTTTATAAGTTTAAATGTGTTGCCAAAATCTTTGAGATTGGCAGGTGAATTTATAGAGGCATATTAAACCACTATAAATTAATTATTCTCGGAATATCAGTGTTATTGTATTAATCTAGCTTTTGACAACTATCAAGTAAAATGTTTTTTGCCTCACAAGTTGCTGCATTATGATTTATAAAGTCAATATTATTTACAGTATGGTGAGTTATTACTCTGAGTTAATTGCAATTTGTGAAGAATTACAAAAGTCTCTATGTCTAGCAAGCACTAGCTATACAACCTACGTTAAACTGCTTGAGCCACTCCTAATGATTTAAGATTTTCTTTATAATTGATCTATTCGGGCAGTCATTAGCTGGTAATCCTGTCATAGTATGAAACATAAGAACACTATTATTAGCTGTGTTCACTGAAAAAGCGCGTAGAAGCAAATTTCCAATTAACAAAAATGCTAGGGGTGTACTGTCCATGCCCTTGACGATCCTTGTGGTGGATGACGACCTGGGCACTCGTCTGTCTATTAGCGATTATCTTGAACTGTCTGGCTACTCGGTGATCACGGCTAATGACGGTCAAGAAGCTTTGGCAATGGTAGAAGAATACCGTCCTGATTTAATTGTCACTGATATTGTTATGCCAAGGATGAATGGTTATGAACTGGTACGCCGAGTGCGCCAACAACCAGGATTCCGTTTATTGCCTGTCATTTTATTAACAGCACGTACCAAGACCCAAGAGAGAATTTTGGGCTATCAGTCGGGTTGTGATTTATATTTACCCAAGCCTTTTGAGTTAGAGGAATTAGCGGCGGCTATTCGCAATTTGTTGGAGCGATCGCAAATCATTCAATCACAATACCGCGTTTCTCATAAAGAAAATCTGAGTAATTCTACCCCAGCAACAGCCGTAGAAGCTCAGAACTCTGTTTTTACTCACCTAGACAAACCAGAGTTTTTCTCTTCCCTGACTTCCAGAGAACAAGAAGTTTTAGAACTGCTGACTCATGGTTTGTCAAATGTGGAAATGGGACAACAATTACACCTGAGTCCCAGAACGGTAGAAAAGTACGTTAGTAGTTTATTAAGAAAAACCGCTACCAGTAACCGGGCTGAACTGGTACGGTTTGCAATTAAACATGGTCTAGTCGAATAACTATCGAACTTACCCATTGATACAAAAAACTAAGGCTTTGGAAGAGGATGTAGGGATGTAGGCATTTAAAACCCCTACATCCATTCTTCACAAATAACCTTTGTGCGTAAGTTATAAACTATTTGTGCATCAATCAAGCTTGTAATTCTTGCTGCGTAATCTCCTGAAGTAAACCTTCACAAGCATCCACCAGTAAATCGATGACTTGATTAAATCCCTCCACTCCCCCGTAGTAGGGATCGGGAACCTCTTTCAGGTTATGTCGAGTGCAAGAATCACACATTAAGCGCACTTTGTGGTGATCTTTGCCAGTGGGATCAAGAGCAAGAATATCATCGTAATTGTCTCGATCCATTGCCAAAATCAAATCAAACTCCTGAAAATCTGACTTGGCAAATTGTCTGGCTCGACCACGCAGTTGAATTCCTAATTTAGCCGCCGCCGCCGCACTCATCCGGCGGTCAGGTGGACTACCAATGTGATAGCTAGATGTACCAGCAGAATCACAGATAATGCTGTCACTTAATCCAGCCTGATCGATCAGATGATTCATGATGTTTTCTGCCGATGGCGAACGACAGATGTTTCCCAGACAGACAAACAAAAGTTTGTAGGGCATAGGTATTTTTTGTACTTTGTCCTTTGTCACTTGTCATTTGCCATTTGCCATTTGTACAAACCAATGACTAATGACTAATGACTAATGACTCATAACTAAAATCCAGGCAATTCCAGTCCACTGGTCAATTCTTCCATCCGTTCCCGCATTGTGGCTGTGGACTTGGTGTAAGCATCTTTCATCGCTGCTGTTACAAGGTCGGAAAGTAATTCTGCACCTTGTGCTAAGGCATCAGGAGAAATTTCTACTCGTTTGGGTTCTTGGTTGCCACTGACAATTACCTTGACCAAACCACCACCAGCTTCTCCTTGAATTTCCATTTGCTCCAATTCTTCTTGGAGTCGCTTTGCACCTTCTTGAACTTGCTGCGCTTTTTTAAAGGCTTCGGCAAGTTCTTTCATTTTGCCTAAGCCAAAGCCGAATCCTTGTCCTTTACCTGTCATAATAGATTGTCCGCGTGTGCTTTCAATAACAAATCACATTCAATTATAGATGCGGGTGGTAATTTGCCACTTTTGTTACTAATAATTAATGCTAGGGAGTAGGGGCTAGAGGCTAGGGACTGGGAAATAGAAATATTTTTGATTAAATATCGCTGGCTATGAATAAAATTCCTTACTAGCCTCTAGCCTCTTCCTAGCCACAAGCTGCTTGAAACTCACCCATCATTTTGACTTCTGGCTCTAACAAAATAGACCAGCGTTCTTGTACTTTTTCTTGGATGTGACGAATCAGACAGAAAATATCACTGGCTTTAGCTCCACCGCGGTTCACAATAAAATTGGCATGGAGTTGAGCTACTTGTGCGCCACCGATTTGATAGCCTTTGAGACCCGTTTGTTCAATCAACCAACCGGCTGAATAGGGTTTGGGGTTACGGAAGACGCTACCGCAACTGGGGAAGTTATAAGGTTGGGTGGAGAGTCGATGTTGTTTGTGTTGTTTAGTCACAGCTAAAACTGTGGCGGGGTCGGCTCCTGGTTGCAGTTGGAAGGTAGCTTGGGTGACGATGCGTTGGCAACGCCTCTCCGAAGGAGACTCGCTACCTTGGAGTAATGAAGTTCGATAGCTGTAGCCCATTTGTGCAGGGCTGAGAGTTTCGAGTGTGCCATCAGGAGATAGAACTTCGGCACTAACCAAGATATCTGCGATGCAGCTATTATGTGCGCCAGCATTCATAACTACCGCACCACCCACGGTTCCGGGAATACCAACAGCCCACTCTAAACCTTGCCATCCCAGTTGTGCTGCTTCCCACGCTAGGCTGGGAATTGGTTCTCCCGCAGCGACTGTTAATAAACCTGTTTCTGGGTCAAAGTGGGTGTGGCGTAGGTGGCGTGTGGCAATCACTAGACCAGGTAAACCGCGATCGCTTACTAACAGGTTAGAACCTGCACCTAAAGTTGTTACAGTTAAGTTATGTTCTTTTGCATAATTCAAGCTGACTTGCAATACTTCCAAGTTCCGAGGCGCAACATACCATTCTGCTGCTCCTCCAACCCTATAAGAAGTAAACGCAGATAACGCAGCCTGTGGCCTGATCATGCAATCCGTACCTGGTAAATAAATAATTTTGTTATCTGATGATTTATCTGTTTCCTGTTTCTGTGTAGGTGTAGCAGAAACTGTGCAGATGTTTCCAGCTGCCTGGGAGATTTTCATTTTGACATCAATTTTGTGAAATTTTTACATTTTTCTGCCGCAAAAATACAGCAATAGATATGAATTAATAGTGCCGTTACTCAACGGTCTTAAGATGTGGCTGTAGCAGCCTCACAAAGTGTAGTAATTAATTCCGGTATGACTTGATTGAGATTTCCAGCACCAAGGAACAAAGCTAAGTCACCAGGGCGTAGCGTTTTGAGCAAAAACTCACGCACTTGGGGTAAAGTTGGCTGATATACCACCTGGGGATGAAACTTACCAACTTCTGCTGCTAACTGTTCCCCGCTGATTTGTCCTAAGTTGGGTTCTCCTGCACTGTAAATATCAGTCAGAACAACTAAATCAGCATGAGCAAAGGACTCAGAAAATTCTTCTAAAAAGGTCAGTGTGCGACTGTAACGGTGGGGTTGGAAAATTGCCACCACTCTTTGTCCTGGTCTAGCCTGAAGACGTGCAGCCGCAAGGGTAGCTCGCAGTTCGCTGGGATGATGGGCATAATCATCAATAAATGTAATACCATCAACTTCTCCGCGAAACTCAAAGCGTCGTCTTGCACCTTCAAAAGTGGCAATAGCTTTGGCAATTTCACCGAATTCTAAATTTAAAACGCGACCAACAGCCACTGCTGCTAAAGCATTGCTCAGGTTATGACGACCAAGTAAGCGTAATTTTAATACACCTAAAGCTTTACCGCGTTCCCAGACTAATGCTGTGGTGCCATCGTGACGATAGTCAATATTGGTTACGCTATAGTCAGCATTTGTATCTTGATGCAGACTGTAACTGATTGTTGGTTGCAGGCGATCGCGTACTGTTTCACAATCAATACTGCCAATTAAGGTCTTGCAACCTTGGGCAAATGTTTGGAAAGTATCGACCACTTCATCTAATGTGTCGTAGTGGTCAGGGTGGTCTAGTTCAATATTAGTGATAATGCCAATCTCCGGCGCATGTTTCACCAAAGAACCGTCAGATTCATCTGCTTCTGCTACTAAATATTCACTTTCACCTAAGCGAGCATTGCCTTCCCAAGCATTGACTTCACCGCCTACCAAAATGGTGGGATCTAAACCAGTTTGTAGGAGCATGTAACCAATCATACTACTAGTTGTAGTTTTGCCATGAGTACCTGCTACAGCAATACTTTTATAATCAGCAATCAAAGCAGCAAGTACATCTGAACGATGTAATATCGGACAGCCTAATTCTAAAGCAGCTTTATATTCTAAATTGTTAGTGTTAATTGCAGTGGAACAAATTACTTGAGGCAGTGAAGACTCAATAGCATCTGATAATTCTTGTGAACTTAATTCTGCCTCATTCGTCATCACCTTGGGGCGAAAGAATTCAAGATTACTTGCTTCTTGCTTACCAAAAATATGTGTACCGATAGATTCTAACTTGCGCGTAATATGATTAGGACGAACATCTGAACCTGATACTGGCAATTGACGCTTTGCCAATACATAAGCCAGAGCAGACATCCCTATGCCACCAATTCCAATGAAATGGAATGGTCTACCACCGAAATCCACAGCATTATTCATTGATTACTCCTCTTACACCACACCATATTCACAAATGACACGCGTATCATAACAGGAATTTGTTTTTTACCGTAAATTTTTCTACACCTTTTTTATACTGGCTGTCGGAGAGCTTTTCCACTTTCGTTATGTGGATTGAGAACGATTTTACCTTTGTAGGAGGTTTTTGCTATTTCTGAACTGTTTTTAAGATTATTCTGAAAATTTCCACTGCATCGGGAAAGAAATTCTTGTAAGGAGAAATACATATTTTTAGGTTCCTGACTGGTAAGGGCTACGATAATACATTCCTAGCCAAATGAGTTTTAAATTTCATCAAGCTAAGGCATGAATTGAGTACAATAATACATTGACAGTGAAATTGTGTTTCAAATGTATAAAGCCTGGGTATGAGCAGATGCAACATCTGGCAATTTTCGGTGGCACATTTGATCCAATTCATTGGGGACACTTACTCATAGCCGAAATGGCTTTGTCTCAAGTACCCCTAGATCAAATAATTTGGGTACCATCGTTCAATCCTCCACACAAAAAAGCAGCACCATTTGAGCATCGAGTGAAGATGCTGGAAATAACTACAAGAGATAACCCAGCTTTTACTGTCTCCTTGGTGGAGTCAACTCGCTCTGGAACCTCTTATGCTATCAACACGTTGATTGACTTATCGGCTGTTTATTCAAATACTCACTGGTACTGGATTTTGGGTTTGGATACTTTCCAAACCTTACCTCGGTGGTACCGTAGACAAGAATTAGTACAAATGTGTGACTGGTTGATTGCGCCCCGACAATTAGATGGTGATCAAGCTAAAAGCAACATTATCTGCCAGCAAGTTGAGCAACAACTACAACAGCAGTCACTTACCATTCACTGGCAATTCTTGAATATACCCTTAGTGGGAGTTTCGTCAAGTCTTATTCGTAAACTTTCTTGCCAAAATAAATCTATTAAGTATTTAGTTCCAGAGCCGGTTAGATTCTACATCACGACCAATAACCTCTATTCAGAAAATTCTGAATAAAATATATATTTTTTTTTGGATCTAACACTTTATAGTTATTAATACTCCCCTCCTTTGCGATATGATTGGGTTCAAAGATATCAACTTATAGGCATAAATACAGAGGGCAAGACACTGTGATTAGAGTCGCAATCAACGGTTTCGGGCGCATCGGGCGTAACTTTGCACGTTGTTGGTTAGGTCGGCAAAATAGCAATATCGACCTTGTAGCTATCAATGACACATCAGATCCTAGAACAAATGCTCACCTCCTGAAGTATGACTCAATGCTTGGGAAGTTAAAGGATGTTGACATTTCCGCCGATGATAACTCTATCATCGTTAACGGTAAAACCATTAAATGCGTATCTGATCGCAATCCAGAAAACTTGCCCTGGAGAGAATGGGAAATTGACCTGATTATTGAAGCAACTGGGGTATTTACTAGCAAAGAGGGAGCTTTAAAGCACGTCAATGCTGGAGCTAAAAAGGTTCTAATTACTGCTCCTGGGAAAAATGAAGATGGTACATTCGTAATTGGTGTGAATCACCACGACTACGACCACAACACACATCACGTTATTAGTAATGCCAGCTGTACTACCAACTGTTTGGCTCCCATTGCCAAGGTGCTGAATGACAAATTCGGTATCATTAAAGGCACAATGACCACCACCCACAGCTACACCGGAGACCAGCGTTTGCTAGATGCTTCTCACCGCGATGTACGTCGGGCAAGAGCAGCAGCCATCAACATTGTCCCCACCTCTACAGGTGCAGCAAAAGCAGTGGCGCTAGTAATTCCAGAACTCAAAGGTAAGCTGAATGGTGTTGCCTTACGTGTACCAACCCCGAACGTCTCAATGGTAGATTTCGTTGTTCAGGTTGAGAAGCGTACTATTACGGAAGAAGTCAACCAAGCCCTCAAGGATGCCTCAGAAGGTTCACTCAAAGGTATTCTAGACTACAGCGAACTTCAGTTGGTATCTTCAGATTACCAAGGTACTGATGCTTCTTCTATTGTTGATGCCAGCTTGACTTTAGTAATGGGCAGTGACTTAGTAAAAGTTATGGCTTGGTATGACAATGAGTGGGGTTATAGCCAACGTGTTCTAGATTTGGCTGAACTAGTAGCTGAGAAGTGGCAATAATTTGTCAATAGTCATTGGTTATTTGTCATTTGTCATTGGTGTTAAAACTAAGGACAAATGACTAAGGACTAAAATGTTGAAATCCCTGACTAAGACTAAGAACTTGGTCAGGGATTTTTTGATATTGGTCATGTAATAACACCTGTGAACCAGATGTAATAGTACCGATAATTGCTGCGTCTTGGTTGAGTTGTTGTACTAGGGTATTTGCTTGTGTGGGTGGTAAGCAAAGTACTAACTCAAAGTCTTCACCACCGTAGAGGGCATATTCTATTGCTTGTTCTGGTTTGAGCCAATTGGTAAAAGTAGCTGGAAAGGGAATTTGCTGGCGTTCTATAACTGCACCTACGTTACTGGCGCGACAAATTTGTAAAACTGCATCTGCTAAACCATCGCTACTATCCATTCCGGCAACGGGGAGTGGGGAAGTTACAATTTCCCAGAGGGTGGGTAAGACATCTAAACGGGGTTGCGGGCGTTGGTGAACTTTGATAAGGGCGGTCTTTTCTGCTGGAGAGAGGTTCTGCCCTAATTGGGGATGCAAGAGTAATTGTAAGCCGGCGTGGGAGGCTCCATGAACACCCGTGACTACGATCGCCATTCCCACTTTAGCAGCAGAACGGCGGATAATTCGCTGGGGATCAACTTGACCAAAGGCGGTAATGGAGATGGTTGCAGTTGGCGATCGCACTACATCACCACCGACAATTGGGGTATGGTATTTTTGCAGGCATTCTGTCATTCCTTGGTAAAGTCGCTCTACCCAACTTACCTGTAAATCGCCAGGTAGCCCCAAACCAACAGTAACGCCTAAAGGAGAAGCCCCCATCGCAGCTAAATCTGATAAATTGGCGGCTGCGGCTCGCCAACCTGCATCCTCTGGGGAAGTAGTAGCATCACTGAAGTGTACGCCATCAACTAAAACATCGGTAGTTACTACTAGTGATGTTCCTGGCGCTGTTTCTAGAACTGCTGCATCATCTCCAATAATTTCTGGGGGGCAGAAGCTTTGTAATTTTGCTAATAGGCCTTGTTCGCCAATGTCTTTAATTTTGGTCATTGGTCATTGGTCATTTGTTCTTTGTTTTGTCCCTTCTCTTTGTCTTCCCTACACCTTTGCACCTTTACCTCCCCTACTTTCGACTCCCTATTCTCTACTTCCTCAAGTTACGATAATGGTATAGTTCAGGAGATTGTGGGGATGGTCGCTACACCAGTAACAAAACTCACATTTGAAGAGTACTTAACTTATGATGATGGTACTGGTTTTCACTATGAACTAGTTGATGGCAGGCTGGAGTTAATTAACATCCCAACGATAGAACATTGCTTAATTGCTAAATTCCTTGAGCAATTGCTGGATACAGAAATCAAGCGGTTGAGTTTACCTGCGTTGACGTTTCAGCAAACTGGGATCAGGACGGGAAGAAATAAGTCTAGGTTAACTGATTTGTGTGTGGTAACACAGGAGCAAGCAAGAGATTTACTAAAGGCTCCATCTGTATTTGAGACACCACCATTACTGGTTGTAGAAGTAGTCAGCCCAGATTCTATTAAACGGGACTATCGCCATAAGCGTTCTGAGTATGCTGCGGTTGGAGTGCCAGAATATTGGATTGTAGACCCGTTAGAATTAAAAGTCACTGTGTTGTTGCTGGAAGAAGGATTTTACGAAGAGACGTTGTTTACGGCTGACCAGAAAATTGTATCGCAGACGTTTCCCGAATTAGTGATCGCTCCTCATCAAATATTCGCGGCGGGAAATTTGTAAAGTATGAAGTATGAAGTGTTAAATTTCATACTTCATACTTGATTTAGGCTCCTTGGGGTTGGACTAGATTTTCTATGCCTTGAGTTACTGTTGCAGATTCGATTTTGTCCCCAGCTTTGAGTTTATCTAAAACATCTCTACCTTCTGTGAGATAACCAAATACTGAGTAACGTCCATCCAGCAAGTTACGTCCGGCGGGGGTGAGTTCTGGTTCAAACAAGAAAAAGAACACTTGCGATGAACCACCATTAACTTCGCTTTCGGGACGCGCCATTGCTAATGCACCAAAGGAAGAGAACGGTAAAACTGGCATATCCAAATAACGACCAGCATCTTCTAAGGTAATGCCATAAGTTGGTGCTTTATCTCCTTCGACTAGAATTTCTAGAGGAATTGCCCGATATTTGCCTGTTTTGGGGTCAATAAAACCTTGTTCTTTACCTGGGGGGTCGCCTGTTTGCAAGACGTAGGATTCTTCAGAGCGAGTAAATTCTAACCCGTTATAAAAACCCCTTTGGACTAAATCTACAAAGTTACCAGCCGTCACAGGTGCGCTATAACCATCGACAACAACGGTTAAATCGCCTTTATTGGTTTTAATTGCAATAGTGGCACGCCCTTTGAGTTGGGCTAAATTACTGTATTCTTCTGGGACTTCAAAGGGAAATTGCTGCACCATTGACTCTTCTAGCAAAGAAACTAAACTCAACAATTTGTTTCGCCCTTGCAGAATTTTTTCTTTATCTTTGGATTGTGTCAATTCTTGCAGTTCAACTACACCAGATTTTAATTCGTCAAGCCATGCTGTGGCTTGGGGTTGGCGTTCTTCGGGAACGCTTGCTAAGATTTGTGAAGGCTTATCAAGCACGCGAGATGCTTTACTCAGGTCTTTGGAGACAGCACCCCAGCGTCGATTAGCTCGCAACTGAGTTGATATGTCTTCTAGACTGGCTTGCAGTTGCCTGACTGGTTCATTTTTTATTGGGAGTGCATAACGCAACAAAGCTTTGCCGTCGGTAATTGCATTGCCAGAGGGCAAGGCGGCATTACTGGAGGGAGTCCAGCCAGCTGTATTGATGCCTAAAAATATAATTACCAACAGTATTGTTACTAGGCTGGACTTTAGCCAGGATTTTATTAACTTAAACATGAGTATGGCTCAAATGCAGCATGAATATTGTTGACTGGGCGTAACCCATCAATAATCTTCCCATAGTAAGAGTGCTGAGTGTTGAGTGCTGAGTGTTGAGTATTTTTAGCAGTGAGTTAGGAGTTGGGGAGCAAGGTAGAATAATGAATTTTCCCTTCTGCCTCCTACCTTCTGCCTTCTGCCTTCTACTTGATTAACCAATTACTCCGCTAGAAGGGTACAATAAATGCCGATTGTCTTCCAACATTTGAAAGCTTCATGATCTCTAGTAACGACTTTCGACCCGGTGTCTCAATTGTATTAGACGGGTCTGTATGGCGGGTGGTTGATTTTCTCCACGTTAAACCAGGTAAAGGTTCGGCGTTTGTCCGCACCACGCTGAAAAACGTCCAAAGTGGCAAGGTTCTCGAAAGAACTTTCCGGGCTGGGGAAACTGTGCCGCAAGCAACTTTGGAAAAAAGCACAATGCAGCATACCTATAAAGAGGGCGATGAGTTTGTCTTTATGGATATGGAAACTTATGAAGAAGGGCGACTCAGTGCTGCACAAATTGGCGATCGCGTCAAATACCTCAAGGAAGGTATGGAAGTGAACGTGATTCGTTGGGACGATGTAGTTCTAGAAGTGGAATTACCTAACTCTGTAGTACTACAAGTTACAGAGACTGACCCTGGTGTTAAGGGCGATACAGCTACAGGTGGTACTAAACCAGCCAAAGTAGAAACTGGTGCAACTGTAATGGTTCCCTTGTTTATTTCTCAAGGAGAACGGATTCGGATTGATACGCGTGAAGATAAATATTTAGGCAGGGAATAAATTTTCTCTTAAATTTTAGAGTTAATTGTGATTTAAATCCCTATATAGGGTTTAAATCCCTGCCCTCATACCATTTTGGATTTGAGATTTTTGATTTTGAATGGGGAGTAACTGTCTGTGTCTCAGTTCTGTCGATCCATCAGTCTCAATCATTAATTCAATTGGTATCACATAAAATAATCATTTTACGGACAGGTTGAGGTAATAAAAGCTGTGCCATTGGACTTTAATGAAATCCGTCAACTGCTGGTAACTATTGCACAAACAGATATTGCAGAAGTAACTCTGAAAAGTGATGACTTTGAGCTATCGGTACGTAAAGCTGGCAGCATAAACAATCACACTGTACCGCAAGCTGCGATTGGTGGTGTGGCGGCAGTAACAACAGTTGCAGCAGGAGGAGTGGCACCAACGCTTTCTCCAGAGCGAATTTTAGATACTGCTGGTGCAGGTGTACAGGTAACAGGAAATGCACCTTCAGCGATAGATCAAAGATTAGTAGAAGTTGCTTCGCCAATGGTAGGGACTTTTTATCGCGCCCCTGCACCAGGGGAAGCACCATTTGTGGAAGTAGGCGATCGCGTCCGTCAGGGTCAAACTGTGTGTATCATTGAAGCTATGAAGCTGATGAACGAAATTGAAGCCGAAATCTCAGGGCAAGTTATGGAAATTCTGCTTCAAAATGGAGAACCTGTAGAATATGGTCAACCTTTGATGCGAATTAACCCTGATTAAGTATTAATGTATATATGAAATGAGTGATTGTTAACCTTGTCTGTTTTTACGGATCATTCCTGATGAAACAAGCGTTGCCTGTACCGCCGGAAGTGGTGCAACAAGTAGCCGAATATTTCAGCCTGTTAAGTGAGCCGATGCGTCTGCGGCTGTTGCACTTACTACGGGATGAAGAAAAATGTGTACAAGAATTGGTAGAGGCAACACAAACTTCGCAGGCAAATGTCTCCAAACACCTGAAAGTAATGTGGCAAGCCGGAATTCTTAGCCGTCGCAGTGAAGGCACTTGCGCTTACTACCGGGTGGAAGACGAAATGATTTTTGAATTGTGTAATCAGGTGTGCGATCGCATCGCTACAAGGTTAGAACAGCAAGCTCGTAACTTTCGCGTTCTGAATACAAAACTTTAGGTCTTTTGTCATTTGTCATTTGTGTTTCTTAATGACCAATGACGAATGACCAATGACTAAAGCGGATAATTCTTATCAAAACTTTCGCGGGTGAGGGGTTGTTCCAACTCTACACCTTCGCCACCTAACACATCTAAGGGTTTACCATCTACGTCGATGTAAACCTTGGCTTTGGGGTTCAAGCTGGAGGCTGTGTACACAACCTGGCCGACACGCGCCACCATTGAGGTACTGCCGCCACCACTGGTAAAGCTATTGGATAAATTGACGTGGACTTCATCACCTTCGACTTTTAAGCCGAGTAACTTAGTACCTTTGGGAATTGTGGTTGAGTCTGTAGCGTCGCTTGGCCCTTCTAATAAAGCCTGAAAAGCTCTTTCTAAGGCTTGATTAGGTTGAGTAACGGCTACTTCTACTGATTTAGGCACTAAAGCCACATTTCTTTCTTTAGGTTTCAGCCAATAAACTTGAGCAGTTTTTTCGTTTTGTTGGGTATTTGATGGCTGTGTGGGCTGTTGTTGAATGCTTTGATTGGGGTTGGCGGGGTTAGTTGTGATAGGCGCTTTTTGGGACTGGGTAGTTAACCAAGCTACACCACCACTAACCGCAATTACGGCTGCGGAAACAGCTGCAACTACGCCCGAAGATATGCGATTAGATTTTTGTTCATCATTCATATTAAAAACCTTCCTGACTGACTAAGGGCTGAAATAATTGTGAGGTGAAGAGCAGCCTGGTTATGGACGATACTTATAAGTTGAGAGTTTCCAGAGATTTCGTGAATAGCTCGATACGCTAAAATCAGGCGATCGCTAAATCTAAATAGTCCTGATCTAATTCTAGAATTTGTACTTTAAATCCGTCATCTGTCAAATTTCATAAATCTCATTATTTCGTAAGATTTAGGAAATTATTAAGAATTAGGGAATAGGTGACAGGTAACAGGTGACAGAATTTTCATCTATTATCTGTTTACACACATCTTGCACCCAGAGACTAAAGTCGCGGCTACACAGACAAATATAAATCCTTTATTTTGCCTTAGTCCGCGTAGGCGGACTTTGTTTTTATAGCCGCGAATTCCATTCGTCGGAGCTAAATTCTTTGGGGGTTACTTTTTATCTTCTATTGCAGTGGTAATCCATTGTTTTAGTGTAGTTATAACTTCATCAATGGCAATTTCTTGAGATTGACGAGTGGCTCTTTCTACTACTTCAACTTTGCCGTTAGCAATTGCACGTCCGGTAACAATTCTATAAGGTATACCAATTAAATCAGCGTCTTTAAATTTAACTCCGGCGCGTTCATCACGGTCATCTAATAATGTTTCAATTCCGGCTTGATTGAGTTCTGTGTAAAGTTTTTCGGCTACTTGTACTTGTTGGGCATCATTAATGTTAGGAATTGTGACGATCGCATGATAAGGTGCGATCGCTACAGGCCAAATAATCCCATCTTTATCGTAAGATTGCTCAACTGCTGACTGTGCCAAGCGGGAAACACCCACACCATAGCATCCCATCACCAAGGGTTTTTCTTCTCCTTGTTCGTTGGTATAAGTTGCACCCAAGGCTTGGGAATATTTTGTACCTAATTGGAAGATATGACCAACTTCAATTCCCCTAGCACTAGAGAGAGTTTGTTCTGGGTTGTGGATAGCGCGATCGCCTGGTCTGGCTTTACGCAAATCTACTACACTTTCTGGTAGCTTAAATTGCTCATTCCAATTAGCACCAACGACGTGATAACCAGTTTCATTCGCACCAGTGACAAAGTTTTTCAAATCAACGGCTGTTTTATCTACTAACCGCACAAATTTGGCGTGAACTTGTTTGTTAGCTGCAATATATTCATCGCTAATATCTGGTGCAATGTAACCCAAAGGTAAAGATTTCGCCGCCCAGGTTTGTTGGGTTTCTGCACTGGGTACATTTAAGGCGATGACTGCTTTTGCGCCGTAGTTAGCTGCTAACCGCGTCAATTCATTTTGTAATTTGACTTCGTTGACTTCCTGATCTCCGCGAATACTTACCAATACCAACACAGTCACGCCATTATCGTAGACTGTTTGATACAAAACGTTTTTCACAACTTGGGTAGGAGAACACTTCAGGAATGAAGAGAGTTTTTCAATTGTATCTGTTCCTGGTGTTTCGCGCTTCTCATAACTAGTAAAAGGTGATGTTTCAGCATCCGCAGGTAAAGACACAGCTTTTTCGACGTTGGCGGCGTATTTACCATCTTCGGTGTAGAGAACTTCGTCTTCGCCAGCTTCCGCTAACACCATAAATTCTGTTGAACCAGAACCACCAATTGCACCAGAGTCAGCCTCTACTGGACGAAACGCCAACCCAGCCCGCCGCAGCATATTGCTGTAGGCTTGGTACATATCTTGGTAGGTTTTTTTCAGGCTTTCTTCATCGACGTGGAAAGAATAACCATCTTTCATGATGAATTCTCTTCCGCGCATTAAACCAAAGCGGGGGCGAATTTCGTCACGGAATTTGGTTTGCAGTTGGTAGAGATGTAGCGGTAACTGACGATAAGAGCGAATCATATCACGCGCGATCGCTGTGATCACTTCTTCATGAGTCGGCCCTAATCCTAATTGTTGCTCACGGCGATCGATCAGGGAAAACATAATTCCCTCAGCTTTAGTATAAGTATCCCAACGTCCTGACTCCTTCCACAAATCAGCAGGCTGTAATTGGGGTAACAAACATTCTTGTGCGCCTGTGGCGTTCATTTCTTCCCGCACAATTTGAGAAACCTTTTGCAACACCCGCCACATAAACG
Source organism: Nostoc sp. FACHB-280 (assembly GCF_014697615.1). Taxonomy (GTDB): domain Bacteria; phylum Cyanobacteriota; class Cyanobacteriia; order Cyanobacteriales; family Nostocaceae; genus Nostoc_B. Next base: position 28,699 of record NZ_JACJSD010000018.1, on the reverse strand, counting down.
GGAGATAAGCATAAATACCGCTACCGATGCGACGAATATACCCTGCACGGAGTAATAACTTATGGCTGGGAATTTCCGCATCAGCAGGATCATCCCGGAGTGTAACGAATAACATTTGTGACAGTCGCATCGTTTAATCCCTTTCCAAATTCCAAATCTTCTCAAGTATGAAGTATAAAGTGGTTAGTCAATGGTCAATAGTCATTGGTCATTTGTCATTTGTAACTTTCCTCATGTCTCTAGCCCCTAGCCCCTAACCTCATACTTCAGGAGAAACTTACCTTGTCAGACGTAATTTATCAAGCGCAGCCACCTTTAGAATTTATTTCGCCAGCGTTTAATCCTTTATTTTTGCGCGTTGTTCACACGGTTCTACCTAGTTGGATACAATGGCAAACAGCTATTTCCCAGATAGAAGCTGAAAACGTAGAAATTTTGGCGGATCTTTATCGTCAGTTTCAAGAGGGTAAGGTGCGCTTTTTATTGGCGTTTCGTCATCCTAAAACAGATGATCCCTTTTGTTTGGTTTACTTACTGTCTCAACTTGTGCCGAGGGTAGCACGACAACAGGGTATAGCATTACAATCTCCGATTCATGCTCATTTTATCTACGATCGCGGCATTCCTCTCTGGGCGGGTGAATATGCAGGCTGGATAGCTTCGCGCTTGGGTGGAACTCCTATTCAGCGCGGTAAGGCTGACTGGACGGGTTTGCGTTCGGCGCGTGATTTGTTCGCCAATGGTAAATTCCCGATGGCTGCTGCGCCAGAAGGTGCGACAAATGGACTATCAGAAATTGTTAGTCCATTAGAACCCGGTATTGCTCAGTTAGGCTTTTGGTGCGCGGAAGACTTGCAAAAAGCCGGACGCTCGGAACAGGTTTTAATTGTACCAGTTGGACTTAAATATAGTTATACTGCTGCGCCTTGGAGTGCGATCGCGCAATTATTGAGTGATTTAGAAGCGGCTAGTGGTTTACCTGTGAATGCAGGAAAAACCGATAATATTGCTTCAATGGAGTTAATGTATCCGCGATTATTAGCTTTAGCCGAACATTTATTATCTTTAATGGAGCAATTTTACACGCGGTTCTATCATCAAAAGTTAGCAGATGCTCAAGCTGTCGCGGAAATTAAAGATAGAAATGAAGCCTTGGCATTTCGCTTACAAGCATTATTAAATGCCGCCTTGCAAATATCTGAGCAGTATTTTAATTTACCAGCCAAAGGCACTTTAACAGACCGTTGTCGGAAAGTAGAACAAGCAGGTTGGAATTATATCTTTAGGGAAGATTTTAAGGATATCAACGCATTATCTTCTGTGGAAATAGCTTTAGGCGATCGCATTGCCGAAGAAGCAACTGCAAGAATGTGGCACATGCGCTTAGTAGAAAGTTTTGTGGCGGTTTCTGGTAATTATATTAAAGAGAAACCATCAGTTGAAAGATTTGCCGAAACAACTTTAATTTTATCCCAGATGATTGCCAAAATTCAAGGTGATAAATATTTTCAGCGTCCACAGTTGGGTAAGCAAAAAGTTAAGATTAATATCGGTCAACCGTTATCTATATCTGAGCATTATTCTGCATATAAAGAAAGTCGTGCAGGGGCAAAGCAAGCGGTTAGTGATTTTACAAACGAGTTACAACAGGCGATGCAAAGTTTGATTTTATGAGGAGAATATTGTTTCACGCAGAGACGCGGAGGCGCGGAGAGTTATTGAGTGAGTATAATCCCATTAATATAACAGGTCAATTAATAATTTTCAGGAAATGGCATAATACCGATGTGTGGATGGCTCAAAGCTAGAAGCCCATTTCCTTCCTGTAAAACAGTATGAAAACAAGACAGAATGATTGATTGCAGAGCTTCTGCATCATCTTCATTACAGTTTCCTCTAAATCCGATTGACTTCGCTCCTTGAATAAATTCATCAGTACTTATTTCTGTAAAAACTTCTTCTATGATTGCTAAAACATTTGCAATATCTTCTGGTTTGACAAACATATTTCCTAAGTAACCAGGAAGTTTATTTGCACATTGCCAACCTAAACCACCCCATAACATTTCTGTGGCACATACACGATTAGTTATGATTAATTCTAGTTGAGCTTGACTCATTCTTTGAGAAATAATTGGAGTATCGCCTACAAATAGATTATTAAAGATTTCTACAAATACTTTTGGGAAAAAAAGATGGTAAGTTTGATGTAAATCTTCCCAGTCGAACACATCAGAATTTTGCTGTCTTTCAATTAGACAATCAGGAAAATAAATATTAGATGAATCTAATATTTGGGAAGGTAGCTGATTAAGAATTTCAGTTCTGATTTTAAGATAGTCTTGTAACTGAAATGCAATTTGCGATCGCTCCACAGCTTGATTAAAAGCTTGAGATACATTGAGTACATCTGAAGGCTCTATTCTAAACAAGCACCAAACTGGATCAGCACTCATAATTTACACACCTGGGAAGACTTTAGATAAATCTAAAACTAAATCATTAAAGTATGGTAGATTGACTGCTTCATTTGGTAGAAATATGAGTTTGCGACGATAACCAAATTGACCTTGCGGACTTTGATAAGGTTCGCTGTAACACTCCAAAAAATTATCTACTAAATTAAATATCCAATAATCGGGAATACCCGCTTCAGCATAGATAGATAATTTTGTTTCTTGGTCGTATTTTAAAGAAGAATCAGAAATTTCTATTAGTAGTATGACATCCGATGGATTAGGATGCTCTCTGAAATAATCATCAGAACGATTTTGGACAATTACTAAATCTGGTTCTGGTTCGCTAATATCAGAAATAATAATCGGTTCTTGTCCTCTAAGAGTTGCTTTCCCTGCAATGAGTGTGAATAATTCTCGATTCAAGCGGGTATTACAAACAGAGTGTGGTGTACCTTTCGCAGCCATTTCAATAATTTCTCCTTTGATTAACTCAACGCGGTCATTTTCTACAAAAAAGCCGAGTTCAGTTAAACGGTGATATTCAGATGTTGTGAAGCGTTTAGCTGTTGAGATGCTCATAAAAACTATATAAAAGTATGATTACTTTAATTGTAATCAAGACTGGATGGGGAGAATTTCTGGTGCGAGTTTTTTCAGTGCAGCGATCGCGTGTAATTTTACCTGTTCGTTCGAGTCTTGTAATAAAGTAGTTAATGAGGGGATGGCTTGCTGATTGCCTAACTGTCCTAAAGATAAAGCGATCGCACTTTTGATATAGGCAATTTCTTTAGCTGGATGATGTGAATTTAATAATTCTAATAAAATTTCTGTGGCTTTTGCAGTTAATTGTGGTTTTTCGACTCGCCCCAAAACTGTGACAATTTCTTGACACAATATTTCTGATTTAGTTTGGTGTAATGTCTGCTGTAAATATTCCAAACCAGAAAATGTCCCTACCCAAACTAAAGCACGAATAATTTCGAGTTGTAAGGTTGTGGGTGTATGGGTTGACATCAGCACAGAAAATAAATGTTTGGTAGCATTATCACCACCAAGGCGAGAAAGGGCGACGGCTGTCGCACTACAAACATCTATATTGAAGTCATAAAGCTTGGGTTGGAGTTTGGTAACTAAATCTAATTTCCCAGTTAAATCGGGGCGGAAACTTAAACCGAGTACGGCGATGCGTCTAATTGTCGCCACCACATCATCTAAAGCGTTGATGAGTACAGGTGGTACACGTTCATCGTGAAAGCTGCTGAGGGCTTCTAGGGCGGTGGCGCGGACTGCAACTTCAGTATCTTGTACTACAGTCAATAAGGGTGTAATTGTCTCTGGAGTGCGAATATAAGCCAGCGATCGCACTGCCAGAAGTCTGGTATCATCTTGTTTTAATAGTTGTGAGAGTTGGGTAATTGCTAAACTCCCCATTTGTCCTAGTGCTGTAGCGGCGATCGCTTTTAATTCTTCATCATCGCTAGTTTTGAGTAATTCTACCAAAGGTGCGATCGCCTCTGGATGTTGAAACTCGCCCAAAGTCCGCGCCGCATACCAACGCAATTCTTCCTCTGCTTCTTCATCTTCTAAAATCTCAATCAGGGGCGGAATGGCAATTTTCCCCAAGCGAAGTAATACCTTGGTAATTTCCCAACGCTGCTGAAAATCGCCCATTTTTAAAATAGGTAGTGCTAATTTCAGCAAATATTCTGAATATTTCTCATTTTCCAGCACAATCAACTGTTGCAGGTATTGAATCAGCACTGACCAATCACCAGCATCATACGCCGTCTGTGCTTGTATTAAAAGCTGGTTGGTATTGCCTTGCATAAGTTAAGGAGTGGGAGACAAGGAGGATAAGGGAGAAAATACCGATATGCAACTTATTTTTGCGACCCCTCTCCAAACCTCTCCCCGAAACGGAGAGAGGCTTTAAATCTTACTCCCCTTCCCTTGTAGGGAAGGGGTTGGGGGTTAGGTTTGAGAGAAAGTTACACACGGCGTAAATATAGCAATTGGCAAAGTAGTTGGGACATCAGCAGAGAACAAAAGACTGTTAATTCTGTCACCTGTTACCTGTAACCTTTAACCTATTAACTCTTCACCAAAACGGAATCGCCCTCAATTTTAGCGGTATAGGTTTTTAATGGTTTTTCGGCTGGGCCTTTTTGTACTTGACCATCAGAACCATATTCTGCACGGTGACAAGGACAGGCGAATTTTTTCGCGTCAGCTTTCCAGTCTACAGTACAGCCTTTATGAGTACAGGTAGGGTCAACAGCAACCAGATTAGCTGCTTGAGATGTACCTACTACCAGAACATCACCAACAGGGGAACCTTTAACCAACAGTTGACCTTTTTGGTCTAGGTCTTTAGTAGTGCCTACTTTTTGCCACTCTCCAGATGTTGTCGATGTTGGTGTATTTGTTTGGGAAGTACAAGCAGCAATAGCCACTGGTAGGTTACTCGCTATTAAACCTAAACCAACCCAATTAATAAAATCACGACGTTTCATAGTTGTGGAAATTATTTGTCATTAGATTAACAGCGATCGCCGGCTCTACGGTTAGCAGCTTTTCCAGACTGTAGCCTCAACATCATACTGGTGTGATTCAGCGACGCTTTTAGATCACTGTCCTGCTCAGTGTAATGCAGAAAACGCATTATTGTGATGCAAAATTAGAAATTTTACTAATATTTTGTAGCTAATTATACGATTTTATCATAAATCTGACTTTAACCTTAAAAGTGTCGAAATTGTTACATAAACAATTGCCTTGTTTTCTTGCTAACTTTTCCCTATGTAAAAGATTACAAATTACCTCCCAAACCTTACGAAGTCGCGTTCAATCTCAAATTCTGAGTTAATTAGTCAGCTGATAAATTATTTCAGAACGCACTAAAAACTTAAAAATTAGCAATAAATAAATATTCAATTTAAAGCCCCCAAACTCGTAGAAAAAACATTCAAACTACGGGTTGATTGATATTGGGTTAATAAACCTGAAGTTCTCACTGGATTAGTAATAATGAGAGTTAACTCATGACAGATACAGGAACCACTACCAAAACCAGCGTCAATAAATTCGAGAAATTCAAAGCCGAAAAAGACGGACTCGCTGTTAAAGCCGAAATCGAAAAATTTGCCGCCCTCGGATGGGAAGCAATGGACGAAACCGACCGAGATCATCGACTCAAATGGGTAGGCGTATTTTTCCGCCCAGTTACCCCTGACAAGTTCATGATGCGGATGCGGATGCCGAATGGTATTCTCACCAGTGACCAAATGCGAGTTTTGGCAGAAGTATTGCAGCGTTACGGTGATGATGGTAGTGCTGATATTACCACTCGGCAGAATATTCAATTGCGCGGGATCAGAATTGAAGATTTACCCGATATCTTCAATAAATTTCACGCCGTTGGTTTAACTAGTGTGCAGTCTGGGATGGACAACGTTCGCAACATCACAGGCGATCCTGTCGCTGGGCTAGATGCAGACGAATTGTTTGATACGCGAGACTTGGTGCAGCAAATTCAAGATATGCTCACCAACAAAGGACAAGGCAACCCAGAGTTTACCAACCTCCCCCGCAAATTTAATATCGCCATTACCGGTGGAAGGGATAATTCAGTTCACGCCGAAATCAACGATTTAGCTTTCGTTCCCGCCTTTCACTCAGCACTCAGCACTCACACTTCGACTTCTCCTGACGGAGACGCTGCGCGAACGCTCAGTGAACAACACTCAGCACTAAATTTCGGGTTTAACATTCTCGTGGGTGGCTTTTTCTCTGCCAAACGTTGTGATGCAGCAATTCCGCTTAATGCTTGGGTAGCCCCAGAAGATGTAGTGGCGGTATGTAGAGCAGTTTTAGAGGTGTTCCGAGACAACGGCTCACGCGCAAACCGCCTGAAATCACGTTTAATGTGGTTAATTGATGAATGGGGTATAGATAAGTTTCGCGCCGAAGTCGAACAGCGTTTAGGTAAATCATTGTTACCTGCTGCACCCAAAGACGAGATTGATTGGGAAAAACGCGACCATCTCGGCATATATAAGCAAAAACAACCAGGATTTAACTATGTAGGCTTTCATGTTCCCGTTGGGCGGTTGTATGCCGAAGATATGTATGAAATTGCCAGACTAGCAGAAGTCTATGGTAGTGGTGAAATTCGACTAACAGTTGAACAAAACATCATCATTCCGAATATTTCTGATGGTAGCCTCGCAACATTTTTAGCAGAACCCCTACTAACAAGATTTTCCATCAATCCGGGGGCGTTGGAGCGATCGCTTGTTTCCTGCACAGGCGCACAATTTTGTAACTTCGCTCTCATCGAAACCAAAAACCGCGCCCTAGCTACCATTCAAGCCTTAGAAGCAGACTTAACCTTCACCCAACCAGTCCGCATTCACTGGACAGGTTGTCCCAACTCCTGCGGACAACCACAAGTTGCAGACATCGGCTTAATGGGTACTAAAGCCCGCAAAAATGGCAAAGCTGTAGAAGGCGTAGACATCTATATGGGTGGCAAAGTCGGCAAAGACGCGCACTTAGGAACCTGCGCCATCAAAGGCGTACCCTGCGAAGACTTACAGCCAGTACTACAAGAACTACTCATTAAACACTTCGGCGCAGAACTCAAACAAGAAGCCTTGGTGGAAGTGTGAAGTATGAAGTCTGAAGTCTGAAATTTGAGACTTCTACTTATGTTTATGCAAAACCTCTCTCAAACTCTCATTTCTCTGCGAACTCTGCGCCTCTGCGGTTCGTAACTCCTACAAATGACAAAGGACAAATTAATGACCAATCTTTCCCGCAGAAAATTTATTTTTACCACTGGTGCAGCCGCCGCCGCTTCTATTGTTGCTCATGGTTGTTCCAGTAATACAGCCTCCAATGGTGGGAACAACCCATCCGCCGCACCAGTATCTAACGTTACCTCTGCGAATGCGCCCAAAGTCGAAACAACCAAAGCCAAACTTGGATTTATTGCCCTTACTGATTCTGCACCACTCATTATTGCCAAAGAAAAAGGTTTCTTTGCGAAATACGGTATGACAGATGTCGAAGTTATCAAGCAAAAATCTTGGCCTGTCACCCGCGATAACTTAAAAATCGGTTCGGCTGGCGGCGGTATTGATGGCGCACATATCCTTAGCCCCATGCCATACTTGATGACCATTAATGATAAAGTGCCGATGTATCTCTTGGCGCGATTAAATACAAATGGTCAGGCTATCTCCGTCGCCAATAAATTCAAAGAACTCAAAGTCAACCTCGAAAGTAAAGCACTTAAAGAAGCCGCAACTAAAGCCAAAGCTGATAAGAAATCCTTGAAAGCTGGAATTACCTTTCCTGGTGGTACTCATGATTTATGGATGCGCTATTGGTTAGCGGCTGGTGGGATTAACCCAGATCAAGATATGGTTTTAGAACCTGTGCCACCACCACAAATGGTTGCCAACATGAAAGTTGGTACTGTTGATGCTTTCTGTGTAGGTGAACCTTGGAATGCTCAATTAGTTAGCCAAAAGTTGGGTTATTCCGCCTTAGTTACAGGTGAATTATGGAAAGACCATCCTGAAAAAGCCTTTGCAATGCGTCAAGATTGGGTTGATAAAAATCCCAACGCAGCCCAAGCAATATTGATGGCAATTCTTGAAGCACAACAATGGTGCGACAAGGCAGAAAATAAAGAAGAAATGTGTAAAATCTGTGCTGACCGCAAATACTTTAATGTTGCAGCCGCAGATATTATCGAAAGAGCAAAAGGTAATATTGATTTTGGTGATGGACGTACAGAAAAAGATTTTCCCTATCGGATGAAATTCTGGGCTGATAATGCTTCCTATCCTTATAAGAGTCACGATATTTGGTTTTTAACTGAAGATATTCGCTGGGGTTATCTACCAAAAAATACCAAAGTTAAAGAAATCGTTGACCAAGTAAATAAAGAAGACATTTGGAAGAAAGCCGCAAAAGCTATTGGTGTCCCTGATGCACAAATTCCTGCCAGCAGTTCTCGTGGTGTGGAAACCTTCTTTGATGGTGTGAAATTCGACCCAGAAAAACCAGAAGAATATTTACAATCTTTGAAAATTAAGAAAGTCTAATTTCTGACTTCTCTCCCAACTATCGCAACACAATTTAGTAACACTTTCGGAATCATAAAATAATGGCAGTTGTTCTAGGAAATCGCACAGTTAGAAAAAAGCCACAAACGGCAATTAATAAATTTATTGTCAAAAAAGTTATCCCACCGTTGGTAGCATTAGCTATCTTTCTGGTAATCTGGCAATTACTTTGTTTAAATCCTGCTTTTAAATTGCCTGGCCCAATAGAAACTTTTACCGAAACTTTTGACCCTTTTATTATTCACCCATTTTTTGATAATGGCGAAAGTGATAAAGGTTTGGGTTGGCAAATACTCAGCAGTTTAGGCAGGGTTGGTTTAGGTTTTTCGTTAGCAACAGTTGTTGGTATTGCATTAGGAATTTTAATTGGTGCAAATCAGTTTGTATATAATGCGGTAGATCCGATATTTCAAGTGTTAAGAACTGTACCGCCATTGGCATGGCTACCAATTTCTTTGGCAGCATTTCAACAAGCTAATCCTTCAGCAATTTTCGTAATTTTTATTACGTCAATTTGGCCGATTATTATTAATACAACCGTGGGTGTGCAGCAAATTCCCCAAGACTATGTGAATGTGGCGAGAGTTTTAAAACTGAAAGGGCCAAAGTATTTCTTTAAGATTGTGTTTCCGGCGACTGTGCCGTATATTTTTACAGGGTTACGGATTGGGATTGGTTTGTCTTGGTTAGCAATTGTGGCGGCGGAAATGTTGGTCGGTGGTGTGGGTATTGGTTCGTTTATTTGGGATGCTTACAACACGACTACGGAAACTAATTTGAGTGAGATTATTTTGGCGTTGATTTATGTTGGTCTGGTGGGGTTGATGTTGGATAGATTGGTTGGTTTTATTGCGAGTAAGGTTGTGGCTGAACAGAAGTAGAAAACTGAGAGCGTTGGCTGAATCCAGAAAAAGAATTACCTCACGCAAAGGCGCAAAGACGCAAAGAGTAATTAGATATGACTACTACTTTTGTCGAAGTTGACCACGTTGATAGAATATTTGATTTACCGAATGGTGGTAAGTATATTGCTCTGAAGAATATTGAGTTAAAAATCCGGCAGGGGGAGTTTGTTTCTTTAATTGGGCATTCTGGTTGCGGGAAGTCTACTTTACTTAACATCATTGCGGGTTTAGATAGAGCCAGTATTGGTGGTGTGACTTTGGAAGGTAAGGAGATTAGAGAACCGAGTCCAGACAGAATGGTGGTGTTTCAAAATTATTCGCTGCTCCCCTGGTTAAATGTGCGGGAAAATATAGCCTTGGCAGTGGATGAGGTTTATCAAAATAAGTCGAAAAGCGATCGCCTGTCCATCATCGAAGAGCATATCGATATGGTAGGCTTGCGTCTAGCAGCTAAGAAGCGTCCCAGTGAGTTATCGGGTGGGATGAAACAACGAGTTGCGATCGCTCGTGCTTTGGCTATACGTCCAAAGTTGTTATTGTTAGACGAGCCTTTTGGTGCTTTAGATGCGCTGACACGGGGTAGTTTGCAAGAACAATTGATGAAAATCTGCAATGAGCATAATGTTACCTGTGTGATGGTAACTCATGATGTGGATGAAGCATTATTGTTAAGCGATCGCATTGTTATGCTCACCAATGGCCCAGAAGCGCACATTGGGCAAATCCTGGAAGTACCTATCCCTCGTCCCCGTCAACGTTTGGAAGTCGTCAATCATCCCAGTTACTACAATCTGCGGAATGAGATAATTTACTTCCTCAACCAGCAAAAGCAAGCCAAGAAACGCCAAGCGCAAAAAGCAACTGCACCTGTAGCGGTATCTCCCAGAGGATTAGAAAAGGTCAACTTAGAAATCGGCTTTTTACCTTTAACTGACACAGCACCTTTAATCGTCGCCCAAGAAAAAGGCTTCTTTGCTGAATATGGTTTAGAAGTCACCCTCAACCGTGCCAGCAATTGGAATGAAATTGCCAAAGGGGTAGCCACAGGCAAATTAGATGCAGCCCAAATGCTGGCAGGAATGCCTTTAGCACTAACTTTAGGCGCAGGTGGTAAAACACCAATTCCGGTTGTCAACGCGCTGAATCTTTCTCGCAACGCCAACGCTATCACCTTAAGCAAAAGACTGTATGGTGAAGGTGTGAAAAATTTAGGCGATCTCAAAACAGCCATTAACGCTGCTCCTGACAGAATTTTGACATTGGGTGTAGTTCATCCCACATCCATGCAGAACTTAATTCTGCGTTATTGGTTAGCGGCTGGTGGGATTAATCCTGATACAGATGTGAGCTTAACTGCGATCGCACCTACAGAAATGGTCGCCCAACTCAAAGCCGGAACCATCGACGGTTACTGCGCTGGCGAACCTTGGAATTATATGGCGGTTCATGATGATGTCGGTTTTGTTGCAGCCACCGCCCTAGAAATTTGGTCAGGACAACCCAAAAAAGTCTTAGGTGTGCGCGAAGACTGGGCGCAGCAATATCCAGAAACTTATCTAGCTCTAATCAAAGCCTTATTAGAAGCTTGCAAATACTGTGATGACCTCCGCAACCGCGAAGAAATTCTCAAATTAATCTGTCGTCCTGAATACCTCAACCTCAACCCAGCCTACATCCGCCCCGGCTTCACCGATCCCTACGATCGCGGCGATGGTACTCAACCCCAATCACTCACCGCCTACAACCAGTTTTACCTCAACAAAACCAACTATCCCAACCGCACCGAAATCTTATGGATGGTGACTCAACTAGCACGCTGGGGCTTAACACCCTTCCCCAAAAACTGGCTAGAAATTATCGAAAGAGTTTGTCGTGCAGACATCTTTGGTGCAGCCGCCCGTGACCTCGGCTTACTCGACACTGGCTACGACGACCCAATTCACCTATTCGATGGTAAAGTTTTTAACCCCTCAGAACCCCTAGAATACCTCAAAAGCTTAGAAATCAAACGAGACATCCGTATAGAAGAAGTCTTTATTTAGTCATTTATAACTCTCCCATCTCCCTCAGACTCTCCGCGCCTCCGCGCCTCTGCGTGAAAAAATCATAAAATCAGAAACATATCATGCAAATCATAAACAAAACACTCCAACAACCACAAACCAAAGCCGATAACTTCCTCATCATCGAAGGCGTAAGCAAAATTTACCCCACCCCCGAAGGCCCCTACACCGTCCTCGATGGAATTGACCTCAAAGTTCGTGAAGGCGAATTTGTCTGCTTAATTGGTCACTCCGGCTGCGGTAAATCCACCCTCCTCAATATGGTGTCTGGCTTCAACACACCCACCGATGGCGTTGTCATGCTGCAAGACCAACCCATCACCGAACCAGGCCCAGACCGGATGATGGTATTTCAAAACTATTGCTTATTACCTTGGCTGAGTGTATTTGAGAACGTTTATTTAGCTGTAGATTCTGTATTTCCTAAAAAGCCCCAAGCCGAAAAACGCGCCATCGTCCGAGAACACTTAGCAATGGTGGGACTCACCGAAGCCGCAGACAAGAAACCGAGTCAAATTTCCGGTGGGATGAAACAGCGAGTTGCGATCGCCCGCGCCCTTTCTATCCGTCCCCAAGTCTTGATTTTAGATGAACCCTTTGGTGCGTTAGACGCAATCACCAAAGAAGAACTACAAGAAGAACTACTGCAAATCTGGAGTGACCATCAAGTTACTGTGTTGATGATTACCCACGACATTGATGAAGCATTGTTCCTCGCTGACAGAGTGGTGATGATGACCAATGGCCCAGCCGCTCAAATCGGTGAAGTGTTAGAAATTCCCTTCACCCGTCCCCGCAACCGCCGCCGCATCATGGAAGACCCGGAATACTACAACTTGCGGAACTATGCTCTAGATTTCCTCTATCGTCGGTTTGCGCATGATGAGGAGTAAGATTTTTTCTCGCGCAAAGACGCATACTTCGACTGCGCGGTAGTTGAGCGTAGTCGAAACTCAGTAACCAGAGGCGCAAAGAAGAGTGAGAAACTTAGGACTTACGCAAGAACTCTCTCAAACTCTTATAACTTCGTGTCCTTTGCGCCCTTTGCGGTTCGTTTTTTCATAATTTTGCGTAAGTCCTGAAAGTAAGGAATTTCGAGATAAATGGGAATATAAGGATGCTGTTGGTTTATAAACAATCAACCAGCCGATAAGCACCGATACATTAGGTGTATCTACATGACTGAATTTACTAAAACTGTTTGTCCTTATTGTGGTGTTGGCTGTGGTTTAGAAGTGTCTCCACCAGCCCAACTTAATAAACCCACCAATCGAGATAGTCAAGGAAATCCGACTTGGCGAGTCAGGGGTGATAAATCTCACCCATCAAGCCAGGGAATGGTATGTGTTAAAGGTGCAACGATCGCCGAATCTTTAGATAAAAATAGACTACATTACCCAATGGTGCGGGACTCTCTAGACCAAGAGTTCCGGCGAGTTAGTTGGGATGAGGCTTTTGAACTAATTACCAACCGCATTCAAACTGTTCGCTTCACCCAAGGGTCAGAAGCTATATGTATGTATGGTTCCGGTCAATTCCAAACTGAGGATTATTACATCGCCCAAAAACTCTTAAAAGGCTGTTTAGGAACTAACAATTTTGATGCGAACTCACGCTTATGTATGTCCAGTGCTGTATCTGGATATATTCAAAGTTTTGGTGCAGATGGCCCGCCTTGCTGTTACGAAGATTTAGAGTTAACTGACTGTGCATTTTTAATCGGGACTAACACAGCCGAATGTCATCCCATTATTTTTAACCGACTGGCTAAATACCACAAAAAAAACCGCAAAGTAAAAATGGTGGTGGTTGACCCCCGCCGCACACCCACCGCCGAAGCCGCAGATTTACATTTAGCAATTCGTCCCGGTACAGATATTGATTTGTTAAATGGTATCGCCCATTTATTAATGCGTTGGAACTACATCGATGTTGGCTTTATCGATGACTGTACCAGCAATTTTTCAGCTTATGCAGAAGTCATCCGCCACTATTCTCCAGAAGTAACAGCGCGTCAATGTGGTATTAGCATTGAAGATTTAGAAACAGCCGCACGTTATTGGGGTCAGTCTCAACGAGTGCTTTCTTTGTGGTCGATGGGTGTGAACCAATCAACTGAAGGGACAGCCAAGGTAAGGACTATTATTAACCTGCACTTGATGACAGGACAAATTGGTAAGCCAGGGGCGGGGCCGTTTTCGTTAACAGGTCAACCGAATGCGATGGGAGGTAGAGAAGCCGGAGGTTTAGCGCATTTATTACCTGGTTATCGCTTGGTGAAAAATGACCAACATCGCGCCGAAGTGGAAGATTTTTGGGGACTGAAGCGGGGACAAATTTCTTCTGTTCCTGGTTTGACGGCTTGGGATATGATTACAGGTTTAGAAACTGGCGATGTCGGTTTACTGTGGATTGCCGCTACTAACCCAGCTGTCAGTATGCCAGATTTGGAACGGACAAAAAAAGCCTTATTGCGATCGCCTTTCACAATTTACCAAGACGCATACTACCCCACCGAAACCGCCGCTTATGCTCATGTGCTGTTACCTGCTGCCCAGTGGGGTGAAAAAACAGGCGTAATGACCAACTCCGAACGCCGCGTCAGTTTATGTCAAGCATTCCGCCAACCACCAAGAGAAGCCAAAGCCGACTGGGAAATTTTCGCCGAAGTCGGACGACGTTTAGGTTTTGCTGATAAGTTTAGCTTTGCTAATTCTGCCGAAGTTTACGCCGAGTTTGCCCAACTCACCAAAAATCGCCCATGCGATATGTCGGGTATCAGTCATGAACAATTACAAAAACAAGGCCCAACCCACTGGCCACATCCCGACCATCAAGAAACTAGCCTCCAGCCTCTCGCCTCTCGCCTCTCCAAACGCCTTTACACAGACCTACACTTTCACACCCCCGATGGTCGGGCGCGGTTCGGGGCTTATTACTCCAAAGGTTTAGCCGAACCACCAGACCCCGATTATCCTTTTATCTTAACTACAGGTCGTCTTTACGGACATTGGCACACGCAAACGCGCACAGGTCGAATTGAAAAAATTCGCTCGATGCACCCGGAACCATTCATTGAAATTCATCCCCGTGATGCGGCGAAGTTGGAAATTAGCGATAACCAGATAATTGAAGTGCGATCGCGGCGTGGTCAAGCTCATTTTCCCGCAAAAGTGACCAAGGCGATCTCACCTGGTACTGTATTTGTGCCGATGCACTGGGGCGCACTTTGGGCAAATCAAGCCGAAGCCAACGCCCTCACTCATCCCGAATCTTGTCCCGATTCTCTGCAACCAGAATTAAAAGCTTGCGCCGTCCAACTAGCACCAATTTCTGTGGAAGTAACAAGCAAAAATTATCAACTCCAATCGTCACAATGGTGATCTGCTTGGTATATCCTTAAACAAGAAATTGGTAATTGAGTAATTAAATCAATAGATGATATTCGATGGTGATAATTTAAAATCCTCATCTTATACTCTTGACTATAAGTAAGACATAAGAAATTATGTCTTAATTCTTGATATTTATAGCTGTAGTTATATAGGTTAGGACATCTGATGAGCGTGAATGCTAGGAATTATTAAATTTTACCTCCTGCCTTCTGCCCTTCGGGTTCAGCAGTTGCTCATGAGGGAAACCCCCAAGACCGCACTGCTTCACCTCCTGCCTCCTGCCTTCTGCTATGCTTCATTACCAATTGCTTGTTGAACTATAACCAGGATGCAGCAGATGAAAAAACTATTTAACAACATCTTCGGAGTATTTACCGATGAAGGCTTCATGCACGTTATCGAGAACGTCGAGGTTATAGTTTCTAAGGTTTTATCTGTGTTAATGGTGCTAGTAATATTAGTAGCGATCGGAGATTTAGGAATTTTTTTAATTAAAGAGTTATTTGATACTCCCTATGGAAAATTCAATACAACATTATTTAAAATATTTGGCTTGTTCTTAAATATCCTAATTGCCTTAGAAATTCTCGAAAATATCACAGCTTATCTACGCAAACACGTATTCCAAGTAGAATTAGTTATTGTCACGTCTTTAATTGCTGTCGCTCGTAAAATTATTATTCTTGACTTAGAAAAAGTCACAGGAATTGATATAATTGGTTTAGGAATTGCTATTTTAGCTTTATCTATCAGTTATTTAATCATCCGCTCTAGTAATTCCAAACAATCTCATTAAAATTTTTCATATTTAACAGGTATTTATATAATGTCAAAACTATTTAACATTATATAAAGATATAAAATAATCATCCAAAATTTAGTAATACTCAATAGTCTGCAAATATCTATCCCTTGTCTATTTTGCTCGTATATCAAATAGCAACTGCTACAAGTTTTTTATGATTTAAAATATGGCAACCTTTTTTAATTTTGAAGCAGATTTTGTAACTTCTCTGCGCTGTATACCAATGCAAGTGAGATATAAATTAGATACTTGCGGAATTAAACTCAAGTTATCAGATTGGTTACAAATGACGCAAGATGAGCGTGAAACTGTACTAGAATTACCTTGCACTACCCAAACCGAAATTGACACTTACAGAGAATATCTCCAACAACTAATTTTAGAAAAAACAGGTACACCTGTAGGACAACTCCCTGTAGATGCTTATCCTACTTGGATGGACTCTAGTACTATCCCAGCTACTTTACAAGAAAAAGCTCAAGAATTAGGTGTCAACTTGAGTTTAGAACAGTGGGCGGCTTTAACTCCCTTACAAAGATTTGCCTTGATTAAACTCAGCCGTCCCAGCCATGAAAATAAAAATTTTCCCCATGCCATAGCAGAATTTGATCTGCTTTAATAAATCTGTAGTTCACACTTTATATTTAGGGACGAGGTGGACAAGGTAGATAAGGTAGATTAGAACTTACGTAACTGGCATATTTTTTCTGTAGGGTGCGTGACTCAATAAGAAGATTGGAACGTAGTCATGAAATTTATAGCTTCACGCACCAACCACCAATTGTGACACTTACGTAAGTCCTACAGATATAAGTTTTGTTGAGTAAATAAATTAAATCATTTATTTTTTAGAGTACATTTAACAAATAACAAATGACCATTGACAAAAATTTGAGGATAACAAAACATGGCAGCTAAAAAAATCTTGATGCTGGTGGGCGATTTTGTGGAAGATTATGAAGTGATGGTTCCCTTTCAAGCATTACAAATGGTAGGACACACTGTTCATGCTGTTTGTCCAGACAAAAAAGCTGGTGAAAAAGTTAGAACCGCAATTCATGATTTTGAAGGCGACCAAACTTATAGTGAAAAACCTGGACACAACTTTACGTTAAACGCTACTTTTACAGAGGTAAATATTAATACTTATGACGCGCTTGTTGTCCCTGGAGGACGCGCACCAGAATATATTCGCTTAAATCAACAGGTATTAGAAATTACTCGTCATTTTGCTCAAACAAATAAGCCTATTGCTGCTATTTGTCACGGCTTACAGTTGTTAGCTGCGGCTGATGTACTGCGAGATAAAAATTGTACTGCTTATCCAGCTTGTAGTCCAGATGTGCGTGCAGCTGGTGGTAATTATGTGCAAATCCCAGTGGATGAGGCCATCGTAGACGGAAATTTAGTCACAGCACCAGCTTGGCCTGCACATTCCCGTTGGCTGGCGGAGTTTCTCAAAGTACTTGGTACTAAAATTGAACATCCAGAAGTTGCTCAAGTTTAAGGATGAAATACAAAATTCGCCAAGCCTTGTACTTTTTTGAAGTATAAGGTTTTTTCATCATTCTGTATTCAGAATACTGACTCCTGAATTCTGAGAAAAAATGAGATTGCTATAAATGCCTTAATATGTTGCCTATACTACTAAAAATTTCAGCTATTACTGCACATTTTTTGGCTGTGGGCTTTGCATAACATAAAATCTATGTATTATGAGAAATATTTACCAGCAAACAGGCACATAAGACACCAAAAATAGCCAAAATGCTTGTCAATATGAAGTTAGATAATTTTAAATTTTGCATGAGAAAATTTTGAATTTCTGAGCAGAAACTAAAGCTATAGTGGATTTAGCAATTCTGCTGTCGGTATGGCTAAGGTTAAGTCATCCTGCCAGAATATTTTATGAATTAGTTTGGGAAGACACTCTAACTCGATGACAGGCAAAAACGCAAGACATAACGCTTTTCTGCGGCTGGTGTCTGGTAATGCAGCAGCTTTTGGTTCAGAATCTCGTTACCCGCTACACGCAAGTAAAGAGATGGTAATTGGACGTGACCCCAGCTGTCAGGTTGTCTTGGATGCCATGATGTATCGAATGGTATCTCGTCGTCATGCTGCGGTTCGCCCTCTCTCTTCATCGCCAGATAATAAATTCACCTGGGTAATTTGCGATTTAAACAGTGCTAATGGTACTTATCTCAATGGTAAACGTTTTTATGGATGTCAAGAATTACAGTCAGGCGATCGCATTGCTTTAGGTAGTGATGGCCCTCAATTTATTTTTGAGTATGACTTGATACCTCAACCAACAATGATGACGAAACAAAACGCATCATTGCCTTCTGCTGCTAACTTTCAAAACCATACCCAAATCAAACAGCCTGATTCAGTTAGCTTTACACAACTTTTTCCGATTATTTCTACTGGTAAGGATTTAACTAGTAAAGCTTACCTTGTCCCTGGAATACTCACAGTAGTTTTTGTAGTGCTGATGTTTGCTACTGTTGGTAGACCCCAGGCTAACCAAGTTATTGTAGCCAGTTACATTGGCTTTGTGGTTTATTACTTTGTTTATCAACTTTGTGGTAAGTCCAAACCTTGGTGGGTTCTCATTGGTACGGCGCTGAGTACAGCGTTAATTTTGCTGAGTCCAATCTTAGATTTATTTATCTTTATTTTTCGGGTGGTTTTGCCAGGGAACTTAGCCGCAGCTCAAGATGCTACTATCACAGAACTTTTCATCCGAATGTTCTTTGGTGCAGGGTTGATGGAAGAATTGCTCAAGGCTTTGCCAATCTTAGGTGCATATTTCATCGGCAGTAAATTACCTTCACCTTGGCGCGAAAATATTGGTGTGTGGGAACCTCTGGATGGTATTCTTCTCGGCACAGCTTCGGCTTTGGGTTTCACACTTTTAGAAACTTTGGGACAGTATGTACCAGATATTACTCAAAATGTGAGTCAACAAGTTGGTATTGGTGCGGCTGGTCAATTAGCTGGATTACAATTGCTAATTCCGCGTGTTTTAGGCTCGGTTGCGGGTCACATGGCTTACAGTGGCTATCTGGGATATTTTATTGGGTTAGCTGTTCTCAAACCCAGTAAGAGTTGGCAAATTCTTTCTATCGGCTACTTAAGTGCATCTGTACTTCATGCTTTATGGAATGCGCTGGGTTCGATTAACGCTTTTTTATTGGTGGTGGTGGGAGTTTTAGCTTACGCTGTGTTGATGGCAGCAATTTTAAAAGCCAGGGCGTTATCACCAACGCGATCTCAAAATTTTGCAACTCGTTTTCTCGGCCCGAAATAAATATCTGCAAATCTAGCAGATCAGGGTAGAAATCTTACAGTTTGCTTTCTGCCCTCTTTCTCTAACCGTGTTTTTCAACTAGGCTTGATTAATTCCAGTTTTTTCTATCTCAGGATAGATTGCTTTGTTGGGAAGATTGTCTTAGTTTGAGTTTATTCTGGGAATTTTCTATCTAAAGTCAAGATAATATCTAATCTACAGAGATTTAATCTCCATCCATCAATAGAAAGTCTGACAAATTTCTCATTAAGCGTCGGTCTCTAACTTATCTATTTGTCTGAGTGCATAGTAAGCGATCGCTACACTCACTTTAGCTTGCTCGATTTCTGATAAAGTTGCCCAATCCTGGTTTTTAATTTTATTCATCACTGATGCCAGGTTTTGCTTTTCGCTACTACGCATTGCATAAGCATAAGGGCGAGCAAAAACTTCTATATCGTCACTTTCCCATGCAGGTAATACCGTTTGAACACATTGCACTAGTTGTTCGTTGATTGATTGCTGCATAGCTGTCACTTCTGTGGCTTTCTGGGCGATCGCGTTTAACCAACCTGTGGGTACGCCAGCGGCAAAGGCACTATGTAAAGTTTCACAAAGACTGTCAAAAATGCTGACTTTTGTATTACATTTGTAATCAGCACAGTTTGTCACCTGAGACCATAACCCATCTAGCTTGGCATAAAAAGATTGCGATCTAGTATGTAGTTCTTCTTCTAGGACATCTTGCATCGCAAACTGCTGTTCTAATTCATCAAAATATGTTTCGGTTTGCTCATCGGCAGGATTCCAAGGATAAGTCCCATCTTCAGGTTTTAGCAGTAGTTCGAGGAATTCTAATTCAGCTTGAGTGGGCGATGAGGGGATATTGTTGGAATTGTCGAATTTGTTAATCATTGTTTTGACTCCTGATGAATTATTTAGCAGTACTGACTGCTACAAGTTGGAAATTAGAATTTCCGCAAAAACGAACCTGATTTTTATTTAGTAATTGAATCGGAAAAAATTTCATAAAGTCAGCATGAAGCGTGAAGTATACAGTTCACTGTAATTTTTATTCTGAAAGAAGGCTTAATTTTCAATAATAAACTCCCAGGTTTCATTGCCAGAATTGCCAAACTTTAACTTAGCTCCAGGTTGTAATAGTACTTCTTCCCGGAGGATTTGTTGCCAGCCATTAGCACTTAGACACCAAGTTGTACCGTAAGTTGAGAGATCCTGTAAATAATAAGTTTGTACTGGAGTGTTGCCAGTATAAGTATTACGACATAAAATTTCGGCATGACGCTTAGAAACTGATGGTTCCGGAATTACAATATCGTTATCTTGAGTGCGACCAATACGAGTTACACCGGTACGTAAAAACCAAGTTCTACCTCCTGGGGAGAGTGATCGCAAACAAGCTCTAGAAGTAACGCGATTTACATTAATAATGGAAATATCTGGTAACTCTGTAATTCCCTCATCAATGCTTTTAACAAGTTCGCCATTGAAATCTGGATGTAAATACAGAACTGGTAAAGTCCAAGCAGGTTGGTTGAACTTATACAGTGTTAACATTTCTTGGCGAGCTTCTGCCACAGCTTCATCAATAGGTTTGCGCGATCGCAAAGCCTCAGCAAAAGCTTTAATAAAACTGTGACTTTCATGGTCAGCAATCACATCTCGCATTCCTAAAACTGCTGGTACACCATGCCGAATGAGTACTTCTGCTAAACTGCTGGCGGGAATTGCTTGGTGATTAATTGCTGCTGGTTGCGCTCCCCAACAAGCATTAAAAACGGCTAATTTTAAACCACTCCGAGTTAAAACTTGCGCCAATTCTATGCCATTGAGGGTTTTATCGGGACGCAAAAATAACAATCCTCCATCTGGCCCTGGTAAGCCATGACCAGCGTAAAAAAATATATTGTAAGCTTTTGTTTCTAATTCTTGAATCAACTCTTGGGGTGTTGGTTGAATCAGCGTTTTAACCATACAAGGCGCAAACCCAGAATAATTGCGGTTAATTTGCGGCTGATTCTCCAAAATTTGTTGCAAAATACTTGCTTCTTGTTCTAGTTGCAAGTTTTCATCATGACCTAATACTAGCAAGATATTTAAGGCCTGATCTGTACGTAAAAATGGCAGTGGTTCAACTTCACTAGTGGTACGACTAAACAGTAAGTCCTGGGAAAGCGAAATCGCGGATTGTCCGGGTTGACGTTGCATAATTTCCCAAGGTAAGGCAATCAAATCTGGGTCACGAATTTCGATTTGAAAGCGCAAACGTTTGTGCTGTCCCATCGCAATTCCACAACTGCGTTCGAGACTGCTGAGAATTGGCCCGTCAAATACCCAGCGCCACAAATACAGCCCTAAGTATTGCATTAAACGACCACCATAACCAGGCATGTGGCCAGAATTAGTGGTACCTAAATTCAACGCGAGTGGGTTAGCAGGTTGAGGCGCTGTGTTGTTTATAACTAAACCACTGTGTCCAGCAAACATTTGCTGCCACTCTTGCCAAACTTGATTCAGTTCAGCCGGCCATACACAGTCACGCAGAACATAGCCACTAGGATAAGGAGCTTTGACCACCCAAATGGCAAAGCTATCTGTGCCAGTATTGATGAGACGGGCGATCGCTAAGTTCAGGGATGGCATGGGTTCTTTAAGTTAAAAAGTAGGAACCAAGGACTTGCGATAACAATTTTCCGTGAGGAAAACTTTTCGCCTGGAAATTTTAAATCTAGTTATTAAATGTATTATTCCAGGCTTCTACAAGTTTATCGAGTATTTGTTGCATTTTCACCTTGGTAGATACAGGAGTTTAACTATCTGGTAGCTGGGATAAATTTCCACAACTACTAGTTTCGTTGACTTGCAGTACAGAAATGCCTTGACGTTGCAACTGCGCTAATTTAACTCGCAGTGGTTTGTCAGCTTGAGGAGATGGAGTATTTTCAGCAGGGCAAAGCCGCAATTTAATTACAGATTCCTGAGTATTTGCTGGATCTCCCGGTTCGACTTCTAGCACTTGTAGCAAACTGCCAGGTTGTAACTTCTGATCATCCAAGGTAATTTCTTGGCTATTGGTAATTACCCAGCCGGGAGCCAGATTATTGAGCGATCGCTCATTTGTAGCAGTAGGAGTCGGCTGTACAGTAGGGATAGGATCTGTAGTCAATAACGGCGATGACATGAACAGTCCCCGCACCAGCAGTCCTAAAGAACCTGCGGCGATCGCAATAATCATTGGCACAATTAAATGTAGTGGCAGTTGTTGAAGAGAACTAGACTTATGTTCGGGAATTAAAGTTTTCTGCTCAGAAATGTCTTCTAGTAAAGTTGGTTGTAAGGGCTTAGGTGTAACTTTTGCGGCTGTAGTACTAGGACGTTCAACAACCACCGCTTTTAAGGTAAGCTCTGGCTCAACATATTTAACTTGATAATGAACTAAAGCGATCGTCACATTATCGTGGCCATTTTTGGTGTTGGCAATTTCCAGCAATTTATCAGCAACTGTGACTAAATCTGTTTCTTCTGTCAAAATTGGTAAAATTTCTGTTTCCCAGTATTCTTCCACGCGATCAAAGTCACTTAAGCCATCAGATGTCAACAGAAACACAGCATCTTCATCCACAATAAACCGCTGTGCTGTTGGATGTAATGCTGTACTAGAACTCATCCCTAATGCCTGAACCAAGGAACCCGAACCACTTTGCTGCACCGCTTCCCGGTAAATTGCATATCCTAAACGTACTTCCCTCGAAGCAACATCATCGTCCAACGTGACTTGGTAACAACCATCCCGTGTAATCCAATAAGCGCGACTATCACCAACATGGGTAATATACATCTCATGGGCTACTGGCAATGCCATCACCAAGGTTGTACCCATACGCTTTCTCCCCTGACGATTTTCACTGTCATTGCGCTGGCTAATTTTGTCATTAGCAACTGCCACAGCTTGCTCCAAGTCTGCCAGCAGCAATGAAGGGTCTATATGGTTGTACGGAACTTTGGTGAGTTGTTGAACTTGTTGCTGAATAGTGTCAATTGCTAAATTAGACGCGACATTACCACCTTCATGTCCACCAATGCCATCACAGACAATAGCCAAGGCTGTAGCTTGAGGCGGTTTACTCAACATTGTGCCACTTGGTGGATAACAGGCATCTTCGTTGCGTTGGCGTTTTGGGCCAGTGTCCGTTTTGGTGATAATTTTAATTTTTGGCGATTGCAATTCGCCTAATTCAGTTAATCCCCGGTCTAAAACTGAGATTAGCACTTCTGCGGAATTGATTTCTCCGTTAATCAGATAATTACTAACTTGGTTAAGAAATTCGGCAATGACTGGTTTGGTATCTGGTAATAACTGCTGCCAAAATTCCCCTAAGTCAGATAATTTTGGTGTTGCAGTGTCAAACCGCAATTCTAATAAGCGGACTAAAGACCCTTCCACCCTTAACAAGTGAGGTTCAAGTAAACTAGACGCAACACCTTCACTCACCAACGGCTGCCAGAGATGTGCTAATTGCCATAGCCAATTCAGTTGACGCATAGATGTTGCATTGCGCCATGCAGTAGTTAACTGCGGACACAACCTTAATTGAGAATCTGTCGTCGGTTCTGTGAATAAAGGCGGTTTTTCTAAAAGTAAAATTTCTTTGCGAGAGCGTCCATCTCTTAAAGGCAGTACTCCATACACCTGCGGTATATGTAAGCTGTAGGGAATTAATCTCAAATAAGCTCTAATTGTTTGTAAGTTGTCTGTTTCTAATCCTTGAGGCAGTAATCCAGGCTTAGTATCTAAAACAACAGATTTATTCAGGACTAAATAGCGATCGGCTAATATTTCTCCAGGACTACCCACATTTAGAACATCACCCACAACCCAGAGATATCGTTTGGGTAGGGGTGTAGAACATCGTTGACAAAACTTATGAGTCAGGGGGTTGGCAGCCTGACAAAGTTCATTTGGGCAGTAGAGGGTTGCCGCATCATTTTCCATAGTGTTCGCACTGATTAGCGATTGGCAATTTCTTCAAAACCATAGGCAGTGAGCAGTACTAGGCTGCTTTTGTTTCTGCAAACAGACATATCCCACTGGGGATCATGATTCTAGCTGGGAAACACCAGTCAATGCTAATACTTGGTTGAAAGAATTTATGCAAATATCACACTCCTTGGCCAATTCTACAGCCTCATCATAACTTTTCTTGTTCTGTGACTTTCCGTTGCCAGTGCAACTAACTTTAAGCCTGTCAACAAAACTTAACCTTTACTTATCTGTAATTAGGTGCTTTGAGTTAATTAGAGCATTAGAAAGCCACACATAATACAACTGTTTCTTTAATTTATAAGTCAATATGGTTTAGTTGGAGTTAAAAATCTCCAAATTTACCCAAAAAACAGGGTATAAAACTCAATTTAAACTAAGTTGATGTGCCTTACTGAACTATATGGGCTGATCAGTTACAAACTTTAAATTAATTTTATTTAAGAATTAAAAAGTTAGTTGTGAAACTAGCTAAATAGCAGTTATTACTCTGCTAAAGCCAGGATCTGAAAAATTTTTGTTCCACCCTCTCAATTAGATGATTGTGGATGGAGTTGTTGTGCAAGAAAGCATAATTCAGAATGCACTAGTCACAATAATTACAATAACTAGAAAAAATTGTGAAATGCCCTCTGCATTCTGACTTCTGCCTTCTATCAGACGATGTAATTTTGCTAATGATCAATAAAATCAAAATCTCTCTAGTCTACGAGATTGTCTCCAAACATAGATTGATGAATATATATCGATTATTAGTTTTTACATAGCAGCGGTAACTTGACATCTCTAAAGATATAGGAGTGAGAATACACATCACTCCTAACTCTTACTATTGAATAATCAAACTTATGCACCAGCCAAAGCTGATCTGACAGCTTTTATTCTGGCTACTGAGGATGCAAAATCTTCATCGCTATTGAATTGATTTGTACCTCTGTGGTTGCTGTAAGGGGTGCTACTATTTATCGTCTACAGCTACTTGGGGAACTCCCATACTGTAATTGGTAACGCGAGCAGATAGATTGTAGCTGATTTCGCCTTTTTGGAGGAGCGATCGCAGATAATGCTCCAAATCTGAACCAATGCGGCGTAAGTTGTAGTCTGTTAGGTCTGCACCACTAGAAGATTCTACCAATTCGTCAAATTTACGATAAATTTTTTGTAGAGCATCTTCATTCCAATTAAATTCGTTGTCTGGGTCAACATCCAACGTTAAAACTTGATTACTGGGAACTAGTTCGCCATCCCGGTCAATTTCTGCCGCAAAAATGCGGATATGCCGGGTTGTGGACTTGAGCAGCATTGGGTTGTCCATAGAATGGTGTAAAGGTTTCAGTTGATTACACTGAAATCATTGTAGACGGTTGCCCAGCCCTAAAATCTGCTCTATCCATAAGCTTTCATTAATTCATCAGTAGTTAATTATTATTCTCCCCATACATCTGCCTCTTTCTACCTCATTTTTGGGTGAGATTTTTGAGTGTGGCTATTGCTAGTACTGCTGAACTCATTTTGTGTACAGATAAATCATTTATACCCATATACCGTTACTTAAACTGCTAATTTTTGATTTTTATACTTAAGTTCTTACTTGATTTTTGACTGCTGAAGTTTCGCCACCGCAGTTTTCGTTTCTACAATGCACAAATTTACAGGTTTTCATACAGATAAATTCTAATTTTTATACTTAAAAAAAATTGATTAACGATGTATATTTATCTACAAAGAATCAATATTTTACTCTTAATAAATTTATTCATCAAAATCTCCTGAAATTATTGGTGAAAAAAACTAACATCAAGTGTTTTCACGTAATTATCGTGAAGCTTCCTCTAGGGTTAATTAAATTGAAAAAATACAGCGAATTTACTTACGTATAATTACTAAAAAGTCAGTAAAAACTCGAACTGTTATTGACGTTAAGATGAAGTTGATGTAAAAACCTTTAAAAAGGTAGAACAACTTCTTACAGAAACTTTATTGTATAGAATCTTAAAAACTGAATAATAGTGATGGTTTACCTAAACCAGTTCTGGTGGAGGAAGATTACAACTTCAGGTGTGCAAGACTAGCTAGAAAAAACATAGGAGATAAAAATGAACCCTAGAATGAGATAAGTTGAAAATCTTAAATTACAGCGGTATAGATTCAAAAAAAAGATAAAAGATGTTTGCTGAGGAGAATAATTCCTCAATTTCATGACTACCAAGTAAAAAAAATCCGCAAAACTTATGAACTCGAAAGCATTACCACGCCAAATAAATAATATTGAAGTCGGTGTTTATGAATGCGAGATTCATCTCAAATTCCGATTGATTGAGGAAAAGAGCCTCCTGGGCGATCGCGAGCAACTGTTACAAGTACTACTAGACGCTTTAACTGAAGGTTCTGATGACTTCTTAGAGACGCTGCAAGCCTCTGTGAAAGCTCAGGAAGTCTCAGAATTTAAGGCATCACCTCAAATGCGTCGTCAACTGATGCGCTTACGGAATGCTGCTGATAACACTCAATAGTCGGTTCTCAAGCTCTCCAGTAATTGAGTAGCAATAGTTGATGAATGGGGCATCGTTACAGTAATTTTTGCAGTTCGCTCATTCCCTGCGCCATACTAAATCATCATTAAGTTGGTTTTTAACCTCACTACCAAGCCACAAGCTTTAAATTTATGTTGCCTTACAAAAACTTCATCAAGCATCTAAAGTAGCTATCAACCTGAGCATCAAGGAATAAAGATGGACAGCTAGTCAATAATTTGATGCTTTTTGCAGATCACTTTACAGTCAAGAGTATTGATCTACCCGCAAAATTTTTCTAGCCAGGGTGTTGCTTTGTGAAGAGATCGCATTCAAGATGAATATATGGTTGTTGACTATCTCAACAGTCCAAAATATCTTTCAGGCATCTATCGATGTTTGATTGTGTTTAAATAATTTAGGCAGGAAGATAGACTCAGACTTTACCCCAAACTTAAAAATGATTGCAAAAGCTAGATAACGGAAAAGCTTACCAATCAACCCTTCCAAAATCTAGCATCTCAAACTCAAATTGTATTGTCTTTCCAGGTTGGCAAAATACTGGTTTAGTACAGTATGAGGAATTTACTTTTGCAGGATTCTAATCTAGGAGTTTGCTAATTTAAACGCTCCTGGTTGCGTTATGCTTGAGTTTGGAGTGATCGTGTAGCATCCCAAGATATGAATTGGGAGCAGCAAAGAGTTTTATTTAAAAATCGCTAAAATATCTATATAATTCCTGATTTAAAGCGAGCAATATCACAATTACTTTGAAATTTTTACTTAGCAAGACCGTGTTCGAGCGCAAAACGAACTAATTCTGTACGACTATTTGTGCCAGTCTTGCTGAACAAACGGCTTACATATTTTTCTACATTCCGAACACTGGTTTCTAAACGACGAGCAATTTCTTTATTCATCAGCCCTTCAGCTACTAGGTTTAAAACACTTTGCTCTCTGGGGGTTAAGTCAATTTTAAATGGAGCTGGAGATTGAGCGATCGCACTTCTTTGTGTCAAAAGAGCTTTGATTTGCGCGATTTGATTAGCTAATTCGGCAATATCTGGGGTTTCACTGTCTTCACTTGTAAACGTAGGCTTAACAAGACGACGAGACAGTAAGTTTTCTATTATCGCTACTAACTCATCTGGATCAAAAGGCTTCGGTAGATATGCGTCAACACCTGCTTGATAGCCTTGAATGCGATCGCCAGTCATACCCTTAGCAGTTAAAAAGACAACAGGTAATGCTTGAAAGCGTGGGTCTTCTCTTAATTGCTTCAAAAACTGATAGCCATCTACTTGGGGCATCATAATATCAGAAATTACCAAGTCAGGCGTGTTCTGCTCCATTAACTCCCAGCCTTCACGGGCATTACTGGCAACTTGAACACTAAAGCCGCTTTCTTGTAAATAATCCTTCACAGCTTCTCTCAATCCTGGTTCATCATCTACCAGTAACAGTTGTGCTGACATTTAACACTTCCTTAAGTCTACCTACCTTTTTCCAATTTAGCGAAAGTTGGCAGACAATGGTCACAAGTTTAGTTCTTAACTAAAGTATGTGTTCATATACCTCATAACTGATTCCTGATGCTTTGCTATGACCGATGACTTACCTGATCTAGCTTGTGAGTTGGATGTACAACACTATTTTATAAATAGCTTTCTGCACGACACACTAGACTGTTTAGCTAGAAAGTGTAGAGGTATAGAGAGAAAAGAAAAAATATTTTTTGAGAAAGAGGTTGACACTTATTGAGGGATTAGATATATTGGATAAGTGCCTGAGAGAGGGGGCGCTGCAAAGCGAAGCTCGCTCGAAGGGAACCGAACCATGAAAAGATTATAGTTTGAAAGCAATAATAGCACAAGTAGCCTGCGTCAAGTAAATAAAATAACCAGGCTAAGGTTAAAAAAGGGTAGCCAAGAAAGGAATCAAAACGGAGAGTTTGATCCTGGCTCA
Organism: Nostoc sp. FACHB-280; assembly: GCF_014697615.1. Classification (GTDB taxonomy): domain Bacteria; phylum Cyanobacteriota; class Cyanobacteriia; order Cyanobacteriales; family Nostocaceae; genus Nostoc_B. The sequence goes on along the minus strand of NZ_JACJSD010000018.1, from coordinate 100 downwards.
GGATGAACGCTGGCGGTATGCTTAACACATGCAAGTCGAACGGAATCTTAGGATTTAGTGGCGGACGGGTGAGTAACGCGTGAGAATCTGGCTTCAGGTC
>NZ_JACJSD010000017.1 GCF_014697615.1 Nostoc sp. FACHB-280 | reverse complement strand
AATTTTGGGCTGATTTAGCTGATGAATTGATGCGCCTCAAGCCCCATAAACTACCCTATTTTCAGCAAGGTTTACGGGCTATGACTCTTATCCAGTCTGCTTTATAACTTCTCTGTCACCCCTTCAGGGGGTGGAGGTAAAACTACTGAACTGCGAAGATTAGAACAAAAATTAGCTGACATCTACACAGTTGTTTGGATTGACACGCAAACATCCCTAGACAGATATAACATAGGCTATGCCGAAGTTGTAGTTTTGATTGGCTTACAAATTGCTCAGGCTATTGAATCTAATTGGCTATTTAAAAAAGATAAATTATTAGATGCTCTTTTAGACAGCTTAAAAAGTGTAGTTTATGAAGATAAAGGAAGCCACACTGAAGGTTTGGGAGTGCCAGAATTTATAGAAAAGGCAGGTATAATTCTCAAACGAGGTTTAACAAGTGAAGTGACAAAAACACTTAATGTTCGTCCTGTGTTGAGTAAAATTATTACCAGCGTTAATAATATTATCGAAGCTGCTGAAAAAGAACAAAAACAAAAGTTACTGATTGTTGTTGATGGATTGGATAGGCATGATCAAGTAACAGCATTGGAGATGTTTTCTAGTCCTCTGTTGATAGAATTAAATTGTCATATTATCTATGCTATTCCTATCTCTTTGCGATATTCACCGAATTTTCGTCAGCCAATGGAAGCATTTCAGAAATGTTTGGATTTAAATAATCCGCCTGTTTTTGAATCTGATGCTAATTTGTGTCCAACTAGTGAGCCTGATCAAAAAGGTCGAGAAATTCTAATTAATGTCATTAACAAACGTTTGGATACTTTAGGCGATAGTCACAAAGGTTTATTTAACCCTGATGCACTGGAATTAATTTGTGAAAAAAGTGGCGGAGTGATGCGAGATTTAGTCAGGTTAGCACGTACAGCCTGTGAAATTGCGTTGCGGAATAAGTTGAGTTTTGTAGATTTAGCCACTGCACAAGAATCAGTACGTGAAGTCCGGCGGGAATATAATTTAAGCGATTACCACTATCCTGAATTAGATTTAATTCATCGCACTGGTAAACTCACAACTAAAACTCATAGTTTGCCAAATAAGGGTGAATTTATTATTTGTGACGAACTTTTGCAAAATAAATTAGTTTTAGGGTATTACAACTCAATGCAAGAATCTTGGTTTGATATTAATCCGATTTTAATTGAGGATTTAGAACGTTGGCAGGTTGCGAATAATAATACTTAAAAGTATGGCTTGCTCTTGAAAATTACTATTAAATGCTGGTTTGATGTATGCTGGATCAAGACTCTAATTACTCTCTTAGCGAAGCTGACAAAGCAGAATTAAACAAATTAGTCAGTGTATTAGAACTTTCTAGTGGTACGACAATTATATTTGCGATCGCACCAGAAAGTAGCCCCCAACATCCCGTTGTCAAACAGCTAAAAGAATCATTAGCTATCCGTGAAGAACAGTTTGAGTTTACTAACTTTTATTATAGTCAAAATTCCTTCCATAACTTTCTGTATAGCTTAGATGATCAGCAACATCAAAGTCTAGAGACTGGGCGCAAATTGGTAATGGCATTTGGAATTGACCAATTACCAACGCCGCGCTTAGTAAAAGAAATGAGGCAGTTAAATTTAGGCAGGGAGGAACTATTTGGGAGAAATTTATGTTTGATTTTGTGGCTAAATAACATCGACTTTTTAGATGAATTTCGTCAGCGTGCGCCAGATTTTTGGGATTGGCGAGGAAAGATAGTGGAATTTGAAACACGTAATCCTTTGCTTTATCCCTACTTAGATTGGCTGATTGCTGAAAATTCCTATTTAAAAATGAGTGGTGTAATGCAGGTAAATCGTCAAGTCGATATTTTTCTTGACCAAATTTATGTTTCCCTGCAAGCACAATGGAGACAACAAGTTACAGATACTTCTGAACGCAGTCAAAGGGAACTGGAGGCGTTAACTGTACGGCAAGCTCCGAGTAGTAATAGATTAAAAGAAATGGGTTCTAACCTGGATGATTGGGATGAACCATACTATTATGAACCACTACCTGAAGTACCAATATCAACATTAGTTTCTAGCACTAAAACCGTTACACAAAAGGTAGATTTATCTGAGGCGGTACGGCAGAATTGCTATAGCGTGATTTTAGGCAGTCCTGGTGCGGGAAAAACTACTCTGCTGCGTTATTTAGCACTACATTTTGCCATTGCCAAAAGAGACGAATTAGAAACAGTCATCGTTGAAGATGATACTGTTGAGGAGACAAAGAACAAAGACTTAGGTAAAACTTTGTTACCTATTTTCTTCCGTATTGCTGATTATGCAGAAAAGTTAAAACAACAACCTGAGTTAACTTTACTGGAATATTTGTGTCAGTTTTACCGCCAGTGGGAAGCGCATTTTCAATCAGAGTTAGAAATAGGAAATGAGGTAGCAGCTTTACTTTTAGATGCCATGCGTCAAGGACAGTGCTTGATGCTGCTGGATGGTTTAGACGAGGTATTTGATCAAGAAAGTCGCAAACAGATTGTAGAACGGATTAACACATTTGTTGATGAATTCCCTAGCAACAAATTCGTCATTACCAGCCGGATTGCTGGCTACAGTGATGTAAAACTCAGCAGTCGATTTGCCGAGTTTACTATTGAAGATATGGACAGCGAACAGGTAGAACGGTTTTTGTATCGCTGGTGTCGAACAGTTGAAAAAGCACAGCAGCCAGATGCTAGTGAAGAGCAATGGCTAAAAAAAGGTACAGAGCAAGCGCAGGAAATTTTACAGGCGGTTAAAGATAATCCTGGTGTACAGCGATTGACGGCAAATCCCTTGCTGTTAACTATTTTGGCATTGATTCACCGCAATGGAGAACGACTACCCAACCGCCGCGTGAAACTGTACGAGTTGGCAGTACAAACTTTAACAGAAGATTGGCAACTTGGTAAAAAATTACCCGATGCGCCAAGGGTAGTGTTAAAAGAAACTGAGGTAGTAGAACTTTTAGCACCTCTGGCATATTGGATGCACGAAGAAAAGCCTTCTGGTTTGGTAACACAAGCAGAAGTAGAAGAGAAACTAGCAGCTAAGTTAGCAGAATTAAATGATGCTGAACCTGAATCGGATTCTGTGCGCCAAGCGGTAGGAGAATTTTTGCGGAAGGTGCGAGAAACCACAGGGTTATTTGTAGAACGAATGCCTGGTTTTTATGGCTTTATGCACCTGACATTTGAAGAATATTTTGCAGCTCGTTATATTGCAGATAAAGAACAAAGTGAGATTTTGGAATTAATTCAAAAACATCTTCATGAACCACGTTGGAACGAGCCGCTATTACTAGCTTTGGGATATTATGGGAGTCATTTTTCGACGCAATTTAAGAAATTAGCAGAGAAATTATTTATTAATATCGAAGATTACCAACCTGTTTTGCAACATGGCGAGATTAAAATCAAAATTTCTGCATCTGATGATGAGACTATTGTTTATTTAAAGCATGATGAATCAGCAAATAAGTTGCAGCCAGCAGAATTTAAACTCGGAAATTTACTGTTTGCAGGACAGGTGATTGCTGAAATTGAAATTAACAGTATTGTTATTCGCCAAAAGCCAATAAAGAAGTTAGTAATTACTTATCTTGGTATAGATGCTGATTTTGAGGATGATATAACCAAGCAAATACTGAGGCTACTGCGTAAAATTGAACTTTTTTGTCAAAAAGGTGAAGTCATAGATTTATTGAAACAAGCAGCTAATAATTCAAATTTATCTGAAGAAATTCGGGTTAAAGCAAAAGCAGCTATTCTTTATATTGCTTGTGGCGAATTAACAGGATTAGCTGATTGTGTCACAGAAATTGTTAACCAATTAGAACCTACACTATTTTGCAGTATGAGAGAGTTGGTTAAAGAATTGGGTGATGACATGACACCTAATCTTGAACATACTCGCCAGCATTATCATCTTGATGAAGATTGCCAAACAGCATTAAATTTTCTCACAGCAATGTCTTATCTGCGTAAGGATAAGTATGATAAAGCCATTGAAATGTTAGAACTATTAACTAATAGCTCAGATAGCAGATTTAGTGCTTATATTGCTTGGTCTTTGGCTACTTGTTATCAAGAAAAAGAAGCATTTGAACAAGCAGTTTCTTATTATCAAGAATGTTTTGAAAAATTGGCTCGATACATTGAACCATCAGAGTTTCTAATTTTTTGGAGAAACAGAGGTGTTTGTCATAGATTACATGGCAAATATGAACAAGCTTTAGATTGTTTTCAGCGAATGTTGACTATTAGTAGAGAGATTAATAAACCTCAAGATGAATCATTGGCTTTATATCACATAGGTAGAACTTATCAAGATTGGAGTAAATACGAGCAAGCTATCAATTACCATCAACAAAGTTGTGAACTTTATCAGCAATTAGGTAAAGATAATAGTGTCGCTAATCAATGGGATTGGTTGGCTGTTTGTTACCGAGAATGGGGAAAATATGAGCAAGCTATTGAATGTGAAAATCAAGAGTTAGCCATTCGTCAGCAACTCGATGACCAAGTTAAGGTTGCACGAGCTTATTGGCGATTAGGTAGGATTTATCAAAGTTGGGGAAGATACGAACAAGCAATTAATTACTATCAACAAAGCCGCAACCTTTATCAGCAATTAGGGAAAGATAAGGATGTAGCTAATCAATGGTTTTGGCTGGGTGATTGCTACCGAAAATGGGGGAAATATGAGCGAGCCACTGAGTACGAAAATCAAGGTTTAGTAATTTGTCAGAAATTAGATGACCAAGTTATAATTACACAATCTTACTCCCGATTAGGAGGGATTTATCGAAATTGGGGAAAATACGAGCAAGCAATCAATTACTATCAACAAAGCCGTGAACTTTATCAGCAATTAGGTAAAGATAAGGATGTTGCTGACCTATTGTATTGGCTAGGTGAGTGCTACCGAGAATGGAGTAAATATCAGCAGGCTGTTGAATATCAAAGCCAATGTTTAGCCATGTGTCAGCAGTTGGATAATAAAGTTGATGCTGCAAAGGCTTACTGGCAATTAGGCAGGATTTATCAAAATTGGGTAAAATACGAACAAGCAATCAATTACTATCAACAAAGCCGTGACCTTTATCAGCAATTAGGAAAAGATAAGGATGTAGCTGACCTGTGGTATTGGTTAGGTGACTGCTATCGAGAATGGGGGAAATATCAGCAAGCTATTGAATATGAAAATCAAGACTTAGCCATTCGTCAACAAATTGATGACCAAGTTAATATTGCATTATCTTACTGGCGATTAGGCAGGATTTATCAAAATTGGGGAAGATACGAACAAGCAATTAATTACTATCAACAAAGCCGCGACCTTTATCAGCAATTAGGGAAAGATAAGGATGTAGCTAATCAATGGTTTTGGCTGGGTGATTGCTACCGAGAATGGGGGAAATATCAGCAAGCTATTGAATATGAAAATCAAGACTTAGCCATTCGTCAACAAATTGATGACCAAGTTAATATTGCATTATCTTACTGGCGATTAGGCAGGATTTATCAAAATTGGGGGAGATACGAACAAGCAATTAATTACTATCAACAAAGCCGTGACCTTTATCAGCAATTAGGAAAAGATAAGGATGTAGCTGACCTGTGGTATTGGTTGGCTGTTTGCTACCGAGAATGGGGGAAATATCAGCAAGCTATTGAATATGAAAATCAAGACTTAGCCATTCGTCAACAAATTGATGACCAAGTTAATATTGCATTATCTTACTGGCGATTAGGCAGGATTTATCAAAATTGGGGGAGATACGAACAAGCAATTAATTACTATCAACAAAGTCGCGACCTTTATCAGCAATTAGGAAAAGATAAGGATGTAGCTGACCTGTGGTATTGGTTAGGTGACTGCTATCGAGAATGGGGGAAATATCAGCAAGCTATTGAGTGTGAAAATCAAGACTTAGCCATTCGTCAACAAATTGATGACCAAGTTAATATTGCATTATCTTACTGGCGATTAGGCAGGATTTATCAAAATTGGGGAAGATACGAACAAGCAATTAATTACTATCAACAAAGCCGCGATATTTATCAGCAATTAGGGAAAGATAAGGATGTAGCTAACCAGTGGTATTGGTTGGCTGTTTGCTACCGAGAATGGGGGAAATATCAGCAAGCTATTGAATATGAAAATCAAGACTTAGCCATTCGTCAACAAATTGATGACCAAGTTAATATTGCATTATCTTACTGGCGATTAGGCAGGATTTATCAAAATTGGGGGAGATACGAACAAGCAATTAATTACTATCAACAAAGTCGCGACCTTTATCAGCAATTAGGAAAAGATAAGGATATAGCTGACCTGTGGTATTGGTTAGGTGACTGCTATCGAGAATGGGGGAAATATCAGCAAGCTATTGAATGTGAAAATCAAGACTTAGTTATTCGTCAGCAACTCGATGACCAAGTTAATATTGCTGATGCTTATTATAAATTAGGTAGGATTTATCAAACTTGGGGTAAATATGAACAGGCGATCAATTACTATCAACAAAGCCACGATATTTATCAGCAATTAAGTAAAGATAAGAATATCGCTAATCTATTTTTTTGGTTGGCTTATTGTTATTCGGAATGGGGAAAATATGAGCGAGCTATTGAGTGTAACAATCAAGACTTAGCCATTCGTCAGCAAATTGATGACCAAGTTAATGTCGCACTAGTTTACGTTCAATTAGGATGGATTTATCAAGAATGGGGGAAATATGAACAAGCTATAAGTTATTTTCAACAAAGCCGTGAACTTTATCAGCAATTAGGTAAAGATAATAATGTCGCAATGCTATGGTATGGGCTAGGTGATTACTATCGAGAATGGGGAAAATACGAGCAAGCTATTGAATGTGGAAATCAATGTTTAGCAATTTGCCAGCATTTAGACAACCAACTTGAAATTGCACTAACTTACTATCAATTGGGTAGTATTTATCAAAATTGGGGGAAATATGAACAAGCAATCAATTACCATCAACAAAGCCGCGAACTGTATCAGCAATTAGGTAAAGATAATAATGTCGCTAATCAGTGGTATTGGTTGGCTAGTTGCTATCGAGATTTGAAAGACTATACTAAAGCGATTGAGCATTGCCAACAAAGCCTTACATTACACCAACAACTAGATCAAAAAGAGAGCGTTGCTAGACGTTATCGACAACTTGCTTCTTGTCAATGCTTATTCGCAAAACAAGTCTCAAATTCAATAGAAGTATCTAATTTACTTACCCAAGCTGAAGAAAATATTCGCCAAGCTATAGAAATAAATACCACAGGAGAATATCAAGAGAGCCTCGCCTACGACTACACGGCTCTTGGCTTACTCTACTCGCAATATCTACGCCTCTTACCTAACGAAGACACATCAATTCCAGAAAAATTTGCCTTATTTGAAGAATATTATCACAGAGGCTTAAGCTATCTTGATGAACTAGGGCAAACAGTCAGTAAAGCTGAAGAATCTCTCGGTATGGCTCGTGCTTACTTAGAAATAGAAGCCTTGGAAAACCTAAATCTTAGTGAAGAAATTGCTCAAGAATGTCTGCAAATTTTTCAAGATTATAACCGCCATAAACTAGAAGCTTCTGCATACAAGTTGTTAGGCGAAATTTACCTTAAACGTATCCAAAAAAATCAGCCAGATGCAGAAATAGTTGCTAATCAGTTTTTAAACAACAGTTTACAACTTTACCGAGATTTGGATTTACAAGAAAAAGCTAGGGAAGTAGAAGAGTTAATTTTACTCTTAAACGCTGAGTCTCGCTGAGGTAAACGCAAAGGTACGCTGAGTTTTTGTTTAGTTTTCTGCTCTACTAACTAAATTGCTGGGCATAAAATCTAGCATAGCGACCTTCCAGCCTTAATAGTTCTTCATGAGTGCCTGATTCGACAATTTGCCCTTTTTCCAAAACCAAAATCCGATCGCACCGCCTCACTGTACTCAAACGGTGGGCAATAATAAATACAGTCCGGTTCTGCATCAATCTTTCTAGGGCTTCTTGTACCAAGGCTTCTGATTCGGAATCTAATGCAGATGTCGCCTCATCTAATATTAATATCTGCGGGTTCAGCAGCACTGCACGAGCGATCGCAATTCTTTGGCGTTGTCCACCGGATAAATTTACCCCTCGTTCCCCTACCCAAGTTTGATAACCTTCTGGTAACTGGGTAATAAATTGATGAGCGTTAGCAATTTTCGCGGCTGCTATCACTGCATCCATATCAAAATTATCTTGCCCAAAGGCAATATTTTGGGCAATAGTTCCCGAAAATATCACCGTTTCTTGGGGAACAATGCCAATTTGTCGCCGTAAACTATGTAATTTGACATCCCGAATATCAACATCATCAATCAAAACTTGCCCAGCATCAGGATCATAAAAGCGGGGGAGGAGATTCACAAAGGTGGTTTTTCCCGCACCAGAAGCACCCACCAGCGCGATCGCTTCTCCTGGTAATGCTAGTAAACTAATATCTTGCAGGACTGGTTCACCGGGTTTGTAGGCAAAGGAAATGTGGCGATATTCTACTTTACCTTTGACTGGGGGCAGGGCGATCGCAATTGTTTTTTCTACTACCCTCGGTTGAATCGCCATTAATTCAAACACTCGGTCTACTGAAGCTTCCCCTTGCTTAAACTCATTATAATTTGTTGTGGTGTGTCCTATCGGGTCAATTAATAGTGCCGCCGCAGCTAGGTAACTGAAAAAATCCCCCACTGTTAAATTACGCTGATAAATTTGCCACGCTCCCACCATTAACAAAGATAAAGCACTCAAAGCTTCTAAAAAACCGATGATGGGAATTTGAATGGCTTTGAGGCGTTCGGCGGAATACTTGGCTTTTAAAGAACGTTCGGCTTCATAACCAAAACGAGCGATTTCATAATTTTCGGCTGCAAATGCTTGGACAAGGCGAATCCCACTAAAAACTTCTGTCAAAATTGCTGATAAACCCGACACCCGATTTTGACTTTTGAGAGAATATATACGCAATCTTTCCCCAAACCAGCCAATTAACACCCCCATTAATGGTGCAATCACAATTGTGGCGAGTGTGAGTTGCCAATTCAAATAAATCATATATATGGGTATGGCAATCAATTGCAACACACAGGGAATAAAATCGTGTAGCAGTTTATTGACAACTTCCCCAACCCTGTCAATATCTTCTGTGAGGCGGTAAGCTAAATCACCTGTTTTGGCTGTTTCAAAATAGCTCAAATCTAATTTTTGTAAATGACTATATACTTGCTTGCGGAGACCATAAGCAACTCTTAAAGCCACTTTAGCCATGTAAATATCTTGCACAGACTGAAAAAAGCCACGCACCAGAAACACCAAAGCACAAATCCCGGCTAGTTGGGCGATCGCTACTACATTACCTTGTCCAAAAGGTGCGGCTAATTTACCTGCAAGATTAATTAACGTCAGTGTCGCCAGCACATATCCGATAATGCCGATCAAGCCTTTGATAATATTTGCCCATTGAGGTTTGATATATGGCTGTAGTTGCCAGTAATTAGAACGGTTCTTCAAGCTACGACTTCCAGAATGTGATTTTACTGAGTTTGACGCTATCAACTTTTGTGTAGTTGCAATTCACCTCATTTTAAAAGCGATCGCAGCTTTTGAGATATCTTGACTGTGAAACAGAGTTATTATCTCGCTACATAGATATTCCAAAAATTAAAGCATTAACCGAACCATATTCGCATCTACACGCTACCACTTCCGCAAATATTGCCATTACAAGTTTTATCGGATACATTGCATCTAGCAGTTTTAGTTCTCAGTACAACACCTACATCAAATCAAAATATCACTAACCATCCACTGATAATTATTTGGTAGATTTTATGAAAAATTTGATTCAGCAAGCAATTTATAGCTTGATAATTTTCTGGTTCTCACCATTATTAATACCATTTTTATTAACCACAGAGAAAGAAATTATTACTGCGGACATAAAACGATGGAGTGAAGTTTTAGGCTTGCCACAGGATAATTTATGGGTGCAATTGCTGGTTTTAGTATACAAAACGCAAGAGTTTAGAAATTTATACTACTACCGCCTATTTAAAGGCAACCTCAACGGTAGAATTGCGATGTATTTGCTCAAATTGCTTTACCCCGAATGTCCTTCACTGTTTCTAGATTCTTCTTGTTGTATTGGTGCTGGTTTATTTATTCAACATGGCTTCAGCACAATTATTATGGCAGATATAGGCGAACAATGTTGGATCAACCAACAAGTAACAATTGGATATAAAGATAAATCAGGTCGTCCTAAAATTGGTAACAATGTGCGGATTACAGCCGGAGCTAAAGTATTAGGTAATATTCAGATAGGTGATAATGTCACAATTGGCGCAAATGCCGTTGTTGTAAAAGATGTACCTAGTGATTGTGTCGTTGTCGGAATCCCAGCAACTATTATTAAAAGAAATGGCATCAAAGTAGCAGAAAAACTGTAAATTATTACAGTAATTAAGATGGGTATGATCAATCACATTCTGAATTAACAAAGAATATCAGCGGATAACAATTGACTCCTACTTTCCAACTATCAGTAGCCACAGCCAGATAGTTGTTTATATTAAGGATTGAAAATAACTGTTAAATATTGCTGCAAAACGGGGAATTTTCTTGAATAATCTTCCTAGATTTCCCGATGATATTTTCTAATCATTCACACATTCAGGAGCAAAATCTAGTGCTGACTTCCACTTTACTGGCTGCTGCCACTGCCCCTCTACAATGGAGTCCCGCGATCGGCCTTATCATGATTGTTGCTAACATCATCGCCATTGCCTTTGGCAAATCTAGCATTAAGTATCCCAGTTCCGAGCCAGCTTTACCCGAAGCAAAATTCTTTGGTGGTTTTGGTTTACCTGCATTACTAGCCACTACAGCCTTTGGTCACATTTTAGGCGTAGGCATCATCTTAGGATTGCATAACCTGGGTAGATTCTAAATTCTATAGCTCAGTTTGCCTTTAGTTCCATATTGTTTTGTCTCAACGCTTTGAGCTAGAAATTAGTATTTCTGGCTCTTTCGTATCTGCAAGAATGCGGGAGAGTTTATCTCACGCAGAGGCGCAGAGGACGCAGAGATGTAGCGATAGAATATCTCACTCAGCACTCAATATTAAGAAAAGTAATAATGCTTTTTTACGTCGCTGATAATTTCCCAAGTACAGGACATCCCAGCCGGAAAAGTTACCAAATCTCCCTTACCCATCTGCACTGGTTGTCCGCCATCCGGCGTAACAATGACATCACCTGTCAAAAAATAGCACGTCTCTTCAGTATCGTAAGTCCAGGGAAATTGGGATACTTCTTTTTCCCAAATCTCCCATGTGAACACACCCAAATTTTTTAGATATTCTTGACTGGGTTGATGTTCAATTTTAATTTCCATATTTTGTGTTCTCAGTTTGCGTTTAACAGTAGGACTGAATATCTTCGCCACACTGATCTACTAAATAACACAAAGCACGAAAACGCAAGCCAACAAATTGGTCATAAAGGGGGTTCAGTTTGCACATAGGGGGAATGTGGGCTATGGTGCGACCGAACAACACAATATCACGCTCAAAAGGACATTGAGCTGGGATTAATTTTGCAATCAAGTGTGCTAGTTTGCGGTTTTGAATTTCGAGTTCATCTAACCATTGACGTAACGGTTGCAGAACATCATAACGAGATTTACCTAAGAAATTTTGGTTTGCTAATTTTGCAGGCTGCTCGAAAGTTTCAGGTTGAATGAAAGCAGGAAGAATAATAGATAAGTTAGTGGTTTTAGGCATAATCGTTAGTAATTTGTTTTGAGTTTGATACACTAGTAGGCTGCACATTTAAGTCTATCCACGCAATTTATCCCAGTAAGATATGTGGCGCTTGCAGACATAAGTTTCTGTAAGCACAAAATGCTTATTTGGTTTACAAAATGCGGGGAAACGTTGACTTAATTGATATTTAAACTCACCGTATGGCGGAGAACTGTCCCGTTAAATACAAAATAACAAAGAAAAGATAAAAGTGGGATTTTTTTAACTTATTGATTGCTGATACCGGAAATAGCAATTTCATATATTCAATTTAGATGATACGTACGGAAACTGTATAGTATCCGTAGATTGAACTTGGTGAGCCAAAACCCGGTAATTTCTGACTTTAGCTAGACTTCTCAGGAATGAGCTTGTAAAGCTAAATGATTTTAGGATATTGAGTATCAAATAAATTGTTATTTACGCTACATAAGTCACCCCAAATCCTATTTAATTAGTTACTCAAAATCCTTTGATAAGCATAGGCTAATAATGTTGCCTGTGTAACCAAACAGAACATCAGGGACGTAAATTACAGCATATTTCTAGTTATTGAAGTACAGCAGTAAATCTATCAAAGTAGTTAATTTTGAAATAGTGAGGATAAGAGATGTTTAACAACCAGCTAAATACAAAATAAATATCAATGCCTAAAAGGTTAAAATCTTCATGCTATCTTCACAAAACATTTAAATAATCTGCCTCAGCTTGCCGTGAACAAAACTAAGAAATAGTACATTGTCTAAATATCCGATACAGCTACAGGCAAAATAGAGGTAAGAGAATTTAGCGAAGAACAACGATGACTACAGTAATTGAGTCCAGCACTTTAGCAGAATTCCTACAACGCCCCGAAACTAAACCCGCCTCGGAATATATCAGCGAAAAAATTAGCCAAAAACCTATGCCCCAAGGAGAACATAGTCTCATACAGGTAGAACTGTGTGAAGCAATTAACCGGACAGCCAAACCCCAAAAAATTGCCCTAGCTTTCCCGGAACTACGTTGTGTGTTTGGAGGTGCGGCGATAGTTCCTGATATTTCTGTGTTTCGCTGGGAACGCATTCCCCGTGAAGCATCAGGTAGAATTGCTAACCGCTTTGAAACTTATCCTGACTGGGCTATAGAAATTCTCTCTCCTGACCAAAGCTTTGGAAATGTTCTCAATAAGCTACTACATTGTTCCCAACATGGCACAGAACTAGGTTGGTTGATTTTTCCAGATGAAGCGAACATTTTAGCCATCTTTCCTAACCAACGAGTTGAGATGCTCAAAGGTACAGCCCAACTCCCAATTCTCAGCAATATTGATTTAACTTTAACTGTTGAGCAAGTTTTTAGCTGGTTAACTCTTGAGTAAGTAGTTTTCCAACTCAGCACTCAGCACTTTGCTGTAAGTTGCCAAATTTTAATGGTTTTATCAGAACTACCACTCACCAGCAACTTACCATCGGGACTAAGGGCGAGAGAATTGACGGTTCCTAAATGTCCGGTGAGGGTGTAGAGAATTTCGTTGGTAGCAATTCGCCAAATCTTAATTGTGCGATCGCTACTACCACTAAATAACAGTTTACCATCAGGACTTAGGGCTATAGACTTAACTTCATCTGAATGACCGTTGAGAGTCTGCAAAAGTTTACCTGTGAGTAAATGCCAAATTTTAATGGTTGTATCAGCACTCCCAGTAAAAAGAAGTTGACCATCCAGACTCATGGCTATTGATTTTACCTCACCTGTATGACCCGTGAGTGTGCGGAGGGGATCACCTGTGTGGGGGTTCCATAGTCTGATTTTGCTATCGGAACTACCACTGGCGAGAATGCTACCATCAGGGCTGATGGCTACAGCATGAACAGATGAAGAATGCCAAAGTGTACAAATGCGATCGCCTTTGTGTAGATTCCAGATTTTAATTTTATTACTGCCACTAGCGAGAATCTGCCCATCTGGACTAATATCGACAACATTGACTGGTCTTTGATGCCCTAACAAGGTGTGAATTAACTGACCAGTTTGTAAATGCCAAACTGTGACGTTACTTTTGGGATGTTGACAACTCCCCACCGCCAAAAAATTGCCATCGGAACTAATAGCCACTGATGAAACTTCGCCTAAGTTACCGGAGATAGTTCTGATTTGTTTACCGGTTTGTAAATTCCAGATATTAATGGTTTGGTCTGCACAGCCACTGACTACAGTTTCGCCATCGGGACTAATAGCCACCGATGCAACTTTACCGGAATGACCAGTTAAGGTATAGATGAGTTCGGGAGATTCGAGGTTGCGTTTGTGTTTGAGGGTGGCGATCGCTTGTAAAATTTTTTCTATGGATGCAATACTTTGGCGATCGCCCACTGCGATAAAATATTCCTGGAGTTTGTAGATATATTCTTCATCTTCGATTTTGATGGCAGATGCCATTGCTTCTAGAGCATTGGGAAATGTTTGAGTTGCAACTTGACGTAATTCCAACCAAGTGTTGATGGAATAATCTACTTGTTCTTCTGCCCAGGTGCGATCGGGTAAATGTGATAAACTCTGGGCTAATTGTAAAGCTAATTCCGGAACCCAATATCGACGCTCTTTTGCCAAAGCTTGATAAACTTGCTGATAACCTGCGGCATATACCTGCAAAATATTATCTTCTGACATTGCCTGTACCGTCGGCAAATCCAGCTTATCTTTGAGAAAACTAGGTAATAACTCTGGTAATAATGGCGGTACATCATGATGAACTAAGTGATAAGCATCTGCTACCCAAGCCGCAACTAAACAATGACAGGTAATTAATACCTGGCAAAATTTAGCAATATCCTGCTGATTTATCTGATATTTCAACGACAGTTTACTAATATCAATACCTTTGGACTGCCATTTTTCAGTCTTTTCTAAAATAGCTAAATTATGGACATTATCACCACCTAGTTGATTGATTTCCTCTAAATTTTCTCCTAAATTAATTAATTCATCTCTAATTTTTTTCCACTCTAAAGCCCGACTTTTAGCAAACTCTTGCAAAATATCTTTATATGGTAAACGTGAGATGGTTTTATAAAAATAGTTTTCTTGCCCTAAACCCCAATAAGCAATCCGAAAATTCAAATAATCTCCATCATGGTCTGATTCTAAAATTAAAATTGGCTCTGTTTTTAATAAACTAAATAAAGCTTTAATACTAGATTCACTATGAAAACGTTTACTATCCCAAGCACCTGCTAAAAATTCTGTTGGTCTTGTTGGATGATGCAGAGAGTAATTAGTATTAATAAATTCTCGGATACCTTCAGCTAAAATTCTTTCTACTTCCGAAATTTCTTCAGGATGACAATCAAATTGGTCAAACTTAATTTGGGGAGGAGCTAGAAAGATTTTCAGGGGAATATTTGTCTGTGTATTATGAGTCTCTAAAATTTGCGAAGGATATAATCTTAACGGCCAGCTATCTAAAACTTTATTAACTTCGGGTAACTGAAGAGATGTATCTCTTTGCTGTTGGGCTATTTGTATTTGTGTTTCTCGTTGATAAACTGCTAATTGCTGTTGCAGTAGTTTTTCTTGCTGAAATCCATCCTCGGCACTTTTACCATTAGTTGTACTATTAACAAATTCGATAACTTCTTCGATAAATTGTGGTAGTTGAGAATTTGTCGTCGTTAGACCTTCTACTGTTCTTTTTTGTACTAAATTGACAACTACAGGTGCAAACTCCAGCACGAGTTGGATAAGTAACCTTAACCCTTGTTCCATACAGGGATGCCTATTAGATAAGTAAAATTAATCTTGGGAAAGTAAATATATGCTTGCAGCAGTTTATTATAAGGTACTGCTACAATTCATCACTTACAATTGTCGCCATAAGCCATCCTACTACTGAGCGGGATCATATTTGCCCAGCAATTAAATTTCTCATTCCCAACCAATTACCGAGCATCATAGTAGAATTGTCGGGAAATTTTGTCTAGCGATCGCAGCCTTAATCAAATTTTAAAATAGGGAGAAAACTAAGTAAACCAATTCCTGTATCAATCTTATAAAACCTAATAAACTCAAGATTTATGTTAGAATTAAAAGCTATCGCAATATTCCAGCAATAAATCAGACTTAAAATAAGCAAAAACGGCTAATTTTTAGAATAATCACCCAGTACCAAAAATAATTAGTGTGGGCCTTCTCATTACAACTCTTCAGGAACTAATAATTTATTAGTAAATGCCCATCTGACAGATACCTAAGTATTTTGAAAAAAGCAAAGATAATTTGTATATATTCTAGCTTTATAGAGTATTTTACTAGAAAATACCCCATAATTCCCAAAACAATTAAAATCTAATTCCTAACTGCCCATTCACACCTCTCACAGAATTATAACCAGCTCCTACGAAAACATTTTTTGTCGCACCTACCTGAACACCACCAGAAACAGCCACACCCTTATCTTGAGAATATAATCCCACACCAACATAAGGAGAAATAACTGGCAAATTGATAAACTTTAACACATCTACTCCCGTTGCACCGTCAGGGCCATTTCCCACTTCTACTCCCAAGTTTAAAGCTCTCGCGCCCACTGCATAAGTTACATCACCTTCTTTGCTACCAACAGATACCCAAGGCTGAGGTACTAGTTGAGCTGAGGCTTGGCTAGGCGCAAACAAAGCCAACAAACTAACTGATGTTATGAGTATTTTCGGAATAATTGCATTTTTCATTCTTGCCTCCTGATCTTCATCAGTAATAATGATTAACTGTGACGCATTTACCTCAATTAAGTGCCTGATTAAAAAATTCAGAAGTCAGAATTCAGGAGTCAAAATCAATCATCTACAACTCAGTTAAAGAGATATTGAGTTAAACAATATTTGTTTATCGGCGTTTAATTCTGCTGATTTACACCAGATTCACTTTCGCAATCTTGCTGACTTTGCTCTCACCTTACCGAAACTTAGCTAACTGAACTGTATTTTCACGTAAGCTAGTTTTTTATACTGAATGAATTACGCCAAAATCATACTTTTACTTTTAGGAAATTTCTCGTTGAAAGTAATTAAATAAATGAATTTTACTGCAAGTTTTCACATCAGTTATTTTAAATTACGTATATTTATTTAAATCTTGGAAAAAATCAATAACATCATTATCTGTTAATCAGACAAAAAATAATAGTAGATAAACTCAGGTAAGCAGATTTTGACAGTATTAGAATGTAGCGAAATACATCAGTATTTTAAAATCTGTTTTGTAAGTTCTTCATATTGAGTTTGAAATTGTCAGGGCAAGAATAGCTGATTCATAGATGCTTTTCATCATGTAGTTCCGACTCACGCAACTTTGACAAGCAATAGTCAAACCTCAATTTACTATCGCTTGTGATAGTTGCGTAGGTCTTAATTTTATGAATAATATTTTGAATTCTTCTCTCTCATTAACATACACTCAACTCAGCAACTTTTCTGATTTAAAAAACTTCTGGAATCTGTTTGAGACTGTTTTTGGCAATCAATATAACCATACTGCTGCTAACAATTTGCATTCTCAATGGCAAGCTGGAGATTTTAGTCAATTTCCAGAAATCGAAATTATTAGTAATAGTGTTTTTGATGATAATCAGACAGGTTATGTTGGTAGTACTAACAAAATTTATTTGTCTGAAAGCTTTGTTTCTACAGCGACTCCAGCAGCAATCAAAGCTGTTTTACTAACAGAAATCGGCAATTTTATTCATGGTGTGGTTCAACCAACAGACACCTCTGGTGATAAAGGGGCAATTTTTGCCGATTTAGTTCTCAATAATAGCTCAACCAACCTAGCTCCTACATCTATACTCCAACCTACTCTGCTGCAAGCTCTTCAAGGCAGTAAGGCACATGCTCAAATTTGCAGTTGTTCTTCTTGTATGCTTGCGCCAGTAAATTTAAATTTAGTTAACGCGCAACAGTCACAAGTAGCCCAACCCACATCTGGTGTTTTAGATTTATCCAAGACTTTCTCCTTGAATAGTTTACTAGGAGCCAACCAGACAATTTATTTAGATTTCAACGGACATACTACTTCTGGGACTTACTGGAACACCGATTTTAAAGGAGGGGCTAACATTGTCACTCCGGCTTTCGATTTTGATGGCAATACAGCGTCCTTTAGTTCGGCTGAACTGGAACGAATTCAATATATTTGGCAGCGAGTGGCTGAGGATTTCAGCCCGTTTAATGTCAACGTTACAACCCAAGCACCAACAGATATTAATGACTTGATTAAGAGTGGTTATACAGATACTCGCTGGGGTGTGCGGGTTGTGATTGGTGGTAGCAGTAATGATTGGTATGCTAGTGGAGCGGGAGGAGTAGCCTACCTAGATTCATTTAATTGGAACAGTGATACTCCAGCCTTTATATTTAGTGACACTCTGTATGATGACGAAAAATATGTTGCTGAAGCGATTTCCCATGAAGTAGGCCACACCCTGGGACTGGAACATGATGGACGAATTAACCCAGCAGAAGAATACTATCGGGGACAGGGTAGTGGTGTCACTGGCTGGGCAGCAATTATGGGTGCAGGTTATTACCAAAACTTAACTCAGTGGAGTAAAGGTGAGTATGCTTCTGCGAGTAATACTGAAGATGATTTGCAAATTATTACTGCTTACAATGGTTTTAGCTACCGAGCCGACGATGCTGGTAATACAATTGCCACAGCAAAATCATTAACCATTTCTGGTACATCTGTCAGTGGTAGTGGCATTATTGAGCGCAACACAGATGTGGATTTTTATAGTTTTGCCACAGGTGCAGGTGCAATCAATTTGACAGTGAATCCCTTTAGCCGCGGCCCCAACCTAGATATATTGGCAAAGTTATACAATTCTGCTGGGACTTTAATTGCATCATCTAATCCCACTGATTTATTATCTGCTGCGATCGCCACCACAGTCACTGCGGGAACTTATTATTTAGCTATTGATGGTGTCGGTAAAGGAGATCCACTTTCTACTGGTTACACAGATTACGGCAGTTTGGGACAGTATTTCATCAGTGGCAGTGTTGTTAGTATTCCCACTAATCCAACTGTCAGTCTTGCCTTATCATCCAGCAGTGTCACCGAAAACGGCAGCAGCAATTTAGTTTACACCTTCACCAGAAGCGGCAGCACTACCAATGCCTTAACAGTTAACTACAGTGTTGGTGGTACAGCTAGTTTTGACAGCGACTACCGCCAATTGGGTGCAACCAGTTTCACCCCTACAACTGGCACAATTACTTTTGCTGCTGGTGCAAATACAGCCACACTCACCATTGACCCCACAGCAGACACCACTTTTGAAACGGATGAAACCGTTGCTTTAACTCTAGTGACTGGTAGTGGTTACACAATTGCCACAACAACACCCATCACGGGAACTATTGTTAATGATGATTTACTGCCGACAATTAACCTTAGTGCTAGTCAGACTGTTATCGAAGGCAACACCAACCCGCAAACCGTGACTTACAAAGTCACTCTTTCTAACGCTAGTAGTCAAACTATCACTGTTCAATATGCTACTGCTAATGGTTCAGCTACAGCAGGTTCAGACTATACTACCACCACGGGAACCTTGACTTTTAACCCAGGTGTCACCAGTCAAGTAATCAATATTCCCATTCTTAATGATTCTGTCAACGAAGCAAACGAAACCTTCACCTTAAGCCTGAAATCGCCTACCAATGCCACTCTAGGGACAACTGCAAGTGTCACTACAACGATTACTGATACTCTCGTTAGCTCTGTTACTACCATCCTACCCACTAATGTCGAAAACCTCACCCTCACAGGCACAGCCGCAATCAACGGTACAGGCAATGCTGGTAACAATATTCTCCGAGGAAATAGTGCCAATAATATCCTCACAGGCGGAAATGGCAATGATACATATATTTTTACAGCCACGACTCTTTTAGGTACTGATCAGATTGTAGAAACAACCACAGGTGGAATTGATACTATTGAACTTCGGGAAACCACTCTTGCTAGTAATCTCAATTTAGGAATCACTACAACACAAACAGTTAATAGCAACCTCAAACTCACACTCTCGGCCAACAACGTCATTGAAAACGCCATTGGTAGTAGCGGCCATGACCGTCTGACTGGTAATGCACTGAATAACTTTTTGACTGGTGGTAATGGTAATGACCAACTCCAAGGGTTAGCAGGCGATGATACCCTTTGGGGAGGACTCGGTGATGATATGCTTACCGGAGGCACTGGTAAGGATAAATATTTGTTTCAAGGCGAGGGTGTTTTTACTGCCAGTTTGGGCGTTGATTATATCAGCAATTTTGAAGTCCTACAAGATAAGATTGTGCTGAGTAAAAACACTTTTCGGGCTATTACTAATAGTGCGGGACAAACGTTAACTGACTTTGCCGTTGTTACAGATGATGAGTTTGTCAACGCCAGTAGTGCGCGGATTGTTTATAGCCAAAGTACCGGCAGCTTATTCTATAACCAAGATGGTAATGTCTTGGGTACAGGAACAGTGTTTGAGTTTGCTCGTTTAGGTAATAATGATATTACTCTTACTAGTAGCGATTTTAGTTTGATTGCTTAGGTTGATAAAGTCTCGTCAGACTATGGTGAAAATGACTTCAGACTGAGGTAATTCTAATTATTGATTTTCGTAGAGATGTTATATATAACGTCTCTACAAAATTGATATCAAGTCCGGGTAATTAGTTATATTCCGGGAATCTGTGCAGAAACCTTAAAACCCTCTCCTCTGATCATCTGCTCCCGGTCGCCGAGCGAAGTCGAGGTGCTGCTCCCTCTGCGGTTTTAATGATTATTCTTTCACCGAACACGATATTATAGCGATTTCCACTTGGGTAGAATAAAAATTCATCCGCGTTTATTTGCCTCCATCTGCGGTGATTCCATTTTAGATTGAGTAAGGGTTGATTGGTAAGCTTTTCAGCCATACATCTGTCACAATCATTTTTCAATTTAGTATCGAAATGTTGCAAACATCCTTTTAGAAGCTGTCGCTTCAATCTTCTCAACGATACATTAAAAGTATAGGAAATAGAGAAGTTTTTGAGGCTCAAACAATGAAAAATATTATGGCATTGAGTCTATTAACATTAGCTACTATTACTGGGCTTTTAGTTAACAGTGATTCTGCCGAAGCTCATGGACGTTACTATCGTCATTATCCATATTATAGGCAGTCATCATACTACTGTTATCCCGTTACTCAATGGGTAGTGGATGAAGATCCTGCTTATCATCCCCAGGCTTATGCTGATGGTTATCGTCAAGGACAAGCACAAGCTAAAAGAGGAAATGCTTACAAGCCACGCACTGCTGGCGGAGAATTTAGCCGTGGTTTTGATGATGGCTATTATGGGCGAGAATTTGCCGGACAGAAACATATTGTGCCTAATGTTGTGAAACCATACACTACGACACAGTGCTGATTGATTAGTGTTAGTTAAGTTAATGTTCAAGCGTTTTGAAGACTTACATACAACCTAAAAATGTGGCTAGTGTTCAGTGCTTACTAGGTTATTGCCCAAGTCAAAATATCTGTGGTTTGATTTGAAAGATATAAACTTTGCATAATATCTATTCAAATTCCAGAAATCTCATGATCAAGGTTGCACCTGCGGTTGTTGTGTTGGGTCAAAATAGTGTAGCAATAGCTCGTAAAATGATGAGCGTCTTGCCAGGCGCAAGATTATACGGTTTAGCAGGACGAACTTCTGGAGTTGATGTTAGTTTTAGCAATTTTGGCGAGACTCTGCGCGAGTTGTTTGCTGCGGGAACACCTGTAATTGGCATTTGTGCGGCTGGTATTCTGATTAGAACCTTAGCCCCTTTAATTTCTGATAAGCGTCAAGAACCGCCAGTGTTGGCTGTGGCTGAGGATGGTAGTGCGGTAGTTCCCCTATTGGGTGGGCTGAGTGGAGTCAATGATTTAGCACGCCGCATTGCTGAGGTATTGGATGTTAAAGCTGCAATTACCACTACTGGAGATATTCGGTTTCGCACAGCGTTGTTATCGCCTCCTGCTGGCTATTGTTTAGCTAACCCAGATGATGCGAAAACTTTTATTTCCGATTTGTTAGCGGGGGCGCAAGTTAAATTAGAGGGAACTGCACCTTGGTTGAGTAATAGTCTATTGCCAATTGATGCCCAAGGAGAATTGACTATTAAAGTTACAGAACGGTTGGTAAATTCTACAGCCAATTGTCTGGTTTATCATCCCCAAACAGTAGCGATCGCCATTACTCAACCTCATGTTAATTTAGCTATAGTTAAACAATTACTAACAGATACTGGAATTGCACCCGCTTCTATAGCTGGCATCTTTGCACCTCTAGACATTGCTGCTTATCCAGAAATTTACAATATCGCTGAGGCATTTGGTGTACCTACACGCTTTTTTACTCAAAACCAGTGGGAAGGCGCACAAGCAATGGCTTTGGCTGTCACTGGTGGTCAACTAATCCCAACAACATCTGCTGATATAGCTCTGGCTATTGCACCCGCACCCATTGACCCTAGCACCATTGGTCAGCCACGGGGTAAGTTAGCCATTATTGGGACTGGCCCTGGTGCAGCACAGTGGATGTCTCCAGAAGTCAAAGAAATTCTCAGGTTGGCGACTGACCTTGTAGGTTACAAAACTTATCTCGATTTAGTTGGGTCTTTAGCTGATGGCAAGCAACGCCATGAGTCTGACAACCGTGAGGAAATAGCACGGGCTACAATGGCGCTAGATTTGGCGGCTACAGGTAAGTATGTCGCTGTGGTTTCCTCTGGTGATCCTGGAATTTATGCAATGGCGGCGGCGGTGTTTGAAGTCCTCGATCGTCATTCCAAACCAGAATGGGACAGTATCGAAATTCATGTTGCACCGGGAATCTCTGCAATGCAAGCCGCCGCCGCAGCCGTAGGCGCACCTTTAGGGCATGACTTTTGCGCGATTTCACTGTCAGATATTTTAAAACCTTGGTCAATTATCGAACAACGAATTGCGGCGGCGGCTGGAGGAGATTTTGCGATCGCCTTTTACAACCCTGTCTCTAAAGACCGTACTTGGCAACTTGCAGCCACCAGAGATATATTGCTGCGCTATCGCACACCCAACACCCCCGTAGTATTAGGAAAAAATTTGGGTAGACCAGGACAAACAATCAAGGTAATTTCGCTTGAGCAATTAACACCAGATGTTGCCGATATGCGAACAGTGATTATTGTTGGTTCTAGCCAAACCAGGACTATTCAACGCAGTGATGGCAGGGTTTCAGTTTATACGCCGCGTCGATATGCCCAGTAATTTCAGTCGGAAACTTGAATAATTCAGGAATCAGAACAAGAGTGTGAGGGATTCAGACAACTAATTAATCATAGTTCTGTTTCAGTAATCTACAACTTTTCTGTTGTACTTGTGTAGGTACAGGCAAATCTGATTGTGTGTATATACTGAACTTTAGTTGATTTGTATATAGCTATTATGTAGCAAGTATGTAGCACTTGCTACTAGAGCTAGTGGGTCGAGTTTGAAACGGAAACACCATCAAACAACCCTTGGCTATTAACCAGCAAGAGGTAATACCAGTTCACGAAAAAAATGATACAAATTCACGGGTTTTTTATTCTTTCCCCTTGCCCCCTGCTCCCTGCTCCCCTGCGGTCTATTTGTATCAAACTTAAAGTGAAACGGTATAAGGTGCTTCATTTCATAGACCCACAAACAAGAAACTATGAACACATTCGAGATTAATATCCAGCGCAAATTAGGCAAACACTGGCCGATAGTAGTAGAACATAGCAGACCGGGTGAACTACTATCATCGCGTTCGGAAGGAACCCTCGAACTCACAGCAGAAGACCTACAAAAACTCACCAGCTTACTGGGACAGCCCCTAGAATACGGCACATATCTCGGAAAAGCACTGTTTAAAGAAGAAATTCGAGATGCCTTTGTCCGGGCGTTACACAACAGTGACACAGCCTTACGAGTATTATTATTTATCGAAGCCACAGACCCAGAACTCAGAACCTTACGGTGGGAAAGACTCTGCGGCAAAATTGATGACAGTTGGCGGCTCTTAACATTAGAACAGCGCACCCCATTTTCCTTTTATATTCCAGCAATTACAGACCGCCGTTTCCCTCCCATTGGCCGCAGAGACTTACGCGCCTTAATCTTAGTCGCCAGTCCTGAACAAATTGGACGATTTAGCCTAGAACCCTTTGATGTCCAAGCAGCAGTTTCATACGTGCGTCAAGCCTTGGGCGAAATACCATCAGACGTGTTAGCCACAGTCCCAGATGCTATTGGCGAACCAACCTTAGATGAACTGTGTAAACACTTAACCGATAGAACCAAGCAGTATATATTACTGCACATCATCAGTCATAGTCGAGTCATCGAAAACGGCGAAACAGTCCTTTACTGGGCAAAGGAAAATAATCAAGTAGAACCAGTCACAGGAACACGTTTAATCGAAAGACTACGCTCATTAACAGGCGCAAAAGGACTACCACACTTTACTTGTCTCTCCACCTGTGAAAGCGCCAGTACAGAAGCCGAAGTTGGGCTTGGCGGTTTAGGACAAAGACTCGTACGGGATTTGGGAATGCCGGCAGTTATCGCCATGACAGAAAAAGTCACCGTCAAAACCGCCCTCGCATTAGGTACAAAATTTTACGAACAATTGCGTCAATCTGGGGAAGTAGACTCAGCATTACACGAAGCTTTAGCTGGACTTGCAGAACGGGGTGATGTGACTGTCCCCGCTTTATTTAGTCGTCTGGGTGGACGACCTTTATTTAGTGACCAACTAGATAGAGACTTAACTAACGCCGAAATTGGGTATGGTTTAGAGCAGTTTGAAAAGTTATTGTCAGAACGCGCCCCAGTATTACGCCAAAGATTTGCAGAACTAGCGCAGAAATTAGGTAATAGTTTAGGTGCAGATATCAACGCCTTAAGCAAATCAGCCCGTGAAGAACGGGAACAAGCTTTAACAGCAGTTAATACCCTTTGCGAAGAAATAGTTGACCTGAGTTTTAATGCCTTGGCTTTAGGTCAAACACCACCCACGTATAATTCTTGTTGTCCTTTCTTGGGCTTGTATCCTTTTCGCGAAGAAAACCGCGAGTTTTTCTTTGGGCGAGAACAATTAATTATTCAACTCAATGAAAAACTGACAGAACATAACTTTTTAGCAGTGTTAGGTGCTTCTGGGAGTGGGAAATCATCAGTAGTATTAGCAGGGCTGATTCCTGCATTACAAGAAAAACAGCCAAATTTAGTTGTGTCGTATATGACACCTAGCAATAACCCAATGGCGCAACTACAAGCGACTCTTGCGGGAGTGGAAAATCAACAACCTGCACCTTTAGTTGAGTCGTTGTGTTTGTTGGATATTGAAAATGAATGGGTTCCAAAACCAGAAACAGCCATTGAATTAGCCAAGGGTGGTGTTGCTGTCAGCACTGAGATGACTGTTAAACAGACTTCTATTTTAATCGTTGACCAGTTTGAGGAACTTTTTACCCTGTGTAATGATGAGGCTGAACGTCGGGAATTTATTGCACAAGTTTTAAACTTAACTCAACAGCAAAAAGTTGTAATTACGATGCGGGCAGACTTTTGGGGAGAATGCGCCCCTTACCGTGAGTTAAAAGAACTGATGGAAGCCCGACAAAAATTGATTGCGCCAATGGATGGGACGGAATTGCGAAAAGCAATGGAAATGCAAGCTGCACAGGTAGGTTTGCGCTTTGAACCAGGGTTGAGTAACACCATTCTTGATGATGTTCAAGGTGAACCGGGGGCAATGCCATTGTTGCAACACGCACTGCTAGAGTTATGGAAGCGGCGACATGGCAGATGGTTGCAGTCGGGGGAGTATGAAGCGATTGGTGGTGTGAGGATGGCGATCGCTCAAACTGCCGATGATGTTTACAATACCCTATCATTGTCGGAACAGGAACAAGTTAAAAATATTTTCATCCGCCTTACCCGCCTAGATGACAGCGCCATTCAAGGCGACATCCGCCGCGATACCAGGCGCAGGGTGTGGTTAGATGAGTTAGTTCCGGCTGGTAGTACAGCAGCATTAATTAAAGAATTAGTTAATCGGTTAGCTGGGGAAGGTGCAAGACTGGTAGTTACCAGCATTGATAGTTATACAAATAAAGAAGAAGTGGAAGTCGCCCACGAAGCATTAATTCGCTACTGGCCAAGATTGCTGAATTGGTTGGATGAAAATCGCACAAATTTACAACTACGAGAAACTATCCGTCAGGCGGCGTTAGATTGGGACAAGCAACAAAAAGATGATAATTATTTAGTGCATCGTGGCGGTAGGTTAGATGATGCCCAGATTTTATCTAAACAAGTCGGATTTTTGAATCAACTTGAAGCTAACTATGTCAATGCTTGTGTAGAATTGCGCCAGCATCAGGAAGCAGAAAAAGAAGCCCGTCGCCGTCGAGAAATTAGAATTGCTTGGGGGGTTGCTGGTGGCGCAGTTGTGGCTGTGATTATTAGTGCTAGTTTGGGGCTGCTGGCTTGGTTTCAAAAGCAAGAAGCCGAAATAGCTAAAGCTGAGGCTATCACTCAATCTTCTTTGGTACTGTTTGATTCTCATCAAGAATTGGAAGCACTGATAAAAGGAATTAAGGCTGGAAGAATCTTTAAAAAACAAAAAATTAACTACATTCCAGCTATGGTCACTTTACAAAAAGCAGTTTATGGAATAAAGCAGCGCAATAATTTTACACACGGCAGTGTAGTCTATGGCATAGCCTTTAGTCCCGACGGCAAGACATTGGCCTCTGCTGGTAGAGACAAGACGATTAAGCTCTGGGATCTTAAAGGCAAGCTACTGCAAACTTTCACAGGACATCAAGATTCTGTTATCAGTGTTGCTTTTAGCCCAGATGGTAAAACCATTGCCTCTGCTAGTGATGACAAAACAATCAAACTTTGGGATTTCAACGGTAAGGAACTACAAACCTTTAAAGGACACCAAGCTGAGATTAATAGCGTAGCCTTTAGTCCAGATGGTAAAACCATTGCTTCTGCTAGTGGTGACAAAACCGTAAAACTTTGGGATTTAAATGGCAAGGAACTGCGAACCTTTAAAGGGCATAAAGATAAGGTCTATAACCTGGTATTTAGTCCAGATGGCAAAACCATTGCTTCTGCTAGTGGTGACAATACTGTGAAACTTTGGGATTTAAACGGTAAACTACTGCAAACCTTTAAAGGACATCAATCTGCGATTGCTGGTATAGCCTTTAGTCCCGACGGTAAGGCCATTGCTTCTGCTAGTGATGACAATACTGTGAAACTTTGGGATTTAAACGGTAAACTACTGCAAACCTTTAAAGGACATGAAAAACAAGTCTTAAGCGTCGTTTTTAGTCCAGATGGTAAAACTATTGCTTCTAGTAGTTTTGACAATACTGTGAAACTTTGGGATTTAAGCGGTAAAGAACTACAAACCTTTAAAAAACAGAACACCGTACTTAGAAGTGTAGTTTTTAGTCCAGACGGTAAAACTATTGCTTCGGCTGGTTGGGGCAATGATGTGACACTGTGGAATTTAAATACTAAGGAATTAAAAACCCTCAAAGGACATGAAAATTATGTCTATAGAGTAGTGTTTAGTCCAGACAGTAAAACTATTGCTTCTGCTAGTTATGACGGTACTGTAAGACTTTGGAATTTAAACGGCAAGCTACTGCAAACTTTCAAAGGAGATATCTATCCAGTCTATAGCGTAGCGTTTAGTCCAGACGGTAAAACCATTGCTGCTGCTAGTTATGACGGTACTGTAAGACTTTGGAATTTAAACGGCAAGCTACTGCAAACCTTCCAGGCACACCAAGCTTGGATTAATAAAGTGGTGTTTAGTCCAGATGGTAAAACCATTGCTTCTGCTAGTGCGGACAAAACAATCAAACTTTGGGACTTAACTGGTAAACTACTGCAAACCTTCAAAGGACATCAAGATTCGGTGTTTAGTGTTGCATTTAGCCCCGATGGTAAAACCATTGCTTCTGCTAGTTGGGACAACACTATAAAACTTTGGGATTTAAGCGGTAAACTACTACAAACCTTTAAAGGACATCAAGAGCAGGTTACAAGTGTTGCATTTAGTCCAGATGGTAAAATGATTGCTTCAGCTGATGTGGATCGTAATGTGAAACTTTGGGATTTAAGCGGTAAGGAACTACGAACCTTCAAAGGACATGACAGTGGAGTCATAAGCGTAGTATTTAGTCCTGATGGTAAAACTATTGCTTCTGCTAGTTATGACAAAACCGTAAAACTTTGGGACTTAAGCGGTAAACTACTACAAACTTTCCAAGGACATCAAAAAGAGATATACGATGTGGCTTTTAGTCCCGACGGTAAAACCATTGCTTCTGCTAGTTGGGACAAAACCGTGATTTTATGGGATTGGGATCTAGATTCTTTGATGGTTAGTGCTTGCGATTTGGCGCGAGATTATCTCCAGAATAACTCGACGGTAGAAGAAAGCGATCGCCATCTGTGCGACGATATCGGTAAAAATTAATTCTGCTCACAAAACTTGTCAAAAAAGTGGAGGATTCATACCCACCACTTTCTTGTTCTGTCTGCTTTAACCCTTGACACACACAACTTGCTTGAGTGTCGCCACAACTTCGACTAAATCAGATTGATTTTCCATTACTTGCTCAATTGGTTTATAAGCACCTGGAATTTCATCTAAAACATCATTATCTTTGCGGCATTCTACACCTTTAGTCTGCTCAATTAAGTCATCAAGTGTGTAAACATTTTTGGCTTTATTTCTGGATAATAATCTGCCAGCACCATGACTACAAGAACAGAAACTATGAGCATTACCCTTACCTTTGACAATGAAAGATTTCGCCCCCATTGAACCAGGAATAATCCCATAATCTTCTGTCTGGGCGCGGACTGCTCCTTTACGAGTGACATACACATCTTCGCCAAAATGTACTTCTTTTTCGGCGTAATTGTGATGACAATTTACCTGCAATAAAGGTTTAGTTACTTTTCCACCCGCCAAATGTTTTTCAATAATGTGCTTAAAACGCATCATCATCACATCGCGGTTGAAACGTGCATAGTCTTGCGCCCACTGCAAATCATTCCAGTAAGCTTGAAATTCTGGTGTATTTGCCACAAAATAAGCTAAGTCTGGATCAGGTAAATTATTCCCTGCCATCTTGGCTAATTCTTTGGCTGTATTAATGTGACATTGAGCTAACTTATTCCCAATGTTACGTGAACCAGAATGTAACATTAGCCAAACTTGGTTCTCTGTATCGAGGCACACTTCAATAAAATGATTTCCTCCGCCAAGAGAACCCATTTGTTTCATCGATTTATTTTCTAAGTCCTGCACACCAGGGTGCAAATCTTGAAAATCATGCCAACGTTGCCAGTTAGTAACTGATTTTTCAATTTCTTTATTTTCGTTGAAACCTGTGGGGATTGCCGCTTCAATATCAAGGCGAATTTTTTTAAGTTTGCCTTCTAATTTATCGCCATTAAATGGCATTTTGATAGCAGACATACCGCAGTTATGCACAAAAACTCCAGCTTTCAGAGCAAAGTTGTGACATTCTGGTACTGTCAAACAATAAACATCTTCTGTGTAATTTAAAGGGATAACCGCTATCACTTTGTGATTACATTGATGTTCTTTTTTACGGTGGTTATGAAGACCAATTGGTGTCTTTACTTCTGCACCACAGATTTCACAAGTGTAATACCTATTCGCTATTTCCTTAGACTTAGCTCTTCCCTCTTCACTAGTATTATAGGTAATTAGATATTGTTTCCCTCGATTTCCATTGTCTGCAACAGCATTTTTAAAATGTTCTGGTTGCTGCTGCATATATTTTATAATGTTTTTAGTGCCTCTTTCTGCGTAATAATTATGTCCCTCTACAGTTTGGGCTTTTTTAGCTAAGGCAGCAATTCTTTTCTGTTCAAATTCAGGAGAATGCCAATGCTGATTCTGCTCTACTAAAGAACGATGGTAAGCAGAATGATCATTAGCACCCATAAATTCCAAATTTTCTGGTCTATTATCAGATTCTTGGAAGTTTCGATGATGAATAACTGTTCTTTGTCCTAAAAATTTAGGAATTTCACCTAGTAAACCAGACCTAGCAATAATCCAATGTGCTTTCTGCCATCGTTGGGAATATGGTTGAGAAATTAAGGTATAGCCTTCTTTGTCAACTTTAGAATAAAAGGGCATCAGAGAAGTTCCTGGTTGCAGTAATCCAGCTTCTTGATAATTACCATCCCTAAGCATAAATTGATGATCAGGGGTACAAATAATTTCCTCTTCATTATCTAAAATAACCTTGACAAGTGGTGCATTTTTTCTAGTCAATTTTGCGGTTGCTGTAGATGCAACTATTCTGCCTGTAGGAGTGCAAGCATAAACAATAAACTCTTGATATTGCTCTGCTAATTCTTGAATACGATAATATTTTCCATCAACTAAAGGAACTAAAGTATCTCCTATAAAACAACCAATATCCACGCCCACGGCAGCAGGAATGATGGCATCTTTGGTAGCAATTACAGAACCAACTAAAGCACCTTTTCCTAAATGCACATCTGGCATTAAGGCGACGTGTTTAAATACAAATGGTAGTGATGCCACATTTTGCGCCATCTTGGTTTCATCACTTGCTAAAGGATGATTTGCCCAAGATAAAACGGGTGTTTGTGTGTTAATTTCTAAGTTTTCGTAAGGCATTTTGTTGATTTAGATATGTTTGATGGTGATAATTCTGCTGTAAATCAAGTTTTGCATTGAGTTTCGATAAATTGCCTGCATAATATTACTTGTAATATAGTTGTAATACAAAAAATAGATGGGTGTCAATCCTGGTGCTTGGTGAGCAAAGCAGATTTTGGCAAGATACATTAAAATTTGTCAAGAAAATGACTAAATAAATATTATGGCAACGGCTCAAGATACCATCTGGGAACGTTTTTTATCTCCGGTAGTGCGTTTTTTGATTGATGAGGAGAAGTTACAAAGATACGCGCTAAGTATTGATTGGGAAAAAGAGGGCGATCGCATTCGTTCTGCCGATGTTACAATTCCTGCGTACTACAAGCAAAATTTTCACGGTATCAAAGGCGGATATCTCAATTCTAGTGCGGCGGTAAGTTATGACCCAATTACGGA
Organism: Nostoc sp. FACHB-280; assembly: GCF_014697615.1. Classification (GTDB taxonomy): domain Bacteria; phylum Cyanobacteriota; class Cyanobacteriia; order Cyanobacteriales; family Nostocaceae; genus Nostoc_B. Next base: position 116,383 of record NZ_JACJSD010000017.1, on the reverse strand, counting down.
ATACGCCCTACCACCGAATGAAACTTGGGTGCGTCAAGCATTGATTGATGCGGTAAAAGTTCAACCAAGGCGCATACTTGATTTGGGTTGTGGTACGGGTTCCACAACTTTGATGTTAAAGCAAGCTTTCCCCCAAGCCGAAGTGATTGGTTTGGACTTGTCGCCATATATGCTGGTGAGGGCAGAGGATAAAGCCAGAACTGCCAATTTAAATATTATCTGGCGACATGGCAACGCCGCGCAAACCCATTTCCCCGATGCTTCGTTTGATTTAGTTACCGCGTCTTTACTATTTCACGAAACCCCAAGTGCAGTTACCCAAGCAATTTTGCAAGAAAGCTTTCGGTTATTAGTAGCTGGTGGACAGGTTTTAATTTTAGATGGCAGTCAAAAAACCCTGCGTCAATTAGATTGGCTGAATAATATCTTTGAGGAACCTTATATTCATGAGTATGCTGCTGACAGTGTAGATGCGCGTCTGGGTGCGGCTGGGTTTCAAGGGGTACGCACCGACGATGTTTGGTGGATACATCAAGTAAGTAGTGGGATAAAACCAACTCTGATTACAGGTTCAGCTATGCAAGCCACAAGTCAGGGATCAATAGACAGCACAATAGATAATAATAATTTGGAGGGTTTAGGATCTCCAGTATTTGGCATAACGGCATGAGTTTAAAGGCAGTTCTGTTTGATTTTAATGGTGTCATCATTAACGATGAACGCATTCACCTGCAATTAATCGATGAGATTCTCGTGAATGAGAATCTCCAACCCCAAAAACCCCAAGAACGTCAGACTTGTTTGGGCAGGAGCGATCGCGCTTGTTTTCAAGAACTGCTGGCAAATCGCGGTAGAGTAGTCACGGAAGAGTATCTCAACCAGCTACTTCACCGCAAAGCTGAAGCTTATGTGCTGGAACTGGAAAAATTAGAGAAACTGCCCATATATTCAGGTGTAGAAGATTTAATTTATCAGGTGCGTTCCCAAAATCTTTATTTAGGTTTAGTTAGTGGCGCACTCCGCAAAGAAATAGAATTAGTACTCAACCGCGCCAAACTCGCAGACTACTTTACAGTTATTGTTGCAGGAGACGACATCACCACCAGTAAACCCCAGCCAGACGGTTATCTGTTAGCAGTTGAACGCTTCAACCAAAAATATCCCGAATTAAATTTGCAACCGCAAGAATGTATCGCCATTGAAGACACCCCCGCAGGTATCCAAGCAACAAAACTAGCCAACATGAAAGTTGTGGGTGTAGCCAACACCTATCCTTTCCACATGCTTCAGCGTTGCTGTAACTGGACGGTAGATTATTTGACTGATTTAGAACTCGAACGAGTGCAGAACGTGTTTTCTGGCAAAGAACCACAGCCAAGGGTAAGTGAATGTTAGAATGTTTTTGGTGGCAGAGCGTTGATTAAATTGCTGATATTCTTCTTAACTCAGCACTCACAACTCAGCACTCAGCACTATTTTAAGGGGAATTAGCTCAGTTGGTAGAGTGCTGCGATCGCACCGCAGAGGTCAGGGGTTCGAGTCTCCTATTCTCCATCGCACAACAGAACGACGAAATAGTTCTACTATAATTCGCCAGCGTCCCTCAATTTCTGCAACTACATCATGACGCTTTAAAGTAGCTAAAGCTGCCTGTAAACTATCACTTTTCATGCCAGTAGACTCAGCTAACGCATCAAAACTTAACCCTTCTATCTGAGGTGCAAGTAGCTTTAATATTTCTTGCTGACCCTTTGCACCTTGCGCTGCTTGACCCCAAACCCCATCAAAATAGTAGCGTCCGCGCTGGAAAAACTCAGGATCATTAATCACAGCTTCTACATCTTCAATTGTAAAAACAGGGTCGCGGGGTCTACCTTGCTCAAATACTTGGTCATTGTAGCGCCGCACTAAATAAAATCCTACTAGTTGCACTAAATATGGTTGACCATGAGTTAAAGTATAAATCTCGTCTAAAGCTTCTGGGGTGTAGTCAAGGAGAAAATCTTCATCTGGGTTAGCTAAAATTTGGCGAGTAGCTGCACGTTCTTGAAAATTGACATGAATAGGAATAATGCTGGCGAAAAAAGGTTGAAAGTAATCTGAGGTCATTTCTTCTAAAGTATGCAACCCAGCAAAAGCAAAAGCAATTTTAGAACTCATTTGTACCAACCCCCGCAAATAACCCATAAAATCTGGAGGGATTTTTCCGGCTTCGATGAGTTCTTCAATTTTTTCAAATTCGTCTAAGGCAATAATTAAGCCAGTTTCTAAATTTGTTTCTACCTGTTTTAAATAACGTTCAAAAGTTCTATAAGGAAGATTTAATAAATTTGCGTCATTTGGTGGCGGAAGTTTCACTGTTTGAGCAATTTCATCACTAATTGCTATTAACACCTCACCCACACCTTGGGGTACATTTCCCAACCGCAGCAGGTTTACATAAGATAACTGTATGCCTGAACCTAAACATGGAGACGCATTCAGCAAAATTGAAGTTTTACCCATACGCCTGTGACCGTAGAGGACTACAGACTGGAGTTGATTACCCATCACCCAGAGTTCTTCTAGTTGTCTGATGATATCTTCTCGCCCAACAAAGAGATTACCTCGCACTGGGTCGCCTATAGTATATGGATTATTTACAGGCTTGGTAATGGAAATTTCCCCAATTTCGCCAGCGATTTGTAATAAGCTTTTTTGCCAAGCTTGGGTAATGTCTATAATTAAATCGCGTTCAGCTTGTGGCAAGTTATCGGCTGTATTTAGAATACTTGTCAGTTCACCTAAAGCACGGTTAAGAGCGAAAGACCGTGCGGAACGTGACACACTTTTGTTAACAAACTGGATATCTTCAATTACGCGACCTAAACTTTTAAGAGCTTTCCAAGTGCTAGGGCGTAAAAGAGGTTCTTGGGGAAAAGTCGGTATTTGCAGAGTAAGTATAGTAGATATTTTTTTTGTATATTGAAATGCTACTAAAGTTTGGGCAAGAATGTACATTTCCTCACCATAAAGCAGAGAACGTATTACAGCAAAAGCTTGTTGTGCTTTTGTCGGTTGTTTTTTATGGAGATACCAAAAACCAGCAGCAGCAGCACGAGCAGGGGTGTCTATACGAGGAGCAATTGTAAAAGGAGAACTTGGCTCTTTAAGATAACGAAAAAATAAAAAGCCTTTAATAAGTTGCTGCTTGATTTGTGCTGATAAAGATGCTGAAGCAAAACCGACTATTTTCCAATCAAAGGGATTTGCAGCCAACCGAGAAACACGCCAAATAATTTGCTCGGATGGAGTTTTGGCAAGCACCTGATTAACTGCTTGCACAACAGGGATAAATTGCAGAGTATACGCTAAAAATTCATTTGTGTTATGCAAACCTGCTTCCCAATCTTGTTGCAGCCAATTTTGCAAGTGCCTATTCAGATTCAGCAGAGGAATTGGGCTGATACGTGGGAGTAAGTAACTACTTTGGAAGCTTTGCAGGTGTAATAGTGAGCCAATGAGCCAATTCTCTGGACGCATCATCGACACACCTACCGCCATGCAGAACGTCACGCAGAGTGTCACGCCTGCTGCGACACCTCCCGTCATGCCTATCGCTATGCCTCCCGCCACACCGAACACCACGCCGAATGTCACGCCTACCGCCACACCGAACGTCACGCCTACCACCACACCGAACACCACGCCGAACGTCACGCCTACCGCCACACCAAACACCAAGCCTACCGCCACACCAAACGTCACGCCTACCACCACACCGAACATCACGCCTACCGCCACACCTACCGCCATGTCTAGCGCCAAGTCTTTCGCCAAGTCTTTCGCCACGCCTATCGCCACGCCTTTCGCCACACCAAACACCAAGCCTACCGCCAAGACTACCGCCACACCTCCCGCCACACCTCCCGCCACACCTCCCGCCACACCTCCCGCCACACCTCCCGCCATACCTATCGCTACGCCTCCCGCCATACCTATCGCTACACCTCGCATTACACCAGACCAGTCAATGCGAAAGTCAAGAGCCTGCAAAATTAGCCCCAAAACCACTGGAGTCAGAATTGTCAATACCAATCCCTGGAAAAGCAACCGACGCTGGATAGGATGCTGGCGCAAAACTTTCCATCCTTGTTGCCAATTTATTTCCTTCGGAGAAATATATCCACCACCAAAGGCATCAATATACCACCGCACAGCCTGGGGAAAGAAAAACACCCAGTACAACAGGCGCAAATAATCTAAGGGGTTCCACAGTGAAAGGGGGCGCTTCAATTTTGGTGCTAAGTTGAGGCGAGGTACAGGAGATGTCATGATTTACCCTTTGCCTTTACTTCGTTATGCTTGCAGTACCCAAATATCGTATTGAGGTTCCCATTTAAGTAGTCATACAAAATTAAATATACATTTGTCATTGCGAATGGAGCGAAGCGGAATGAAGCAATCGCAAGGGTTTGGGATTGCTTCGGAAGCCTCGCAATGACCATTATTTTGAGGTTCCTATGATCACTGTTAGAAAACGGAGCTATTTTTCCGTTTAGCGTGATAAGTTCTTGTTGATCCCCCCAACCCCCCTTAAAAAGGGGGGCTTGTACCGTTATAACTTCTTGCTGATTATTAGAAAGCGGGGCTATTTTTCCACTCACCCCCTTAAAAAGGGGGTCGCCGTAGGCGGGGGGATCTAAATCTAGAATGACCCAACCATGATCTTGAAGAAGAGAAGTAGGGGGAGAGGTCAAAATACTACCTTTCATCTCGCACCTGCCAAATACCGCGAGTAAGTTTGATAACACAACTGCATCAATTTTCGAGGATGTCCACCACTTTCTTGAATCAGTTGGATGATTTCTTCCTCAGTAAACTTCACCGGAGTTCTAGCTAGACGGCTGCTAATCAAATCGCGGATGCTGATTTCATCCCAAGGTTTGATATTTTCCTGTTGGCAAATACCTGCTAATGGCGATGTTTTACCATAATTTTGACTATCTTTAAATAGCTGATCTAAAGGTTCAGTTGCAGCTAAAGCCAACCGCAGATTACTACCTTCAGCTAAACCCCGCAAATAATCTCGCACCTGACGAGTAAACCCTTTCCATCTCAACTTACCTACATTATCTATAGCCAGCAGTACTCGTTTATCTCGTAAATTGCGAGTTAGCATATAACCCTTACTTTCAGGGATACCTATCTCATGGCACAAAGCTTGATAAAATTCTTCTTCATCATTAACCCAATTCAAATCTAAAAATGCTGACTGACGCTGAAGCTGATTTTCTGCCTGTTGACAAATCGCCCATAACAAAGAAGATTTCCCAATTCCTTCTTCACCTACTATAACTACACTACTACCACTGTTAAACAATTCAAATATCCGTTGTATTTCCTGCTTTCTGCCAAAAAATAGTTGTGAGTCTTCTACTCTCCCTTGTTGGGGAATAAAAGGATTAGTTGATTCTAACGTTAATGGCGTAATAGTGGGAATTTGTGTAGATTGCTGTTTATATATTTTCTCTACTGAAGATTTAAAGTTATCTTTCTGAACTTTGATTTGTTCTTGAGAAAGTTTAGAAATTTTATTAAATAGCCTCACTCCTATTTCTTTGACAGATTGATAATTATAGTTTATTTCTCCAGCAATAACAGGATAAGTCTTACCTTCCCAGATTCCCAGAAACACATCCCTTTCAGAATCTTTAAAACCAGCCTCTCCTTGAGAAGCAAGCAGTTGTTCAATAAAATAAAATGCGTCTTCTCCGTTCATTAGTTGCAGAAAATGACTGGTAATTAATCATATTACACCAAAACTGAGGATATTTTTACACAATAAATCTTAGCCAATCCTCAATCAATCGTGATGTCAAAGATGCCCGACTTATTTAAGAAGTCGGGCATCTTATCCTACTTGAACCTACTTTGACCTACCTACTTTAAAAAATAACCTTAGTAATTATTCCTACGCCCACATACTGCTAAATGAGAGCCATCCAGATAACTTAATAAGTAAGCGATAAAAAATCTGGAGTTATTTAAATATGAAACTAAAACTTTCTAGTTCTGTATTAGTTGCTATCATTAGTGCCTGTGCAACTTTAGGCGTTGCATTAATTAATAAAACAAGCTCTCAAACCAATAATTTTAATAATCCCACGCCTGCTAATTCATCAACCGCGAATATTCTCCAATGCCATCAAACTATTGCCGATCAAGTATGTGTTTCTCATCTCGTTTTGCAGATTAATAGTAATGAACCACAACAAATTAAATATGGTGAACGGTTGCCTTTAAGCGCAGGAGATAAACTAAAACTATTAAATTTAAGTTATTGCATACCCCTGGCAGTAAAAATCAACCGATTAGAAGCAAAAGCAGTTTTATTTCAAAATGGCATTGAAAGTTACCAAAATGTGCTGTCAACTCCTAGCAGTTTTCCAATTAATACTGGTTGTCATAATATCAGCAATTTTCAACAATCATGGAAAATCTCACAAGGGCAACACAGAGTGATGATTCCTCTAATTAAAACGGACGGCAGTTATAGAGTTGTTGATAAAAGCTTTTACCTGAACTTAGATGCGGGCAATTAATCAAAATAATATCGTGATTAATAGGCAGTTATACGATCGCTCTCATCTTGTGTTCACACTACTATTTTTTAGCGATCGCAGTTTTAATCCCTGAGAGATATTCCCTGGTGGCGCTGATTTCTGCACAATAGGTCAGTAATCAAACTGGATTTTTCTAGCCGTCATCAGCATAATGCCATCCACAAATAAACGTCCTTTTCGTTGGTTGTTGCAACAGTTTCAACTTAAGCCAGGAAAACCCGCTATTTTCTCTGGTGTTCGGAGTCTGTTGATTTTGGGTGTTCCCATTGGGTTAGGAATTGTGACAGGAAATGCTGCTGCAAGTGCAGTTGCGACTATGGCGGCTTGGTTTGTGGGGATGGTAAATGTTGATGGTACTTACCGCCAGCAATTACAGGCTATGATTGCAGCTACTGTTGCAGTGACGCTAGTATTTCTGATTGCTAGTCTGGTTAGTGGTCATCTGTGGTTAGCTATCCCGACGACGTTTGTTGTGATTTTTATCGCCGGTTTAGCGGGTTTGTATGGCAATGTCGCTGCATCTGTTAGCTTGGTGACTTCCATTATGTTTGTAATTGCCTTGGCTAGATTTGCGACATTTACCAATTTTTCGACTCTGATTTTACACTGTCTGCTATGTCTAGCTGGGGGAACATGGACAATTTTACTGTCATTAGGCTTTTGGGCGGTGCAACCTCATGATCTTGTCAGGCAAGCTGTGGCTAATTGTTATCTCTCGTTGAGTCAATTTGTGGACTTAGTGAAGGAGAGAGTCTTTGATTATCAAGATACTCAGGCGTGGACAGAAAAATTTTTACCAGCGCAGGATGCTGTAATTCAGAATTTAACTGCGGCGCGGAGTTTATGGACAGCGAAATGGACTGTGCAGAAAGGTGCTAATCAGCAGGGAAATAATTTATTGGTGTTGATTGAAGATGTCAATCAAATTCTGAATGGGATTGTGGCACTCAATGAACTCTTAGCGATCGCATCTGCACATCATTTATTTTCTCAGTTACAGAACGAGATTCAACAAGCGATCGCACAATTGGTAATTGCTCTAGAAATGTTAGCAAAAGCGATCGCTAAAGGCAAAAACTCAGTTCATTTAGGGGATTTACATCGTACCATTGAAGCACTACAACACCAATGGCAAGTTCTCCGTTCTCAAATCCTCTCCACAACTCACCCCCACACAGATGACTATGGCGATTTAGTTCATCTGCGGCACATTACCAGCAGTTTGATGAATCTTGCCCAACAAATCCAAACTGATGCCGAAATTGTGGCAGATTACAACCAAGGAAAACAGCGTCTGATTCCGCAAGCAGATATTTCTGCGCTGCCTGAATCAAATTTTGGTGTAATTATTGATACATTACGTAATAATTTCACCTTTGATTCCATCACCTTTCGCCATGCCTTACGTTTAGCACTAATTACAACATTTGCCGAATTTCTGGCTGCAATCTTACAACTACCCAGAGGTTACTGGATTACTTTAACAGCTTTAGTGGCACTTAAACCCAACTTTGGCGGAACCTCAGAAACCACAGTGCAGAGAGTCATCGGTACAATTTTAGGCGGAATGATGGGGATTGTGCTGATTTTATTAGTTCAGAACCAATATGCGATCGCAGTTTGTTTACTGCTGTTGGTATTTATTGCTATGTCAGTACGACCTTTAAGCTACAGCCTATTTACCATATTGCTGACTCCTGCCATTATCTTATTACTTAATTTAATTAGTGCAGGTGGCTGGCAAGTAGGAGTTTTGCGAATTATTGATAGTATATTTGGCGGTGTTTTAGCCTTGGTTGGCAGCTATTTACTATTTCCCAGTTGGGAACGCCAACAACTTCCCACACAATTAGAAAAAACTATTCGTGCTAATCTTGCCTACTTTCAACAAGTGATTGCTAACTACCTTTATCCAGAACAAAATATATTGACTTCCATTAATAACTTACGCCATCAAGCAGCACTAGAAAACGCCAACGCCACCGCCGCAGCCCAAAGATTATTTAGCGAACCTCGTCACGTCCAAGGTGAAATTGAACCTGTCATGACCGTGATTTTATACATTCGTAGCTTTTTTAGTTCAGTGACAACTTTAGCCGAACATCTGCGTGAATTTAGCGGGCAGTATCAATTTACAGAACTCCCACAAATTACAGATACTATTGTGCAGATTTTAGAAGACCTAGCAGATAGTCTCCAACAAAAACAGTCACCCCAGCCATTACCACCATTGGATAATTATCTCGAAGTTATTCACAATCAAATTGAGCAGTTACATACTGCTCGTTTATCAGAAATTCCTAGATATTCTCACACTTTAACTCCCACATTACAAGCAGTGCGAGAACAAACTACCTTATCTACAGAACTAGAACGCATTATTAATGAAATTAAAGTCATTCACTGTGTAATTTCTCGTTGGCGATGTTGAATCTAATTCACGATTTATTGCTGATATAGCAGTCCTATTTGATATCTGAATATGAGAGACAAGGGAGACAAGGACTAGTGTACACACCAATATTTGTGTAGTGCATCTTTGTATCCCATACAAAATAGAGACGTTGCGTGCAACGTCTCTATAAATTTGGCTGAAACGAATTATTAGCTATAGCGGTAGTCAGAGATATTAGGATAATTTCAAAGCTTGAGTGACAGAAATAGTAAGGCTTTTCCTTCTGCCTCCTGCCTTCTGCTATATTAGCTAATTATTGCAATGCAGCTAAAGTTCTACTACCAATGATGCCATCTGCTCTTAATTTTTTAGATTTTTGAAATTTAATTACTGCTGCGCGTGTATTTTTGTCAAATACACCGTTAACATCGGCTGTATAGAAACCTTGTTGTTTTAACAAATTCTGAACATTTTTCACAGCTTCTCCTCTGCTACCAATGGTCAGTATATTACTCCGCTTGGCTACATTAGCTGGTTTGCTTTTAGCAGTAGCTTTTGGGGCAGGGTTAGCTTTTTTCGCAGTAATATTTGGTTGAGTATGAGGCTGTGTTACGTGAGTAGTGGTTGTGGAATTAGTTGTTTTATCTTTAGTTACAGAATATGCAGGTAAAGTAGTAGCTAAAGCTAAAGCTGGGACTAATGCAATTACTTTCCAATTCATAGTTTTTTTCCTACTTAAATGATGAAGCATTTAGCAATTTTGATTTGCAGAGTCAATTAAATCAGTTGCAAGCCCTGATTAAACTCTTATTAGTAACTGGAATATCTTTCCAGAGCTTTAGCATCACATACCTGATTGACAGAATTATTGCAAAATTATGACAAAACTATGAACTGTATATTAATGATTGTGTAGCCTAAAGCCGGGCTGGAGATGGTTAAGAGTTTAGATAGAATTTTTTCACAATTAGTACTATTTTATGAAGCTGCATTCTCAGATCGAGGGTGAGAAAAGCTATATCGCTGAGTATAAGCGATCGCAGTTAATTTGCATTGAGGCGATGCTGAAAAACACTAAATACTTATATTTAATTTCAGTATAAATGCTGATTAATAAATAAATAAGTTTCAATTTATACTCTGTTTATCAGGTGCATTCTACTTTAACATCACAATTTATGAGCGATCGCAGTTTCTCTCTTTTTGGAGCAAGAAGAGCCAGTTTTTCTCTGCTCGCTTTGGCTACCCTAGCTTTAACTACCTACCCTGTCCATAAAACCATTGCCCAAACTGTTTCTCCCTCTACTACCGTCAATACATCTGGATATATATGGAAAAATGTTTCCATTGGTGGAGGTGGTTATGTTACAGGTATTTATCCCCATCCCACCGAGCAAGATTTAGCCTACATTAGAACCGATATCGGTGGTTTTTATCGCTGGGACTTCTCAACCAAGAGATGGATTCCCTTAACCGACTTCTTTGGATTGAATAAAAGTAACTACTATGGCGGAGAAGCCTTGGCAGTTGATCCGAAGAATGCCAAAGTTCTTTATATTGCCGTAGGAAAATATAGCGGTGGTTGGGCTGGCTTAGGAACCATTTTGAAATCCACCGATAAAGGTAAAACCTGGCGCAAATTAAATATAGATTTGCTGATGGGTGGTAACGAGATTAAGCGTTCCATCGGTGAAAGACTCGCAGTTAATCCATTTGATACTCAAACCATATTCTTTGGTTCGCGTGTGGATGGGTTATGGAAATCTGTAAATGGTGGCGAAACCTGGAATAAAGTTCGTTCTTTTCCCGGAAAACCCAGCGCCAACGTTGGAATTGCCGGAATTTTGTTTAGTACTCAAAAGTCGGGTTTGATGTATGCCAATGCTTACGGCGATGGGATTTATACATCTATAGATGCAGGTCAGACATGGAGCAGAATCGCCGGTAGCCCATCACAAGCTAATCGAATGGTTCTCGATAAGAAAGGCGGATTATATGTCACTCATACTTTAGGAGTGAGTAAATATGTCAATGGAACTTGGAGTAATATTACGCCCAACAAGACCACAACCATAGCCTTTAACGCAATTTCCATCAACCCTAAAGACTCGAACCACATTTTAATTAGTTACGAGCAAGCCAGTCAGTCCAATAATGGTGCCAAAGTCCTGGAATCTACTAACGGTGGCCTGACATGGCAACCAAAAAGACATATTTTAAACTCACAAGTACCTTGGTGGTCAACCAGCTATTTTGGCGCTGCAACTTCCGCAATTGAATTTGACCCAAAAGTGTCGGGCAGAGTTTGGTTAACGGACTGGTACGGCATCTGGCAAACCATGAATATTAATGCTCAAGAGCCTGTTTGGTCTAATTATGAAACAGGACATGAGCAAGTAGTGAGCTTTGCCCTCGCCTCACCACCAAAAGGCTCACAATTACTAAGCGGTGTTGCTGACGTTGATGGATTTAACCATAGTCAGAATTTAAACGCTTATCCTGAGGGTCGATTGGGTGGCAAGATAGGGCCTTGGTTTCAGGATACATATAGCATTGCTTACAGTGAAAGTGACCCCTTACGTATGGTCAGAGTTGGTGGTAATCGCTGGAACAATACCTATACAGGCGTAACTTCTACAGATGGCGGACAAACCTGGAAACAATTTGCCTCCTTTCCGCGAAATACCATACCTTTACGGGTGGCAATGTCGGCAATTTATCCCAGCCTATTTGTGACAATTACCAGCGAGGGACAACCCATACGCACAACTAACGGCGGAGTTTCTTGGAGTGGAGTCGTAGGTTTACCCAACGGGCCGAAAGCGCCGTGGTATTGGGGTCAACCACTAGCCGCAGACAAAGTGAATGGCTACTCTTTTTACTACTATCAGAGTGGTAAATTCTATCGCAGTATTAATGGTGGCGCATCGTTCAATCTGGTCAACTCATCCCTTCCCTCGGAAGGATGGTCTACGGTGAAAACAGTTCCAGGGGTGAACAGCGAAGTTTGGGTCAGTCTCAATTGGCAAGGACTTTACCGTTCAACCGATGGTGGGACAAAGTTTGCCAAAATACCTGGGGTAGAAAGAGCTTATTTATTTGCCTTCGGTAAGCCACAACAAGGCAGTAAAATTCCGGCACTATATCTATATGGCAAAATTAGCTACATGGGTGATGGCATTTTCCGTTCTTTGGATATGGGAAAAACATGGAAAAACATCTCTGACCCCCTAAATCCCATTGGTAACGAACCAAATGTGATGGAAGCCAGCAATCAAAAATTCGGATTAGTCTTTATTGGCACTAACGGTAAGGGAATTTACTACGGCACACCTTATTAAAGCTGTAACATAACTGACTCACCAAGTTTCTTTGTAGAGACTTGGTGTCAGGGTTTTGTCTCAGCTTGACTTACAATTCTGGTAAAGACGTTTATACAACGCCTCTACTGATAAATTACATAGAATATCAGCCTCTAGCCCCTCTTTCATGCTTGGCGATGAAATTTATCTCATTGGGGCTGTCTTCTGCTATAGTTACAATTTTTATCGGTTAATATGGCGATCGCATATTCAAAAATCTCAAAACTGCCTGATATGCTTCGTGGGTGTATCTTAACTCTTAATTATGCTGAGTAGTGTTGACCGATTATTATTTGTGCGCCGAGTCCCGATTTTTAAAGAATTGCGGGATGATTTTATTGTGCGGCTGACTTCAGTGATGCACGAGTTGTCATTTCCGGCAAATTACACAATTTTTAGACAAGGTGAAGAAGGGCGATCGCTTTATATAGTGGTATCAGGTAGAGTTAAAGTCCACATTGGCAATAAATTCCTCGCAGAAGTAGAACAGGGAAAATACTTTGGCGAAATGGCAGTATTTGATACACAACCCCGTTCTGCCACTGCTACCACCATTGAACCTTGTGAATGTTTAGAACTCACACAAGAACAACTTTATGACGCAATTGAAGAAACTCCCGAAATTGCCGTTAACATTATTCGTGAATTATCACGGCTCATCCGTAGATTGAATGAGAGTGTTGAAGTTACTCATTCTTAGACTGCACAGACATTTTTAAAATTAAACTGAATTACCACTACACCCTACCGCAAACCCTGAATTTTTTGTATGGCTGCGTCAGTGTTAAAGCAATTGCCGCACATACCAGATATCTTATTATTGTTACAATGCCTGTTGCCGGAGATAAAGGTACGAGTCTAAGGGTATTCTTTTGTGGAAGACACTGCATTTATGGTTGAGTAGTTCATGACATTACCAGATTTTCAGGTTTGCGATCGCGACATTAATGACTCTACCCTTACTGAGTACTTAAAAGCCGAAGCGATCGCTGTGGATACAGAAACTATGGGATTATTACCACAGCGCGATCGCTTGTGTCTTGTGCAGTTGTGCAACTCAGAAGGTAAAGTTACAGCCATTCGCATCGCTAGAGGACAAACAGAATCTCCCCATTTAAAACAGCTTCTCGAAGCCAAGAATGTACTGAAGATATTTCACTTTGCGCGGTTTGATGTTGCTACTTTACGCCACAACTTAGGAATTTACGTCCAGCCTGTTTTTTGCACCAAAATTGCCAGTAAGTTAGCCCGTACTTATACCAACCGTCACGGACTCAAAGATGTAGTACACGAGTTAGAACAAGTAGAACTTGATAAAAGCGCCCAAAGTTCTGACTGGGGAAATGCGGCTAATTTAACAGATGCACAATTAAGCTATGCTGCCAATGATGTGCGTTATTTAATTAGTGTTCAGCACAAGCTGAGTGAAATGCTCAAACGAGAAGAACGTTGGCAACTCGCACAAGAATGCTTTCAAGTATTACCAACAATCGTTGCATTAGATTTATTACAGTTCAAAGATTTATTTGAACATTGATTGATAGTCAATAGTCAATAAATCATGATTAATATTGACTATTGACTATTTCCCAAAAAATCTAGACTTCTTTTTGCTGATTTTCTGTATGATTTTTCAGACGAGAAACAACATTATAGTCATCTGCACCTGCGGGAGTTCTAGATTCAACAATGCCTTCTGTGGGGCCGCCAATCGCCTTCCAAGCAGCTAAACCACCCTTGAGTTGAGAAACATGCTCAAAACCAGCAGAACGTAGAACTTGTGCCGCTTGAGCAGATTCTTCATCATTACCACCGTAAACATAGATATCACGGCTTTTATCTAAAGATGGTACAGCCCGCTCGGCTAACTCATCAATGGGCATAGGCATTGCTCCCAGAATATGGCCATCGTTATAAGTCTTGCGATCGCGCACATCTAAAATTGTAAAAGCTGGTTCGCCCCATTCCAAACGAGACTTAAGCACATGAGCATCTGATACAGGCTCAATTGGTGGCTGTTGAGGAATAATACCGTCCACTAATTTATTCATAAAATATCCTTAACTGACTTTGCTAACAGCAATTTAACGAGATAAAGCTATTTGATTGCTCTTTCTCTGGTATGAATGTTCTAAAAGTCTTTCTTATGGTATATTCGCTAGTTTTTGACAATTAATACCTATATATTTCAGTTTTTTGTTTCTGCAATTCCTAACAATAAAGTCTCTTCTATTTCTTCTCGAATTGCAGGTGTAATCTTCTGGGCAGCATTCAGGCAGTTTATCAGTAATTTATTAGCACCATAATATTGCTGAATTAATTCAATTTGCTGTTTACTCAACTGCCAGTCATGACAAATATTACGGTATTCAATTAGAAGTTCCCTAAATTTTCCACTCCAGAATTTACCATGTTCTATCCACCACTTACGAAATTTATGTGGATAATTTTGAGCATTTGGTAATTGTTTTTTGAGGTTGTAGAGAAATTGTTTAAATTTAGATTCAACAACTAAATTCAGTGCTTTATCAAAGGCAATATTTAACGCATGGGCGTAGTCAAAAACAATAGCATCATTCAAAATATAATGACAGGCAAATTCCAGTTCAGCCGCACAAGCAAAAGTACTAGTTAGAAACTCATCAATTGCCAGTTCTGGGTTGAATGCTAAATTACCTAAAATAGCACGCTCCAGACCATAACTAGATGAATTACCAAATACTTGCTGTTGAGGACAATTACTTGCTGGCGAACACAGTTCTAACACGCGACCAACACAAACTAAATAAAAAGCCCGAATTGCACCCGCTTTATATTGAGTAGCCACTGAATTTGACTTTTGATTGAGCCAAAACAGGAAATCTTGAATCTTCTGGTCATCAGTCACTAAATTATCTATTTTTTGTTTCATTAACCGCAGCATTTCTGACGCATTGGGTAACATACTTACAGTCAGCAAGAAAACATTTTGCCAGCGTTTTTCGGCAATGTGATTAACTAGCTGATTCACAGACTGTTCTTGGTAATTGATGACAAAATGTTTCGCAGTTAAATACTCTTGTAAAGCCAAATGAGAGAAAGAGTAAATACCGTGCGATCGCTGCACCAATAAACCATACTCTACCTCCATTTTTTTTAACAATGTTTCACTATCTTGCCACTGCCGATTTACTAATTCTAAGTTAGTGGCACTACAGTAATGATATTTACATAAATATTGATATATTAAAGATTGTATTTGTTCCTGCTCAAAAAAATTCTCTCCCGATTCAAAAGTAATAGCAGCTATTTGCGCCAAGAACTTTTTCGGATTCAATAATTTGAAATTCTCTGTAATTGACTGCCTGTGAACCCCTCTCACTTCATCCCATCTACCAAGCAAAATATTCAAGGCAGCTTCATATAACTTAGCTAATTTAAATGTAAATTCAGATTTTGTGTGAAAGAATAAACAAACCAGATGTAATAATATTGGTGCGATCGCTAATTCTCGTAATTGCTTATTTTCAGGCAAATGCAATTGATGAATGAATAAATTTCCTATAGATTCCCCATCTTCTTTAGACTCATTGGCAACTGCTAAGAACCATTGCTTCACAAAAGTTTCGACTTGCTGCATATCAAAATCAGCAATTTCAACCTCAGTAAATCCAGGAAACTTATACTTCTGCACCCCGATGCGACAGCTAATTACAAATCGATTTTTGTAATAAGTCTGAGAACATCGCCGAATCTCTTGATTAACTCGATTTATATCTCCCGTAGGTATCTCATCTAACCCATCTAATAAAATCAACGCTTTACCTTCAGTTAAGATATTTTGCGTTGATTCTGTGTCAATCCCACAACTCACAAATTCTTGGCTAATATACTTCAACAAACTAAAATTATTATTATCTTTAAAGTCTTCAGCAAAGTCTTTGAGGCTAATAAAAATAGCTACATAATTTGGTTGGAATTCGCCTTGATTACACTCAATCGCTAAATATTTTAAGAATGTAGTTTTACCTGTGCATGGTTTACTCATTACCATCAACTTCGAGTAAAGTGATGCTACTTCTGAACCTAGTAATTTTTTTTGGTTAAAGCCTGATTCAGAAACACATTCTTTTACTAAATCATCAATTTCCAGCCATCTTTGACTTGTAATTTTGTCTAATACATATATAGGTGTATATATATCAAGCAATGGAATTGTTCGAGCAATATCCATCATTTGTAAACTACCGCACTTGTCTTGAATTTTGTCTTGGCGCTTTTGACGTATTTCCTGCACCAATATATTTAAATCTTTATGATTAGTTTGTGATTTAGCACTCGTGTCTGAAATTATATCTTCCGGCAACCCAGCAATTTTTTGCCAAGATAACCCTAAATGTTGACAAATTTGTACAAAGCAACTGCGAGAAACTGGTTCCCCTGCAAAAAACTTAGATACTGGTTGACGCGTAATACCTAAAGCTATTGCTAATTTGTGTTGGCTTAAAGTTTTGTCAGTTAAAGCTGTTTTTGCAGCTCTAATACCTTCTGAAGAAGCTCTGAGTCCTTGGCTGGTCATACAATCAGCTTTTTAAGTGTTTTTGGTTACAATTAGGAATTTAGCTGTACGTAGACGCACCCTGGACAGATGGCCTGACTTTTCCAAAACCATTGACTTTGGAAAATTGAGAGTGAAATATTTTACCAGATTTCAGTTGAAGCTGGCTGGATGCGCCACTAACTTTTTGTTTGCAGGGTATTTGTTCTTCAAAAATTCTCAATCAATTGAATTTCTTGGAAAGAGAATAGTGCTTAATTATACTGTTATTTTCTAAAACATACAAAAATCATACAAAACTTATACATTTGGTATGCAATATGATAGCTGAAGTTTTCCAAAATTTAATAGAAAATTAAGTGTATCTCAGTAGAATAGTGTCCATGTCTGGCAAAAACTGTTTTATGTCTAAGTACTTAACTTAGGTAAATGTCAAAACAATCTAAAAAATCTTTGTCATAGAAACTTTTCCGCAGTGGCTTCTCGTATGCCAAAAAACCTATATCAACTACGAGTTGCCCAATGAATAATAGGCTAGAACTTTATGGTCATGCTTCCTGCTACAAACCCCAAAATTCTTGTTGTAGATGACGACTTTGGTGTCCGTAATCTTATCTATCGTTTTCTCGGCCGTAAATATCAAATAGAGTCTGCGGCAGATGGCAAAACGGCTTTATCGTTGTTCGAGCAATTCAATCCAGCTTTAGTCATCTTAGATTGGAATTTACCAGATATTAGTGGCTACAATTTGTGCGAAGAAATGCAGAGTCGCACGAACGTCCTAGTAATGATACTAACCAGTAGAAATGCGGAAGAAGATAAAATTAAAATTCTTTCGGCTGGTGCTGATGACTTTTTGACTAAACCATTTAGTCTGGCGGAGGTAGAAGTCAGAGTACAAGCACTTTTAAGACGTATCCGTTCTATCAACCCATCACCTGTACAACGCTTGGTATTTAAGCAATTAGCAATTAACCCAGAAGGTAGAGAAGTTACACTCAATGATAAACCCCTAAATTTAACAGCTCTAGAGTTTAATATTTTACATTTTTTGGCAAGTCACCCTGGACAAGCTTGGAGTCGTCCACAACTTATTCAAAAAATTTGGGGTTGCGACTATGTGGGTGATGGACGTGTTGTTGACGTACATATTGGTCAACTACGCAAGAAACTAGAAGTTGATCAAAATGTACCTGAATTTATTAAGACAGTTCGAGGCTATGGTTATAAATTTGAATTGCCGGAAGCAACCAGTGCTTAGGGACTTACAACTAAAAAAATATACAGTTGTTGTGGTGAGCAGAGGGAGCAGGGGAGCCAGTGCGTTGCGGAGGACATCTGCGTGGACGGGTTTCCCGACTTGAGCAAACTGTCCGTTGAGGTTCCCTCCGTTGTAGCAACTGGCGTGAGCGGAGGGAGAATGAATCTGCTCATTGTCTTTACTCTTCATTATTAGATAATTTATTTTCTGGAAGTCCCTTAATAAGTTGAGTATGTCTATAACAAATCATTCATATTTGCCAAATATCCTGATATCTTGGCTAAATCTATATGAGGTGTTTCAATGAGTTACATCACGGTTATTTCTCCCTTTTAAAGACAAAACTTTACTAATTATGTCTCGGCAATTGATTGGCAATTTATACATTTTTCTCAAAACTACAAACTAGTGCTGATTCTACAAAGAAGAATTGGCAGAGCAAGATTGAACATTGTACTAAGAAAATTTTTGGGAAAAATCCTTCTGAATTGTCGATAATTTCTCATAATCTTGATAATTAATCGTTCATTAATACCCTGCTATATATAGATATATTTGAAGGGCGCATAATTATGCGCCCTTCAAAATTGGAATATCAATTTCAACCATATCTACTCAATATTTACCTCGACATAATTAGTCAAATTGTGTCGAATCAATCTCGTTTTTCTGCTTGTAAATCGAAGTTTGAAGGCTAATAATGCAAATGTAAGGTTAAGCCAATAAAGCTTAATTACAAAAAACTAGCTTTTTGTTCCACAGATAATTGGAGGAAAAATCATCATGAATATCAAGAAGCATACCTTGAATCCTACTGGTTCTGAATTGTTCATAGATTCTGAAAGTTTTCTGCAAGACCTTGCTGATACAGATTCTATGAACTTGCAGGGAGGATATGGCCCTGGCATCGAGAAATTACTGGAATTTGGTATCAATGTGTATGCACTAAATAATATTGTTTCCATTGCTAAGACATTTAGTGCGGCTGTTGGTGGTGGCGGTCTTGGTAACGGAGGCGCTGCTGGTGGCGGCGGTGGTACTGGTAATGGTGGTGGTGCTGGCGGCGGTACTACTGAGTAGAATTCAGCAATCAACCGCTGAATTTTAGTTTCATAAACTCATGAGTAGGATGAAGTTCATAATTTCTTGATCCTGCTCTAATTAATCAGCTTTATTGATGATTGTTAGCCTTTAATCAATGTCCTTAGCTTTAAGTTCTGATCTTAGGCTAAGGATTTTTTTGTTATGAGTTTCCCTCAGCTAAATACGATATTAGTTAAAACTTTTACCGTTCAAATTTAAAAATAATACAAATGCACAAGTAAAGGAATTGATTTGTATCAGTAATTTCGTGAATTGGTATTACGCAAAATCATGAAAAAATTTAGACTCGCAAACAGCTTCCTATTCTCCGTTCTGTGTCTTGAAGAATAGAACACGAAGTTAAGAGGATTTTAGCGTGTTCTTGTGTAAGTTCTGTAAGTCATTCAATATTAATTTAAATCTTTCCAGGGACAGAAATTATGTCACACATCAGCTATTTAATTTACTCCTATTTATGGCTGTGACTGACAAAAGTGTTTAACTAACATTGAAGCTAATCAACCTATCAGATATTTAACTATTTAGCCTAGAAATTTACTTTAATAAAAAAGAGCAATTTAGACAGTTTTTCTCTTGTGATAAGGTTTTGAAAGCTATGCCACATGAAATTAATCAATTTCCACATTTAGAAGTTTATAACGTTAATGTTAGTAAGTTTTTAACCCCTTTTCAAAAAAAAGTATTGCTGAAAAGTCTGCAAACAAATTTACAACCTGAATATCATCGTCGCATCGAAATTATGTTGCTGGCAGATCAAGGTAAATCTCCAAGCAAAATTTGTCAAATATTAGGCTGTTCCTACCACATGGCAAGATATTGGACTAGTGTTGCTAAAGCTGGGTTAGCTCACCAATGGCAAGAACAAAAAATAGGACGGCCAAAGAGTATTAATGAGCAATATCTCGACCGCTTAAGAGAATTAGTCACTCATAGCCCTTGTGAATATGGCTACCCATTTAGAAACTGGACGGCACAATGGTTAAGCAAACATTTAGCGAATGAAATGGGAATTAAAATTACCGAACGTCACATTAGTCGTTTACTTAAAAAAATGGGACTGTCAACAAAACAAAAAAATAACATACCGCAACAAGAAACTCACAATATTCAAGATGCCGAAATTGTAATATGTGATTTGCAATTAATTTCTGAGCCTAACAGTTTAGAAGAATTATTCAATTTTGTGAATACTCCTCAATAAAGGGTATTTTTCAAACAGGAATAAATTAATGAATGATTTTTACACTATCTCTTCTGAAGATATATTGTATCAACTCAAGCTTTCCTGCCAACTTCCAGATATAATTGCGGCGATCGCAACTCGCAAGATCATTACTAATGCTGCTCATCAAGCAGATATCAATATTCAAGCAGGAGAGCTTCAGCAGACAGCAGATAAAATACGTTTGGCTAAAAAACTTATCAAAGCTAAAGATACTGCATTATGGCTAGAAAAACATTATCTGTCTCTCAATGAGTTCAAAGAATTAGTTCAAGTTTCTTTACTTTCTGCCAAGTTAGCTGATTATCTTTTTGCCGAACAAGTCGAACCTTTCTTTGCTGCACATCAACTTGATTATGCTAAGTCTGTCACTTATGAAGTTGTTTTAGATGACGAAGACTTAGCTTGGAAGCTATTTTATGACCTGCAAGAAAATCATATATCTTTCCAAAATCTTGCTCAACAATACATCCAAGAACCAGAATTACGTCGTGTAGGTGGATATTGTGGAATCAGATATCGTAGTGATGTGATGCCAGAGATTGCTAATTATGTTTTTACTGCTCATCCGCCACAGATTCTTAAGCCCATTCTCACACATAAAGGAGTTCATCTGATTTGGGTTGAAGAAATTATTCAGCCTCATTTAGATGAAGAATTACGCTGCAAAATTCTTAGAGATTTGTTTGCTAGTTGGTTGCAGCAAAAACTGGAGGAAATGAGAATTGTGGTGCAAATTTAATCTCATAACAGAAGGCAGGAGGTAAAATTATTAGTATGCCTAGTATTCGGGCTTTTTCAATTTCCTCATTTATACTTCAAATGCTTTATTCAAAAGTTAATTTGATGATAGTCAATAAAAACCTGTAGGAACGTCAATTTTCACGTTCCTACAGGTTTTTTAACTTGCTGCTTCTGCGGATGCTTCTGATTTTTCCGGCTTGAGTAAGGGGAAAGCGATGACATCCCGAATGCTTGCAGAGTCAGTTAATAACATGACTAACCGATCAATGCCAATACCTAAACCGCCTGTAGGTGGCATTCCATATTCCAGGGCGGTGAGAAAGTCTTCATCTACACCTTGGGCTTCTAAGTCACCAGCAGCTTTGCGGGCGGCTTGGGCTTCTAAACGTTCTCTTTGGTCGATGGGGTCTGTTAATTCTGAGAAGCTGTTAGCAGTTTCGCGTCCCACAATAAATAACTCAAATCGTTCTACCAAACCCGGTTGAGAACGGTGCGGTTTTGCGAGTGGCGAAATTTCTACAGGATAGTCAATGACAAAGGTAGGTTGAATTAAATTTGTTTCTACCTTTTCTTCAAAAGCTAAATTGAGTAACTTACCAATTGATTGGGCTTCATCTGTACCAGGAATCCCCGCATTTTTAGCTGCGGCTTTGGCATCTGACAAACTTTGGAAGGAATTAAAGTCTAGGCCTGTGACTTCTTTAACTAAGTCGTGCATTGTCACCCGTCGCCAAGGTGGTGTTAAATCTACAGTTTCACCTTGGTAGGTAATTTGCAATGTGCCGAGAACTTCTTGGGCGACGGTAGTAATAATGCCTTCCATCAGCGCCATCATATCGTTGTAGTCGGCGTAAGCTTGGTAAATTTCAATTGAGGTAAATTCAGGGTTGTGTCTGGTGGAAATTCCTTCATTGCGGAAAATCCGTCCCATTTCAAACACTTTTTCAAACCCACCAACAATCAACCGCTTGAGATGGAGTTCTGTGGCAATTCGCAGATACAGTTCCATTTCTAAAGTGTTGTGGTAGGTGATGAAAGGACGTGCATCTGCACCACCAGCTTCACTTTGCAAAACAGGCGTTTCAATTTCGAGAAAATCGCGCTGTTCTAAATAGCGGCGAATACCTGCGGTAATTTGGGCGCGACGGCGAAAAGTTTGGCGGACTTCGGGGTTAACAATCAAGTCAACATATCGCTGACGGTAGCGTTTGGCAACATCTGTTAATCCATGCCACTTGTCGGGTAGAGGCAGAAGGGATTTAGTCAGGATAGTGTATTGTTTGACGTAGACTGATAACTCGCCCTTTTCAGTCCGTTTAATCGTGCCTTTAACTCCCAGAATATCGCCTGCATCTGTGAGTTGTTTCAGGTGGTTGAAAGCTTCAGCATCAATTTCTGCCATGCTTTCTTGGATGCGATTTTTCTCCAGATAAAGCTGTATGCTGCCGGTTTCGTCTTGCAAGGTGAAAAATGCTAGTTTACCGAAAACACGCCGCGCCATGATGCGCCCTGCGATCGCAACTTCTAAATCAACTTCTTCACCACTAGCTAAATCAGCAAATTTTTCTTGCAATTGGGCGGCGTTATGGGTGGATTCCCAACGATAGGCGTAGGGATTAGTCCCTAACTGCTTAATCTGGTCTACTTTTTCCAGCCTCGCGGCACGGATATCTTCTTCCGACATGGTAACGAACTAAATAGGGCAAGATTAATTATAGATGCTGCGATCAGATGGGCGCTGACAAAATAACTAAGTTCGCTGCAACTATTGAGCTAAATTTGACATAAAAGTAAATTGCACGTCTTTCGCAACCAACAACGCCTGTAGTTTCCCTCTGTGGTGTTTGGGGGTGGTTGCCTCAGTTGTTGCATTAGCTTTGCTCTTGGTTTCGGCGCTCCACAAAATCCATTCACTTATAATAAATCTCAGATGTGAATTTCCAAATATTTGATAAGAGTATTGTCAAATTTATGAGTAGTAAAACTCTAGAGAATTAATGATTAGCTGCTTTAGCTTCAGAAGATAGTGAATATCAAGACTGTATAGTTTATCTGCCATTAGCAATTGGTTAAACAAATAAAATAAAAAGCGATCGCCTGCACAAAACCAAGAGCGATCGCTTTTGATTGAAATAGTGATGAACACAATCTCTTACTTTTCCATTGCTAAGGAATAGCGAGATAAAATAGCCTTCATCTTTAAGTTAGTCAACTGAATCACAGCTTTAATCATACTTTGCTGATCAGGATGTAACTCTAAACTCTCTAAAGCTTGATACAGATTATTACCAGCTTGCAATTGTTCTTTCAACTTTTCGCGTTGCGATAAATTTAAGATAGTATTAATTTCTTTGTTGCGGCGTTGACGTAATGCTTGCATCTGTTGGCGTTCTTGAGGGGTAAAATCTGCTTCCGAATATGCAATAAAGTTGCTTGTACTGGGTAGAGATTGGGCAATAATCACACTAGAGTTAGCATGATTTTGTAGAGGTGTAGCTAACGCAATTCCCGGTATCAAGATGACAAGGACAAGAATATTAGCTAACAAAGACAGCCATTTGGGAAAGTTAATTACCATTTTGAGAAACACATAAACGAAATTTCATAGTCTGCCAGTTTTAGATGATTGAGTTGGCATTTTAGATACAAAACCAGTTTAGAAAAATTTTATACTCTCAATATTTGTGAATATAAAATAGCCAATCTCAAATCTAAAACTGTGGAAAAATTCACAACCAGATGGTAGCTTAGATGATTTTGCTGCCTCTGTCTAGAAGGCGTAAAGTAAAATACAGAAAATAGGATTTAGATTTACTGAATATCTATCTCTGCCAAGCACCCCTAAAAACTATTATCTGAGATTTGGTAAACTCAAAAAATAAATCACGCTACAGAAAATTTATGTTTAGGTAAGCATTAAAAAGTGTTATCTCTAAAATTTCCATTACACAATCAGATACACAACTGTTCAAAAAAGTCGAGTATCTGAACCAGCATAATGGTTACAAATTTAATAAAATTAACATAAGAGAATTTTATGTATTTTAGGCAACTCAGCTATTGACAATCAAGCAAAATAAACCATTGTTTGGTGAGCATAATTATGCCCACCGTATAAACTACTGAGACCTTTTCATTCTGTTAATTTCTTGTTGTAATTCTTCAATTTGTTGGCGTAAATTGTCGGCTTCGCTTGCGGAAGTTTCTGAGGCAACATTTACTGCACCTTCGGAGGGCGATCGCTGATAATGACCTCGGCGGATTTGCTGATATTCTTCTGATACTGCCCACTCCCGTAAGTAATGTATCCTTTCCACAGCAAAGGGATGGCTTAACATCATGCCCTGAGCGCCATTGTAATTCAAGAATTTATAAATTTGATTCAGTCCATCTTCATCCAATGCTTGATAATTTTCTGACTGACGGATAAATTCTTGTAAACTACATTCATGGGCATATTTGCTACTGCCGCCAGATATCTTCATCATCGAAGACATTACCGGATTTAAGTCATCAAGCACTAACAATGCCGCCCGATCTGCTGTTAATTCTGCTTTTCGCCGCCATTCAAAAAAGGCATAGATTAAGGCTTGGGTAACGAAATTACCAATACCAAAGGTCAATTCACCTAGGGCAGAAGCAGCACTCATCGCCCACATCGCCATTTGAATTAAAATAGTATGACCACATTTAATATGCCCCAGTTCATGGGCTAACACTGCCCTAATTTCGACTTCTTCCAACAAGTCTAGAATGCCTGTGTTTATGACAATGAAAGGATTTTCTTGCCCTAAAGCATAGCTATTTGCTTGGGGATCTTGTGAGACAAACAGTGCAGGTTCTGGGTAAACGTCCAAATCCCGCACACATTCCCGAAATATCTGGTAAATAGTGGAATATTGCCTAGGCCCTACTTGGATGGTGTTACCCATTAGATAGACTAACTGCGGGCGTTCATAGACAAATTCCATGAATTTGCGGGCAACTAACTCAAATCCCGGTAAATTTCGTAAAGCTTGTTCAGCTTGGCGATCAAGTGGATGGCGGAAAGCATCGCTGGAAATTCCTGTGTAAGTTGGCATAATTTAATTCAGTAAACAGTTATCAGTGAACAGTGAACAGTCTAAGTTATCAGTCTAATAACTGATAACTGAATCAGAGAGATGGGGCTAATGGAAAAATCACTTTTTATGGGATTAAAAGCGTGTGATTGAGGCAGAAGTTCATTTATCACTACATAACTTCCTGCGATCGCAGGCGGGGTTCCCTTCCTGGCCTCATCATTTGACGATGGCAAGGTTGGTAGCCCGCGCCTTGCGTCTAGGACGTAGTGCTTTAATTCAAGTCGGGGCGGCTTGTGGTTATCAAGGACGATATCGCACCAGCTTTGTCGCATCAGCATTAATGTGGCATGGCCCTGTAATTATTGTTGCGCCAGAAACAGTGCAGCAGCGTCTGTTGCAAGTAGAAATTCCTCGCTTACAACAGTGGTTACAAGTGCAGAAGCCCATCCGCACAGGTAATGCTTGGCCGAATTCTGAGTTTCAAGGACTACTTCTAACTTCTCCAGAAGCTTGGTTAAAAGGGCAATTAACTTCTTCTGATACTTTTCCGCCAGGGATTCCCACAATTATTGATGGTGTTGATGATTTAGAAGATTGGGTACGTCATCAACTTATTCAAGATGTAAAACCCCAAGACTGGGAAGAGTTGATGTTAGCTTGTCCGCAGCAAAGGGAAGCTATTCTTTCTGCGAGAACACAACTCACCAAAGAAGTATTTCAACACCCAGCCAACCCTTATGAGTGTTATCTTGTTTCCCAACCAGAAGCAGAAATTCTGCATAATTTGTTTGCTGAATTAGAATTAGCAACTATTCCTGATGTTTGGCAAAATTTCTGGCAGCAATTTCAATACATCCATGAAAATACACCACTAAATCAGCCACCCTATCTTTTTTGGACTACTATCGCCCGTCGCCAAGGTTTATTTTCTTTGCATTACACGCCAATTGAATTAGCTGAAATACTCTCGCCGATTTGGCAAAGACAGCCAGTGGTGTTAATTGGTAGTGCTTTAGAACCAGAAACCGAAGCGCCTGTATTTCGACAGCGTTTGGGCTTGGATGATGTTACTTGTCTCAAGTTCTCCTCCGACAGTCAAGCCCAAGCCATTCAACTGTATGTCCCCCATCAGTTACCTTTACCGAATACACCAGAATTTCAGCCGTCCTTTATTCACAAAGTCCGCACCTTGTTGTGTTTAAGTGCAACAGCACCAGGGTTAACTGTTGTGTTGGTGGGAGATGTCCCCCTCAAGGCGCAAGTCGGCGCAATTTTAGCTTCAGAGTTTGGTTCGCGGGTACAGGTAGAAAAAACCTGTTTAGATGAAAATGGTATTTTAATTAGTGGTTGGGAATATTGGCGAGAACATCAACAAGTTTTGCCAGCGCCACATTTGTTAATTATTGCGACTTTACCGCTACCATCTCTAGAAAATCCCCTGGTGGCTGGCAGAGTAGCTTATTACAAGCGATCGCACCAAGATTGGTTTCGCGTATACTTACTCCCGGCAGCATTGAATGAACTACAACGAGCGATCGCTCCTGTACGCGAAAATCAAGGTGTAGTAGCATTGCTCGATAGTCGAGTGATTAACCGTAGCTATGGTTCCCAAATCCTCGCAGCACTTAGCCCTCTAGCACGCATCAACTATCTTGACCCCAGTTTATTCTCTAACCCAGATGAAGAAGATTCAGCTTAAATGACGAATAACTATTTACATTTTGTCAACGGATAGCGATCGCATCTGAGCAAACGCTATTATCAGCTTGTTCGCAGATTTTCAATAACACACACTAATTGAAATTTTGAATTACTGATTATGGGTGAAGCAAAACGTCGCAAAGAAACATTGGGAGAACAATACGGTCAAGATGAGCGTATATTGTCTTGGGTTCCCATCACCAAAAAACAATCCGAATTATTTGTGGCTTGGACGACTCGCGGAGCCTGGATTGGTATTGGTACAATGGTTGCTGCTTGGGTAACTATCCGTTTTATCGGCCCCGCCTTCGGTTGGTGGCAAGTTGTAGATTAAACAAATTCAGGAATTAGACTTAGCAATCTTATTTGATTTGTGAAAATCGAGAGGCTCAGATACCCGACTTCTTTAAGAAGTCGGGTATCTTTTGGTTCACTAATGATTGATGACTACGATATCTACTCTGTATTATCCCCTGGGGATTAATCAATTCGCTTTTCTAAGTACTGACCAATCATTAACTGTTCACCAGCGCGAGAGATGATTGTTTGTCTGGTGCGATATTTATTACCAATTAACTTTAATTCTTCCTCAAACACTGAGCCATTGTACTCAGTTCGCAAGCACAGCGTTTCAGAATTAGGGAAATGATATTCGGCGGTGATGGGTTTGGATGTGGCAAAACCGCGATCGCGGTACAAAATATTTCCTAATACACCAAATAATGTCGAACCTTGTGATTCTTGTCTACCTTTGAGTTTATCTGTACTTTGCCAAATTACTTCTGCACCACACATCAAATTGACTGTATCAGGTAAGTCGTGCAGTTGTGCCAGTTTTTGTAATTCAGCACATCCTGGTTCTAAAAACCGAATGGTAATCATACTTACCATTTCTTTGGTTTCGCCCTCTGGCAGAGTATAGTAGCGTCTTTCTGAGCGCCACTGACCAGCTGATTTTTGGAAAAATTCTGTAATTTCTGCTTCCTGAGCGGGTTGAGTCAGTCTTAGCGGTGATGTCACGCGGTATTGCCCTCGCCTATCTTACAAAATAGCGTTTGTTCATATACTACATGGTGACAAAAGACAATTACGGTTTAGATTTTTTAATATCTCTCATAAATACTGAGACTGGCTGATTGCTTTCTTAGCAGCTTTGCTAGTATATATTAGGTATAATTAGTAAAACTAAATATCATTATTGGCTTAATACTAATGCAAAAATTATCTCTAGCATTAGCGCCAAATTAGGTTTTCTATAATTATCATGTCTAAGCTTTATGCTTAAGATACGAGGAAAACATACCGGTATCTTGATGTTATTCAAGATATAAGCTATGTATCTCTGCATAAGATATATAGGAAGATTTTGCTAACTTTTATTTGGCAAAATTAGTAAAAATTGACACAAGAATATTTTTCTCAACATTAATTTATTCTCAATTCTTCTATCTAAAGACATATATTCAAAATGGTTTGGGTATAACAGGCTGCTATTTTCGGGGAAATTCTTTATATAAGCAAAATAAATCATTTGCAACGGAAAACCGCAAAAATTGATGAAACAGCAAACCTACATAGCTCCAATCCAAGTGATGAATAGCCAGTTAGATTTAACCACCAAAATTCACTCAGGAAACTTAATCAACCAGCGGATGTTTCCCCACAAGCAAATATGGAAAGTCACATCATTATTTGTGTGTTTATTCAGCACAGGATTGTTGTCAGCTAGTTGTGCTTCTTTACCGAAAGACACAGCCGAAGCGCAATCACAACAACGTCGAGGAGGAGAACGAGGTGGTGCGACACCTGTAGATGTAGCGATCGCCCGTACAGATACACTAGAAAAGCCCTTAGAGTATCCAGGTACAACTATCCCCTTTCGTACCGTATCGTTGCGATCGCAGGTAGAAGCGCGACTATTATCCTTAAATGTAGATGTCGGTGATCGAATCAGCAAAGGGCAGAATATTGGCCAGTTAGACGATACTTTGCTGCTTACAGATTTAAAACAAGCCGAAGCCGAACTCGCCGCCCAAAAATCGGAAGTAGCGAGAGCTGTAACCCAGGTAAGTAACGCCCGTGCCGAAGTGGAAAGATTGCGGTTACAACTTGTGCAAGCCCAAGCCGACTCCGAAAGACAACAAAAATTATACAGAGAAGGTGCGATCGCCGAGCAAACTGCTGAACAAGCAGGTACTCAAGCCCAAACAGCCGCCCAAGCCTTACGAGCTGCCACAGAGCAAGTCCGTACAGAACAGCAAGCCGTCGCCGCCGCCCAAGGAAGAGTCTTGGCACAACAAGCAGTAGTGGCACAAGCCAAAGAACGCCGTTCTTACTCCCGACTAGTTTCCCCCATCAGTGGCGTAGTTACAGGCAAAGTTACAGAACCAGGCAACCTGTTGCAAGCAGGTGGTGAAGTTTTACAAATTGGCGACTTCAGCCGCGTTAAAGTTGTTGTTCAAGTCTCCGAGTTAGAACTGGCAAAAATTAAACTTGGGCAATCTGTACAAGTACGGTTAGATGCCTTTCCCCAAACAACCTTAACGGGTAGAGTCATCCGCATATCTCCCGCCGCCGATGCGACAGCAAGGCTCATTCCCGTAGAAGTGGAAGTTCCCAACAGTAACGGTAATATTGGTAGCGGACTGTTAGCGCGAGTGAATTTTGCTACCTTAACCCAACCACGAGTTGTCATTCCCCAAACCGCAATTCAAAAACCAGCCACAGCCAAACAACCTGCGGAAAACCAGACAGATGGCACCATATTTGTAGTTACAGATACCCAAGGCAAGCCAACAGTCAAAGCGCGTACCGTTACCTTGGGCAAACAAGCCGACAGCAAAGTCGAAATTTTATCAGGTTTACAACCAGGAGAACGCTACGTAACTCGCAGTGGTAGACCGTTAAAAGATGGCAATTCTGTACGTCTTTCAATTCTCTCCGAAACAGGTGAAGCGAATTCTACACCGCGCCAAACCAGAAATTAAGAATTTAGATTTGGAGTGCAATCATAACCATGCAGCAAGTCCAGAAAAGTGGTGGGTTTAGTATCAGCGCCATCTCTATCCGCCAACATATCGGTACACTGATGCTTACCCTAGCGGTAATCGTTATGGGTGTATTTTTTATCGTGAAATTACCCGTAGATTTACTACCATCAATCACCTATCCTCGGATTGGAGTGCGGATACAAGCGCCAGGAATTTCGCCAGAAGTAGCAATTGATGAAGTCACCAAACCTTTAGAAGAAGCCTTTTCCGCAACCGAAGGTGTATTACAAGTCTTTTCCCAAACCCGTGAAGGGCAAGTTAGTTTAGATTTGTACTTTCAACCGGGAGGCAATATTGACCAAGCTTTAAACGATGCGACAGCAGCCTTTAACCGCGCCAGGGGAACTTTACCAGACACCTTAGAAGAACCACGTTTATTTAAAGTAGATCCTTCCCAGTTACCTGTTTACGAAATGGCATTAACTTCACCAACTTTGCAAGGTGTCGATTTGCGCGTTTTTGCCGAAGAAGAACTCGCCCGTGAACTGGGTGTTGTTCCTGGGGTAGCTGGGGTAGATGTATCAGGAGGAGTACCCGAAGAAGTCAGAGTCAATATAGATTTAAACCGTCTGCAAGCTTTGGGTGTAGGTTTAACAGATGTTTTAGATGAATTAAGAGACCGCAACCAAGATATTTCCGGTGGTCGAATTTTAGGGCAGAATTCTGAACCTTTAACTCGGACTGTGGGCAGGTTTCGCAGTGCAGAAGAATTGCGTGATTTATCCTTTGAAGTATCTGCGGCTAATACGAGCAATACTCAGTCAACAGTTCCGCGTCGCCGCGTTTATCTGCGAGACTTTGCCGAAGTTATAGACGGCTCAGAATTACAAAGGGTTTTCGTTTCTTTGAATGGAGAACCAGCAGTTAAAGTCAGTATTCAAAAACAACCAGATGCTAATACTATCAACGTTGTTGATGGTGTGAAAAAACGTGTAGAAGAACTGCGCCAGTCTGGTGTGATTCCTGAAGGAACCGTGATTACTGCGACTTTGGATGAATCACGGTTTATCCGTAATTCTATATCTAATGTTACAAGTTCTGGGTTAATTGGGACATTACTAGCAGCGATCGCAGTTCTCCTATTCCTCGGTTCCATCAGACAAACTTTGATCATTGTCCTCGCTATTCCTTTAGCCACCCTCGCCGCAATTATTTTGATGGGATTATTTGGCTTATCCATTAACGTTTTTAGTTTGGGTGGTTTGGCTTTGGGTGTGGGTATTGTGGTGGATAACTCCATCGTCATGTTAGAGAACATTGCCGAAGGTGTGGGTATGACACCAGGCAAAAGTGCCAGAAGTAAATTAAATCAACAACAATTAATCAATCAATCAGAACAAAGTAGCCGTGAAGTCGAATCAGCCTTAGTAGCTTCCACTAGTACAAACTTAGTCGCAGTATTGCCATTCCTACTGATTGGTGGATTTATCGCCCTGTTATTTAACGAATTAATTTTGACAATTAGCTTTTCCGTCGCAGCTTCGATTGTAATTGCTGTTACCGTTGTGCCGATGATGGCATCGCGGATGCTGGGGTGGAAATTTTCGAGCCGTTTGAGTGAATTTTGGTTACTCAAAGAATTTAACCGTCGCTTTGATGCTGCCACCAGAGGATATGGCGGCTTTTTAAGTATGATATTACGCTGGCGGGTATTAACAGTTGCGATCGCCCTCCTCTTATTTGGTGGCAGTAGTTTGTGGATGGCTCCCCAAATTCCCCAAGAAATCCTCCCCAGAATTAATACCGGACAAGCTAACTTAAATGCTCAGTTTCCTCCGGGTACACCCTTGGAAACCAACCTCAAAGTCATGAATGCGGTAGATGAAATTCTTCGCAACCAACCAGAAACAGAGTATATCTTTTCGACGGCTGGCGGTGCTTTATTTGGTAATACCACCAACGCCAACCCTTTACGCGGAACCAGCAATATTACCCTCAAAGCTGGTACAGATGTCGAAGCTTACGTGGAAAGAGTCACCCAAGAACTTGACAAATTAAACTTAGCCGGAATTCGCCTACGCCTTTCCCCCGGACAAGTGCGGGGTTTGATTCTCAATAACTCCCCTGTGCGCGGTGCGGACGTTGACGTGATTTTGCAAGGCAATAACGCTGAGACTTTACAACAAGCCGGTCGTCAAGTTTTAGCCGCCTTAGAAGAGCAAGCCACCCTCGCTAGATTTCGTCCCGATGCTGATGAGCGCC
Source organism: Nostoc sp. FACHB-280 (assembly GCF_014697615.1). GTDB lineage: Bacteria > Cyanobacteriota > Cyanobacteriia > Cyanobacteriales > Nostocaceae > Nostoc_B. The sequence goes on along the minus strand of NZ_JACJSD010000017.1, from coordinate 84,136 downwards.
AACCAGAAATTCAGATTCTACCCGACTGGGAGCGAGTTGCTGCCTTGGGTTTAACTACTACAGACATTGGCGATACCATTCAAACTGCCTTAGAAGGTAGCATTCCCACCCAGTTACAACGCGGCAACCGCTTAGTTGATGTGCGTGTCAAGTTAAATGAAACAGATGTGCAAGCCCCATCTCAATTAGAAAGATTACCGTTGTTTGTCGATAATAATCACCAAGTCCGCTTAAGTGATGTTGCCAGAATTGTAGAAGGACAAGCACCCGGAGAAATTCAGCGCATCAACCAGCGTCAAGTTGTCATCTTAGCTGGGAATTTAACCGAAGGTGCAAGTTTAAGCCAAGCTATAGAACAGGTGAGGGATGTAATTAATAATCTTGATTTACCAGAAGGTGTAAGTGTCTTACCTAGCGCCGCCGCCGAATCAAATCAACAACTACAAAGTTCACTTCAACTATTAGGTGGATTAGCAACATTTCTGGTATTTGTCGTCATGGCAGTGCAGTACAATTCCCTCATCGACCCTTTAGTAATTATGTTTACCATTCCCTTAGCATTAGCTGGGGGAATTTTCGGTCTTTATATTACTAAAACCGCTATTGGTGCTACCGTCATTGTCGGTGCGGTCTTACTAGTCGGTATTGTAGTGAACAATGCCATCATCATGGTTGAGTTAGCCAACCAACTGCGAGAAAGAGACAATATAGATCGCAAAACAGCAATTTTACAAGCTGCGCCTCAACGCTTAAGACCTGTACTCATGACTACCATTACCACAGTTTTAGGTATGTTTCCTTTAGCATTAGGCATTGGTGAAGGATCAGAATTTTTACAACCCTTGGGTGTAGTTGTGTTTTCTGGTTTATCCTTAGCAACTGTATTGACACTGTTTATTATTCCGTGTTTTTACACACTGCTGCACGATATCTTAGATTTTGGTTGGATAAAACCAATACTCATCAAGTTTGATAAGTGGAAGAAAAAATATTACTAATTTTGCCATCAGCCAAAATGAAAGTTTATTTATTCAGAACAGGAGGCAGAGTCTAAGGTTTTTGAACAATTTCCATTCACATTAGCAGAGATATACAACGTCTCTGCTAAAACAAATAAATCTCTTCATCCAGAAATAGAATAACTTCTAATATAAAACAACTTTTTGAATCAGTTTATTTTGAAAATGTAAATTGCGGAAGAAAACAATAGTTAATAGGATTTTCCATACCATCAGCGAAAAGGCAGATTGATAAAACATCCTCAAAAAAACTGCAAAGTTTTTCTGTTTGAGTGCGACAAAAGCCCAATGTAATATGAGATATTTTTTGATATCCACCATTTGGGGAAGCTGACTATAATGATTTTTATGAACTAAAGCGTAAATTTTCTCTTTAATTAAAATATTTGTATCTAATCTTTTCGAGACAGCAAATTTGTGATTATAAGCACCCTGCCAAATGGTGCGATAAGCTAAACATTGATTCAGAAAAATCGCATCACCAAATTGGGCAATTCTTAGCCAAGAATCTATATCATCACAATTAGCATCCAGTTGAGAATCCCAACCACCTGTTTTAAAAAAAGCGTCACGGCTACAAGCAACTTGCACAGGTGTACCAAAAGGCAATAATTCCAACAGCATTCCGTAGTGAATATCGGCTTGAGGAACGGAAAAAGCTAAACCAGGGCCAAGCTGAGGAGTGCGGCTGAGTTCTAGTTCATGTTCATTCACTTGAGCCGCCACACAAGAGCAAATCACTGCACTCGGACAAAGAGCGATCGCCTTTGCCATCTCTTCGATGCAGTTACTAGCTAGATAGTCATCATCATCTAAAAACTTAATCCAGTCTCCACTGGCTTGTTTCACTCCTGCATTTACCGTCGCTGCATGACCTTTATTGACCTCATTGCGATGATAAATTACTTTATCACCTAAGCTTTCTACGTAGGCTTGTGTGTCATCAGTGGAACAATCATCAGCTACTATTACTTCGCAAGGAATTGTCTGGTTGATAGCAGAATCAACGGCTCGACGCAGTAAGCTGACGCGGTTATAGGTAGTGATCACAATGCTAAATTTCATAAACATCACACCTGTAGCAAAGCTTTATGCAATATAGCTTTCATTTTGGGATACGTCGGATCGGGGAAAATTATAAATCTTACATATCACTAGACTGAAAGCAGATTCTCGATTTATTATGGATGATTGTGGGTTTTTCAGCAGATAAGCTATGAACGCTCAAGAGATTATCCGCTCCATTGAAGCGGAACAACTAAAATCTAACTTGCCCAATATTTATGTGGGCGATACAGTCAAAGTCGGTGTGAAAATCAAAGAAGGCGAAAAATACCGCGTCCAACCCTACGAAGGTGTTGTGATTGCTAAACGCAACGGCGGTATTAACGAGACTATTACCGTTCGCCGTGTATTTCAAGGGGTAGGCGTAGAGCGCGTATTTTTATTACATTCTCCACGCATCGACAGCATTAAAGTTTTACGTCGTGGTAAAGTACGTCGTGCTAAACTTTACTACCTGCGCGATCGCGTTGGTAAAGCAACTCGGATCAAGCAACGCTTCGACCGTCCTTTGTAATTTTTTGCTCAGGGTATGAGAGAAATCTCAATTAACAAGCGGCTTTTGCCGCTAAGTTGCTTCCCCGACAAAAATCATGTACAATCAGAATCGCAATTGCGTTAAACTAAATAAAAGTTCAGCGCAATCACCGAATCCAAACCAACCTGTGCGCTCTTAGTTCAGTTGGTAGAACGCAGGTCTCCAAAACCTGATGTCGGGGGTTCAAGTCCTCCAGGGCGCGCTCGCAAGCAAAAACAAAACCCGAAACAGTAGCACTTCTACCCATAACGTAGTTAGTGTTTACCATTTCGGGTATAATTGTTTTATACTTTAGAGAATTTTTGCTGCAAGTCAGCAGGCTGGAATCAAAGCTGTAAACCTGAGATTCAACCAAGCAGGATATAGCTGTACAAGAAACGGGGGGATAAACAACAGTGGCGAAAAAAAATGAAGCTGAAATGCCCGAAAACACTGGCGGGCTAAACATCCAAAACTTTTTTCAAGGCACAAAAGAAGAACTTGAAAAAGTAGTTTGGCCAAGTCGCAGACAGCTAGTGAGCGAATCAGCAGCCGTGCTGTTAATGGTGACACTCTCCGCATCTTTGATTTATTTGGTGGATGGATTGTTTGCTTGGGCAGCAAAACAGGTGTTCTGATGACTTTTGCAACAGACGACCCACTTAACTCAAATTTGCAGTCAGAGGAAACAGCAGAAGCGGCGCTCAAAGAAGCGCGGTGGTATGCAGTACAAGTAGCCTCCGGCTGTGAAAAACGCGTCAAAACCAACTTGGAACAACGCATCCAAACCTTTGACGTTGCCGACAAAATCATTCAGGTCGAAATTCCACATACGCCAGCAGTAAAAATTCGGAAAGATGGCAGTCGCCAGCATACAGAAGAAAAAGTTTTTCCTGGCTATGTGTTAGTGCGGATGGTCTTGAATGATGATACATGGCAGGTAGTACGTAACACCTCTCATGTGATCAACTTTGTAGGCGCAGAGCAAAAACGTGGCAGTGCCAAAGGTCGTGGCCACGTTAAACCAGTACCTCTGAGTTACTCAGAAGTAGAACGGATATTCAAACAAACCACCGAGCAAGAGCCAGTCGTCAAAATTGACATGGCTACAGGTGATAAAATTGTCGTGCTTTCTGGCCCATTTAAGGACTTTGAAGGCGAGGTGATTGAAGTCAGTCCAGAGCGTAGTAAACTCAAAGCCTTGCTCTCGATTTTTGGCCGAGATACACCCGTTGAATTGGAATTCAATCAGGTAGAAAAACAGAGCTAAATACAAATGGCGAAAAAAGTAGTAGCGGTCATTAAACTGGCCCTGAATGCTGGAAAAGCCAACCCAGCACCACCAGTTGGCCCCGCATTGGGTCAACATGGTGTGAACATCATGATGTTCTGCAAAGAGTACAACGCCAAAACAGCAGACCAAGCTGGTATGGTTATCCCTGTAGAAATCTCCGTTTATGAAGACCGGAGTTTTACATTTGTACTCAAAACCCCACCAGCATCAGTATTGATTCGCAAAGCCGCGAAAATCGAAAGAGGTTCCAACGAACCCAACAAAAAGAAAGTTGGTTCCATTACTAAAGCGCAATTGCGAGAAATTGCTCAAACCAAGTTACCCGACCTCAACGCCAACGACATTGATGCGGCAATGAACATTGTGGCTGGAACTGCTAGAAATATGGGCGTTACGATTACTGAATAGTAAAAGAAGGCAGGAGGCAGAGGGCAGGAGGCAGAAGGAAAACATTGTAACTTCGCACTCAGCACTCAGCACTTTCAACTCAGCACTTAAAAAACTATCGGGGGAGAAGCCAAGCTTCGTCACTGACCCCAGGAGAAAAAAATGACAAAAAAAGTATCGCGTCGCTTGCGAGAACTGCAAGGAAAAATCGAGGATAGGGAATACGCACCCCTAGACGCTTTAACACTACTAAAAGAAACAGCAACAGCTAAATTTCCCGAAGCAGCCGAAGCACATATTCGGTTGGGAATTGACCCCAAATATACAGACCAACAATTGCGGACAACGGTAGCACTACCTAAAGGTACAGGACAAATAGTCCGGGTAGCAGTTATCGCTAGAGGTGAGAAAGTCACAGAAGCAAGCAATGCTGGTGCTGATATAGTTGGTTCCGAAGAACTAATTGACGAAATCCAAAAAGGAATGATGGATTTCGACAAGCTAATTGCGACACCAGATGTTATGCCACAGGTAGCGAAACTAGGTAAATTACTAGGCCCTCGTGGTTTGATGCCATCACCAAAAGGTGGTACAGTAACCTTTGACATTGCAAGTGCGATCGCCGAATTCAAAGCTGGTAAATTAGAATTCCGGGCTGACCGTACAGGTATTGTTCATGTTATGTTTGGTAAGGCAGCTTTCTCCCCCGAAGATTTGTTAGTAAACTTGAAGGCGTTACAAGAAACAATTGACCGTAACCGTCCTTCTGGAGCAAAAGGCCGCTATTGGCGAACCTTCTACGTATCTGCTACTATGGGGCCTTCGATTAAAGTTGACATCACCGCTTTACGGGATTTAAAACTGACCGAAGCTGCATAATTTTTAGTCATTAGTCATTTGTAAAGTCAAATAACAAAGGACAATGGACAAATGACTAATGACAAAACTAAATAGTTCAAACCGGAGACAGCAGGTGCAAGTAGCTTAATATCCTGCCGAGGTAAAAACTTTAATTGCCTGAAGCACTACCTACAAGGTGTAGCCGCTACAGCGTCAAGAGTTTTGCTGCGAAACCCCGGTTGAAAAGCCGGGGTTTATTGTTTTTGGTTAGTCAGAACTAGAACACACAAGCAGATAAATCGCTGATTTTGCCCTTGGAGGTGAAACAAGATGGGTAGAACGTTAGAAAACAAACAAGAAATAGTAGCTGACCTCAAACAATCTTTGAGTGAGTCAACTTTAGCACTAGTAATTGAATACCAAGGGCTAACAGTTGCCGAAATCACAGATTTACGGCGGCGGCTGCGTCCAACTGGTACTACTTGTAAGGTAACAAAAAATACCTTAATGGGTATTGCCATTCAAGAAGAAGAAAAATGGCAACCACTGTCCGAGTTGCTGAAAGGTTCTTCCGCCTTTTTGTTAGTCAAAGAAGATTTCTCTTCAGCAATTAAGGCTTACCAAGACTTCCAAAAAGCCACCAAGAAAACAGAAATGCGTGGCGGTGTCATGGAAGGCCGTCTGCTGAAAGAAGCAGATGTCAAGGCTTTAGGAGACTTGCCATCCAAAGAACAACTCATGGGTCAAATTGCTGGAGCTATCAACGCATTGGCTACCAAAATTGCTGTGGGTATCAACGAAGTTCCTGGTGGCTTGGCTCGTGCTTTGCAAGCTGTGGCTGAACAAGAACAAGGAAGCGCGGCTGAATAAAGTATGAAGTATGAAGTATGAAGTGTGAAATAAGCCAAATATGAAAAAATGGTTTATTTACTGAGTTTTTCATTCTTTAGACTTCTTTAGTCAAGAGTCAATAGTCAGTGGTAATTACAAATGACGAATGACAAATGACAAACCACTAATAACTAATCAAACATTACGGAGTTACATCAATGTCTGCTACAACCGATAACATTTTAGAACAGTTGAAATCCTTGACCTTGCTAGAAGCTGCTGAATTAGTTAAGCAAATTGAAGAAGCTTTTGGCGTAAGTGCTGCTGCTCCCGTTGGCGTAGCTATTGCTGCTCCTGGTACTGGCGCTGTTGCTGCTGAACCTGTTGAAGAAAAAACCGAGTTTGACGTAATTCTGGAATCTGTTCCCGCTGATAAGAAAATTGCCGTACTGAAGATTGTACGTGAATTGACTGGTCTAGGCTTGAAAGAAGCTAAAGACTTGGTAGAAGCTGCTCCTAAGCCAATCAAAGAAGCTATTGCTAAAGAAGCCGCTGAAGATGCTAAGAAACGGATTGAAGAAGCTGGCGGTAAAGTTACCGTTAAATAGTTCCAGTTTCAATACTTGTTTTTAATCAAGAAGCCTAAATAGGCTTCTTTTTTGTATTTTCATGATTTTTAGAGCCATAGCCAAAGCAGTTATACCAATTCGATGAGAAGCTGTACTATAGAAATCTTGTAGAGACTTTCTCTACAAAGTCTCTACAGAATTTCATTCTGTCGCCTGTCACCTACTACCAGTCCGATGCTTTATCTTAGAATAATTCGATTACGCCCTTCAGCCTTGGCAGTATAAAGTGCTTTATCTGCGGCCACAATCAAATCAGAAGGTGAAGATTCCCATGTAGGAATTAGGGTAGCCACACCGATACTCAGAGTGACATACTCATTTACTGCAGAAGCATCATGAACAATTTGTAGGTTGTTGACACCGGCTTGCATCGCTGTAGCTACATGAAATGCACCAGCCGCATGAGTATTTGGCATAATTACAGCAAATTCTTCACCACCATAACGAGCTACTAAATCGTGATGTTTTTGTGCATTTCTGCTCAAAACAGCACCTACCCTCTGCAAGCAAACATCTCCAGCTGGATGACCATATTGATCGTTATAAAACTTGAAATAATCAATATCACATAAAATTAATGACAGAGGAGATCCTTCCTGTACTAAGTTTATCCATTGGGTATTTAGATATTCATCAAAACGACGGCGATTAGCCAGACCAGTTAAGCCATCAACATTAGCAAGTTGCTGTAAAGCCAGGTTGGCTGCTTCTAATTGTTTGTAGACTTGTGCTTGTTGTAGCAGACGACGTAAACGCTGGCGCAAAACTGCCCAATGAATTGGTTTGGTAACATAATCAGAGGCTCCTGCTTCAAAGGCGCGGTCTACAGATTCCGCATCATTCAAACTAGTAATCATTAATATGGGTGTGCGTTCCCATAATTTGGAGATCACAGTATTGCCTGTAGCAGAGTCAGTATCAAAATTTGCCAATGCTGACATAAGGTTATTTCTGGCAATTTGGAGCAGGTGTTTACAACAAGTAAAGCCATCCATGACGGGCATGATTGCATCTAGCAACACTATGTCTGGTTTGACAGTCTCATAGGCATCTAAACACTGCTTGCCATCTGCAACCTCAACAACTCGATAGCCTTCTTGTTCCATAGCTTCACGCAACAGCAAGCGGATGGTCTTATCATCATCAGCCACCAGAATTACTGGAGGTTGTTTAGGAAGAGAAAATGGGCTTAAGCCTGACATGAATTGCGTTCCACAGAAAATGAAAGTATCGACGAAGGGTAAGCTAGAGAAAACCTGAATAACACAAAAAAGTAGCCATTGAGCAAGATTTTGTGACAGTAAATCTTACTAGAAGGCGACTGGCTGAAAGTTTATGACCGCAGTAAAATCTGGCAGTACTGCAATGGTCTATGTGGTGTAGGACACTTGACTTTCCTCGTCGAGTAAGTGCTTGTTAGCACTACTGTCTGACAATGGAAGGTGCGATCGCATAATCGTTCTATCATGGCTAGAAATTTTCTACCCAACCGGTCTGACTGCACAATCGATTTTTTTAGGAAAAGAGAATATTTAATCAGCTTTAGTAAAGAAAAATTTAGATAAATCGGTTTCATAGACAATTGACTGACAAGGGAAAAGCAATTTTTACTTGGGTTGCTCTAGCTTTGCAAAGAAGGCTTATGATTATATTTCCCTAGTCATAAAGTGTAATTACTATTTTGGGCAAATCTTCAAATCTACACTATGCTTATTAAACTCTCAAGTGACTTTAGACAAATAATAAGCAGATTCTCAGCTATACCTTGTCATAGCTGAGAAAACAACTAAACTAAATCTGAAAAACGCTAGAACGTCCTTGATTAATACCTTTAGGGAAATCTTAGCCCTTTAAATTGATGAGCAATTACCTAGATTAAACAGTGTTAATATCAAGCTGTATAAAAAACTTTATTTTTTAAAGGTCAACTTACTTTCGAGTTAAGTAAAATTTCTGATTTCAATCTGAATAATTCGGAGGTAACAAAAAATCATAGATAAGCTTTTAAATCATCTTTATTTACAGACTAGAATATACGAAGGGACAATTAAAGAAAAATTGTTTAAATAACCTTGTTACCGATAAATCTTTAATAAAAATAAATTTAAATTAACTCAATTAGAGCTATGCCAGACTCTTTAATGTATCAACAAGATAACTTTGTGGTGTTAGAAACCAACCAACCAGAACAATTTCTCACAGCATCAGAGTTATTTGAAAAGCTGAAAACAGTTTTACAAACCATCAATTCTCAAGATTTACCACCAGATTTACAAAATATTGAGTCGTTGGAAGCTAGAGTTCAATATCTCATCGATACTAGTTGTGAGTTGGATGTGGGAAAGGATAAATATTTACAGTGGTATGCAGTTCGGTTAGAAAAGTAATTTTTGGTCAATCATCATTGGTCATGAATTTGATGGTGTCTGAGATATTCCCAGATGCTAGGCTCATTTTGTCTTTCAGCAATATCTTGATCTGTTACACCATCATAGGTTTCAGTCTGACAACTTGCACCAGCTTCTATCAATAACATTATTGCTTCTATGTCTTGATTGAAGACTGCGTGCATTAAAGCTGTATGGGAGTTTTCGTCTTGACGTTCTGTATCTGCACCACTTTCAAGCAAATATCTGACTAAATCATACTGTCTAGATAAAACAGCATTAATCAGTGGAATACTATCATTGACACCGTTAATATCAGATCCAGCGTTGGTTAAGGCAACAGAAACTGCATAGTTTCCCTTCACGGTAGCCCTTGTCATTGCCAGAGTTAAATAATAGCTACCTTTAGGAAAAGAAACTCGGTGCAAAATATCGAGTGCTGCGCTAGAGTCATCTTGGTTGATAGCACGGATCAAATTTTTTCCTAGACCGGATGCGTCTAAAATATTTTTGTCCATAATCATTAATCTAGGCGATCGCACAGTCAATAGCTAATAATTAATATTTATTGCTATTGACCATTGACCATTGACTATTGACTAGTAACCAACGCTAACTCAATTTGATCTGCATCGGGCTGGGTGATTTTGATCTCTACTCCAGGGCCAAAGTAACTGGTCATTTTTTCTTGTTTTTGTTGCCAAACATGAAGAGGTATATCAGGAGAATCAAATTCTAAAATTAAGGTGTAAGCACCATTAGTTTCCTCTTCCCTTAAACCAGTCACAGTTGGTCTTTCTTCGTCGGTGGGGCTGAGACCTAAGTAAGAAAGTGCTGCATCCAAGTGAGCATCTTGACCATAGCAATATCGAGTGATGTCTTTGCGGATTTTATTTTGCGTGACAGTTGCTTGCTGCTCACGCAGAGATAATACTGATGGTGCTGTGACTTGGCTGAAGGGTATTGGTTTAAGTTCATTGGCTTTGAGTGCTAGTCCCCCCAATAACAAGGGAAACCCATAAAAAAACCCCACAAGATTTAGAGTGGCATTATTCGCAGCATAGGCAATGAAGCCAACAAGGGTTAATATGCTACCAACTGTTAAACCTAGAGTTCCCAAAGAGATTTGGCGTAACATGAGCAGAAGATAATATTTATTAAGACATTAGTTTTATTATCATCGGCTATGTGTCACAGATGATGACAGCCGCATAACTTTCGTCCAGTTGTTCAAGCTTTGCCTGATTTTGCGTTAACTTTAAACTGGACTGTAGTTAATCAAAGGCAGATAAACAATGGATTTACAAACTATAAAAGAACGAGTTGCGGCAGTTCAAAGCAAACGCGACTATCTTCTGAGTCTTTTAGAACAGCCAAATTTAGGAACTTTGAGAATTGATGTCAATCAAGCTTTAGAAGAACTAGATGACTTACTTGATGAATATAAACGTACTATCCCAGAAACGGGAAATAATTAATTTGTACTAAAAATTGCGTCGGTATCTCTGATTAGGATCAGGTTAATGCCGACGCTTCTCAATAACAAAACATTACTAGCTCTCCACCCATGAGCCAAGCCTAAGTCAATATGACATAAATGGATCTGCAAAATTTATCGCATAATTTCACTGTCGCCTCTACGTTTGCCTAATTGTCTGACTAAAGCGATGAGTTCAGAAGTTGAGACATCTTTTTTACAAAAATCATCGAAATTAGCCATTCCTGTGGCGCGAGGAGATTTAGCCTCTTCTACTGAAGAGTAAGCAAGTATTTGAGTCTGGGGAGAAATGGCTTTAATTTGACTCGAAGCACTCCACCCGTCCATGATGGGCATTTGTAAATCTAAAACAATCACATCAGGCTGGCAGCATTTTACCATTTCGATCGCTTCTTGACCGTTACTCGCTAACCCCACAACTTGAATATTCTCTTGACAAGAAAAAGCCAATTGTAGGGTTAAACGAGTTAATTCATGGTCATCAACCACGAGAACGCGTAACACAGAAGACTCACAGGAGAGCATTAACATTCAAGGGAGAAAATTAGTGACAACAATGTTTATAGTGTATGAGAGCTAGTCCCGATAATTACTCTATCTTATGGTTGATAACTCCTGTTTTATCAACCAATTTACATAGAGAAAATACGGAAAAATTAAACTTTACTAAAAAAATCAAATTTTTATTAGTTATCAGTGTACGAAAGACTCTTTTGAGCATCTAGCAAATTTGGTGTTCCGCCTGTAGAACGTAGTGCCATATTCATCAGAGTTATTTGTGAATGTGTTTCGGGACAATCATCTCCGGGACGGCGTTGGATATAAGTACCATCAGCTTGTAATTCCCATGCTTGGCGGTTATCTGCCAGCATAATTCCTAAGATTTCTTGCAAGTCTTTAGCAATATCTTGATCCTTGATTGGGGTAATCACTTCTACTCGTCGATCTAGGTTGCGACGCATCCAGTCGGCACTGCCAATATAGATTTCTTCTTGACCATTGTTGTAGAAATAATAGATGCGAGAGTGTTCTAAAAAGCGACCGACAATGCTGATTATGCGAATGTTTTCACTGATGTCTTTGATTCCTGGACGTAAACAGCAAATGCCCCTAATAATCAAATCAATTTGCACACCAGCGCGGGAAGCTTCGTATAAAGTGGCGATGATTTGTGGGTCAACAAGGGAATTCATTTTGGCAACAATGCGCCCAGAAAAGCCTTTTTTGACATTTTCGATTTCGCGCTGAATTAAAGACAAAAAGCGATCGCGCATATTCACAGGCGCAACTAATAATTCTCGATAGGATTTTTGCCTGGAATAGCCAGTTAAAAAATTAAACAAATCTGTAATATCAGCACCTAATTCTTCACGACAACTAAACAATCCTAAATCGGTATATAGTCTTGCAGTTTTAGGGTTATAATTTCCTGTGCCGATATGCACATAACGACGCATTCTGTCTTTTTCGCGCCGCACTACCATCACGGTTTTGCAATGGGTTTTTAAGCCAACTAAACCATAGACAACGTGTACTCCCACCCGTTCTAAACGTCTTGCCCAGTAAATATTATTTTCTTCATCAAATCGGGCTTTTAATTCTACTAAGACTGATACTTGCTTGCCATTTTCAGCTGCCGCAATTAAAGCATTAACGATTGGCGAATCACCGGAAGTCCGGTAAAGGGTCATTTTGATGGCGAGTACATTCGGATCATGGGCTGCATGGGTGATAAACCGCACCACTGTTGCGGAAAAAGATTGATAAGGATGGTGGACAAATAAATCCTTTTCCCTAATCACCGAAAAAAAATCTTTGCCTTCTTCCATTTCCAACACGTCTTCATCTACATTCGGTTCGCGCAACCTTTGAAGACGGGAAGGAACAACAGATTGACGGGGAGGATCTTTCAGTTCTGGCAAAGGTAAAGCCAGAAAATACATCAAATCGCGTAAACCCAATAAACCATCGACCTCATAAACATCGCTGTCAGTTAAATCTAAATCTTGTAATAACCTGATACGGATTGGTTCTGGGGTTTGGGATTGAATTTCGATTCTGACGGGACTACCACCAATCCGGCGTTTGCGTAATTCTTGTTCAATAGCTAACAACAAATCATCGGCTTCATCTTCTTCCAATGCTAAATCAGCATCACGGGTAATGCGGAAGGGATGGTATTCTTGAATATTCATCCCTGGAAATAGAGTGTGTAAGTTATGAGCGATCGCTTGTTCTAAAGGTACACCTGTCCAGTTGGCTATTTGCCCATTTTCTCGAATACCCAACTCTGGCGGTAAAGGCAAAAATCTGGGTAACACATTTGGGACTTTGACCCTGGCAAAAAATTCTTCTTCAGTATCTGGGTTTTTGACCACCACTGCCAAATTTAAACTGAGATTGGAAATGTAGGGGAATGGATGGCTAGGGTCAACAGCCAAAGGAGTTAAAACGGGAAATATTTGTTCTTCAAAATAATTATCTAAATAAGTCCGTTGTTTTTGGTTTAAATTAATGTAGTCCAGGATATGAATACCGTGGTTGGCTAATAGCGGACGCAAGACTTCTTCAAAATGCTGATGCTGTTTGACTACTTGCGGGCTAAGATGCAACCGAATATCATCTAACTGTTGTTGCGGGGTACGACCATCGGGTGTTAACTGAGTTACCTTTGCTTCCACCTGTTGCTTTAAGGCGGCAATCCGCACCATGAAAAATTCATCTAAATTAGAACTGAAGATAGCTAAAAACTTCAGTCTTTCTAACAGTGGTGTGCGTGAGTCAAAGGCTTCATGCAACACTCTATTATTAAATTCCAGCCAGCTTAACTCTCGGTTGATATAGTATTGTGAATCGTTGAGATTGATGGGATTGGCAATCTTTTTAGATTTCGGCATGACGATCTGCGGGTAGCCAGAAGTAGCCCACAAGGCTGAAGAACAATAAACATAGTAGTGGAAATTTGTAATTGCCGAGAAGTTGCTTTTTTACAAAAGTCAGATAATTGGGATTTTAAATTTGGGATTTTGAATTAATTTGCTAGTGAAACACAAAAAACGTTACTTTTCTTTAGTTTCTTTCGCGGCTGTAGAAATTGGTAATTGCAGATTTTGGTCGTAGACGAACTCGTTGTGAATAGTGACATCGCGTTTGGGGAGAGTATCACTATTGGCGATCGCCTCTTGGGGTGGAATGCGTAATGTATACTTACCGACAGGTACACCATCTACACGATACAACCCAAATTCGTCAGTCATCGCTGCTAGAACTTCTGTACCATCAAGATTGACCAGTTCTACTCGGACATCAGACATGGGTTGACCTGCAACATCAGTAATTCTGCCTGCTAAACCATATTCTAATCTGGCAGTAAAGTCTACATTCGTTACACCTGCCATTCCCACCTCAGCTACGCGGCTGGTTTTTTGCACAGTGAGTTCCACAGGTAATTGTTCTGGGTCAACTTCGACGCGATAAACACCTTCTGGTAAACCGCCAACAAAGAAGTTACCACTAGAGTCTGTTTTTGCACCACCCACAGGTTTATTGCGGTTATTGATGACTCTGACACTAGCGCCTTGTAAATCATAACCTTGATTTTCGCCTGAGACAGCAATGCGTCCCGCGATCGCACCACGGTCTTTACCAAGAGAACTAAAGCTACTAGGAACAGCCCGACCACCAGCAAATGACAAGTCTGAGACTAATGATACTGTCAGGCGATCGTCATTAAATCCGCCAAAAGCATTTCTTCTCCCCGCAAAGGGAATTCCTTGATATTCAACCCTAGCGAACAATCCCGGTAGTACCTGCATACTAGCACCAACAATCGGGCCAAAATTACCCTCACGGTAAGCTAACCCCATACGCCAACTTAGTTGTCTAATGCTTGGAGGATTATAGTTTAGTGTCGCCGTATAGCGATTAGCATAATTACCACCAAAATCAGTACCTAAAGAGAGTTGATAGTTTCGACTAAAGTCATAACTTAGATCAGTAGAGTATCTATCTCCATAAGTATTAAAAGATAGCCTTGCTGCACGATTTACTTGATAATAAGCATTGAATAAATATTGTCCGGTAATATCAGGTCTACCGCTTAAAGATAAACGAGCAAAAGGCCGTAAAGAAAAAGTAGGCGATATATATTCATTTGTATCACTACCGCTTTTACGACTACGTGCTAGAAACCCTAACTGAAAACTATTATTAAATCGATAACTTACTTCTGCACTATGGTTAAAGAACTCCCCAGAATTTTTTCCATTCCGATATCCATTGGGATAAGATTGAGAATTAGCTGTAATATCTAACTTTCCTAATTGAATATCTAAATCTGTGTTGTAAGCTAACTTACCAAAAGAATTACCCACACTTGCAGATAAAACAACAGGATTAGCTACTCGCCAAACTAACCCAGCTTGGCTTTGAATTGTATCAGGTATCGCCTGTACAGAACCTTCAAAAGTTAAATTATTAGAAATACCTTGACGAATTTGATAAAATCCTGCAAATTGACCAGCATCAGTACTATTGTTATTATCAAACAAGGAATTTTGGACTAAATTTCCCGTTAAACCTACACCAGCTAATTGAACATTACCACCTGCTGGTAGTAATAAATCAGAAGCATTGATTCTTACAGAACGAATGTCACTGGGAACATTGAGATTATTCCGGTCAAAAACTAAAACTTCAATTTGGTTATTTTGTCCAACAGGTAAATTAACATCAACAAATTCGTATCTACCATCAAACCCAACCTGTTGCTGTGCTACAACAACTCCAGAAACTCTCAGTTGTACAAAACTCGCTGGTGGAACTACACCTTGGAAAGTTTGTAAAGGTCTAGAACGTCTGGGTAATAACTCATTTGCACTGTTAGTTTGATTAAAGCGATTTGTTGGTATATTTGTATAACCAAATTGCAATCCGGTTAAATTCAGACTATTTACTAGGGGGTTAATACCAATTTGTTGCCGACCAACTTGATAAAGAAATCCTCCATTACGTTTATAGTAAAAATATTCCGAGACATCGGGAGAATTTTCAAAATTATTATTGACCCGTACACGCCATAAACCACCTGCTAATCTACCACCAAGTAATGTAGAACTGCGTAAGCTAAAATCTCCAGCGTTATTAACAATATTTAACTCTTGCCTTAAGTTAGAAAAACCATTGAGTGGTGCAAATACATCTGGTTGTAAGTTGACTGCTTGGCTTGTATAAGCTGTACCATTACCACGCCAAGGCAAGCCAATAATTAAAGCTAAATCCAAAGAATTAAATTCTATGTTTGCAGAGAGTTTTTCTCTAACAAAGGCATCACTAATATAGTTAACACCTTTAAAATTTTGAATATCACTCTCTGCAAGATTAATTGTGCCTAAAGGTGTATTTAAATATGTATTATTATCTTTGGTTTCTACCGTCAAACCTGCAAGTTTAGCAAAATCCTCCAGAGGTAATAGCAAGGTATTTCCTTGACGGATAACATCTAAGCTTCCTACTTCCCTCCTATTAATAATTACTCCCAGCAATAAATTCTCTAAATTTGAGCTTGCTGTTTGAGTAAAAGTAATACGTGAGTTGTCGTCTATATTTAAGATATTCTTGCTAACATCTACGCCTGGTTTTGGCGGCTGTACTTCAGCAGGTTTAGTGTTTGGTTGGGGAGTTGATTCTGTGGCTGAACTTGGTGCAGGAGTAGTGTTAGTAGCTGTTTTTTGCAGAATCTGTTGATGAGCTGGTTGTTTTGTTAAAAATGCTGATAAATCTTCCGATTTTTTTGATGTCTGGCTGGTAGTTGGAATTTCAGCAGGTACATTGGCAATTTTCTGTTGAACTGATGAATTAGCTGGTTGTTTTGTTAAAAAAGCGGTTAAGTCATGAGAATTTATCGAAGTTTCGCTATTTACTGCGGTAGATTCTGTTGTTGCAACATCAGGAAACTGTGATTGAGATGTTTGTTTAGCTAAAAAAGTACCAAAATCATCAACATTTGTATCAGTTTCTTTGGTAGCTACCTCGGAGAGTGCTGTAATTGTTTGTGATCTTTGTTTATGAACAAAAGTTTCTAAGTCTTCTGGTGTTTTAGCTGCAATTGTCGCTGACGCAGAAGCTGTTGTATTTTGACGCTGTTGCGGTTGTTTAGTTAAAGAACCAGTTAATTCTTCTGGTATTTTGGCTGCATCAGTATTACTGGCAACTTCAACTTTAGTATTGTGTGGTTGTGGTGGTTGTTTTAATTTTGTTGAGTCATTATTAGCATCCTTGACAGGTGCTGTAGTTCTTCGACGTTGAACGGATGTTTTTGGTTTGGTTTTGTTATCAAGTGTTGTTGTAGCAACTTGAGTTGGTGCTTTGACTTTGCGTTGAACAGAAGTTTGTGCTGGTTTTTTTGTTGTTGACTCTGTTAAATGTTCAGGAGTTGTGGCTGCAACTTGAGTCGGTGCTTTGACTTTGCGTTGAACAGAAGTTTGTGCTGGTTTTTTTGTTGTTGACTCTGTTAAATGTTCAGGAGTTGTGGCTGCAACTTGAGTCGGTGCTTTGACTTTGCGTTGAACAGAAGTTTGTGCTGGTTTTTTTGTTGTTGACTCTGTTAAATGTTCAGGAGTTGTGGCTGCAACTTGAGTCGGTGCTTTGACTTTCTGTTGTACCGAAGCTTGTGCTGGTTTTTTTGTTGTTGTGGCTGAGTTCTCAGAAGTTGTCGTAGCGACTTGAGTCGGTGCTTTGACTTTCTGTTGTACCGAAGCTTGTGCTGGTTTTTTTGTTGTTGTGGCTGAGTTCTCAGAAGTTGTCGTAGCGACTTGAGTTGGTGCTTTGACTTTCTGTTGTACCGAAGCTTGTGCTGGTTCTTTTGTTGTTGTGGCTGAGTTCTCAGAAGTTGTCGTAGCAACTTGAGTTGGTGCTTTGACTTTCTGTTGTACAGATGCTTGTGCTGGTTGTTCCGTAACCAAAGCCACCAAGTTACTCGGTTTTTTGGAAGTTTCGCTAGTAGTGGTAACTTTAGAAGGTGCTTTGACTGGTTTGCATTTAACTAATTGCTTAGTTAATACATCTAGAGACTCTTCTGATATTGCTGAACTTGCACTAATTGAAACTGTTGGTGTTGTGCATTTATCAAGTTCTTGGGTTGATGTGTCCGATACTTCGGGAATGCCGCTTGTAAACGAAATATCAGATAGTATTGTACCTTTTGTACTACGTTGAACTGGCACTTCACCAGAATTACTTTCAGCAGATGACTCTTGTTCCTCTACGCCATTGGTAGAAAATTCTGCTTCTGGTGTAGTTTCTGGCGGAAGCGGAGTAGCTACTGTATGTCGCGCAGTTTTATAAGCTGGGTTTGCACTATTTTTATCTGGCGCTGTAATAGGAGTATCTTGCGCGGGTAGAGTAGTAACTTCTGCTGGTGGTAAAGGTGGTGAAGCTTGGTAGATCATACTTGTATACAAATGCTGGTATGACAGCCTAAAAAAGTTATAGGCTGGAAGTTGATTGCAGAGACAGACAAGGTAACTAATTGAAAAAACTAGAGAACTTTGGTTAGATAACTGGCAAAATCTAGATAATGTGAGGAGAGATTAGAAGATTACCAGAAGAGAGAAAATAAATTTTTAAACAGTGTGTTATTTACTTCTGGCTGTAACTGTAAAAGGAATACCTTTATCAATTACACTGCCATTTAAATCACCATTAACATCTAAAACATATTGACCTGGTGGTAGTTTTTTACTGATATCCAATATGAGTTGACGACGAGTACCAGGTAAAACAGGTGTTGAAGGTAAAGTTCCAGCATCCAAAACACCATCTGGTTTCTTATTTGTTTGGTCTTGCAAGTTAGCTATTTTTTTAGTGGAATTTGCACCAGGGTATTTGTTAGCAGCCCAAATTGTATATTGACCGTTCATCCGCACGTAAGCGTTACCTTGACTAGAAATATCAAAACTAGCTTTTATATTATTAGTCTTGCTATCAACTGAAATAGAGTTGAGAACACCAACTTTTTTTGGAGTACCGACATAGGCGTACACAGCAACACCAAAACGACCCAAAATCTGAACCGCAGAACTATTTCTCTTTTGCGGGTTAGCGTTGACTTCTTCTACAAAGATTAACGCGCGATGTTCTCCCGCTTGGGGTTTGACACGAGGACGAACTGAAAAGCGAATTGTTTGGGTTTTGCCAGGAGGCAGTGTAAAGGTAACAGGATTGACGATAATCCAATTATCTAAAGACTGCTCTGTTGACTTTACAGGTTGAATTTCATTTCGTTCATTCAGTGTCCAACCTTCTATATAAATCCTAAAGGTTGCTGGTTGATTGTCAATATTAACAACACGAAAAACCTGAGTTTTTGGTTTGCTGTCGTCCAGTTTTAACTCAAATCTAGGTGGGCTAACTCCAATGGCTATTGCTAGGGCGTGATGGCAATTTAAAGCTAATGTACTCAGGGTTAATAGCGCACTAGCTCCAATTTGATAGATGCTTCTAACTACTTTCTGCTGCTGATTCATTGGTTTAGTCAATTAATATTCAAATTCCAGTAAATGTTACCTTTAATGTGCCTGAATAAGAACCGGAAGTTCTGATCTTTGACAAGTCTAAGGTAAATGTCGCTCCGCCTTGCACAGTCTTAGTTCCTTTTTGTGGATCAGAGGATATTTCTTTAGGCTCTATAGGATCAATATCAACTTTAATTTCATCACTACTAATTTTGCTACTGAGTCTATTAAGATTGCCGTTACCTGAAAGCAATTCATACTTAACAGTTAAATCTTGAGGATTTGAAAGTTCTAGCCGCCATAGGTCTGTTTCTGTACGGTTTACCACTACAGTCTTAATTGCAGGTGTGGGTAATGCAGGAGTAATAAACGTTGTTTCTAATGTGGCATCACCTACTTGATTAGAACCTGCATTAAAAATCTCATCTAATTGAATGGGAGCCAAATTAAGGATATTGTTTGGAAAACTAATTTGCCCGAAAGTCTTTGGCTGATAAAAGAGAAATACAGGCAAAAATGTGCCAACAAATAATAGTCGTTTCATCAGATGTCTACTCGACTAAATCAAAAAATGACCTTGAGAGAATTGAGTTCTGGAAAGAGCAATTAACCGGATATAGTAATTTTGCTCTGAGCCAGAACTTGCAATTTCTGGCTCTTTGTTAAATACAACTCAAGCCCAAAATCTACTATGTCTAAATACCTGTAGCTGTAATTTTCAAAGCTTCTCCAGGAGGAGCAGAGTATGTACCAGATGCGTTTGCTGAACTGAAATCAAATTGAAACTGTACGTTTCCTTCAATAATTGGTTTTACAGGATTAGCGGGATCAAGACCAGGAGCCTCAGATTGTATAGCCCCTGCTGGCGACGCTACACTAATACCAATAGTATTTGGAGATGAGGTATCGCCATCTTTATAAAGAGTATTACCAGTATAGGTAACACTATGTTCAATCTTGCTACCAGCACCTCCAGTACCCCAAATTCTATAAACTAAAATGTCGTTTGTTTTTATTATTCCTTTGGTAGTTGTAATACTAGCAGGATCAGGAAGAAGTTGATCAACATTACCGTCAGAGGTAAAGTTACCGTCAATGTTTTGGGGAATTCCTAAAAACTCTGTACTACTTGGTTTAAATGTGAGACTTTTGTAAGTTTGGATGTAGATAGTATCTGGTACTACAACATTGATTGGTACATTAACGAATGTTTGAGCTCTAACAGGTGCAGATAGCAAGGTGCTGGCTAGAGAGGTTGCACCGAGAGTAAATGCTGCTAACAAGAAATTCTTTTTCATGGGGGCTAAATAATTACTCTTTAGAAAAAGATGACAAAATCAATGTAGCCGTTGTAGCAAAAATAGCACCTCAGAGAATTTACCAAAGTCTACGCATTTTACATATATTTCCCGTGCTGATAATTTTCTATAAAGCTACTGTAAAACCATAATTTTTCTATGCTAATTTCTTCTTAAGTATTTTGATATAAGCTGAGTTAATATTTTTATGTCCACAGTGAAAATACTATTTTTCTACTAAGTGATATAGACTTTTATCAAGCAGTTTATAAGTTAAATTTAGGATGCTAGTGTAAAATTTTTACTAAATTAACTTCTATGTTGATAAATTTAGAATCAAGATATTTGGTTTTGGTTTAACCAGGAATTAAGCAGTAAGATGAAAAATTAAGGATTTGGGATAGTTTAAAGGGGTATAGGGGTGTAAGACCTTGTAATCTACTATATTCTTAGCTATTAGTTATTGTTATCAATAAATCTACTGAAGTAGATTTGGGTTGCAAGTATGTTTCAAGCTACTCGTCGTCGGTTGGCTATTTGGTACACTGCGGTAACTGCTGTGTTGTTATTGCTGTTTGCTAGTGGTGTGTACTTATATGTTCGGAGTACGTTGGTAGAGCGAATTGACGATACTTTAAATCATGTGGTGGAAATTGTCGAGCGATCGCTTGTCATTGAGCCAGTAAATCACGAAACTGATAAACTCCGTATTAATGTAGAAGCCAGTTTTCGCAACAATGCCAATAATGTCGATGATGACCACATTGACTTGGAATGGTTTAGTCCTACAGGGAAATTACTTTGGTCAACTTTCTCAGAACCTTTAAATATTCCCATTCATGGTAATCATACTGGCGAAACAGTCCGCATTCCTAAACAAGACCAGTGGGGAGACTCAGAACTATCGTTACGTCAAGTTACCCAGCGCGTAGAATTTGGCCGACAAGTATTAGGATATCTGCGTGTAAGTCATCCGTGGTTTGAAGTTACTAAACCCAGCCGTCAGCTAATTTTAGATTTAGCATTGGGAATTTGGTTAATGTTACTGTCAGTGGCTGCAAGTGGCTGGTTTCTGTCGGGGAAAGCAATGGAACCAGTGGGTGATTCTTATCAAAGACTCAAGCAATTCACGGCTGATGCTTCCCATGAATTGAGAAGTCCCATTACATTGATTCAAACTAATGTACAAGTCGCCTTAAGTGAATTGGAGTTAGTTGAAACCGAAGTGAGTAGTTCTACTAACTATCGTCAACAGTTAAAGGTGGTGGAACGATTGACACAACGCTTAGGTAAGCTGGTAAATGATTTATTATTTTTAGCAAGACAAGATAGTGGCATCAGTAAAGATACATTTTCACCTTGTCCTTTAGATGCTTTACTGATGGAAGTGATTGAAGAACAGCAACTTCTCGCTAGTGAAAAAGATATTGCTTTAAATTTACACTTAGTTGATCCGCCAGTAGCGGAAACGAGTCCTGAATTACTAGAAAATTGGTTCACCCTCTTAGGTGATTGGGATCAGCTAGTCAGACTATTGACAAACTTAATTAGTAATGCTTTGCGCTATACTCCGGCGGGTGGTAAGGTAAATGTCGAGTTGACACGTCAAGAAGGAATCAGTCGTGTATCGAGGATGCGTGTCAGCACGGCTCAGTTACAAATTAAAGTGAGTGATACTGGTGTTGGTATTCCCACAGAAGCATTACCCAGGTTGTTTGACCGTTTTTATCGGGTAGATCCGGCGCGTACTCATAAAAAAAGTGAAAGCACAGCTACTGACAGTGCTACAGGTTCAGGATTAGGACTAGCGATCGCTCAAGCTATTGTCGAACATCACCAAGGTCAAATTCAAGTTGAAAGTAGCCTTGGCAAAGGTACAACTTTCATTGTGACTCTACCTGTAACTCTAGAGTCTTAAATTTTCGTTTATTGTTTTGTTTCCTGTGACAGATGAATAGATTTGGCATTACTTACTAACTTAGATAGTAAAGCTTGCATTTTTAAATCATAAATTTGAGCGAACACAGTTTACTGTTTACTCTGATGAGTATTCCATAAACTGCGGATTTATTTTGCTTACATGCAGCTAAAAAATAGGTTATTGGAGGAGATAAAATGCCAACTCCCATTGCAGAACAAAATCTACCCTTTTTAGAGAAGGTAAAACAAAATAGTGGTTTAGCTGACCTTTACGACGCTAGGGATATTACAGAAGTAGTATTTCGAGTTATGCGTGACTTGATGACTACAGAAGCCGCCGACCGAGTTGAAGGTGAACTACATAAACCAGCCGAAGAAACTGAAGACAAATCTCTGCAAATTGAAATTGCCGAACTGTGGCATGATACCAATCCGATTGTCAGCTTTTTGAGTCGGGTACGTCCACCCTGGCAAGGCCCTGGCATCTTTAAAATTGATAGCGATCGCTTCTTATTCCGCGTTGCCAATGAAGGCAC
Organism: Nostoc sp. FACHB-280; assembly: GCF_014697615.1. Lineage (GTDB taxonomy): Bacteria > Cyanobacteriota > Cyanobacteriia > Cyanobacteriales > Nostocaceae > Nostoc_B. Next base: position 61,405 of record NZ_JACJSD010000017.1, on the reverse strand, counting down.
TATGCCACCGAATGTAGACCGCGAACAAGTTGTCAAAGCTGTTTTTTCTGCGACTAAAGACGAACTGTCACAAGAAAGAATTCAAGAAATTGCTAGTTGGCTTCCAGATAGAGTTCGTCAACTTTGGGAAGAAGCTTAGATTTCCAATCTAGCTAACTGAAATATTTGAATTATGAATTGTCATTAGTTATTTGTTCTTGATCAACACAAATCCTAATGACAAATAACAAAATTTTTCGATAGTTATTAATACCCAATTTACTCAGGAGGAAAATCTAAATATGAGTTCTCAAAAATTACGGAAATTGACTGGAATATTCAGTGCTGTTTGCGGTGGTTTATTAATTAGTGTACCTGCAATCTCGCAAACAGCAGTAGCCCAACAATCACCTACTGTCACACCACAACAATCTACTTCTAAGGTGAACCCTTGCCCTAGTATTTTTTATGAAGAGCCACACAATAACCGAGTTGTAGTACCGCAAGGATGTCCACCGAATGCCCTCACTCAAAGATTAGCTAATCAAGGGCTTTTACCTGCAAATGGCACCCCAACTACCTCTTCTACATATCAAACAGGATTAGGTGTGGGTGGTGAAACACCGCAAGCTGGTGGAACACTGAATCCTTGTCCGCGGATTTACTATGAAGAACCTTTTAACAGCAGAAATGTTGTACCTCAAGGTTGCCCACCTAATGCTTTCTCTCAAGGACAAGGAAACATTTCTAGCCAAGGTGTACCAGTAACTCCACAGGCTTCTATAAGTGGAACTACTACGCCTCAAACTACATTGCCATCTCCAGGAGAAACATCAAATCAAGGTGTACCAGTCAATCCCCAGGTATCTACCAGCGAAACTACCACCACTCAAACCCCTTCACCATCCCAACAACAAACACCCAGCGCAACGATCGCCCTGGCTAATGGTAAAGTTGATGTGAAATTAATTAACGATACTGGCGCTAAAGTTACTTACCAAGTTATTGGCGATACAGAAGCGCGATCGCTTGAAGGTAAGTCAAATGTCATGTTACAAGGTATCAGCGCCCCAGTTACAGTCACATTCCAACGCGAAGACGGTGGACTACTGTTAGTCATACCCCAAGCTTCTACTACACAACCAGGAATGTTAGAAGTAACTTTAAATGAAGCAACTGACTTAAGCCAAGATACTAAGGCTATGCGAATTCAACAAAACGGTTCAGTATTCTTGAATTAGTTTTGATTGGCAGTAGGAGAAGACATCTTTTTGATGCTATGTAGAGACGTTGTATACAACGTCTCTACATAATTTACAAATTAGTACCTTCGGTAGTTGATGACGGTAACAACGGTTCTGGTTGTGGTACTGGTTGAGGATTTAACAATTGCTGCCAATTTTTAATTTGTTCTTGTGCTGTACTGTAAGCACTCGTACCTCTAGGAACCAACTGAGCAGTTTCAATGGCTTTGCTGAGATTAGAACTACTCTGAGAGCGAGCCAAGTCTAATAACTGTTGACTCCATTGGTCAATAGCGACATTTGCATCCAAGCGCAGAATATTACTGCTGGGGACTTTATTCGCTAACCGAATTGCCTCAACTAAGGCATCTGGTGTACCCACAGCTGCAACTTGTCTGGCTCTGCTCCAGTTATCTTTAGCGCGAATTTGTCCTCGCCAATCATCAATAGCTGCTTGAGCTTCACCAGAAAGCGCCCTTCCTGAAGATGCAATTGTCTGTGCGGCGTTAATTGCGGCGTTTAAATCTCCAGTTTGAGCCAAATCTCTTGCTTGGTCTAAGTATGGTTGGTCTTGGATGCGTTCTATTTTCGCCGTCCAACTGTTAATTCTTCTGCGTGCTTCTGGGAATAATGCCCGACCTTTACGGATTTGGCTGGCTTCTGCGATCGCAGCTTGTAAAGAGTTGATATCTTCTAATAAGGCTATTTGTTCAGCACGTTCTAAGTAGGGACGGTCTTCAATGGTTTCCACTTGAGCTTGCCAACGCCCAACTTCTTGCCTAGCTTCGGAAGCTCGCGGATTATTAGAGGGAATTTGTTGTGCTTCAATAATTGCTGCTGCTAAATCGTTAATTGTACCTTGGCTGGCTAATGTGCGTGCTTTTTCTAGACGGCCAACATCTTCTATTTCCAACTGCCAACGCGCAATTAATTGTTGGGCTTTGTTATAGTTGGCGCGGGAAGGGTCTATTTCTTGCGCTTGGGCGATCGCAGTTTCTAAACTAGAAACTGTACCTAGCCATGCACTGCGTTGGGCATCTGCTAAAGCAATAAAATCTTCGATATCTGCTTGTAATTTAGTAATATCCGGAATTTGTCGTGCAATTTCTAAAGCTGCATCTGCATCTTTGGCATCCATCTTAGCTTGGGCCAATTCCAGCATTTTGCGTCCATATAAAGGAATCGACTCTTGGGCTTTATCATAAAAATAACTGTCTTTGCCAATCGATTCCGCTATTTTGATTGCTTCTAATAAATTATCTACTACTTTGGTTTTGGCTAAACTATCAGCTTTATCTAACTTATCGCCATCTTCCCGCACCGATACAATCAAGCGGTTGATTTGGTCGTATTTAGTACTTGACCAATATTTATTATCTACCCGCAGTAATTTCGCTGCCAATAATGAGGCTGATTGCCAGCGTCTTTGCTGCAATTCTTCTTGTACTGCTTGATAAATTTCGTCAGCTTTAGCCCAAATTGATTCCCACTTAGCAATTTTTTCATCTACTAACTTATATACAGGCAAGTCTTGGGGAATTTTTTGGGCTGTGGTAATTGCTTCTTCTAAATCTCCGGCTTGAAAACTTTGATCTGCTAACTGTAAAATATCCCGCGACCACTCCTCAATAAACCGATCAATTTCTCCCCGCAGTGGGTGGTTTTCTGGTAACTGTTTAACTAAGGCGATCGCTTGTAATAAATCATTGACTGTCTGCTTAGAAGCCGCCAACTGAGCGCAGTGTAACCGCACCGAAGCACTAGCCAACGGCCAAAAAATCGACGGACAGTTAGGAGCAGCAGGCAACTTTAACAGCATTGCCATTGCAATAAACCCGATACTGCCAGGAATCAAGGCTAACATTGTTGCCCATAACACCCAGCTTTTCATCCAGCGTGGCAAAGGTCTGGAACGTTTACTAGGTGGAATGGTTTCGGCGGAATGATGATCTATTATTGGTAATCCTTCTGGATTATTTTCTGTTTGTTGTTTCACTGACTTAGAGTTAGAACCAGTAGCTGGGATGCCAAATGCTTGCGTTTCACCGAAGTGTGGTGTTCGGTTTGTGTGATCTGGCTCTCTAGCTCTAGCTGGAGACCAATCTTCTGGAATATCCCGCTCTGTCATCTCTCACACCAAAAATTTATTAAATAGTTATTGGCTCTAGGTCAAACAATTTTGGATTTTGGATTTTAGATTTACCTTACCCACAAGAGGGATATAGTTTAACAATTTTATATAGGTTCTACCCTAACGTAGCGGAGCTGGAACCAAAAAACCAATCTAAAATCCAAAATTCCAAACCTCAAATTCGCAGGGTCAACAATTCAGTTGTTGCCATAGTAACTTTCTCATTGTGAAAAAGCTACTGTTTTTCCGAACTTTCTCCTGGTATACCTTTAACCTTGGCTAAAATCAGTGTTATTTTATACTTAATTTTCAACCAGAAGATTCTGCCTGTAAATCAACAATTAATTGTGCTAAGTGATCACTACTTGCTTGATAAACTCTGCTACAAAAATCGCAAGTAGCCTCAGCACCATTATCTTTCGCAATCATGTCTTGTAATTCCGCTTCTCCTAAAATCTTAAGTGCGCTCAATACCCGATCAAAAGAACAACTGCAATGAAAACGCAACATCTGAGTTTCGGGAAATATCGACAAACCCATATCTCCCAACAAATCAGTAAAAATTTCTGGTAGGGTCTTACCTGCTTGTAACAATGGGGTAAATCCTGATAAGGCAGCCACCCTTGATTCTAAAGTTTCTATTAAAGCTTCATCTCTAGCTGCTTTTGGTAAAACTTGGACTAACAATCCTCCAGCCGCAGTTACTCCAGTCGCACCCACAAACACACCTAATACTAAAGCTGATGGTGTTTGTTCAGAATTTACTAGGTAATGCGCCACATCATCGCCAATTTCTCCAGATACTAGTTCCACCGTACTAGAGTAAGGATAACCATAACCAATATCTCGAACTACATAGAGGTAGCCACTGCCGACTGCACCGCCAACATCAAGTTTACCTTTAGCATTAGGTGGCAGTTCTACAGACGGGTTGCTGACATAACCCCGCACTGTTCCATCCAAGCCCGCATCTACCAATATACCACCCAAAGGGCCATCGCCTTTCACCCGGATATTAATCCTCGAACCAGCACGCTTCATACTAGAAGCCATTAATAAACCTGCTGCCATAGTCCGTCCTAGTGCGGCTGTTGCCACATAAGAAAGTTGATGACGCTGCCGAGCCTCTTCTGTCAAGCGCGTAGTGATGACACCCACTGCACGAATCCCACCTTCGGCTGCTGTTGCGCGAATTAACTGATCCGCCATGAAAAAACCTTACATTTCTTAACAACTTCACTGTTTCTATTCTAAGTTCTCAGTTACCATCCAGGTGGGTGGATGCTCAGTGGCGACGCATTTGCAATACTAGAAATACAATTCATTCAAGAATCGAGAAGTCAGGATTCAGAATGCAGAATTTTATGGCTTCTCGCTTTTGAATACTTTTTTGTCGTCCTCATCTTTACAATTCGCAAAAAATGCTAGGTCATTTTCAACAAAGCCAACTACGGATAGAAATCGCCGCATCAGCTAACGCCATTGGTGATAGCTTGCTACGTCCAGCACAATTAGAAAAATGGCTCTTAGGGCAACGTTTTAACCCCGGAATGCCCGAAGAAATTTATCCAGGATTCCAGTTTACAAGCTGGACTGGCCCTGTCTCCATTCATCATCAGGTGGATGTAGTACAGCCCAATTGTCTGCGGTTACTACTCAGTGGTGGTATTGACGGTTTTCACGAATGGTACTGGGGCGAAGGTTGGGTACAGTCCCGCTTAGAAGGCATTTCAATGTTACCCATAAACTTAGGTCAAACCTTGAGTTTATTGAGTTTACGGCAGTTTTTAGCTCAGGCAGAAAAAAGGTAAGAGTTGGGATATTCAGTAGTAATCCTCAAGCTTTTCTAGCTCTGGCTGCTTTCAGAAGGCGGATTATTTCTTCAACTACTATCTCATCTCTTTGTCTACAGGCGATCGCATAGTAAAGTGCTGTATGTCCATATATATCTTTGGCATTAACATCAACACCTAGTTCCAGTAATCGGCGAACAGCATCTATATTTAAGGTTAAAACTGCCAGCATTAAAACACTTTCGCCTCTACTAGAACTACCATTTAAATTAGCTCCAGCTTCAATTAATACTTGAAAAATAGCATAATCAATACTAGCTAAACTTATGGAAACCATTAAGGGTGTATATTCCCAGCCTTCTTCTACTTTTAAATTTGGATTTGCCCCAGCTTTTAATAAAAGCTCGACGGCTAATAATTGATTATTTCTGATAGCTTTATGTAAAGCTGCTTCACCATTAGAACTAATGGCATCTATTTTTATACCTTGAGAAAGTGCATGATGAAGAGCATCAATATTTCCATCAAAAGCATCGTCTACAAATAATTCTACAGCATGATTATTTTTTCTTTGACTATAAATAATACCTTCAGGTAATACTTCTTCTGCTATTTCTCTAAATTCAGGAAGAGTTAAGGGTGATAAATAATTAAATATCTCTGTCCAGCCTTGACGCGCAGCAACCAATAGAGCAAAATCGTAACCACTAGCTATTTTATTAACATCTAGTCCAGATTCAACCAGGAATTTTACATAGTCAAGATTTCCCGCCCAGACTATATCCATCAATATAGTATCTCCCTCTTCATCTGTTTCATACACATCAAAAAAATCAGTTTCTATTAAATTACTAAAAACTTCTAATGTCGCTTGATGACGGCTTTCTTCTTCATCTCGCGGATGTTTTTGTAATTTTGTATATTCTGCTAATTTTTGGTCGCGTAATTCAAAAAACATTGTGATTATATATTAATAGCAGAAGAGATTTTTTCTGAAATATATTCTGGTAATTTTGTATAATAGCTGCAATATAAATAAGCGTAATTTGGATTGAAGCACGAAACCCAAAATCCAGATAATTTGGCATTGTTGGGTTCCACTTCGTTACACCCAACCTACACGTAGTTTATTTTCTTAGATTGAAAAAATAGGAATTAAAGTTGGCTTGGGTCAATTCCTTGCTGTTGTAACTTAGTTAATAAATTTTGCAATTGTTCTTCTGCGGTTTGGTATCGGTTGCCATTTTCGTCATACCAAAATAACCATTCTCGTGTTCTTCCTTGATAAGTACCCTGTTCCCTTCCAATACCTAAACCAATTTCTGGCAACCAAACTTTATCCCCTAGTTGTAAAATATATTTACCTTCAACTAACCGATAAACTTCTAAACGTTGCCGCTTACGACGTAGACGTGTTGGTGCATAAATCACGTAATATAAAATCCCTAATTCAGCATAATCAATTTTTTTCTGTTCATATTCGCCGTTATAAGTTTGAGAAACAACTTCTAAGGCTAGAGTAGGTGCAATACCTTCTTCCTCCCAAAAAACATAGCTAGAACGTCCATTTTCACCAACAAAACGTTCTACACCTAAACTCAAAAATCCATCAGGAACGATGGCAGATTTAGCAGGTGCATAATAAATTGCCATATTAATCCCGAAAAACCAATCATCACGGTTTTGCCAGATATTAGCTAAGATAGCTAATAGTAAATTAGGAATTAAAATTTGTAGTTCGTTATCCACAGGGGTATCATCAGAATCTGGCAATTCTGCCGATGAAGGTAAACATTCTAATGGATCATAGTTATACATAATACCTTCGCAGTTGAGATTTATAGTGTTTCCTACTCCTGTTATTTGGAAAGATTAGCGAAGAATTTTATGTTCACGCAAAGGCACAAAGGTGCAAAGAGAAAAAATATCAGCAAAAGAGAGTTTTGGGGTAGTTGTAGTCATATTGCTGTTACTACCATTGTTAATTTTTACTTGGCTTCACCACTAATACAGAACAATTAGCTTCTTCTACTACTTGACTACTCACGGAACCCTGGACAATGCGTTTCATCCCAGTTAATCCGCGACTTCCAATAATAATTAAATCAGCTTTATAAATATTAGCTAGGCGAATAATTTCATCGGCAGGTTCGCCAGTGACTAATTCTACTGCACTGTGAATCGATATTTTTTCTTTGTAAGATTGCAGTTGTTTTTCTATTTGGAAATAAGATAATGCTGGAGATTCTGGATGAGGACGATCTGCGGGTAGTTCCATCTCTGAGTCTGGTGTCGGAAATACATGACACAAAACGACTTTGGTTTCTGGTGATAATACCAACTCATCCAAAACCTGCATAACACGTTCTGCAATATCCGAACCATCCAGAGCTACCAATATATTATTCAGCACTGCCCTCGTCTCCTCAAAAGTAGACCCCTGAAACTCTAGTTCTTACACCAATAATATTACTGATGGAAGCTCAGGTTTATCTTATTTTATGTATGCTTGGCGATCGCTAATTGCTTTGCCGCAATACAGTTTAATTTTCTAGTGTGCAGCCCCAGGTTAGTTTTTACTAAAAGTGTTGGAAAAAATTAAGCATTCCCCATTACTCATCTTTTTGAATCCGCCGCCGGACTGAATCAGCGTGGGAAGGTAGTCCTTCTGCTGTTGCTAGTGCGTCAATTGCGCCAGCCATTTTTTGCAGGGCTGTGGGTGAGTATTGAATAATACTAGAGTGTTTGAGAAAGGTTTCTACACTTAAAGCTGAAGTATAACGAGCCGCGCCAGAGGTAGGTAAGGTATGGTTTGGCCCTGCTAAATAGTCACCAACAGCTTCTGGTGTGGAGTAGCCTAAAAATATTGCCCCAGCATGGCGGATTTGCGGCAAAATTGCCCAAGGATCTTTGACTTCCAACTCCAAATGTTCCGGCGCAAATTCATTGGAGAGTTCTGCTGCGGCTGCGAAAGATTCTACCAGCACAATTAAGCCGTAGTGAGCGATCGCTTTTTCTGTATCAATCCGCCTGGGGTGATCAACTAATTGTCTTTCCACCGCGACTTGGACATTTTTCGCCAAAGCCGGATCTGTAGTTAATAAAATTGCTGCTGCCATTGGATCATGTTCGGCTTGGGCTAACATATCAGCAGCCACATGCACCGGATTGGCAAATTCATCGGCAATAATTAACACTTCGCTCGGCCCTGCCAGCATATCAATGCCCACGGTACCATAAACGAGTTTTTTGGCTAAGGTGACGTAAATATTGCCTGGCCCGGTAATCACATTAACTTTCGGAATTGTTTCTGTCCCATAGGCTAAAGCGGCGATCGCTTGCGCCCCGCCAACGCGGTAAATTTCTTCTATTCCGGTTTCTTGGGCCGCCACTAGTACAGATGGGCTAATTACTTTCCCCGCCCCTGGTGGTGTCACCATCACAATTCGCGGTACACCAGCCACCTTCGCTGGAATAGCATTCATTAACACCGTACTGGGATAAGCCGCACGACCACCAGGAACATATATCCCGGCTCGGTCTACTGGGGTGTAGCGTTTGCCCAAGACTACATCATCTTCCCCAAAGTTGACCCAGCTTTTGGGGACACGTTGACGGTGAAATGCTTCAATTTGACGAGCCGCTAACTGAATCGCTTGGAGCAATTCTTTAGAGACTTGCTGATACGCCGTATCTAGTTCCGAACCCGTAACGCGCAGTTCTTCCAGCTTTAAGGTTTGGTGGTCAAATTCAGCCGTATAGTGCAGCACAGCTTTGTCGCCTTGGCGCTTTACCGCTTGCAACACTTCCCGCACCGTGGCTTCTTTATGAACCACTTGTTCGTCATGGGTGCGATCGCAGATACGTTGTAGTTCTGCTTTAACATCTGCCTGCTGAGTAATGATTCGCAGCATGGAGTAAGGAAAATGCCAAAATTTTAGATTATTCCCGCTTGAGAATTAGTCTGACTCTTGACCCCCAAGAGGGAAGAGTTTCGCTTTAATTCTCATCTTTAGCTTAACCTGGATTTTTTTGATACTCCCCAGGATGCCAGCACATGGGTGAGTTAATTTAGATGATCGAATTGCCTCAGTTCGACTTGCCTAGTGGGCTTTTGGATAGAAAGCAGGAGTGTAATTCTACCTATCTTTTCCCCCTATGCCTTACTTTCTGTGGTTTTCTTATGTCGATACATCCTGATTTGCCAATCCAAAAGTCAGTATAGGGTCTGAGTATAGTTATTACTTATTTGATTATTTATTCAGGTACTTTATTCTAGCTTATTTCCAGGGTTCGGCACAGAACTTCATTGACCTACCAGACGCAATCAGACTAAAAATCAAGGGTGTAGATGTTCAAAATCCTTACACCCCTAAACCCTCACACCCTTACACCCATTCTTCACAGACAACCTTTGAGCATCATTCCGCCCCCCACCCCCTTCAAACCAAAGCAAGATTTTTTTGAGAAATTCTGATATTGGCAAGATGAATGCTATATTAGTAAATCTAGTAGTGTGTGTACATATTAAATAGTCTTTTTGGAATCGACTGTGGCGAATACAAAGTCTGCTCTTAAACGCGCCAATATCGCAGAACGCAATCGGCTGCGGAATAAAACTTACAAATCAGCTGTTAAGACGCTGATGAAGAAATACTTTACTGTGGTAGAAACCTACGCAGCTAATCCTACACCCGAACTCAAACAAGAGGTAGAAGTGCGGCTGGCTGAGGCTTACAGCAAAATCGATAAAGCTGTAAAGCGGGGCATTCTGCATCCTAACAACGGTGCTAGGAAAAAATCGAGATTGGCTCATAAACTCAAGCCACTCGCAACCGCACAGTAGTAGTCATTAGTCATGTGTCATTAGTTATGCGTTGCAGCAAAGACTAATGACACATGACAAAGCACAAAAGACAAAATGCAGCTGATTGACACCCACGTTCATCTTAACTTTGATAACTTCCAGCCAGATTTAGCGTCCGTACGATCGCGGTGGCAAGCAGCAGGAGTAGTGCATTTAGTACATTCCTGTGTAGAACCATCAGAGTTCTCCAGCATTCAAGCAATTGCCCAGCAATTTCCTGAACTAAGTTTTGCTGTAGGTTTACATCCTTTGGATGCCGAACAATGGCAAAGTGACACAGCCGAGAAAATTAAACACTTGGCAAGTTCCGAACCGAAAGTAGTGGCAATTGGGGAAATGGGGCTGGATTACTACAAAGCCGAAAACTATGAGCAGCAGCGCATGGTATTTACCGAGCAATTAGCGATCGCATCAGCACTCAATTTGCCCGTGATTATTCACTGTCGAGATGCGGCCAGTGATGTCAGGGAAATTTTGCAAAAATGGCAGGAAATTACAGGCGGAAGAATGCGGGGTGTAATGCACTGCTGGGGTGGTACACCAGAGGAAACCCAATGGTTTTTGGATCTGGGTTTTTATATTAGCTTTAGCGGGACTGTAACATTCAAAAACGCTAAAGAAATTCACGCCTCAGCCGCGATGGTAAGTAGCGATCGCCTATTAATAGAAACAGACTGTCCTTTTTTGGCTCCTGTTCCCAAACGGGGGGAAAAACGCAATGAACCAGCTTATGTCCGCTATGTAGCAGAAAAATTAGCCGAATTGCGGGGAGAGACTGTAGAAGCGATCGCCCACCAAACCACGCAAAACGCTTGTCAACTATTTGGACTGAATCTCTAAGTAATTAACTACTGCAATTTTTGGGTGTGTACCAAGAATGAAAAACTCAGGAGGATAAAAATATGCTAATATTAATGCCTCCAAAACATTTTGCTTGCGTCATAATGATAAAGGAAGAAACCACAAACTTTTAAGCTTAATATATTGTTATCAACTTGACCATCCTCCACTCTCCACACACGGATGCTCGGAATCACTAAATCACCATAGCAACCGAAATTGAACTAAAATTTGGCAAAATATACCCTGCTTTGTATCTAAAACTATAGAAAATTGTTAAAAGTACTTGTCTTGTGAGTAAAGCCCACCAAAATAGAGCCATTTTGATTCAAAGCCAGCATGGCGCGGCCGATTATCATTATCTTTTGATATTGCCGTGAAAATCAGCTTGCTTATTTTAAAGATTTAAGATGCAAAAATTTTGAGCTGCGTAAGCTACTTACGAGCTTTGGAGGGGAAGTGAGGAAAGTAAATCAAAGGCAGAAATATCTCAACCTGTCGTTGAGAAATCAAGTTAATAGCTGGTTTATAACCTCTATTAATAGCTTGCAAGGGCGTTTACCCCCCTTGTCAAAGTTACCCTGTCCAGATTAAAAAAATGCTGCGGTTATCAGTATGAATTAATAACAGGTGGCACAAGGAGTAATTCCCCAATAGCTACGGACACTGACGCGGATCAAGCACCATCCCCTAGCAGTGTCCTCTAAAAGTTTAACCAGGTTGACAAAGGTAGAGGCATGAATAAAGACAAATATATGGAACCCGCCTTTTTGTTGCCCGACTTGATTGAAATTCAGCGAGCAAGCTTTCGCTGGTTTTTAGAAGAAGGGTTAATAGAAGAACTAAACTCATTTAGTCCTATTACAGACTATACAGGCAAATTAGAACTGCACTTTTTAGGACAGAATTATAAACTTAAGGAGCCGAAGTACAGCGTAGAAGAAGCAAAACGGCGGGATAGCACCTACGCAGTGCAAATGTATGTTCCCACACGCCTGTTGAACAAAGAAACAGGGGACATTAAAGAACAAGAAGTATTTATTGGTGATTTGCCGTTAATGACCGATCGCGGCACGTTCATTATTAACGGAGCCGAGCGCGTAATTGTCAACCAAATAGTGCGATCGCCTGGAGTTTACTACAAATCGGAAATCGATAAAAACGGTCGGCGGACATATTCTGCCAGCCTCATTCCTAACCGGGGTGCATGGCTGAAATTTGAAACTGACCGAAACGATTTGGTATGGGTACGGATTGATAAAACCCGGAAACTCTCAGCGCAAGTACTTCTAAAAGCCTTGGGTTTATCAGATAACGAAATTTTTGATGCCCTACGTCACCCAGAATATTTCCAAAAAACCATCGAAAAAGAAGGGCAATTCTCAGAAGAAGAAGCCCTGATGGAGTTGTATCGTAAACTCCGTCCCGGTGAACCACCCACCGTCTTAGGTGGACAACAACTCCTAGATTCTCGCTTCTTCGACCCCAAACGTTATGACTTGGGTCGAGTCGGTCGCTATAAACTCAACAAAAAACTCCGGTTGTCAGTTCCCGATACCATGCGTGTCCTGACCCCTGGTGATATTTTGTCAGCCGTCGATTACCTGATCAACCTGGAATACGACATCGGTAGTATAGACGACATTGACCACTTAGGCAATCGCCGCGTCAGAAGTGTGGGCGAATTGCTGCAAAACCAAGTCAGAGTAGGTTTAAACCGTTTAGAACGGATTATTCGGGAACGGATGACCGTATCTGATGCCGAAGTTTTGACACCAGCATCTCTGGTCAACCCCAAACCTCTGGTAGCAGCCATTAAAGAATTCTTTGGTTCCAGCCAATTAAGCCAGTTCATGGATCAAACCAATCCCTTGGCGGAACTGACCCACAAACGCCGACTTTCAGCTTTAGGCCCTGGCGGTCTGACCAGAGAACGGGCAGGGTTTGCGGTGCGGGATATTCACCCCTCCCACTACGGACGGATTTGTCCCATCGAAACTCCTGAAGGTCCCAACGCGGGTTTGATTGGTTCCTTGGCTACCCATGCCCGTGTTAACCAGTACGGCTTTTTAGAAACACCATTCCGTCCTGTAGAAAATGCACGAGTCAGATTTGATCTAGCACCCGTGTATATGACTGCCGATGAAGAAGATGATCTGCGGGTCGCACCAGGAGACATCCCCGTTGATGAAAATGGCTACATCATTGGGCCACAAGTACCAGTTCGTTACCGCCAAGAATTCTCCACCACCACACCAGAACAGGTAGACTACGTAGCGGTTTCCCCAGTACAGATTGTCTCGGTGGCGACCAGTATGATTCCCTTCTTGGAACATGACGACGCGAACCGGGCGCTGATGGGTTCTAACATGCAACGTCAAGCAGTACCTTTGCTAAAACCAGAACGCCCCTTAGTGGGAACTGGTTTGGAAGCTCAAGGCGCGAGAGACTCCGGGATGGTGATTGTTTCCCGGACAGACGGAGATGTTACCTACGTAGACGCGACAGAAATTCGTGTACGTCCCAAACCAAACGCACCGGAAATTAGATACACCGTTTCTAAATACCAACGTTCTAACCAAGATACCTGTTTGAACCAAAAACCCTTGGTACGGATTGGGGAACGGGTAGTAGCTGGACAAGTACTAGCAGATGGTTCCTCCACCGAAGGCGGTGAATTGGCGCTGGGACAAAACATTGTCGTCGCTTATATGCCTTGGGAAGGCTATAACTACGAAGACGCAATTTTGATTTCGGAACGGTTGGTACAAGATGACGTTTACACCTCAATTCACATTGAAAAATATGAAATTGAGGCTCGCCAAACCAAACTAGGCCCAGAAGAAATCACCAGAGAAATTCCCAACGTCGGGGAAGATGCTTTACGCCAGTTAGATGAACAAGGCATTATCCGCATTGGGGCTTGGGTAGAATCAGGCGATATCTTAGTCGGTAAAGTTACACCCAAAGGTGAATCTGACCAACCACCAGAAGAAAAACTCTTACGTGCCATCTTCGGGGAAAAAGCGCGGGATGTGCGGGATAATTCCTTGCGCGTACCAAACGGTGAAAAAGGGCGGGTAGTTGACGTGCGCTTGTTCACTCGTGAACAAGGGGATGAGCTACCACCGGGAGCCAACATGGTAGTGCGGGTATATGTCGCTCAGAAGCGGAAAATCCAAGTCGGGGATAAAATGGCGGGTCGCCACGGTAATAAAGGGATTATTTCGCGGATTTTGCCACTGGAAGACATGCCTTACTTACCAGATGGTTCCCCAGTAGACATCGTACTCAACCCCTTGGGCGTACCCAGCCGGATGAACGTCGGACAAGTATTTGAGTGTCTGCTGGGTTGGGCTGGTCATACCTTGGGTGTGCGCTTTAAGATAGTTCCCTTTGATGAAATGTATGGGGAAGAATCATCGCGCCGCATTGTGCATGGCAAATTGCAAGAAGCAAGGGACGAAACAGGTAAAGACTGGGTATATAACCCCGATGACCCCGGCAAAATCATGGTGTTTGATGGCCGTACCGGCGAACCCTTTGATCGACCTGTGACCGTTGGTGTAGCTTATATGCTGAAACTGGTGCATTTGGTGGATGACAAGATTCACGCTCGTTCCACAGGCCCGTACTCCTTGGTTACACAGCAACCCTTGGGTGGAAAAGCTCAACAAGGTGGTCAGAGGTTTGGGGAAATGGAAGTGTGGGCGTTGGAAGCCTTTGGCGCAGCTTACACCTTACAGGAATTGCTGACAGTGAAATCCGACGATATGCAGGGACGAAATGAAGCCTTAAATGCGATCGTTAAAGGTAAGGCAATTCCCCGACCAGGTACACCAGAATCCTTTAAGGTGTTGATGCGAGAATTGCAATCCTTGGGGTTAGATATTGCGGTTCATAAAGTAGAAACCCAAGCTGATGGTAGTTCTTTAGATGTGGAAGTCGATTTAATGGCAGACCAGTCAGCCAGACGCACACCACCACGTCCAACTTACGAATCTCTCTCCCGTGAATCGTTAGACGACGACGAGTAGAGAGTGCTGAGTTTTGAGTGCTGAGTATTGCACATCTCAGTATTTGGCACTCAAAACAGGAAATTTCTTGATTACTTTTAACTGAATACTTTACTTATAACTCAACACTTAAGTATGAGAGCAGCCCAAACTAATCAGTTTGACTACGTAAAAATCGGTTTGGCATCACCAGAACGCATTCGGCAATGGGGCGAACGCACCCTACCCAATGGTCAATTAGTAGGTGAAGTCACCAAACCAGAAACGATTAACTACCGGACTTTAAAGCCAGAGATGGATGGCTTATTTTGTGAGCGCATCTTTGGCCCCGCAAAAGATTGGGAATGTCACTGTGGTAAGTACAAGAGAGTCCGCCACAGAGGCATTGTTTGTGAACGTTGTGGGGTAGAAGTCACCGAGTCTAGAGTGCGCCGCCACCGGATGGGGTATATCAAACTGGCTGCGCCTGTAGCTCACGTTTGGTATCTCAAAGGCATCCCCAGTTATATTGCCATCCTGTTGGATATGCCTTTGCGGGATGTAGAACAAATAGTGTATTTCAACTCTTATGTTGTTCTCAGCCCGGGTAATGCCGAAACTTTAACTTATAAGCAACTACTGAGCGAAGACCAGTGGTTGGAAATTGAAGACCAAATTTACAGCGAAGATTCTACCTTACAAGGGGTAGAGGTGGGCATTGGTGCAGAAGCACTGCTGCGCTTGTTAGCTGATATTAATTTAGAACAAGAAGCAGAAAGCCTGCGGGAAGAGATTAGCACAGCCAAAGGTCAAAAACGCGCCAAATTAATTAAACGGTTGCGGGTAATTGATAACTTCATTGCGACTGGTTCTAAACCAGAGTGGATGGTGATGACCGTCATCCCCGTGATTCCGCCGGACTTGCGCCCAATGGTGCAACTTGATGGTGGACGGTTTGCAACCAGCGACTTGAATGATTTATACAGACGTGTAATCAACCGCAACAACCGTCTGGCACGCCTACAAGAGATTTTGGCACCAGAAATTATTGTGCGGAACGAAAAGCGGATGCTGCAAGAAGCAGTAGACGCACTGATTGATAACGGTCGTCGGGGTCGGACGGTAGTTGGTGCTAATAACCGACCACTAAAATCTTTGTCTGACATTATTGAGGGTAAGCAAGGACGTTTCCGGCAAAACTTGTTAGGTAAACGGGTCGACTACTCTGGACGTTCGGTAATTGTGGTGGGGCCGAAACTGAATATTCACCAGTGCGGCTTACCCAGAGAAATGGCGATCGAGTTATTTCAACCGTTTGTGATTAACCGCTTAATTCGTAGCGGGATGGTGAATAACATTAAAGCAGCGAAAAAGCTGATTTCTCGTTCTGATCCAAGTGTTTGGGATGTGTTGGAAGAGGTGATCGAAGGACACCCTGTGATGCTCAACCGCGCACCCACACTACACCGTCTGGGGATTCAAGCTTTTGAACCAATTTTGGTGGAAGGGCGAGCCATTCAATTACATCCTTTGGTTTGTCCGGCGTTTAACGCTGACTTTGACGGCGACCAAATGGCGGTACACGTACCACTGTCTTTAGAAAGTCAGGCGGAAGCAAGGTTGTTGATGTTGGCTTCTAATAATATTCTGTCGCCAGCTACAGGTAAACCGATCATTACACCTAGCCAAGATATGGTACTAGGTGCTTACTACCTGACCGCAGAAAATCCCCACGCGACAAAAGGTGCTGGTAAATACTTTGCTTCGCTTGAGGATGTGATTATGGCCTTTGAGCAACAGCAAGTAGACTTACACGCCTATATCTACGTGCGGTTTGATGGTGAGGTTGAATCAGATCAACCTGATACAGAACCCTTGGAAGTAACCAATAACGATGACGGTACCCGGACATTACTGTATAAGTTCCGCCGAGTTCGAGAAGACTCCCAAGGAAATTTGATTTCTCAGTACATACGCACAACACCTGGCCGCGTTATTTACAACAAGGCAATTCAGGAAGCACTAGTAAGTTAAAAGTAAAAAGGCAAAAAGCAAAAGAAAAAAGTAATTTTACCTTTTTACTTTTGCCTTTTGACTTCTATTGACTAAGGACGAATGACTAATGACTAACGAAAAAAAAGTTTTTCGCAATCGCGTAGTTGATAAAGGTCAACTGAGAAATTTGATTTCTTGGGCGTTTACCAACTACGGTACGGCGCGAACCGCAGTGATGGCGGACAAACTCAAAGATTTAGGGTTCCGCTACGCTACTAGGGCTGGGGTTTCCATCAGTGTGGATGATTTGATGGTACCACCAAGCAAGCGCAGTCTTTTGGAAGCCGCCGAAGAAGAAATTCGGGCGACAGAAGCTCGTTATCAACGGGGCGAAATCACAGAAGTAGAACGTTTCCAAAAAGTAATTGACACTTGGAACGGTACGAGTGAAGCTCTCAAAGATGAGGTAGTGGTTCACTTCAAGAAAACCAATCCCCTCAACTCTGTGTACATGATGGCGTTTTCGGGAGCGCGGGGTAATATTTCCCAAGTCCGTCAGTTGGTAGGGATGCGGGGGTTGATGGCAGATCCCCAAGGGGAAATTATTGACTTACCAATTAAAACTAACTTCCGGGAAGGTTTAACTGTTACAGAATATATTATTTCTTCTTACGGTGCGCGGAAAGGCTTGGTAGATACGGCGCTGCGGACGGCTGACTCTGGGTATTTGACTCGCCGTCTTGTGGACGTATCTCAAGATGTGATTATTCGGGAATTTGATTGCGGTACTACCAGAGGTATTCCGATCAAAGCCATGACTGAAGGTAGCAAAACCTTGATTCCTCTGGCGACTCGCTTGATGGGACGGGTAATTGGGGAAGATGTAGTTCACCCTACTACGGGCGAAATTATCGCACCCCGCAATACTCCAGTTTCTGATGACTTGGCGAAAGACATTCAAAAAGCTGGGGTAACACAAGTGGTAGTGCGATCGCCTCTTACCTGCGAAGCCGCCCGTTCTGTATGTCAACATTGCTACGGCTGGAGTTTGGCACATGCCAAGATGGTAGACTTGGGCGAAGCTGTGGGCATCATTGCGGCGCAAAGTATCGGTGAACCCGGCACGCAGCTGACCATGCGGACATTCCACACAGGTGGGGTATTCACTGGGGAAGTTGCTCAACAAGTACGCTCCAAAATGGCTGGGACAGTCAAGATTCCTCGCAAGTTGCGGACAAGACCCTACCGTACCCGCCACGGTGAAGATGCTTTGTATGTGGAAGCTAACGGCATCTTAATTTTAGAACCTAAAAAAGAAGGTGGCGAAACTCCCGTTAACCAAGAAATTCAAGTTACCCAAGGTTCCACACTATACATCACTGATGGTCAACAGGTAAAACAAGGTCAGTTATTGGCAGAAGTCGCCATTGGGGGACGGACAACTCGCACCAACACTGAAAAAGCGGTGAAAGATGTGGCCTCGGATTTGGCTGGGGAAGTGAAATTTGCCGATGTGGTCGCAGAACAAAAAACCGACCGTCAAGGTAACACCACAACCACAGCCGCTAGAGGTGGTTTGATTTGGATTTTATCTGGGGAAGTTTATAACTTACCCCCTGGTGCAGAATTGGTCGTGAATAATGGCGATCGCATCGATAGCAACGGTGTGTTAGCGGAAACCAAACTCACCAGCCAGCATGGTGGTGTAGTGCGTTTACCCGAAGCTACCCCCGGCAAGAGTACCAGAGAAATTGAAATCATTACCGCTTCGGTGGTTCTAGACCAAGCCGCCGTTACAGTTAACAGTTCTCAAGGACGCAACAACTACTTAATTACCACTGGGAACAACCAGGAATTTAACCTCCGAGCCACCCCAGGCACAAAAGTGCAGAATGGTCAAGTGGTTGCAGAATTAATTGATGACCGCTATCGCACAACCACTGGTGGCTTTTTGAAATTCGCTGGGTTAGAAGTCCAGAAGAAAGGCAAAGCCAAACAAGGTTATGAAGTGGTACAAGGCGGTACCATCCTGTGGATTCCCGAAGAAACCCACGAAGTTAACAAAGATATCTCGCTGCTGTTGGTAGAAGATGGTCAGTTTGTCGAAGCTGGTTCTGAGGTCGTCAAAGATATCTTCTGTCAAAACAGTGGTGTCGTCGAAGTCACCCAGAAAAACGACATTTTGCGGGAAGTAGTGGTTAAACCCGGCGAACTGCTGATGGTGGATGATCCAGAAGCGGTGATTGGCCGAGATAATACCTTTGTCCAACCAGGAGAAGAACTGTTGGGACAAACCTTTACCGAGTTGCGCTACATCCAGTATGTAGAATCTCCCGAAGGCCCAGCATTGTTAAGCCGTCCTGTAGTGGAATTTGCTGTACCTAATACCCCAGATGTACCTTCAACTACATCTGTAAGTCAGCAAACCGGACGTTCAATTCAATTACGTGCCGTACAGCGCCTACCTTACAAAGATTCTGAGCGGGTCAAATCGGTGGAAGGTGTGGAACTGCTGCGGACTCAGTTAGTTTTGGAAATTGAGCAAGAAGGCGAACAAGACCACAATGCTTCGCCGTTAGCTGCCGATATTGAATTGATTCCTGACGCAGAAGATTCAGAAATCCAACGCTTGCAGCTAGTGATTTTGGAATCATTAGTAATTCGCCGTGACATTGTAGCAGATGCTACCCAAGGTAGTACCCAAACTAGTTTGGAAGTCAAAGATGGCGACACAATTGCCCCTGGGGCTGTAGTTGCACGTACCCAAATCTTGTGTAAAGAAGGTGGGATTGTGCGCGGTGTCCAAAAAGGCACAGAAGCGGTACGCCGTTGCTTAGTATTGCGCCACAGCGATATGAACACCGTGACAACGGCTGCACAACCCAAGGTGAAAGTCGGCAATTTGCTGGTAGAAGGTGCAGAAATCGCCCCCGGTGTATTTGCCGAAGAATCTGGGGAAGTTGTAGAGGTGAAGAGTGCGCCTCCCGCAGCTGCTGGTGATGAATCAGCCCTCAGTACCCAGAATTATCGGGTGACAATTCGTGCTGGCCGTCCTTACCGAGTCAGTCCTGGCGCGGTGTTGCAAATAGAAGATGGCGATTTGGTACAGCGCGGCGATAACTTAGTGCTGTTGGTCTTTGAACGCGCCAAAACCGGAGACATCATTCAAGGTTTGCCACGGATTGAAGAACTTCTAGAAGCGCGGAAACCAAAAGAAGCATGTATTTTGGTACGCCGTGGTGGAGAAGTCAAGGTGGTTTATGGTGATGGCGATGAAGCGATCGCTGTGAAGATTGTCGAGTCTAATGGTGTAGTCAGTGACTATCCCCTTGGCCCTGGACAAAACCTGATTGTTCCCGACGGTTCTCATGTCGCCGCCGGACAACCAATCACAGATGGCCCCTCCAACCCCCACGAAATTCTGGAAATCTTCTTCAGCTTGGGTTCTGAGGATGGAGTCTACGCCTGCGCCAGCCATGCGCTACAGAAAGTGCAAACCTTCTTGGTGAACGAAGTGCAGTTAGTTTATCAGTCCCAAGGGATTGATATTGCCGACAAACACATTGAAGTAATTGTCCGCCAGATGACCAACAAAGTGCGGATTGATGATGGTGGTGATACTACCATGCTTCCTGGTGAGTTGGTGGAACTGCGCCAAGTTGAACAAGTTAACGAAGCAATGGCCATTACTGGTGGTGCAAGAGCGCAATACACACCAGTGTTGTTAGGGATCACCAAAGCATCTTTGAATACAGACAGCTTTATCTCGGCTGCGTCCTTCCAAGAAACAACCAGAGTTTTGACGGAAGCAGCAATTGAAGGTAAATCTGACTGGCTGCGGGGTCTGAAAGAGAACGTAATTATCGGACGCTTGATTCCGGCGGGTACTGGGTACAATACTTATGACGAACCTGGTGCGATCGATGATTACTCAACTTTGGATACTACCAGTGTCTTGGATGAAGTTGATGATCCTCTGGATATGGTGTTAGACGATCGCACCGCCCGCGCCTACAATTTAGATGCGCCTTCCCTGACTGAAGGTACTTATGGTAGCCGACGCACAGGATCAATTTTGGATGAAGATGATTTGATTATCGACGGAGTTCATGAAGTCCACGACCTCATACCTGATGACGAAGAGGATGAATATGAGGAAGTTGACGAAGATGATGATTTCGATATGTAAATCCTCAGTGAATAATTAGTAGAAAAGGCAAGAGAAAAGTTTCTTTTGCCTTTTTCTTTTGACGATTTTGAGAAAATTATGTTTTATCCACAAACATAGTCTTAAACTATGCTTCGACTGTTATATAGTAATTTTCATGGTCATGAATTACAAAAGAAAATAATTAACCGCCGATAAACGCCGATGAATTTTTTGTAGACAATTTAAATTAACAATATTTTATATATGAATAACGAAATAAATAATCCGTCTTTAGCAAATTTAGAATATTTTCCTTGCATTGATGCTGAGGGAAAACTCCCGGAAATATTTCAAGGAAAAATCGGTGTGTATGCAATTTTTAATCATGATCAATTGCTACAATTTGTCGGGTATTCTCGTGATGTTTATTTGAGTTTGCAACAACATTTAGTGCGTCAACCAGAACAATGTTATTGGGTGAAGGTGCAAACTATTGAACGTCCTAGTCGGACAGTTTTAGAAAATATTGAAAATGCTTGGATTGCTGAAAATGGCACAATACCTGCGGGCAATGGTGACAATAAAGAGAAATGGACACAACCCATTAACGTCAAAAATTTAATGACAGCAGAAGAACAAGCGAGTTATGACAATCCTGCTAATGATGAGTTGGCACAAATCAAAGTTGTCAAAAATGTGGCGCGAAGGGTAGAAGCGGAAATTTTCAAAGTTTTAGAATCTCGTGGTTTGCAATTACAACTGCGTTTTAATCCTAAATTGAAGGAAGAAGGATTACTTGATTTGAAGTCTTAATACCAAGTTGTATAGCAATCCTAAATGAGTCGTGAATAAACATAGATATGGAAACGAACCGCCCTCCGGGTTCAGCAGTTCCTCATGGGGGAAACCCCCAAGACCGGACTGCTTCACCAAGAACGCCAAGGACGCAAAGGTAAGAAAGAAGAAAAAGATATAGAAATTTTACAAATGATTTAGGACTGCTATAGAGACGTTATTAGGACTTATGCAAAAATCCTCTCAAATCCTCTTAACTTCGTGTCCTTTGCGCCCTTTGCGGTTCGTTTTTTCATGATTTTGCGTAAGTCCTAACGTGATTATTTCCATTCTCCTTGTAAGGTAAAACCAGCCCAGTAATAAGGTGCAGAATAGTTTTCATCTCGCCACAGTTCTAACCTTGCTTCTCGCAGTGCCGCTGCTGGAGTTAATCCCTGTTTGAGAATTTTGGTATAAAATGTCTTCATTAATTGGGATGTCGCTTCATCATCAACATTCCATAAACTGACTAACACACGCGGACTACCAGCATACATAAATCCTCTGGCTAATCCTACTAATCCTTCGCCTTTGATTTGTTGACTCAAGCCAGTCTCGCAAGCACTGAGGACAATTAATTCGGCTGGTAGTTTGAGATTAAAAATATCTTGCAGACGCAAAAAGCCATTTTGCAACATTCCTTTTTCGTCAAATAGTGACAGCACTACACCAGATAAAGCCGGATTTTTGGTATCTAAAATACCGTGGGTAGCAAAATGAATGATCCGGTATTCACTAAGTTGAGAACTAGTGACAAAAGCCCGGTTAGCAGCAAAGTCTAATGCTTGCAGAGTTAGAGATTTTGGGACTAAAGCTAAAATTCCCTCGGCTTCTTGACGAGTGAAAAGTAAACGCTCAAAAGAGAAATTGGGATTGATCAGAGGAATGTTTTGCTTGGGTATGGGTTGATGGATAATTTTATTCAGGCGATCGTCATCATAGCTAAATACAGCATCTGCAATCACAGCTAAGGTTTTGGGGGGTGTTTTGCGTTCTTTGTGTTCGCGCCTGATGACGGCTAGAGTAGAAGCTGATGGTATATAAAGAATTTCGTTGCTTTCTAGCAGAGGTTTAAAGTTTTTACCTGATGTTCCGGGTTGCGCTAAGGCAGAAAATGGCAGATATTGTAAAGCACCATCACCGACAATTACCAGCCGCTTGTTTTTGATTTTTTCGGCGACTGGTTCTAACAGCATTTGATTGAGTTTTGCGAGTACTTCGTAACTACTAAAAGTGCCTAAACCAGAACTTGCATCTATTTTGATGTTGGCTGTCAGACTGTAATAACGTATTTTCAATAAATAGTTAAATTGTTTAACGACCTTTTCAATATCAGCACGTTTAGGTAACTCATAACTACTAATACTGGTTTTGCTAACTGCCCATAAATAGCTGCGTTCTTCACCCAAAGCGTATTCTAATAACAGCGTTTCGTCATCTAGTACTTGCTGTTGAATTTCTTTGAGAGAAAGAGGTTGGGGTTGAGTAAGGGCAGCATATTTGGGACTAGTAAATCTGATTTTGGCTTGGACTTCTTGATATTCTTTGAGAAGCGATGTTAATTCGTTTTCCAGGGCTTGGGCTTGTTCTGGGGTGTATTGACCACTGTTATAGAGTTCTAAACGCAGTTTCTCTGTTGCATTCAGCCGTTGTTGCAAGTTTTGTTCTGCTTCTAGTAATTTAGGTTCGACACCTTGGCGAATATCCGCGTTAGCTTCTATGAGTAGTTCCAACAAACTGCGAGAACGATATTTTTCACTACTTTGTAATGCTAAAGCATCATAGCCTTGGCGGGGATATTTTTTGTGCAACTGCATTAATAAGTCATTGGCAAACTCGTAAATAGTTTGTTGGGAGGCGAAATAAGATGTACGTAGTTGTTCGTTGGTAATTTTAGTCCGTAGGTTTTCGATAATTTTGATAGCTGCTTCAACTTGAACTAGCGATTCTTTGAGGTTGCCCCTATTACGTTCTAAATAAGCAATATTGTAGAGGGTGATGGCTTCCCCAGCTTTATCTTTCATTTGCTGTCTGAGAGGCAGTGACTGGTTGTAGTATGCCAAGGCTTGCTGTGTATTTCCAAGAACAGTGTAGATACCACCAATGTTATTCAAGGTTGTTGCTTCCCCGGCTTTGTCGCTGACTTGCCGTGATAAAAATAAAGATTGGTTGTAGTATTTGAGTGCCTCTTGTTTTTCGCCTAATGAGTCATAAACACGGCCGATGTTGTTGAGGGTAACAGCTTCGCCTGTTCTATCTCTGACTTGCCGCCTCAAGGGCATAGACTGATTGTAGTATTTAAGTGCTTGCTGTTTGTCTCCCAATAAGTCATAGACACGGCCGATGTTATTGAGGGTAACAGCTTCGCCTGTTTTATCTCCTATTTGCCGCCTCAAGGGTAGAGATTGGTTGTAGTATTTTAAAGCTTGCTGTTTATCGCCCAAGGCAGAGTAAATACCACCAAGGTTATTGAGAGTTGTAGCTTCTCCAGCTTTATCCCCTACTTCTCGTGAAAGAGCTAGGGATTGGTTATAAAATTCTAGAGCTTGCTGTTTGTCTCCTAACCCATCGTAGACTCCACCAATGTTGTTGAGAGTAGTAGCTTCGCCTGTTCTATCTCCGACTTTTCGTCTTAAAGGCAAAGATTGATTGTAGTATTTGAGTGCCTGCTGTTTGTCCGCTAGAGAATCATAGACACGGCCAATATTATTGAGAGTAACGGCTTGTCCAGTTTTATCTCCGACTTTTCTGGATAAGTTTAAGGACTGGTTGTAATAGTTGAGTGCTTGCTGTTTATCCCCTAACGCATCGTAGATCCCAGCGATATTGTTGAGAGTGATGGCCTCGCCGGTGGAATCTCCGACTTGCCGTCTTAACGACATAGATTGGTTATAGTAAATTAATGCCTGCTGTTTATCTCCTAACGCATCGTAGATTCCACCAATGTTGTTAAGAGTGGCTGCTTGTCCGGCTTTATCTCCGACTTGTTGTGATAAAGGTAGAGATTTGCTGTAGTATGTCAAAGCTTGCTGTTTTTCTCCCAAAGCATCGTAAACACCGCCGATATTGTTGAGAGTGATTGCTTCTTGAGCTTTATCGCCCATTTTGCGTGAGATGGGTAGGGACTGATTATAGTATTTGAGTGCTTGCTGTTTCTCTCCCAAGGCGTTGTAGACACTACCAATGTTATTGAGAGTTATGGCTTGCCAAAGTTGATCTCCTAGTTCTTGTGATAGACTTAGAGACTGGTTGTAGTAATTTAATGCTTTTTGTTTTTCTCCCAAAGCATCATAGACTCCACCGATGTTATTGAGAGTTACTGCTTGACCAGCTACATCTTTTAATTGCTCTCGAAGAGATAAAGATTGGTTAAAAAATATTAAAGCTTGCTCTTTATCACCTAAAGCATTGTAAATAAACCCAAGCTCGTTGAGTGTGGTGGATTGTTGTTTGATGTTTGCAGTTTGTTGCCAGAGTTTTAAAGCAGTTTCAAATTTAGCGATCGCTTGCCGGAAAGATTGTGCTGTTCCTAGTTTGAGTAACTCTTCTCCTTCTTTAAATATTTGTTCGGCGTTAGAAGAGTATATCTCTGACGAATCTATTTGTGCTTGTTGGGTAATTTTGAGGGCATAATCTCTAGCAGCTACACCTGGTTCAGCAAACATTGTGATGCTGACTAAGAGAAGGGAAAGGTGGCTGGTAAACGCTACTAAAAATCTTCTTGGTTTCTGGTGACGTTTGATTCTCTTAGTCATAACAGCATTTGTTCACAAGAATTTGTGTCTGCTTCACTATACTTTTAGGCATTGGTAAGCTGAGAATTTTTAATAAAAAAACCCGACTATAGATAGATGACATTACTATTTCTCGTAATTCTAAGTAGGGAATAATTGCTTTGAATTCAAAAACTGGAATATACTATCACCTATTTCCCAAAAATCTTTGTATTATGTATTACTTCCACTCACCTTGTAAAATAAAAGCTGCCCCATAATAAGATGTAGAATAATCTTCTTGCCACAATGTCAATTGAGCTTCTCCCAGGCTGCCGCAAGAGTGAATTTTTGTTTTAAGATTTTGGTATAAAATTTCTGCATTAATTCTGCTGTCGCTTCATCATTTACACTTCACAAACTTACTAAGACTCTAGGCTTAAGTGCATAAATGAAGCCTATTGTCAAGCAAATTAATTCTTCACCTTTAATTTTTTGCTTAAGCCAACTTTACAAGCACTAAGAACTACTAATACAGATAGTTAAACTGCTTAACCAGAATTTCGATGTCTGCGTTTTTAGGTAATTTATAGCTGATGATTTGTGTTTTTAATCAAAGTTTTCTCTCTTACGCAGAGACGCGGAGGCGCGGATAGTTAGAGTTTTGAAACATTTAACCCAACTCAGAGAATTCGCTCGCGGCTATACTAACGCGATAAGAATTAGGGCGATCGCTTAGGGAATTCCAGTTAAAAAAATATCTCACCTTCCACAATTCAACCCTCAGTTTACCTAATGATGACACGTCTTAGAGAACGCCATATAATACACAATCTCACAAGGGAACATTATCGGCTTTGGCATCGTGATGTACAGTTAAATATGGCGGACATATTGAACTGTTCATGACATCTATTCTGCTGAATAATCGCTATCAAGTTATCCAGGTACTCGGTGCTGGTGGATTTGGGGAAACCTTTTTGGCAGAAGATACCCACATGCCTTCTCGCCGTCGCTGTGTGATTAAGCAATTAAAACCGATTGCGAATGATCCTCAAACCTACGCCTTGATTCAGCAACGTTTTGAAAGGGAAGCCGCTACTTTAGAGTATCTCGGCGAAAGTAGTGACCAAATTCCTCGACTCCATGCTTATTTTTCGGAAAATGGACTGTTTTATCTGGTACAAGAATGGATTCACGGTCAAACCTTAACTCATATTGTCGAAACGAAAGGATGCCAAAGTGAAATCATAGTCAGAGAAATTCTCTTGAGTCTGCTATCGATATTGGATTATGTGCATAGTAAGGGCATTATTCACCGTGATATCAAACCAGATAATATTATTCTGCGCTCTGTTGATAGCAAGCCAGTTTTGATTGATTTTGGTGCCGTTAAAGAAACCATCCGCACAGTAGCAGTTAAACCCGGATATCCGACACAATCAATGGTGATTGGTACACCAGGATATATGCCGAGTGAACAAGCAATTGGGCGGCCTGTTTACGCTACAGATATTTATAGTTTAGGCTTAACCGCAATTTATCTCTTGACTGGAAAACAGCCTTCAGAATTACCCACACATCAACAAACTGGGGAAATTCTCTGGCAAAATTACGCGCCGCCAGTGTCACCCCAACTAGCAATGGTGCTGAATCAAGCAATTAAACCCCAAGCAAGCGATCGCTACAGTACTGCTAGTAAAATGCTTTATGCTTTAAACTCTACAGCTAATCTGCCTCCATCCCCTACTATCAATGTTCGTCCAACCGAACCTGCATCAACTCAGCAAACCCAAGCTGTTTCTCCTCCGCCAAAAATTCCACCCCGCAATTCCCAAAAACCAATTTGGATATTTGGTGGCTTAATTACCTTTGGTTTAATGGCTGGGATAGGACTAGCTCGCTTAACCCGTCCTCAACAGTCAGAAGCCCCCATCGCCAACAATTCCGAGCCACCATCATCTCCAATTTCATCTTTAGAACCCAACGAGTCACCATCACTACCATCTTCTCCGACACCTATCACGCCCCCACAGCAGCCAATTAATTCAGATACTTTATCGGCCAACAACGGTACAACAGACTCCAATTCTCCAAATGAATCTCCAGAATCTCCAGTCATCACCGATAAGCAGCCTGTAAATTCAGAACCAGATAATTCCCCAACCACAACTGATTCTCAACCTACAGTTAATTCCACACCAGAAGCACCTGCGGTAGAACCAGAAAAACCAAAACGAAATAACCGAAACAGAGTTAGTACAACCAGTCGTCAAAGCGTTCCCGCATTTCCCACAGGTACAGACAGAAGCACCGTAGAAGCAACTCTCGGAAGGGCAAAAAGGGATTCCAGAGGTTTGTGGGGTGATACTCGCGCTGTCACTTACAAAGTAGTCCCAAATCAAATCGACTTGGGCTATTTATTCGACCGTAATTCGGGAAGATTGGTGCAAACTGAAGCCGCATTTGCTCAATCAGTAGACCCAGAGGTGATGCAAAATACTTTAAGTGGAATGCTCAACGGTCGAGTCACTCCAGAGATTCAGCAAAAACTCACACAACTCCAGCAGCGTCAAAAAGATGATTTCAGTTTTAATTTAGGCTCTGTGAAAGGACAAGTTGTCCGCCAGAATTGTGATTTTATTTATATCAGCATCTGGGAAGCCGACTTACATCCCATCAGCAACCCAAGGGATGCTAAACAATGTTCGTAAAATTCGGGAAAGGGACGAGGGAGACAAGGCGGACAAGGGAGACAAGGAAGCAATCTTTCTACCTTGTCTACCCCCTCTACTTTGTCTACTCCTTCTACCTTGTCTAATACCACTCAACACTCAGCCCTAAAACGGATAAACTGGCAATGTGAAGTGGAACCATGCCCCACCGTGGGGAGTGGAATCTACCCAAATTTGACCATAGTGCGCCCGAATAATTCGCTGGCACAAACATAAACCAATACCATATCCATCTGTACCTTCATCTCTTTGCAGGCGGAAGTGGTTCTCAAAAATTAATTCACGACTTTCGGCGGGGATACCTGGGCCAGTATCACCCACACTAAACTGTACTTTTTGGGTGGTGCGGTGCAAGCCAGCAACAGTAATTTTACCGCTTACAGGTGTATATTTAATTGCGTTATCTAATAGGTTTACAATGACTTGGCGAATGCGTTCTGGATCTGCATAGACACAAGGCAAATCTGAGGGAATGTCTGTTTCTAAGGTTTGGGATTTGGCGGTGTAGCGATCGCGCAATTCCTCTAATACTTCTAAACACAATTGTCCAAGTTCAATTTTCTGCGGTATAATCGGAAACTCTTTATCACTGCCTCTGCCTACCTGCAACAAATCAGCAATTAAGCGGTCAATTAGCTTGGTTTGAGTCCGAGCTTGTTTTAACAAATGGGCAGCCATTGCTGGCTTTAAGCGTTGAAATGCACCTGATTCTATATTGTAATTAGATTGCAGTGTTTCAATTGCGATCGCTGCCGCCGTTAAAGGATTCCGCAGGTCATGAGCCAACATTGCTATTACTCGGTCTTTGAACTGTAATTGCTCTTGAAGTTTTTCCTTTTCTTGTTTCAAATGAAAGATTTCATCAGAAAGCCTAATCAGTTCTGCGGAAACAGCAACAGAATTAATTGTCGATTTGGGTTGTGACACCCGACTATTTTCATCTATACGTTCTTGAAAATCTTCTTGCAATTTTAAATAAGCGTCTACAGCAGTTTGCCAACGCGGCCACCAGTTTTTTAATTGAGCAATAATATTACTTCCAGCCAGCACTTGTCTGGGTTCTGGATGAATTTTAATCAACGCTGGCGTAGCTACTAACTTAAAATGTTCTGCTAGATACGGTTGTTGACCGACATCAATAATTTGCACTTCAAAGTGATACTCTGCCTGCAACTCTTTTAAGTAAGAGCGTATCCGCTGTACCTGTTGTCGGGACTGGGGTCTGCCATCGACAAACAGCAATAACTGTAGAGGAGCCTCAAAATAATGAGGCTGATCCTGGGAAACTTGCATGTAATCGTGTTTCAGCACTGGTAACAACCTGGCGACGCTTTGCAGAAGATAAAATGGACTAACGGTTGTCGATGGTCGTTGTTTTTCTCAATTTAATATCTATTTTAGATTTTTCATACTCCTACCCGCCCTAAGTTTTTGATGTCAGATACGCCTTTTTTCAATTTTTGCTTTCTTTTTAACTAACTTGCTGCTCAATACACAACTTACTTGTTATACCATTTTGGATTTTGGATGGAAGAAGAGTTTGGTGGGTAAGCTATTCACCAATCTATCTGTCACAAGCATTTTGCAATTTTGTATAAGTATAAGTGCGTATATAAGTATTACCACAATGTAGCATCAGAGTTAATTGGTGAAAACTTTTATACACAACAAGTTAGCTGATGTGGCAATAGATTGATTTGGCGGGTTGCACTCAGTCGGCGCTCCATGAACTAATCCATATCTCAGTAACTAGCTATTTGTCTGGGAATAATGAAATCTCTCGGCTAACCTCTAGAGGTTTTGCTTAACTAGCAGCACTCAAGCCGAATTTTTCAGAACAGCTTCCTCTTACACTTAAGCAATTTACTAAGCTACAGAAACCAATTTACTGCTTTTTGTCAACTTTTAGTAAGGATTTAGGCAAAATTCCTGAACACTAAGCTAATTGCACTCTCAAAAGTCCTAATGGAGAGTGTTTTGGCAAACTACTAATTGTTGCTGTGAATGTCAATGCGATTTTTATGCTGTTCTTAACCCTTATATAAAGTTGCTCTTTTCCACACAACTGCAACAGTGATGTAGAGTTGGAAACTTTTGATTTAGTGAGTCAGCACCAGAAAACAACATAACTTGTAACAACAGCATTTGCTTTGCTTCTACTACCAAGTTATTCTCTGAAATGCTAAAACCAGCATAGCCCTATGCGATCGCACTCCCACAGGTAGTTGTTTTTACTTGCACAAATGCGAGGAGTTTGTTGATAGTAGTGCCAAGGTACTTCTTTTTGCTCTTTTATTGATAGAACTGGAAGAAATGCCTACCTGACTGAACATTCTTGTTTTTCATTGATCCCAAGCCGGGATGTATTTCTTAGTTTAGCACTGTGCCGCGAAGAGAACGAACTTTCTTTGGCGAATATGGGATAACATTAAAATCTGTAAATTGTTTATTTACGTGTCTGATTGCGAAACATAGGAGATTATTTGCTAGTCATCCGTTATAGTTTTGCTTGGGATGGACAGTTATCTAGCTGTCACATCTGACCCTTCTTAGCCAACTATAATTCAGCACATTACAGACACAAAAATGAAATATCAAGGTTTTCATTTTTCTTCCATAAAAAATATTCACTTGATTTCTGGAAGAAACCTGAAATTGAATTTATCCTTAAAAGCTGGACTGACAGCCTTATTATTAGCTGCAACTGGTTCTACATTATTAGTGGGGACAGCAAATGGCGGTGTTTTGTCAAGTGTGATAGCGCAAGCACCAGCAACAGCGAAGGTCATTTATGTCAACCCAGCAACAGGTCAAGACAATGCAAGTGCAGGTGCAACAGAAACAGCACCTTACAAAACTATCAGCTTTGCACTCACTCAAGCTCAACCAGGGACAATTATTCGACTTGCGCCAGGAAATTATAACCAAGAAACTGGAGAAACCTTTCCACTGTTAATTAAATCAGGGGTGACGTTACAAGGTGACGAAGCCACCAAAGGTCAAGGAGTAATTATTACTGGTGCAGGTTATTACACCAGCCGCACATTTGCTAGACAAGAAATTACCATCTTAGCTGACAACAGTAGCACCATTGCAGGTGTCACTGTTACTAACCCGACTCAACGCGGTACAGGTATTTGGGTAGAATCTACTAGCCCCACTATTCAAAACAGCACTTTTACCGCTAATGGTAGAGAAGGTGTGTTTGTCACTGGTACAGGAAATCCCAAAATAGAAGGCAATATCTTTGTGCAGAACAAAGGTAATGGCGTTTCTATTGCCAGAGCAGCTCAGGGCGTAGTCAGAAATAACTTATTTCAGGATACAGGTTTTGGTTTGGCGATCGGTGGAACTTCCACAACTTTAGTAGAAGGAAACCAAATCATTCAAAACCAAGACGGTCTATTTATTTCCGACTCCGCTAAACCTGTACTCCGTAAGAATGTCATTCAAAATAATAAGCGAGATGGTGTAGTTGCCATTACCACGGCTCAACCAGACTTAGGTACCAACGAAAACCCTGGTGGTAATTTGATTCGTGGTAATACTCGTTATGACGTAAACAACGCCACAAAAACTAACACCATTGTGGCTGTTGGTAATGATGTTGATCAGAAAAAAATCTTTGGTCAAGTAGACTTTGTAGCAGCTACAGTCGAACCACCAGCAGGCGGTGCTGTCGCTTTTAAAGATGTACCGAGCAATTTTTGGGCAAAAAGCTACATTGAAGCTTTAGCCGCACAAAATATTATTGCTGGGTTCCCAGATGGCACATTTAAACCAAATGACCCTGTAACTCGCGCCCAGTTTGCCACAATTATTACTAAAGCTTTAAATCCTACCGCTAAACGTAGCGCCATCACTTTTCAAGATGTTCCCAGTAATTTCTGGGCTTTCGCTGCAATTAGATCCGCTTATCAAAGCCAATTTGTTTCAGGCTACCCTGATGGTACATTTAAACCACAGCAACAAATTCCCAGAGTACAAGCACTAGTAGCCTTAGCCAATGGTTTAGGCTTAACCGCCAATAATCAAAACGTGCTGAATTTCTACAATGATGCGGCGCAAATTCCTAATTATGCAACTGGCCCAGTTGCAGCAGCCACTGTCCGCCAATTAGTAATTAACTATCCTACCGTAAAACAGCTTGATCCTAATCGGCAAGCAACCAGAGCCGAAGTAGCAGCTTTTGTCTACCAAGCCCTCGTTAATGCTGGACGCGCTCAACCAATAACCTCACCTTATTTAGTGACAGCTCAGTAAGATTCTTTGTTGAAACTGGGTGTAAGGGTTTTGGATAAGTACACCCTTACATCCTTTTATTGTGTAAATTCTATAACTAATAAAGACCAATCGGACAAGCAAAAATGCAATTTTTGCTACTCAATTATTATCAGTAATTGTTTCTAAAGTATTATTTTAATTAAGTTAATTATACAACACACAGCGTCTAACTTGTAAACTAAATTACGTCGTATCATTTGTTTCTATAAGTAGAGTATATCCCAAATTATTAAGTAATGAAAATTGTCATCTGGCGATGAAAATTGTTGGGAACTCATAGGAAAAAAATATAGTCGATGTAGACAAGCCAAATATGATACCAATTCAAAAATATTAGGTTGTTGGTATCACCACATATAAATGGAACTCTGAAATTAAATTGACAGTCTTCTGCGGAGAGAGCAGATATGAGACTAGAGTAAAACTCATAGTCTTTAATTACTGCTTTTAGATGTGAAGATAATGTCTAATAAGTATTGCAATTCAAGCAATACAGGCATTCACGCCGCTCATAAATAGTAGTTTGTGAATACTTGCAAAAGTATTTTTGTAAATACTTTTAGCAATTTTAGGTGGCATTTTTTGAGAATTTGCCATAAATTTGGCATCCGTATATTTCTGAAAAAACAATACAAAAACTATAGATTTTATTAGAACACTTTTCAGAAATATGCAATTGCTTAATTGGATCTAGAAAACATTTAATACTCAATTTAGGTGAGTTATGAATAATCAAAATATCAGGAAAACATCTATCAACTGTGTGAAAGCTTTTTTAGCAGGTGCAGTATTAATTACAGCTTCTGTTGGCCCTGCTTTTGCGGCTGACAAAGTTGAGATTCTAGGTGCAGAATATGGTGGTAATGGTTGTCCTGAAGGTTCTGCTAGTGTAAACGTAAGTCCTGATGGTCAAGAGTTAAGTATTCTCTTCGATCAGTTTATTGCTTTAGGAAATAAATCATCAGAAAGGCGTAAAAGTTGTAATTTGAGCATTCCAATTAAAGTGCCTCAAGGATTCCAAATTTCTCTCTACGATGCTGATTATCGTGGCTATGTAGCTCCTAGTACTACTGGGAGACTTAGAGCCGAATACTTTTTTGCTGGTCAGCGTGGCCCTGTTTTTTCTCGGACATTTCGTGGCGAAACTGACTACAGCGTTCGAGATCAGCTAGTGACTGTTGCTGACGTTTGGTCACGCTGTGGCGATAGTGTAAATATGCGTGTCAATGCAGCTATGACTGCTAATGGAGCAGGTATGGCGACTGTTGACTCCTTCGACCTAGCTCACCGCGGATTGGTATATCACATCAAATATCGTCAGTGTCGTTAGAGGATGTTTGAAAACATAGAGCAGGGTAACAGTGCGATCGCATTGTTTCCCTGCTCTATTTGCAATTCAAACTTCTCAAGCAATATCAAAGATTCCCAGGGCAAATAAGAGGTTAAAGAGCTTACTGTATAAGTGCCATAGCCTTTAAATCACCCTCATTTCACAAGAAATTAATAGAATTAATGTACACATGGAGCTAAGCGGGTTCGAACCGCTGACCTCTGCAATGCCATTGCAGCGCTCTACCAACTGAGCTATAACCCCGCAAAGCCATTATTGATTTTGCCTGATAAATTTACCTTTTGTCAAGTCTCATTAATTATCTAGATTAAATAGTTGTAAAAATCTAATCTAACTATTTCGTAATTTTTACGAGACTTTTAATAAATAGGTCATACAGTGACCCATCAGAAAGTACACAACTAACATTGCCGCCGCAGCTAGAGCTACTAATGTACCAGCCAGCATCAGGGAGAATTCTTTGTTTTCATAGGCTTTTTCCATTAAATGCAATGACCATGCCACCAGTGCTACATCAAATAATAAAATAGGAATCAACATATTTCTTAATATTTATTAATACTTATAAATCAATATTAACATCGATTTTCAGAAGTGTAGTTAATTTCGGTGGCAGGCAGCGGGATTTTAATGTTATCTTTGGCGTTAAGAGTACAAACGTACTGATATGGAGCGATCGCGCAAATAATGTTTAATTTCTGAAACGCTTAATTGCCCATAGTGCAGTAACGAAGCTAACAATGCAGCTTCGGCTTTACCTTCTGTTACAGCTTGATAGATATGTTCACAATTGCCTGCTCCACCGGAGGCAATGACTGGAATTTGTACTAATTGAGCGATCGCTTTGGTTAACTCTAAGTCGTAGCCGGCTTGAGTTCCATCTGCGTCCATACTTGTAACTAACAGTTCTCCTGCACCACGTTGTTCAACTTCAACAGCCCATTTGAGGGCATCTAAACCCGTGTTTTCCCTACCGCCACGCACATACACATCCCAGCCGGGATTTTGGGGGTCTACTCTGCGTCTGGCATCAATGGCAACAACTATGCACTGATTACCAAAGCGATCGCTTGCCCGATTGATCAAGTCTGGGTCACGTACTGCCGCAGAGTTAATACTAACCTTGTCTGCTCCAGCTCGTAACAAAGCTTTAACATTTTCTAAGGTTTGAATGCCACCGCCTACAGTGAGTGGAATAAAGACCTGTTCAGCAGTCCGGTAAACAACATCCAGAATTATATCTCGGTCTTCATGAGTCGCTGTAATATCCAGAAACACTAACTCATCTGCCCCAGCATCGTTGTAAACCTTCGCCAACTCCACAGGATCACCGGCATCTTTGAGATCAACAAAGTTAACTCCTTTTACAACCCGTCCCGCCTTCACATCCAAGCAAGGTAAGATTCTTTTAGACAACATAATAAATTCTCAACTCCTTCCTTCATTGCCCGGAATTTAAATTTTAAATTGGTACGTGTATTCCCAAACCAAAATTTTCGCATCTGAGGTTTATTCTCCAGGATTGCGATATTGATGGCACTCAATCATTCCTCAAGTCAAAATTAATAGCTGAATTATGGCGATAATCTCCTCAAAAAAACAGCCTCCAGAACCCAATAAAAAACCCAAGGAGCAACAAGAATCAGTCAAAGCATCATCTGACCAAGACAAAATTTTGCAACCCGAAGCGGCGTTTGACGAGCAAGGTAAGCAAGAAGAGAGTATCAGACCGCAGCGATTTGCCGATTATATTGGGCAGAAAGACTTAAAGGATGTGCTAGAAATTGCCATCAAAGCCGCAAAATCAAGGGGGGAAGTGCTGGATCACTTGTTGTTATACGGCCCACCAGGTTTGGGTAAAACGACAATGGCAATGATTTTAGCATCAGAAATGGGTGTCAACTATAAGATTACGAGTGCGCCAGCGTTAGAACGTCCTAGAGATATTGTTGGGTTATTGGTTAACCTAAAACCCGGAGATATCATCTTCATCGACGAAATTCACCGTCTTTCGCGGATGACCGAGGAAATTCTCTATCCTGCTATGGAGGATTATCGCTTAGATATTACCATTGGCAAGGGTACCAGCGCCCGGATTAGAAGTTTGCCTTTGGCGAAATTTACCTTAGTAGGAGCAACAACCCGCGTCGGTGCTTTAACTTCACCATTACGCGATCGCTTTGGCTTGGTGCAGAAGTTACGCTTTTATGAAGTAGAAGAACTAAGCCAAATCGTTCTCCGCAGTTCTCAGCTACTACAAACCAACGTTACACCCGATGGCGCAACAGAAATTGCCCGTCGTTCACGAGGTACACCGCGTATTGCGAATAGATTACTCAAACGAGTACGTGATTTTGCGGAAGTAAAAAAACTGGCAGAAGTTACCGAAAGTGTTGCCGCAGAAGCACTAGAACTATTTCAAGTTGACCCCTGCGGTTTAGATTGGACAGATAGGAAAATGCTCAGTGTGATTATTGAGCAGTTTAATGGCGGCCCGGTGGGTTTAGAAACTATCGCTGCCGCCACAGGTGAAGATCCGCAAACCATTGAAGAAGTTTACGAACCTTATCTGATGCAGATTGGTTATTTGAGCCGTACACCACGGGGTCGGATTGCGACTAAAGCTGCATATAAGCACATGAATTTTACGCCACCGAATGAGCAGTTGTCTCTTTTGTGAAAGGAGAGAGTGCGATCGCAGCATACTTCAGGGGATGTGGGATGATGCGATCGCAGACTAAAACAAACAGATAGAATGCTTCATGCGCCGAGATTCGATTTTTTACAAACTATTTCAACAATCCCCTAGTTTATTATTTGAACTATTGACAAATGTCCCAAACAATGCGAAATCTTATCGATTTGATTCGGTAGCTGTTAAAGAACCGAAATTTGAAATTGATGGCGTATTTCTCCCGCCAGACAATGAAGGTGTTGGGGTTGTGTATTTCTGCGAGGTACAATTCCAAAGAGATGAACAGCTTTATGAAAGAGTATTTGCGGAATCATCGTTATATTTCTACCGCAATCGTCTCAGATTCCGTGATTGGCAGGCTGTAATTATTTATCCATCACGCAGTATCGAACAGAGTGATATTTATCCTCATCGCACCCTGCTAAATGGAGAACAAGTCCATCGGGTGTATTTAGACGAGTTAGGCGATATTCGTCAATTACCTTTATGGGTAGCATTGATGGTACTAACCACCGTAGAGCCAGAACAAGCACCAGCAGAAGCTAGGTATTTATTAACCAGAGCCAGTCAAGAAACATCCCAAAAGGCGAGCCGCGCCATAATAGAGATGATTACGACGATCATGGTGTACAAATTTGAAATCTTAAGTAGAGCCGAGGTAGAGTCGATGTTAGGAATAACGCTCCAAGAAACAAGAGTTTACCGTGAAATTAAGGAAGAAGGACGAACAGAAGAAGCTGTGAGCTTAATTATCCGAATTTTAACTAAGCGATTTGGCGAGTTATCAGAGGAAATGCGTTTGTCAATTTCTGGTTTACCTTTACCTGTTCTGGAAGATTTGAGCGAAGCACTGTTAGACTTTGGCAGCCTCGCGGATGTGCAGGTTTGGTTAGAAGCGGTGGGAAAATAAACTAAAGGACTGACGCACTAAGATTGTCTGTAGAAATTGGGTTTAGGGGTGTGAGGGTGTAAGGGTGTTGGATACATCAAACCCTTGTGTACACCCTTAATTTTTTGTTTTTATGCTTACAAGTCGATGTAAATAAAAAGACCACACTTCGACTACGCGGTAGTTGAATCTCGACACTTCGACAAGCTCAGTGCATCGCTTCGCTCGATTACCGCGAAGCCGAAACTCAGTGACCATCTGTAATTGCTAAAAAGCTCGTGGTATAACTATTCTTTCTTTTGCCTTTTGACCTTTTACTTTTGCCTTGTTTTACTAACTTGCTGTCTGAGACAGTTTTCGCCATGATAAATTGTGGAATCTCCACCGCAGATAGACACAGGTAAACCCAGATGATTAAGTTAATTAGTTTTGTTCTTTGTCTGTTACTTGTGTTTGGCTGGGGTCAACCAGTCATGGCACAATCCCAACAACCCAACTTCACACCAGAAGAAATACAACAAGGGGATGAGTGGGCAAATCAAGCATTTGCAGCGACAAATAAGGGTGACTTTGCCACGGCTGAAAAATACTGGACAAAGATTATTGAGAAATTTCCCACCAATGCGGGTGCGTGGAGTAATCGCGGAAATTCGCGGGTGAGCCAAAATAAGCTGCAAGAGGCATTAGCAGACTACAACAAAGCTGTAGAATTGGCTCCGAATGTGACAGATCCCTATTTAAATCGGGGTACAGCTTTAGAAGGTTTGGGAAAATGGGATCAGGCGATCGCAGATTACAACCACGTCTTAGAATTAGATCCGAACGATGCAATGGCCTATAACAATCGCGGCAATGCCAAAGCAGGTTTAGGAAAATGGGACGATGCGATCGCAGATTATAAAAAATCTACCGAAGTTGCCCCAAATTTTGCCTTTGCCCGTGCTAACTATGCGATCGCTTTATATGAAACTGGTCAAATAGAGCCAGCAATCCGCGAAATGCGAAATATTGCCCGGAAATATCCCAAATTTGCTGATGTGCGTGCAGCTTTAACCGCCGCTTACTGGGTAAACGGACAAAAAGGTGAAGCCGAAAGCAACTGGGTAGCCGCTTATGGCTTGGATCAGCGTTACAAAGATATCAACTGGGTGAAAAATATCCGTCGCTGGCCGCCTAGTATGGTGGCTGCTTTAGATAAGTTCTTGAAACTGGAATAATCAGGGAAGTCTAAAACTCACAAGCATTTTTCAGGCAGACAACTAAATTGTCTGCCAATTCTTCCATCGAATTTTGGCTAATTGCTGGCAGAGAAAATGTAAAATTTAAATTCATTTTACTGTCAAAAGTTGATACAGCCAAACTTACAACACCACCAAAAACTCCCTGTGCTGGCAAAAAGCTGATTTGCTCTAATTCAAATTGACCGTAAAATTTAGGAATTTTGACCTTGCCAATATTAGTTACAGACACACTTGCAGGTGCATGATTAGGTTGTGTCAGTAAGAATTTGATCACCTGTTTGTACATCATAATAATGCTGAAGAGATTATCAGAATTCAACCCTACGATTAGATTTTGTCTGACTTCCCGCGCTAAATCCCAGAAGGTTGTTTTGCTTTTGAGAATATGAAATGAAGTGATAGAAGAAATCAACACACACAGATTATTTTCGCTCACCAGCGATCGCAACCTTTGACGCAAGTTAACATAAGACCAACAACTTAAACAAATATCCTTTCTTTCGTAACCAGAAATTTGATTAGCTGCTGCAAACATCAACGCTGAACACAATGCGCCTTGTACGGTTGTCTTTTCCTGTCTGCAAAAATCCACTAATTTTTCAGTTAATTCCTGATCTAGTTGTCGATGAACCAATCCACAACGACGCAATTCTATCGGTACACATTGCTCAAACTTCAAAGCTTTTGGTCGATACCACAAATGCTTAAATTGCAAATTCAATAACGAGAAAATGCCTTTGAAGATACCACTCCATCCTTGCATTGATTTTGGTAGCAGTTCTGGAATCGGTGGTAATACAGGTAAACTTTCAACGTAATTGATTAATTCCCCATCTATAATTTTTTGACAATAAGTTAATATCTCTGAGTGCAGTTGGACGCTAGATAAACCATCTGAGATAGCGTGGTGCAAGATTGTAATTAAATAATTTATATTATTATCACTCTGTGATTTAACTAATACACATCGTGCTAAACCTGCATCACTCGCTATTTTTTCGTTCATTTCTGCAATCACAACCTCTTGCCAAGACTGACTCGTGAGGCTATTAATAATACGCAGAGGAATTTGAATTGCTCCTGTTTCAAAGCACAGAGAATTTAGGGAATTAACAATTCGAGCATTCAACAGAGGATGACGCAACTGAACAATATCAAGAGCTTGTCTGAGAATTTCTTCATCTAAACACCCAATAATTCGACTAATTGTCACTACATTGAATGAACCACCAGTCTGATTAACTATTTCCAAACCCTCCTCAATAGGAGAAAGTTGACGATTGACTGTCATAAATTAGTAGATTTTGAACTATTGGGAATAAACGCAGCATAAAGCAAAAAAGCGATCGCTTTCTCAGCTTAAGTATTCCCAATACCAACTAGTTAGTATTTCATCACGCCAATAGTTCTGCTATCTTGGCTGGATTTAACTCTTCAACATTACTCACAACTATCGCGGCTCCAGCTTTTTGCAGCGTTTCGCTGTATGTTTGAGCGCGTGCTGCTGTTTCTTGGACGTGTGGCGGTAACACCCCAACACCAACCCAAGGGCGATGCGGTTGTAATTCTCGTGCTTTCGTGACTGTGTACATATCAGCCACAGTATCACCAACATAAATAACGGTGGTGTTGCTTTGTGGATTTTCCAACTTCTCAACAGTAGTAAACAACCCTGTCGGATCTGGTTTACCGGGTGCATCTTCCATCGCAATCAAAACTGGCGATCGCAAACCCAAGCGTTTTTCTAAAATGAAATTAGCAGAACCGCGCGTCGCACCACTAAAAAATCCCCAAGCAATGTTAGCTTGAGTCAACTGCTGTAAATATTCTGAGCTTAACAATAAAGGTTCATCACAAATATATCCCGTGAAATTATTCGGGTCTGGGCCACGATAACGGGCTTGAAAAAAAGCAACAATAGAGTTGTAGTCTAGCTTTAATTGTTCTCTTGTCTGACCTTGAGACTCAAAATAACGGTAAATTAATTCTTGCGATGCTTCCCAATCGTTATTCCAAACCCCTTCAGACTTGAGTTGGTCAATATCTAACGGTGTGGGGCGATATGCAGCGTTAGTAAAATACTCTACAGTATCGGCAAGTGCGCGGCGATAAGAACCGCCGACATCGCGCACAACGCCATCAATATCAAAAATGACAATTACTTGTGCTGAAGCTTGTGCAGTCATGGTTGCATGGATCACAATTTAAACTTTTCAGATTTTAAATTGATCAGCATCCATAATGAATACTTCTTCCCTATTCCCCACTCTCTATTCCCTACTCCCTGAAAAGTTTGGTCATTGAGCAAGATATTAAGTTACAATAAGCAATCGCAAACTTAGTAAGCTATGCCCGGATGTATCCCGGAGGTGTGATTGACCAAGTTCATTCTCAAAATTCTTTGGTTGGAAGATAACGTTGCCCTAGCAGTTGACCAAGTTGTAGGTAAAGGTACCAGTCCTTTAACAAAGTACTTTTTCTGGCCCAGAAATGATGCTTGGGAAGAGTTAAAAAAGGAACTCGAATCCAAACACTGGATTACTGAGCTAGATCGCGTAGAATTGCTTAACAAAGCAACAGAAGTGATTAACTACTGGCAAGAGGAAGGCAGAAACCGTCCAATGGCAGAAGCTCAGTTGAAGTTTCCAGAAGTTGCTTTCACAGGTAGTGCTTGATACTGCACATTTAACTCTTTAGCTGTTTTACCTAAACAGTGTTAATCTTCCAAAATTTTCATAGTTTAGCATCGCTACCAGTTACCCAACAGCAATTTTTAAAACCGCCACAACCATGCCTTGTTAGCTATTCTTTCAGGTAAGGTGTGGGCGGTTTTGTCATTTTTACTTAATTTACAGGTTACAGAATTCATCATCTTCTAAATTTTAGATTTGCTATCCACTAATTCAAAATCCAAAATCTAAAATTCTTTTGCCTCCTGCCTTCTCGTAGAAGATTGCATAGAATGGTGTAACTAAAGCCCAAAAAATAGTTATCTATGTTGCGTTTATCGTATCAAGCTTTAATTACACCTTTATTAGCCTGTTTGAGCGTATTAGGAGTTAGCGCCCTGCAATTCCCTCGGTTACAATCACTATTAACTAACCAACAAGGTGTTTCATTAGCAGTTTTAGAACAAGATATCAAAGCAGAACATCTCCGGTTAAATTTATTGCAAGAGATACCCAGTTTTGGTTATAAAAATTTGATGGCTAATTGGGTTTATCTCAATTTCTTGCAGTACTTCGGTGATGATGAAGTGCGACAGAAAACAGGTTACAGTCTTAGCCCAGAATATTTTGATATTATTATCAAACATGACCCAAGATTTTTAGGAGCTTATGTCGGGCTTTCTACTAGCACTTCTCTTTATGCTGCGATGCCAGAACGCTCAATTAAATTAATGGAAGAGGGGTTACGTAGTATAACTCCTC
The DNA here is from genome assembly GCF_014697615.1 of Nostoc sp. FACHB-280. Classification (GTDB taxonomy): domain Bacteria; phylum Cyanobacteriota; class Cyanobacteriia; order Cyanobacteriales; family Nostocaceae; genus Nostoc_B. Next base: position 19,238 of record NZ_JACJSD010000017.1, on the reverse strand, counting down.
AAGTTCCGGAAAAATCTTATCATATATGGCGTTATAAAGGTATTGATGAATTATTATTTCTAGGCAATGATCAAGCTGCACAACATTCTTTCGGTATGGCAGCACAATGGGCAAATAACTATTCTGATCCAGAGAGCAAGTATATAGCGCAAAATTCTTATCAAACTGCTTTATTTTTGAGCCATAATCCTGATAGTCGGTACGCTAGGATTGCTACTTGGGCAATGATATTAAGTAATGGAACAGATGAAAAAACTCGGAAAAGAGTAATAAAAGAAATTGAGGCTTTGGGAGGAAAGGTAATTAGCACTCCAGAAGGCAACAAAATTACTTTTCCTCCAAAAGATTAAAGAAAAAATGTCTGAATCAAGAATTCAAGATTCAGAAAAGTTTACTAGTCCAGTTTTACAGAATTCCTAGTCAATTCTGGCATATAGACTGTTAGCTATTCGTTAGCACTAGGGGGAGTAGCTGGTGTAGTAGATTGTTGACGCTGTTCGCGTTTTTTGCGGTCAGCTAAGAGCATATCTGCCATTACTGCTAGTGCTTGCGACATTTTCTCTAGATTAGAGCGATATAACTCCAAATCTTTGTTGAGTTTGTCTTCAGATAAATGCAACCCAGCCGCAATAGTTTTGATTGCGTCAGTGCGTTGCTTTTCATCTTTCACCAAGTCTGGTTCTGACTGTTCTAGTAAGGAAAATAGACCAATGGCAAACAAGCGATTGTACTTAAACTGAGAATTGTTGGCGATCGCTTGCAATTGTGATTGTAAATCAGGATCACGGTCTAAATGATTAGTTTGACTCAACCAACCAATTAAATCACTGGCTGCTAAACTTTTTGCCAGAGCTTGCAACCTTTCAGCATCTTGTCTATATCGCTGTGGATCTTGTTCTACAGCCTGACAGATAGCCTGAAAAATTGATTCTTTGTCTCTTTCTGGTTGATAGCCTTGCATAAAGCGGTCAAAGGTTGTGACAACGCCCAAGGCATAAATTGGATTGTAACTAAAATCAACATTTACTGATAGCAGGTGCATTTCCACCATCAACTCTTCTACTACCCGACGATAGATTGTGTTGATGGGGCGGGTATGTAAGGAGTAGAAAGTTCTCTTTGTATCAGAGACAGTACGGACGTTATTCACAAAAAAAATATTAAGAATGTTAAGGGCGAAGTTACTTTATTGTCTCCCTTAAAGGCTACTTTGCCAAGTTCGGCTTTCTCATCAGAATGTTTGGTTAATTTGGTAGCATAAGTGGGGATCAACGTGATCAACGCAGAATTCACACTAAATTCTTTCAGATTGGCGACTCAATAACTCAGTTTCAGCCAGGGGCAGAATTGCCTATTTCGCGGTATACACTCAGTGGTGTCTTTGAGTTTCCTACTGAATTTATTCTGCTTCCCGAATTATTTTTGATCCAATATTTTAAATTGTGCATCTCAACTTATGAGCCTTTCACCGCTTCTCATTACTCTAGGTAATTATATAGCTGGGGAATTTGACAATCGAGAACAAGCTTTAGCCGAACCTGCTTGGTATGTCCATTTGCAGATGTGGCAAAGGCCTGTGAACTTATTCACCCAAGACAGCATTACGTTGTTTGCTGAACAAGCGAATATTGTCAACTTAGACCGCCCTTATCGCCAGCGAATTATGCGGTTAATGGCAGGAAAAAATTGGGATGCACCTTTGCAAGTCCAGTACTATATGCTTAAAGATCCAAGTGCCTTAAGTGGCGCAGGCCGTAATCCTGCTTTACTCAAGACACTCACAGTCGAACAATTAGATTTATTACCAGGGTGTGTATTGACACTGACCCAGCAAGAATTGGCTCCCAAAAACTATAAGTTTATCGCTACTCAAGCAACCGATACTCGTTGCAGCTTTAATTATCAAGGCAACAATGTACAAGTTTCCTTGGGGTTTGTCGCCACAGCAGCAGAATTTTACAGCTATGACAAAGGTATTGACTCGGAAACTGGCAAAGCAACTTGGGGCGCAATTTTAGGGCCTTATCACTACACCAAACGGGAACAGTATTCTCTTGATGTTGCTAAGTGCTGAGTCTCCGAAGTTTGCTCAACGCGGGGAAACCGCGCACGCAAGTTCTCTCCGCACGCAACTTCTCGCTAAGTGCTGGGTAAAAAAACTAGCCTAAGCACTTCTAGTCTCTAACCTCTAGCTCTTAGCTGGCGATACTCCGAGGAACACCTTCTAAAGCTTCCTCTTCTGTTTCAAAAATTTCAAATACTGTATCCATCATCGTTACTTCAAACACGAGTTTGGCTTCTGGGTGTACGTTGCAAATGCGGAAACTGCCTTTGACTTTATCCGCATCACGCATTCCAGCCACCAAAGATGTGAGACCAGAACTATCAATAAAATTTACTTGCCCAAGATTCACCACTACATGGCGACTGAGCTTAGAAATACATTCCTGCAACTTTAAGCGAAACTGCCAAGCTGTGGTGATGTCCAGACGACCAGCTGGTGTTAAAACTATGACGGTATTACCGTCCTGGGTTGTATAGGTTGTTTGTTGTATTTGTATCACTAAAAATCCCCGTGGCACTCATTTTCAAATTGACTATTGCTGGATTGAGCCTGAGATTGGTGAGTCAAACAACTTACTTTTTTGGTAATTCTGACTTTCGTAGGCACGAAAGCTTTACAGAAACTTGGTAAATTAGTTGACTCACCGCTTAAGAGGACTATCCAGTGCTGACACTTGAGATAAACAAGTTATAGCTAAAATAGTCACCTATTTACTAGGTGCTTACCTTTAGTAGTGTAACTCACTAAAAAAGTGCTGAGTACTAATGAAAGTGCTGAGTTGAAAGCTCTGAGTGCCTAGTAACGAATATGCAAAATTTTATATTCCTATACAACGCACTCAATACTGAACTTTCTTGGCAGATAAATTGCACTTGAGAGGATTAAATTTTATGTGATCTTAGTGGGTTGTATTCCAATTGATCCAATCTTGAGGCTTGAGGAAAGTATTATACAATTCGGCTTCGGGGGAATTGGGTTCTGGCTGATAACCATATTCCCAGCGTACTAAGGGCGGTAAGGACATGAGAATCGATTCGGTGCGGCCGTTGGTTTGGAGTCCAAAAATGGTGCCACGGTCGTAAACCAAGTTAAATTCCACGTAGCGGCCGCGTCGGTAGAGTTGGAAGTTGCGCTCGCGATCGCCATATTCTATTTCATGTCGCCGTTCTACAATTGGCACGTAAGCTGGTAAAAAAGCTCTGCCACTGCTATTGATAAAAGCAAACAAATCTTCCCAAGTCCGTTGCCCTACTACTCCTACTTCGTCGCTGTAATTAGCTGCTGGGCCTTTGGGATTAGGGCCGCGATATAAAGTACCTTGACCATCTTGATAATCAAAGAACAAACCGCCGACACCGCGTGTCTCATTGCGATGTTTGAGGTAGAAATATTCATCGCACCACAGCTTAAACACTGGATAATATTCGGCGTGGTGTTCGTCACAAGCCTGTTTCAAAGTTTTGTGGAAATGGGCTGCATCTTCGGCGAAGGGGTAATAAGGTGTTAAGTCAGCACCACCACCAAACCACCAAACGGGGCCAGCTTCAAAATAACGGTAGTTTAAGTGAACTGTTGGGACATAAGGGTTGCGTGGATGTAACACCAAAGAAGTACCTGTAGCATAAAATTGGTGTCCTTCCGCTTCTGGACGTTGGGCTAAAATCGAGGGCGGCAGGTGAGAACCCCAAACTTCAGAAAAATTTACACCTGCTTGTTCAAAAATTCTACCCTCACGCAGCACACGCGATCGCCCACCACCACCCTCTGGACGTTCCCAAGCATCTTCTTGAAACTTACCCACACCATCTAACTCGGTTAACGCTTGGGTAATTTCGTCTTGCAGCTGTTTCATAAACTGACTCACCCTCGCCTTCGCATCCGTTGGCGGCAAGAACTTGGATGAGGCTGGTTTTACTGTTGGGGTGTGCGAATTAGTCAACATAGAGATTCCCGAACCTTAATTACAATTGCCAAAAACCCAGAAAATTTCCGTTAAAAATTGGTAGACAATAAGAACTGTTTTTTTAGCTCGACTTACTCAAACTACTTTTGTCTTAGTTGTCACACTTTTAAACGATTGATGTGTATGACTAGAGTTATTTTCCCTCAAATGCGTATAGGCTTGTATATTGACTCAGTTTTTTTTGTACTTCTTGATGGGAACATTCTGGTGTTAGATCAACTTCAGGCAAGTTAGTATATGCCGTACTGATGATGGTGATGCCCTGCAAGCCTTGGTTTCCAGCCCTAGCAACCTTGTTATCATCTGTGACTAATCGGTACTTGCTATGCCGCAACCAATATTGAGAAATGTTAAGTCAGGGCAAACATGATTGCTCACCATACCAGAGTTACCAGCAAGTCTGTAGCGAGGAGGATAAGGCAAATGCGAGGTTGGTTATCAAAATTCATCCACCGCAAACGTCGACGCTTTTGTGCGTCTTTAGTCAGGACGTATCGAGAGATCAGTGACGCTTCTGTAGATGAACTGTGGCAAAAAGTAGTTGACTTAACCGATGTATCCTGGCATCCCCTACTCAAAAGTACGAATGTCCCCTACGGATTAGTCCCCAAACCCGGATTAATTTACCAAGCCGTCACCCGGTTTTCGCCCTTTCCGATCCGCATCTTTGTAGAACGGGTTAATCCCAGAGAACTTTTGAGTGTGAGAGTGCTGGCAATTCCTGGCGTGGAAGAAAGAATTACTTATCAAGTGGAATCTACGGTGTGTGGAACTTGTTTGTCTTATTCTGTCACCCTCAAAGGCTGGCTATCTCCCCTGATTTGGTCATTTTCTCGTCCCTATGCTGATCGGGTGGCACGTTCTTTAGTTGAAGCCGTAGAAAATGCCGCAGTGCAAGCGGTATCTAGTAAGAAAAAACCTTTGAAGGATGGTTGTTTTGATTTTTAGAAGCTAGAGGCTAGAGGCTCAAAGCAAAATTAAATACTAATAGGACTTACGCAAAAACCTCTCGAATCCTCTTAACTTCGTGTCCTACCCTGCGGGAAGCCGCTACCGCGTCTATGCGCCCTTTGCGGTTAGTTTTTTCATGATTCTGCGTAAGTCCTGACTAAATTATTTTTTAATCCCTACTTTCTAATTCCTAGCCCCTAGCCTCTAGCCTCTAGTGTGCTACTCCCAACAAAGTTAAGATTCTATTAGGTGAGAATAAAAATTTCTTAAATTTTTTACGGCGGTAATGCTGAAAACACTATGTACGATGTCCTTGATTCCCGTTCTGTCTTAGAAGTATTGCGGCCTGTGCAAGACCCAGAACTCCGTAAGAGTCTGGTAGAACTGAATATGATTCGCAACGTTAACATTGACGGTGGCAAGGTGAGCTTTACTTTGGTTTTGACCACACCAGCCTGTCCTTTGCGTGAATTTATTGTCGAAGATTGTGAAAAAGCTGTTAAAAAACTCCCAGGCGTGACGGAAGTCAAGGTAGAAGTCACAGCCGAAACACCACAGCAAAAAAATGTCCCTGATCGCAATGGGGTTCCTGGGATCAAAAATATTTTGGCAGTTTCCAGTGGCAAAGGTGGTGTAGGTAAAAGCACAGTGGCGGTGAATGTCGCCGTCGCCCTTGCCCAAACAGGTGCGAAAGTTGGTTTGCTAGATGCTGATATCTATGGCCCTAACGATCCCACCATGTTGGGGCTAGGTGATGCTCAAATTACCGTCCGTTCCACAGACAAAGGTGAAGTGTTAGAACCTGCCTTTAATCATGGAGTCAAATTAGTCTCAATGGGCTTTTTGATTGACAAAGACCAGCCGGTGATTTGGCGGGGGCCGATGCTGAATGGTGTGATTCGCCAATTTCTTTATCAAGTGGAATGGGGCGAACTAGATTATTTAATTGTGGATATGCCGCCGGGAACGGGTGATGCTCAGTTAACTTTAGCCCAAGCTGTACCAATGGCGGGATCTGTAATTGTGACTACACCACAAACCGTCGCTTTATTAGATGCTCGGAAAGGATTGCGGATGTTTCAGCAAATGAACGTCCCTGTTTTGGGAATAGTAGAAAACATGAGTTACTTTATTCCCCCGGATATGCCAGATAAACAGTACGATATTTTCGGTTCTGGTGGTGGTGAAAAAACTGCTACAGAATTGGGAGTGCCTTTATTGGGCTGCGTCCCCTTAGAAATTTCCACGAGAGTTGGTGGTGACAGTGGTGTGCCGATTGTGGTGTCTCAACCAGATTCGGCTTCGGCTAAAGCCCTAAAAGCGATCGCCCTCACTATCGCCGGTAAAGTATCAGTTGCTGCATTGACAGCATAAATTTTGAATTTTGTCTGATTCCTGGGCAATTGCCTAGGAATACAGATTATGAATTGAGAATTTAGAAGTTAAAATTCAAAAGTCAGTATTTCTCATAGTTTAAGTATGAGGAATATACTAAAAAAGTATTTTGGTTTGAGACATAAATTCACAGGTTTGTAAACTCATACTGAATTTTACTTACTGTTTCCTAAATTCTTTTACTCAGTAAATTTAACTCTCCAAATTAAATTCTAAAATCGCACAATGTTATTAAAACGTTCGCTTCCCAAAGTTCGCTGGAAATCTTGGGTTAAACCTTGGCAACAAGTAGATTGGTTATTATTTTGTTTGCCTGTTGCAGCCAGTATGTTTGGCGGTCTGATGATTCTCAGCACAGAACTCAAACAGCCGGTGACAGATTGGTGGTGGCACTGGTTAGTAGCGGGAATTGGCACTTTTATCGCGTTATTTTTAGCTCGTATCCGTTACGAAAATCTACTCCAGTGGCATTGGATTACTTATGGTCTGACTAACTTGAGTTTAATGGCGGTGATGGTGGCTGGTACGAGTGCGAAAGGCGCACAACGCTGGATTAGCGTCGCGGGTTTTAATGTTCAACCATCAGAATTTGCCAAAATCGGTATTATTATTACCCTCGCCGCCTTATTACACAAACGTACCGCTTCTTCCCTAGATAACGTCTTTCGCGCCTTGGCGATTACTGCCGTTCCTTGGGCATTAATATTTTTACAACCAGATTTGGCAACATCCTTGGTATTTGGAGCGATCGTTTTGGGGATGTTGTACTGGGCTAATGCTAATCCTGGCTGGCTCATCTTGTTGATTTCTCCAGTTATTTCCGCGATTTTATTTAGTATTTATTGGCCGTTATCAGAGCCAATCATCTTATTTAAAGAATTAGCTTTAGGGCCTTTAGGGGTAGTTTGGTCATTTGCAATGGCAATTGTCGGCTGGCAAACACTCCCTTGGCGAAGATTTGGTCTGGGTGCGCTTGGCTCTTGGATTTTGAATATTTGCGGTGGTGAACTCGGTGTTTTTGCCTGGAACCATGTTTTAAAAGAGTATCAAAAAGACCGCCTCACCGTATTTATTAACCCCGATCATGATCCTCTCGGTGCTGGCTATCACTTGATTCAATCCCGGATTGCCATTGGTGCAGGCGAAATTTGGGGATGGGGCTTGTTTAAAGGGCCGATGACTCAACTTAATTTCGTTCCGGAACAGCATACAGACTTTATTTTCTCTGCCGTCGGTGAAGAATTTGGGTTTGTGGGTTGTTTAGTGGTTTTGTTTGTCTTTTGCTTAATTTGCTTCCGGTTGCTGCACGTAGCCCAAACCGCCAAAGATAACTTTGGTTCCTTATTGGCGATTGGTGTTTTGTCGATGATTGTGTTTCAGCTGATTGTGAATGTGGGGATGACCGTTGGTTTAGCACCTGTCGCCGGGATTCCCCTACCGTGGATGAGTTATGGACGTTCTGCAATGCTGACTAATTTCATCGCTTTAGGAATAGTAGAATCGGTGGCAAACTTCCGACAAAAGCAGAAGTATTATTTATGAGTCATTGGTCATGAGTCAATAGTTTGAATGCAAAGGACAAATGACCAATGACAAAGGACAAGTATTAAGCTATTAACAGTAAACCAGCGAGGGTAAACATCATGATTCTGCCTGGAGCAACTGTTCGTGTTAAAAATCCCGCAGATACCTACTATCGCTATGAAGGACTCGTACAACGAGTAAGTGATGGCAAGGTAGCTGTATTGTTTGAAGGTGGCAATTGGGATAAACTAATTACCTTTCGCCTGTCAGAGTTGGAACCTGTAGACACCACAGCAGGACGTAAAAAAGGAAAATAGGTTTTAGTCAATAGTCCTTTGTCATTTGTCATTTGTCATTTGGCAAGGACTATTAACTAATGACTAATGACCAATGACTATTAACTACCATGCGTCTTCCTCTACCACAATTTGCGACAAGCGATCGCCACCCCAGCCACATTGCGGAGGTGATTGAGACTAATACTACTGAATTTCTGGCACAATGCTTGGAACCAGAGGATTTGAGCTTTCCGGCTATGCCACCTTTTGGTAGTTGGGTTTGTGCTGTAGATGAAGAGTCTGGAAATCAAGTTTATGCTGTGGTGTCTTATGCCACAACTATGCCGATAGATTCTGTGCATCGGGCTGTGGCGATGGGTTTGTCATTGCAGGAATTACGAGAAGAACAACCCCAGATATTTGCTATGCTCAAAACGGAATTTCGGGCGGCGATTGTTGGTTTTTCACCGCCTACCCAAAATTCCGCAGCAACTCCCCGAATATATCAGTATTTACCACCCCGCCCACCGCAAATTCACCAAGCGGTTTATCGCTGCGAAGCGGAAGCAATTATTAAATTTACAGAAGAATTAGATTTTTTACGGACATTATTGTCTGTAAATGGTGCGCCAGTTGAGTCTTTAACCGCAGCAGCTATTCGGGATGTTTATCAGTTACGCAAAGCTGACAGAGAATGGCTGGTGAAAGCAGGACGAATGCTGAGTGTACTGTTGAAAGATGATTATGACCGCTTACGGTTTATTTTGAGTCAAATCCATCCATAGGTAGTTTTTTTCGTAAAAATTACCTAAGTAATCTCAAATAAGCTGTTTTGTCATTTATCAGGGTGGCTTTTATAATGATTTATTTTGATTGTGCGATCGCTTGTTAGGCGATTGCTATTTTAACGTCGCTTTTTGAAGTCCTACCTATGGAACCAGTCTTACCAGTTCTTGCGCTAGAACCTACTTTCCATCTGGGTCAGGAACCAATCGTTCCTTTGGCAATTTTACTTTTGGTGATTTTAGTTGTACCTATTTTGTTTGAGCGCCTCAGAATACCAGGGTTAGTTGGTTTAGTTGGTTCTGGAGTTGTACTTGGCCCATCCGGTTGGAATTTATTTCATACTGATTTCTCAATCATTAACCTACTATCTGATATTGGCTTAATTTATTTGATGTTTTTAGTAGGTTTAGAACAAGACTTTCGCCAATTACACCAGAGTCGAAAACAAGCTTGGGGGTTTGCCGGGTTCAGCTTTATGATCCCTCTACTAACGGGAATCTTCATCGGGAAGATTTGCGGTTGGGGAACGAATACATCTCTATTCATCGGCTGCTTATTTAGTTCCTATACCCTTTTGGCATATCCTCTTCTCAGCAGTTTGGGAGTCATTAATAATCAAGCCATTAGCATTTCGATTAAAGCAACGGTATTAACTGATATCGGTGCTGTTTTGATATTAGCGATTTTTTTATCTAGCCAACCCACAGAGGCATTCAGTTTATCTTACATCCTCACAGATTTAGGTCGGCTAATTATTTATACAACAATTATTTGGGTGGGTTTTGATTGGGCTGGACAGGAATTTTTCCGTCGTTCTGGAGATGATGAAGGCAATAAATTTTTATTTGTCTTGCTATCAGTATTTATTGCCCTTATGAGTTGTCAATTACTGGGAATCGCCAAAATTGTCGGAGCATTTTTAGCAGGCTTGGTTGTGAATACAGTAGTTGGTGAAAGTCCGACCAAAGAAAAAATTACATTTGTAGGCAGTGTTTTATTTATTCCGGTATTTTTTGTTAACCTTGGTATTTTGATTAATTTTCCTACTGAGAGCAGCCGAATTACAGTTTTAGAGTTAATCTTGTTAGGTTTTGTTAGCGTAATTGTTAGTAAATTTGTCGCGGCGTTGTTAGCAAAACTTTGCTATGGCTATAACTGGCAAGAAATGTTTACTATGTGGTCGATATCCTTACCCCAAGTCAGTATTACCTTAGTGGGGACTTTTTTAGGGTATCGTGCTGGCTGGCTCTCTACAGAAGTATTTTTCAGCATAGTGGCCTTAGTGCTGATGACTTCAACTTTAGGGGTTGTACTTACAGATCGCCTAGCTGTGGCTTTAACGCCTACACCCCAGCCAGAAACACTCACAGTAAATTTACCTGAAGCCAAAAGTCCAGAAAAACCTAGTATTTTCACTATAGTTTTACCAATATATAATCCTCATACGCAGCATTACTTAATGGAAATGGCGGCATTATTAGCCCGGTTTGAAAAAAGCAAAATTATCCCGTTAAATATTGCTCCGGCTGCGGCGCGGATGGATGCAGCACAACTAGAAGTGTCTCTGGAAAAAAGTGAACGGTTATTAGCTAAAGCAACTGATCAGAGTCTGGGCTGGAAAATTGAAACAGTACCACTACTGCGGATTGATAATGCTTATGGAACAGGAATTAGCCGAGCCGCACGGGAGCAGAAAGCCAGTTTGATTGTTATGGGTTGGGGTAAACGGAATGGTCTGCGATCGCGTTTATTTGGTAATGTGACAGACAGTGTATTATGGGCATCCCATTGTTCTGTAGCAGTAACACGTCTGGTAGAATCACCCCAAAAAATTCAGCGCATTCTTGTCCCCTTAGAAAATTTAACTTCGCCTGTATTGCCTGCGGTCAAGTTTGCCCAAATGTTAGCAGAGGCTAATCAAGCCCAAGTCACAGTTTTAAATGTGTGCGATCGCCGCGTTAGTTCCAGTAAAATTGCCGCTAGGCGATCGCAACTGACAGTTTTAGTCTCCCAATTAGCCCTGCCAAATCCCCCAGAAATTCAAATGATTGCTCATGAAAATATCGCCCAGGCAATTTTGCAGGCAGCCAGATTATATGATTTGGTAGTATTACCTTTTATCCGCAATTATCAGATTCCTGGTGGCTTAGTGATGAGTGATCTAACAACTCAAATTGCCAAGCACCTGACTTGCTCGATTGTCATCCTGAAAGCAGCCGAAAATACGCAAGTTATAAAAATATCTAAAACTATTGCTAACACTAGTTATATGATTTAAGCCATTTCCCCAACCCAGCACTTACAGTAGGCAATTTTGTAACTTCAGGTAGATGAAAAGCTATTGCTGATTATAATTTGGGTTTTACAAGCCGCTGAATTTTGTTGAAGATTTCATGAATTCTCCGGTAAAAATGCTCAAGCCTTCAGCGATGTTTGCTATTTTGCTAGAAGAATCGTCCAGCAACCAAGTGTTCATGTAACAAAATTGCATACATAACAAATTAGTCACTCATAAAATACATTACTAAAATTTAGCTCTGTTCGCCCTGCATTTTTGTATCTCTGCTGGGTACTCTAAAAACAAGCTAAACAGCCACTACTAGTATCTGTAAATATCAGGAAAACTATGAGAATTTTGGTGACGGGCGGCGCTGGGTTCATTGGCTCCCATCTCATTGATCGATTAATACCCCAAGGGCATGAAGTAATTTGTTTAGATAATTTTTATACAGGTACTAAACGTAATATCTTCAAATGGATGGGACACCCAAACTTTGAGTTGATCCGCCACGATATTACTGAGCCAATTCGTTTAGAAGTTGACCAAATCTATCATTTAGCTTGTCCAGCTTCGCCAGTACATTATCAGTACAACCCAGTGAAAACCGTTAAGACTAACGTTATGGGAACGCTGAATATGTTGGGGTTAGCTAAACGTGTAAAAGCTAGATTTTTGTTAGCTTCGACTAGTGAAGTTTACGGTGATCCAGAAGTTCATCCCCAAACCGAAGACTATAGAGGTAATGTTAATCCCATTGGATTGCGTTCTTGTTACGACGAAGGTAAAAGAATTGCGGAAACTTTAGCATTTGACTACTACAGACAAAATAAAGTTGAAATTCGCGTAGCCCGGATATTTAACACCTACGGCCCACGGATGTTAGAAAATGACGGTCGGGTAGTCAGCAACTTGGTAGTTCAAGCATTACGGGGTATTCCCTTAACTGTGTATGGTGAAGGTACACAAACTCGTAGTTTTTGTTACGTATCCGACCTAGTAGAAGGACTGATGCGGTTGATGAATTGTGAATTTACTGGCCCCATCAATTTAGGTAATCCTGATGAATATACAATCTTGGAATTAGCCCAGGCTGTGCAGAATTTGGTGAATCCCGATGCCGAGATTAAATTTGAACCACTACCCTCGGATGATCCTCGCCGTCGTCGCCCTGATATTACAAGAGCAAAAACTTGGTTAAATTGGGAACCTACCATTCCTCTGCAAGAGGGGTTAAAACTGACAGTAGAGGATTTCCGCGATCGCATAAAAAGCGATACTTAGGATTTAAGCTTCCCCGCAGTGGATCAAACTGCTCTGAATTCAGAGTACAAGCTGAGTTGCCTTCATAGCTTGTATTTGAATTATTAGTTCATCAACGGCGTGTAAATGTCGTATTGGCAACTTCATTTTTGAAGAATCACCCCAAGAAAGCGAGGAGTTAAATAAGATGCGTGTTTGCGTAATTGGTACTGGGTACGTTGGTTTAGTTACAGGTGCTTGCTTGGCTCACATTGGCCATGATGTAGTTTGCATCGATAACAACGAAGAAAAAGTCAAACTGATGAAGTCTGGGCAGTCACCAATTTTTGAGCCAGGACTCTCAGAAATTATGCAATCTGCAATTCAAACTGGCAATATTCAGTTTTCCACTGATCTTGCGGCTGGAGTTGCCCACGGTGAAATTCTGTTTATTGCTGTGGGTACACCACCTCTACCCACTGGTGAAAGTGATACCCGTTATGTTGAAGCCGTAGCCCGTGGAATTGGTTCAAATCTTAATGGTGGTTATAAAGTCATTGTCAACAAATCTACAGTACCCATCGGTTCTGGTGACTGGGTAAGAATGATTGTTTTAGATGGCATTGCAGAACGCCAAAAATCACTCGTACCAGCAGGTGGTGTACCTAGTGATGACAAATTGCCAGAACTGGCTGCACATTTTGATGTAGTCAGCAACCCAGAGTTTTTGCGTGAAGGTTCAGCTGTATATGATACCTTTAACCCCGATCGCATTGTTTTAGGCGGCAATAGCTCGAAAGCGGTTGCTATGATGCAAGAACTGTATGCCCCCATTGTGGAGCGCAAATTTGCTGCTGACCAATCTTTACCACCTGTACCTGTACTAGTGACAGACCTCAGTTCAGCAGAGATGATCAAATACGCTGCTAATGCTTTCTTGGCTACCAAGATTAGTTTTATTAACGAAGTTGCTAACATTTGCGATCGCGTTGGTGCTGACGTGACTCAAGTAGCTAAAGGCATCGGTTTAGACTCCCGCATCGGTAACAAATTCTTACAAGCCGGCATTGGCTGGGGTGGTTCCTGCTTCCCCAAAGACGTTTCCGCTTTGATTCACACTGCTGATGACTATGGTTACGAAGCTCAACTACTCAAATCAGCCGTCAGCGTTAACGAACGCCAGCGTTTGATTGCTTTGGAAAAACTTCAGCAAGTCCTGAAAATCCTCAAAGGTAAAACAGTCGGCTTACTCGGTTTAACCTTCAAACCCGATACCGATGACTTGCGCGATGCACCCGCCCTCAACTTAATTGAGCAACTCAACCGCTTAGGAGCGAAAGTTAAAGCTTACGACCCAATTATTTCTCAAACTGGGATGCGTCATGGTCTGTCTGGCGTTTTAGTTGAAACTGATGCCGAAAGACTTGCCGATGGTTGTGATGCTTTGGTTCTCGTAACCGAATGGCAACAGTTCAGCCAGTTAGATTATGCCAAAATGGCACAACTGATGAACAACCCCGTCGTGATTGATGGTCGTAACTTCCTTGACCCTGAAACAATGGTGAGAGCAGGTTTCCAATACGTTGGTATCGGTAGATAATTCTACAAGTCAACGATTTACACACAAGTCTTAATCATAATGGTGTTTCGATCCCCCCTAGCCCCCCTTAAAAAGGGGGGAACTAGAATCAAAGTCCCCCTTTTTAAGGGGGATTTAGGGGGATCAAATGATTGGTGTACACGGCAGCTTTTTTGAGGAAGATTAAAAGCAAGAGTTGTTGTAAGCAATCCAAAATTAAAGTAGACCTATATCCTGAAGGATTTTGAGTAGGGAGATCACAACAGACACAACAGAACCTAAATCCTTCATAAATTCAAGCAGCTTTCGCCAATCCCAAGGTGTCGTTTTCTTGTCAGGGTCTTCTTGCGGATTGTTAGGCTCGGTTGAGATACAGAATATTTGATTTAAAATGGAATAAGGCGATCGCACCTAGTTCAATACTTCTAGGTTGTGGGAATGGGTAGAGTATCTCAAGCATAAAAACAGCAAAAGCGATCGCATCTCCGCCAAGAAACGCGATCGCCATCAGTTTTAAAACTCAATACACTGTATTGAATTAAAAATTATAACCAACACCGAACAGCAAACCAAGATCAGTCTGATCTAGAAAAGCAGCATTGGCAGTACCATTCAGTGTAAAGCGATCGCCTAAAGGTATATCCACACCACCAGTCAACAACAGTCCAACATCAGCATCATTGCCAGTATTAATAGCGACACCAGCACCAACAAAAGGAGAAACAGGGAAACGTTGCTCACCTGTGGGATTAACAGAACGAGGTAAAAAGTCAAAGGTTACAGGTACTAAAACTACGGTGTTGTCACCAAATACAGCAGAAGGACGTACAGAAATATAGTTAGTCAGTCCAACTTTACTAATTACCGCTATGTTTCCTGCTCCCAAAGCGGAGTCCCCGCCTAGTATACCGATGTTACCAGCAACACCAATATAACTAGAACCACCACGGGTAGCCCTACCAGCATTAATATCAGTAGTTGTAGTTCCAGGAGTAGTTTGATTATTGTCTGTTGGTTGTTGACTCACATTCAAGTTAGGTGGAATTAAAACTTCATTAATAACGTGAATCACACCATTACTAGCTTGAACATTCGGTTGAATGACTCGCGCATCGTTAACAGCGATTTGATTATTAGCACTGTCCACCTTGATATTTACAGACTGATCCTCAGCCGTTCTCAATTCGCCAGGTGTGAGTTGACTAGAAGTTAATGAGCCAGGAACCACATGATATCTGAGAATTTTTACTAACACTTCTCTATTTTCTGGCCGTTGTAGCTGTTCAACAGTACCGGCTGGCAAAGCAGCAAACGCCTGATCTGTAGGCGCAAACACTGTATAAGGGCCTGGTTGTTGCAAGGTATCAGCTAAACCTGCTGTCCGTAATAAAGTCGTTAAGGTAGTAAAAGAATTATTAGATGCAGCGATGGAAACAATATCGTTACCAGTTGGATTACTGCCAGTTGGAGAATTACCAGTATTGCCTGCCACTATATAATTAGCTGCCGTCACATTACTAGCTAGAGGTTGGGCTTGTCCTTGTCTGACTAGAGCTTGATATAACAAACTTGCAGCTTCAGCACGAGTTAAAGGAACTTGAGGATTGAGTTGTTTAACATCAGGATAGTTGACAACAATGTTAGCTTGAGTTGCCGCAGCTACAGTATTAACTGCATAGTTAGGAACTGTCGAAGCATCTGTGTAGTAAGTGCTGAGAATATCGGCAGCGTTGCCGCTAGTATTTAAATTTAAACCACTGGACAAAGCTGCGATCGCCTGAACTTTCGGAATTTGCAAATTAGGGCGAAACTCATTACCAGGATATCCCGTCATAAACCCAGTTTCGTAAGCTTCTTGAATAGCAGGAGCCGCCCAATAGCCAGCAGGTACATCTGTAAATCCACCCGTACTAATTTGCCGAACGGGATTTTGATTAAAAGCCTTTTGAATCATCGTGGCAAATTCGGCACGAGTTACAGCTTGGTTAGGCCTAAATGAACCATCAGGAAATCCCGAAATCACATTTCTGGCTGCTAACGCTTGAATAAAAGGCGCTGCCCAGTAATCTGTACTCACATCAGAAAAATTACTAGCAGCTGTTGGCGAAGTTGGCGAAGGTGTTACAGATGGTGCAGGTGTTGTCGATGGATCTGTTGTTTGTGCCGAAACTACTATGGGGTTAAATGCCGCTGTTGCTACTCCTAAAACCACCAAAGTTGTCTGTGCTAATGACCAACCAAGTAAGCTACGCATGAAAATTTCCTCCAGAACAAAGTAGAAATATGAAGAATTCAAATATTCCCAGACATGACAATTTCACCCAATATGAAAAAACACAGTTTTCTCATACTAGGAAGCTCATTTCAGTTCATGAGCTAAAACAATACTTCTTTTCAGTAATTTAGTAATCTTCCTGCTGCATGATATTTAGTAATATTAGAAGTAGCAAATCGCTACTATCTCTATAGTTAATATTTCCAAAAATTACTAAATTTCAACAACTAGCTAAAAGGTTACATTTTTTCAATAAATTCTCTTACCTTAGATAGTTGGCATATTTATGATATTTTGCTAAAAAATCAGCCTAAAACAGCAATTGCGCTGCTATAACTAGAATATAACTACCATCAAACTGCCAGCTTTTCAGAATTTAGTGCAGTAGGCAAAATTATTTTTTTATTTGTTTTATTGAATTTTAAAACAAATAAAAAATCTATTTGACTAGGGTATAACTGCAAAAGTGTGGACAAGCACTTCTCTACCAACAAAGTGCATTTCTCTACCTTGTCACGCCACTGAGGAAGTCGGCAGAGCAGCCCAACGCAGTGGCTCCCCCTTGTCTTCTTTTTCTCCCTTGTCTCTTTTGTTCATATATTAAACAGGACTGCAATATACTTTATTCCCAAAAACCCAGTCTGAAGGAGGGGAAAATTGCCCCCAAAACAAAATCTCGAACAATTATGGATTGTACGCTGTGGCGCTGCTTTCTTGCTGTTTGGTCAAGTCACACTTCATTTGCTTCAGGGAAAGGCATACTATCGCAAAATTCTAGAACACATGGTGACAGCTGGGCCTGGTTCTATCGCGCCAGTGATACTGGTGAGTGGTTTTGCGGGGATGATTTTTACGATTCAAACCGCCAGAGAATTAGTTCAATTTGGTGCTGTTAGTGCTGTGGGGGGTGCGTTTGCTTTGGCTTTTTGCCGAGAATTAGCACCTATTTTGACAGCTAGTATTCTTGCAGGACAAGTTGGTTCTGCTTTTGCTGCTGAGTTAGGTGCAATGCGTGTTACAGAACAAATTGATGCACTTTACATGCTCAGAACTGATCCGATAGATTATTTAGTGCTGCCTAGGGTAATCGCCTGCTGTTTAATGATGCCTTTAATGATGATTTTTGCTTTGATGATTGGCCTCTTAGGCGGTATATTTGCTGCATCTCAGTTTTATCAGATTGTTCCAGAAGCATTTTTAGAATCAGTCAGAAATTTTTTAGAACCCTCAGATTTAATGATTATTTTGTTAAAAGGATTCATTTTTGGAATTCTGGTGGCTGTTAATGGTTGTAGTTGGGGACTAACTACAAAAGGTGGTGCCAAGGAAGTTGGAGAATCCGCTACAACGGCAGTTGTTACTACTTGGGTATCAATTTTTATTATGGATTTTATAATAACTGTATTGCTCTCTGGACAGCCTAATTTTTAGTAATTTATTATCGTTTTAAGTACTTTCGCGTAAGTAAAATGAGTGTTTTTATACTAGCTTTTTTGAAGTAAAAAATTCTTGCCAAAATGCCATTTGATTTAGCAATCTAGAAATTTGATTGTTATATTGTATTAAATGACTATGTAGCTAATTATGGGGAAAGCTGTGCGTGATGATTTACAGGGCTTAGAAATTAGTCAAAAAGAATTACAACAACTAACTAATTTGCCTGTCAAATATCAACTAGTTTTAATTACTAATCCTCTAAAAGAATTTAGTAAACAATTGATATATAAAATGAAAGGCTCTGAAGGCGCTACAGTAGTTTTTATTAGCTTTTCTATATTTGTTTTTACTTATTTAATCCTGGATATTATTATTAAGTTATTTGCTAATTGGCTAACCATTCCATCTTGGATATTATTACTATTGATGTGTTTTTTTGGTAGTGCTGGCATACAATTGATTTTCTACTTGCTTTGGCGCAATATTCGGAAAATATTAAAAGAGAATATGACTAGTTCTCTGCAAATTCTTTTAAATGATGTAGACAGATATAACGCAGTTATTAAAGCAATAGATATTAATGACCAAATAGAAGCAGCGGGAAATCCTGAAGTTAGTATTCAAGAAAGAGAGAAAGTCATTGCTGCATTGCAATTTACCAGAGCCGATTTAGTACGAGCTTTGAAAACAGAAAGGATTTTGCGCGAAAATAAGAATTTTATTATTCATAATGCGGAGTTATTTGCCAATAATTTAGCAGCTTTGGCAACAATGCAAGTCACAGAAAAAGCTACTGAACATGGCAAGTTATTAAATGAAGCATTGCAGATTGCTTTAGATGTGCAGTATGAAATGAAAAAGTTACAAAGTCAAGGATGAATGTGAGACGACAATTTTAGTGAGGGTGAGAAGGGAGACAAGGGAGACAAGCGGGACAAGAAAGATAGTAAATACTAGATTTTTAGGAACTTCTACTATGACTGCTATAGTTGGAGGCAGGAGCTAAAAACATCGCTATGACTGCAACTACTAAGAAACTAACTTTTGCAGAGTATCTCAAGTATAGTGATGGTACAGATACTCAATATGAATTAGTAGATGGAGAACTTATCCCCATGAGTCTTGGTACTGGCAAACATGGCAGTATTTCCAAGTTTTTAGAAAGAACTTTTGATGATGAAAGTGCCAAGATGGGTAAGAATTGGACAGCACAAAAGTTCTCTGTGGGAGTGCGATCGCCACGCGGGGGACGTTGGGATACTTCACGCATTCCAGATGTAGTGGTGTTATTAACCGCGCAGTGGGAGGCAATGTTGAATCGAGAAGCTGTGATTGAACCAGGACTTACGCATTGACAGAAAATTGATCCTATGCAGCCAAGTTCAAATTCTGTGTTAGGTGTTCTAAAATAAAGTCACGAGCTACTTGAAGAGATAAATTTCTTTGTACTTCATACCAGTTTTCA
>NZ_JACJSD010000016.1 GCF_014697615.1 Nostoc sp. FACHB-280 | reverse complement strand
TCTATAAATTCTTGTAGTTCTATGATCGCGGCTTGTAGATGCTGACTTATCATTGTTCGCTGTTAGACAGATATCTTTCTCCGTATTATCTCGCAGTTTTTTTCAGAAATCAAATATGATTCCTATATAGATAGGTGAATTTTTATAATTTATTATCTTTTAAGTCTTTTATGATGGGTTTTTTATGATTTTGCATAAGTTATGTTTTACTCCATTTTTTCTTGATTGGTAATTTTAGTCAAAAGACAATCAGTCAAACTTTAAACGAAAAATATCTTGAATCGGATACATAATCAAGTCTTGTGAAGGTCAGCAATAGTTAAGCCACTGGGGACACCAATGGCTTTTTGTTGTTTTGATTTATCTCAGGTGTAAGACCAAATAATCAAGAGATTAACTCACCAAATCAGGAAAGACTTCTTGCACAGCCGGATGGACAATGCGGTGATTCTGCACATTCACACCTTTGGCTAAGGATGGGTTAACATCTAGGGCTTTGATGCCTAGATTTGCTAATTGGACAACGAATGGTAATGTGCTGTTATTGAGGGCTTGAGCAGATGTCCAAGGTACTGCACCTGGCATATTGGGAACGCCATAATGGACTACGCCTTCTTCAATGTAGACGGGGTTGGTATGGGAGGTGGCGTGTAAGGTTTCCACACAACCGCCTTGGTCAACTGCAACATCTACAATTACTGACCCAGGCTGCATTTGTTTGACTAATTCGCGGGATACTAAAATTGGCGCTCTGCGTCCCAAGACTAAAACAGCACCGATGAGTAAGTCAGCTTGTTTAACGGCAGCTTCTATATGGGCAGAGTTACTATAAAGTAATTCCACTCTTGAACCAAACAAAGTTTCTAAATAAGATAAACGTTCTACATTTACATCTAAAATCTGCACAATAGCACCCATCCCCACAGCAATTTTCGCTGCTTCTGTGCCGACTACACCACCGCCTAAAATCACAACTTTACCAGGACTAACACCGGGTACACCACCTAAAAGGACTCCTCTACCGCCTTGCTGACGTTCCAGAAATCTCGCGCCAAACTGCACTGATAGCCGACCTGCTATCACACTCATGGGTGTGAGTAGGGGTAGTTTGTTGGGGCCTGGTTGTTCGACAGTTTCGTAGGCGAGCGCACAAGTGCCACAATCAATTAGATGTTCGGTTAATTTGCGATCGGCCGCTAAATGCAAATATGTAAACAATATTTGCCCTTTTTGCAAAAATTTATATTCGCTAGATAATGGTTCTTTGACTTTAACAACTAATTCTCGATTCCAAGCCGCTTCATCTGTCGAGACAATCTCTGCCCCCGCATTCATGTAATCTGCATCTGTAAAACCAGCACCATGACCTGCTTGTGTTTGGACAAAGATACTATGACCATTTTCCCTTAGTACTCTGACACTAGAAGGAATTAACCCGACTCGAAACTCTTGATCCTTCGTTTCTTTGGGAACGCCAATTTCCATATAACGCCTCTGATGAATTTTTGGTTTAATTTAGCCTGCCAGTCTCAGACTGACAGTTCCGTATTAGATATAGCTATCTACAACATTAGTTTTCCCTTCCACGGTAACAAAGCTGAAAACTCTTACCCTTGACTAATGTCATAGTTGACTACAATATATAAAGAATAATTACAAAATGTTAACAGAGCCTCTGCACAGCTACATTTAAAAAGTTGCTGCTAGGCTTGTCTGGCTCCAACCTTACAAAAGTCCAGATTCAAGGTTATTACTTTTAAGTCCCGTTTGCCGAAAAGAGGTTTATTGAACATGACACAACCACAACCCACAGTTACCCCCAAATTAGAAGAACCCAAGTTTGGCTTTAGTGAATATGCTGAACGCCTCAATGGTCGGGCGGCGATGATTGGCTTTGGCTTGATGGTGATTATTGAATATGTCACCAATCAAGGTGTGCTATCTTGGCTCGGTCTCAAGTAGTGCAATTCAAAAGCAAAAGCTTTCTAGATGTAAGCTAGTAAGTAGAACAGGTTTAACCAGCTGGCATAGTCGGCTGGTTAAAACTTTATCAAGAGAACTATCTTGGAGAATTTGCTGTCTATATCTTTGTAGGCTTGCAAATCAGCAAGAAGACAAGTTGTTACAATCCCTCACCTACTGATCCAAATTATAATATTTAGATGTCTTTTTTAGAAAAGACAACTTGTGGTGAGGTATTCTCGGTAAACTGACACAAAGGTGATTTGGATAAACCAAGCTGTGATGAATGCTGCATTACCTCGTTTTTTGAAATCAGCCTACAGAAAAGAGCCAATTATCAGTATCTTGATAACAATGGGCGTAGTAGATGCTGTGATTGGTGGATTGGATGATAGTTGGTCATTGTTAGCCCTTGGGTTGGGAACAGCAGGTATTAGTCTCGCCTGGAAGTTGTGGCGAATGCAGCAGCATCGCCCCATACCAGAAGAACCTGTGGTACAACATTACTTACCTTCCCGTTCATCGAGTCCCACGCTACCGATATTAACTGTTGCGAAGAAAAAACCACCTCGTTGATAGCGTTGAGTCACAAATGTGAAGTAAATTGACTTAACTATTCAAACAGTGAGGAAAAATTTGTGAGGAGTGAGGGAAAAATAGGGAGCGGCCTTTTGCTGCGCCCGTATATTTTCTTGGCTTTTATAGCAATCTTGACTCTGCCGATAACTATTTGGCAAAGTTTAGAGACTCATACAGCTTATGCTGCGATCGCTCAAATACCAGATTCCCCATCTCAACCTAATTTTGCCAATTTCCGCTTAATTTATAGCTTGGTGGGACACACTGGAACGGTGAAATCTCTAGCTTTTAGTCCCGATGGCAAAATTCTCGCCAGTGGTGGTGCCGAAAATGAAGGTGCAATTCGCCTGTGGAATCCTTTAACTGGCAAAAAGTTGGCGAATAGCAAAGCACACAAAACCTCTGTAGAATCCTTGGTGATTGCGCCAGATGGGCAAACTCTAGTTAGTTGTAGTACTGATAACTCAATTAATATTTGGAATCTTAAAAATAATAAATTTCGTCGTTCCTTTGTCGGACACACCAGTAACGTTTTATCTTTAGCGGTATCTCCTGATAGTAAAGTCTTGGTTAGTGGTGCTTTAGATGGAATCCGCGTTTGGGATTTGTTACAGCAACGTCCATTGACAACTTTAGTCAAAGTTAGTGACTCAATTTATACAGTAGCAATTAGCCCTGATGGGCAAACAGTTGCTAGTGGTGATAATAAAGGTGAAATCAAGCTTTGGGATTTGGCAAGTGGTAAATTAATTCGGTCATTTTCCGCACACTCCCAAGCCGTGAATGCTGTAGCTTTTACCCCCGATGGTACAACCTTAATTAGTGCCAGCCGCGATCGCACCATTAAACTTTGGAATCTGCAATCAAGAAGCCTTTCCCGTATCCTCAAAGGACATAATAACTGGGTAAATGCGATCGCAGTTAACCCCAACGGCCAAACTTTAGCCAGCGCCGGTAGAGATGGTATTAAACTGTGGGATTTAACTACAGGTGAGTTATTAAGTACACTTTATGGACATAGTGATTGGGTAAATGCGATCGCTTTTAGTCCAGATGGCAGACTGTTAGCTAGTGGTGGTTTTGACGGCAGAGTCAACATTTGGGGAAATATACAACCAAAACGCAAGTAAAGTGACGTGCCTTTTATTTTGTCAGACCCCTCTCCAAACCTCTCCCCGAAGCGGAGAGAGGCTTTGAATCTTGCTCCCCTTCCCTTGTAGGGAAGGGGCTGGGGGTTAGGTTTAAGAGAAAGTTGTAGACAACGTTAAATTGGCAACTATCCGAGGGGTTTTAGCAAAGTTGATGGTATTAAGACGCAAAAACCATACACCCCTACACCTTGTTTGTAACAAAATCTGTAACAGCAATGGTATTTCAGTTTTTACTCGACTAGATTGGTGAAAAATCTACGGGTAATCCCTGAATATATTGGTAATGTTGCTGAAAGATATACGGGACTATCAAATTCTATTTCTCGGTTCATTTTTAGTCTTGGGAATTGGCACCAGAGACTGGACACTACATCCAGAATTGATTGGTGTAGCGATCGCATCTTGTTTATCAACGCAGTGGATATTGTCAAAGCTCAATAGCCAAGAGCCAGAACAAAAGCTAAATCTGCGTAGTGCCTTGATTACTTCCCTCGGATTAAGTTTGCTCTTACGGGCTGACCATTGGACAACAATGATGTTAGCAGGAGTGAGTGCGATCGCCAGTAAATTTTGCTTCAAAGTCGGCGATAAACATTTCTTCAACCCAGCTAATTTTGGCATTATCACCGCCTTAACCCTCACCTCTGATGCGTGGGTATCTCCTGGGCAGTGGGGTGAAGAATGGTGGTATGGGCTGTTATTTGCTGGGACTGGCGGTCTGATTTTACAACGCATTGGTCGTTGGGATACCACGGCGGCTTTTTTAGGTTCCTACTCTTTGTTAGAAGCCATACGTAACCTCTATCTTGGTTGGACTTGGGACGTATATTGGCATCGCTTAATGAGTGGGTCTTTGCTGCTGTTTGCCTTATTTATGGTGACAGATCCGCGCTCAATTCCCAACGCCAAAATCGGGCGGATAGTTTGGGCTATCTGCATTGCCAGCTTAACTTTTATCCTGCGAAATAACTTCTTCATTTCCACAGCCGTATTTTGGTCATTGTTCGCCCTTGCACCATTGACCATTGCAATTGATTGGCTGTGGTCATCACCCAGATTTGCTTGGTTCGAGAACATAAGAACGCAAGAGAATTAACTACTCCCTATTCCCTACTTCCCACTCCCTAATTCAGAGGTATAAAATGAAGCGATTGAGAATAGTAATTTCATCATTATTAATTACTGTATTGGCTGTACTGTGCTTTGCCCCTACAGCCTGGGCATTTTGTGGCTTTTATGTTGCCAAAGCCGATAGTAAATTATACAACCAAGCCTCTCAAGTAATTATGGCGCGGGATGGCGATCGCACCGTTTTGACTATGGCCAATGACTTCAAAGGCGAAGTCAAAGATTTTGCAATGGTTGTACCTGTACCCACAGTCATCAAAAAAGAACAAGTGCGTGTTGCTCCACCCAAAATTGTGGAACGTTTAGATGCCTTTAGCGCACCACGCTTAGTAGAATACTTCGACTCTGATCCTTGCACCGAATACGACCGAGTACTTAACGAAGCCGTACCCGCACCAGCAGCTAGAGCTAGAGCAGGAGCAGCCAGAGGTAGTTCAAGTGATTTAGGCGTAACCGTCGAAGCTCGTTTCAACGTTGGGGAATATGACATTGTAATTTTAAGTGCAAAAGAATCCGGCGGACTGGAAACTTGGTTAAATCGCAACGGCTACAAAATTCCCAGAGGTGCAAAACAGCTACTCCAACCTTATGTCCGCTCTGGGATGAAATTCTTTGTTGCGAAAGTCAACCTCGATAAATTTGAAGAATCTGGCTATCAGTTTTTACGTCCGCTACAAATTTCCTACCAATCACGCAAATTCATGCTGCCCATTCGTTTGGGTATGATTAATGCCAATGCTGCCCAAGATTTAATTGTCTATGTCCTCTCACCCAAAGGGCAAGCAGAAATCACTAACTACCGCACTGTGAAAGTTCCTTCCGATGCCAACATTCCGGTATTTGTCAAAAATGAATTTAGTGATTTTTACAAGTCTATGTTCCAGACATCATACCTAAAAGAAGACAGAAAGGTAGCTTTCTTGGAATATGCTTGGGATATGAGTAGTTGCGATCCTTGTTCCGCAGAACCGCTCAACCCAGAAGAACTCAAGCAAGCAGGTGTATTTTGGCTAGATAATAATTCCAACGATGACGAGCCATTCCCGTCAAGTTCCCGTCGTCCGCCACTGGTTAGTAGCAGCGTTTTCATCACTCGCTTACATATTCGCTACACCCGCGACAAATTCCCAGAAGACCCAATTTTTCAAGCCACTTCTAACCAAG
The DNA here is from genome assembly GCF_014697615.1 of Nostoc sp. FACHB-280. GTDB lineage: Bacteria > Cyanobacteriota > Cyanobacteriia > Cyanobacteriales > Nostocaceae > Nostoc_B. The sequence continues at coordinate 145,086 of NZ_JACJSD010000016.1, read as the reverse complement.
AATCTTTCCAAGGAAGATACATCTTACAGCATCCCTTTACAGGTGAACTCAAATGTCAAGCTGGTAGAGAATACAAGCGTTCTTTACCAAAGCGATTTGAACAAGAAGCCCAAACCTTAGCCAAGCTTACTAATTGGAATATCCAAGATATTCGCCGCAAAATGAAATTGACTTTGGGTGATTTGAATTCTTCTTGGTGGGAGAACTTCTTCTCTTGGTTGGTGGGAATGTAATTAGGAATTAAGGCTTACGCACAAAGATTGTCTGTAGAGATTGGGTGTAGGGGTGAAAAGGTATGGGGTGTAAGGATGTGATGGCTTTGCTGTGAGCTTCAGCTGAACCGTGTAAGGGTTTTGAACCTTGATTTTTCTTACTCCCCATTCCCACTCCCAAATGTCTAATCTTTTTGCAGGTAAATGCTGATGATATGTATACCAAGACCTAATCCCCAACCCAGTAGGGGGTAAATTGCCCAAAAGTAACTAGGGCTAGTTGTTAAATTCAAAACAATTAAAAACAGATTCACCACCAGATAACTAATCAGATGTGGTTTGATTTTTTGTAGGCGGTGAGCATTAGACCTTTGTCGCCGTTTGATGATTTCTTTTTCTTGCTGCCATTGTTGTTGGGCTGTTTGCAGGCTAATAAATGAAATACCCAGTTCTGCTGCCATTTCTTGTAACTGCTGTTCCGAAAATTCGTCTTTTTGCTGATCAGCCATTGCTCGCTGAAGAATTTGCTGTACATCTTCTGAGCGAAAGCTTGTCATAGATTTAGGCTCCTAGATTCCATGAGGGATTGTGACAGAGTTACCAAGAATTAATTTTTGGCGTTCTATCTGTGGCCATCATTGTGCAGATCAAGGTAAAAGTTTGTCCTTTCAGAACCTTTTCCATCTAAAGTTGTTTGATTCTTTCGACTCTGGCTCTGGCTGTATCAGTGCGCTTGGTGATGGGTACAAGTTTTGTCGCCGCAGCTAAACCAAAAGCTGGCATATTGCCATAAATTGCTTCGTAGTGTCCTGGTTCGATGATGTAAGTTTCATGCCAAATCCCCACACTGCCATCGTTACCAACGGCTTTGTTAAAGCGTTGCCAAGCAGGTAAATGTAGATCCGAAGGATTGCGAGCAAAATTTTCTAAATCTGCAAGCGATCGCCAGTATGACACCATCAACGCCGATAAGGGAGACACCTGAAAAAACTGTTCTCCACCCAAAAAGCCTTTTTCGGGATGCTCTTTTAAAGTTTTTAGCATCGGAGTCATTGCTTGCGCCACCGGTAGCCATTTGGAAAAAGACCAAAATTGGTTGACACGCATCCCAATCAAAAAGACTACAAAGGGTGAGTCTACTTCGGCAGTGAACCGTCCTGGCATGATTTTTGTCATAGCTAGATTCCTTTTAATCTTGTTGATACTCAACCAAGATATTATTCACATAGTTGAATATAATCAACATGATATATTCAACTATGTGAATATGTCAACAAAAAAACTATGGCTTTAGCCCACGCAATTTTGTCAGTATTGATTAATAGCCCTTGTAGCGGTTACGACTTGGCTAAAAGGTTTGATAAATCTGTAGAAGGTTCAGTAGGTTTTTTTTGGGAAGCCAGCTTTCAGCAGATTTATCGAGAGTTAAATCGCTTAGAAGAACAAGGTTGGCTACAAGCAGAAAAAGTCTTGCAAGAAAATCGCCCAGATAAAAAAATTTACTCAGTCACAGACTTAGGTAAACAGCAATTGTGTGAATGGATTGCGACAGCCGAAACAGCAACCCCATTTAAAAGTGATTTATTAGTCAAGCTATATGCTGGGTATTTAGTACACAGTGAAATTATCTTGGCAAAACTCGAAACTCACCAAAGTCAACATCAACAAAGGTTAGCAGTCTATCAAGAAATTGAGAAAAAGTTCTTTCTTAAACCCCAAGAATTACCAGATGAATTGAAATTTCAATATGTTACTCTCCGTTGTGGTATTCAGACGGAAAAAGCTTGGCTGGCTTGGTGTGCGGAAATGATTGCTTTTTTAAACAACCCTGCCTAAAACATTAATTCAAGAAGCTAAATAAATCTGGAATCTTCTACTGATTAAGATGGCCGATTCATAACATCAGGTTAATATTTGGATGTCATTGTAAGCAATACTTAGTATATTCTTGCTATTTTTTTGTCAAAATTGCCATCATGGAACTCGATGAAGAGTTACGCAACTTAGTTATTCAAGCCTGCGGTTATCCTCCTGGAAGTCCACAGCGTCAAAAGCTGCTGACTCAAATTATCCGTTTAACTTCCGGTAGACTTTGGCGAGAAAGTACTCCCTATTATCAAGACGCATTGCAACAAACTTGGTTATATTTCTGTCGTAATATTTGCGATGGCTTAACAGGTCAGACCTATGACCCCAGCTATGGGACTGTAGTAACTTGGCTGAATGCCTATCTCAAACGCCGACTCCAAGACTTTTACCTCAACTATCATCGAGAACAAGCATTAACAGTTCCTCTGCAAGTGCGCCAGTCTTGGGCAAGTGGTAATGGAGAAATTGTGGATTTGACCGAAAATCTCCAAGCTACACCCCAAGTACCACCGATTCTCGAAAACGTGCAAATATGGGCAGAAACAGATGCAGATGGCGAATTACGCCGTACTTACGTGAAAGGTCGCCCAGACGTAAATTGTCAGGTATTGATTCTCAAGCGTTTACCACCGGAAGTTAGCTGGAAAGAACTATCAGAGGAATTTGGATTACCTGTTCCTACCTTAAGTAGCTTTTATCAGCGTCAATGTCTGCCACGGTTGCGAAACTTTGCGGAATCGGAAGGAATTTTATAAAGGGTGAGTATAACCGTATTTGCATTAGCGTTAGTTATAGCAACAACCCAGTTAACGACAGCAATAGACCTGCGACTCTATCACCTGTCTCCGTACTGACAGTCTTTACTACATCTTTATGAATCGATAAAAATATAGTATAAATAGTAGCAGGCAATATTTGAGATTTTTCCACTTACATCTAAAAAAATTAATTTTCTTTTTAGTGAAATCACTGAAATACATGAAATAGTTAATACTTATAAAAACCAAGTAAATAAAATTAGCTACTGTGGATAAATGATTTTGATGGACAGGGATTTTGTAACTTCTTTCTCTGTAGATTCCCTCAGCCTTAAATTCAATGTTACTTACTAAACTTTCCAGATCGTTGGAAATTTAATTGAATATACCCCCAACTCCCCTGAATAACATGAGTTGACCAAGGTCATGCAAATTCACAGGTCTAAAATTGGTTTGGTTCCTGGAATTTGGCATAGTGAACAAATATGCTGTTAGTGCCAGTCACGTTCCCCCTAGGTTCAGCAAGTATAGAGTGAAACCACATGACTAACTCTCGCCATCAAGAACGTCAAATTAAATCTCGTACCCGTGTGCGGATGTGGTTGCTGATTTTAAGTCGGGCTGGCATACCGTTGTTAGGAGTCTTGTTAGTAGGACTGATTCTAGGGATTTGGCGGTTACAAAATTTTGTTCAAAAAGAGTTAGCGCCGTTAGCCGAACAAAGCCTCACCAATACAATTAACCGTCCCGTCAAATTGGGGAAAGTGACCAATTTTTCCCTCACAGGTGTAAATTTTGGGGCTTCGGAAATTCCTGCGACACCCACAGACCCCGATAAAGCAGCAGTGGCATCTGTAGAAGTGGGTTTTAATTTGTGGCAATTAGTTTTTAACCGTCAGTTGAAGTTGGATGTCACCTTGGTTAACCCGGATGTCTACATTGAACAAGACGACCAAGGACGTTGGATTACAACCACCATCGCACCACCAGGTAAAAGCGGACTAATTAAAACGGATTTAGATCATCTGCGGTTGCGGAATGGCAAAGTGAACCTACTCGGTCAACAGAAAAAAGGGGTAGTGACATTTGCCCAACTTAACGGTTCTGCCCAACTGTTAGAAAATAACCAACTGGTGAATTTTGATGTGGCGGGACAAGCAGAAAGCGGTGGGAATGTGGCAGTTAAAGGACAATTCCGCCCAAAAACTCTAGTGGCTGACATTAAGTTGCATGGGCAAGATTTACTCGCTTCATCAATTACGAGTTTGGTCAAGTTACCACTGAATTTGCAAGCTGGGAGAGTGAATGGCGACTTGCAAGTTAAGCTTGTGCCAGAACAAACGCCTTTGTTGTATGGTAGTGCCGATTTACAAAAAGTGACGCTGCAAATTCCCCGCGTCCCCCAACTGTTGAGTAATACAGAAGGGGATGTTTACTTCAAAGGGACAGAAATCAGGCTAGATAATCTCAATACCAACTACGGCAAAATTCCTGTAGTTGCCAACGGCATTATTGATAGTAAAACAGGCCTTCAGTTAACTGGGCGAATTAAAACAGTGAGTGTTGCTAATGCCCAAAGTACACTCAAGTTGAAATTACCTGTACCTGTAACTGGACAACTCAAAGCGGATATACAAATTACGGGTAAAGCAACAAACCCGATTCTCTCTGGTGCGATCGCCACAATTAACACGGCTCGGATTGATAAAATTAACTTTAAAAGTATTACGAGTAAGTTTGAATTTTCGGCGAATGATGCCTTGTTAACCTTGCGAGATGTTCAAGGCGAAACTACGGTAGGTGGGGAAATCATCGGGGGCGGTCAAATATCGGTGGGTAAAAGTCCAAGGTTGAATTTGGCTTTTACTGCCAAGAATTTTGCGGGAGATGCGATCGCTAAAATCTACAACTCCAGTCCGACTTTCCGCATTGGTAGAGTCGCCGCCACCGCCCAAGTTACAGGTACGCCCACCAATGTGAGAACGGCTGTACAGTGGCAAGTACCCCAAGCCACCTACCCAGGTAGAGGGGAACTGATTATCGCCAGCGATCGCACTATCTACTTCCAAAATGTCGCCCTGAAAGTTGGTCGCGGGGTAGTCCGGGCGGTGGGTACTTATGCCAAAGAACGTTGGCAAGCCGTCGTCACAGGTGATGGTGTCGAGTTAGAACCCTTTGTAAATAAAAATCAACTGCAAAACGTTTCCTTGGCTGGGGCAGAATTTAACGGACGGTTGATTTTAGCTGGGACTAGCGGGCCATTTCAACTGACATCAATTCGCAGTCAAGGGGCAGCAGTGCAGATTGCGGGTGGGACAGTTGCCATTGCCAGTGTCCAACTCCAAAACCAAAACTTTGCCGCCCAATTAGTCGCCAATAATATCAACGTAGGACGTATTCTCAAACAAGCACCCCCAGCGTTGCAAGGGCGCTTGGCAGGAACCTTCCAAATCGCCGGGAACCGAGATAACCTCAGCTTGAAAACGCTGCGTGGTAGCGGCAAAGCTAACTTTAGTGTTGCTGGTGGGATAGTGACAGCCACCAATATTCAACTCGCCAATGGCAATTATCAAGCGCAGTTAGTGGCAAATAATTTGGCTGTCCAAGAACTCACACCCAAGACTTCACCAATTCGCGGTCGGTTAGGTGGTCAATTTAATGTGGCAGGTTCGGTGGAATCCTTCAAACCCCAAACTATCCAAGCCAGTGGTCAGGCTAAGTTAACGGTTGCTGGGGGAACAATTACCGCCGCAAATATCAAAGTTAATAACGGTCGTTATCAAGCGCAGATTCAAGCTAACAATGTACCAGTTCAACGCTTAACCAAAGTCCCGCCCCAATTTCAAGGAGATTTAACAGGTCAATTAAATGTGGCGGGTTCGGTGACATCCTTCCAACCCCAAACCATTCAAGCCAGTGGTCAAGCTAAATTGAATGTGGCAGGGGGGACAATTACCGCCGCGAATATTCGCGTGGCTGATGGACGTTATCAGGCACAAGTCGCAGCGAATAATGTACCCTTGCAAAAATTAGCAGCCGTCCCGCCCCAATTCCGAGGCAATTTAACGGGTCAATTAAACGTGGCGGGTTCGGTAACATCCTTCCAACCCCAAACCATTCAAGCCAGTGGTCAAGGCAAGTTGAATATTGCCGGGGGGACAATTACCGCCACGAATATTCAGGTGAATCAAGGACGTTATCAAGCCATCTTGGATGCGGCTGATGTGCAGTTAACCAAATTGAATCAGCAATTGCGGGGGCAATTGGGCGGTAGATTACAAGTTGCTGGGGCGCTGGGTTCGGCAACTTTAGCGAATGTCAACGCCTCTGGTAAGGTGCAGTTATCTCAAGGTTTGCCGGGTTTAGAACGACCATTGACAGCTGCGATCGCTTGGAATGGTGAGAAACTAGCAATTAATCAACTCACCGCCCCTGGGTTAAATGTCACCGGAGACATCACAGCCAACGCTAATAAAGCAGGCATTCCAGAAATTACTGCCTTAAATTTGGATGTCCAAGCCCAGGACTATAATTTGCAACAATTACCCATTAATTTGCCTAATCAAGTAGCGTTGAAAGGTAAGGTAGATTTTAACGGCAGAGTCACAGGCAAGTTACCCTTACCAAACGTCAGTGGTAAAATTGCCTTACGAAACTTGGTAGTACAAAACATTGCTTTTGAACCACTGTTAACAGGTAGCATTGATTCTGCCCAAGGGCGCGGCTTGAACTTAAATTTAATGGGCAATCGAGACCGCATCGCCTTTAATTTAGACGGTAAAAATCGCCCCCAATCCTTTTTAGTACAGTGGCAAGATGCCTCAGCCAAAGGACAATTTCAAGGCAATAACATCGCCTTGAATGTGCAGAACTTCCCCTTACAAATCTTGAATGTTTCTGTACCACCCGCTTTGCGTTTAGGTACAGGTACAGTAGCTGGGTTAATTAGTGGCGACTTGCAAGTTAATCAACAAACATTTGCTGCCAATGGTAATTTAGCGATCGCATCCCCAAAAATTGGACGCATTCAAGGCAACGAATTAACAGCCCAATTCAGCTATGCAAATGGCAAAGCCACACTCACCAGTAGTAAATTTGTCAAAGGTAACAGTGTTTATGCCTTTGCGGGGAGTTTTGGCCAAAGTCCCAAAGGGCCACAACTCCAAGGTAAACTCAACATCAGCCAAGGCAAAATTCAAGATGTGTTAGCCGTTGCCCAAATCTTTGAAATCAGAGACTTTCAGCGTGGTTTATCAGAACCAGCTTACGGCACAGCCGCCGATTTAACTACCAACTCCCGTGGTTTACCCAATCAACCTTTATTTGATCAACTGCGACGCTTTTACGAAATTGAAGCAGAACTAGCACAACAGCAACAACAAAGGCGGGATAACAATTTATTACCAGAACTGGCAGACTTGCAAGGAACCTTTAACGGCGACATTGCCTTAGATACAGCCACAGCCAACGGGTTATCTGTACAGTTTGATATTAACGGACAGAACTTTACCTGGGGTAAAGAAAGTGAAAGCGATCGCTACTACAATGCAAAACAAATCATTGCCCAAGGTAGCTTTGAAAATGGTGTCTTGCAGTTACGCCCGTTACGCATAGAGTTAGATAAAAGTCTTTTAGCTTTCACAGGTAACATCGGCGGTAAAGACCAATCAGGTCAGTTACGAGTCACGAATTTTCCCATCGGCTTAATTAATAACTTTGTCAAACTCCCCATTGATATCACAGGTAACTTGAATGGTTCCGCCGCCTTAGCAGGTGGAATCACCAACCCCCAAGCCCAAGGCGAATTAGAAATTACTGGCGGAACCCTGAATCAAAAACCAGTAGAAGCAGCTACCGCCAGCTTTAGCTATATCAATGGTCGATTGAACTTTGGTAGTAATGTTTCCGTTGCCGGGCCAGAACCAGTTAATATTAGTGGCAGCATACCCTATCAGTTACCCTTTGCAACTACCGCCCCCGCCAGCAATGAAATTAGTTTAGATGTCAAAGTCCGCAATGAAGGATTAGCACTACTAAATCTGTTAACAGATCAAATAGCCTTTGAAAAAGGTGAAGGTGAAATTGATTTAACAGTCCGGGGAACCAGACAACGCCCAGAGTTAACCGGAATTGCCACCGTTAAAGATGCCACCTTTGCCGCCCAAGCTTTACCCGGTAAAATCAGACGTGTTACAGGCAAGATAAATTTCAATTTTGACCGCATTGTTGTAGAAGGTGTTGAAGGCAGATTTAGTCGGGGTCAAGTAAACGCGGCGGGGGAAATTCCTGTGTTTAATAATGGAGAAGTCGCAAGTAATCCCTTGACTGTTAATTTAGAAAAATTAAATTTAAATCTCAAAGGATTATATAAAGGTGGTGCAAGTGGTAATTTACAAATTACAGGTTCAGCCTTAAACCCCCTGATTGGCGGTCAAATTCGGTTATCTGATGGTCAGGTTTTATTAGCAGAATCAACTAACACTAATCAAGCGACAAATAGCGATGCTGCCAAAGCTAATAAACAAGATAAAACCGAAGCGAGAAGTAATTCCAATGTAGCGAGATTAAATAACCTCGAATTGACATTAGGCAGCAATATCCAAATTACTCGTCCGCCAATTCTTAGCTTTAGTGCTACAGGTAATTTAAAAGTTAATGGCGCTTTGAATCAGCCTATACCTAATGGTACAATTCGGCTGCAAAAAGGTGGTGTGAATTTATTTACCACCCAATTTAACTTAGTACGTGGCTATAAAAATACAGCCACATTTCGGGCTGACTCACCCCGCGATCCTATTTTAGATGTGCGGCTATTTGCCAAAGTCCTGGATGCAGTGCAAACATCGGATTTTACCAGAAACAATTCCGTCGGCGGCTTAGGTTCATTAGAAAGTGTGCGGGTGGAAGCAAGAGTCCAAGGGCCGGCTAGTAAACTCAATGAAAATCTCGAACTTACTAGCAGTCCCTCACGCAGTCAAACTGAAATTGTTGCTTTATTAGGCGGTGGATTTGTTGATACTCAAGGACGTGCTGATAGTACATTAGGCTTAATTAATATTGCCGGTTCCGCCGTATTTAATAACTTTCAAACAACATTTAATCAAATTGCCAATGCTTTTGGTTTGAGTGAATTTCGCATCTTTCCAACTGTGATTTCTGATAACCCCGAAGCTGGGAGAAACAGTTCTACATTAGAATTAGCGGCTGAAGCTGGTGTGGATATTTCTACAAAGTTTTCGATTTCTAGCATCAAGATTTTAACTGCCAATGACCCATTTCAATGGGGGATAAATTACCGCATTAACGATGAATTGCGGATACGCGCTTCTACTAACTTAGAAGACGATAGCCGTGCTGTGATTGAGTATCAGACCAGATTTTAATTCAGTGAAAGCTACAGTATAGCGTTTCCTAGTCTACTGAAGTAAAAATTTATCGGCGTGCATCTGCGTGCATCCTCTGACATCGGCGGTTAATTTTTTCTAGCTACACCTCACCCATTCCCAGACGCGTGAGACTTAAAATTCGTGTTTTATAACATTCGTGCAAGAGGTCTAATACCATTTCACTTTAAAAATGATACAGATATGAAAGCATCGCCTCGACTTCTCCTGACGGAGACGCTGCGCGAACGCTCGGCGACCGGAAGACGAGTTGCAGAGAAAGTGATTTGTATCAGTAATTTCGTGAATTGGTATAACGTCTTTACAACTATCAATAATCTTTTTTTATTGATTTAACAAAAAAGAATATTTGCTCCTATTTAGTGGTTAGCCATAATATTTATGACATACGCGGCTAAGGTACCTAGCTGAAATAACACATCAATTTGATTGATGGGCATTGCTAATCAATCCTCCAAATTTTGGAGTGTTACATTACCTGACGCAACAACTATGAATTGGCTAACTAGTACCATAATTATTGGCATCTCTGCTGCGATCGCAACTACTTTTGATGACAACTTATATTTGACGGCTTTCTTTGGTAAAGTTAATCGTCATTTCCGTCCAAAAAATATTATTATTGGCGAATTTTTAGGCTTTACAGTATTAGTCTTGGCTAGTCTTCCTGGTTTTTTGGGTGGGTTGATTTTACCCACAGCTTGGATTGGTTTACTAGGTTTTTTACCTATAGCGATTGGAATTAATCATTTACTAACTAAAGAAACAGAAGCAGAAACTGTACAAACAGTCTCAGTTGATTTTTCTACATCTAAAACCAAGCACCGCAAAAAATCTCTGTGGGCTACTCTGCGTGATCCTCAAACTTATCGTGTTTCCGCAGTTACTATTGCCAATGGTGGGAATAATATTGGTATATATGTACCACTGTTTGCTAGTAGTGATCTTCCCAGTTTAGGCGTAATTCTCGGTATCTGCTATTTCACTGTTGGCTTGTGGTGCTGCTTATCTTATACGTTAACCCGTAATCCTCTCATGGCACCGCTGCTAACCCGCTACGGTCGCAAGGTCTTTCCTTTGGTATTAATTTACTTAGGATGCTCTATCTTAATTAAAAGTGAATCATATCAGCTTTTACCTGCGATCGCTATGTTTTCTCACTAATACTAAGTTGCACTCAAAAATATTAGTTATCAGCCAACAATCTTGTTACCACTTATTGATAAATGTTTTCCCTTAATTGGGAAAACACATGGTAAGTATCTATCTTAGACTTACCTTGAGAATTCTTTTTGTCTTCTTCAACTTTAATCAAGTTATATTCAACATTTTCAGCATAGATAGCAAAAGTGATATTAAAAATTTCTAGAAAATGAATTATCCATTTACACTCGTCTTTAGGTAATTTTTCATAATAGCGAATTAAATGAGCAATTCTAATTTCTAAATGGCTGCGAGAATTTGGACAAATCAAAATGATTTTCAGTAGGATAATTACTAAAGTTAATGGATGACCTTGAGAAAGCAATAAACTAAATAACTGTGAAGGCTCTCGACCATTTTCTGTAGTTAGACAGTCAATCAGGCGATTACAACTACGAAGAAATAAGTTTTTATCTAAAATATCTTCATCAGATTCTGGTTTCCAATTAGCTAAATTTTCTTTTAATTGCTGATTTAATATTTTGACCAATTCAAGATTTTTAACAGAGAAAAACAAATACTTGCGTATACTTTCTTTAAACTCTTTAAATGTTTGTTCCTGGGTTTGTTTAATAAATATATTGGCTAAATTTTCATAACTAAATAAGCCCTTTTTCACGATAATCATTTTAATCAAACGTAAAACATTATCGCCCAAGATGCTAGGGTTGACATAGCGTGTAGTACTAGAAGCCGAGGACTGAGAACGTGCAATATACATTGCTAGTTCAAATTTAAAATTGTCCTTCATCTGCTTAGAAAGTTGCCTAGCAGCTTCTTGTTGCTCTATGGGGTTATTAGCATCTAAAGATTGAGCAACTAATAAATAAGCTGCATAGCGATTGCTCCAGTGAGCTTTACCTTTATAATCGTGTTTATGAGCAAATAATTTTAATTCTTGATAGTCTTCGCTTTTAACAAAGTTTTTGAGCCAGCTTTTATATGTATGTAAACTGGTATAACTACTTTTTTTACATGGGACATCATAATTAACTAATAGGTTAATTAGTTCTTGAATAGCTTCATATTTTCTTTTAGATGCCCAGTTATTAACTATAATATAGCAACAACGCTTAATAGTATTCCGAAATTCCTGTTCATTGTTGGCTGAGAGGATTTTCCGAATCAGAGGTACTGTATTTAAACTACCTGATTCTAGAAAGTCAAAAAATAATCTTTTAAATTCTCGCAAAACTTCTTCTGGAGACTTTTCATTCACAATTTCCATGAAGAAGCTATATATTTTTTCTTGCCCAAGTTGGAGATTTAATGGCTGAAGATTGGGTTTAACAAAATTTTGTTCTTCTAAATCAGTAAACAGACTATGAGTGGTCATGGAAGTTCTCAAGACCAATGAAGTTAATGTATCTATTATTTATTAGATTACCTGTGATAGCCATCAGTATCAATTGATTTTTCAAAGATAAGGTAATTTTTTGAATGAGTTTTGATGAATTTACTGAAGTCTTCTTCAAAATTAAATTTACAAAGCTCAATATCTCAGGAAAATTACGGTTATATATTGTCTCAGTACTTACGCATAAAGATTTTTTGTGGAGACTGGTTGTAAGGGTGAAGGGTTTGGAGTGTAAGGGTTTTAGATACATTTCCTCTCCTCCCACCTCTTGACTTGAAAGTGATGAGTGCTGAGTAAAAACCAGTCCCGCTTTCATACTTGGCTATGAAATAATACCAAATTGAAGAATGATTGCGACAAATGGATTGCTCAAAAGCTTACCAGTAAAACCTTTCTCAATCCAAAATGGCATAAGTTTCATTAAAAGTCCCTTACTGCCTAAGTCCAAATTGTATACATACAGTTAAGCCTGCTTATGTACAGTGACTAATTAAATGTCGTCGTGACAAATTGTTGTCATCTGGTAAATGCTTGTACAGCAAGAGTTTTCGCTATTCAAAAGGTATGACATTATTTCTCGACAGTGACTAAATAAATGTCGCCTTCCGTAAAAATGACAAATTAACTGTCGCTTCAGAAATTAGAAAAAAGGTTTTGTATATTTTCATAATGACAAATTGACTGTCGTTTCCCTAACATTTAGAATAACATTATGTATTTATAAATCAATTTTGATTCATGAACAGAAATATTATGTCTGATTTCACTGTTCATACATCGGTAAATACTGCCCAAGCCCTATCAGAAGAAAGCAATACATCTCCTGAGAAGAATGTGATTGTTACAGAACTCTCAGAAGAAGCCCAACTGAAGTTAGAGGTAATCCAAAGTTTGCTGGAACCATGCGATCGCACAACTTACGGGCAGAAGTTGAAGGAGGCTGCGGAAAAACTGGGTGTATCAGTGCGAACGGTGCAGCGTTTAGTAAAAAAATGGGAGGAGGATGGCTTAGTCGGATTCACTCAGACAGGTAGGGCTGATAAAGGAAAACATCGAATTGGTGAGTTTTGGGAAAACTTCATCATCAAAACTTATAAGGAAGGTAACAAGGGTAGTAAACGCATGACTCCCAAGCAAGTTGCCCTGAGAGTTCAAGCTAAAGCGCGAGAACTAGGCGACTCCAAGCCTCCTAATTACAGAACTGTTTTACGGGTATTAGCTCCCATATTGGAACAAAAAGAAAAAGCTAAGAGTATCCGCAGCCCTGGTTGGAGGGGGACAACACTTTCAGTTAAAACCCGCGAAGGTCAAGATTTATCTGTTGACTACAGCAACCATGTTTGGCAATGTGACCATACCCGTGTAGATGTTTTGCTAGTAGTTCACCATGTTGATCTACTAAGTCGTCCTTGGCTAACAACTGTAATTGATACCTATTCTCGTTGCATTATGGGTATCAATTTAGGTTTTGATGCGCCTAGTTCAGTAGTAGTTGCCTTAGCATTACGCCATGCAATTTTGCCAAAAAGGTACGGTTGTGAGTACAAACTGCATTGCGAATGGGGAACTTACGGTAAGCCAGAACATTTTTATACTGATGGGGGTAAAGATTTTCGCTCTAACCACTTGAGTCAGATTGCAGTGCAATTGGGATTTGTCTGTCATTTACGCGATCGCCCTTCAGAAGGTGGAGTAGTTGAGCGTCCTTTTAAGACATTGAATGACCAACTATTTTCAACGCTTCCAGGGTACACCGGATCTAATGTGCAGGAACGCCCAGAAGATGCAGAGAAGGATGCAAAACTCACCTTACGGGAACTAGAACAGTTACTAGTTCGCTATATTGTTGACCGCTACAACCAAAGTATTGATGCGCGAATGGGGGATCAGACTCGCTTTGAGCGTTGGGAAGCTGGACTACCCACAGTACCAGAGCCAATGGCAGATAGAGATTTGGATATCTGCCTGATGAAGCAGTCACGGCGTACAGTGCAAAGAGGAGGATATTTACAGTTTCAAAATTTAATGTATCGGGGGGAATATTTGGCAGGTTATGCTGGGGAAACTGTCAATTTAAGATTTGATCCCAGAGACATTACAACCATTCTGGTTTATCGCCAGGAGAAAAATCAAGAAGTGTTCCTAACTCGCGCTCATGCTCAAGGTTTGGAGACAGAGCAACTGTCATTAGATGAGGCTGAGGCAGCAAGTAGCAGGCTCCGCACCGCAGGCAAAACTATCAGTAACCAATCATTATTGCAAGAAGTTATTGAGCGTGATGCTCTTGTGGCTAGTAAGAAGAGCCGTAAGGAGCGTCAAAAATTAGAACAAGCTGTTCTGCGGTCTGCTGGGGTTGATGAAAGCAAAACTGAGTCATTATCCTCCCAAGTAGTTGAACCCGATGACGTGGAATATACAGCAACGGCTCAATCTCAATACGAAGAAATTGAGGTGTGGGACTATGAACAACTTCGTGAAGAATATGGGTTGTAAACAATGACAGAAGCAAGTGCGATCGCCCAGCAATTGGGAGGAGTAAAACCAGATGAAGAGTGGTTACAAACTGAAACTGCTCGTTTGAAGGGTAAGAGTATTGTGCCGCTACAGCAGGTCAAAACTCTCCATGATTGGTTAGATGGCAAGCGCAAAGCAAGAAAATGTTGCCGAGTAGTTGGGGAATCGAGAACTGGTAAGACAGTTGCTTGTGATGCCTATAGATTAAGGCATAAGCCACAGCAGGAAGCTGGAAGACCGCCAATTGTTCCTGTCGTTTATATTCGACCTAACCAAAAATGTGGCCCCAAGGATTTATTTAAGAAGATTACTGAGTACCTCAAATATCGAGTAACCAAAGGAACAGTATCTGATTTTCGTGATAGGGCTATAGAAGTACTTAAGGGTTGTGGCGTAGAGATGCTGATTATTGATGAAGCTGATCGTCTTAAACCTGAAACTTTTGCTGATGTGCGAGATATTGCTGAAGATTTAGGAATTGCTGTGGTACTGGTAGGAACAGACCGTTTGGATGCAGTAATTAAGAGGAATGAGCAAGTTAAAGAACGCTTTATGCCACACCTGCGCTTTGGTAAATTGTCGGGAGAGGATTTCAAGAAGACAGTAGAAATGTGGGAACAAATGGTTTTGAAACTGCCAGTATCTTCTAATCTGACAAGTAAGGAGATGCTCAGGATTCTCACATCAGCAACTGAAGGCTACATTGGTCGCCTTGATGAGATTCTGAGGGAAGCAGCAATTCGTTCTTTATCAAGAGGATTGAAGAAGATTGACAAGGCTGTTTTACAGGAAGTAGCTAAGGAGTACAAATGATAGAAGCACCAAATGTTAAACCTTGGCTATTCTTGATTGAACCCTATGAAGGAGAGAGTCTGAGCCACTTTCTTGGTAGGTTCAGACGTACTAACCATTTATCTCCGAGTGGGTTGGGTAGTTTGGCAGGAATTGGTGCTGTAGTGGCACGTTGGGAAAGATTTCATTTTAATCCTCGCCCTAGCCAAAAAGAGTTGGAAGCGATCGCATCTGTGGTAGAAGTGGATGCCCAAAGGTTAGCCCAGATGTTACCACCTGCTGGAGTGGGAATGCAGCATGAGCCAATTCGCTTGTGTGGGGCTTGTTATGCTGAAGCACCTCGTCACCGAATTGAATGGCAGTATAAATCAGTATGGAAATGCGATCGCCATCAACTCAAAATTTTAGCGAAGTGTCCCAATTGTCAAGCACCTTTCAAAATACCTGCGCTATGGCAAGATGGGTGTTGTCCTAGATGTAGGATGCTGTTTGCGGAAATGACAAAGCAACAGAAGGGCTTGTAAACACACCAGAGAAAAGCGTGAAATTAAACAAGTCTCTGGGTGAATTAATCTGGTTGTCTAAAAAATTTGTGCGATCGCACAGCAAGATTATTCTTAATATCGATGTGGCGTGAGTAGGATAACTTGCTCTAACTCTGCTTACTTCTGTTTATTTCTCTTTGGTTTCGGTTGAGTGATCCACCACGCTAACATACCAAAGATAATGGTAGCTAAAACACTCCAAAATAAAGATGATACCAAGGGATGAACTGGGTACTTGAAATTAATTGGTGCGAATGGTTTATCTATGTGTTGGGTGACGACACCAGAAACTATTGCACCGCCACCAAAGGCTATACCTAATACTTGGATGGTGCGTTCTAAAGAGCGATCGCTCTCTGCTTGTTGTGTTTCTACTACACCCCGAATTGTATCAACTAATTGTCCAAATATTTCTTTACCTGGAGCAAGATAGTTAATATCTGTTTGGATTTGTTGTTGCCATTTTTGACATTCTTTGTTGAAAAAGTTTTCCCAGGTTTGGGGAATATTGCCGTTATTAATGGCTGTAATATTATCTAAGCAGGTTTTGTAATTAGTAATGTTTGTAGTAATTGCTGTGTGGTGGGTTTCTAAATCTTGACAGCATCTAGTGTAGTCTAAGCTTGTTTGCGGAACTTGGGATATTAAACTTTTTAGTGCAGATAATTTTGGTTGATTTACAGTTATCAGACTGTTAAATTCTTGGATTTTATTTTCTAAATAGCCGTAAATTTTTCTCCCTTCTCCATAGCGTTGACGCGCTAGTTGATAGATATAAAGGATTTTATGATAGCTCCAAAGTAACTTTAATAACCATTCATGCGCTGTTGTTGCCAGTTGTGCTGTTGGTGATTGATTATTATTGATGACTATTAAAATTTGACACTGTTTAGCAGGGTTATCTGGTGCGCTGGTGTCAAGTGCTTGGTATTCAAATAATAAACTCTCAAACAATTCTCCCTTGTGTATTAATATGGGAGAATTTAAGTTAGTTCCTGCTACTAAGGCTATGGCAATTTTTTGTGCTAAAGTCTCACAATCTTCACTGGGTTCTACTTCTCCATAAATTGATAATGTTTGTCCTAATGATGCTTGAATATTAGCGGGTAATAAATATTGGGGTTGGAAATGTTGCAGTTGGGGGATGTCTATTTCGGTGTTTGGTAATTCGGGAGATAAGGTTAAATCTATGGCGTAGGTGTCATTAAGTAAGAATGGCTGAAGATTAGCGTTAATGTTAAATCCGGCTGGAGTGGGGAGACTACCTAAGTCTAAATCTTTTCCTGAAATGCTTAACCATTCAGTTTTGATAGCTGTTTCTTGCTGGGGTGTGTATACACCATGATTATAAGAAACTAGTTTTGAGCGCAAATCTTTTAAGCCGGGAAAGGTAAGGGTATTCTCTCCCAATTTCACCAAATTATCCCATAAGAAATGAGCATCTGCCACAACTTCATCAGGAAGATGGGTGAGGGTGTGGCGGAGATGAAAAGCGTAGAGGCTGAGGCTAAAATTCTTCACTGTGTTGGTTGAGATTTTGGCTTGTCTGATAAAGGCGCGTTGAGTTTAATAGCATTGTCTAATAATTCCTTTGATGATGGGCTGGGTTTATCTGGTGGTGTCTGTGATTTACTGTTAGCTATACCTAAGTTTTTACCTACATCAATAGAAGATTTGGCAGTGATTATTTCGAGGTTTTGGGTGTAAGCTGCTAACAGTTGACTGCGAGATGCTGTTTGTAACCACTCTTCTAATATTTCGGCAATTTCTTCATTGTCATCTTCTGGGAAATTGCTACGTATTTGCTGTAATTCTTCCCAGTCTGCTTGAGAAATTAACTGTGATTGTGAATTAAGTATTTCAATAAAGGCTTGGATGCTATTTTGAGATGACATTTATTAAACTCCTTTACCTGCGTGATAAAAAGCAGCCCAATAAAAAGGTGACTCAAAGGGTGGTGTAGATTCTCCTTGGTCTTTGGCGATTTCAGTAAAGTATTTATCTATTACTTTCTGCCAAGATATACTTAATGATGATTTAGGTAGCCAATCTTGAAAGCCTTTGGTTGTTGTATTTCTTAACCAGCGTTGTGCTGCGTTTAGAGCTAATACAATATTAGTTTGCTGCTGGAGTTCTTCGTAAAATTTCATCATGAATAAAGCTGTAGCTGTAGCACTGACAGTCCAAAGACTGCTTACTACATTGGTGCTACCAGCTAACAAAAAGCCACTGGGTAAACCTATGTATTCGTCACTGGTGTTTCTGGAATCTATCATCCCAGTTTCGCAAGCTGAAAGGGTGACTAAATGACAGTTTGCTAATTTGAAGTGAGCGATGATCTCTGTTAAAGTTAGGTTTGTGTCGGCTAATTGTAAGCCGGAATCTTGGGGAGAGTCAGGGTTGAAGTAGCCGTGACAAAAGAAAAAGATGTTGTTCGCTTGGCGTAATTCTTGGTTTAGGGTGGTGTGATGATTTTCATCAACATGGAGAATTGCTGATTTGTTAGCGTTGGCTTGTTTGATAATATGAGCTTGAGTAAATTTCTTTTTGATGGCGGCGACTGCACCTAAGTCTTTTTCGTAGTCTTGATATAAATCTGCTGTCGGGTTTTGGACAGCAAATAAGGATTTTAATAATGATTGAGATTCAGGATGTTGACGCAGTTGCACTTGTTGTAAGATTTGACAACTAGGTGCATAGCTTACGCCCTTGGGGAATAAGTCAATTAAGTATGATGATTTGACTGGTAAAGCATGGAGAGGGAATAGGTGCAAAAAGCGATGAGGAATGAGGATTAATCTTTGGCATTGTTCGGGGATGTGGGCTAATATTTCTTCAATGTGCAGAATTTCTGCTAAGTTGTTCAGGCGTGTTGCTAGTTGGTTCTGCCATTGGATTTTATTTTCGTCTTCTGGGTTGTAGTAATCTTGTAAATATTCATTTACCCAGTCAATTAGGGCTGTTTTCTCTTCTGGTGGTAATTGCCAAGAGGTTAATTTTTGTCCGTGAGGTTGGATAATAAACGCGAGAATTCTATCTGAGGCAATGTACCATTCTATAACTGCTGTATTTGCATCTAAAGTTTCTGGGAATTTATCAAACTTGAACCTAGAACCAATAGGTAAATATTTATCTTGTAATTCATTACGCTGTTGGCGCAATTCTTGAAGATGTTTTGCTAAGATTTGGGGACTTTTCGCTTTACCATATTGGATTTGATATTGTCCTACTTTTATTTCATCCCTGTAGGTTTCTAGTTGAGTCACAACATCTAGGGGGAAGAAGATTTTAGAGTCACTTTCGAGGATTTGCTCAACTAAAATGCGGGTTTTACTACGTTCAGCATATTCTATTGCTTCGGTAATATTATTTAATTCCCTGCAAACTTCTACCATGTGGCTATAAACTTTGTTAAAATATTCAGCTTGTTTACGCTTGCTTTCTTCACCAGATACTATTTCTTCCCGTAAAGATTCTACTGTGTCAATGGCAGACTTAAAAGCATTGTATGCTAACTCAAACTTGTTTACATTTTGGTAAGTAATTCCCATTTCCCACAAAGCTTCTGCATGGTTTTGAGGCAAAGCTTCTTTAGTGTAGACAGTTAAAGCAGCAGTAGAAGCAGCAATGGCATTTTCGATGTTCTCAGCCTTGTCTCCTTTGATTCTATCGCTGTAGGCAGCAGCGAGATTATGTTGCGTTGCTGCCCAGTCAACAGGCAAAGCTTCCCTAGTGTAGACAGTTAAAGCCGCAGTATAAGCCGCGATCGCATTTTCGATGTTATCTGCCCTGTCTCCTTTAATTCTCTTGCTGTAGGCAATGGCGAGATTATTTTGCGTCATTGCCCAATCTAGAGGCAAAGCTTCCCTGGTTCTGACAGTTAAAGCAGCAGTATAAGCCGCGATAGCCTGTTCGATGTTATCTGCCCTGTCTCCTTTAATTCTCTTGCTGTAGGCAATGGCGAGATTATTTTGCGTTGTTGCCCAATCTAGAGGCAAAGCTTCCCTGGTTCTGACAGTTAAAGCAGCAGTATAAGCCGCGATAGCCTGTTCGATGTTATCTGCCCTGTCTCCTTTAATTCTCTCGCTGTAGGCATTGGCAAGATTATTTTGCGTTGTTGCCCAGTCAACAGGCAAAGTTTCTCTGGTGTAGATAGTTAAAGCAGCAGTAGAAGCAGCAATGGCATTTTCGATGTTCTCAGCCCTGTCTCCTTTGATTCTATCCCTGTAGGCATTTACGAGATTATTTTGCGTCATTGCCCATTCAAAAGGCAAAACTTCTCTAGTTCTGACAGTTAAAGCCGCAGTAAAAGCCGCGATGGCATTTTCAATGTTATCTGCCCTGTCTCCTTTAATTCTCTCCCAGTAGGCAGTTGCGAGATTATTTTGCGTTGTTGCCCAGTCAACAGGCAAAGCTTCCCTGGTTCTGACAGTTAAAGCAGCAGTATAAGCCGTGATAGCCTGTTCGATGTTCTCAGCCCTATCTCCTTTGATTCTCTCCCTGTAGGCATTTGCGAGATTATTTTGCGTCATTGCCCATTGTTGAGGCAAAGCTTCCCTAGTGTAGACAGTTAAAGCCGCAGTAAAAGCAGCGATCGCAATTTCGATGTTCTCAGCCCTGTTTCCTTTGATTCTCTCGCTGTAGGCAATGCCAAGATTATTTTGCGTCATTGCCCATTGTTGAGGCAAACGTTCTTTAGTGTAGACAGTTAAAGCAGCATTAAAAGCAGCAATGGCATTTTCGATGTTATCTGCCCTGTCTCCTTTGATTCTCTCCCTGTAGGCATTTGCGAGATGATTTTGCGTACCTGCCCAATAAACAGGCAAGGCTTCTTTAGTTATGACAGTTAAAGCCGCAGTATATGCCGCGATCGCAATTTCGATGTTATCTGCCCTGTCTCCTTTGATTCTCTCCCTGTAGGTCATGGCGAGATGATTTTGCGCCATTGCCCAATATTGAGGCAAAGCTTCTCTAGTGTAGACAGTTAAAGCAGCATTAGAAGCAGCAATGGCATTTTCGATGTTATCTGCTCTGTCGCCTACTATTCTAGAATAGTAGGCCGCAGCAAGATGATGTTGCGTCATTGCCCATTGTTGAGGCAAACGTTCTCTAGTGCAGACAGTTAAAGCCGCAGTAAAAGCAGCGATCGCAATTTCGATGTTCTCAGCCTTTTTTCCTTTGATTCTCTCGCTGTAGGCAATGCCAAGATTATTTTGCGTCATTGCCCATTCTTGAGGAAAGGCTTTGTTGGTGTAGACAGTTAACGCGACTTTACAGCCTGTTATGGCAATTTCTATATTACTAGCTTTGTCACCCTTGGGAAATTGCTGAATTAAATGGCTAAATGTAACAATAACCAATGCTACATATGCCGCATCTGCTTTCTTTTCCCTCAGTGTATTTGTTCCCCAATCACGTAGTATTTCTGCAAGCACTCCATCAAGTTTGTCTGTATTCCTCTCCAGTAAGGGGTAAACTACCTGGGGATTACGTCTGTTGTCTTTGGTTGCCTGTAGTACCTCCTTCAAGAATTGGAGATATACTTGTTTCTCTTCTTCACTCAGAGATTGCAAATCTACTTGAGTATCTAGATTCAACGCTTCCCGTAGTTGCATTGCCAAATTTTGCAACCTATTCGCTGTCTTCTCATCTCCATGTTGAGAACACATCTGTGCTACTTCTTCTACTTTTTGCACCAAGCCAGCATCAAGTAAATCTTGGTGTGTGGCTAAAATCTTTGGTTCTTCACCACTAGGGGCATCTAACAGACTGCGAATCAGGTTGAGATAAGCTTGCTGACGCTGTTCGTTCATGAGTGAGGGCATGAGATGCAAATATATAATGGGAATAATTCAACACCAACGCCCTAAATCCCGGAAAAACTTACATTTTCATCACAAATGATGTGTTTCTGACAATGGAAGAACTTCGTGGATGAGTGTTTTTTATTTGTGAAAAGATAATATACTGATTTTGCGATCGCCCACTGCCAGTTTCAGGTAAAAATAGGATGCGATCGCAATTGCTATTTCGGCGATCGCTATATCTGCCAATCCGCAATCAACAAGTCATTAATGCGTTGAAATTCTCTAGTGTTATGGGTAATGAGGGTTAAGTTATTTGTCAGTGCGATCGCAGAAATTTGTAAATCATACGTTCAAAAGTTAATTTAGCTTGTCTAGTTTTTTACTTGTTATTAATTGTTGAATTAATCGATGTTTTTTAATTTCATTGCTACTTACTCTACAGCAGTCAAATCTTGTTCCTCTAACGGCACATTGAAAATCAGTGTAAAACTCACACCAGGGATGAGTCGGCGCAAAACTTGTAAATGCGCTTCCGCATCGCTGCGGCGACGAAAACGAGTTACAATCTGGTTCTGCATATTAGGTAAAAGCCGGACTATACACCAAGGACTGAGCTTTTCAAGGTAAGTCATGAAGTACTCCTGGTAATATCTGTAAATTCCAAGACAAAAGCCAGCCTACTGAGACACAGGCTGGCAAGAAATATCATTTTGATATTGAAATTAGATGCAGTTTCTACTCACTTTTGTCTGGAAAACACAGTTTCTGCAACAGTTCTTCGGGCATCTCCTCAAAGTGTTCCAGCAGAAAGTTCATCAGTGCCAGGTGGCGTAAATCGGCTGGCATGGGACGGCGGTAGTTTTTACCTCTAGCAAACCAGCGTCGCACGGTGGAAAGGGAACGATCGCAAATCTGAGCAATTTCTTCGTGGTTCATCTGCCACTTAGTGTAAAACTGCTTGGGAGTCATTCCCAATTGACAATAACTATAGAATTGCATCAAATCTTGCTCTCGCTGCTTGAGTGGATGAGGATTCATCAGTGTGTCTCCTCGCTGATTGGTTCTAAATCTTCTTCCCAAGCAATATCGGCGGATGTCCAAGCAGCACTAGGGCTATCTTTGCTCAACCAAATCAGGTAGCACCAACTCCAGCAGCAGCGATCGCTTGCAAAGCTATAAAATCGACCAATGACAATACCCCAGTCAGTATCGCTTTCAGTAGAGAGCCAACGCAAGTGATCGCCATATAAAAATCTGGGTGTCTTGGCGACATCAGGAAAGTTAGCGGGAAGTTCAATAGATGTGTCTGGGTATTTCAGATTAATCAAACCTGGGGCTATATCTTGGTGATTGTGCCTCATGAGATGGAGATAAGCGGCAAGCAATTTACCATTGATGCTGTGAGTTAACGCAGAAATCAGAATTGCCGCTAGAGTTTCTATTTCTTGCTGCTGGAGTTGCATCCAAGTGCTATCAAAGTCTGCGTCAGAGTAGTTTTTGATATTGGCTAGTAATTCGGTGATGCCGAAATCATCTAAAGCTTGTTGATAAGCTCGGTGTTCATCTGTTTTGTAGCTAACAGGCTTTAACATTGTATATGTCTCCTGTGATATGGGGGCCAAAAGCCAGCATCCGCCCTGAGAAAGTTGATGGCTGGCTTTTGACTTATAAGTAATTATACGCAATAATAAAGTATTTTTGTGTTAATTAGTGTGTTTTTACGTGATAAATATAAAAACACACTAATTGGCTTATGATGATGACATGGGAAAAGTAACAGTAACTATTTACATGGAAGAAGAAGATAAAGAAGCCCTGCAACAATTGGCTGATGCAGAGGAGCGTTCTTTGTCTCAAATGGCGGTGTTAATTTTGAAGCGGGCAATTAAACAAGCTCAGAATGACGGTACTATTACACCGAGCCAGGGTAAATGAGGTTTCAAAACTTAGTGGCTTTGGCTTTTCATTGCCTAATGTGTCAAAAGTATTGTTGCTTATCGTCTTTGGGAAGTTATTTTAGGTTAAAAAATTCCGATCAAGGGATGAAACGTGCTAAGTATATTTGTTTGGGCTAGGCGAAAGGATAACAGATTTCCTGGTTGCCAAAACAGTTAATATGTAAACTCATAATTTTTTAGGCGAAGTAGACAGTCACAATTTCGCCTAAGCATCGCTAACAAACTATGCTCAACATTAGCCAACTAGAATCTTCCCTGTGGGAAGCCGCAGACCAACTCCGCGCTAACTCAAAACTAAATGCTAATGAATACAGTATGCCCGTACTGGGGCTAATCTTTCTTCGCCATGCAACGAATCGCTTCAATGCAGTCAAAGCTGAGATTGAAAAGGGTTTATCTTCGCGGGGTGGCAAAAAACGTACCATTCTCAAAGATGACTTTAAAGGGAAGTCAGCGATTTTTTTGCCAGAAGAATCTCAATATCAGTACCTCCTGAATTTGCCGGAGAATGCAGATATTGGTAAGGCTATCAATGCCGCGATGAAAGCCATTGAAGATGAAACTGAGATGTTGTCGGGGGTTTTACCAAAGGAATACACCAATTTTGAGCCAGATTTACTTTACAATTTGGTGCGAATTTTTGATCGGGAGGAGTTACGCACTGCCACGGGGGATGTATTTGGGCGAATTTATGAGTATTTTCTGAATAAATTTGCCATGAGTGGCGCACAGGAAGGAGGAGAATTTTTTACGCCGCCTTCTTTGGTAAGGACAATTGTAAATATGATTGAACCCGACCGAGGAATTGTCTTAGACCCTGCTTGCGGTAGTGCAGGTATGTTTGTGCAGACGGGACATTTTGTCGAAAATCGTGGTGAGGATGCGTCAGCAAAAATTACTTTTTACGGACAGGAAAAATCGGATACAAACACCCGTTTAGCGCGGATGAACCTGGCGGTTCATGCTTTAGAAGGGATAATTCGCCAAGGTAATACTTTCTACGATCGCTGGGAAGAGTTGCTGGGTCAATGTGATTTTGTCATGTCTAACCCACCTTTTAACGTCGATGGTGTGAGTCCAGAGAAGGTGAAGAATGATCCCCGGCTGTTTACTGAGAAAAAGATACCGGGAATTGCTGCGAAAACTAAAGCAGTGAGCAATGCAAATTACCTGTGGATACAGTATTTTTACAGTTATTTAAATGAGCGAGGTAGAGCCGGGTTTGTGATGGCGAGTTCCGCATCGGATGCGGGACATGGGGAAAAGGAGATTCGAGAGGAGTTAATCGCTACTCAAGCGGTGGATATGATTATCTCTATTGGGACAAACTTTTTTTACACAAAATCTCTACCTTGTACATTGTGGTTTTTCGATAAGGGAAAACCAGCAGAACGCCAAGACAAAGTGTTGATGATTGATGCGCGGAATGTTTACCGGGTAGTGACGCGCAAAATCCGCGATTTTAGTGAAGAACAACTCCAGAATATCACTGCGATCGCTTGGTTGTATCGCGGTCAGCAAGAACGTTATTTAGGGTTGGTGCGAGAATATTTAAACAAGACGCATCAGGAAGCGGCGACTATTGAGGACGCGTTGACACAGTTAGAGTCACCCTTAGTTAAGTTGATACAATTATTGCAGACTTTTAGCGATAGTCTTGGGGCTTCCCTTCCTTTATTAAAGGATTTACCGGAAGTTGAGGGATTAGTTGCTGAAGATATCGCTAATCAGAATGTAGAGACTTTCCGCGCTACTTTGTCTGAGTTGGAAGCGGGAATTCAAGAATTGACTGCGGCAAGAGAAGGTTTAATTAAGGAGTTACAAGTGCATCTTGCATGGTTTGCAAGTCAAGCTAAGTCACTTTCTACTAATGAAGCGCAAAAAGAATGTGCAGCAAGGTTTGCACTTTTTATTCCCCAATTGAAAACCCTGCAAAAGCACATCAACGAAGTGCATAAAATCGGTACTCGCGCTGTGGAACTGGCGGAGAAAAAGCTAGAAGCGCGGAAACAGGATATTTGGGATGGGAAGGAAGTTAAAAAACAACGTGAGGCACTGGATATAGTGCGAGATCAGGCTATTTTTGTTATTAAGTCTACGCTGTATATGAAAGCACAAGTTACCTGGTTACAATCTCGCTTTCCCGAAGCGGTGTTTGTAGATGTACCAGGGTTGTGTAAGGTGGTAACGCGGGATGAAATAACCCAGCAGGATAGTAGTTTAACACCTGGGCGTTATGTGGGTGTGACCGCTTTGGATGGGGAAGATGAGGAGGATTTTGAGGAGAGAATGCGGGAAATTCATTTAGAGTTGGCGAGTTTGAATGAGGAAGCCGTGGAGTTAGCGGCGAGTATTGCGGCAAATTTTGAGGAGTTGGGAATATGACGTGGAAAAAAGCAACTCTTGGTCAAATCGCTGATGAAGTTGGAGGAAGCATTCAAACAGGGCCATTTGGTTCTCAATTACATCAAAGTGATTACCAAAGTTATGGTATACCCGTTATCATGCCACAAAATATTGTCAACGATAAAATTACAGAAGATTCTATTGCTTATGTAGATGATGTTATGGTGCATAAGCTATCCCGCCACGTTCTCCAAGTAGGAGATATTGTTTATCCTCGTCGTGGTGAACTTAATAAGAGAGCAATTATTACTGAAAGAGAATCAGGTTGGTTATGCGGTACTGGATGCGTCAAAATCAGCTTACCGAATAGTCATCTTGTACCATCATTTTTATTTTATTACCTCAAGCAATCTCAGGTTGTTAAATGGATTGAAAATAAGGCAGTAGGTTCAACAATGCTGAACCTAAATACTGGAATATTAAGGTCGCTTGAAGTTCAATATCCTAATTACCAGACTCAACAACGCATAGCTGAGATTCTCTCAAATTACGATCGCCTCATCGACAACAACAACCGCCGAATAGGACTGCTGGAAGAGTCCATCCACCTGCTTTACAAAGAATGGTTTATGCGTCTGCGCTTCCCTTGCTACGAGTCAGTGAAAGTAGTTGATGGTATTCCAGAGGGGTGGAAATACACCACATTATCAGAAATAGCGCAAATCAATGAACAGAGTATTAGTAAAAAAAATCCTCCTGAACAAATAAAATATGTTGACATTTCATCAGTTACTACTGGTTCTATCAATGCTACCCAGTCAATAAAGTTTGGTGATGCACCAAGTAGAGCGCAGCGGATTGTTAAACATGGTGACATAATTTGGTCAATGGTTAGACCAGGAAGAAAAGCTTACGCACTTGTTTTAAATCCCCCGGAAAACTTAGTTGTCTCCACCGGATTTGCAGTAATTTCTACAAAAGATATACCTTTTACATTTCTTTATAAAGCTGTTACTACTGATTCTTTTGTTTCGCACATGGAACAAGTAGCTACAGGAGCAGCTTACCCTGCTGTGAAACCTAAAGACTTTGAATGTATGACACTTTTAATCCCACAGGATAAAATTGTTAGGCAATTTGATAGTTTTGTATTACCAATATTCAAGCAAATTTATACATTGCAAAGCCAAAATAAATCTTTTCAACAAGCCCGTGATTTACTCATTCCTCGCCTGATGAACGGAAGCATCGCCGTGTAGAAAATCCTTTATAAGGTTAAATATTACCTTACCAAAAGCTTACCTTGACTTCTGGCTGCGGAAATCGCCCCACTGTTAGCTGTAAAAACTTTAATTCCTGGAACAGTCAAATAATCACCATCATCAGTAATTATTTGTTTTACCCCTGCTTTATCCATCGCTTCTAATATCAGCAAGTCATAACCATCAAGCAACTGAGTTTGAAACCTAGTAAGCGCAGTATTAGTTTTAGTTTCGTCTATCAATATTTCCGTACAAGCAGCAATTGATATAACCTGTTTCCAAGCAATTTCTACTTCTGCTACTACCTTTGCTCTTTCTGCTGGGTGGTTATGACGGTAATCTTTTGGTTTTATAGTAGAAGAAAATATTTCTCTTTCTGTCTTCTCAATTTGATGAGCTAATTCTGCAAAAGAAAGACCACAATATAGCAGCAAAGAACTAGCAGAAATAGCCTTGGCTACATAGGAAGGATATTCTGTAATCTGATAAGGGCGAGATGAAATACTGGCATTAGTATAAGTGTACCAATACCAGACATTTGTATCCACTAAAAAAATATCATCCTGCTTGGGATTATCAGACTGGATATCCACCACCTCAGCCTGAACTGTATAATTAACAGCCATTAATATGTATTTGCTTGTTCGCTGATAACTTGGTCTAACCGACTACGAAAATTAGGGTCGGAATAATACCGCTTTGAGTTTTCAATTACTAACTTAAGTATCTGCTTACCAACTGCATTGAGATTAGAAAACTTTAGTAGACGATTTAGCTTATCTGGCTCAATATCTCGAAGTAATTGTCCAATAGCAAAATTGAAGAAGGGGGAAGCAAATATTTCCACTCCTGCAAAGTCTAGCTCAACCTGATGCTCTGCTAATAATTCTGGATAAACCAAATCATACACCTTCTGACCATCGCCGGGTGTAATACAGTTTTTGCCTATTAAGGTAAGGATTTCGTGCTTCATACTTAAATCTCTCCCTTAAAACAACAGTTCGTCATCGGCTTCAAAGTCCAAAGCATACAGTGACTCATCGCATAGGAGCGTAATGTTTACCAGCGTTCCTCCAAAAAAACTTTGTTTATTTTCGTAAATTTCTCCATTTTCATCTATTGTCGCACATCCATCATGGCTTAAAATTTGAAGTTTACCCTTATTTATATGAACAAATTGTTTTAAATAGTCAAGACCGATACCACCCGTCACCTGTCCACCTCTGGTAGTTGTCCCTTTCTGAAAAGCCCATTTTAAGGCTTCATCTGCGGGTAAATGACTATTTTTCTGGAAATCACGTACATTTTGAGGAATTCCAACACCAAAGTCAACCACAGTGAGATTAAGCTCTCTTAACCGGGGAAAATATTGTCCGCAGCTAAACACACCAATGTCAGTTTTTCCATGCTCAAAAGCATTTGCATAGATTTCACAAGCAGTTCCAACAATGACAGTCTTTAAAATATTGCTAACCTGAACCCAACCTCTACCTAGCCAATGTTCGGCTAAGTAGTAAATTAAACTATCTTTATCTTGAGATAAATCTTCTCTGTAAGGAATAGAATTACCTTGTCGTGGTTCGTCACCAGCATTAAATGCGTACATGAAACCATTTTGTTTCAAGTTTGCACAAACATTTCTCTTTACCGTTTCCCAGTTAAAGGTAACTTTACCGCCCCGTGACTCAATTAGTCGAGCCAAACCCCCTAAAAATGCAACGGCGTTTTGTCGTAAAAAGTGACAACGGGAAAAATCAAAAATGACTTCTTCTGTTTCTGCTTGAACTTTCTGCCATAGTTGGGATAAGCAGTCAAAATCCTTTGGTTTGTCATTAATAGTGGGAATTTCCAGAATCAGGCTCACAACACTAATTGCAAAGCTTTAGATCGCATAATAACAAGTAAATATTATTGATAAGCTGTTTTTGCTCTTAAGTAATACTAATTAAGTAATCATTAAGGTTTTGATCAGCAAAAAACCATTTTCTTGAGACATTATAAGTGATACTTGCTACTTTCCCAATCTCAAAGCTATCAATATAATACCTACCTGTATTACCTATCACACCCATGAGTGCCGAATATTCCGAAGACCACTTGGTGCAAAAAACTACCGCTAACTTCTTTGAACAAACCCTGAAATGGCACTCAGTTTACGCGTACAAAAAAGAAACTTTCGGCACTAACGGTACACTAGGACGCAAAGATAAACGAGAAGTTGTCCTCACACGCTATCTTCGCCAAGCATTAGAGAAATTTAATCCTGGTCATCCACAGCAAGTATACGACGATGCGATCGCACAATTCACCACATCCAATATTTCAGACCAATTAGTTACCATCAACCAGAAAAAATACCAACTCATCCGTGAAGGTATCCCAGAGAAACCCTACAACAATCCAGAGGGTGAAACCATCAATCCCCGCCTCAAAGTGATTGACTTTCAAAACCCCGAAAATAATCATTTCCTAGTTGTGCGGGAGTTGTCTATTAAAGGTTCTCTCTATTCCAAACGGCCTGATATCATCGGTTTTGTTAATGGAATTCCTTTACTATTTATTGAACTTAAAGCCACCCACCGCAACGTCAGAGTAGCTTACGAAGACAACTACACCGATTACAAAGACACCATACCCGGAATTTTCCATCACAACGCCATAGTCATGTTGAGTAATGGAATAGAAGGGAAAGTTGGTAGCATCACCAGTCGTTACAGCCACTTCCAAGAATGGAAACGTCTAGAGGAAGAGGAAAAAGGCAAAGTTGACTACCAAACAATGGTAATGGGGATGTGCCGTAAAGACAATTTCCTCGACATCATTGAAAACTTCATTCTCTTTGATGACAGTAGCGGTAAAACTATCAAAATTCTAGCTCGTAATCACCAATTTCTTGGTGTCAACCGCGCATTTACCGCCGTTCAACAAAGGGAAGTTCGAGAAGGTAAACTTGGTGTTTTTTGGCATACTCAAGGTAGCGGTAAATCTTACTCAATGGCATTTCTCACTCGCAAAGCCCACCGCCAATTACCAGGTAATTTTACCTTTGTCATCGTCACAGACCGCCAAGAATTAGATAATCAAATCGTAAAAACCTTCGCTGGCATTGGTGCTATCAAAGAGACTAATACTCAAGCGGCTAGTGGTGAACAATTAGCTGAATTACTCAAAGACAACCATCGCTACGTTTTCACGCTTATTCACAAATTCAACAAACCAGGTGAGACTTACTCCCTCCGTCCCGATATTATAGTCATCTCCGACGAAGCGCACCGTACCCAATACGGTAAACTTGCGGAAAATATGCGCCAAGCCTTACCCAATGCGTCTTTCATCGGCTTTACTGGTACACCCTTGATGGAGTCGGAAGAAGACCAACTTACCCGTCGAGTTTTCGGTGGCTACGTTTCCACCTACGATTTCCAACGTGCTGTTGAAGATGGTGCAACTGTTCCCCTCTACTACGACAATCGAGGCGAAGAATTATATTATGACGACAAAGGTAGTCAACGCCAGGTTGCAGCTTCCGAGGAACTAAATCAACGCCTCGCTACTGCTATTGAACAATTTGAACTCGACGCTGAACAGGAAGAAGCTGTCCGTCGTCGCTTGGGAGGAGAATATCTCATCCTCACCGCCGAAAAACGTTTAGATCGAATCGCCCAAGACTTAGTAGCTCACTATACCCAACGTTGGCAAACAGGAAAAGCCATGCTTGTTTGTCTAGATAAAATTACCTCCGTGCGAATGCACGGACTTATCGATAAATACTGGAAACAAGCAATACAAGCACACAAACAATTAGTCAAACAAGCTGCTGATGAACAAGAGGAAGTGGAACACCAGCAACATCTGCAATGGCTGGAGTCAACCGAATATTTAGTTGTAATTAGCGAAGCCCAAAACGAAGTTAAAACTTTCAAAGATTGGGGTTTAGATATAATTCCCCATCGCCAAATTATCAAAAGTCGCAATCTAGAAGAAGAATTTAAGAACGAAAAACACCCTTTCCGCTTTGCGATTGTCTGCGCCATGTGGTTAACAGGCTTTGATGTCCCCAGCCTTGCCACATTATATATAGATAAACCCTTACAAGGACATACTCTCATGCAAGCGATCGCCCGTGCAAACCGCGTCCATGAAGGTAAAAATAACGGTTTATTAATTGATTACAACGGTATTTTAACAAGTCTCCGTGCCGCCCTTGCAAGATACTCTCGTGCAGAAGTAGGAAGCGAAGATGAAAGTATAACACCTTACAATGATTTGAACAAATTACAAGAAGATTATGCGATCGCACTTCAAAGTTGTATTGACCACATCGCCAATCTGGGGTTTGACTTGCAAGAATTGGTAGAAACAGAAGGATTTGATAAAATTGCTGCTTTGTCTAGTGCAGTTAATACAGTTTGTACTAATGATGAATCTCGCGCCCGCTTTGAAGTATTAGCAAGGG
Organism: Nostoc sp. FACHB-280; assembly: GCF_014697615.1. GTDB lineage: Bacteria > Cyanobacteriota > Cyanobacteriia > Cyanobacteriales > Nostocaceae > Nostoc_B. The sequence continues at coordinate 113,603 of NZ_JACJSD010000016.1, read as the reverse complement.
AAGTGTTTAAGAAGAAACAGGCGCTAATTACTGAACCGAAATTAACTGCACCTTACCAAGGAAGATATAACGCCATTGAGCAAATTTACAAACACTTACACGAACAACACAAAATATCTCTCGATATCAACGCTGTTCTCCGTTCCTTACAAGGTATTGTTAGCGAGTTTATCAACGTTGATACTTCCCGTCTTCCAGGTTCAGAGTCAGGCAAAACTTACAATATCAGCAATATAGACTTTGAGTTATTAAAAGCAGAATTTGCCAATTCTCCAACTAAAAATACCTCAGTTCAAACTTTGAAAGAAGCCGTCGAACGCCAACTTCAGCGAATGATACAACAAAACCCATCTCGCATTGACTACTACACGCGCTATCAACAAGTTATGCAAAACTATAACCGCGAAACCGACCGAGTAGCCATTGAGCAAACTTTTGAGGAACTGCTGCAACTTGTCAAAGACCTGTCCGAAGAAGATACTCGTGCTGTCCGCGAAGGTTTAAGTGAAGAACACCTTGCCGTTTTTGACTTGCTTTGCTCATCTAAAGATAATTTGGATACCAGAATTAGAAACCGCCTCAAACAAGTTGCTCAGTCTTTAATTGAAGCCGTGAAATCACAATTACAGCAACTAGAAAACTGGCGAGATAAGGAATCTACAAGAGCCACAATTAAGAGTTTTATTTACGATTATTTATACAGCGAAGACACGGGTTTACCTGTAGATGCCTACGATGATAGGGATGTAGATAACCTTAGTAATATAGTATTTCTCCATATTTATCAGCAGTATAAAAGTGCTAATAAACATCCTTATGCAGCGTAATATTACTTAATATTACTTGCTAAAGCGTTTGAGATTTTGGTGTAAGAGTTCGTGAATGCGATCGCACCAAAAGGGAATCACAGTTTGTCCTTGACAAAGTGCTTCTAGGGCAGCTTGTTTATCAAACTCTGCCATTTGCAAAGGTTGTTCATGCGATCGCGTGGGTAATAACATGAGTCGCTTCATCTTTTCTTCTGGGACAGACTCATCAAATAGCCAAGGTTCCTTTTCCCGCAGTGTTTCTAATGCTGCATGGCAAACCTCAAAATTTAACCCGATTGATAGCAACTGTTCCATTACCGTTAACGCCAACAGATCAGCTTTGGAGTAGTAAACATTACGACCTTTGCCACTACTGTTAACAGTAGGTACTATAACTCCCTTCTCTCGCCAATACTGCAACTGGCGGCGAGAGCAATGAGTAATTTCTGCTGCTTCTGTGCTTGTGTAGAACTTTCCTTCCATAAGATTCATCCTATAGAAGCATCTCTTAAAACACATTAGTTTTCTGTACAACATAATGTGTTTTTATGGTATTTTATTTTTATGAGCCAGATTACTATTCAATGTCGCCTAATTGCCAGTGAATCTACCCGCCAACAACTCTGGAAGTTAATGGCAGAATTGAACACACCCCTAATTAACGAACTGCTTCAACAACTTAGTAAACATCCAGATTTTGAGAAATGGCGAAAAAATGGCAAACTGCCCTCAACAGTTGTTCACCAGCTTTGCCAATCACTGAAAACTGACCTTAGCTTTACAGGTCAGCCCAGCCGTTTGTATTTATCAGCAATTCATGTTGTGGATTACATTTACAAATCTTGGTTAACCATTCAAAAACGTTTACAGCAACAGCTTGACGGCAAAATACGCTGGCTAGAAATGCTCAACAGCGATGCTGAATTAGTAGAAATTAGTGGTTGCAGCTTAGAGGCTATTCGTACTAAAGCTGCTGAAATTCAGGCAATAGCTACACCAGAATCTGACTCTAATATTCCTGTAACTAAAAGAAGAAAGACAAAGAAATCAAAAAAAATATCTGCTTCCAATCCTGACAGGAGTTTATCTCATAAATTATTTGATGCTTATCAACAAACTGACGACATACTCAGTCGTAGCGCCATTAGCTACCTACTGAAAAATGGCTGCAAACTCAATAATAAAGAAGAAGACCCTGAAAAATTTGCTAAACGTCGCCGTAAACTAGAAATCCAAATTCAAAGACTCACAGAAAAACTAACAAGTCGAATTCCTAAAGGTCGGGACTTAACCAATGCTAAATGGTTAGAAACACTTTTCACTGCTAAAACTACTGTTCCAGAAGATAATGCCGAAGCCAAACGCTGGCAAGATATTTTGTTAACCCGCTCAAGTTCTCTTCCTTTTCCCTTAATTTTTGAAACGAACGAAGACCTAGTTTGGTCAAAAAATGAAAAAGGTAGGCTCTGTGTTCACTTCAATGGCTTGAGTGATTTAACTTTTGAAGTGTATTGCGATCGCCGTCAACTACATTGGTTTAAACGCTTCTTAGAAGACCAACAAACTAAACGCAAAAGCAAGAATCAACATTCTAGCGGTTTGTTCACTCTCAGAAATGGTCGTTTAGCTTGGCAAGAAGGTGAAGGTAAAGGTGAACCTTGGCAAATTAATCGATTGACCCTTTATTGCTGTGTAGACAATCGCCTGTGGAGTGCTGAAGGAACAGAACAAGTTCGCCAAGAGAAAGCACACGAGATTACCAAATTCATCACCAAGATGAAAGAAAAGACAGACCTGAGTAATACTCAGCAAGCTTTTATTCAGCGTAAACAATCTACACTAACTCGCATAAATAATTCCTTCGAGCGTCCTAGTAAACCCCTGTACCAAGGTCAATCACACATATTGGTTGGAGTAAGCTTAGGGTTAGAAAAACCTGCAACTATAGCCGTAGTCGATGCGATCGCAAACAAAGTTTTAGCTTACCGCAGCATCAGGCAATTACTAGGGGAAAATTACGAACTCCTAAATCGTCAGCGAAGACAACAGCGATCACTATCCCACGAACGCCACAAAGCACAAAAAAGTTTCTCTCCCAATCAGTTTGGCACATCTGAGTTAGGGCAGTATGTAGACAGATTATTAGCTAAAGAAATTGTAGCGATCGCGCAAACTTATAAAGCGGGTAGTATAGTTTTGCCTAAATTAGGAGATATGCGAGAGATTCTCCAAAGTGAAATTCAAGCCATAGCTGAAACAAAATGTCCTGGCTCCGTAGAAATCCAGCAAAAATACGCCAAACAGTATCGAGTCAATGTTCATTCCTGGAGCTACGGCAGATTAATCCAAAGCATTCAAAGTAAAGCTGCTCAGATAGGAATTGTGATTGAGGAAGGTAAACAACCTGTTCGTGGCAGTCCCCAGGATAAAGCAACAGAATTAGCCCTCTGTGCTTATAATCTCCGCCTAACTAAGCGAAGTTGACAAATATCTGAACCTTGATAATGGAATAATATTTAATAGCGCCGCAGTTCATGCTGCTTGCAGCCTCTGAACTGTGTTAAATGAGGGTTAGTTTGACTGTAGCAATACAGTTTTGCTTTCTGACCCTGGTAGCTGCTCACCCTGATGCTGCTATCTTCGGATAGGATAGGTGCGCTCCCAGCAATAAGGGCGCGGATGTACTGTTGTAGTGGCTACCCAATCACCCCCGACCAAGGGGGGAACCCTCCCCAATTCTTTATTTGACGCACCAAAGACAGGTTAAAATTCTGCTCTTGGTTCGCGCAAATCCTGAAAACCTAATCCTACAAGGAATTTTAGTTAGAAATTTTTTTTGTAGACAATTCAAAAATTAAATCCTGGGAGGATTTTCGAGAAGGTTGGCGCAAGTCGGATCTGAAAACCCTTATATGAAAGGGTTAAAGATGGCAGCCGTTGCAACCGTCCTCTCAGCAATGGGAGGGTTGAAAGACTGGACTTTCGATGATTTCGCACAAGTGCGTGACGTTGCAACCGTCCTCTCAGCAATGGGAGGGTTGAAAGTTGAATGCTTTGGGCTATGGCAGCCTACAAGATTACCGTTGCAACCGTCCTCTCAGCAATGGGAGGGTTGAAAGTATTGAGTGACACGGTATCACCTGCTGCTTTCCCGTTGCAACCGTCCTCTCAGCAATGGGAGGGTTGAAAGTGGCTATGTGGTCAAGGTGCAAAGGTGTGAAGGTGTGGTTGCAACCGTCCTCTCAGCAATGGGAGGGTTGAAAGTCCGCAGTTTCACGCATCTGTAGGTAGCGATACCGTTACAACCGTCCTCTCAGCAATGGGAGGGTTGAAAGGCCATCATTACGTAGAAAAATACAAGTATTTGCAGGTTGCAACCGTCCTCTCAGCAATGGGAGGGTTGAAAGCATTGTATGTGAACGCCTTCATTTTTGCTTGGGTGGTTGCAACCGTCCTCTCAGCAATGGGAGGGTTGAAAGAGTAGCAGTCAGCGCAATTGTGAATAAGGCAGCGGTTGCAACCGTCCTCTCAGCAATGGGAGGATTTAAAAATCTGTTAGATGTGGGATTAGTGTTAGGTTTCAGTACTTGTTAAAGTTAGGGCGGGTTGAAAGCAAGTCCCTTCACCCCCTCGTTCTAGTTGCTTTGTATAATAATTACATAGTGAACTGTTGGCGACATGAATTTGTCACCACTAACCTAGAGAAATATAATTTGTCACAACGACAGTTAATTTGGCTCAATGACAACAATTTGTCACTGATGACAAATAATTAGTCACTGTACATTAGGTGATACTAAGCAGGCTTTGTTTAACTTTGTTTTTAGTGGGGGTGGAGGGACTTGAACCCTCACGACCGTTTAAGGTCAACGGATTTTCATTCTCTTGCAGCTTTCACTACTACCTAGGATTTTTAATTACCTTTTGGTTTTGAGAATTGGACTCTCCCTTTACCCTCGCCTTTACGTTAGGGTAGCTCCCGTCGAGTCTCTGCACCTTCCTAAAACTTCGAGTATTTCAACTCAGTAATTGCTTTAGGCTTGGCTCAGGATTGCCTTGTCTGAAAACAGATTTAGGTTTCCCTGAGTTTGAGAGCTTCCACTTGAAGAATTTCTTCATCAAGGCTCAGTTGTCTAAGTCCGTAGCGTCTGCCATTCCGCCACACCCCCAAGTTTACTTAGGAGCCAGTTATTTTTTGAAGGTAACAAATACCCCCTCATCTATTCCACCATCAATTGTGCATTTTGTGAACTAGGTAAGAAAAATTTTGTCTGTGTTGGGCGATCGCATTACTTTTGGCAATCTCTCACTTCTGACAAGCATCTTCACCTTGGTGTTACAAGTACACACATCAGACACTGGCTTTGCTATTGTAGCACTATCCTAAGATTTGTCCAGTAAAAGAGCAGAATTTTTGGAAAGTTACATAAAATAGGACTCTTCAGCCTATGATGAAAAACAGATGCACCAAATGGCCTTGTCTACAAAGAGAGAAAACCTATGATCGTAGCCCTGCTGTATCTGATTTTGGCTGGCGCTTATTTATTAGTCCTTCCTGTGGCTGTAATGTTTTACATGAAGCTGCGATGGTATGCGGCGACTTCTGTTGAGCGTGCTTTTATGTACTTTTTGGTTTTCTTCTTCTTTCCCGGTTTGTTGGTTCTGTCGCCCTTTGTGAACCTGCGACCACAACCGCGCAAAATTGAAGCTTAACAAGATTGGTAGGTCATAACTCTCATGCGACGCATCGACGCTCTTGTAATTGGTTTAGGCATTTTTATTGCTGGTGGCTTGGCTTATGTGGGATTACAACTTGTGGGCTTAGATGCTCAACAAGCTGGGATATGGAGCCAAGCTGTGCTAGTGGTGATTGGCTTGGTTGGTTGGGTAAGCACTTATGTTTACCGCGCTGTGAATAAAAATATGACCTACCATCAGCAACGGGAAGACTATGAACAAGCGTTTTTCCAAAAGCGGTTGGAAGAACTTACACCAGAAGAACTAGCCAAAATTCAAGCCGAGGTTGAACAAGAAAAGCAATCTCAGGTTTAAAGTGATCATTTTATGAGTCAATAGTCAATAGTCGGTGAAGAAGGGAACAGGGAACAGGAAACAGGGAATAGTGTTTCTAGTTCTGGGATTCCAAGATATTGACTTCCATCAGTATTACCCGTTTTCTTGTTGCTGATTCATTCTTTTGACTGTTGACCCTTGACTTTTGATTTTTGACTAATGACCGCCATTTCCGATCGCTTTGAAACCTTAAAACGGAATCAAGAGTGCGCTCTGATTCCGTTTATTACTGCTGGTGATCCAGACTTAGCAACCACCGCATCCGCTTTGAAAATTTTAGATAGTAGCGGTGCTGATCTGATTGAGTTGGGTGTACCTTATTCTGATCCTCTGGCGGATGGGCCAGTGATTCAGGCGGCTGCTACCCGCGCTTTGCAACAGGGAACCAAGTTAGAAGACGTTCTGGAAATGTTGCAAGATATTACCCCCAGTTTGCAAGCGCCAATTATTTTGTTTACTTATTACAACCCAATTCTGCACCGGGGTATTGAAAATTTTCTCCAGCAAATTGCCAAGGCTGGGGTAGCAGGATTGGTAGTACCTGATTTACCTCTAGAAGAAGCAGCTGGCTTGCTCAAACCTGCGGGTGAGATCGGGATTGATTTAACTTTATTGGTAGCACCTACTAGTTCGGCTGATAGAATCGAAGCGATCGCTCGTGCTTCCCAAGGATTTATTTATTTAGTGAGTGTGACTGGTGTAACAGGGATGCGATCGCAAATGGAAACACGCGTATCTGATTTACTCCAGCAAATTCGTAATGTTACGAATAAACCCATCGGAGTTGGTTTTGGAATTTCTCAAGTTGAACAAGCCCTTCAGGTAAAAGATTGGGGAGCAGATGCCGCAATTGTTGGTAGTGCTTTTGTCAAACGTTTAGCAGAAGGTACTCCTGAAGAGGGATTAAATGCGATCGCTCAATTTTGTCAAAGCCTGAAAGTCGCTCTACGCAGTTAATCGGGAGTAGGGAAAGTCAGGAAAGAACAAATGACCGTTGACTCTTAACACATAACTTTCTTGCCACCTCAGAAAAAGTAGATTAAGAATGTATAACAGTATAGTTTTTTTACCCTGATTTAGTAGACAATTTCACCTTTATGGTCTTGAATATTAACAGCAGATTGCAGGCTGTAAAAAAACTAGCTGATACTGTCGCTTATACTTTAAGTGTTTAGGTGAATTTGAGTAAGTAAAAGATTATGAGTGTGAGAGTGTGTCAGTCACAAACAATTACGTCGCAGCTGAGGGACAAAGGCGATGAGTGAGAGTATGGCATTTATCGGTGGAGTCGCTGTGGCTGGGCTGGCGGCGCTTGTTTTGCTCAAGGGAACAAATAATCCCTTACAACCTAACTTTACTGTTACCCCCCAAATGCCCACTGTAGTTGCACCCCAGCTACAGCCGCCTATGCAGTATCCGTCTAACTACGGACAACCTTATCCGAATACTCAGCCACCTACCGCGTCTAACCCTGAGCTACGGGCAGAGTTTGAGCAGTTAAAAGCTGAGTTAAATCGTTTAAGAACCGACAATGAACAGCTAAAAGGCGCAAATCAACGACTATTGGACAATCAAAATGCCCAACAGTTGTTATTAGCACAGCAAAATAGCCAAAAAGCTGCATCTGAAGTATTACAACCTCAAAACGCTTGGTGGACTTCACCAATTGTTTGGGCTGTGGGAGGCGCAACGTTGACAGTTGGTGGCGGTATTGTAGTTGCTGGAGTCTTGGCTTTATTTGGGCCGCGCAGCCGTCCGACTCGCACAGTGCAGGTAATTCACCCGTATCAAGGTTCTACTCCGCCTTTGGTTCCTGTACGACGCGCTGAATTTCTTCCGCCTTCTCGTCAAGAAGCTAGACGAGTCGAAGCGCCAGAATACGACGAAATGCACTAGTACAAGAAGGCAAAAGTAAAAGGTCAAAAGGAAAAAGAAGGAATAGTGAGTCATACTACCAGCCTTTTAGTAATTCCAGATGGTCTGTTTATGTGCGCCAATCTATACTAGTCAGGACACAGGAATTCAGAAATATAGAATTCAGCAGACTTCACCCACCCCAGGATGAAGCTTTTACAAAGAATAAAATTTAATACTAATTTTGCCTACCAAGAGCAAGGTTTGAAACTTAATATTTCAGATACTTAAAGACGAGTTCGTGATAAATTCTTTCTAGATACTGGCTTCTGAGTTCTGAATTCTTATTTGGAAAATGCTTGCCTTGTTAGATAAAACATTTAGATAAAGCATGAGGTGAAGTTTTGCCTTGATGCTTAATTTTTTTATTTTTGTTCTAAGGATAATCAAAAAAATCAGTTTCTCCCTAATCTTCCCTGTTAGCAGGTAATGGGAGGTTTTTTGCTTGGAAGTCCCTAATGAGAATCGGCTAAGGACAAGAGAAGGAAGAAAAAGAGACATAATTAATTCTATTCTGCCGACATACTGCACTAGTAATACCGTTTCTTGATGAAGATGCAACTTATTGAGACTCATATCCCCGACTTCTTGAAGAAGTCGGGGATCTTTTGGTTCAGGAATCATTTAGAAATACTAGATATGTCTACAGAACAAGTTCTGATTATTATGCTCTGCCCTAAAATTGTTGTACCTGAAGTAGTAAATATCAACTCAGATTTTCAATTTTAGCTCCAGAAAATGCGATATTTTTGTCCCGATTTATGCTGGGAATTCTCTTGCATTTCAAGATTCAAGAAAGCATGATGTTAATAAGAAGAGACGAAACAAAGTTTCTTCGTTAAAACAACTTGAATCTTGAGGTTTATTATCATGGCTGAAATTAAAATTACTCAACTGAAATCTGAAAAAGCTGCTGATGAAATCGTTGACTTAAAGTCTAAAGCTGCAAAAGATTCTCCAGAATTTACAGCTTTCACAACTGTACGTGGTGGTGTTGCTTTTGCAGTTGCTAAATGGTCTTCTTTCTTAGCGTAAGATAAGAAAAATTTTCCCAAATAGTTCTGAAATACACAATTTTTGTTGCTGATTTTAGAACTATTTTAAAAGCAAACTTTCACAGTGACATAGTTAGTTCCATAACCTCATGTCACTGTGATTCATTTCATATCTAGTTACTTGTCTAACTGTTACTAGATTTTTGTAGTACTTCAATAGCTACATAATAATGGACATCAGGAGAGATATTATGCTAACTCTTAATAGTTCACCTATTGCTTGGTTAAATCGACAATATTTTGATTTAGGCCCTCTTAATGGCGGCAAACCTCATCATTATGGAATTGAATTTAGTTATAACAGTTTAATTAATAACACTACACTTCCTTATACAGTTCAAGTTAATGTTTCGCCTTTCTTTCGAGAATCTCTGGTAAAAGAAACTGGGATGTATCAATACCATGTTAATCATCCACTACAGTTAGCAAAAGAATTACGCACTGAGCGTTGGGAAAAGCTTTGTGAGTATTTATCTAACTATCAAGAACTACCCAATATCACCAAATTACGGGTGATGAACTTATTACGTAGCTTGTGCTTTCATCGAGTAGTAAAAGAGTATATCCCAGAAATATCTAATGATGAAATTGCTAGTAATGTGGAACTTGCTACTCTTGCATGGTGTAGGGCGCTTTCTAGCTTGATTACGCACTTTGACGATCGCACCTTTGATTATATTCAAGAAATTGCTGCGATCGCTACTCATGCGCCATCGGGAAGTAAGGTAAAAATCAACGCTGGCTTACAAATGGTAGTTGAGTATTCCAAAATATTTGGCGATTTAGCTGCGGCTGAGTTTTGGCGTGAAGAAGTTACCAAAGATATTGAAATATTAAAACCTTCACTCAATGAGTTTGAATATAACTTGTTGATGAGTATGTACTATCGTTCTGTTTCTTTTGTACCATTTTTACGCAGAGATAAACAGAAGGTAGTTGAAGAAATGGATTTATGCGAGTCTTACGCCAGAAGTTTAAAACCTGAAAATGAATTGCAACAAATTGTTGCACGGGAAAATCTCAGCTTGTGTATGGAAAGCCGTTCTAAAGAGTCTATATGGCTAAAGGATCTTGATTTAGCAGAAGAACGAGTACGTCTGATAGTCCAGCTAGAGCCTCTAGAACCGAGATATCATTTAGAATTGGCGGAAGTTTTAACCAAACGTGGCAAACTCGAAGAAGCTGCTAAATACTATCGTTCAGCCACAAGATTAGGCCCTCCAGGAACTCCAGTAGCTTGGTTTATGGCTGGTCAATGTCATGAAAAAATGGGCGAATTAGAATTAGCTAGTGATTGTTATCTGGCTTCTCTAGAAATCGAACCAGAGGCTATCTCAGTTGTTCAACACCTAGCTAATATAGCACCTAGTTTGGGAAATCCTGGTCTGGTAAATTGGAGTAATTTACGTTTAGCAGAACTGGAAGAACAAAAGCAACAATTACAACCAAAAGCCGCACCTAACTTCCAAAGTGAATCCTTATCTGCATTAAAGCGATCGGCTGATAAAGTATTAGTTTAAGATAACAACTAAGCTATGGCAGTCCTCAATGATTAATAATTGTATTTGTCAGAGTAAACTGCCATACTGCACCCTTACAAATTTATAAATCAAAGAGGACTCCTATAGTAATTTACAAACATCTCTACCTTGTCCACCTTGTCTCCCTTTCCTCTTTTGTCTCTTTCATTCACCTACCAAATAAAACTTTTATATATCCCTATTTGAAATGACAGACTCTATCTTAATTACCAGTCAGGATATTTTACATCAACTAAAACTATCTTGTAAGCTGCCAGAAATTATTGAACAAATTACTGCTGATCATGTTGTGAAAGCTGTGGCTTTAGAAAATGGAATTAAGATAGAACCAGAGGAACTGCAACAAGCAGCAGATAAAATTCGGTTAGCAAACAATCTTGATAGTGCGGCTGAGACATGGCAATGGTTGGAAAAAAATTATCTTTCTATTGATGATTTTGAAAAAATTACTTATAGTAGTCTCATTTTTGGTAAGTTAGCAGCACATCTGTTTGAAAATAAAGTTGAAGAATACTTTTTTGCACACCAACTCGACTATGCTGGTGTGATTATGTACGAAGTAATTTTAGAAGATGAAGATTTAGCATTAGAACTTTATTACGCTATTAAAGAAGGTGAAATTAGCTTTTATGAAGTGGCTCACCAATATATCGAAAATATCGAGTTACGTCGTGCTTGTGGATATCGCGGGTTAGTTCGTCGCCGAGATTTATTACCAGAAATATCTGCGGCTATTTTTACAGTTCAGCCACCCCAACTTCTCAAACCAATTTTTACATCAAGAGGAATTCACTTGATTTTGGTAGAGGAAATTATTCAGCCAGAGTTAAATGCTCAATTGCGTCAACAAATTGTGGCATATTTATTTGCAGAATGGCTAAAGCAGCAAACGCAGCAAGTTACATATCAGCTTCAGCTTGAGTCTGTAGGTGGTTAGGAGATAAGGGAGACAAGGTGGACAAGGGAGACAAGGTGGACAAGGGAGAGTGGAGACTTTTCTATAAATAACTGATCAATTGTATCTTCATCTAGAAAGGTTTTAGGATAAACTAAAGAGTTTTTATTTGTACTTTATTAGTATAGGCGTGCTGTAACGCATGTACACATTAATAAAAATTATGCTTGGATAGCATATTAATATCAGTTTGTAAATAATAGAGATACAAAAATAATTTTTATATCTAAATATCGAAGCTGTTTAACTGCGGAATTATCTGCTGAAAAAGTGTCGTCGTTCAATCGTGAAATCTGGCAAAGCTAAGTCTAGCAAGCTAATACAGCTATAAATATGTTGATGCTGAGGTTAATTCAAGCGGTTAATTTAATCAATTTTCGGGACATAAATACTTTAATTGATGTCCCAAAAAATTTTGTTTGCAGATGCGATCGCCTGATCGTTTACATCAGAGATATCACATAGACTTCATCGTTGAATAAATATTCCATCGAGAAAAATATTTAATTGTTTTTACGGAAATTAATTTTTTGTATATGTATTTATAGCCCGGTGCAATTTAATCTGCACCGCTGATTGTCATTTACCTGCTGTCTAATTTGCATTGGGTAAATAACAACAGACATACCATTTGTAGTGCATTTTTACCGTTATGTCGTACAACCAAGCACAATATGACATTGACAGGGCGCAAGCTCCTACAGGTAAGTATTTAACAAAGTTTCAACGCAAACTACTGCAAGAAAATTTACAAAAAGATTTATCTGATTCCTATCGTCAGCGCATTGAAATTATGTTGTTGACAGATGAAGGAAAGTCACAAACGGAAATTTGTCAAATTTTGGGATGTTGTGCGGCTACAGCACGACATTGGATGCACATTGCGCGAATCGGTATGGCGCATCAATGGCAAGATTTCCCCATTGGTCGCCCAAAAGCAGTGAACGAGCAGTATTTAGAGCGATTGAGAGAACTTGTCAGTAATAGCCCCCGCGACTATGGCTATTCTTTTCGGCGCTGGACAGTTAACTGGCTGCAAAAACATCTCGCCAAGGAATTAGGGATGGAAATTAGCGATCGCCATATTAAGCGACTCCTCAAACAAATGGGGTTATCTACATTACCAAAATCCCAAAATGCTGAAGCAACCCAACCTCAGCAAACTCATGGTGCCAAAATTTTGATTAAAGATTTGCGATCGGCAAGATTAACCGATGATAGCGACTTTTCGCCGATGAAGTTCACAAAATTAGGAAGAAATGTAGATATCTATGGTGCATAATCTATCCGTTCAGTTGATCACTCCCGAACAACTCAACGAGACTTTGGGCTGTTCCCTATCGGTAGAAGAATTTCAGTACTGTCTTCAACAAGCTAAATCCCTAAATCCAAAAGTTGGTAAATTCTGGCAAGGCGCAAATGTAGAACCTGGTATCTATATTGTGGTGACAGGCAAAGTCAGGCTACTAGATGATGTTGATGAATTAATTGCCACATTAGAAACAGGAACTTCTTTCGGAGAATTTACCTTATTTCCAGAAGCTAACCTCATACCATATTCCGCCAGAGCTTCTGTTAACTTGCAACTATGTTTTATTCCTGGTGATGTGTTGCAGTCATTGATGGCGAAATACCCCCAAATGCGGGATCATCTCTGGACTAAAGCCTTATCCCGTTCGCCACAACCAACCAGCGCAGATACTTCTTCTCTTCAGACATCTGAGGTGCATCCACACCATCAAATAGATATTGTTGCGCCGCCTATTGAACCTCCAGACAGCAAAAAGATTAGTAAAGCTTACTTCCCCAACCCTAGCCAACGAGTCGGACATTTATGGCAGAGGGTAACTCGACGCTATCCGTTTTTTGCTCAACAAAGTGCTTCTGATTGTGGTGCTGCTTGCTTAGTGATGGTGTCGCGTTATTGGGGTAAACGTTTTAGTGTGAATCGTTTACGAGATATCGCCAATGTTGACCGCAACGGTGCATCGTTGCGAGGATTAGTCATGGCGGCGGAAAGCCTCGGTTTTAACACTAGACCGGTGAAAGCTAGTTTTAATCAGTTAGCCAAGCAAAAATTACCTGCGATCGCTCATTGGGAAGGCAAACATTATATAGTTGTTTACGAAATTACCCCCAACGATGTAATTATTGGCGACCCCGCCATCGGTCAAAAAACCCTCAGCCACAGCGAATTTAAAGCTAACTGGACTGGTTATGCTTTGCTGTTGCAACCAACAGCCGCTTTTAAAGATGCCAAAGAAGCCTCTACACCTTTTTGGCAATTTTTTGGATTAATGAAACCTCACTCGTTGGTGATAGTTGAGGTGTTGATTGCTTCTGTATTTATCCAAATCTTTGGCTTGATTACCCCTTTATTTACCCAGTTAATTTTAGACCGTGTGGTTGTGCAGCGATCGGAACTGACATTAACAGCCGTGGGTTTAGGGTTGCTGATGTTTAACTTGTTTCGCGTCGCCATGATGGGGTTGCGTCAATATCTCTTAGACCACACAGCCAACAAAATTGACTTAGTATTAATTGTTGGTTTTATTCGCCATACATTGCGACTACCTTTGAGTTTTTTCGAGTCGCGCTATGTGGGCGATATTGTCTCCCGCATTCAAGAAAACCGCAAAATTCAAAGATTTCTTTCTGGTGAAGCATTATCTATACTCTTAGATTTATTCACCGTTTTTATTTATGTCGGCTTGATGTTTTGGTATAGCTGGCGTATGGCTTTACTAGTATTAATCATTGTGCCGCCATTCGCCTTATTAGCATTCATCGCCACACCATTTTTACAGAGAATTTCACGAGAAATATTTAATGCTATTGCTAAAGAAAGCAGTTACTTAATTGAAGCTTTAACTGGTGTGCGAACAGTCAAAGCCACAGCAGTGGAACAAAATGTGCGTTGGCATTGGGAAGAGTTATTAAACCAAGAAGTAAAAACCAACTTTGCCAGTCAAGTTATTAGTAATCGACTGCAAATTATTAGTAATACAATTCAAGCTTTGGTAACTACTGCCTTGCTTTGGTTTGGAGCATACTTGGTAATTCAAAATCAATTAACGATTGGGCAGTTGGTAGCATTTAATTTGCTTTTAGTCAATATTATTACCCCATTTCAAAGATTAACGGTTTTGTGGAATCAATTGCAAGAAGTCGTGATTGCTGTAGAACGGATTAATGATGTTTTAGATGCCGAGCCAGAAGAAGATTTACAACATCAATTAAGGCAAAATATTCCTCAACTCCAAGGTAGTATCCGGTTTGAAAATGTGACCTTTCGCTATCATCCAGATAGTGATGTGAATATTTTAGAAAATCTTTCATTTGAAATCAAACCAGGGCAGATGGTAGCTTTAGTAGGGCGGAGTGGTTCAGGTAAAACTACTATTTCCAAGTTAGTTTTAGGGTTGTATCCGCCTACTGATGGCAAAGTCTTAATTGATGGACAAGATATTACTAGTATTTCCTTACGTTCTCTACGTTCTTGTGTGGGAGTAGTTGACCAAGATACCTTTTTATTTGGTGGTACAATTCGAGAGAATATTAGTTTAGGATATCCAGGAGCTACCTTAGCAGAATTAATCGAAGCTGCTAAATTAGCTGGTGCTGATGAGTTTATTAAAAAGCTACCCTTGGGATATGAAACTCAGATAGGTGAAGGTGGTGGTTTGTTATCTGGTGGACAGCGACAGCGAATTGCGATCGCTAGAGCTTTGTTAGGTAATCCACAGCTATTGATTTTAGATGAAGCCACATCCCATTTAGATACTGAATCGGAAAGAATTATTCAACAAAATTTAAATAAGATTCTCAAAGGAAGAACCACATTAGTTATCGCCCACCGCCTTTCTACAGTACGAAATGCAGATTTAATTTTAGTCCTAGATCGAGGGCTATTAATTGAAAGTGGAACTCATGCAGAACTAATGGCTAAACGAGGACATTATTTCTATTTAAATCAACAGCAAATGCAAATTAATGCTTAGTTTTTAATCATTGGTAATAATAACTTACGCAAGATTATGAAAAAACTAACCGCAAAGGACGCAAAGGACAAGAAGTTATAAGAGTTTGAAAGAGTTATTGTATAAGTCTGAATAATTTGTGACTTGTTTAATTATCTCTTCATTTATAACCCCTACTCTCCCAGGAAAAAACTATGACAAATACATTGAATGGTAAAGTATCACATTCAAAAGATATATCTGAACAAGAAATTTTTGATGAAACTTTATTACCAAAAACTGATGATTGGTCTGATGTTACCAGAGAAACTCTTGATAACTTACCCCAAGTTTGGACACGAGGAATACTCTATTTTTTAGTTGTGTTTGTCTCGATAATTTTGCCTTGGACAGTGTTTGCTAAAATTGACGAAACTGGGACAGCGAGAGGTAGAGTAGAAACTCAAGATAAAACAGTTAAACTAGACGCGGCTGTTTCTGGAACGGTTGCTGAAATTCGTGTCCAAGAAGGAGATAAAGTCAAAGCTGGGCAAACTTTATTAATATTAGACTCAGAATTAATCAAATCAGAATTACAGCAAGCCCAAGATAAATTAGAAGGACAGTTAAATCGACTGACGCAATTAAATTCCGCTAAAAATCAACTTTTGGTTTCTTTAGCTACCCAAGAGCAACAAAATCAATCACAACAATTAGAAAAACAAGCACAAATTGAGCAATTCCGGCAAAATCTTCAACTATCTACTAATACTTTTAATTTACAAAAAGCAGCAGGTACAGCGCAATTAAATCAAGCGAAACAAACTATTATCCAAAACGAAAAAGCGAAAAAGTTAGCAGAAGTTAGCTTGGCGATCGCTCAACGGGAACTAGAGCGTTATCAAAAAGCTTTTAAAGATGGAATTGCGGCGGAAGTTAACGTTGTCGAAAAAGAAGATGCTCTGCAAGAACGAATAAAACTTTATGAACAAACAAAGGCAGATATTCAACAGGCAAAATTACGTTTAGCTGAACAACAAAGTAGTTATGAACGGAATATTCGTCAAGCAAATGCCGAAATTGAACAAGCCGAGTTACGGCTCAAAGAACAAGAAAGTAGTTATCAAACTTTAACTCGTTCTGGGAAATTAGCTATTTTAAGAATTGCCGAACAGGAAAAAAATCTCGAAACCGAAATTACATCTTTACAATCAGATATTGCTCAAACTAAAAGCCAAATTGCATCTTGGCAATTTCAATTACAACAAAGAGAAATCAAAGCTACTAGCAACGGAATTTTATTTCAACTACCAATCCAAAAACCTGGAGCCGTTGTTCAATCTGGCACAATGTTAGCAGAGATAGCACCTGCAAATTCACCTTTTATCATTCGCGCCACAATGGCCACAACAGAAAGTGGTTCTTTGCACACAGGATTACCAGTAAAACTCAAATTTGATGCTTACCCATTTCAAGATTATGGCGTAATCTCAGGTGAGCTAATTAAAATTTCTCCTACTACTACAGAAATAGACACACCCAATGGCAAAGTTGCAGCTTATAACTTAGATATTGCCCTCAAACAAACTTGTCTACCTGCTGCTAATAAATGTATACCCTTGCGCCCTGGTGATACAGCCACAGCCGAAGTCGTTATCCGCCAACGCCGAATTATTGATTTTCTACTTGATCCATTTAAGCAGTTGCAACAAGGAGGGGTAAAGCTTTGAAGAAGGCAGGAGTGGAAAGGCAGGAGGCAGGAGGCTGATTAAGCTATTCGGCGTTGCATAAATGCGGGATGAAATCATAAAATTCCACTTTTAAAACTCTTGCTCTTTGCGCCTTTGCGCGGCAGTCGCTTCAAGTCGGGAAACCCGCCCAACGCGCTGCCTTGCCTTTGCGTGAGACAAAAATCATCCCCGTAATCAGCAACGCCAGCTATTCAACACCTAATTTGTAGTGTAAATCGCAGGGGTGCAGATGTGAATTTACCTTTGACGCGTGAAAAAACTAAAGTATGTAACTAAAAGTAAAGTTGCCCCAAACCCTCTTCCCTCCTGCCTGGTTGGTGAGTGAACTTGTACTGAGCGCAGCCGAAGTAGCCGAACCACTACCTCCTGCCTCCTGCCTTCTCACAACTACATATCACCCTTGTTTAACAAACAAAGCGCGATAAACTGGTTCACCTTTATTTTGAGTCGCAATTTCTCGTTCTGTGGGGACTGGTAGGGGATTTTCGGCTAACCATTCATCTGTACCGACTTTTGTAAAGGCTAAGTTTTCCGCAAAGCGATCGCACATTTCTACAGCGATAAACTTCATATCTGATTGCAGAAATACCACTCCACCCACTGCCAAATATTCTGCTAATTCTGCCACTAGTTCTGGTTGGACTACACGCCGTTTAGCATGACGAGTTTTAAACCAAGGATCAGGAAACTGAATTGTCACCCGTTGTAAAATTCCTGGTGCTAAACCAGATAACAAAGGTTGTAAAGAGTTGTTTGCATTGCAGTACAAATAATGCAGGTTGGTTAAACCCAACTCAGAACGCAACTGATTCGCTTCCACTACCAATGGTTCCCGAATCTCTAAACCCAGAAAATTCCAGTTAGGTTCTACCTGCGCCATTTGCAACACAAATCTACCTCTAGCACAGCCAATATCTAAATGTAGTGGTTGGTTTGGTTGTGCATAAACCTTTTCCCACTCTAGGGGATTAACTGGTGTACGATATTTGCGGGCTAATGGGTTAACGTGTTGGCGGACTCTCACAGGGGCCAAAGCTGATACTCCTCGTCAGGATATGCAGATAGAAAATTAAGTATACAATTATATAATAAATTTAATTAAGTAGTTAAATAATTAATACACTATACAATTTTAAAATTATTAAATAGCGCCTAATTATCAAGATAAATTTTGACAATCATCAAAATCATCAGGTGAAATTTCCAGAGATTTGTGAACATAATTAATATTGAAATTTAGGTTTCAAATTTTTGGAAGCTAAAAAATATATTTCTGCTCAATCTTCGGTGGATAAATAGATCCCCGACTTCTTAAAGAATTCGGGGATCTGAATTTTGGTGTATTTACAAATGTTAAGAAATCATTTTCCAGCCGAGTAGACAAAGCAAAGGTTATACTTTGTGGAAAAGGCTTTTTTTAACCTGTATTTTTAAATCTGTCTGCAAATCAATGGCTCTCAATTTTCGCTTTGCTGTAGTCAGCGACTTACACATTGCACTTCCCCATACAATCTGGGATCATCCCAGTCGGTTTCATTTGGTGGAAGTTAGTATCCCAGCTTTTGAAAGTGTCATCGAACATTTAACACAACTTGATTTAGATTTTCTGTTGCTTCCAGGCGATTTAACCCAGCATGGTGAACCAGAAAATCATCTTTGGTTACAACAACGCTTATCTAAGTTGCCATTTCCGGTTTATGTGGTTCCGGGTAATCATGATGTACCTGTAATCATGGCAGATGAGCAATCCATTAGTTTTGCTGATTTCCCGCACTATTACCGCAAGTTTGGCTATGACAATCCTGAGCAAATTTACTACTCTCATCAAGTGTTACCGGGAGTGCGATTAATTGGGTTAAATTCCAATTCTTTTGATGCAGAAGGTAAGCAGTTAGGACTTTTAGATCAGCAACAACTAACTTGGTTAGAAAATGTTTTAGCAACAGCAACAGAAGAGTTAGTGCTAGTGATGGTTCATCACAATGTAGTTGAACATATACCCCAGCAATCGCGTCATCCAATGGGGAACCGCTATATGTTGCAAAATGCACCGCAACTGTTAAAACTGCTGCGTCAATATCAAGTCAAGTTAGTATTTACAGGGCATTTGCATGTTCAGGATATTGCTTGCTCAGATGGAGTTTACGATATTACGACTGGCTCTTTAGTGAGTTATCCTCATCCTTACCGGGTGTTTGAGTTTCGCCAAGATAACTACGGCAGAGAATGGTTGCAAGTATTATCACATCGTGTGGAATCTGTACCGGATTTTCCCAATTTGCAGCATTTATCAAAACAATGGATGGGCGATCGCTCTTTCCCTTTTTTGATGAAATTTCTCACTCATCCACCGTTAAACTTACCATCAGAGCAGGCGCAAGCAATAGCCCCTAGTTTACGTGACTTTTGGTCAAAAATTGCCGATGGGGATGCTGTATTTGACTACCCCCAATTTCCGCAAAATGTCCGTCACTATATTCAAACTTACAGTGCGATCGCTCGTTGTGGTACTCCCCACTTTATTGATAACAACAGTACTTTGTTGTTGGAGAAGTAGAAGAGGCAGGGGGCAAGGGGACAAAGGGACAAGGGGGACAAGGGGGACAAGGGGGACAAGGGGACAAGGGAGACAAGGGAGACAAGGGAGCAATTTTTCTACCTTGTCTACCCCCTCTACCTTGTCTACTCCTACTCAGACTACAGCACTCAGCACTTCGACTCCGCTCAGTGTACAACACTCAGCACTCAGCACTTAAAACTCCGACTGACGACAAATGCCGAATACAGAAGTGTAACCATGTAAAAAAGTATTACCGCCTACAGGGCCAATTTCGCCACCGCAGAAAAAGCCGCCGATGGGAATATTTTGGAAGTAGCGCCTAAATAATGAGGAATCAAAATTAGGTTTACCATAAAGTCCTTCGCCTCGACCGACGCAAGCAAACATTAATGCGGCAATTGCTGAGGATGAAGGCTGTTCTTGGTTGTGATATCTTTCCAGCAGCAACTCTAAGTCTTCTGCGGAAGCTTCAGCATCACGTAAATGAAATTGTAAACGTTGACCGGGACGGACGCGATCGCCAATTGCGATCGCGCCACCTGTGGGATCTACTCCTAAAATACTGCGAATTAAAAAGTCTCCTTGCTGCAAAGACATTTTAAATTCATCCATCGCCACCCCAACAAATAAAGAATGTTGGGCTAAAGTGCGTTCTTGATCACTCAGGCTATTAATTAAATCACGCAACACCACCAAAGGCACTTTTTCATCTAGTTCTAAAATAATGTTGCGTTCGGCTTTGGTAACTTGCATTGGGTTCCCAATGGGGCGACAGCCTTGAGCCACAATGGTTTCTAACACAATATTACCAGTTAAAGCCAAGCCGACAGTGCCTTCGCGGTAAAGGCGATCGTTACAAAATAGTGCCTGTCTTCCACCCATACCGCCACCACTAGCTTGTCCCCCCACAATTACCGAACCGGGATAAGCAAAGTCTAATCCTTGCAAAAGTTCATTAATGCCGGAAGAAAAAGAACTAGACAGCAGGATAAACTGTGGTTTGGCAGATGGTTCCACACCAATTAAATTCACCCAAGCATCTGGCGAACTGTCCAAATCGGGTAATTCATCCGCCAAAATATGAAAAATGCGGAGATTCACCCCCGGTAAATGTGCCAATGTTAAACTTAAAGCTGCTTCTGCTTCAATCTCTTGAGCTTGTCCATCTGATGTAGTTCCAATTACCCCACCACCGCTACAACCAATCATGACGGGTACAGACAGTTTTTCTGCCAATAAAGGTAAAAGCCGAGAATATTCACTAGCAAAAGCAGATGAAATAAATACCAGCCCTAAATCCGCCGGTGCTGTTAATGAAGACGTAGTTTGTTGCACCGCATCTGTAATGGCGGCTTCTAGAGAAGGACGGGTTGATAGGGCATTAGCCCACTGCATTTGATCTGCCATGAAATTTCATCTCTTCCTTTTTCATCGTGCTTTTAGCCCAAGGTTTTGACAAGGTAAAGCGTCTTACCGACTGCCTCACTGCCCTGCTTTACCTCCTGTTAGCGGCCTTTAAAGACAGATATTCATCAAGAACCATTACATGCAATAAATCATGCAATAAATATAGTTTATAGATGCACTTTCGCAGTACTGACTCTATAAAATCTTAAAAGATAGATAAAAATACAGCCTGAATATCCTAATATACCGTGGTTGTCTATCATCAGGCGGCCATAGATACTAAGTGGCTCAACTAATTAGGTAGAATGATGAGTGATAGTAGAGAAAATAGCAATTTTTGAATTTTTCTATACTAGTATTAACAACACACAGCAAAACGAAAGTTATGAGCGAAACCAAAGCAAAAGTTGATCTCGAAGAACAAATTCAAGCAGAAGTAGAACAAGCTCGTGCTGTCTGCGACATTTCAGGTAGCAATTCTGCTGAGTGTGCAGCCGCTTGGGATGCAGTTGAAGAACTGCAAGCTGAAGCCTCTCACCAGCGCCAAAATAAGCCTAAAAATTCTCTAGAACAGTACTGCGATGACAACCCAGAAGCAGTAGAATGCCGAGTTTACGATGAATAGACATTGAGTGGGTAAATTTCTATTCATCCAACAAGCAAGCAACCAAAATCTGTTTACTGCGACCTTGTGCTTGATACTCTTTAGGGTATGTTTTTTAACTCATCCTGAATCATAAGTTGTCAGTTGGTACAAGTTACAAAAGTAAGAGATACACAAGTTGCTTGTTTTTTTACCTCCACAAAAGTACACTTCACCCCAATGAAGGATGAAGTGAGTATCTAGTCATAAATATTATTGAGCCATCGGAATCCGATTTGATAGCTGAACATGCTCGTGTAGGTAGGGAACAGGACAAAGAGATTAGAAGTGTAGCGAGTGTTTTCCCCCAATCAAATATGAGTCCTACATTTAAATATTTTTCAGTTATATAACTACTGCTTGATTAGAGTTTTATAGTTATTTCAAGTATTTGCAGAAGTATCCGTTATAGTAAATATCTGTTCTTCATGCAAACTTTTTATTGATCATCTGGCAAAGATAATGGAAGATGTGTGGTTTCGCCCTTATGTCTGGGCTGATTATCGACTAGCAGTATTATTTACACTGATTATTCCTTTAATTCTACTGATTTGGGCATTTGTCCAGAGGGCAGAAGGAATACAACGCCTGTTAATGATTTACTGGCGTGTGGCAAGTCTGTTGGCAATTACAATTTATTTAATGATTGCTGAGTATCCAGTTAGCTTTGTTTCTGGGTTGATAGCGCGTATTCTGATTCCGATTTCTCTGTGGTTTTGGGTGGATCTCAATGATGAAATTGAGTATCAACAGAGTGGGCTGTTAAAGCTAGTTTTTACTTCTTGGCGCTGGGCTGTAACAGTTTATAGTTTACTCGGTGCGATCGCCTTTGTTCCTTTTATCGGTTGTGCCTTTTCCGAAACAGCCATTAAAACTCCCTATTGTCGAGTTTGGTTTGAAGCCCCGTTAATCTTTAAAGACTACTTCCATCACAATACCAAACCTGGATTTCTCGGTTTTCTGGGTATTACCTGTTTAGTAATTTATGTACTTTACTTAAGCTACTTTGTTCTGATTAAGCTGGGCAAACAAGGACGTTCAGCAACACCTCAGTAATTAACTCCAAGACAAAGTTCCAATTTGATGAATAATTCCATTGGCAAGCGCCTAGAACAATACACCAGTAAACGCCCCCAAGAAGTTTTATTGATTACGGTGGAAATAGGCGATGAACAAGACAAAATTGCAGTTTTCAAAGGTTTTTCTAGTTCTTTGATGCGTCCTACAGCTTTTGATCCTGATGTCCCAGTCCTCTTAGACGAGGCCACAATTCTCAGTATCGATCGCATCGCCAGCCCTTATAATCCTGAATCACCCCGTTACATCGAAAAAGGCATCTCTTGGGAAGCAATGCAAGCTTTGTTGGCAGAAGTGGGAGTCTAAAGTATGAAGTATGAATTAATTTTGTTTTTTAACCTTCTGCCTTCTGCCTTCTGTCTCCTGCCTCCTGAACAATGACTAAAGCTGGATACACTTTACCTGTGTTTGCTTGTGCGGCGGCGATGGCGGCGTTACATTGGTTACGCCAAAATCAGCCTGTGCAAACTGTGGTGGTTGACTTAATTACACCAGCGCAAATCGCGGAAATCCCGATAGAACAAGTGGCGGGGCTATCGGAAAATTTAGCGTTAGGAATTACTCGCAGTGATCCTGGTGATAATCTTGACCTGACACGAGAGACACCAATTTGGGCAATGGTGGCTTGGGGTGGCGAAACAGCACAAGCAGTCACAATAAAAGGTGGCGAGGGAATTGGCAAAATTCTGGATGCAGATAATCAACCTGCAATTTATCGTTATGCCCAAAATTTATTGCAAGAAAACTTGCAACGGATGTTAGCACCGGGGGAGAAAATCACAGTCACGATTATTTTACCTGAAGGGCGATCGCTCGCCGTCCGCACTTCTAATGCTGCCTTTGGTGTAGTAGAAGGACTGTCACTATTAGGAACAACCGGAATTTCCCAACCTTTAAGTTCACCTGATCAGTTAACCGTGTTTCGGGCAGAATTACAACACAAAGCCAGTCGCTTTGAGAGTTTGGTATTTTGCATTGGTGAGAACGGTTTAGATTTAGCGCAGAAAATCGGGATTAATCCCGAACAATTGGTAAAAACGGCTAACTGGTTGGGGCCGATGTTAGTTGAGGCAGATGCTTTAGGCGTTAAAGAAATCTTATTGTTTGGTTATCATGGTAAGTTGCTGAAATTGGCGGGAGGCATTTTCCACACCCATCATCATTTGGCAGATGGGCGACGGGAAATTTTAGCAGCCCACTGCGCTTTGGCAGGAATGCAGTCATCAGATATACAAGCAGTATTTCATAGTCCAACGGCGGAAGCAGCCCTGAAATATCTGCGAGAATTGGATACTGACAGTGGTAGTGATTGGGTAAATCAAGTTTATGGTGCGATCGCCCAAACTATAGATACTCGTTCTCAAGAATACATGCAGTCCCATAATAACCGAGGTACGACAGTACCAAAATGTGGCTCAATTCTCTTTGATCGCGATCGCAAAATTATCGTAAAGAGTAAAACTGCTTGTTTCTTAATCGCAAAATTATGTTAACTTAATATGAATAATCATTAATAATCTAAATAAATAGCTTTTTCAGTAACCACTCTAGGGTAATTTATTCCTTCTAATACCATGTCAGACTGAATGGCCAAGCAAACGCTTTATAACCCGCGTTTGTAGGGGGTTCCTTTACCATTTACCAGCCTCAGAAGGCAGAGATAGTAAAGTGCTGAGTGCAGAAAGCAAAGTATAAACCAAGTACTGTCCAGCTTTCAGCAATCAGCGCGATTCTCATCTAAGAAATTCCGGCGATAAGTGGTATTTTTGTCAAACCACAGTGCAACCATCTACTACTTCATTCACACTTCCCCATCATGAATACAGCGGTGACTCTACTAACCGAACAAGCACCTCAACCAGTAGAAGAATTGAGGCAGCTTGAGCGTCAAATGATTATTATTTTAGACTTTGGCTCTCAGTATTCCGAACTGATAGCGCGACGCATTCGTGAAACTCAGGTATATTCTGAAGTTTTGTCTTATCGCACCACAGCCGAACAATTGCGGCAACTTAACCCCAAAGGCATTATTCTTTCTGGCGGGCCGAGTTCAGTTTACAGCGAAAAAGCTCCCCACTGTGACCCAGAAATTTGGCATTTAGGTATTCCCATTCTGGGTGTATGTTATGGGATGCAGTTGATGGTAAACCAACTCGGCGGAGAAGTGGCAAAAGCCGATCGCGGTGAGTATGGCAAGGCATCATTATATATAGATGATCCCACAGACTTATTAACCAACGTCGAAGATGGCACAACCATGTGGATGAGTCACGGCGACTCCGTGGTGAAAATGCCAACTGGTTTTGAAATCTTGGCACATACAGAAAATACTCCCTGTGCGGCTGTTGCTGACCACGAAAAGAAACTTTATGGTGTGCAGTTCCACCCCGAAGTTGTACATTCCATTGGTGGTTTAGCCTTAATTCGCAACTTTGTTTATCATATCTGCGAATGCGAGCCAACTTGGACAACCGCTGCCTTTGTAGAAGAAGCAATCAGAGAAATTCGGGGTAAAGTTGGCGATAAACGGGTACTTTTGGCATTATCTGGCGGTGTGGATTCTTCTACCCTAGCCTTTTTACTGCATAAAGCGATCGGCGATCAATTGACTTGTGTATTTATCGACCAAGGCTTTATGCGGAAATATGAGCCAGAAAGGTTAGTGAAATTGTTCCAAGAGCAGTTTCATATCCCTGTAGAATATGTCAATGCCCGCGATCGCTTCTTAGATACTATTGCAGGTGTGACAGATCCCGAAGAGAAACGCCGTCGCATCGGTCATGAATTTATTAGCACCTTTGAAGAAGCATCAAAGCGCCTCGGCCCCTTTGATTATTTAGCTCAGGGTACACTGTATCCAGATGTTATCGAATCTGCCGATACCAACGTTGACCCCCAAACAGGCGAACGGGTAGCAGTCAAAATTAAAAGCCATCACAACGTCGGCGGTTTACCCAAAGATTTGCGATTTAAATTAGTCGAACCCCTGCGGAAACTATTTAAAGATGAAGTACGCAAAGTTGGTCGTTCTATTGGTTTACCAGAAGAAATCGTTCAGCGCCAACCTTTCCCCGGCCCTGGTTTAGCAATTCGCATCATCGGCGAAGTCACCGCCGAAAGGTTGAATATTCTCCGCGATGCTGATTTAATTGTGCGCCAAGAAATCAATCAACGTGGATTATACAACGAAGTTTGGCAAGCCTTTGCTGTCTTGTTACCCATTCGCAGCGTTGGCGTGATGGGAGATCAAAGAACTTACGCCTTTCCCATAGTTTTGCGAATCGTCACCAGTGAAGATGGTATGACCGCAGATTGGGCGCGTCTCCCCTATGATGTGTTGGAAGTAATTTCTAACCGGATTGTGAACGAAGTCAAAGGTGTGAATCGTGTAGTTTACGATATTACTTCCAAGCCACCTGGAACCATCGAATGGGAGTAATTAAGTGAATGTTTAAATGAAAGATTGAGGTGGGTATTTCCCACCTTTTTTTTCAACAATTATTGCTGATAAGACAATGAGAAAGATTTGGGGGATTCTCCCCCACGCCCCCGATTGGGGGACGGTTGCGTCCCCCAAACCCCCTCCAGAATCATTTTTTCGTTTTTTATTGAGTTATTCGTCATTATTTGTTGCTTTTGTTGTAATTTAGGGTTCTTATCTAAACTGTATTGGCTGATATGCCAGGAGGTAGAGAAAAGAAGAATTTCTAGATTTAATTCTTTTGCGGTGTACCTTATTGAGTTTCAATGCTGTATCTGGAAAAAGTTATGCGCCAGAAGTAGAAATAAATAGGAGGAAACTTAGGATTAAGGCTGATAGTCGTCAAAAATTAGTAGTAAAAATTGAGCCATCTCAAACATTTGTAACAGGGTAACTAGCTAAAATGCCAAAGTTAGCTTTACTAATTGGTGTAAGTGAATACACACAAGGGTTAAATCCCTTACCTGCTGCGACAAAAGATGTGGAAGCTGTACAGAGGGTTCTCCTACATCCTGAAATGGGGAATTTTGATAGTGTGCAACCACTGATTAACCCTGAACCATTAGCAATGCAGGAAGCAATTGAGAACCTTTTCGCTAACCGTAAACGAGATGATTTAGTGTTACTCTTTTTTTCCGGTCATGGGATTAAAGACTCTAGTGGAAAACTTTACTTTGCTACTCGTCTCACCCGCAAAACATCTCAAGGAGAATTAGTTAAAGCTACGGCTGTTCCTGCAACTTTTGTACATGACATCATGAGCAACAGTCGCTCACGACATCAAGTTATTATTCTTGACTGCTGCTTTAGCGGAGCCTTTGCAGAAAACTTGTTAGCTAAAGATGATGGTTCAATCAATGTGAACAATCAGTTAGGAGGTGAAGGGCGAGTTGTACTGACTTCCTCAACTTCTACTCAATACTCTTTTGAGCAAAAAGGCACAGAACTGTCAATTTATACCCAGTATTTAGTAGAAGGAATTGAAACCGGGGCTGCGGATTCCAACAGCGATGGAGCGATCGCAGTAGATGAATTACACAACTATGCTAAACAAAGAGTACAAGAAACTGTCCCGGCAATGAAGCCCGAAATTTATGCAGTCAAAGAGGGCTTCAAAATTTTGCTTGTTAAAGCTGGGATTCGTGATCCACAACGAAGATATCAAAAAGAAGTTGAAAGAGTTTTGACTGATGGCAATATTTTTCCACCAGATCGCCGCTATCTTGATGAATTATCAAGTCAGCTAGGAATTTCTCAAGTTGAAGCTAATTATATTGAAATTGCAGTATTAGAAGCCTATAAAAACTATCAAAATAACTTGGAACAATACAAGCAGATTTTCTTAGGTCACATCCAGCGTGAATCTAGTTTAAGTGAAATAACTCGTCACAAGCTCAATCAATTCATAGAACGCTGGGAGCTTAAATACGAGGATATTTTACTAATAGAAAATCAAATTACGCAACAATTAAAAGTTACACCAATAGCTGAAAACTCTTATAATTCTGTTCCTGCTTTTGCCAAAACATCAAATATAAGGTCACAACCCAAAAGCTCTAATTCCTGGATTGGTGTAGTGATAATTTTCATTGCTCTCAGCTTTCCCTTAACAGTTGGGTGGGGAATATTTCGTTTTATTACATCAATTTTTCCAGAAATTTCTATCCAACAAGAGTCGGAAATTACACAAGCTGAGTATGAAGCAGTAAAATATGGAATGACCTACGAAGAAGTTGTGAAAATCATTGGTTCACCGGGGACAGAAGATGGTGGAAGTCAATTGAGTTCTGACACAACATTTACCTATTATAAGTGGAAAAAAGGCTTTCCAGAACCCGACGTGACTATGAGATTTAAGAATAACAGATTAATAGACAAATGAATGTGGTGGTAAAGTTCACTTTAATTCCGATAAACATCTTCAGTATGTTGGATGGGGTAACAAAACCAAACATTACCCAGAATTTTTTGGGTTACGCGATCGCTCCAACCGACCTACGAATTGGTATTACTTATTCACAAAATAATGTTGTTGAAAATAATTGATGACTTCTCTAGGAGTAGAATTATAATCAGATTCTCTAATCCAGTCATGAAATTTATTAGCTTCTCCCTGCAAAACCTCAAAATAATGAACTCTTAGCGCCACTCTAAATGGCATTTCATGGTGATAAAAGTCATCATCATGTATGTTTGAATTTTTTGTATAGTAACTGTTGATAACTTCTACAGCTAAATCATCTGTATAGAAGAAGTATTTCTTGAGACACCAAACAACTATTTGAAATAATCGTACAGTATCTGCATCAGTCTGAAATGAGAAATTCATTATTTGTCATTCCAACTAAATATAATTATTTTGGCGAAATTTTTAATTATTTCCTAACCAATCAAAAATCAATAGAATCTGAGAACTCGATAATACAGCGCCTATTTGTTAAAGCTACAAGTAACCATTCTTCATCATCCAATTCATTGTAATGTACGTAACCATCACAAAACGGGTGAACATGATTAGGTTCCAGCAGCAGTAATTCCCAAAATGCTTTGGCAATAGATTGATATACTTCCGTTAATGAAGTATCTGGAATAAACCGTAACCCAACACTTAAATCATAGTCTTCACAAACAAATGGATATGCTACCCAATCATTATTTACAGAAGATTGCTGACAAGCCATGAATGTTTGCTCTAGCAGCGCGTATTTATAGTCTGCAAATGGCAAACTTAAAGGTGTAAAGCCAAATATTGGCGGAATTCTACCACGCACCCACACAGCATCAGCGATTTTGCCGCATTTGTGACGACAACGCTCGATAATTTTTGGTAGTTGATTGTCTATGTAGTCTGTTAGCGGAAATGTGGGAGTTTCTTCTTGTCTACGATAAGGTCTAATGTTGATTCCGTCGTATAATTCGCCTAAAACCGGGACAAACACAAATCTGTTATATTCAGCAGCTCGTCCCAGAACTCGCCATAAGTATCCATATTTGATAGTTATAGAAACCATTGATTAAATTAGGTTTATTAACTTGCCGTGATTAAGCAAACATGATACGGGGTAAAGTTACGCCTTTGAAACCTATACAAGAGAGTTTTGTCCGTTTAGCTGAGGCTTCACTTCAGTTCCTTGGTACAAGATATATAACAACGGTGAGATGTTAGGACAACTTGAAAGCTTGAATGACTGGCATAGTAATACTTTTACCTCCTGCCTTCTGCCTCCTGGCTTCTGCCTTCTGCTATATAAAAAAGTTTACAAAAAAAACAAAAGCATCTGTGTTTTTTCGTATTTTTTTGGGAATGCTAATGTGGAAGCGATTTCCAGCCTTAGAGATTGCTTTTTGACGCAGTATCAAACTTTTATAGGATTTTTATGTCTAGACGTTTGCCTAAAGGCCGTAGCGCCAGTTCAGTAGCTTTAGAACCAGAAGTTGCGATCGCTCTGATCGGACTATTTTCCGCCGCATCTGATGGTGAAGGTATTTCTAACGCAGAAGAATATGCCTTGAGCGAAATGCTAGGCGAAATTGCCCAATTTGAAGATTATGAGGAAGAAGATTTTGACGAATTAGGCGAAACCTTAACCAGCCTGCTAGAAGAAGAAGATCCAGAAGAATTAATTGTCAAAGCCATTGAATCCTTACCCAACAGAGGTTATCGGGAAGCTGCATACATCACTGCCATTTTGGTAGTAGGTATTGATCAAGAAGTACCTGATGAAGAACAAAATTATATTTCGGAGTTACAAGAGGCGTTGAATATTTCCAACGAACGCGCTCAAGAACTCATAGATGAAATATTTGGCGCAGATGAAGATGAGGAAGACGACGAAGAATGTGAAGATGACGAAGAATAAATCTTAAATTTTTAATCTTAACAGGGATGGGTTAGGCGATCGCTAACCCACCGCAAACAAAATTAAACTCCCATCATCCGCAACCTTCAGGGTGCTTTCTACCATTTTTTCACAGTCAGATTATTTCTGAGCGATCGCTCCTCAGAATTTACCAGTTGTTTGGAGATGTTGTTTAAAGAAGTTTGCAGTTCAAGCAGTATGATTCTTAGAGAGAACTTTTGATTAATAAATTTATGTCTAAAACAAAACTATTCTCTGGACTTACTCTCAGTTTAATAATAGCTTTATTCTCCAGTCCTCCAACTGTTGCTCAAGAAATATACATTGACAATAACTGTAAACAAAATCAGCAATTAAATGAATTTGACAGGTTTACTGTTTTCTATAAATCCGAATTTCAAACCAAAGGGCAAACATATTGGTTTTACTCAGGTAGATATCAAGATGGAAGTACTATTGTTTGTATTTCAAAACCAGGATTTAAACAAGCAAAACCTTTAGACATAAAACAAATACAGTCTGGTTACATTGATAAAATCAGCAAAGACCCACGCAATAAAACAGCTTTTCTCGTTACTGTCCGCGAGGGTAATGGTTCCTATGTCCCAATATTTCAATACCGACTCAATTTGTCTACACCTTCTAAACCTGCACTAACTAAACTACGAAGTTGGACATCAGGACAGTAGTTACTTTATTCCGGCAGGCAGGTATGCGATCGCACATTTACTATGTATTTTTGAGTATGCTAATTCAAGTTATTTTTTCATTAAAAATTTTAGTCTTATTTTCCATAATGTAGCATTGATATAAATTTGTATATCAATGCTACATTACTGCACTATTGATATGTGCCGTACAAGCATATAGGTAATAGAAACTGGAGACTAAGTAAGTCGGTAGGAAAAAACCTAACTATGTGGCCAAAGATTAACTAAGCTAAAAGCCTCTTTACTCCTGCC
Organism: Nostoc sp. FACHB-280; assembly: GCF_014697615.1. GTDB lineage: Bacteria > Cyanobacteriota > Cyanobacteriia > Cyanobacteriales > Nostocaceae > Nostoc_B. The sequence continues at coordinate 82,556 of NZ_JACJSD010000016.1, read as the reverse complement.
TCCTGCCTTATCCTGATGATAAATATTCATGACGACTTACTTAGAAGAACATACCTCACTAGGATGAAAGTCCCTGTCTCTGTGATTGTCTGAAATTTTGTATTACAACAATCCTCGATAACGAATAAAAATCAAAATCACCGCCCAGGAACCCAAAGCAACTTTGACTGCAACTAACAAATTGAGTAGAGGAATAAAACCGCCACTAATTAGTGCGCCCATCTCCCCGTGCGGTAATTCAACACCAGACAAATTAATCACCGCCAAAACCACAAAAACTAATACCGAAATTTTCTCCCATGTAGCAGCTTGCCAGCGTTGGTAAATTGCTTGCATCCACTCTGGGGATGAGGTAATTGCCACTAAGCCAATTGCTGTTCCACCAGCCACCCCGGCGGCAAAACCACCACCAGGGCTGAGGTGTCCGCGAATCCCTAGTTCGATACTGACTAAAGCAGCGATAGTCGCACCCAACCTGGCCAATACAATTGAAGGTTGATCGGTGAAACGATAAACTGTGGTCGATGGTTTCTCATTCGCCAGTAAAAAATTAGCTCCCATGATGGCGATTGTAAATACCACCACTTCAAAAATAGTGTCATACAGGCGATTGCGAAAAATAATCCCTGACACGGCATTTGGTATGCCACTATCTTGAACAACCACTTCCAATATTGAGATATCTGGTAAATCCAAGGTAGGATTAGCAATAAACAGAAATTTGCCAAACAAAGCGATTCCGGCAATAATGTAGAGCCATTTCATCATGAATGCTCTCCCAAAACAGGTGTTTTTAAATCTGGTGTGTTGGTTGGTGATGTACTGACATAGCTCAAACTGCTAATTGGTGATTTCAGTTGAGTGTGCATGATGTCATAAATGCGGCGGATTCTGGTGATGGTTTGATATGGTTGCGTTTCTTCATCTTGAGGATCATGTTTTGCCTGTGGTAGACAAATTGCATGGACTTCTTTGTTGTTTAATGCCTGATTTAAGGTTTCTATATCTGTGTATGGCACTAGTTCTAGGCGGAGATAATAACGTTTGCTAAAAATTGTGCGGAAACTCTCAATCAGTGGCTTAAAGTCTGCATTTTCATCTTCCTGAAGTAATCCCAGACGCAGAACTAGTGATGAACGTACTGCGATCGCATACAGCGTAATCGCCAACATTGTCCCCACCAAGGCCTCAGTCAAAGCCACATCAGCCGCCCCTAAAATGGTATATACAAATGCAGCGATCGCTCCCAAGATTCCCCGCATTACCAAGGCATGGTAGGGATTGGATTGAAAGATCACCATAGATGCAGCCAAGGGCAGCAGAGGAATGATCACATAGATATAGTTATCAGTCATGGCTTTCCTCACTACTGGAACAGTAAGCCAAAACATATCCCAGCATAGTATTCCACATTGCCAGGGAAATGAACGCCAAAAGCAGTAGCGGCCACTCACTGGGTATCTTCAGTAACAATCCGACAATGATACTCATCGAGCCGAGGGTATCTGCTACTGTCAGACCATGCAGTTTGAATAATACCGAGCGATCGCCCAACAAGGGAAAAGTCCCCCAAAACCAAAAGAAAACGCCTAAACCAATGCAGAAATAACTCAGTGCGTTGATCATAATTCACTCTTGCAAAACATCACTCATCCGTTTGATGACTTGGGCTAACAGCATCAAGGCCGCATTTCCCACACTCAGGATAATCACCCCCACCACACCAATCATCCAATCATCACGCAAGACAGAAACAACTAAAATCATGATGGCTGCTTTGGTGGAAATACTGGCAAATGCCAACATTTTTTGCCAAATATCATCTTCCTGCCAAGCCTCATACATGGGGATGAGTAGTGCCGCCATCATGGCAAACAACAGCAGATTCAAAATCATACCTTTTTCCTCCGGCGTACCCAGTGAACTTCGTACCAGCCTGCTTCGTGATATTTCAAAACAATGGTCTTAGGTGTAAAGGTAATCAAAAAGATATCGAGGAATATCAGTCCGGGAGTGCGGCGTGGTTTGACTTGTTCGAGTGTTACTTCTTCGTAGTTATGGGGACGGAAGATAATTTCAAAGGCTTCTACATAAGCTTGGGGAATGGCGACAATAATTTCCCATAGCACACGTAGCCAATCTTTTAACGTGCCTGAGACTTTAGGCAAACCGGGCAGTAACAGGGCGATGCTTACGCCAATAATGATATTTGCCACACTGAAGTTAGCAGTCAGCAAAAACCAAATCGCCAATCGCAATATCAGATTTAGATAGGCAACCATGCAAATCCCTTCCAGAACAGCAGCATTAACACTAAACTCATCACACCAATCAGATGATCAAATTGCTCCAGTACACGCGGTAGCTTAATTACTAAGCGTTTAAAAATTAGCAGGTAAGCTAACCAGCCAATACCAATGGTTACCAGGGGTTTGATGATGTTCTCAACGGTGTAAGCCTCGTAATAGGCAATATTGGCGATAAACAGCCCACCAATTAATAAACTCATAGCTGCCCAAAAACTGGCTTTTGTCTTGCCTTCTCCCCCAAAGGGCAGAAAGATGAATTTGGCAAAAGAGATTGCTGTTCCGAGGGCGGCTAGATTCATAGCGATCGCTTGCCAAGGTAAAAGATTTTTTGTTGTCAATACCTTCGCCCCAAACCCAGACAACAAGGGAAAGCCAGAAATTGAGAAACTAGCGATGACTAAAGCAATCCACACAGCCGTATTGATTGGTCGATTTTGCAATTCCTTGAAGTTGCGACTGGGTAAGCTACCAGCAATCAAGAACAATGCCGCCTTCACCAGTCCGTGAGTCAGGGCATAAAAACCACCGACAATTGGCGCTGCGAGAATAAAACCCAACTGGGAAACTGTGTGAAACGCCAGCATTCGCTTAGTATCTTTTTCCAAGACGGCATAAAACACGCCCAAAAGTGCAGTACCAACGCCAAAGATTCTCACTATCGGGTCAACTTCTGCCACCATCAGCGCACATCGCACCAAGGGATAAACGGCAGCTTTCACGACAACTCCCGACATCAATGCCGATACTGGTGTTTCTGATTCCGAGTGAGTCAATGGCAACCACAAGCCTGATACAAAAATTCCGCCTTTTGTCAAGAGTCCCAAAAATATCAATGCCAGTGCTTCTGGCGGTGCGACTCGCAACCCTGTAAAACTAAAGGAATGATCAGCCTGATAGACTAACACCGCACCGATGAGATAAAATAGCATTGCCACGTTACTGACAAACAAATAGCGCAAGCCTACCCAAATCGAACGATCAGTGCGGGGATAGGCAATCAACAGAAACGCTGCAATGCCACTTACCTCTAGGGCGACGTATAAACTAATCAAATCTGAACCGACAAAGGCAGCATTCACACTACCATGCAAAATGATTGTCTGGGCGTAAAAAAAAGCTGTTTTGTCGCTTTGCCAACAATAAAGAATGACTGCGGCTGTTACCAAAGCATTGGTCAAAATAAAGTAGCCGCTTAATTGGTCTACTGTTAAAGTTACACCAAAATTATCTAGTAACTTGAGAGTTATGGGCGGTGTGATAAATAGCTGTAAGGCATATCCCGCCGAAGCAAAAGCCATAGCCAAGGCGAGATAGCGGTCTAGTTTGGGCAGCAAATAAATCACGAACCCAATAAAAAATGGTAAGCCAATCCAGGCGATAGTTATGGTATTCATGGGGTGTTGTTATTCTCGATTTCATTACTTTCCAACGTTGGGTTATCCCGTGCTAGTTTCATGACACCAACCAGCATTAATGCTTGAATCGAAAAGCCAATCACGATCGCAGTTAAGATTACAGCTTGCGGCACCGGATCAGCATAAGCCCTTTGTTTAACATCAGAAAGAATCGGCGTAAACAAACCATCCCGTGAAGCAATCAGCACGTAATAAGCAATCACCCCCGTACTCATCACATCCATCGAGATGATTTTCATTACCAAATTTTTTTTGAAAATTATGCCAAAAAATCCGCAAAAAATGGTTGCGAGTATACATGCTTCTAACACGATAATTGCCTGTGGTGTGAGAGTTGAATGTAATTTCTTTTTTAAAAATCAACTATATGATGTTTATTTAATTAGTTTTTGTTCTCAACAGAAAATCAATTGCATCAAATAATATTTGAAGTATGCAGAATTTTGCATACTCCTCACTTTTCCCTAAACGAAAAGTGGTTGAGAACATAATTTTCCTTAGACTATGCTCAAGCGTGAATTTAAAATACAATTCACTTTCAATAAGCATTTTCGCTTATTTTGGCATTTATTTGTCAGAAACTACCATCTTAATTTTTAATAGATAACCATTGATATTTTTCTATATATCAATTTCACATCATTACACTAATAATATATTAAGAGAAACAATATTTATATTAGGACTTACACACAAGAAATGGGTGTAAGGGTGTGAGGGTATAAGAGTTGTTAACACCTACACCCTAGTTACTGAGCGTGAAGTACACCCTTCCCCAAATATTTGATTTGTAAGTTCTATGATTGAGTCGCAGAGGGTTTATTACGTTGCTGCTGATAAAAAGCCACAACTTTTCGGACGTAAGCAGCAGTAAAAGCACTATTGCAACCGGTATAGTTGCCAGTCATCCACCAACAGGCGACACCATTAACCGCAGCAGTTTCATTATTGTTAGTAGCGCGTAATTGTTTGTCTAACTCCCGGCGTGTGATGCAAGAAATAATTTGGCGAGCAGTTGCTGGATTATTTTCAAACTGTGTGGGTGTAATTTCTTTTTTCAAACAAAATTTCGACCAAGCTTTGACTGTACCAGGTTGCACTTGCCAGTCGCTGTAAAGTCCATCGTTGACTTTACCTGTTTGGGGTGCAGCTTTTCGCAATGCTTCTACCATCGCTGCGACTTGAGTTGCAGAAACCGACTGTTGTGCGGGGACAGGTAATGCAGACAGCCCAAGGCTAACACTGGCAACTAATGTACTAATTAACAATCGCATCAACTTTTTCCTCATCACTCCAGATTTCAGTTTAGTACCACACGCACAAAGGTTGTCTGTGAAGAATGGGTGTGAAGGTGTCCAAACCCTTGATTTTTCGTCTTACTGCGTCAGCCCTCAATTTGATAAGTCAGTGTAATGAGATGAATAAAATTATTTTTGTCAAGTCTAGTTGACGTTTTGTAACAAACTTGTTAAATTTATTTACATAAGTTAACAAGCAAGGAAAACAACTATGTATACCACCGTTAATGAAGATGGCATTTTAAACAACTATGCAACCGAACCCCAGATGTACTACGCTGAATACCCAGCAATTTGGGAACAGCGTCGTTACGTTATCCAAGGCGCAGTTGCAAGTTTGTTTGTAACAGGTTTGGTATTATTTGGTTTTGCAGTTAGCTAAGAGTTTTAGACTTCGGTATCGGTATCTTCCATCGACATTCAGACCTTCTCGTTGAACCTCGGTTAGTTTCGCCGAGGTTTTTTGTTATTAAACAGAATTCAGGAGTCAGAATTCAGAATTAAATTGTATGTGACACTTCGACAAGTTCCCTTAGACAAGCTCAGGACATCGCTCCTAAATTCGTCAATCACTGATAACAGTAGGAAAATCCGATTCAAGTCCAAGATAATATCTTCAAACCCAGGAATGGCGACGGAATGATGAGGTAAGGAAATTTGTTTGCTGAGATAGTTAAATTTACCTTGAGCATTTTGATAAGGTTGATTGTAACGCTCAAGCTGACGCGCATTTAAATTGACAATCCAATAATGAGAAATTCCGGCTTCTGCGTAAATTTCTAGTTTTGTGGTTTGGTCGTAATCTAAGGTTGTGTCTGAGATTTCAATCACCAAGAAAATATCTTCGGGATAGGGATGATGACTGAGATAATCTTCATCCATTCCGCGTGCGATCGCTACATCTGGTTCAGGTTAACTTTGATTTGGTAAAGTAATTGGATCTTGGCCGCGAATGTCGGCGCGATCGCCAAGCGATCGATCTAGCTGCCGACATAAAATAGAACCACAAACTGTATGCGGCGTTCCCTTCGCTACTATTTGGATCAATTCTCCGCGAATTAATTCAATGTGATCATTCTCCTGCAAAAATCCCAATGCAATCAGCCGATGATACTCATCAATAGAGAATCGCTTGGTTGTTACAACACTCATGACCCATCACTAATATTAGTGTTACTTGTACCCTAGCTCAGATTAAACAGACTCAGAACTCAAAGCCGCAAATTGTTGCCAACACAGGTATAAAGCGCGGGGTACATGAAAACATCCCTTCCATTTACCGCCTTTGAGATTTAATAATACTTCTCCACGCCGATTGAGATAGCCGAACCACTCTCCATATTCGGGATCTGCAAAGTGCTTCCAGGCGTAATCGTGCATTTTTTCATACCATTCCCAGCAGGCTGCACGCTTTGTTAAGCGATAACCCATTGCTAATGCAACTAACGATTCTAGATGCACCCACCACAACTTTTGATCCCATTCTAATTGCTGTGGCGGATGTCCATCTGCATCCATAAAGTAATACAAGCCGCCGTATTCTTCATCCCACGCAAAATTTAAGATATTCAGTACCACATCAACAGCTTGATTAATTGTTTGAAGATCATTTTTTCGGCGGGCGATGTCCATAATAAACCACATCGCTTCAATACCGTGACCGGGATTAATTAATCTGCCCTCAAAACAATTGATGTGGGAACCATCGGGGGCAACATTTTCATACATTAGTCCTCGTTCTTGGTCGAGGAAATCACTCATCACTTCCTGAACGGTTGTTGCTAAAACACTCTCTAAAGTTTCACTGGGAAGTAACCATTCCATTTCGAGAGTTAAGTTAGCTAAAATCATCGGCACAGCCAAAGCTTTCATTGGTCTTGTACCGGGATAAGTTTTAGTATATTTACCTTTAGGATTATCTTTGCGACGCAACACATTATTGTAAGCTTGCATTGCCACATCTTTTGCCCACTCTTCACCGGAGGCTAAAGCATATTGGCTAAATGCCATAGCCGCAAAGCAATCAGAGAAAATATTGTAAGGCTGGACTAGGGGTTGACCTTCGCGGGTGAGGGCAAAATACCAATTTCCTTCGTCATCTCTGCCATGTTGAGAAAGAAATTTAGCACCATTGCTGGCAATGTTCAGCCAGTTTTCCCGTTTTTCTAATTGGTTGCACAACATTGAAAAAGTCCAGACTTGGCGGTTTTGCAACCAGATAAATTTGTCGGTGTCGTAAACTTGGCCTTCCCGATTTAAGCAGGTAAAGTAACCGCCTTGTTCCGAGTCTAAGGAGTGGTTTTCCCAAAATGGGAGTACGTCATTCAGGAGTGCGTTTTTGTACAGTTCCGCCAATGCTTGAAAGTCGTACTCCATAAATTTCCGCCCTTGTATCAACACCAACAGGGTTAAATTATCTCACGCAGAGAGTTAGTAAATGTGGCTCTCCTAGACTAGCTATAACAAATTAATACTTGATATCTGGTTAAATCCTTACATAGTCTGGGATTTAAAAGAGATAAAGTAAATTTTTATTAAATCTTTGATTCTATTTTAGGCAAACCTTGTTATATCAATTGTTTTAGCCATTTTTTAGTGTTAATTTATCAACCCAAGTCTGGGAGAGCCGTAAATGTAAGTTTTCTCTGTTTGGTAAGAATAGTGTTTAAGCCGAATAACATCTTGTACTTGTTCAAGCAGTTTGTTTGGGCGTTGTTCCATCAGTGTTATGCAGAAAAATTCCGTTTAATACTCTAAATAAGGATATTATGCGGAAAAATTCTAGATAAAACCAAGGGATATACGAAAAAATTCCATATAATCCTCCCGTAAAGGGTGGTTATACGGAAAATTTCGGTATAATACCCAAATAAGGGGGTAAAAAAGAAGTTTTCCGTATATTCAAACAGGAGTTCGTTGTAATGCTTGATATATTAGGATTGAAAAAAGATTATACGGAAACTTTCTGTTTAATAAATAGTTAGACCGATATTTGTGAAGTAAATCTTGGTATGCAAATCCGAAAGCTTTCTCATCAGGAAATCGAAATAGTTGTTGAATATCTTCAAGCAATGCTCGATGATATGACATCTTTCGGTAGTCATTATGTTTTTCAAGACTCTGATTCCGGTTCCAATTGGTTGCGTGATTGCATCCAACAGCAGATCGATTCCCCCGATCATCTTTTTCTTGGTATACAACTGGACGCTGCATCAAGTCAACTGATTGGCATCATCGAAGCTAGCATTGCCAATTTACTTTCTGTATACTTACCAAAATCATCCCTTCACATCCACGCGATTTATGTTGTTCCTACGTATCGACGATCTGGAGTTGCGCGATCGCTCTTTGAAGCAGCATTTCAGTGGGGTCGAGACAAGGGTTGTACAGAAGTTGACCTTCATGTCTTGCAAAATTCACCTGCAAAATCGTTGTATGAAGGTTTGGGATTTGAAGCTTTTCAGATCGAGATGCGGCGAAAACTATGAAGGTGCAGAATTTGTGAGAGCATGGCTTCTGTGCAATTCCTTTTTTTACTTTCATGCCACCCAACGATTCTGACCTGCAAATCCAAGCTCGAAGGATTCTAGACACGATCGCTTTCACCCCATTTGAGCAATGCCAGTCCTTGAGCCGTGGATTTGAGAATATTCCTCCTCGTCCTGGCATCTACGCGATCAGACACAAGACTGATGGACTGCTCTACATCGGTAAAACTAAAAGCTTGCGGGGTCGTTTCAGTGGTGGGCACAAAGCGTTTCTGTGGGCATGGCTCGATAAATATGACGATGAGGATGTGCGGATTGCGATGCAACTGATTTCGCATTGGGAAAACCCTGCGTTATTATTAGAGCTAGAAGCGATTATTCTCAGAGCCACCGAGCCGCCTTACAACGTGCAAATCCCAACGGAGATGTAAAGTTATGCAAGCTAAACTTCAAGAACAGCTTTCTCTTGCCGATGCAGAAGCCATTCTAGAACGCTTGCCTGAACGGATTCGTGCCGCTCTTGTTGCTCGTGCTGCTGAGATTGAATATCCTATTGAGGCGGTGGTAGAGATGGCGATCGCCAGTTTTTTGGATACAGAGGCGTTAGGTTTTGCAGATTGTAAACCAGGGCGTGGTCAGTAAAAGGGGCAAGGAGCCAGTCAATGAGACGGCGATCGGTGAGCTACGGTCTAACAGCCGTGTTGCAGCGGACGGAACAGAGGTTATCGATGGGTGGCAAAGGTTACTAGCCGCCGCTGACCAGGAACGTTAAATCATCACAAACCTATTTAATCCTGTACGTAGTCTTGTCCTGTCACCAATGCCAATTCCGTTCGCATAAACTCACATCCCAAGTAAGCCGTATGATCCAATCGGCGGTTGAATAGTTGTAGCGATGGTTAAGATTAGAGCAAAACGTAATTTATAGTCTAGTAAGGAGAGACATTATGCAAGAATCTGTGATTTACCGTTCAATTCAGGAAGAAGCAGAGGCAAGAAAGCAAAGAGAAATTGCCAGTAATTCTTTACGAGAAGGTTTTCCAGTTGAAGTTGTGGCTCGTATTACTGGATTGTCGATCGCAGAAGTCCAACAACTTCAGCAGCAACTACATGAGTCTCCACAAAATTAGCCCCAATTGCGTGGCGATCACTTTGGGGCATAAAAAATAATCAAACGCGAAATCCAGATTTTTTCGTTGGTTCTTAACATAGAAGACACTCATGTGTCTTTATTTATAATCTGCCTCTATCTCGTTTGAAACGAAATTTGTAACAAATTTTCTTTAGTTACAAATCTGTTTATAATTCATTGACACCAATGATGTCAGAGCTTAAAATTTGATTAGTTTCCGCATCAAAAACAAAAAATAATTTAGCTTTTTTAATTCTTGTAGACTCTGGTTGAGGTTCGTTCATATCTCTGCCGTCAACACCAATTCTTGGCTTAAGTTTCATATGTCTTGTAGAAATTTCTAAACCTGATGGTGCATCGATTTCCACTAAAAATACTTGTCTATTGGGGTGTACTTGTAAGTTTTCAATAACATCTAAGTTACGTTTTCTCCTCTCTTCTAAATACTCGTTATATTTAACTAAACGAATTGACTTGTATTGTAAACCTGCTTTTAGCTTGCGCTGTTCAATTTTCCTTCTGTTGATGTCAAATCTGCTGATGTTGATTAAAGAATTGTCAGGATAAACGTAGATTCGTGGCGAACTATTTAATTTAGGGGTTGATAGTTCTTCTTTCGTGTTATCACCAGCAGGTATGGACTGGAGATTATTTTGAGCAACAGCAGTACCACTGATGGTCAATAGTAAAAGTGTTGTCAAGATGATGTTTTTTCTGCTCACGTCTTTATAATTTGGTTGTTTGATTTTAAAATGACATACACCAGAATCTAGTAACAGTGTGGTGAAAGTTTCCAGCGATGCCAAACTTCAGTTAATTCAACGCATTGGGGCGGTGGGAGTTTTGATGAGTAAGACTTCTTGTGTATTCATAACGCTACGGGTGCTATAGTTTTTGACTAATTCACGATACACATTCATTGTTTCTTCATGCACTCGTGCTGCTTTGAACCGTTCTAAATTTTGTTTGGCGCGGTTTTGCCAATAGTGGAGTTGTACAGGATCACCAAGTAATTGCGTGAGAACATTGGCTAAGGTTTGACTGTCTTTTGGTGGTACAAGAATGCCAGCTTGACGATGATCTAATGTTTCGGGAATGCCGTCTACATCACTGGCAACAATGGCACAGCCAGCTTCTCGCGCTTCTGTTAAGACTAAACCAAAAGATTCGCAGTAGGAAGCCAAAACAAAGATATCACTAGCCAGCATATAACGTTGGGGTTCTGGCTGAAAACCTTCAAAATGAATGCGTTGACGTAGTTTGCCGCAGGGTATGTTGTTGACTATTGCTTCAAAGATAGAACGATCTGGGCCGTCACCAACTAAATATAAGTGTGCTGCGGGGAAGTTAGGGGCAATTTTGGTAAATGCGGTGATTAACTCTGCAATGCCTTTACGAGTATACATCCCGGCAACGGTGGTGATGGCTGGACTATGTAAGGGTAGGGGTTGGTAATCTTGAATGCTGGGGTGGCGAGGACTACCTAATGTGCCGTTGGCAACTACGCATAATTTATTCTCAGGGATACCACGGCGAACCATAGAATTATATACGGCTTGGCTGACAGCGATGACTCGATCTGCCAATCCCATTAAGACAGCACTACGTTGAAACTCATTGTGAACTGTAGAAACTAAATGATAGTTGTAAGCTTTGCGTAAAACTCCTGCGAGTACAACACCTGTCATCATGTGTGCATGAACAATATCTGGCTGAAATTGCTGGATAATCTCTTTAAAACGCCAAGCCGCTTTAATTAAGTTGAGGGGTTGTCTGCATTGATTGAGGTGAAAGTGTTTGACGTTATGTTGTGCTAGTAAAATTTCAAATCCACCGCCAGCAGAAGCAACAGCTACATCATGTCCATCTTGTGATTGTAGACAGGCTAAATCTACGGCTACGTTCACAATGCCATTACCAATTTTTTCTACGTGATTTGTAATATGTAAGATTTTCATAGGATTTTTTCTCTATAGATGTAATTGATAGTAGAAGGCAGTGGTTCGGCTGCGGTCACTAATCGGAGACAGGAGTAAAAATATTATTTTTCCTGATACAAAACGGTCAGAACTAAGCCAAAATAATTAAGATTCAACTTTAAAAAATATCTCATAAGCACCTAAGAAGCGATTGACAAAACCAGGCGGTAAACTTTCAAGTTGAGAGGTATATGCTGCGATCGCTTGATTTTTCTTCTGCTGTACTGAGGTAATTGAAAAACTGTAGGCGGCGGATATATCTGATAATTTGAGCATAATAAATAATGGCGCTCTCCAGAATAACCAAACTGGATACTGGAAAATTTCAACATTAATTTCTGCTTGCTTAATTGCTGCTTTTACTAAAGGATATGTTGCTTCATGATCTCGGTGACAGTCTTTACAATGAGGTAGATAAACTTCCTCTGGCTGATAATGTTGGAGGAGTGCAGAAATTTGGGCGATCGCTGCTTGTTTTTCGTCATTGTTCAAAGCTTGTAAATACCCATCTGCTTTATCTAAAAAGTGAATTGCTGATGTCTCTACACCCAATATATTTAAGGCTTTAATTGCTTCTTGTTTACGGGTTTGAATAATTTTGTTTCTTGATTCTGTGTCTCTATCTCCTGAACCTTGTCCATTGGTGAGAAACACTACTATTACGGGAAGATTCTGCTCACGCTTATAAGCAATCATGCCGCCACAACCAAATGTTTCATCATCTTGGTGGGGAGAAAATACCATCACAGATTTTTGGTTAAATTTTAATTGCTGACTGCCTTGCAGTAAAATCCAACGTGTTATTAAGTTGGAATGAATATATTGCATCCGTTCCAGCAAAATACTCGGTACTAGTTTTTGTAATTGTTGTAAATAAGGTTTAATTTTCATATACATTTAGGTAAATAATCTGGGTATATTAATTTTCGATGCTTTCAATAACTGATAATCTATGATGATTGGCAAATTAAATTAGAGCTATATCATCTATACTTTTTATTTCTGCTTTTTCAGCTTGTTTTTGGCAACTGTACATAAATTTTATGCAGTGGTTATAGTGAAATGTATTTAGTATGATAATTCACTTATGATATAGAAGGAAGGTAATTTGTTTATTTATTTGATGAAAAAATAGCGTTCAATGTAAAGCAATTTCTATTATTAATAAATATTGAGTTTTGGTAGAAATATAATACAATTTTTATAGATTGGGTTGCAGAAACAGATCCCCGACTTCTTTAAGAAGCCGGGGATATAAAACACACTAATTTTTACCAGAAAAGCTAACTTTTGAAGCGATACATAATTACTTTCCCTTTCCAATTTTCTTCTACAAACACTACATATTCACCATTAGAACGTCGCAAAGCGCGGATACCTTGAGGTATATCAATCCAACCACTTTCGCCTGCAACTTCTGTTCCTGGTTTTAATGTTTTGACAGTAGCACCTGTTTTGGCATTGTAAACATAAACTTCTGCGGTTTTCATTTTCACTGTAAATACATAGTCACCAGCAACACTCATCGCAGCAGTGGCTACTTCGCGCTTACCTGTAGTGTCGTGGGGAACAACAACGCGCCAACGCAGTGTGGGATTATTACCTTTACGCCAGTTATCAAAGCGGAGAATTTCGGAACCGACGACTCCGCTATCATCACCAACGGCTGGATGATCAACCGTAAAGCCTGATAAGTACATCGTATCGGTTTCGGGAAAGTATTCGATGCGGCGGACATCGGTAATCATGCTAGGAGTTTTCTGCTTCTGCATAGAACTGTAGCTATAGATGGGATTACCATACTTATCGAGTCCTTGTAGGGGATAGTGGCGAATCCCAATTCCATCTTGAGTGCGTAAAGTTTTCCAAATATCACCTTTACTATCAACCCACCAACCACCCAAGTAGGGATAATCTTCACTTTGATCATATTCACCTTGATCAAATTTACCGTTACCGTTGCGATCGCCCCAAATCCATTCTCCTTTATTTGGTTGATAAGGCGGCCAAGTTCCGCTAACTGATTTTTCTCCACCGCCATTTGTCCCTGCAAACATCCCAGCCGGAATCGCAATCTTACCATCCTTTGCAGAGTCGAAGCGGTAAATTTGCATAAAACTAGCATACATATTTGTTAGGTACAAAAACCGCTTACCTTGAATGCGGCGAACAAAGGTAGCGTCTGGGGAAGTGTGTAACCTGGGATCTTGGGGATATTTGAAGGGATTTAAAGTGTAAGCTTGATAAGTCCATTGCTTACCTGCTGGTTGATTGTAGTCCATCAAAAAGTGTTCTTGTTTAGTGAACACTTCTAAACCATCCGTTTTGGGATCTGCGTCGGCGTTATCCACAAATAATAATCCGTGTAATTGCCATATTTGTTTCCCTGATCCAGAAAACTTACGTAAGTCTGTACCTGAGTTGTTAAATCCATTGCTATTAATATAGATATTCCCAGAACTATCAGCACCGACTCCGGTAATTCCATATAGTTTTAAGGGTTGCACTTCTCCCGGCGTACCCGCATAAACGCCGCCTTTCATCCCAAAAGTACCAACCTGTACAGGCTGATTTTTGATGTTGTAAATTAATACTTGCTGACGTTGACTGTTGTCTGCAATTAAAAGTCTACCTTGATGATCAATGGCGATCGCCGTTGGTTTAGGAATATTGGTAATTTGTGATGCTAATAACTTACCTGTGGGGGAATAGTGGGAAATTTTGTCTTGGTTGTGAATCACCCAGAGATTTGCTTGTTTATCAATGGCGATCGCACCAGGACGAACTACACTAAAACTACGTAGTTCTTGCATAGTTTCGCTATTGTAAACACGAATTGTATTCGTTGCTGAATCACTCACATATAACTCATTTCCCGCAGTTGCTAATCCAGTAACTTCACTTTGATTACTGATAATTAACATACTTTTATCCCAACCCCTTCCCCCATTAAAAGGTGCTGGTTTTCCTTCTAAGTTATAGCGTCTGACAGTGTACCAAGTCGTCTTATCTGGTGGATAATCTTGATCTGTTTTGCCAACTGAACCTTGTGCTAAGGCAATATAAATATATTTACTATTGGCTGTAACTGCTTTACCACCAGTGCGACTCCAGCCGTGAGTATCTTCCACAATGCCAATTACATTGCCATCTTTATATATACCTGCTTCTCTACCAGCTTCATCCCAATGACTGTTAGTATAAACTGTGCCATTGGGCGCAACATACATTGCTTCAATATTATTTTGTACCCACTTATTACCACCACCAAAACTATTACCTATCCAAGAAGTTTTATAGCTACTTGCTGCTACACCTGTAACGCTGGTTTCAGTGGTAATATCAAGGGAAAAAGCCAGAAATATCACAGCTATTCCCATCAGCATAAAATAAATTGGTTTGAACTTTCGATGATTACCTAACTTGAATATTCTCTGAATATATTTATGTAATTGTTGACGAATTTTGCTCAAGTTTTTATGTGTATTTTTTGGCATAATCTACTTAAGATTTAAAGTAAAAATAGATATCAAAAATTGCACCACTCTAATAGTTTTGGCGATAAATTAGCGGTTAAAAAATGGCGTACAGATATTTTTGTGTTGACTGATACAATCAACACAACTAAGTATCAATAGATAATGCTCAAAAACCCTGGTTTATTACTGTCGATGGTAGGATGTTATGGATTTTTTCACCTGATATGAGTCTGCCTGTGGAAACTGTCAAAAATTAAGACTATTATTTCAGCTTAATTTTTCCAAGACATATTACATAGATAACAAACACTGGGTATTTGAAAATTGATATTTACCTAAAATTCATGAAAAACACACAGATTTTTCAAGTAGTAAAGCGTAATTCCTAGAAGAATCTTCATAGTTGTAGCAAAACTGACTGTTAAATAGTTCAAGAAAGTAAAACTGAATACATCGAATCAATAATATTACCCAAAATAAATATCTTTAATGACTTAAGGATTGTTTAACACCAGAAATCATGTAATTTAAATCACAAATTTTTGCCTTGACACCACAATCTAAATAGTTTATAAATTATTGTCCTCTGCAAAAATACTTGTCTTTGATGATTGGCTTTTGAAATTTTAGTAGTTAGATATATAAAATCAAAATCTGCATCTAGCAAGACCTAAAGAATGCTGATTTTGGTAAAAATTACTGGATATAAATATTAGTCTGATTAATCTACTGCAAAATTAAAAAAGGAATAAATTCGAGAGTGATTGTAATTAAACACACACTCAATCAATCATAGGAGAGTAAAAAGTGGGATGTAAAAACGAAAATTTTAATACTAAGTCTGCATCTATACTTACACTGGGTTTAGGTTGGTTTCCTAAAACACCAGGAGGATTAGAAAGATATATTTATGAACTAACTCATCAATTAGCCAACCGTCAAGACCAAATAGAGTTATGTGGAGTTGGTTTACCAGAAATTGATTTAAATTCACCAATCAAATTAACTAACTTAGCTTCTCCTGATCTGCCAATTTGGCAAAGATTTTGGTCTATTCGCAATAACTTTAAAAAAAGCAGAATCGGCAAGCCAGATGCAATTAATTTACATTTTGCATTATATAGCTTTCCGATTATGGATATTTTACCGCAAGATATACCAATTACCTTTAACTTTCATGGCCCTTGGGCATCAGAAAGTGAGCAAGAAGTAGCTACTAATAAATTGAGTGTTCTAATTAAGCGTTTGTTAATTGAAAAAAGCACTTATAATCGCTGCGATCGCTTTATTGTTCTGAGTAAAGCATTTGGTAATATTTTACATCAACAATATCAAGTTCCTTGGGAAAAAATTCACATTATTCCTGGTGGTGTGAATATTCATCGCTTTCAGCCAAACTTTTCACCAAAAGAGGCAAGACAGCAATTAGGCTGGCCAGATAATCGTCCGATATTATTTACATCTCGCCGCTTAGTTTATCGTATGGGTATTGATAAACTATTACAAGCTGTAGCAATGATTAAACCTAAAATTCCTGATGTTTGGTTAGCAATTGCTGGTCGTGGTTATATGCAAGAAGCATTAAAACAGCAAGCAAAAGAATTAGGACTAGAAAACACAGTTCAATTTTTAGGTTTTCTCCCAGATGAACAATTACCCATAGCCTATCAAGCTGCTGATTTAACAGTTATGCCTAGCCAATCTTTTGAAGGTTTTGGTTTAGCAGTAGTTGAATCTTTAGCTTGTGGTACACCTGTTTTATGTACACCTGTGGGGGGAATGCCAGAGATTTTAACACAATTTTCACCAGATTTAATTACTAGTTCCATAGAAGTTCATGACATAGCTGAAAAGTTAGAAAATATCCTCTTAGGAGCAATTCAAATTCCTTCTCGTCAAGCTTGTCGTGAGTACGCTATGACTAATTATGACTGGTCTTTAATCGCGCAAAAAGTCCGTAATGTTATCTTATCTTAAAATCTATAATTTAAAAATCTTTAATATTTTATGAAAATTCTATTTTTAGACCAAAGTGGTAAACCTGGCGGTGCAGAACTTTGTTTAATTGATATTGCCAAACCATACCGCGATCGCGCTTTAGTTGGTTTGTTCGCTGATGGTGATTTTAAAACTTTACTTCAGCAGCATCAAATACCTGTTGAAGTATTAACAACAAAACCAATTCAAGTTCAAAAAAAAAGTAGTTTATTGCAAGCAGTAGCCAGTATTAAGCAATTAGTACCTTTATTAATTAAAGTTATAAACTTAGCAAAAAAATATGATGTAATTTATGCCAATACACAAAAAGCACTAGTTATTGGCGCACTGGCAAGTGTTTTAGCAAATCGTCCTCTAGTTTATCATTTACACGATATTCTTTCTTTAGAACACTTTAGCCCAATTAACTTACGAGTTGCTGTCACCTTAGCTAATAAATTTGCATCATTAGTTATCGCTAATTCACAAGCTAGTCAAACAGCATTTGTCCAAGCTGGCGGTAAGCCGGAAATCACAGCAATTGTTTATAACGGATTTGATAGTAAAAAATATCAAATTCCTGAAGTTGAAATTCAAAAAATCCGACAAGATTTAAACTTAGAAGGTAAATTTGTTGTTGGACATTTCAGCCGTCTCGCACCCTGGAAAGGACAACATATTTTACTGGAAGCATTAGCACAATGTCCTCCCCAAGTCACAGCAGTTTTAGTTGGTGATGCTTTATTTGGCGAACAAGATTATGTAGAAGAATTACATCGCCAAGTTGCCAAACTAGGGTTAGAAAATCGCGTTAAATTTTTAGGATTTCGTGCTGATATTCCACAATTAATGTCAGCTTGTAACTTAGTGGCTCATACTTCCACTGCACCAGAACCCTTTGGTAGAGTAATTGTTGAGGCGATGTTGTGCGGTACACCTGTAGTTGCAGCTAAAGCCGGCGGCGCTATCGAATTAGTCGAACATGGTATCAATGGTTTTTTAACCACACCCGGCGATTCCCAAGAACTAGCCAACGTAATTAACACCTGTGTTCAAGAAATAGAAATCACTACAGCGATCGCTGATTATGCCAGAAATATTGCCAGTCAGCGTTTTGATATTGCAACTATTAATCAGCAAATTTCCCAATTATTGAGTTTAGTGAAAATAGGACTGAGTAATACTAAGGTAGTAAATTTTGAGGATGATCAGGATTAATTTACTACCAAGGTGTCTACCTTAAGGCTCTGTCTAGTCTGAGAAAAAATTTTTAACCTAATCTTAGAGTTCGCTGAAGATTAAGGAAAAATTGTGTATGACAAACGATATTACTACTAATAGCAACCAGTCCAGCGATATTAACAAGCAAATCAATACTTCAGTTGTAATTGGCGCTCTCTTAATTATTTTAGGGATTATAGCGATCGCCTTACCTGTGTTTACAACCATATTTGCTGAGGCTTGGGTGGCGCTGATTCTGATGTCTGCGGGATTTGCCAAGCTCGTTTATGCTACTCATACCCGCCGCGAAGGAGGTTTTCTGTTGAAAATTCTCTTAAGCGGACTTTATATTGCTACAGGTGTGATGCTGTTAGTTTATCCTCGGACTGGGATTCTCACACTCACCTTGTTAATCGGTAGCTTCTTACTCACAGAAGGTACATTCGAGTTAATTTTGGCATTCCGTTTACGTCCCCAACAAAACTGGACATGGGTATTAGGTAATGGCATTATTACCCTATTTTTAGGCGCACTTATTTGGTTTCAGTTTCCCAGCAACGCACCTTGGCTACTCGGCACATTGTTAGGTTCTAGCATTGTGGTGACAGGGATTTCTCGCGTTATGCTGTCGTTAAATGCGCGTTCTAGCTTACCTGAATCTAATCAAGCTGCATAATTCCTTAAGTAGAGACTTTGCATTGCAAAGTCTCTACTTATAAACTACAAACCGACTAATTCCCGTGATTCATAATCAGTCAGTTGTTGAGCGATCGCTAATCTTGCCTCTAACTTCGCTACACTAAACTGATTACGCAGATATTCTAAATGCGCGATCGCATTAGCTTTTTCTACAGTCAGTTGAATTTGGGTATCCACCGCCTTTTGATATTCGTTGTTCAATAGTAATACCTCAAACCGCCGCGCCTTGCGTTGAGCATCATTTTTCAAATCCACATCAAAAGCCGCCGCGCGGTCTGCATTCCCTTCAAAGCGGTTAATTTGCTGCTGTACAGCCATCAACTGCGAGTCTAGTTCATTTACACGTTGAGCAGCCTGAGCGATCGCAGATGGATAATGATTCATTTGCATCATCAAATAATCTTCCTCTAAAAATCTCAATTCATCACATCGCAAAAGAGATATCAGAAGTATGTCTAAATACTTCTATTTCTCTGCTGTCAAACTTCTTCTGGAGTAGTGAAAAAATAGTCACATCTTGAAATCAAAAAGATGCTTTTTGGCGTAGAAGACTATAACCTGTACTTGATATATCTATTATAGTAAAAATGTACTGAAACTGCCACAAAATACCGCATTTTTAGACGAGATTTATACAGAACTTAGCTTAAATTTTCGCTCAAGCCATTCCATCTCTCTTGTCCACCTTGTCTACTCTGTCTCCCTTGCCTACCTTGTCCCCCTCTTCAATCACAGCATAGAAAAAAGACCAATTACGTAATCTTACTTAATATTCTCTGAAAAGAGTATTAGTAAAATCTTAATCATCACCTAAATTTATTGGGTTAAATAAATTTTCAGGATGACTCTTAAAACCAGTGCTTATCAACTCCCAAACCAAATACCCAAAAAAGCACTGTTCGTAACAGTGCTGTCATTTTGTGTGTTTAGCGAAAGCTCATATTGCTGACACAACCAAAACCAATAGGAGTAAGATAAACAATGGCTACCTTTAACGTCACCAACACTAAAAGCAGTGGTCTTGGTTCATTACAGCAAGCAGTTTTAAATGCCAACGCCTCAGCCGGTAAAGATTTAATCAGATTTACAGGCGGACTCTTCACCGACAACATCGCCGATACTATCAGCCTTGGTGGTAGTAGTTTGTTCATCACCGATGACTTAAGTATTGATGGTAGAGGTTCAAACTTACTCACCATCAGTGGTAACTACAATTTTGCTCAAGACAACAACATATCTCGTGTATTTGAAATTGCTAACGGCATCACTGTTGACATTGAAGGGTTAACAATTGCTAATGGCTATGCCACAGATGCAAGAGGTGGTGGCGGCGTTTACAATGCTGGCAATCTGACATTAAGAAACGTCACCATTAGGAATAACTTTTCTGGTGGTCAAGACAGTTCCGGCAACAACGGTGGTGGCATTTATAACTCCACCTCTGGAGTTTTAAAGCTCAACAACAGCACCGTTACAGCTAACTACGCAGGCCAAGTTGATGCTGAAGATTTCTTTTATGCAGGCGATGGCGGCGGTATCTACAACGCTGGTATCCTCACTCTTAACAAAAGTGCCATCAATGGAAATTCTGCCGGATACTACAATGACTCCTACTCCCCCAATAACTTTGGCTACGGTGCAGGTATATATAACACTGGGACTTTAACAGCTAAAAACAGCACCATCAATAATAACCGAGGTGTAGCTGGTGGTACGGGTATCTACAGCACTGGCACCGTAACCTTGAGTTATAGCAGTGTTGATAACAATCAGTCAGAAAACCAAGAGTACATTGCATTCAGCGGCATTGTGAGTAATGGCAGCCTCACCATTAAAAATAGTAGCGTTAGTAATAATGCAGCGATCGCAGTTGGTGGCGCTGGGGCTGGCATTGATAGTTCAGGTACATTGATTATCAGCTACAGCAAAATAGATAATAATTCTTCTTATTGGTCAAGTGGAGTCATCCATTCAGGGACTCTAACAGTAACTAACAGCTCGATTAATTACAATAGCGGCAGAAATTCCAGTGGACTTATTGCTACTGGCACCAGCAAAATAGACAGAACCACCATCAATGGCAACTATTCATACTACGACTTTAGTAATGCTGGTCTTATTCTTTATGGTATAGCAACGGTAAGTAATAGCAGCATCAGTAACAACTCGTCAGACTACGGCAGTACAGGTCTCAGTAGTATAGGTCTGAGAGGCAGTAGCAACGTCATAGTGAGCAACAGCACTATCAGCAGTAATATAGGAGGTTTAGACGTAACAGGAGATATTAACAGCAACGGCATCTATAACTCTGCATCTGGCAATCTGACAGTTATTAGAAGTACTATCACAGGTAATTCTAATGCAGAGGGAGCCGCAAACGGCACGATTGTTAATGATGGCACCATAACCATAATTAGTTCTACTATCAGCGATAACTCAGCAGGGTTAGGAGGTGGTATTCTCAACAACGGCACTGCATTTGTAATTAACACCACTATTAACAACAACACCGCAGGGATTGGCGCAGGCATTAACAACTCTGGCACTCTAACTTTAGTTAACAGTACCATTAGTAGCAACCAGTCCTACTCCGAAGGTGGGGGAATTTATAACTCTGGCACTTTAACCGTTAGCAATAGCACGATCGCCTTCAACAAGTCTTACTATGATGATGAAAATACTGTATCTAACGGCGCAGGTATCTACAACGCAGACACAGGTACAGCCACCATCAACAACAGCATCATAGCAGGCAATAACGATAACATTCCTGGTGCAGTTAACCCCGATGTCTTCGGTAACTTTATCAGCAACGGCTATAACCTAATTGGCAACCTTAATGGCAGCACAGGCTTTAACCCCAACGAACAATTGCAAGTCAGCATTTCCCAAGTTATCGATACCATCCTGCGTGACAATGGCGGCCCAGTCAAAACCCACGCCTTAGTTTATGGTAGTCCCGCCATTAACGCTGGTAATAACGCTGATGTCCCGGCCGACATTGCAGACTTAGACAGAGATGGCAATACTACCGAAAGAGTACCTTTTGATCAACGTGGTAGTGGTTATCGACGTATTTTGAATGGTCGAGTTGATATTGGAGCTTATGAAGCATCTGTAATTAATGGCACAGCATATTCTGATAATCTCCAAGGTACATCTGTCAACGATTTGATTGCTGGCTTGAGAGGCGCAGATATGCTGACAGGCGGTGCTGGTGCAGATAGCTTTGTTTATACCAACCTTGCCGACAGCGGCGATACAATTACAGACTTTGCCGTTGGTACAGATAAAATTGTCTTACAAGCACTCTGGCGGAGTTTAGATTTGAGCAACTTGAACTTTGCTACAGCCATTGCCGGCGGTTATTTGCAGTTGCAAACAGCAGGAACAGACACCTTAGTTTTAATTGACTTAGATGGTACTGCTGGTCAACGTGTGGCTTTGGAATTGGTGAGGTTACGCAATGTATCTGCTAACGCTTTGAACGACTCCAAGAATTTTGTGTTTTAAATTTCCTCGCAAATACTCTTGAGCATCTGTCTTAACCAACAATTTGCCTGATCTTGATCTGTTAGTCGGCTCCACAACATTGAAATCATCCACGGTTGTGTTTGTATAGGCAGTTCAAAAATTTCTACTGCTCCTTCATCTGCTAAGGATGTTACTAACCGTGATGGCACAGCAGCCACTAAGTCACTAGATGAAATAATTGCTGGTAGCACTAGTAAATGGGGAGTCGTCAAAACAATGCGACGTTTGAGATTGGACTGAGCCAAAACTTTGTCAATTTCGCCAACTTCATCTTGTCTGATGGTAAACAGAGCATGGAGCAGATTAGCAAAACTTTCTGGTGCGATCGCATCTTGACTAATCACAGGATGCCCTCGGCGACAGATGCCAACAAAGTGTTCTGTAAATAACGGCATCTGTATGGTTTGCCTGGGTGGATTTTGGAACACACCCAAGGCTAAATCAATCTCTTGATTTTCTAATAGTTCTCCTACCGAGTCTTTGGCAAAACCAATCAAGCGAAAATTAATCTTTGGTGCTATTTGATGACAAACTTGCAACAGTTTGGGCATCACAACATAGCTGCTGTAATCTGAACTACCAATTGTAAACGTGTTTTGAGAAGTTGTAGCATCAAATGTTTGGCTGGCGGCTAATGTTTGCCGAATTTGTTGTAAAGCTGCTTTGATATCGGGTGCAATTGCTACTGCTTTGGCTGTAGGCTGCATTTCTCTACCAATTCTGATAAATAAATCATCTTGAAATAATGTGCGTAATCTTCCCAAAGCCGCACTCATGGCTGGTTGTCCTAAATACAGTCTTGTAGCTGCGGCTGTCACACTTTTTTCTTCAAAAAGTGCTTCAAAGGCAACCAGCAAGTTGAGATCAACGGCAGATAAATCTATTAATCCCATCGATGAAACACATTATTTCAATCAATTTGATTAATTTATAACATCTCAGTAAAGTAAAACTAACAGTTGTTTAAAAATTATCAACATGACAAATCAAAGCAAGATTGCCGTAGTTACAGGTAGCAATCGGGGCTTAGGATATGCTATCTCTCGCAAATTAGCTCAAAATGGTATTCATGTTGTTTTAACCAGCCGTAATCAAACAGATGGACTGGCAGCAAAGCAGCAGTTATCTGGTGAAGGGCTAGATATCAACTATCATGTACTCGATGTAAATAGTGATACTAGTGTTACAGAATTTACCCAATGGCTACAGCAAACCTACGGTAAGGTAGATATTCTAGTGAATAACGCTGGTATTAATCCTACCGCCACACCGGAAGAATCCAGCTTATTAACTGTTCGGCTAGAAACAATGCAAGCTACATTTAACACTAATGTTCTGGCGGTACTGAGAATTTCTCAAGCTTTAATACCCTTGATGAAACTCAACAACTACGGTCGCATTGTTAACGTTTCTACTGAAATGGCTTCTTTGCATACAATGGGCAGTGACTACTACCCATTAGCACCTTCCTATAGAATTTCCAAAGTCGGGATCAATGGGCTAACTATACTTCTGGCTAGGGAACTCCAAAATGAGAATATTCTCGTCAATGCCTATTCTCCTGGTTGGATGAAAACTGATATGGGCGGTGAAAATGCGCCATTCACCGCAGAAGAAGGCGCAGAAACAGCAGTTTATTTAGCAACCCTACCAGATGGAGGAGCGCAAGGACAATTTTTTGCAGAGATGCGGAAGTTTGGTGGGCCAATTCAATTACAGTGGTAAGTTTCTCGTCCCCCTTTATGCCGCTTCTCTCATCGGTGGTTGAACAGCTACCTCTGGAAAAGAAAGTGAAAGTTGTTCAGCTTGCGGTACTGCCGCTTGTTCTAATACCTGTATTTCAATATTTACGCTGATTAAATAACTTCCTGTATCAGCACCAACTGCTTCGGCAATTAATCGGGAAAAGTCTGGACGTTTTGCAGTCAGTGGGTCACGTAAAATACAGCGATCCCATTCGTGCTTGGCAGTTGGATTGAGGTTGAGAATGTAATGCTTGATCATAGTTGCACTGCACTAGGATTTCTGGACGCTATATCTATTATAGTACAAATGTACTGCATTGACCAGAGGTGGGCAAAATCTTGCCCACACTACTATTGACTATTGACTATTGACTATTGACTATTGACTATTGACCATTGACCATTGACTCATTCCCCTTGCCATTCATCTGTGCATCATTCACCCAGATGGCTTGTTGTGGTACTGGGATATTAATTCCGGCTTGGTCAAGGGTGATTTTGAGGCGACGGCGATATTCGCGGGCGACATCCCATTGTTTAAGAGGTTGGGTTTTAATCCAAACACGGATAATTAAACCGCGATCGCCAAAATTATCAATACCCAAAACCTGCGGAGTTTCGATAATTTGATGTTTCCATTGCAGGTCTTGATCCATTTCTAAGGCGACTTTTTTAATCAAGTTCAAAGCATGGTCAATATCAGCTTCATAGGCGATGGGAACAGTTAAATCGGCGCGTGACCAACGGCTAGAAAGGTTAGCGACAATTTTAATTTCACTATTGGGAATGGTGATTAAGCGTCCTTCCGAATCACGCAGTTGTGTCATCCGCAAGTTGAGATTTTCCACTAAGCCGCCTACATTGCCCACATTAATCACATCGCCCAACGCATACTGGTCTTCCAGGATAATCAAGAAGCCGTTAATTGCATCTTTAATCAGGTTTTGGGAAGCCAAAGATACAGCCACACCAACTAAACCTGCACCTGCAAGTAAAGGAACAATATCTACCCCCAAAGAAACAAGGGCGAATAAAATCCCAACTCCTACCCAGATAATAGTGACAATACTTTTAGTCACGCCTGAAAAGGTAGAGACTCGTAAACGCAGACGTTCAGAAGTATCGGAGGTTAATAAAACCCCACTACTGATGAGTGTCGTTGTGAAGCGATCGATTAAAGCATAGCTGAAACGGGTAGCGACATAAGTCCCCAAGGCCACAACAGCAAGTTTTAAAGGAATTTGAACCGCCGAAAGTATGGCTACTTGCAACGGTCGAGTGTAGGGAAATAACCCCAAAATCAGAAAATTACCCCCTCCCCAAATTCCGGCTTGGGTTAACTGAAACAAACGCTTCTTTACTTCTTGAACATGACGATGTTGCTGTTGATTGAGTTGAGTCGTAATTGGTTGCGCTGTTGAAGAAATTGATGGAACTGGCTGTGCTGTTTCTTTGCGAGAGCGACGCTGCCAATAATATACACCCCAACTTGTGACCACCATCACCAGCCCAATGCCAGCAGCAATTTTACCTTGATTGAGCAGATATTGAGTTTGTCGTTCTTGCTTTGCCCGTTGTAAATCTTCTTGTAAAGCATCAGCAATTTGATTTGCCGAGATTAGCTGATCTTCTTGTCTGAGTTCTGCATCCTCATAGGTGACAGTCATCAGATATTCACCATTTACCTGAATGACTGGTATTTCGTTAACTTTCCGCACCTCTACTTTGATTTCTGTTGCTGAGGATTGAAAGTAATTCTGGCTAATTTGATTCAAGTTTCGCTGAATGTTCTGTAAACGCTCTGGCAAATTAGTTTTAGTGGCGCTGATTTGAAATAAACGACGACCATCTAGATAAATCCAGCCAGAAACATTTCTATTCTCAGAGTCATTACTCAGACTGCTGGGAGTTTGCAACAGTGGTAACAAGGGAATCTGCGCGTTTACTGGTGTTACAGCAATAGCCGAAACCGTTATTGAACCAAAAAATGCCAAAAAATGCCAACGCACTCCAACACCTCCTTGAAGAAAATCTATTTTTGATTACTTACTTAGCCATACTCCAAAATTGACTTTAGTAATTGTACCTATCTAAAGTTGAGTTTTCTGGTTAAAGATTGCAAATTATGACATTTACGGATGTTTAACTCTTTAGATAGATGACAAATAGATTCATCAACTTTTAGGGATAACTAAGCAGAATCTGTGATTATACTCTCACAAAAAATAAATTAAACCAAAATCCAAATAGCTCGGTATTGTTGGGTTCGGTTTCGTTTCACTTACTACATCTCAACTAATACAAGCAGATAAAGCAGCTGTAGTTAATGCCCAAGCAAAACCGTTATTGAGCAATATTTATGCTTTAAAAATCAGAGCTTTAGTTTAAAATATTTAACTTAAAGGGCTAATAGTACTTCATGCGTCGAGATTCAACATTTTACAAACTTACCGTTCGCGCAATCGAGTATGAGTTTGGTGAAGTAGATGAAATAAGGGAGAGTATCTAAGCAAGCGATCGTTTTTGGCATCCAATGTTTTGAGGTTCCCATTTCAGGAGAAATTAGTCGGTAGCTTAATTATGGGCGATTTACCGGACATCATATTACTTTTTCCACATAGGGCGATCGCGCTTTATGTACTGCGATCGCTTTTTTCTGTCTTATTGAGTCAATACAATGATTTTTCATTAGTATTTTTTATTAAATACAGTTATTCAATCGACTTTTAATAGTATTATCTAAATCAAGCCAAAAGTAATAACTAGGAGCAATTTATGAAGAGGCGTAAGACCTTACACGCCTTGCTGTTTGCTTCGGGATTTTTTATCCCAGCTTGCACTCAAACCAAAAATTCTACACAAAACCAAACATCAACAAATCAAGCCCAAGTTATCACAGATCAAAAATCAAACTCGGTTGAACTGACGTTAGTTTCTTATGGAGTAGCCAGATCCTTATTTTCCAAAATGATTCCAGCGTTCCAAGCACAATGGAAGGCAAAGACTGGACAAGATGTCACATTCAAAGAATCTTATGGCGGATCGGGAGCGCAAACCAGAGCAATTCTTGGGGGATTACAAGCTGACATAGCAGCGCAGAACATCCAGAGTAATATAGATGCGTTGGTAGAAAAGGGTTTTGTCAGTCCAGAATGGAGGCAAAGATTACCCAATCAAGCCTCCCCTGCTAATACAGTGATGGTTGTAGTGACAAGGACTGGAAATCCTAAAAACATTCAAACTTGGAAGGATCTAACTCGTGACAATGTAGCCATTGTGGGCATTAATCCCCAAACAGGTGGGAATGCGCGATGGGGGATTTTGGCAGGGTATGGTTCTTTTCTCAAATCACAAGGAGAACAAGCTGCCCAAGATTATCTCAGAAGCTTTGTGAGAAACACTAAAACCCTAGTCAGTAGTGGACGAGAAGCATCAGATGCCTTCATCAAAAACAAAATTGGTGATGCACTACTCACCTTTGAAAACGAGATTATTTTTACCAATAAAGCCGTTGCAGAGGATTTGCCCTACATCGTACCAGCAACTAATATCCAGGTTGATTTTCCCGTGACTGTAGTTGACAAAATTGTAGACAGCAGAGGAACACGCGAAGTAGCTGAAGCATTTACTAAGTTTTTGTTTTCTCCCAAAGGACAGGAAATTTACGCCCAACAAGGATATCGCCCAATTGATCAGACGGTATATCAAAAATATGCCAGTCAATATAAACCAGTTAGCAGCCTCTATAAAATTGCTGATTTTGGTGATTGGAAAGTTGTAGATCAGAAACTGTTTGCCGATGGCGCATTATTCGACTCTGCTCAAGCAGCCAGAAATAGGTAATTACAATGTCAGCTATCTCTGTCGCAGTTTCCCATCAACGCTTTCACCGTTCACTTCTACAAGGTTTAGCTTTAACCTACATCAGTTTTATCGTTCTGTTGCCGTTAGGGGTAATCTTTCTGGAAGCTGCCAAAAGTTCCTGGACAGAATTATGGCAAGTTATTACTGCTCCCCCTGCTGTAGCAGCCTATAAACTTTGTTTCTCTGCGGCTTTTTTAGCTGCTTTGATTAACAGTGTCTTTGGTGTAATCCTAGCTTGGATATTAGTCCGATATGAATTTCCAGGAAAGAGGTTAGTAGATGGATTAGTAGACTTGCCATTTGCGATGCCTGCGGTAGTGGCGGGGATTGCTTTGTTATCTGTTTACGGTTCTGGGGGAGTCATCGGACAGTATTTAGATCCGGGAACAATCTTAGGTGACACCTTGAGATTGTTGGGTATCGAACAGGTAAACTTAACCTCATCTGTAATTGGTGTAGTCTTCGCTAAGGTATTTGTCACACTGCCCTTTGTAGTTCGGACTGTACAACCTGTGTTGATGGAGATAGGATCAGAAATTGAAGAAGCAGCACATATTCTTGGTGCGGATTCTTGGCAGACATTTTGGCGCGTGATTTTTCCGCAAATACTACCTGCAATCATCACAGGATTTACTTTGGCTTTTGCCCGTGCTATCGGTGAATACGGGGTTGTGGTGATCATTTCCGGTAATATTCCCTATGAAACAATGATTACTTCCGTCTATATCTATCGCAGATTAGAACAGTATGACTATAGTGGGGCAACAGCTGTAGCAATTGTGTTGTTAATGATTTCTATGGTGATTCTCATCTGTACCAACTTATTACAGTTGTGGAGTCGCAGATATGAAGCTTAAGTTACAACCAATACCTTGGGGACGCTATGTGTTGATGACTTTAGGGTTATCATTTTTAGCGATCGCTGTTCTTTTTCCCCTACTGAATATCTTCTATCAAGCCTTTGCTAGTGGAATTGAGGCTTATTTAGAGAGTGTAACCACGCCTGAAGCTCGCCATGCCATATTCTTGACTGTATTGATTACACTTATAGCTGTTCCCATTAATACAGCTTTTGGCATTTTAGCAGCCTGGATTTTAGCAAGATACTCGTTTCCTGGTAAGGTAATGCTGTTATTAATTTTAGACTTGCCATTAGCAATCTCACCTACTATTGTCGGTTTGATGTTTATCTTGCTCTATAGCCCTACCGTCGGTTTATTTGGTTCGTGGTTGCAAGCAATCAATATAAGAGTAATTTTTGCTCTACCAGGAATGATTTTGACAACTTTATTCGTGACTATTCCTTTTGTAGTGCGAGAAGTTTTACCTGTACTGCAAAGTATGGGATGGGAAGAGGAAGAAGCAGCGCAAACATTAGGAGCAAATTCTTGGCAAACTTTTTGGCGTGTAACATTTCCGACAATTCGCTGGGCGTTGTTTTACGGTGTGATTCTTTGTACTTCTAGAGCGATTGGGGAATTTGGGGCGGTTTCTGTGGTTTCGGGGAAGTTGATTAATGAAACCAACACTCTGACTTTACATATTGAGCAGGTGTATGCAGAGTATCAAACTATATCTGCTTTTGCTTGTGCTTCTTTGTTGGCTATTTTGGCGTTGTTGACTTTGGTGGTTCAAGAGTTTTTGCGAAGTTTGGATGTCTCACGCAAAGACGCAGCGAAAATTACAAGCTTCCGGCGTTAGAGTAGCGGTAGCGATACAGGAGCGTCTCTGAACTTTTCAAGGCAGAGATGCAAAGAAAGAGGGCGAAAGAGTTATTTATTGGCATACTAGTCAAATTGAAGGTTGATTTTTGAGATAAATTCTATGTCAGACGAGATACTCAATTTATTGGGAGAATATACACATCCCCAAGGATATTTAGAATACATCAATACATTACCTTTTCTCGGTCGTTTACACTGTTCTACGCGACAAGTTGAGGCGGGAAGTTGGCAAGAAATTTTGCTTGATTATGAAGTTGGTGCTTCGGGAATTGCTGATGGTGCTTGGTTTAAGGTAACTTTCAAATTCTACTCGGATTGGGCTTTGTTTCAGACAGAAGACCCAACAGCAGCTAATTATGTTTCGGCAGAATACCAAGTTCGTCCACCGCTTCCTGGCGAAAGTCAGTCAACGGTACAGTCGTTAAAGGTAAGGTTCGATCAAAAAGGTCATGAACGTCCTTATCAAAAGGCGATTATTGTCGATATTGTTGATGGCTATTTAAAACCAGGCGATCGCATTTTAATTCGATTAGGCGATCGCCGAGGTGGTGGCGCAGGTACAAGGGTACAAACTTTTGTTGAACAAGGTTTCCGGTTTCGGGCTTACATCGATCCGGTGGGGACTTCCCGCTTTGCTGAAGTTCCGGGTGATGTGGTGATTGATGTTGTAAACGCACCACCAGCTAAAATCACTATTGTGGCTCCTAGACTTGTAAAAACAGGTGTTTCTTTTCCTGTGCGGGTAAGAGTAGAAGATGTTTGGGGAAATACTTGTTGGGGTTTGGGCGGAAAGTTGCAGTTAATTGGTTTGCAGGAGCAGTTACTTGATTTACCGACGCAAGGATGGGCAGTAGTTAAAACTAATTTGACCTTAGAGAATAATCAAGAAGCCTTGCTGCAAGCTAATTTGGTGGGTACTGAATTGCAAAGTCAGTTAACGCCGATTACAGCAGATAGTAACTTGACTTATCCCCGTGCTTTTTTTGCTGACCTTCATGTACATTCCAACAATACTGTAGGAACGAATAGTACAGAGTATAATTTCGCCTACGGTCGAGATGTGGCGGGGTTGGATGTTTTGGGATATACAGCGAATGATTTCAATATTACTGAAGAACGCTGGCAGAATGATGTCAAACTGTGTCAGGAAGTAACGCAGGAAGGTGAGTTTATTTGCTACCCTGGCACAGAATGGTGTGGTAATTCTGCCGTCGGGGGCGATCGCAATGTGATTTTCTTGGGTAATGAAGTGTTATTTCCTTATGACCTCCAAGGAAAACAAGTGCGCTCTTTTGAGTGGAATGAAGACATGAAAGGCAAGCAATTATTACCCGGAGCTTGGCCTGTAGATCGACTTTACGCTGCTTATATTCACAATCCAGAGCAGCATTTAATGATTCCTCATGTAGGTGGACGGCGGGCTATTTTGGACTGGCATCATTCTAAATTAGAACGTCTGATTGAAGTCGGTTCGGCTTGGGGACACTTTCCCTGGTTTTACCAGGATGCCATTAGTAGAGGTTATAAAGTAGGTGTGTCAGCTAATGGTGATGAACATCGCGGACGTTGTGGCGGTGGAGTTCCGGGGACTGCTGTATTTGGGGTGAATGGCGGATTGACGGGAATTATTGCTCCAACGTTGACGAAATTTGATATTAATCAGGCTTTGCGTTCTCGTCATACTTGGGCGACAACAGGCGATCGCATAGTGGCTTTGTTGTGGTCTGATTCGCATATTCAGGGAGATGAATTTACTGCATCAGATGCTGTGACTATTAACTATCGATTATTGGGTACAAGTGGCTGGGACGAGATTACCGCATATACCCATAATGGTTTGTTGTGGCATCGTAATCTGCAATCAGAAGCGGGTTACGCTACTAACAAGATTCGTCTGCGTTGGGGTGGAGCGCGGATTAAAGACCGCTATCGTTGGGCACAGTGGCGCGGAACTCTGGAATATTCAAGTACTATCGTGCAAAGTTATCAAGTTTATGGTCTAGAACATCCAGAAGAGTATGTCAGACGAGCCGGAGCATTAAAACTAGAGTTCCGTTCTGATACCTATGGAGATGCTGATGCAATTGAACTGAATTTATCTGATTTACTTCATGCCCAATTCCGTCTACAGGTTCAAATCGATAGTTACACAAAAGTCGGAAGTCCACTACAACGTAATCCTTATATCCATTGTCCTGAATTTATCTGGGAATTTAGCGGACAAGACATCCTCAACCAAGGAATACTGCGGCAAGAACTTGGAGGAACAGAACTTTTTTTGGCGGTTGAACGGCTAAGTGCAACTCCCATATCTAGAGATATTAGCGGCAGTTTTATTCTAGAGCCTGAATCTAGCGCCTACGGTTTTGTCCCAGTTTATATTTCCGGTCGTCAGATTGATGACTCTAAGGTTTGGACAAGTCCTTTGTTTATTAGTTTCTAGCGGCATTATCAAAACTCCAGTCCGAGAGTTCAGCCTCATATATTTCTATAATTGGCTGCTGAGGTTATTTCCGGACGGATTACCGGATTCATTCACAACGAATCGCACTTGAGTTGTTGTTTCTCACAACAACAACTCTACTACGAAACGCCCTACCTCTTCATGCTCTTATTTTGCCAACGGTATTGATCTAAACCAATCAAATTGCGGAGTTTTGGTGCAGCGACTTGTTAAGCGACACTTTGGTAGACTACTAGAGAGAACATTGTCAGGTGTTTCTACATAGCAGCACATTGCGCTCCCAAAAAGCTGCAATTATTGCTAGTAGGGGTTCAAAGCAGGTTCTCCGGCACTGTTAGTCCAGATGTCGTCCGGCAAAGCTCGATCTCGGTGACACACCAGATCAAGGTCAGGATACGTGATTGTGTCTACTGCTGATCGGGTGCCGACTACTAGGCATCGCGTTGCCTGGGAGCTACGATTCTCAAGACAGTGACCTACTGGCACTCCTGCTAGAAACGTTGTGGCATCGCCAGGACGTAGTATAGTCTCTGCGTCTCCTTCAATGAGAACGATCTCCCCTTCGAGGACATAGACCATTTCATCCTCAGCACTATGCCAATGCTTGAGTGATGAACGAGAGCCAGGTTGCAGGATTTCGATGAACGCACCGAACTGGGTAAGTCCTCCTGCTTCGCTAATCCAGAGCCGGCGATCTGGTTCCTGCGCGGTGTAAGAAGGGTTTTCCTCTACGACGAGATGATTGGGAGTGATAACAGTCATACTGACACCTCTAGGAATTTTGGGGCAATATCTATTCAATTATGTCTTTAGCTTGTATTGACAAGAACTTACGCATTATCTGACTTTAAGAATATTTTGGAAGAAGCTGCAAAAGCTATACTGATACCAAGTTGCAATCAAAGATAGTAATTTGGGCTGGGTGTAGGGAGTAGGAATACTATTTCTGAACGCAACTTAGTATGAAGTGTTTGGGGGAATTGAAGCGACCGTATTTGACTTCGTTTGAGGATGAGCTTATATGCTTTCTGGAGGAAAAATATTCAATTTAGGTTAATCAAAGGTTATGTGACTTGGGCAATTATCTTATAATACCTCTTAATTACAGTAAGTTGCTCAGTTTACCGAATTTAGGAAGGGAAACTTTCGAGAAATAAACACAGTTTTGTTTCAAGCTCATTAATAAATAGCAATAAATTTTTTACCTATTTTTAATAGTGAAAATAGATGATTAAGAATATTTACAGGTTTGCTGCTGCTGGAGAACAGGAATTAATTGTGTTTGGTGCTTGTAGACCTGGTTATTCCAACAAACAAGTATCCCATTGGATTAATTTTATGAAGGCTCAAAATATTCAACGAGTATGTTGTCTTCTTCCTGAAAAACAACTGGCTCTCTACTCAAATCTTTTAGATAGATATCAACAAGAATTTGGTAGTGAGCAAGTCTGCTCGGCACCAATTATAGATTTTCAATTTGCTGAAGTAGAAATGATGACGCAGACAATACTTCCTTTTTTAATAGCAGCAGATAAACAAAACCAAAAAGTAGTTGTACATTGTTCAGGGGGCATTGGTCGCACTGGTCATGTACTAGCTGCATGGTTGGTAAGTATTCGGGGATTCTCTAATAAAGACGCGATCGCTGCTGTTAAAAGAACCGGCAGAAATCCTCATGAAGCCGTAATTGCATCTGTATTTATAGGGAAAAATCCCTTTCGAGTTGTTAAGCAACTTGATGAACTTTTAAATAATTGTCGTATAGCAATGTGTAGTTATTAGAGATATGAATAAGTAGGTAGACACAATTATTTAGAAGACGCATTTCGACTTCTCCCCAAGGGAGACGCTACGCGAACGCTCAATGCTCGATCCTTGAAAATAAGAGGGTTGAGCGCAGTCGAAACCCGGTAATTTTAAGTTAGGTTTAATTTAGTCCTACTATTTAATAATGTTGTCTTTAGTTTATCAAGAAAAGCAATTCACTAATACAAAAAAAGACTGAAAAACTGTATTTTTAGTTTATTGATAAATAAATGTTATTTGTCAATACGAAAAAAGATAACTACTGACGAATTATTACTAGACACAGCAAGGATTACTGCTGCCATAGTATCAATAAGAAAGGCCAAATTAAATAAACCGAAAACGCAAGATAATTGTTGTGCGGGCATCTTGCCCGCACATTATAGACAAATTAGATGCGTTGCAGCTTAACCGCTATTGAAAGCAGCTATTTCTACATTTGTTTGCTTGCTAAACAGGTCTCAAAGAGGACATATCATCATTTGGAATGCCGATATCCTCTACCCAAGAATATTCCCCAGGGCCTAAAACCACACCATAAGAGTTTTGAAAATCGACATCTCTATAAAATTCCCAACTTCCGTCCAAAATTTTAAGAGATGAAACTGTGTCGTTGAGGTTGAAATTTACCAGATTTGATACTGAAGTCGTGAATGTTCCAGAGCCTCCCTGAAAGTCTCTATCTGTAAATAAAACAATAGCTGCCATAGTCTTCTCCTTGATTTTAGATAAGTATTTGAACAGAAGATTTTGCTCTAATTGAGAACCAAGTACGTCTTTTCTACTAGCTTAAAGAAGCTCATTACAAGTATGAGACAGTTAATATCTCATATTGCTTCTATGCTGACTTAACTCTGATATCAGAACGATTCATCTTTAAATCGTTTGTGCGCCGATTTTGGGTTAGCGTTTTCCAAAGATTTGCGTCCAGTAATGTTTGTAATTAAACTTACCTCCATCATTCTCTAAGTAGTAGTGACCAACACCAATCTCTGTATAATCTGGATTAAGAATATTGTTACGATGTCCAGGGCTATTCATCCAGTCTCCTACAACCTCTTGTGCTGTAGAACGGCCTGCCGCAATATTCTCTCCAACAAAAGAAGATGGATAGCCTTCTTCTCTAGCACGTTCAACCAACTCACGATGATCGAAGAAATCACCGTGAGCCATACTTTGAGAATGTTCTTGTGCTGCTTTGAATAGTTGCTCATTCCATTGCAAGGCTCGTAAGCCATGTTTAGCACGTTCAGTATTTGTGAGTGCAATAACTGTTTGTACAAGATCCATTTGACATTTTTCCTTAATTTTCAATAGTTTACTGAGCAAAAGTTAGGTCGATAACTGATTGAATGGCCTCTGGCAAATCGCTATCTTTCTTACATTACATTAGTCATAATTTTCTCCGTGGGTATTCATTGATTTAATCTTAAATAAAGACTGTTTAAAATTAAATCTATAAATCTCATATAATTTCATCAATCTAGACTAGAAAACCTATATCAAAACTCATTCCTAAATCCGAAAATTAACGTAACTTAAGTGAGTTGGAAGACAGGGAAAATTGCTCATATTCTTTGCTAAGTCGGTGACACCCTTCAGGTTCATCAGTCGCTACAACAGAGAAAATCCCCGCAATGCGCTGGCTCACCAGTTGAGCCAACCAAAAGTACGCTCAACCACCCAGCATTTGGGAAATAAAAACAGGAGCAACACGATTTTGCGATGTAGTAAAGCTGGAGAAGCTGTCAAATGCTCACTTTTCAAACATCCTCTAAAAGCCTAATCACCTTTTAAAAAAGCTAAATTGTGAAAATATATTTCTCTTTTTTTGTAGATAAATATTTATGCAAAATTCAAGACTTAAGCCTAATCAAAGATAGCAGTAAGGTAATCCTCATTTAAATGACAGGCACTATGTTCATACTAGTGTCTTCCTCTCTGTTTCCTGCCCTCTCAAGTACGGATTCAATGTGCTTTCTTATATGATTACTAGCTTATTAAGTAAAAAAATTGGAAATTTTTGCTTAAAGACTATCGTAAATTGGTCGAGCCTGCTAATATATGCTTAAGTACTATTCACTTAGCTATATTTATTTTATTAGTAAATAAATAAAATCTATACAACTAGCACCTATGCAAGCATTATCTACAGTTCTGTAAACATAAACATTCTCTGGGAGCATTCTGGATAAGTTGCGTTGCCAAGCCGGCATTAAATATGAGTTTTTATATGAGCTTTTAACTTTTGCAAATATCAAATATCGGTTAATATTGTTAAGTTAATTCTATCAATCTGTTTATTTATTTTTTTAAATTTAGTTCTGATTTTAAAGAAAAAGCTATTCCAATTATAAAAAATATAAATGACTGAACAAATTTTATATTTTAATGGAATTAATGGTGCAACAGGAGAATACTTACCATCTCCAAGTACTCCTAATCAAATTACCAAAATTGCCCAAGGTGAAACTCTCACTAAACCATCTGATTCAATCCAAATACAACAGCTTTACCAAAAATCTCCAGAGAACGCCAGAGGTCTAATAGAAGGTAAAGACCCAAAGACTTTAGCACAGGCTGGCTGGGGGGTTATTTTTGCATATAAATATCAAGATAGTTCTGGTTATCAAGCTCAAGATATTAAAGAAGCACTAGGCGAGTTACTAGAACATCGCCGCCGACAAGTAACACAACAAGACTCACGCTATTACCAAGAGTACATTGGGCAGAAAGCATACCGACCAGGGGAATCGAAACAACGGTTTTTGGAACGGCAAGGAGTAGCGCCAGGGCCTGTTAATCCAGAAAAAATGCCCTACTACTTAATAATTGTTGGCGACCCCCTGAGTATTCCTTATCAATTTCAGTATCAGTTAGATGTGCAGTATGCAGTCGGCAGAATTTACTTTGATACTTTAGAAGAATATGCCCAATATGCACACAATGTCGTCAAAGCTGAAACTGGTGAAATCGCTTTACCGCGCCAGATTTACCTGTTTGGCACACACAATCAAGATGACAAAGCCACACAACTGAGCGCCGAGCATCTGGTCAAACCGTTATCACAATGGATAGCCCATGATCAGCCCAATTGGTCAGTGCAGACAGTTGTGGGCGAATCAGCTACTAAAGCCAGATTTAGCCAAATTCTAAGTGAAGCGCAAACACCTGCACTGTTGTTCACCGCAACTCATGGTGTCCGCTTTCCCAACAATCATCCACTCCAGTTACAACATCAAGGCGCACTTGTGTGCCAAGACTGGCCAGGGCCATCGCAATGGAAAGGAGAACTAGATCCGCAGACACATTACTTTTGTGCAGATGATGTCGGTAATAATGCCAACCTACTAGGATTAATCGCATTTCACTTTGCTTGTTATAGTGCAGGAACACCACAGGTGGATGACTTTAGTGTGCGAAGTGGGGCGCAAAACGCTGCTGATATTGCTCCTCATGCTTTCGTAGCTCAATTGCCTAAACGTCTACTGAGTCGAGGAGCTTTAGCTGTAGTTGGGCATATTGAACGAGCTTGGGGTTGTTCTTTTGTCTGGAAAGAGTTAGGGCAGCAACTAGAAACTTTTGAGTCGGCTTTCAAGCGGCTGATGGAAGGTCATCCAGTCGGGTCAGCCCTCGAATTTTTTAATCAGCGTTATGCAGAACTCACTTGTGATCTTAGTGTTGAGTTAGAGGAAATAAAGTACAACCAATCTGTTGATGATTGGAAGGTCGCTAGTTTGTGGACAGCTAAAAATGATGCCCGCAATTACACCATTATTGGCGATCCGGCTGTACGCCTGATGGTGGCAACTAATCCCGTTACCAATGCCCAACAGCCCACTATACGTAAAAAGATTAGGCTTGATTCACTCCAGTTAGTCAACTCCAAAAGTTCCACTAATACAGAGTTAACGGTACCCTACAGTCGTCAGAAATTTTTCAGCCAACAGCCTCAGAATAATTTCAAGAAGATGAAGAAAAAGATTTTGATTGTGTCTGCCAATCCAAAAAATACTGATAGGTTAAGGCTGGATGAGGAGGTGCGAGAAATTCAGGCTGGATTGGAGCGTTCCAAAAATCGAGATGAGTTTGAAATAATTCCTAAATTTGCAGTGCGTCCTCAAGATTTGCGACGGGCATTATTAGATTATGAGCCGGAGATTGTACATTTTTCGGGACACGGTGCAAGCACTCAAGGATTAGTTTTAGAAAATGATGCTGGACAAGCCCAATTAATCACTACAGAGGCGTTAAGTAGGTTATTTAGGTTATTTCAAAATAAAGTTGAATGTGTATTGATGAATGCCTGTTATAGCGAAGTACAAGCTCAAGCAATTCATCAGCATATTGACTATGTAGTAGGGATGAACCAAGAAATTGGGGATGAAGCAGCTATAGATTTCGCCGTGGGTTTTTATGATGCGTTAGGTGCTGATAAATCTTATGAAGATGCTTATGAGTTTGGTTGTACTTCTATTGACATAGAAAGTATTCCTGAGTCTTCCACTCCAGTTCTTAAAACTCGCAAAAATACTCTTAAAGAAATACAATTTACATCAGCTTTATCTTTAGAAAACCCAGAAGGGCAAGTTCCTTTGGAATCCGCATTTTATATTGAGCGATCGCCAATCGAACGGGACTGCTACGAAGAAATACTTAAAGCAGGAAGTTTAATCCGAATTAAAGCGCCCCGTCAAATGGGTAAAAGTTCGCTTATGTCCCGCGTTCTTGACCATACCAGCAAACAAAGTTATCAAACTGCATATTTAAATTTTCAATCAGCCGATGCAGAATTCCTCGACAGTATAGATATGTTTTTGCAGTGGTTCTGCGCTAGTGTCACTGATAGCCTGGGTTTGACAGACAAATTAGGTGATTTTTGGAAAGGGATTTTGGGTAGTAAAAATAAATGTACGAATTATTTTCAAAAGTATTTACTAAAAGAAATAAACTTGCCTATCGTTTTAGGTTTAGATGAAGTTGATGAAGTTTTTAAACACCCTACAATTGCTACAGATTTTTTTGGCTTGCTACGTGCATGGCATGAGCGTGCTAAAAATGATGCAATTTGGAAAAATTTGCGATTAGTAATTGTTCACTCTAAGGAAGTATATATTCCCTTAAATATAAACCAGTCTCCTTTTAATGTGGGTTTACCTGTAGAGTTACCTGAATTAAATCAAGCGCAGGTGCAAGATTTGGTGCAGCGTCATGGGTTGATTTGGACTAACTCACAAGTTGAGGATTTAATCGACTTAGTGGGTGGGCATCCTTATTTAGTCAGAGTTGCATTATATGAGATTGCACGGGGTAGGATGACGTGGAAACAATTACAAGAAATTGCACCCACAGAAGCAGGCCCCTACGGCGACCATTTACGTCGTCATTTGCTGAATGTACAAGGAGATCAAAATTTATTGGCAGCATTAAAGCAAGTAATGATCACCGATGAGGCTGTGGATATAGGTACAGTCGAAGCATTTAAACTTCGCAGTATGGGATTAGTAAAATTTCGAGGAAATGATGTGATGCCTTTGTGTAAGTTATACCAAATATATTTTTGCGATCGCCTGAAACTAGAAAATTAAAAAATTACCTTGAGAAGTTGTAAGCCTGTTGTTTTTCCAGCACTATTCATTATGTTCTCACCTATAGTCAGCCTCTTCTGCTCTCTGCTTTCCCTGTTTGCTCAAACAAATAAACTTCATAACTCAACTGATTTATGAGTCAATACCAGTATCAAGTCGGGGGTAGTTTACCCCAAGATGCACCAACTTACGTCACGCGACAAGCTGACGAGGATTTGTATACAAGCTTGAAAGCTGGAGAATTTTGCTATGTTCTCAATTCACGGCAGATGGGAAAATCTAGCTTGCGGGTACAGGTGATGCAACGATTAAAACAGGAGGGGTTTGTTTGTGCATCTGTAGATATTACCACTATTGGGACAGCAGATATTACACCTGAACAATGGTACGCCGGAATCATAGATACTTTAGTAGGATATTTTAATCTTTATACTGACTTTGATTTAGAAATTTGGTGGAGTGAGAACGGTTTACTGTCACCTATACAGCGTTTTAGTAAGTTTATTGAAATCGTTTTACTGCCAAAGATTAAAGAAAATATTATTATTTTTATCGACGAAATTGATAGTATTCTCAGCTTGGATTTCAACCTGGATGATTTTTTTGCTGTAATTCGAGAGTGTTTTAATCGCCGGGCAGATAAACCTGAATATAAACGCATCACTTTTGCATTAATTGGTGTGTCTACTCCTTCAGATTTGATCCAAGATCCAAGACGCACACCTTTTAATATTGGTCACGCAATTGATTTAACTGGTTTTAAATTAGATGAGGCGAAACCTTTAGCACAAGGTTTGTCAGTAGTAGGAGATTCCCAGGAATTGATGGCAGAAGTGTTGGCATGGACTGGAGGACAGCCGTTTTTGACGCAGAAAGTTTGTAAGTTGGTAGTGCAGTATGGTGAACAGATAAGCAAAGAAGAATACTCTAATATTAAGGAGTGGGTAGACCATTTGGTGCGTTCGTACATCATTACACACTGGGAAATAAATGATGAGCCGGAGCATTTGAAAACTATCCGCGATCGCATTTTATATAGTAAGCAAAATAATAGCGGACGATTATTAGGTTTGTGTCAGCAAATTTTGCATCAGGGGGAAATTTTAGCTGATGACAGTCCTGAACAGGTTGAACTGCGACTAACAGGATTAGTGGTAAGACGTG
Organism: Nostoc sp. FACHB-280; assembly: GCF_014697615.1. GTDB lineage: Bacteria > Cyanobacteriota > Cyanobacteriia > Cyanobacteriales > Nostocaceae > Nostoc_B. The sequence goes on along the minus strand of NZ_JACJSD010000016.1, from coordinate 41,670 downwards.
ATAGTAAATTGCGAATTTATAACAGCCTGTATGCAGAGGTATTTAACCAGAAATGGTGCGAGGGAGAACTAGCAAAACTGCGTCCTTATGCAGAAGGATTAAATACCTGGGTAGACAGTGAACGTAAGGATGAGTCGCGTTTGTTGCGAGGACAAGCACTACAGGATGCTCAAGCTTGGGCTATTGGTAAAAGCTTAAGCGATGTAGATTATCAATTTTTAGCAGCCAGCCAAGAGCTAGAAACACGCGAGATTCAAAAACAATTAGAAGTCGAAAAAGCAAAGGCTATTGCTGCTAAAGCAGAAGTAGAAGCGTCACAGGCTATACAACAAGCCAAACAAAAGGTTGAAAAGCAAAAGCAAATAACTAGAAATGCAGTTGCGATCACTTCTTTAGTGTTTATCACAGGAATTACTATCTTTGCTGGAATTAAATGGAGAGAAGCAGAGAAAAGCCAAATTCACACACTGGCAGCATTCTCAAGTTTAAAATACACCGGAACTCGAAACACTTTTGATGCCTTAATAGATGCTCTCAAAGCAGGAAAACAGCTACAACAATCTATTTGGTATAGGAATGACAGTGAACTGCAAAATCAAGTCATAACAGCAGTTGCTAATTCTGTTTACAGCGTCAGAGAGAGTAATCGGCTAGAAGGACATGAAGGTTATGTTATGCAAGTTAGGTTTAGTCCTGATGGTAAGACCATTGCTACTGCCAGCTATGACACTACAGCTAAACTCTGGAATTTAGATGATCAACAAAGATTAAATTTACCTCATCCCGACTCAGTTACAGATGTAAGCTTCAGCCCTGATGGTCAGATAATTGCTACTGCCAGTCGGGATGGAATTGCAAGACTTTGGAATCAGCAAGGTAAGCTTCTTGCAATTCTAAAAGGACACAAAGCTGATGTTTGGAGTGTAAGTTTTAGCCCCAATGGTCAGACAATTGCTACGGCCAGTGCAGACAATACAGTTAAGCTTTGGTCGCAAGATGGTCGTCTGATAAAGACTTTAAAAGGTCATACTGGAGAAGTTTACAAAGTTACTTTTAGTCCTGATGGTAAGATTGCTACAGCTAGTGACGACAACACAGTAAAGCTCTGGGATGCTCAGGGCAATTTGATTAATACTTTGATTGACCATACAGCTGATGTGTTAAGTGTACGTTTTAGCCCTGATGGCCAAACTCTTGCCTCTGCCAGTAACGATAAAACAGTTATTATTTGGGATGTTAAAAAAGGTAAGCAAGTCACATCACCTTTAATACATACAGATATAGTTAGAGATGTTGTTTTTAGCCCCGATGGTCAAATAATTGCTACTGGCAGCAACGATAAAACTGTGAAACTGTGGAGTAGTCGAGATTATACACTGCTAGAAACTTTAAATGGTCATCAAGGTGCAGTCAGTAGTTTAAGTTTTAACCCCCAAGGCAACATCCTTGCATCTAGCAGTTATGACAAAACAGTGAAATTTTGGCAACCAAATGACTGGTTGACTACTTTGAGAGGTCATAGTCAAGCAATCTATAGTGTTGACATTAACCCCAAAGGCAACATGATTGCAACTGCCAGCAGGGACAAGACAGTGAAATTGTGGGACTTGCAAGGAAAACAACTTAACACCCTTAATGGACATACTCTACCCATTGCTAGTGTCAATTTCAGCCCAGATAACAAGTTGATTGTGAGTGTTAGCAATGACAAAACTGTAAGGCGATGGAATTTACAAGGACAAGAACTTAAACCACCTTTTACAGGACATACTCAACCCATCACTAGTGTGGCTTTGAGTCCAAATAATAATACAATTGCCTCTGCGAGTTTTGACGGCACTGTTAAACTTTGGAGTCACAAAGGAGAACTTTTAAATACTCTAAAAGGCAATATTACAAAAACTTCTAGTGTCAGTTTTAGCCCGAATGGTAAGATAATCGCCGCAGCCAGTCGAGATACTGGAACGGTACAACTCTGGAACAGTGATGGAAATGCCTTGCGTAGTTGGAAGGCTCACAATACCTCAATTTACAACATTCGTTTTAGCCCTAATGGTCAAGTTATTGCCACTGCCAGTGAAGATAACACTGTGAAGTTGTGGAATTTAGATGGTGTTTACTTAAATTCCTTAAAAGGACATAGTGCCTCAATTTGGGGCTTGGATTTTAGTCCCGATGGTCGAATGATTGCTACTGCCAGTGATGATAGTACAGTAAAAATATGGTCTACAAAAGGTGTATTAATTCTAACAGTTGTTGGTCATCGTGGCGCTGTTAACTCACTTAGATTTAGCCCTGATAGCAAAATGCTTGCTACTGCTAGTTCAGACAATACTGCAATGCTATGGAAAATAGAAAATCTCAGCTTGGATACATTTATGGCTCGTGGATGTAACTGGTTAAGCGACTATTTAAAGAATAATCGCAATGCCCCAAAGGATATTTGTGACGAAATTAAAAGGTAAATGATTCGTTACCTTGACCACCTTAAATAATTTGATACTCAATGATAAATATTAAAGGGAAATCATGGAAAATCACAGTAATCAACAACAAAAAGAGGATTGGAAGAAAAAAGGATTGGGTTGGATACCAGACTATCCAGACTTACGCGATTATAGCTTAGACGATAAGGAAAATATCAAGAAACAACTCAGCAGGTTCAAGATAGAAGGCAGAACTGGCGATGTTGAAAAGCTAATAGGAAATTTAATTGATTTAATTTCAGATGTAATTCCTCAACAAAAAGAAAGAATACAAGAATTTAAAAACCTGATATTTGGTAACATCTTATTTGCCGAGGTGAAAGTTCATAAGTTTTTAAGAGAGAGTCTTGAAATAGAAACAAGAATAAATGATCAATATCCCTGTCCTGACATTAAATATGAAAGTATACTTTCAAGTCAGATAGTAGATTTAAAGAAGTGGCTTGGAATTTTAGTAATGAAAGACTACTTGCCATCAAATGTAAATTTTGATCACCCAAGAAAAATAGCGGATTGGATGAGAACAGCAGAGTACGATTCAACTACTAAATTGCTTGTACAAATTTTTCAGGCTCTTACCGAGATTCTAGTTGATGGAATAGTAGGAATTGAAACTTATATGACTTTCAACGAATACTTTTCTGATTCTGACGATAAAAAATTGCCTGAACTTAAAGAAAATTTTCTTAAACTTAAAGAACAATTGCCTGAACTTAAAGAAAAATTGCCTCAATGTCCAAAAGAATTGTCTCAACTTCAAGAAAAATTGTTGGCAACAAATAACTATAAAAAAGGTTTCTCAAAAATTAGATTTTTTACAGTTACTTCCTTGATCTCAAGGACAGAATTTGAAATAATCTTAGGCATTTTAAAACCCAAAGTAATTCAACAAATATGTAAGGAATTCACAGAATATATAGACAGAAATTACTACAAAAACACTGAATTTCAAGCCAAAGAGCTTAAAGATAAAATTCTTGAATGTGAATTTTTAGAAACTATTGTAGATGTAAATACAACTAATCGCAATTTGTTTGAGAAAATAGAAATATTTCAAAAATCAGTTGACAATAAAAATACTTGCAAGAAAAACATAAAAGATTTTTTCATTAAAAATGGAAATGATCCCAGCAAAATTGTAGACATACTGGAATCAGAAAAATATGAACAAATGTCCTCAGTTTTAATGAAAATTATTTCACCTTTATTAGACCGATTAGATGATGCCAACAATGATAATATCAACAATATTGTAGAAGTATTACAGAATTCATCTGTAACTGAACCGATATTTTCAGTTATCATCCGAATTATTTCTCCTTTATCTCAATGGAGCAATTTGAATTGGGAAGAAATGATTAAAAAAGGTTTTGATAAATTTGAAAAAATTGCCAGTGGTCAAATTATTCTTAATAATTCAAATCCAGAACCTGGGTATCCTACGGAGTATTTAATAAAAAGTGCAATTTCTCAAGTTCTTTCTCTGATGAAATTAGAAATTTCCTCTTTTAGAGAACAAGAATTTAAAGAAAGTGAAAATTATCTATTTGTATATTTTTTGTTGAAGAAATACTTAAATCGATTTACAAGTTATACACCAGATGCTGAAAAAGAGATAAAAGATAAAAAGCATAAAACTAATATTTTTGACAAGCAAGAAGTGTTTGAAATTGAATTACCGTTGAATTATGGTAATAACTCTTCTACTCAAAAAGATGAGAAAAAACAACTGTCTCAAGAGTTATTTAAAACTATAAATTTACAGATTCCTGTAATAATTAGTAACAGTTATTTTAAGAAGTTGACAAAATTTTATGAGGAAAATAAGCCCCAGAAAAAACTATATTTTATTCTTCCTGCTGTAATAGATTTAAGCTTTTGGTTTTCTCCGGTGAGAGATCAAGGCTCACTGAATTCTTGTACTGCATTTGCTGCGATCGCACTGTTAGAGTATTTTCAAAATAGAAACTTTGGTAAGTCAGTAGATGCTTCTCCCCTTTTCCTTTATAAAACTGCACGTCGAAAAATGAATGTTGAAGGAGATGTAGGAACGTCTATCAGAGAAACGATAAAAGTACTTGCACTATTTGGTGTTCCGCCTGAAGAATCTTGGCCTTATGAAGAAGATAAAGTAGATGACGAACCACCTCCTTATTGTTACGCCTATGCTCAAAATTACAAAACACTTAAATACTTTCTTCTAGATTATGCTGGCATTACTACAGAGAGTCTTTTATTTCAGGTTAAAGCAGTTTTAGCTGCGGGTTTTCCTTGTATTTTTGGGTTAACGCTTTATACCTCTGCATACGAAGAAACTAATTCTAAAAAGGGTTACATTCCGTATCCCGACCCCCATAAGGATAAAGTTGTTGGTGGACATACTGCTGTTGTGGTTGGATATGATGATTACAAATTTATCCAATGTGCTGATCGTACGCACTATTCTAGAGGTGCATTCTTAATCAGAAACTCTTGGGGTACTGAATGGGGAAGGAACGGTTATGGATGGCTTCCCTATGACTACGTTTTAGCCGGACTCACATCTGCTTGGTGGTCATTACTCAAAGCAGAGTGGTTTGATGAAAGTAACTTTGGCTCGGCTAGAAAAGGTGGCGAGGGCGCTTATTCGGATAAACCAGGCAAAAACGGGGAAGGGGACAAATCAAGCTCAACATAACAAATCCCACAGTAGTCAAAAAACCTCGTTCTAAGTTTCTGTCAAGAAAACCAATCCACTCAGGAGCGGGTACTAAACATCAACCACTCACTTTTTTTATTCTCAATACTGCTTAATTCTTAACCGAGAAGTATTGGGATTTATCGAATCTTATCGGAAAAATGAGGTGGGGGAATTGTAGAGTAATCTATAGTTCTAGAATCTAACTACCCTCATCGTTACATAATGAACGCTGAAGCAGCATTAGCATGGTTAGAAACCATTATTCCTGCTCAAACTGGGGAACGGTTGAGCGAATTGCAAAAAGTTATTCTTCAGCAGGTTTGGTTGGGTAGAAAATATTTAGATATTGCCCATGCTTACGGCTGTACGGAAGGACATGTTAAGGATGTTGGCTCACAGTTATGGAAGTTGCTGTCTCAGGTGTTGCGACAGAAGATTACTAAAAGTAATTGTCGCGCTACTTTGGAACGAGTTCTGAGAAAAACTTCTGCAATATCAGGGTTGATTAATGAGTCATCACTGCCACAAACTGTCCCCAGATTAGAAGATACTAATTTTATTGGGCGACAAGATGCGATCGCTCATTTGAATACTCTGGTAAACCAAGGCGCGAAAATAATTGTCATCCAAGGTGAGGGAGGTTTAGGTAAAACGACTCTCGCCCAGCAATATCTACAAACCCAGGGTTTTGACTTGGTTTTAGAATTATTAATGGCGAAGGAAAGCCAAAATATCACTGCTGCGGAACGGGTGGTAGAGGAATGGTTAAAACAAGACTTTGGGGAAGAACCAGGGATAGAGTTTGGCGTAACGTTAGGAAGACTGAAGCGCCAACTGCATAATCGGCGCATTGGAATTTTAATTGATAATTTAGAACCCGCATTAGATCAGCAGGGAAAGTTAATTACACCTCACCGCAGCTATTTAGAACTATTGCGGGTTTTGGCTGATGTGCGGGTACAATCTGTCACCTTAATTACTAGCCGCGATCGCTTGTGCGAACCAGGGTTGAATATACATCATTATCGTCTTCCTGGGTTAGATCAAAGCACCTGGTTAAAGTTTTTTAGCAACCGTGGGTTAACGATTAATCTTTCTACCTTGCAACAAATACATCATACTTACGGCGGGAATGCCAAAGCTATGGGTATTTTGTGCGGTGCAATGCAGGAGGATTTTGGCGGTGATATGAGTTTATATTGGCAAGCAAATCATGATGATCCTTTAGCCGCCACCGATTTAAAAAATTTAGCCGTTAGTCAAATTAATCGTTTACAAGTTCTTGATGCTCAAGCTTATCGTTTGTTGTGTCGTTTGGGTTGTTATCGCTACCAAGATATACCCACGATTCCATCTTCAGGACTGTTTTGTTTACTTTGGGATGTTCCCCCAACTGAACATCGTCAAATTATTGCTTCTTTAAGAAATCGCTCGTTAATAGAGTGCAATCAAGGTGAATATTGGTTACACCCGGTAATTCGCGCCGAAGCGATCGCCCGGTTACGCACTAGTGATGAGTGGGAAATTACAAATCACAAAGCCGCCGAATTTTGGACAGCTAGTGTTACACAAATCGCTACATTTCAAGATGCTTTACAAGCTTTAGAGGCATACTATCATTACATCGAAATTTATGAGTTTGAGTTAGCTGGTAAAGTTATTCTCAAAAGTCGCAATAATCAATGGCAACAGTTTTTACCTCTGGGGAGTACGTTATATCGGATGGGATTAATTCAGCCTATTTTGACGGCAATTAATCAAGTAATTAATAATGTTGAATCAGAAGAAAATATTATTGAATTATACAATATTTTGGGTGATTTATATTGGATAAATGGGAAAATCAATCAAGCGATCGCCTGTCAAGAAAAAACTATCAATTTAGCCAAACAAGCACTAAAATCACTTGTACCGCAGTTAGAGAATAAACATCAAGTCTATTATCTACGAATGTTAGAAGTCGATTCACTGTTAAGCATTGGTCTTTACAAAATAGACTTATGGGAACTAGAATCAGCCCTCAAGTTATTTCAACAAGTAATTTATCTAGCGCAAAATACAGCACATCATCGCTGGGCAGAAAAAGCCTCTGTATGTTTAGCATTAGTTAATTCCTATTTAGGATTTTGTAATGCGGCTGATGAATTAGCAAATGCAGCTTATGAAAATATTGCCAATGAAAAATTACTCAAGACAGGAAGATTTGCTTATTTCATCCAAATTTTAGGGCAAACATATCTCAATTTAGGTAATTTATCTCAAGCCAACCAAATTTTCCAGCAAGCGTTGACCTTTGCCGAAGCAGGTCATTATATGCAAGTCAAAGCAAAAACATTAAACAGTTTAGCAGAAATTAATCGCCAACAAACAGATTATCAATTAGCCCTTGTGCATCATACAGAAGCCATCGAACTCTTAGAGCAAATAGGCGCTAAATGTGACTTAGCAGAAGCGTATTTTCAGTTAGGTTTAACTTATCAACAACTCGCCAAGACTGAAGTCAGCCAAAGGTATTTTCAGCAAGCAATTCAGTTATTTACAGAAATCCAAGCGCCAAAGCAAGTTGAGAAGATAGATAAAAGGTTGTCTGTTGAGAATAGATAAAGATGACAAGGAAGACAAGGAGGACAAGGTAGATATTTATTTTTTGGAATTTTGGAATACCTTAAGCATGAAACATAAAAAAGCATGGTATTAATTAACTAATACCATGCCCATCAAATTATCCAGTAAATCTAGCGTGCCATACCATGAGCCGAAGCAGCATCAATAGGCTTCATTAAGTACAACTTCAAGAACTGCCAACCATTGGAGATGTATAATGGCAACTTCTGGAAGAATTGTAAGAATTTAGGTGTTTTGGAGTTAGCGATCGCGCTCAATTTTTCGTTATTCTGAACACATAAATCTAGGCGATCGTAAAACTCTGGATTTTCCACATCCAACATTACCGGGAAGACTCTACCTGCGGTTTCATTGGTTTTCTTGATGACGTAGATATCATAGTCCCGTGCATCTAAACCAATGGAAGCGTAAAAGTCTTTGCGCTGTAAATCATTGAGATACATTGTCACAAATACAGACAACAAGAAAAAGCGACTCCACAGTTTGGCTTTCCAGTCGTTCAGCATTTGTGGCTGCGCTCTCATAATGGCATCAAAGAAATCACCGTGACGGTTTTCGTCTTGACACCAGTTTTCAAAGAACCGGAAAATTGGATAAATTCTGTCTTCGGGATGCGATTCTAGATGGCGGTAAATGGTGATATAACGCCAATAACCGATTTTTTCAGAAAGGTAAGTGGCGTAGAAAATGAATTTTGGTTTAAAGAAGGTATAATTGCGGCTCTTGGTCAAAAACCCTAAGTCAAGAGACAAATTAAAGTCTGACATCGCTTTGTTCAAAAAGCCAGCGTGACGTGCTTCATCCCGTGACATCAGGTTGAAACACTCTGCTAGGACGGGGCTTTTATCTTTTAAGCGACGGCCTAATTCTTTGTACAGCAAGAAGCCAGAAAATTCTGCTGTACAAGAACGCTCTAGAAATTCAATGAACAACTGGCGAGTTTCCCCGTCGATATGATCCCAGGATTGTTCAAACTCGGCATCCCGAACGAAGTGATGGCGGTTATAGTCAGCGCGGAACTCTTCTAAGATGGCGATTAACTCATCTTCGTTTACAGAGATGTCCATCCGCGCCATCTCATCAAAATCGGTAGTATAAAACCGTGGTGTTAATAAGGTTTCTTTTGCCGGGACTTTAATCCCTGGCCGTATTTCTTCAAAGCCTGGTTTTTTGAGGGAATCTACCATGTCTTGATTGCCACGAGTGTCTTTATTATCTTGATTACGCCCTTCGGGTTCCGCAGTTTAGACTGCTTAACCTGAAAGTCAATAGTAATACTTTCATTGGGCGCAGCAAAGGACAATAATTAATTTGTATAAAATTCAGTCTACCAAGGTGTAGAGGAAAACTGGTATGTGAAACGTTAAGAGTTGCAACAACTCTACATAAATCCTCCAAGCTTTTTAAAAGCGACTCTGAACAATTGGCAGTTATTTCATCGTTCTTGCTTTGGACAAGCATAAGGATTGGACTTTAAAAGATTTTCTTCAGCCCCAGATACGCGAGAAATCAGGGTAACTTCACCCGCACCATTGAAACGCCAACCATTAGCAGGTGCGATCGCCACAGTTTTTTCCATAGCAGGTAATTTAATATTTGTGGGTTGATTTCGCCTAGCTGTCACTTCTCGTGTCCGAGTATCTGACCACAGCACATCTCCACCCAAAAGTTCATAAGGGTTAGCTGGTAAACCACCACGTCCTGTCACCACAAATTGACTGTTGTTATTTTCATCTTCTTTTGAACAATCAGCAGCGAGTAACGTTGAACTGTCAACAACACTAGTAGATAATTCACTTAACCCCTGAATCGGATCAACTTGTAGTGTATTAATAGTTACATCTCCATTGATCCCCAGTTGAGAACTAGCAGTAATATCGCTAAATTGCGTATCTCGGAAGCGTGACGCAATCCCAAAAATGCTTTGTGCGGTAATATCTACTCTTCCACCCCTACCATTAAAAGCATTGGCGCTAATATCGCTATTTTCACCAGGAATAGCAATTAAAAATTTGGTGTTGATATTGATGTTTCCGCCATTACCCCCTGCATTCGCCACACCAGCATTGGCAGAAATACTACTATTCTTTCGCAGCAGCACAACATCTCTCACATTGAGATTAATATTTCCCCCTTCACCAGCAGTTGTCCCTGTTGTAATTGTTCCCTGATTATTCAGCCGTAAAGAACGAGCATTAACTGTGATATTGCCAGCATTGGCGCGTTCAGTTCCGCGCACACGAGCAAACAAACCACTGTTAGCACCATCATTATCAACTGATTCACTCCCAAATTGTTTCACACGCGCTGCAAACGTTGGGTCACTACCACTAATGCTCACTCTGTTTTTTGCTTCGATGGTAATGTTACCTGCATTCCCACTATTGAAAGCACTAGTCAAAATTTGACCACCACCAGCTAAATCAACGGTGTTAGCAACAATATTAATGTTACCTCCGTTACCAATACTTCTACTACGGGCGCTGATTACTGCTCCATCTGTTACCTGCAAACTCCTAGTTTTAATATCAATACTTCCTGCATTTCCAGATGCTGTTAGACCCCTTTCATTCTCAGTGCTAGTAAATAAGCCTGAAATCAATAATCCTGATTGTGAATTTGGAGAAAATCCTATTAGTTTGATTGACTCAGAAGCATTAATTTGAATATTTCCTCCATTTTTTGAACCAGTAGTTCTGGATAAAATTGCAGCACCATTCGCTACAGTTAAAGTCCTCGCTTTGATATCAATTAATCCAGGGTTAGCAATGCCATTGGTTTCACTTCTAATCGAACTTCTATTATCCAAAGAAATTCCTTGAGTATTAATTACTATATTACCAGCAGAGCCATTACTGGATGAAGATGTGTCCAAAGAAGAGCCATTAATTAAAAATATGTCTCTAGCTTGGATATCAATATTGCTGGCATTACCAGTGCTACTATTATTAGAACGCGTGTTAATGAAACTATTATTTAATACAAGAGAATTGTTTAATTTTATAAATACTCCATTTGTAGTTCCAAGTCCTGAAGTGATAGCACTTAATCCAGTCGGGCTATTTGATAGGTTGCTATTTATATAAACCGAATCAGCCGCAATGTTAATACCGCCTGTGTTGCCTCTTGAACCATCATTAACATCACTACTAATAGTACTGTTATTAAGTGACAGCGACTCTGCCTGAATATGAACTCCCTTTGTATTACCTATCGCTGAAGATAAAAATGCTCCAATATCACTTCTAATAAAACTATCACTTAAGGAAAATGACTTAGTATTGATATAAATACCACCAGTATTGCCGACAGCTGAAAGAAAAAGTTCTCCAAGATTATTGCTAATGGTACTATTCTGCGTAATACTTATTCTTTCCGTTGCATTCAGGGTAATATCTCCCGCCTGCGTTCCATCATCGACAATACCATTTGTTAGCTGACTTCCCGCTATTTCTAAATTTCTGGCGTTGATAGTCAAACTACTGCCACCATTAGATTCTACACTGGCAGATCCATTAATAATCGAAATATCACCTCGTGCTAAGTTTTGGGGATAGGCCAAACTGAAATTATGATTATTGATATTTAATCCTACAGTTCCTTGTCCTGCTACTGCTCCTAATTCAATTCTTCCACCTGGAGCAGATAAACTTCCGCCATCTATATAGATATTCCCACCTAATAACAATAAGCTTTGACCATGCTCAACTGAAAGATTTGCCTGTTTGTTAGTAATAGAAGAATTATTAATTTGATTGAATAAAAAAGCTGAGGGATTAACGGTGAGTAATGCTGGATTATTTGGCACAGAAGCACTAAATAAACCTTGATTACCAAATGCGATCGCATTTGCTGTGGTAGCGACAAATGAGCCACCAACATTTAAACTAGCATTAGGGCCAAATAATATTCCATTAGGATTAAGCAAAAATAAGTTTGGACTACCAACTCCAGAAGTTTTGAGAGTTCCGAAAATATCAGAACGGCTACCACCAGTTACCCGCACTAAAATATTTTGAATATTTGCACTAGGATTAACAAAATCTGCTATGTGCATCTCAGGAATGCTAAATTGCTGAAAACTATGGAAAAGGTTATTACCTGCTACAGTACCCTCTGTAATCTTCCATCGATTCATACTATCTAGAGGTGCAACAGCAGAATTTTTAGGTAAGCTTGTATCAGTAACAATCTGAGCTTGGGATAAGTCCATAAAAATAAGACAGCACCAGATTGTGGCACTAATGATGCAAGATTTATATATGTAATTTTTCATAATTATTGGTGTCTAAGATAATTATTTAAGCTGAACATAATTATAAATTTTTTGTAACCATTTGCTTAATCTTGTTTCCAGAAACTGATCGGCAAAAGCTCATAGCATAATAAATTGCAAAATTGCAAACATTGTTCAAATAGCCGCACCTTCTAAGGTAACGGCTACATTTACTGAACTGTATTGAATTTTTTCTGAGCTAGATATTGCTTGGGTTATTCTTGAAGAATTCGTTATGATACTTACCCAGCTTCATCAATATACTCAAATATGGAATTTATATAATTATGGGCAGCCTACTATATCAAGTTCATAATTCATCCTGTAAGCTCCATAATCAAGTGGTGGCAAAGGTGGAATTATAGAATTAGCAACAGAGACTGTTTTCTGCCCTTGGTATTTTGTCGTAGCTTCAACAAATTTTATTGTTGCTATATTACTAAAACAGGCATTAAGATTAACTGGTAATTCTTGTCCTGGAGCAATTGCTATTGGCCCAACAGTTTGTCCAGTTTCTTGAACATTGATATATACTTTACCAGTTTGAGTACTAGAATTCTTGATAGTTTTTAATCGCAAGTAACTACTTGTAGGAAGTGCCAACACTATAGGTTGTTGCATACCAATTTTGGATATAATACCCACTTGTTTTGTCATTAAAGCTAAAGCATTATCTCCTGGAACAAGCATAGTTATAGATAACGTAACTACGATAAATAATTTCCATAGCCAATTTTGCCAAATCTTAATCATATCAATAACTCCTGTGTAAGCGTAGTGAATTTAGCCTATCAGTTATACAATAATGAATGTGCATATTTTTATATCTTGATAACTAAATATGATATTTAGCTAATTTGACATCACTCTGTAGAACTGATTTTTTTGAGAACTGAGGCTTGAATTAATCCTACGTCCAAAACAGGATATTTGCTGGTTAAATTTTGTATTTTTTCTATATAAAAATAATTTAAAACAGATGAACCCTCGTAAATTTTTGGTAGCAAAAGATTAATTAAAAAAGCTCAGGGAGTAGAAGAAACGCTGAAATTGATGTATTCCTCATCCTGCCTGAGCAATTATTTTTTTACCAAAGCAAAGTATTGGTTTGTAACAATAGTTTACTTAGTGGATGTTTGTACAATATCTAGTTTCTGCCAAGCCATTTTTGACTGTTTAAACGCCGCACTAAACCAAATACCAACAAGTCAAGGGTAGTTTTGCGTTCGTCAATTAAGAATGACTCAAGAGTGCTGGGTCTTTTGCCTTCGTTGCAGGAAAATCCTTTTTTCCCTTGAATATCTTCTTCGGGAAAATACACGTTAAATTGGCGTTGACCATTTTGCCAACTGCCGATAACTTGCCAGTATTCTTCATCTGAAGGTAAGCCAGCGATGGGCAGCTTTTGTTTAGCAAAAGCTAATTGTAAATCTTGTACGCCTTCCTCCGCGATCGCCTTTTGCAAAGCTGGTATGTATTCTTGCTGGATAAACTCTGCAAACGGCTTATCTTCAACGGCTGGGGCTTTCTCTTTTTTGGCGGCTTTAGCGGCGGCTGGTTTTTCTGCACCATCGGCGGCTGGTTTAGCAGCGTTAGGGTTAACTTTTGGGTTAGCTGCTTTGGGGTCTGGTGTGTTGGCAGTAGGTATATCTGTGGCTACTGGTTCGCTGGTGCTGGGGGCTTTTGCTTCGGCGACAGTCGGAGCTTGTTTGTCAACAGTGCTGGGAGCTACTTCTCCCGCTTGATTGTGATTGGTTTCGTCTGCCATTGCTCAGGTCAATCCTTTATCTAGCTTTGAAAGCGATCGCTCACCTTTGTGTACTAATTTATCTTGATTTTGACATATCAGAGCTAGTTGATAATCAAGAGTTAATAGTCCATAGTCAAAAGTCAATGGATAGTATAAGAAGACTAAAGGCTGAAGTCTGAAGTCTGAAATAAACTGGTGTAGTAAACTTGAAAGTGATTAATCATGATACTGTATTAGCCGTTAAATTCCCTATATTTCTCGTGATTAATTTGGCTTTGAGTAGTTTAGGCGATCACTTCCTGAATATCTCTAATTAATTCATCCATTCTGGCTTGAGTTGTATTCCAAGAACACATAAAACGCACGCCACCTACACCAATAAATGTATAAAATTGCCAATTTTTCTCTTTCAACTTTTGAATAACTGGCTGTGGTAATTTAACAAATACAGCGTTAGCTTCCCTCGGAAACATAATTTCTACACCATCTATTTGTAACAGTTGATTTTCTAAATATTCTGCACATTGGTTAGCGTGTCGCGCATTTTTCAGCCACGCACCTGTTTCGAGTAAACCCAACCAAGGTGCAGAAATAAACCGCATTTTAGAAGCTAACTGTCCTGCTTGTTTACAACGATAATCAAAATCTTCCGCTAAGGCTCGATTAAAGAAAATAATTGCTTCGCCCAAAGCCATACCATTTTTTGTCCCACAAAAACACAACACATCTACACCACTTTTCCAGGTGATTTCTGCGGGGCTTTTATTCATCGCCGCAACAGCATTAGCAAAGCGAGCGCCATCCATGTGAACTTTTAATTGATATTTCTGAGCAACTTCTTTAATATGCCAAAGTTCTTCAATAGTATAGACTGTGCCTAATTCTGTTGATTGCGTAATACTAATGACTTTAGGTTTAGGGAAGTGAATGTCTGTACGTTTAGTAACAATTGCTTCGATACTTTGTGCGGTTAATTTGCCATTTTCTCCTGGAGCTATTAGCAGTTTAGAACCGTTGGAAGCAAACTCCGGCGCACCACATTCATCTGTTTCTATATGGGCTGTTTCATGACAAATTACACTATGATATGACTGACATAATGCTGCTAAAGATAAAGAATTAGCGGCTGTGCCATTAAAGGTAAAAAATACCTCGCAATCAATTTCAAATAATTCCCGAAAATAGTCAGTCGCTTTTTGAGTCCATTCATCATTCCCATAAGCCGGCGCACTACCAAGGTTAGCTTGAAGCATATACTCTAGTGCTTCTGGACAAATTCCAGAGTAATTATCACTAGCAAACTGTTCGGCGTTATTATTCATATTTTTTGGAATAGAAAATCACAGCATTCATTAACTAAACATCAAATGAATTTGACTTGACAAGGGCGAGAGGGTATAGGGGTGTACTTATTCAAAACCCTTACACCCAATCTTTGTGCATAAGTCATAGCTATATTCCTTAGTCACAAAACAAAATCCACCTAAACAATTGTTTGGTGGATTAATTAGTATTTTTAGTGGATCCGAGCAGAGTCGAACTGCTGTCCAAATTGGGTATTGACCCCCCGCTCATTCACAGGTTTAGCCTTTCTGACCCTCAAGGCGGGAATCGTTCATTATCCCGAACGTAGGATGCTCTGATTAAGTCTTAGCCAGCAAGCCAACCAGAGAACACCTGCTGGAGCATCCGTTGGGGTTGGTCTCTAGCCCTTAACGGAGTCGGACTAAAGACGCTCGAACCTATAAGAGGCTATTAGGCAGCTACTAGAGCATCCTTACGAGCAAATTTTACGATGTTATTCGCATTTACTTTTTTTTGAGCCTGATATTTGCGAGAGAAGACTCACTCTCGACCTGAGTCACAGAGTAGCGTTCGCCAACCTGTCGAAACCGTTACGGACCCGTGTACTTGATATCTTTATTATAATTCGTGGTGAGGAAAATGTGTTACAAGATTAGTTCTTTCTTTAGGTGCTAGAAAAAAAGCCAAATTCAAGGTAAGTTGTGAGTAAACCTTGATAAAATCGCGCTACTGTGGATACTTCCATTTTTGTGCAAACATTTATTGCGGTGTTTGTCCTAGCAGATGCTGTCGGCAATATACCAATAGTTTTAGCTTTAACCAAGGGTATGGAACCAGAAGACAGAAATAAAGTGATTGATAAAGGAAGTATTGTAGCGATCGCAGTTTTGTTGTTGTTTGCCTTTTCTGGTCAATATATTTTAAGCTATCTCGAAATTAGTATGGCATCTTTGCGGGTAGCAGGCGGGTTATTGCTGCTGCTGATTGCTTTACAAATGCTGCGGGGAGAACTAGACACACCCATTCACGAGGAAGGACGAGATGTGGCCATTACACCACTGGCTTTGCCATTATTAGCCGGGCCTGGTACGCTAACAACTGTGATGTTATTAATGTCAAAATCCCAAAGTCCCCATTTGGGTGTAGTGCTGGGTATTGTTGTGGCGATGTTTGTCACCTGGTTGATTTTGCGCTTGGCAAACCAAATTGATAAATTAATTGGGGTTGAAGGTACAGTAATTGTCACCCAGCTATTAGGTTTTTTATTAGCAGCCTTGGCAATAGAAATTGGCAGTATAGGAATTAAAGAGTTATTTCTGCACTAAAATCTAGAGTGATTGGCTGTATATAAATTTTATTTATCCCCATAGCCTTCTACCAGCTTTACCTTGTAATTTTTCATGAGCATCATTTAATAAAGCCGGAATATCTAAGTTTTCAGGACATCTCGGTAAACAATCACCACATTCTGTACAACGATTAGCTTTCATACCGGGGAACCAATGACCAGCATGTTCAAACATTCCATAACGATACTGCCCATAATCTGCCATATTGTATGCCACTGCTAAATTACGTAACCGCAGTACTTCTGGAATGTTGATGTTTTCTGGACAAGGTAAACAAGCATAGCATTGACTACAGTGATCAGTCCCTAAAATATTTTTTTGATGATTTTCTAAACCTTGAAAAATCGAAATTTCTGCTGGTGTTAATTCATTATTTCTATCAGCAATTCGTAAAGGTTCAATTAATTCTTCTGGCTTGGCTGCGCCAACACTCAAAGTAGTAATTCGGCTATCACTCAGCAAAAATCGATAATTTAATTCTAAGGGTGAATAAGGCTGACATAAATCTTTGAGGGTTTGGGGTGGTGTGTAGAGTTTTCCTCCTTTGTCAGCCGGGGAAATGATAAATACACCCATATCTTTTTTTGCAGCTAACTCAATTGCTGGAGCGTGACGTTGAAAAAAATAGTAATAATGGAGGTTGACAAATTCAAATAAATCTGAATTGATTGCTGCTTGAATGAGTTCTAAAGCTGCGTGGGTGGAAAAGCCAACGTGTCGCACTCGACCATCTGCAATTGCTTCTTGGACAGCTTGCATACAACCACCTTTGGCTTGCACCCACTGTAAATGCTCCCAAGTATTTAAACCGTGGATTCCTAAACAATCTACATAATCTAGATGTAATCGCGCTAAAGATTCATCAATGTACCGCCGCATACTATCAGCGTCGGCTGTTGGGGGAATTTTTGTGGTGATGTACAGTTGGGAACGCGGTAAAGACAACCCATTTTGAATCGCTTGGCCAAGATACTCCTCACTTTTGCCATAACCTCTGGCTGTTTCTATATGATTAATTCCTAGAGCTAAGGCTTGAGCGATCGTTTTCTGAGCATTTTCAGCATCAGCCAAATAGCGCATTGTCCCTAAAGAAAAAACCGAGAGGTAGAGATTTGTTTTACCAAAGCGTCGGTATTGCATGATTTCCAGTAACCAAATTTGAGTGCTAAATTCTGAGTATAAATACAATTAAGAGCAGTTACACTGAGAATGAAGTGTGAAAAAGAAAGCAGGAAAATTATCAGAATAAAATTCAGGATTCAGAATCAAACTTTCTGGATTCTTCTTTAATTCTTGAACTCTTTCTTTTCCAGCACTCCGCACTCATTAATTAGCACTTTCTTTAGCTCTCGCCATTACCGAAACGCTTAATCAAATCTTCAGGACGGAGATTGGAGATAAATTCACGAAACGCTTCTTGTTCTGCTTCATCAGCATCACGATCTACGGGAATTGAGGCATCAGCAACTACTTCTTCCATCACCCAAATTGGCGTATTTGTACGGAGGGCTATGGCGATCGCATCACTGGGACGTGCATCAATTTCTTTTTTGACTTCGCCTTGCTGCACAATCAAAGCTGCATAAAATGTGTCCTTCTGCAAGGAATGAATAATTACCTTTTCTAGAGTCATATTCCACGTCTCTAGAATATTTACCATTAAGTCATGAGTTAATGGTCTGGGCGGCTTTTGATTCTCCAGCGCCCCCATAATTGCCCTAGCCTGTTCTTGACCAATATAAATTGGTAAAGCACGCCGATCTGACGCATCTTTTAACAGTACAATGGGGCTGCGAGTTATGGCATCTAATGCTATGCCAGCGACTTTCATTTCAATCATTGGCGAAGCCTCTACAATTCTGGGAGAGCTTGAGATATTGGTAACATTTTATACCTTTTTGGGGTATGTAAAGAGAATAAATAAACATAGGCAGGTTTTCTATAATTGCTTCTATTAAACTCCTAACTTGGTGTGAACACCAGAGTAAGTTAAAGGAGCCTACCTAGACAATAACCTTCTTAACCAAGTATGCCTTGAGAAAGAGGTGAATGTGTTATCAACCTTATAATAAAAACAGTCAGAAATTATACTTAAAATGTCTTGCATTCTTGTAAGAAATACCAGTTGATTTTCGGCAAAATTAGGCAATAAATAGAGTTAGTTTCACAGAACAGCCGTGTTTACAGGATTAGTCCAAAGTTTAGGAACAATCAAACCTCTAGGGGGCGATTCTTGGCAAATTACTTGTGTGAGTCAGTCATCTAATGTAATTATGCAGGATTTAGCTTACGGTGACAGCGTTGCCGTAGATGGGGTTTGCTTGACTGTTGAAGAAATTTTAAAAGATGGGTTTATAGCCACAGCTTCCCCAGAAACGCTGCGTCGCACTACATTAGGTTTAGAAGAAACAAAACAAGGATATGTGAATTTAGAAGCTTCACTGCGCGTGGGTAGTAAAGTCGGCGGTCATTTTGTCATGGGTCATGTAGACGGTGTCGGTCGATTACTTACAGCCCAACAGACGGCGACTTCTTGGGAAATGACATTTACTGCACCTGAAGCGATCGCGCGTTATATTGTCCCTAAAGGCAGCATTGCGGTCAATGGCATCAGTCTCACAGTAGCCGCCTACGAACCAGAACTGTCGCAATTTACTGTGGCTGTTATTCCCCTTACCTACGCTGACACCAATCTCCGCTATCTTGTCTCTGGCAGCTGGGTAAATTTAGAAGGGGATATTCTCGGCAAGTACGTGGAAAAATTTCTTTACCCTGGCAAGAAACAGTCAACATCATCCGATGAGACTGGATTTAATGAAATTACCCCAACATTTTTAGCAGAACACGGATATTTGTAAAAAGTAAAAATCAAAAGGCAAAAGTAAAAAGAAAAATCTTTTGCCTTTTACCTTTGAACTTTTAACTTCCTGAATCGCTACCTACTTGGGCTGTGCGAATGGAGTTTAACAACTGACTCAGACCTGCTTGTAATTCTCCATTGGGGTCAACAGCTACCCATCCATCCTGGGTCAATTGACGCGCTTCAAAGTGCAGGTGCGGCCCTGTAGAGTTGCCTGTACTACCGACTCGTCCAATCACCATTCCTGCTTCTACCTGTTGACCAGGTTGGACAAAGATTTCGGACATGTGACCGTAAAGGGTTTGTTGAGCAGAATTATGATTCAAAATTACAGTTAAACCATAACCACCAACCCAACCAGCTGTCTCTACCTGACCTTTAGCGGCGGCGAGAATTGGTGTACCCATCGGCGCACCTAAATCTGTACCCGCATGGAAACGACGATTACCCGTAATTGGGTGAATTCGCCAGCCAAACAACGATGTAATTGTGGCTGGAATAGACAGGGGATAGCTGATACCTGTACCGCCACCACGATAGGCAATGGTATTTGTAAAGGGAATTTGAGGCAGAACTGAGGCGAGAGGAATATCGTAAGCCACTGTACTGACACGGGGTGCTAAGTTCCCTTCGATTGTTGGTGGGGGTAAAGCACCGGCGCTGGGTGCAACGGGTGTGGCACTGACTTTGGTTGCACCAAACTCGCTGGGATTGGGGATAAACCGATTAGGACTAAAGGCTGTCTTAACTTCCCCACCATAAGCAACACGGGTTGTAGGGGTGTTGCCAGTACTATTGATAGGCCGCGCCAAGGGAACAGTTGCTAACTGAGAATTTTGACTTTTTTTCAGCCAAGTGGGGGCAGGTTTGCTCTCAGAAGCGACACGCTGATTACCAACAGGTTGGGCTTGGTTACAAAAACCGAGGGATATAGCTTGTCCTGATGGCAAGATTGTGCGACAACCACTAGAACGTTCTGTGATGATTACAGAATTGGGTGCTTGATAAGTATTGGTTGCCTCAGTGCCGTAATTGTTGGAGTCAATGTAGGCGTTGTTAGAATCTTTAACTTTTCCAGTTGCAGCTTCAACTGTGCTGTGAGAGTTATTCACCGGTTGAGCAACTGCGGGGAGTTTTTCTGGTATGGTGCGCGGTGCTACTGGTTTAACTACCTCTTCTCTAGCACTGGCACTTGGTTGAGTAACTTCCAGCTTGGGTTTAGCGGTGCGGACACTGGATGGTTTCGGCTGTGCAGTTGGTGTTGGGGTGCGTTCCTGCCGAGTTGTAAAAACTGGCTCAACGACTGCTTCAGCTTGCGGTTTCGATTGTCTAACAGGCTCTTTGGATTGTGCAACCTCTGGTGTGCGGAGTCTTTGGTTGAGGTTAGCTCGTCTTTGGGAAAATTCCGCCTGCGCCTTGGGGGCTGCTGGGATAACAATATCTTTTTTAACGAAATTTGTTTTAGCTGTTGGTTGGGAATTTTCTACAGGAACAATGTTATCGATGGATGTTTCTGTTTGGGCAAAAACGAAGCCACCACTAAGCAGGCTAAAACTACTTAGTAAACAGAGACTCTGGGCTGGCAGGGTAGATACAAAACGTTTTTTGGTCATACCTTGCTGGTTCGAGCCTTGGGAGGGATTATGGGCAGATGTATTGCGCTGCGTCATTGGTTCTCTCAGTTATTTTAAATTTGCCTCAAGAGATGATGCCAGTGGTTTGTCTTGCCCAAAGAGCTAAATTCATAACAAACCTATAATGGTACAGAAGATTTACGGTACCCTAGCGTGATTGTACCGGGTTCAATATAAAGTTCTGTTGTTTTTATGTCAGTTGTATCATAAGTTTCCACAGAAACACGTAATTCACCCTGAGAAGTAACGCCGACTACAGTGCCTGCCAAATCATTAATATATACTTTGTCACCTACATTGGTGAGTAATTCCAAATAGCGAGACAAGAGTATATTTATTCCTTCTTTAACAAGGCACTCCATACCGGACTCTATCCCCCGTAAAACGACGGAAGTGAGAGTTTCCAGACAAGAAATCGGTTTGGTAGCGTAGCAGGCTTGCCACATTTCGAGGTTAATTCCCGTGTCGGGTACTGGGTTTGTCCAGTTAATGCCAACTCCAATTACTGCTTGATGAATATAGCCATGATTGATTTTGGTTTCTGTTAAAATGCCGCCTAATTTACGCCCATTTAAAACTAGGTCATTAGGCCATTTAATTCCCACATCTACGCCATAACAGCGCAGTTGGTTGGCTATACCCCAAGCACTAGCTAAAGTTAGTTGATAACTGGCACTAGCTTCTAGTTTAGGGGCGATCGCAACGGAAAGGTATAGCCCACCAGGGTGAGAAATCCATTGTCTTCCCCATTGTCCTCTACCTGCGGTTTGTTGTTGGGCAATCACCACAGACCAAGATTCTGCCCCCTGCGCTAACAAATTCCACAAGGTTTGATTAGTGGAAGCAAGATGATCAAAAATATATAGCGAAAATGGTGAATTTTCCCCGTTTCTTCCTGAATGCAACGCTAATTCTAACTTTTGTCGATCAAATTCCACAGACATGAACCGCAAATACCGTTGTTCAAGTTAACATTAATTGGCTGATTTTGATAAAAGGGAATAGGGAGTAGGAAGGAAAACATCAGGACTTACGCACGCAGTTTATCTGTGGAGATTGGGTGAAGGGGTGAAAGGGTAGGAGTGTAAGGGTTTTGAATACATACACCCCTATACCCTTTCACCCTTACCAAACCATTGATTTTTTGTCTCACTGTGTAAGTCCTGTAATTTTTCATCCTGCATACCAAAACCTCATATTCAATACCCTCTATTTTTGGTTAGGTTCAAGATGCACACTTGGCACTGGCGCAATTGGGAAGGACTGCCATACCTTACCTGTAGTATTTTAGGAAATTGGCAACACGGCTTTTTTACTCATCAGTTTTGGCCGCGATCGCCCCAAGATTTAACTCCCGTTCTGCACCCAGAAGCATCGGTGTATCGCTTAAAACAGGTACATGGTAATACTGTTCTCACGCCTCAAGAAGTTGATTCCCAAGTTGGGGAAACTACAGGCGATGAGGAATCTGCTTTTGCCTTGGCGGATGGTTTAATTAGCGAACAACCTTTACAAGCAGTTTGGGTAGCCAGTGCAGATTGTACACCTGTATTAATTGGGGATGTGCAAACTGGACAGGTAGCTGCATTACATGCGGGTTGGCGAGGCACTGCTGCCAAGATTGTCCCCCAAGCGATCGCCCGATTACAAGCCCAAGGCAGTAAATTAATAGACTTAAGAGTTGCTCTCGGCCCGGCGATCGCTGGTGAAGTTTATCAAGTCTCGGTAGAGGTAGCTGCGGAAATTGGAGCCAGTATTATATCACATAATGACACCCAAAAAATTGTTCAGGCGTTACATGAATTACCCAATTCTCCCTTATTAGCTGATCCAGAACCAGGAAGGGTAAGAGTTGATGTACGACGGGTAAATACTTTGCAGTTAGAAAATTTAGGCATTAGTGCCGAACAAATTGCGATCGCCCCTTATTGTACATACCAAACTCCTGAACATTTCTTTTCTTACCGTCGTGAACAACAGAAAAAAGTTCAATGGTCAGGAATTGTTAGCGGGAAGATTTGAAAAGAAATCAGGAGTCAACACAATATAGAGCGATATTTAGTTAACTGAAAAATAATATTTTCAATCTAAAATCTACAATCTAAAATTCTCTGGCTCCTGTATTTTTTTACTTAAATTTTCACATGCTCTCTGTATGCTTTTGGTGTTATTCCCATGAATTTGCGAAAGACATTGGTAAAATGACTTTGACTTTGAAAACCAACTTCTTCTGAAATTTGTTCAATAGTTCTTTCAGTTCCAGTTAAGAGTTTTTTTGCTTTAGCAATTCGGCAATTAATCACATATTGATGGGGTGCCAGACCTGTAGATTGTTTAAATAAGCGGGAAAAATGATACATACTCATACCCACAACCGCCGCAATTTCTGTTAATGTCAAATCCCGTTCGAGGTTGTCATGGATGTATGAAAGGGCTTGGCGTAATTTCCTGGGCGAAAGACCTTTATGATTTGCCAATTGCAAGACTTTATTACTGGCGACCGAATGGTGTTTTAGCAGGTGAACACAGAGTGTAGTTTTGAGAGACTCAATATAAAGTCGGCTACCGACACCACCTGATTCTAACTCTGACTTCAGTGCTAAAGCTATTTGCTGAATTAAAGGTTCCGGTGCAGCAAAGTAAGGTGTTAACTCCACACCATGTAAATCAACCGACTCTAAAATAATTTGATTGAAAAAAGTAGGGTCTAAACTAAGAAGTAGAAAATCAGTTTCCGATGCCCAACGACATACATGGGGGGTATTGGCGGGAATAATGGCGACATCACCATTAAAAATATTTTCTTGCTGAAAACGTCCGTCTAAAACTCGTTCTGTTTGGAGAAGATGATAGTCTAAGTTAATTGAAATTATATGTTGTTGGGGTGAATGTTCTGGGGTTTCATGGGCAGGCTGGTGATGAATGTCTAGACGAATACCATCCCATTTGGCATTGTAACTAGAATTTATATGCGATCGCGGCAGAACTTCTGCACAAGCATCTTCTTGAGTAAAATCAACTTTTAGGATTGTCTCTTCCAGCATCATCCTCACCGCAGAGATAAAAAATATATGTGTAACGCTATACTTAAACCGTAAACCGAACAAAAGTGCTATTTAAATGAATTATTACGTAATATATGACGGAAATTGCAATCTCTGCGTTACCTTAGTCCAATTTTTAGAAACTTTAGACCAAGGTAAACTGTTTCTTTATGCTGCGATGCAAGACGAGCAGACACTTACACAATGGGGCATTACATCGCAAGATTGTCAACAAGGAATGATATTGATTGATGCTAATGCCCCTGAGCGACGTTGGCAAGGTAGTGATGCAGCCGAAGAAATTGGCAAGTTATTACCACTGGGCAGTTTGTTTGTGGATGCTTACCGCGCTATACCGGGGATGAAATGGGCAGGCGATCGCTTTTACGAACAAATCCGCGACAATCGTTATACTCTGTTTGGCAGACGTGATACTACTTATAAATCAACATACTGCGTGGATGGTGGCTGCAAAATTGGTAATGATTAGTGTATGCACAAGTTTTGACAGTCTACTTTAGGGGGTTGATATGACAATAAGTAAGCCAGATTTAGAAATCACATCCCAAACGACTGATATCGTAGATGATATTGCGGACTGGCAACCCCCTATGCCACCCACAGATTTAATATTTGATGATGGAGAACCTTTGGAGTCAAATCGCCACCGTATTGCCATGAATGTCTTAATTCGGTCATTGCAGCAAGCTTGGGCTGACCGAAACGACTTTTACACAGGTGGTAATATGTTCATCTACTACAGCAGTACCCAAGCGCGTAACAATGATTTTCGCGGCCCAGATTTTTTTGCAGTGTTGAATGTTGATGGTACTATCCCCAGACAAGGTTGGGTGGTTTGGGAAGAAAACGGCCGTTACCCAGATGTGATTGTCGAATTAATGTCACCATCTACGGCGCGGGTTGATAAAGTGACCAAAAAAGCAATTTATCAACAAACCTTCCGCACCCCAGATTACTTTGTCTATGACCCCTTTGACCCAAATTCCTTACAAGGCTGGCATTTAGATGCCAATCAAAATTATCAGCCCCTAACAGCAAATGAACAAGGCTGGCTATGGTGTCAGCGTTTAGGCTTATGGCTAGGAACTTGGGAAGGTGCAGTAGACAGAGAAACAGCTATTTGGCTGCGATTTTACGATACTGATGGTAATCTTGTCCCTTTACCAGAAGAAGCAGCCCAAGCTGAAGCAGCCCAAGCTCAGACTCAAGCTGAAACTGCCCAAGCTCAAGCCCAAGCAGCCCAAGCACGCGCTGAACGTTTAGCCGCCCGCTTACGAGAATTAGGCGAAGACCCTGATGCTTAGTTATAAGTGCTGACAGTTATGAGTCTGAAGGTTAAAGAAGAGAATTTCACACTTCAGACTTCTCATTAAACAGTTCTAAAATTTGCCGACAAAATTGTTTGAGTTGTTCGCTAATTTGTGCAGAAGGAAGAGACTCACCCACAAAATTCCAGTTTTCCACTGTCGAAAGTCGCCAAGCTTCGCCACGATGATCAAATCCAGCTACTTCTATGCCAATTGCGCGACGTAAGTTTGTTATCGGATCTTGATGAAACCGAATTTGAATCAAAACACTCCGACTCCGCCAGGATTTGCTGATTCCAGGAAAGTGAAAGCCAATGTCTATAGAATCTGGATCAACTAATTCTCTGGTTTCTGGGTCATTCTGCCAAGGTTTTAAATCCGATTTTGCATCTGGAAACTGGAGTTTGAATAAATTAACTACCGTAGCAATCTTGCTGGCGAGTTCAAGGTTAGTTGCCTGTTCAGCTGCGTTCACGAAAAAACACTCCTAAATAGTTGAGTCAGCTAAGGGGAATGCGACGACAGAAAACCGCCAGAAGGCCTTATCTTGTTAGTGTTTCAGCTTATCAAGACGTTTTAAATTTCGCAACTATAAAATTACCTTTTCTTAACAATTGATTTAAGGTTAAGTCTGAAATTTTTTCTATATGAGCAATTATACTTAAAAACTTAGGAAAGTGTTTGACGTTAGATTCGTCGGACAAAAATCTGATAATTTTCCGCAAAATCATCTACTGGCTAGAACGAGAAATTACCTTGGCGATCTAAAATTACACTGTTAGCTGGCAAACGTTAAAAAAAGTTAAGTTCAGTTTATGGCGCGTCAACGCTCGATTTTCTCAATCATTCTGGTATTATTGGCTACATTTCTCATTAGTTGTGGTGGCCCTGGGGTCGCAGTTGCACCTCCAACTTATACAGCAGATCAAATTGCCCAAATTCAGGAATATGTGCCTGAAGTTCAGACTGTACGCGATCGCGCAGCAGAACTCAAAAACCTCATCGACAAAAATGAGTGGATTAAGGTGGGTAACTTTATTCATGGCCCAATGGCAGAAGCTAGGCTGACCATGACTTACATCACTCCCCATCTTTTACCCAAAGACCAAACTACAGCTCGTCAAATCACCAAAGATTTACTGAACCACTTGGTTAAAGTTGATCAAGCTGCTAGTAATGGTAATAGTCTAGTTGCCTTGAGTAACTACAAAGCTGCCTTTACAGATGTTGACAAATTCCTGCAACTGTTACCCGAAGGTAGCAAACAAGCTGAGTCCTAAACAGTGATTGCTGAATGATAAGTTATGAGTTAGAAGAAAAAAGCTGAAGTTTGAAGTCTAAAGTCTGAAATGAAGAAACCTTTTGATTTTTGACTTTTAACTTTTGACTTCACGGCGGTTCTAACTCATAACTCCTCAATATCCCAGCAATGAGTCATGTAATTATTATCGGTTGTGGTGTCATTGGAGCCGCGATCGCCTATGAACTGAGTCAAGTAACAGGGTTGCAAATTACCGTTATTGACCAAAACCAACCCGCACAAGCTTCTACAGGTGCAGCTCTTGGTGTTTTGATGGGCGCTATTAGTCAAAAAATCAAGGGTAAAGCTTGGCGGCTAAGACAAACTAGCATTGAACGCTATGAAACCTTAATCCCCGAACTAGAAGCATTAACCGGGCGGAAAATCCCCTTCAACCGTCAAGGTATTCTTCATTTGTCTTGGGAAGAGGAAAATTTTGAGAATTGGGAAAAACTAGTAGAAATTCGCGCCTCCCAAGGTTGGAATCTGGAAATTTGGGACAGGGCGAAACTCAAAAGTATGTGTCCCCAAGTCAATAATGACAAAATTACTGGCGCAGTTTATTCACCTCAAGACCGTCAACTCGACCCCACAGCTTTAACCTTAGCCTTAGTAGAAGCCGCCCAAAAAAAAGGCGTAACTTGCCAATTTGGTGTGAATGTTGTCAATATCTCACCAACATCAGTCGAGACGACAGCAGGAAAATTCGATGCTGATTGGGTGATAGTGTCGGCTGGACTTGGTTCTACACTTCTAACCGACCAGTTAAACCAAAAAGTTGATATCCGCCCCGTTCTTGGACAAGCATTACAAGTACATTTAGCAAATCCCATTGGGAATGCTGAGTTTCAGCCGATGATTACCTGTAATGATGTGCATATCGTCCCTGTAGGTGGTGGAGATTATTGGATAGGCGCAACGGTGGAATTTCCCACTGATGGCGATGAAATCCCGCCTAATCATGAATTATTAGAAGATGTAAGGCAACAAGCGATCGCCTTTTGTCCAGAACTCACCGCAGCCACTATCACTCGCACCTGGTCAGGATTACGCCCCCGCCCGGAAGGTCGCCCAGCACCCATCATTGAAAAATTAGCAGGATTTAACAATATCCTCCTCGCCACCGGACATTATCGTAACGGTGTGTTACTAGCCCCTGCAACAGCTTATGCGATTCGTGAGATGATTATTTGAGAATTCAGAATTAACATTCCTTCTGTATTCTGAATTCTCAGTTTTTATTAGGAAAGTAGCGTGGCTGTAACAGAAAATAAAGTAAAAATTGATTCTTTAGAGTGGTTTTATCGGGAAGCTGAACCGATTGGACAAAGTGATTTATTACCTGTAATCTTGCTGCATGGAATAGTATCGCAAAGTTACAGTTGGCGTAATATTCTACCTGCTTTAGCTAGTCAAGGAACAAGAGCGATCGCCCCTGACTGGATTGGTTATGGCTTTTCATCAATGCCAGAGAAACGCGATTTTGCCTACACACCCGACGCATTTATTACAGCTTTAGAAAAATTTATTCAAACTCTAAAAATCGAAAGATTTTCTTTAGTTGTTCAAGGATTTTTAGGTTCTGTTGGCTTACAATATGCCGTGCGTCATCCCGAACAAATTGCCAACATTGCTATTTTAAATGCCCCCATTTCCACCGATGCTAAATTACCTTGGAAAATTCAACAAATGGGTTTTCCACTAGCAGGTGAAATAATGACTCAAGACCCTTTATTAGTTGACCGTACCCTAGAAGGTGGTAGCCGTTATCGCATCGAAGATAAAGATTTAGATGTGTATCGCCGACCTTTTTTGAAAACATCTGCGGCTGGTAGAGCATTATTATCAACTATTCGTAATTTACAACTCACTCAAGCAACGACAGAAATTGCATCTGGCTTTCAAAAATGGGAACAGCCAATTTTAATTCAATGGGGGGTGATTGACCCTTGGTTATCTGTAGACATAGCACAAAAATTTAGTGATTCCTTGCCCAATGCAGAATTAATAAAACTTAATAACGTTGGTCATTACGCCCAAGAACATTATCACCAAACAATTTTAGAAGATTTATTGCCTTTCGTCAGACGTGTAGATAATTAGGCAGAAATAAATTTTGTCAAAATCGATATTATAAAAAGTGAAATCATAGATAAACACGGGTAATTTATCTGTGTTTAATAAATAGCTCATTAGATGATTCAGCCCAGTTTCTAATGCTATCGTAAGCAAATGTAGAAATTTTTCTGATAACTTACGATCTCATCAAAGCCACTTAATGGAGATGATAATTCATGGCTTATTCTTGGTTTAAAGCATTTCATATTATTGGCATTGTAGTTTGGTTTGCCGGACTATTTTATCTGGTGCGTTTGTTTATTTACCACGTTGAAGCCGAACAAGAACCAGAACCAGCACGCACGATACTGAAAAAGCAGTATCAAATTATGGAATTACGTCTTTATCGCATTATCACTACTCCAGGAATGTTAGTTACAGTAGCGATGGCGATCGGTTTAGTGAGTACCGAACCAGAAGTGTTAAAACAGGGTTGGCTACACTTCAAGCTACTATTTGTCGCAATTTTATTGGCTTATCATCATTACTGCGGTCGTTTAATGAAGAAGTTAGCTAATGATGAATGTCGTTGGACTGGTCAACAGTTACGTGCTTTAAACGAAGCACCTACAGTTATGTTGGTGGTGATTGTCTTATTAGCTGTATTCAAAAACAATCTACCCACAGACATCACAGCTTGGGGAATTTTAGGCTTGATTATTTTTATGGCGGTGACTATTCAGCTATACGCCAAAAAACGCAAACGTGATAAAGAACAATTAATGGCGCAAATCAACCAAGTTCCTCAAGAACAAAGTTAGACAAAAACGCCTGGGATATCTTACATTAAGAAATGTTAAGAAATGTATTTGATATCTCAGGCGTAAATCAATGTCAGCAAAAGATTTAGGTAAACCCCGTCCGTTGTGGCGAGTAATTTTCTTGTCTGTGATTACCGGGATGCTGTATTACGGCTGGTACAAATGGATTATCCAAGAAGAACTAAGGCGTTATAACGGGTTTGGTTGGTCAGGAACCCTGAGTTTAGCACCCTTTGTTTTCGGAGTTGCAATTCCCCAAGCTTTACGTATCTTTGATCCTGATGTACCTGGATGGTTTGGTTGGTTTTCGCTGCTGGGTATTGTGTGGATTTATATTGTGCAGTTTAAGTTATATAAAACTGTGAATGAACTGTACCGCCAAGCAGGTTTAAAAGAACCCTTAGTAGTTTGGTGGCTATTTATCCCTGGATTAAATTTAATTGTTGGTTTACGACAAATCCATTTTTTAAGCCAATTTTGGGCGAAACAACAAGGTGTGACTGTTCCTGATTATCTTGCTGAAAATATTTCTTTCCTTTCTGCTAACACCTAATTATAGAACCCATTTGGGATCTTTGAGGGCGAGCTAAGATCACAAGTAAATGCCATATTCGAGTAGCGATTAGCGATAAAGAATGGCTAATTTAGGTTTGAGTAAGTTTGATGTAACGGATCACTCAATTTGGGATTTGAGCAATTTAACCGACAGGAAGAACAATTTCAAATTCTGTTCCTTGTATGGGATGAGAATGTACAGTTAAATTGCCATCATGTTGTTGAACAATTGAATAACTGACAGATAAACCTAAGCCTTTACCACGTCCCACTGGCTTTGTAGTGAAAAACGGTTCAAAAATCCGCTCATACAGGCTTTCAGGAATGTTACTATCTGTATTAAAAATTGCGATTCGTAAGCGTTTAGTGTCAATTACTTCGGTACTAATACGGATTTGAGGATTTTCGCTACATAAGCGATTATCTCGAATCGCATCAATTGCATTATTGATGATATTCAAAAAAACTTGATTCAACTGGCTAGGATAACAAGTCACTAGAGGTAGATCACCGTACTCCTTGATCACACAAATTTCAGGTTGGTTTACAGATTTTTTCAAGCGATGTTGGACAATTAATAATGTGCTGTCAATGCCACTATGTAAATCTACAGCCTTAATTTCGGCTTCATCCAAACGGGAAAAGTTACGTAAACTCAAAACAATTTGGCTGATCCGTTCACTGCCGGCTTTCATAGATTCTAGAGTTTGATGGGCATCCTGAAACAGAAAATCAAGCTCAATCTCTTCCTCTAAAGCTTGAATAACCGGATTAGCTTGAGGGTATTCCTGCTGATAAAGTGTGAGTAACCGCATCATATCTTGAATGTAATTTTCTGTATGGGTGAGATTGCCCCTGATAAAAGTAACTGGATTATTAATTTCATGAGCAATACCAGCCACCATTTGACCTAGAGATGACATTTTTTCGCTATGAATTAATTGCGCTTGAGTTTGTTGCAATTTTTGCAGGGTTTGCTCTAAATCTTGAGCTTTTTGGTTGAGAGCTTGAGCTTTTTGGTTGAGAGATTGGGTTTTACGTTCTACCTCTAGTTCTAGAGTTTGGGCATAGTTTTGGGTTTGTTGATACAGCCGGGCATTTTCTACTGAAATGGCAGCTTGGCTTGCCAAAAGTTGTAAAATTTCGATGCGATCGCTCGTAAAAGCGCCTACAGCTAAATTGTTTTCTAAATACAAAATACCAACAAGTTTTCCTTGACGAGTAATTGGAGTACACAAAACTGATTTGGGCTGATGGGTAATTATATAGAGATCGCCTGCAAATTGTGGTACATTGCTCAAGTTTTCAAACACAACCGTCTGTTGAGTTCGTAC
Source organism: Nostoc sp. FACHB-280 (assembly GCF_014697615.1). Lineage (GTDB taxonomy): Bacteria > Cyanobacteriota > Cyanobacteriia > Cyanobacteriales > Nostocaceae > Nostoc_B. Next base: position 10,265 of record NZ_JACJSD010000016.1, on the reverse strand, counting down.
TACTGTATAAATCAAATTTTGGGGAATCTCTAGATATTTATCTAAGGAAATTTCTAAAGTTTTTACCTGTGTAGTATTAGCTTGAGCAACTACTAATAATTTTTCCTCCTGATGAAGAACTAAATGACCAATCTGTGCGCCAGCATTGGCTGTAGCAATCTGCATTAAAGTTGCTAAAAGTTTGTCTAATTCAACTTCTTGAGATATGGCTTGTGCCGCTTTCATGACAGATGGCAAATCTAAACTTAAATTTTGGCTGCTATTGCCAGTGGCATTTTTAATAAATGTTTGGGCGATAGTCGTTTCCGGTGTGATGGTAATATCAGTAGGTTGGTTGATAGCTATTAATAATTGAGGATATTGTTGTTCTAAATGAGCAATTTTCGCTTTTGCACCCCAACGGCTGTAGCAGTCGTAAGCTTGCTGCATATAAAAGGAGGCAAATTTTTCTTTACCCCAGTTCAAGTAGAATTTAGCCGCTAGTTCGTTAGCTAGGGCTTCTTCTTGAATGTAACCGTTTGCTTTGGCTCCCGAAATAGCGTGGTCATAATAATCCATTGCCACTATTTTGTCATCCATCACCCGATAGCGTTCTGCTTCCACAAGGTAATATTTATGCAAGAAATTCATCGGAGCATGATTTGCCCAATGTTGAATTTTCTCCTGATTTGCATATACTTTTTCTAAAAAATTATGCTGCTCTAGTGGTATAACTTCATAATATGTCGCTAATCGAATAAGAGAATCATAGAAATAGAAAGCCGGGAAAATTAACAAACCTGTTAAAGCAGGTAAATATTTTTCTCCCTCAACAGCATAGTTTAAGGCAAGTAATACGTCACCAAATAAATAACTTAGGGTCAATTTATTGAAATATACCGTAGCTATTGCTGTTATATCACTCATCTCATGATGAATTGATAACATATTTTGCTCGTTATATACATCACCAACTAAAATGGTTGTTGCTTTACTTTTGCCAAGTAGATTTAAAACCGTTTGTCGCCAAATTTGAACATAACCAAGTCCAGTTATTTGCTTTAATCGCTGCAATACTTCGCAATAACCAGACATTTCTTGTTCCAGTCCAATTAGTTCTTCACCTATTAAATAGCAACCAAAGGAGTAATTATGTAAGGAATAACTGGCAAACTCTAAATCACCAGTTTTTAAGGCAATTTGATAAACTTCCTGCAACGGCTGGCAAGATTGACTTGCATGATTTTTCCAATGTCTAACAAGGCTATTGTAAATCATTAAAACTTTAGCTTGTAGTAAAGAAGCATTAGTTTTAGACAATACATTTAAAGATAATTTGCCAAATTCGTAACCAGAATCTATATCACCAACTACAGCACACAAGAGGAACGCATAAGTACAATAGCCATAAGATGATATACCTGTGTTGCCATAATCGATTGATAAGTCAACCATTTTTATGCTGATTAAAGGTAAAAATTCGGGATTACCAAGATAGGCGGCAGCAAATATACTTGATAAAATACGCATAGCTGCTAAAATTTCTAAATCGCCCATTTCTGGTAAGTCAATTAAATCTGCTATTTGCCGATCGCCTAATTTGACTGCTGTAGTCTGGAAAGCTTGTTGAATATCTGACTGTGATGGTTTGTTTGGAAATTCAACATTCAGGAGTTTGAGAATATCTAAACCTATCTTGAAAGCTTCTGTCAGTCTATTTTGAGTAATGTATGCTTGAATTTCGATTTCGTAGACTTTAATGGTTTCTAAAATATTTTTGGCTGAATGAATTACTATAGCAGCTAATTCTTCCATCTTTTCAATATCACCACTGAGGTAAGCGGCTTCACAGGCTTCTTCATGCAGCGATAAACAGAAAACATATTGTTTTTCCCAGCTATCTTTGGCAATTATTTCCAATCCTAAATTTAAATACTTAATCGCTGCTGCGTAAGCTGTAGAAGCTTTTGCTTTACGTCCTGCCTTTAAATTTAATTTTGCTATCTCATTTAATTCTGCTGAATTTTGAATTAGCTCTACACCATAATTTAACTGGTTTACAATATCAAATATTTTTTGCTCTTGTTCTGAAGCTGGGATATTCTGGAGCAAAAGTTGACCAATTTTTAGATGCGTTGCTTGTTTTTGTTCCAGAGGAATTAAGGAATAGGCAGCTTGTTGGATGCGATCATGCAGAAAGCGATACACTACATTTTCGATGTTGCCAGTATTCTCTTCTGTAGCATTATATTTCAGGTAAAATTTATACATTTGGTTTTGCGGCACAATCAATCCTTCTTGTAAAGCTTTCCACAAAACCATTGCAGTATGTGCTTGTGATTTTTCACAAATAATTGCTAAAGTTGCTAAATCGAATTGATTGCCAATACAAGCTGCTAACTTAAGTAATTCTTGGGTTTCAGTAGGCAATTTCTGCAACTGAGCAGCCAGAAAATTTACTACATCATCAGTTAAAGATAGCTCATTGATTTGATCAATATTACATTCCCAATAGCCTTGTTCAGAATTAAATGTAATCTGTTCTGCTTCGTGTAAAGCTTTGAGAAACTGGGTGATAAAAAACGGATTTCCCTGGGTTTTGCGAACAATTAATTCTGTGAAGGGGTATGCTCGCTCGGTTATACAATTCAATGTATCAGCAATTAACTGATTGGCATCAATTAAACCCAGAGGCGAAAGAATAATCGTATTCACAGTTTTTTGCGCTTGCCTCAGTTCTGCTACCATCAATATGAAAGGATGTGTAGCTTTGACTTCATTATCTCGATAAGCCCCTAATATCAGTAAATAATTATTATCCTGCATCAAAAGTTTAATTAACAGTAAAGAAGCGGAATCTGCCCACTGTAAGTCATCCAGAAACATAACTAACGGATGTTCTTTGGTGGTAAAGACAGCAATAAATTTTGAGAATAATAAGTTAAAGCGATTTTGTACCGCAGTTCCTGATAATTCCGGTGCTGGAGGTTGTTTACCAATAATTAGTTCTAGTTCAGGAATCACTTCAATTAAGACTTGTCCATTATCGCCTACAGCTTCCAGAATTTTAGCTTTCCATGTTTGCAATTGCATTTCTGATTCTGACAATAATTGAACCATCAAATCTCTTAAGGTTTGGACAAAGGCGAATAGGGGAATATTGCGATTAAATTGGTCAAATTTGCCTTTGATAAAATATCCTTTTTGACGGGTAATTGGTTTATGGACTTCATTGACTACCGCTGTTTTACCGACTCCGGAAAATCCAGCCACCAACATCATTTCCGAACTACCATTAGCTACACGCTCAAAAGCTTCGAGTAAGATTTTAACTTCTGTCTCTCGACCGTAGAGTTTTTCAGGAATTAAGAAACGATTGCTCACATCTCTTCGACCAACCTGAAAATTATCGATACTACCTATTTCTTTTAATTGATATAAACAACTTTCTAAATCATATTTTAGCCCCAAAGCACTCTGATATCTATCTTCAGCATTTTTTGCCATCAATTTCATGACAATATCTGAAAGTACTTGGGGAATCTGTTCATTTTTGATTTCATTTGGTATTTTCGCCAAATGACAATGCACTAATTCCATTGGATCATCAGATTTAAATGGCAATTTTTTTGTTAACAATTCATAAAATGTTACTCCTAGAGAATAAAAATCGCTGCGGTAGTCTATTCCTCGATTCATCCTACCTGTTTGCTCTGGAGAAATATAAGCCAGTGTTCCTTCTAAAATATTAGGACTTTTTATTTCTTGGTTTTCTTTAGGCAATAGAGAGGCGATACTAAAATCAATCAGTTGAACTTGCTTTGTTTGCGGATGAATCAGAATGTTTGCAGGTTTAATGTCTTTATGAATTACACGGTTTTGATTTAACCCATGAAGAGTATCAGTTAATTGAATTGCAATCTCTAAAAATTCAGATAGGCAGATGGTAGTAGTTTTAATATATTCTCTTAAAGAAATTTCTCCCCTATCTTCCATCACCAAAATATAGCCATTACCATAGGTTTCTAACGATAAGGGATGAATAATACCAGGAATATTAAGATTTTTACTAATTGTATACTGGTTACGAAATAGCAGTATTTCGTTAAAGCTGGGATGTTCTGATGTCAGAATCTTGATCGCTACTGGAAGTTTTTCTGGCTCTCGAATTGCTCGATATACCCTAGTTTTAGAACTGGAATACAATTGTGTGATTATTTGATATCCAGGAATCACTATAGTAGAGCTTACGTCTGCCATTTCTACTTACCCTATTGTGTAATTTTGTTTGACGAAGCTAGTATTCCCAATTAGCATTTTCGTTTTATAAGCAGGCCAAGACTCGTCACTATTTGTTACAATTAGTCAAATACTTTAAAAATATGTAAAAATCATAATTAGCTATTTAAATTGCGCCGAATTCTTACTTTGTATTGGTATACAAACAAATCGGTGCTAACTGTGACGCTAAACAAGCCACATTATAGGCGGAGTCAGAGGATAATCCGATTTGGAAGCCTGACTTTAACAAGGCGGAAATGTTTTCGTTGGTGCTGTTGCTCAAAAAGCTGAATCTGTTGTAATTGATGACTTCTAGGGACTGCGGGTTAGGATGAGCAGATGCAAGCCTTTAAGGCGATCGCACTACAGCATCGATACTTGATCAAGAATTACCTGAACGTGACTATTTCGGATAAACGGACAACGAACGCTAACACAAGCTGTCACCTGTTACCTCTTACCTTCTTATTGTCTATCAATGCTGATTAGCATGTAAAATATGACAGTTGTATTCTGCCGCGAACGTTGATTGAGCGTTATACCTTGCCCGAAATGGGCAACCTGTGGACTGAATTTTATAAGTTCAAAACCTGGCTTCAGGTAGAGATTGCAGCTTGCGAAGCCCAAGCTGAATTAGGTTATATTCCCTCTGGTGCAGTTGAAGAAATCAAAGCCAAAGCTAATTTTGAGCCGAAACGGATTCTAGAAATTGAAGCAGAAGTCCGTCATGATGTCATTGCTTTCTTGACAAATGTCAACGAATATGTTGGTGAGGCGGGACGTTATATTCACTTAGGACTGACTAGTTCTGATGTACTAGATACAGCTTTAGCATTGCAATTAGTCGCCAGCTTGGATGTGATATCCCACAGGCTGGCAGATTTGATTGAGGTAATTCGCCAAAAGGCAAGGGAACACAAAAATACCGTGATGATTGGCCGATCGCATGGTATCCACGCCGAACCGATTACCTTTGGTTTTAAGTTAGCTGGCTGGTTAGCAGAAGTATTGCGTCATCAAGAACGCCTCAACATTCTGCGGGAAACCATTGCTGTAGGTAAGATTTCCGGTGCAGTGGGAACTTACGCCAACATTGAACCCCGTGTAGAAGCGATCGCCTGTGAAAAACTGGGACTCAAACCAGATAAAGCTTCCACTCAAGTAATTTCCCGCGATCGCCACGCCGATTATGTGCAGCAATTAGCATTACTAGCTGCATCCATTGAACGTTTTGCCGTCGAAATTCGCAACCTGCAAAAAACAGACGTTCTGGAAGTCGAAGAATTTTTCGCCAAAGGGCAGAAAGGTTCTAGTGCTATGCCCCACAAACGCAACCCCATCCGTTCCGAACGATTAACCGGGATGGCGCGGTTGGTGAGAAGTCATGCTGGTGCAACTTTAGAAAACGTCGCTTTATGGCATGAACGGGATATTTCCCACAGTTCTGTAGAACGGGTAGTGTTACCAGACGCGTGTATTTTAACGCACTTCATGCTCATAGAAATCACTGACTTAGTGAAAAATCTGCTGGTGTATCCAGAGAACATGGCACGAAATCTTAATTGCTATGGCGGTGTAGTCTTCAGTCAAAGAGTACTACTTACCTTAGTAGACAAGGGTTTAAGCCGCGAAGAAGCTTATGCGATCGTGCAACAAAGCGCCCATACTGCTTGGAATAAGCCAGAAGGTAATTTTCACGATTTGATTAGCCAAGATCCGCGAGTCACAGCAAAACTCTCCCCCGCAGAAATAGAAAAGTGTTTTGATCCTCAACACCATCTCCAACATTTGGAAGAAATTTACCAACGTTTGGATATTTAGTTCCTTTCAAGAAACACAGGGGTGTAAAGCTATAAAAGTACCAATTAAGATTTAAGTGAATTGGTGTTAGTCCGCCCTGGCGGACTTTGTTTTTATAGCCGCGAATTCCATTCATCTGGCAATACTAGAGAGCAAAATTTAGTAATTTAAGTCACAACAATTACTAAATTATTTCTCTATGTGCTGTAATTTTGATCAACACTGGGTAATATAAGTAACAAATACTTATCTAGCACTTGCCCTCATGGTTGAAATACTTGCCATGCTTTCTGCTTCTGCGGCAGCAGGATTAAGAATAGGTATACCTCTATTAATTATCGGACTGTTGCAGGGCAGCAACTTGTGGTCGCAGACTCCGATTTTATCTCACATTTCCCCCAAGATTTTGTTGTGCTTACTTACCAGTTGGTCATTACTAGAATTTTTCGGCAGCAAAAAATTGTTGGGACAACGATTAATACAGGTAGTTGAACTATTGTTATCTCCAATAGTGGGGGCAATTATGGGTTTAGCCGTTGCTTCCGCTACAGATACACCAGACTGGTTGATTGCTTTAACGGGTGGATTATTAGCTTTAGTATTACAACTTGTGCAAATTGGTTGGTTTTATCGCTTACGTGGTTTACCTTTGTGGGCGGCTTTTCTGCAAGATACTCTCTGCATTGCCTTAGTGTTATTTGCATTTGATGCACCGTGGCAAGGGGGAATAATTGCTTTAGTATTGTTGTGGTTTGCTGTACGTAGTGCTAAACAATGGTATGACTGGCGTTATCAAAAGAACAAAATTTATTAATCGATTAGACTTTAAAAGTCAGAATTCTGAATAATATGAGTGCTATACCAAATTTTATATCCCCGACTTCTTAAAGGAGTCGGGGATATTGTTATTCACGCATGAATTAGAATTCCTATATCTAGCTTGAAAGATGGGAAAAGTAGAAAAATTATTGTGCAGTAATTCTACTTTTTAATTACCTTTTAACCCAAAAATTAATATACCTGAACTTGGGCTAAACCATAGGGAACTTCTCGCGATAAACCGATGTGTCCGCCGGAAATATCATAGTAAACAAAGCTTCTATTAGGAAAAGCATTGGCAAAGTCTATATTTCTAAAAGCAATATTGAGATTAGTTCCGGGGGGTACTGGTTGAGAGAAGTTAATTCTAATCATTCTCTCGCCGTCTCTAGAAATGTTAGCCTCAACGCGACGACCAGATTGATCAGTCACGTCAATATCATTGCTAACTTTTAGAGCCTCTGAAGGCCTAACTATCAGGTAAGATAAAGGCTGCATACCTGTGTAAACAGTAATTGTGTGAGTACTATCGTAACCACTGGTACTGCTAATTCGGGGAGCATTACTATTGTAAGACATATCTTGTCTTTGAGCCTGAGCCGGAAGACAGGTAGCTGCGATCGCTAAACTTAAACTAGACAACAAAATTAATCTCTTCATTACCAACCTCCAAATAATTCAATACAACAGCCAACATAAATAGATACTTAATTTGCAATCAAGTAACCTAAAATTTATTTCGGCGGAGAACAAATAAATCTTGTCTAATTACTTTTTAGATTAAAAATATTTAAATAAAATTGCTTCTCACTAACGAGATATTAATCGGCTCCTTCTGCGGTGGGAATTGTGGGTAACAAAATAATGCAATAAGGTTAGAGAAAAATTGAGTTCAAATAATACTATTAGAAGATGAGAAAATATATTTTTATTGATAGCAAAGTGCTGATGCCAATTCTATGAGAAGCTGCACTCTATGTGATCTTGGTTATCACGCCACCGACTAATCTGAGAAAAACTGCCTAGCGTAGCCATTGGTTCAGTAAGGTTTTAGCTAACGCACCGTTAAATCACTGAATTCTGTTTTCCGATTCCTTGGGATAAATAAATCATTTTTCAGTGAAAAATACTCATATTTAGTCTCTTTTTTCCCAATAAATTTATAACTGATAAGTAGAAAAACCCAAAAATAGATAAACAATTTGTTTTAATTATTTATTAATCTAGACTATCTTAAATGTCTTAACTGTCCTTGCATTTTTATACGAAGTCGGAGAAATTTAAGAGTATTCAAAGTATAATTACGTACTTTAAATGCTATCAAGTAACAATCATAACAATAAACTACATAAGCTATCCAAAAATCGTATCAGTTTATTATATAAGACTAAAAATGAATCACCACTCTGGCAAAAGCGCCTCAATTTTATATACCCTGAAAAAGCCTGTATCATTTATTTTTGAGGGCTGATTTATGAAAATACTACCAGCTTATTTAAAAGCTTAGTGAGATAAATGATTTGATGTTATTTTAAATAATCATATTAAAAAATGAATATAGCAAATATAGCAATTATTTTCGGTGAAGCCATATTTATATTTTTTATTTTTTGGCTATTAAACTGGCTAGTTGGAATTATCTTTAAACAGTTAACTAAAATTGCTTGGCTGCAAGGAAGAACTGCAAATCTCACCTTTTTACGTCATAGTATTGTCAGAATTTTAATGCTGATTTATGCGGTGATATGTTTGGCGTTGTTTGCTGTGAATTGGATGATAATTTATCGAGGTGAAAATGTTCAAGAATTTCAACTTAATTTGATTCGTAGCCTTCCTACACAATTTTGGGTTAATCTGGTTACTACAAGTTTAAAGACTCTCATTTTGCTATTGCTAGTTAAATTTAGCATACCACCTTTAAGCTGCGGCATAGACTGGATTTCTGAGTATGCCAAAAAAGTTGATCAAATCAAAGCTAATGATGAAAGTGTCGAGGCTTTTTTCCAGACTTTCAAAAGAATTATTATTCATAGTGCATGGCTAGCTACTGCTATTTTATGTGCTAATTTCTTGTATCTCCCCACAATTGTTACTAAATATCTGTTTATAGCTTTAAAAATTTATATCACTATTTCAGTTGGATTATTAATTGTCAAAGCGGTTGCAACCATTGTTGATACTCTTGATGCTCTCAGTCTCAAGTTTTCTCATTCTAACAATCTTCTGCGCTTATATGAACGGTTGCGTCACCTAATTCCACTATTTAAAAAATGTTTAGAATATGTGCTTTATGTTGGGATTGTAAATCTCGTTCTGCCAGAAATAGAACCTATTGCGTGGATAAGTACTTATACTCCCAGAGTTGTTCAAATTATAGGTGTTTTCTTTCTTAGCAATACTTTGATAGAAGTTGCTTACTTTTTACTGGATGAGTTCTATTTAAGAACCACAGATGTCAACGACTCACAGCGACAAAAACGGCTGACACTGATTCCCTTAATTCGGAGTTTCGCCAAATATTTTATTTATTTTACTGCCGGAGTGACTATCCTTAAACTGATTGGCATTGATCCTGCGCCAATATTAGCAGGTGCAGGAATTGTCGGTATAGCAGTTGGGCTGGGGGCGCAAAATCTAATTAATGATGTTGTTTGTGGATTTTTGATTTTATTTGAAAACTATTACTTGGTAGGTGATTATATTGAAGCTGGCAAAATGGAAGAAAGAAGTGTAGAAGGAATTGTCGAAGCCATTGAGCTACGAACTACTCATGTCCGCCATCCCGATGGACAACTACAAATTATTCGCAATGGAGATATAGGTTCAATTATCAACTTTTCTAAGCAATATATATATGCAAGAGTAGAATTTAGTGTTTCTTACGACTCTAATTTAGATTATGTATATCGAGTAGTGGAAAAGGTAGGACAGCAGTTAAAAGTGGAAGAAGCTGATGTTTTAGAACCAACGCGAGTAGCAGGAATAGAACATTTTGGAGAGGATAACTTATTGTTGCTGACGCTGACAAAAGTTAAGCCAGGAAAACACCTGCATATTCAACGTGTGTTGCGTAAGATATTGAAGGATAACTTTACTCAGGCAGAAATTGAAATTTGTGGTTATGCTAAAAATTGATAATAGTCACTAGGTACTGTTGCGTTCAAAATTTTTTATGTTCAAATCTGAAGAGTGAAGAGAATAAATACTAAAAAGCTCCTTAGTAATATCATTAGCACTAAGGAGCTTTCGGTAAATTAAAAGACCTGGCGCCGAGCAATTGTGGCAGGAGGCGACCCTCCAACTATCGTAGCCGCAGCAGCGTTTCACCTCTGAGTTCGGGATGTATCAGTGTGGTTCCACCGCGCCATAGGCACCAGGAAAACTTG
>NZ_JACJSD010000015.1 GCF_014697615.1 Nostoc sp. FACHB-280 | reverse complement strand
TTAATCAGAAGATTAAGCTCATTAAACGCAGGGCTTATGGCTTAACTAACTTTAATAATTTTAGAAGAAGGGTTTTACTAAATTGGTATTTCTGTTGTTAATTTAACATATCTAGTCTGGGAGAGCCATGAAATTTATTGGGATTGATTTAGGTTGGAAATCACAACCAAGTGGCTTGTGCTGTTTAGAATTAATCGATGGACAATTACAATTACTAGATTTAGATCGCCAAGATGCGATCGCTGACATTTTAACTTGGATAGATACCTGGGTACAACCAGAAGCACCAGCCATCATTGCGGTTGATGCACCGACTTTGATTCCTAACCCTACAGGTAGCCGTCTCCCCGATAAACTGACTCATAAATACTTTGGCAAATATCACGCCGGCTGCTATCCCGCCAATCAAAATTTACCGTTTGCCGAGCGGACAATTAACTTTGGCTTAGAATTAGAATCCCGTGGTTTTGCCCATGCACCAACGATAGCAGCCAAAACACCTGGTAGATATCAAATAGAAGTTTTTCCGCACCCTGCGATTGTGCATTTATTTAATTTAGAACGCATTCTTAAATATAAAAAAGGACGCATCAGCGAGCGTCGCTTAGAATTAATCAAACTTTATCAATATATTCTCGAAGTTTTACCTATTCTCGAACCTAGTCTTAAAGCACCACAATCTCATCTTTTTCCTTTTGACTTTTTCCTTTTACCTTCCACAGGTGCAACCCTCAAAGCTATTGAAGATAAACTAGATAGTTTAATCTGTGCTTATGTGGCTGCACACTGGTGGTATTGGGGAGAACAACGTAACTTAGTATTAGGCGATCGCACCACAGGTTACATTGTTATCCCAAATAAAAGGCAAAAGTAAAAAGGCAAAAGTAAAAAAAAGACTTTTACCTTTTTACTTTTCACTTTTACTCCGCCCAAGCAATCAATCTTGGTTCATAAGCATTAGAAAGGTGTGGGTGTTTGGGTAATACGCGCAAGGATAAGCCTTGAAAACCAGAGGTGGTATAAACAATATCGGCAGTGTAGAGACTCAAGCCTTGGTCATCTTGACCTTGGTAATCCATGACAACCGGAACCGCATTCACGATTTCACCGTTGGCATCGATCGCACCTTGATATAACTCTACTTGGATATCATCATTACTCAAAGTAGCTAAATCAACTTTGGCTTTCACAGCCACCTTTTGCTCAACTTTAATATCAGAACCTACAGATACATCAATATCTTTAATTTTGATGTTAAACCAGTGGTCGCTGAGTTTAGCTTTCCAAGCGGCTAGTTCTTTGGCTGGGGCATAATTATCAGTCACCAAAGTATGATAGCGATCGCTGGCGTGGAAATAAGCTTGTTGAGCATAATCCCGTACCATCCGCGCTGTATTAAAGAAAGGACAGTTCAAGCGAATCGCATCTTTCATTTTGGCTACCCAACGCCGGGGTAAACCATCTTCGTCGCGGTGGTCATAAAATAGAGGCACAACTTCTTTCTCTAACAAATCGTAGAGGGCGTTAGCTTCTACCTCATCTTGATAATTGGGATCGTCGTAATTTTCCCCATGTCCTATCGCCCAACCGGTGCGGACATAATCAGCTTCATCCCACCAACCATCTAAAACACTTAAATTAGGTAAGCCATTCATTGCGGCTTTCATTCCGCTAGTTCCCGAAGCTTCCCTGGGACGACGTGGTGTATTCAACCAGATATCGCAACCAGCCACCATTAACCGAGATATATGAATATCGTAGTTAGGGACAAAAACAACTTGTTTTTCTAAATGATGTTCGCGGATAAAATGATTGATTTCACGAATTAGTTCTTTACCTGGGATATCTTTGGGGTGGGCTTTACCAGCAATTACAAATTGAACTTTGCGGTTTTTATCACCAAGTAAAATGCGTTGAATGCGTTCTAAATCACGCATCCACAGGGTAGCGCGTTTATAAGTTGCAAACCGACGGGCAAAACCAATTGTTAAAACGTAGGGATCTAATACTTCTTGGGCTTGGGCAATTTCGGAAGGGGAAGCGCCGCGATCGCGCAAATGTTTGACCAGATGATCCCGCACATACAGTACCATATCCAAACGGCAGCGTTCGTGATTGCGCCACAACTCTTCATCGGGAATTGCTTCCATCCGTTCCCACAGTTGGTTATCTGGTGGTACTGATGACCAGTTTGGCCCTAAGTAGCGATCGTACAACTCTTGGGTTGATTTTGCCACACAACTGCGAGCGTGAACACCGTTGGTAATGGCGGTAATTGGCACTTCCTCGACGGGGACTTTTTTCCACAAACCTTGGAACATCTGCCGCGACACCACACCATGCAACTGCGCCACCCCATTAGAAAATGTCGCCATTTTCAACGCCAGCACCGCCATACTGAAAGGCCCGGATAAATCCCCTGTATTTTCTCTGCCTAAGCCTAAAAACTGTTCTTTGGGCAAACCAAAGATATCTGCATAGTAGCCCAGATAATACAGAATTTTATCGGGAGGGAATAAATCAATTCCCGCAGGTACAGGCGTGTGTGTGGTAAAGATGTTGCTAGACATTACTACCTGTTTGGCTTGGGCATAGCTCAAACCTTCTTCTTGAATTAAGATGCGGATGCGCTCTAATGCCGAGAAAGCCGCATGGCCTTCATTCATGTGGTAGGCAGTGACATCATAACCCAAAGCTTTCAGCATCCGTACACCACCGATCCCCAACATGATTTCTTGGTGGATACGCATATCAATATCACCGCCATACAGTTGATCTGTAATGTCGTGATCATATTGATTATTGGGTTCGATGTTGGTGTCTAACATGTACAAAGGCACCATCCCCACCTGTACCCGCCAAACTCTGGCGTATACCTTGCGTCCCGGATAATCAACCGCAATTTGCAACTCAGAACCGTCGGGATTGCGTTCTAAATGCAAGGGCATATTATAAAAATCATTGATGGGGTAGCGTTCTTGTTGCCAGCCATCAGCGTTGAGGTATTGAGCAAAATACCCTTGTTGATAAAGCAAGCCGACACCTACCAATGGTAGCCCTAAGTCGCTGGCAGATTTTAAATGATCACCAGCCAGAACCCCCAAGCCACCAGAATAAACAGGTAAACAGTCAACCAAGCCAAACTCTGCCGAAAAATAGGCATAACATTCCTTTGGCTTTTGAGCGCGTTGTTTCTGATACCAAGTTCCTTCTTGGAGATAATCATCTAACTGACGAGCCGCACGATCCATTTGTGCTAAAAACCCATCATCCTCTACTACCTCCAACAGCCGTGCTTGGGAGATAGTACCCAGCATCAACACTGGGTTGTGATGGCTAGATTCCCATAAGTCTCTATCTAAACGGCGAAATAAATCTTTAGTTTCAACATTCCAGTCCCAATGCAAATTATATGCTAACCGCCGCAGTGGTTCCAGGCGCGGCGGTAGTGACGGGGAAACATTGAATGTGCGAATTGGCTGCATAGGTTAGCAACTCTCCAAGTTCAGCTATGGTTATTGTTTACCTTGTTTATCTAATGCTGCCAATTCTTTATACTGTGTTTGTAAAGTACAGATGACTTTGTTAAGTATTAAAAACTGAGCCGAAAGTCAGTGCAGAACCTTGCCCCAAGCGGATTGTTCCTTTTTGATGTTCTGCTGGATTGTCTGAATTAATAAGGAAAATTTAATAATTGAGGCGCTATTGACATCAAAACTCTCCATTCCCACCTAGAACAGAGAGGGTAATGTCTATTCGTCATATTCAACTGCCCAAAGAAGGCTGATCTTGCGGTTTTTTTGGCATAGTGAGACGTTGCGCCGCCGCATAAGCCAACTCTGCTGCCATCTTATAAGCAAGTTTGATATTAGATGCGCTATCCTTGTGGTGTGTGGCAGAAGTTTTGGGACGAGGTTTTGATTCCTGCATCACTTCACCAGAGGAGATCGCTCGTTGCAAAATGATAAAAGCGTCCAAGTCTTCTGAGTCATAATCTCGTCGCAGTAGAGTTTGTATCTGGTTGCGATCGGCGATACTCAAATAACCAGTTCTAAAAGCTTGCTGGACGATTTGTTTAATTTCAACCATAATTTCAACCAAGTGTAAGAGTTAATTTAAAGGAGCTTAGTCTGTAAATTTGGTTTTCTTGTGAGGATTCCTTCTCAGAGCGTTGATTTTCTCTAGACTTCACAATTTATAATAGGAGATATCCTAAACACATCGTCCAGATGGTTCACCTGATTGGGTGATTTACAAATTTGGCAATTATGGTTATATGTCTATCCGGTTTCGTGCCGAAAGTTTCTGTATGAAGGAAAAGCAAGAAATAATTCGGCTAATCGGAACTGTCTTGAAATAAGTGCTGATTGCTGAGTATAAATCTATAGCAGTCTCTTTTTATATGTGACCAACAAAGACAAGGGAGACAGGGTAGACAAGGAAGAGAGATACCCAAATTTGTCTGCTTGATTCAAAGTTTTTTTAGATTATTTTAATGTATTTTAAATTACGAATCTAAGATTTGTAATCTTGTTGGTGGGGATGAAATAAATGTTGTTTAAACTACCAACTTTAGGAAATCAATTATATTGTTAAAAACTTCCGACTTGGGAGTGATCCATCAAAAATAAAATGTGTTATTCTGGGAGGCAACTGTTATGAAAAGCCACCCATCTAAATGAAATCGTGACTTGGTTAAGTTGTAAATCATCCGTGTGCAGAATGAGCGTAGCGGCATACTCTAGAAATTTATTGCAAGAAAGTCGTCATTGCAGTCGGGGAAGCGCATACTTGTTTGCACCGATGGTAAACTTTAATGTGATGGCTGAAGTTGGTGATACTCCACCTTAATTAAAAATTTATTTTTAATTGACTTAAAAATAACCAGACAACTAGCAGCAATTATCTTGTGATTGGTAAACAGTCCGCAGAAGATTTTGAGCTTCAACAATCACATATATATTGTTATTGCAAGAATTTGTCATTGTTTAATTAGGTCATTGAACATATTTAAAAAAACTGCATAGAGCAACTTGATGTTAAAACTATCAATTTATTTCAACTATCAAATAGTTAAATAGTTGATATTGCCATCTGTAATTTGCTGGAAAAATTAGCAGCAGCATTAGTATCTGACTGAGAGGTTGTTTGAAAAGTAATTGGCTGTGATTTTAAGCACTTGTTGATCCCCCCTAACCCCCCTTTTCAAGGGAGGAAATGAATCAAACCCCCCCTTTTTAAGGGGATTTAGGGGGATCTAAAATGTTTTGCTACCAAGCATAGGAATTTTCAAACACCCTCTGAGATTAATCTTGATACTAAATGCAATATTTTGTTGCTAAAAGTACTTGATGAAGAGATAGAAAGTCTCAAGCGATCGCCTATCGATAAAACGAGATTAGCCTTCATCAAATACATTTTTATCCTGCAATTTATTTTCCGATGTTTTGACAAGATGTAGCTCAAGACTCACTAATTCAGTTTTTGCTTAATTTCAGATAAATTGCGCTATCCACAATTTATATTTCACTTCATTCACAGAACACTCTCCCAGAAAAATATAGCCATGAGTAACCAAAGCCACGCCGCTAAAATTCAACGTTTCAAGGAAGTAATACTCACAACATTATTAGCTGATATCCCAACCATCGCTCTCGGTACAAAACTCCGCAATTGGTTGTATCGCACTATCTTTGCTCAGTTAGACAGTTCAGTTTATATTCAAAACGGTGTGGAATTTTTAGGGACAAATTGCATCGCTATTGGTCAAAAAGCGCATATCTTTAAAGGAGTGAGAATTGATGCTCAAGGACATTCCAATAATAAAATTCATATAAGTCATGGTGTAGCTATTGAACGCAATGTTGATATTGGTTGTTTAGACAACACATCTATTTATATTGATGAAGAAACTTTTATTGGCCCGCATGTATGTATTGCCGGGCCAGGAGATATTACCATTGGCAAACACTGTATGATTGCAGCCCACTCCGGCATATATGCTAACAATCACAACTTTACAAATCCCTTAGAGCCAATTAAAGACCAAGGCATTACACGCAAAGGAATTGTAATTGAAGATGATTGTTGGTTGGGACATGGAGTCACAGTATTAGATGGCGTAACTATTGGTCAAGGTAGCGTTATTGGTGCAGGTGCAGTCGTTACTAAAGATATTCCGCCATTCTCCGTGGCTGTGGGCGTACCTGCAAAAGTCGTCAAAAATCGGATGAATCAGCAATTATCCGAAACAGGGGTAAGCTGTTAAGCGCAAGGGTGCAGGGGAAGGGGGCAGAAATAAGGCCAGAAGCAAGGATGCAGAGGGAATTGAAGAAATATTAATATTATCCCCCTTTGCTCCCCGCTCCCTGCTCCCCTGCCTCCTGTTACCACCGTATCTAAAGAAAATTGTGTCTTTTTTTCCTTTCAAGAAACCAAGTCATAGAATAATCATGACTTAAGTTATACCAACCCTGTTAATGAAAGTTTTAGTCATAAACAGGGTGTTCGCATTGGCTTTATCGATGTTCTCCCATAGTAGTAAAACTTTTCGGTACAGGTACTTAAGGTGCAATCCTCAGAGTTTATTGAGTCAGCTAGAGAAAAATCACATCGCACATCACCTTGATACCTAATAAGTACTTGCTTGTTTCATTACTGTGGCTGAAGCAACTAAAAGTATGAAACCAACTGTGATGACTTAGGTGTGAGAAGTGGTGATTTCGCTCTTGTCTACTCTCTATTCTTGATAGGAAATAATTATGACGACATTTGAGCAAGCTCCAATATTTCAGTGTGAATTTGAAGACGATCGCACTGGATTAAGTAAAGAAACTATCAAACGCGCCCTAGCTGATAATCTTTTTTACATCCAAGGTAAATATCCTGGTAC
Source organism: Nostoc sp. FACHB-280 (assembly GCF_014697615.1). Taxonomy (GTDB): domain Bacteria; phylum Cyanobacteriota; class Cyanobacteriia; order Cyanobacteriales; family Nostocaceae; genus Nostoc_B. The sequence goes on along the minus strand of NZ_JACJSD010000015.1, from coordinate 146,102 downwards.
AGCCACGCCCAATGATTATTATATGGCTTTGGCTTACACCGTGCGCGATCGCATGTTGCAACGCTGGTTCAAAACTACGGAAGCCTATACAAAAAAAGGTGTCAAAGTTGTCAGTTATCTCTCAGCAGAGTTTCTCTTGGGGCCGCACTTAAGCAATAACTTAATCAACTTGGGCATTTATGATTTAGTCCGCCAAACCGTGGAAGAAACCGGGCTAGATTTTGTGCAACTGCGCGAAATTGAAGAAGAACCAGGACTAGGAAATGGTGGTCTAGGTCGTCTGGCTGCTTGTTATATGGACTCTTTGTCAACTCTCGAAATTCCCGCCATTGGTTATGGAATTCGCTACGAATTTGGTATCTTTGACCAAGAAATTCGGGATGGTTGGCAAGTCGAAATCACAGATAAATGGCTGCATTTAGGCAACCCCTGGGAAATTCCCCGTTTAGAAGAAACCATCGAAGTCAAGTTTGGTGGTCGCACCGAAGGCTATTACGATGAAAAATGCCGTTATCGGGTGCGTTGGATTCCCGATAAAGTGGTCAAAGGTGTTCCCTACGATACGCCCATATTAGGTTATCGCGTCAACACGGCGAATACCTTACGGTTGTGGAAAGCCGAAGCGCCGGAATCTTTTGAATTTAAGGCATTTAATGATGGTAACTATTACGGTGCTGTCAACAAAAAGGTAGTTTCCGAGAATATTACCAAAGTTCTCTATCCTAACGATGATTTGGTGCAAGGTAAGGAACTGCGCCTAGAACAACAATATTTCTTTGTGTCTTGTTCTCTGCAAGATATGATTCGGCTGCACTTGCAAAAAGGCGAAACCATAGAGACTTTTCATCAGTCGTTTGCTGTGCAACTCAATGACACTCACCCATCAATTGGTGTGGCAGAATTGATGCGGCTATTGGTAGATGAGTATGAACTAGAGTGGGATCAAGCTTGGCAAATTACCCAAAATACTTTTGGCTACACCAATCACACCTTGTTACCAGAGGCTTTAGAAAAGTGGCCTTTAAAATTATTCAGTCACTTACTGCCAAGACATCTGCAAATTATCTATGAAATTAACCAACGTTTTCTCGGTCAAGTGCGTGCTAAATATCCCGATGATGGCGATCGCCTAGCGCGGTTATCATTGATTGATGAAAGTGGGGAAAAATATGTCCGCATGGCACATTTAGCCAGTGTTGGTTCCCATGCAATTAACGGTGTCGCCGCCTTACATACAGAGTTACTCAAACAAGATGTTTTGCGTGACTTTTACGAATTTTGGCCAGAGAAATTCACCAACAAAACCAATGGTGTCACACCCCGCCGTTGGATAGTCGTCAGTAATCCCCTCCTGGCTAACTTGATTACTCGTAAAATTGGCACAGATTGGATTAGCCATTTAGAAGATTTAAAGCAACTCGAAGCTTTTGTGGAAGATGCTGAGTTTCGTCATGAATGGCGACAAACCAAGCAAGATATTAAGACTTATTTGGCAAATTATATTAAGGAAAACCACGGGATTGAAGTCAATCCTGCATCTCTGTTTGATGTGCAAGTGAAGCGGCTGCATGAGTACAAGCGCCAACACCTGAATGTGCTGCACATCATCACCCTTTATAAACGCCTCAAAGACAATCCCAATCTGGAAATTACACCCCGCACCTTTATTTTTGGTGGAAAAGCTGCTCCTGGGTATTTCATGGCGAAATTAATCATTAAACTCATCAACTCCGTTGGGGATGTGATTAATAATGATCCCGATATGCGCGATCGCCTAAAAGTAGTATTCTTACCTGATTACAATGTTAGGTTTGGTCAACGAGTTTACCCAGCCGCTGACCTTTCCGAACAAATCTCTACGGCTGGCAAAGAAGCTTCCGGGACTGGCAATATGAAATTTGCCATGAATGGCGCACTAACTATCGGCACACTTGATGGCGCTAACATCGAAATCCGGGAAGAAGTAGGCGCAGAAAACTTCTTTTTGTTTGGATTGACAACCGAACAAGTATATGAATTAAAATCCAGAGGCTATAACCCTTGGGATTATTACCATAACAATCACCAACTTAAAGAAGTAATTGACCTAATCAGTTCAGGATTCTTCTCGCATGGTGATACTAATCTGTTCCGGCCATTAGTAGACTCACTGTTGTACCACGATCCTTATCTGCTGTTTGCCGATTACCAGTCTTACATTGACTGTCAAGATCAGGTAAATCATGCTTACCGTGACCAAGAACACTGGACAAAAATGTCAATTCTCAATGCAGCTAGGATGGGTAAATTCTCTTCTGACCGAGCCATTAAAGAATATTGCCAAGAAATTTGGAATGCTGTACCCGTGAAAATCGAACTAGCAGAATATATTCAAGCTAGGGCTGGTTTGAAAGTGAACTGATCAAATCAGATAAATTCGGTTTTTGGTTGAGGCGGGTGTAAGGGTATAGGGGTGTAGGGCGTGTTTTCAAACTATTAATTTTGCCTCCTAACTTTTTAGATCCCCCTAAATCCCCCTTAAAAAGGGGAGACAGTGCGTTGGGCGGGTTTCCCGACTTGAAGCATCTGCCGTGGACTTTAAGAGTTTCTTAGCTCACCTTAAAAAGGGGGGTTGGGGGGATCACAGAGTTTGAAAACACACTCTAGGGGTGTAAGAGTGCTGAACACCTACACCCCACACCCTCACACCCCTACACCCTAAAATTTCAGGAAACCTCTGGCATTAATTAACGTCACAACATTAGCCAGTCAACAACTACATCTTATTGGCATCTACTCATAGCAGTATGTATCTAGGTTGCTTAGGACATTAGTAAATGTAAACGACAACAACAGACTTTTATTTAACTCTGGAACCTGTCACCTATCACCTGCTACATAGAGCGGTAGTCAGACATATTAGGAGATGATGAAAGCCTGAATACCAGGAATAATAAAACTTTTACCTCCTGCCTTCTGCCTCCTGCCTCCTGCCTTCTGCTATAAAACAACCCACAGCATGAGATAATAGCGAAACTTGTGCCATACTCTATTGGGTAGTCATAACATAGCCCTCTCCCTCAATAGATTGCGCTCAAAACGAGACAAGATTTGGGTAAGATAAAGGAGCTATCTTTTCTGCATAGCAGATACCGAGAGAAGCTTTTTCCGACCCCCTTTGGAGATATTTCTATGCTGACTTTAAAAATCGCTGTTTATATTGTTGTTGCCTTCTTTGTGACTATCTTTGTCTTCGGATTCTTGTCAAATGATCCTGCTCGTAACCCCGGCCGTCGGGATTTAGAGTAAGTACAAGACAAATTATCCGCGACTGCCGGAAGGTGGAAAACACCCAAAGTCACGGACAATTGCTCGCTATCCTACAGGAAAGCTTTACGTTTAAATACCGATTAGCAGTTGCTACACAGGGAAAATCCGCAGCCATTGGCTAACACGGAGTTTCCCTTCACAGTAACTGGGTTATTACTAAAGTAATAGTATTAAAATATACTATTTATTAGGCGATCGCAAAGTTGCTACCTAGTAGGAAGGCGTTTTCTAGCAGTGTCCTAGACAGTGCGATTTCCTCTTTTTAGCAGCTTGCTGCACGTAGGCAGAAAGCAAAAGTCGGAAGACACAGGTGTTCTCATCTTTCCGGCTACTCGTCGGCTATTTGTTAGGTTAATTTTGCCCAGATATGCTTCATCCAGTTCTGCCGCCTGCGCCGCCTCCTGTTATTGAACCGATCAAATCTACAAATTCGCTGTCATCAATTGACAAGACCCAAACTCATGCTTTTGTAGAACCAGCTAGTGATACCCAAAACACTGCTGAAAAACCGCAAACTGTCAAAATTGCTGATACTAAAAATCTACCGCCTCAATTAGTACCGATCGCATCAACTTCAGATAATTTAGTCAAGACAAAAACTCTACCCACTCCCCATACACCAGAAACTTTACCCCCAGCACTGTCGCAATTTTCTCCCGCCAGAAGTGCTACAAGTTTAGGACAACCTCTCAGCATTGGTTATGGCGTTCAGTCAGTGAATCTAATTGGTGAAAATCCATCACAAACTAGTGCATCTGTTCAGCAATTCCCCGCACCCGCAAAATTTGTCACTGAACCAGTCTCCCAGACCGTAGCGGAAGCAAAATTCCCCGCACCCGCAAAAGTCGTTGCTGAAAAAATCACCTCACAGTCACCTGTTCAGCAATTTCCCCCAGCAGCAAAAGTCGTTGCTGAACAAGTTACTCCACCAGCATCACAACACACAACAACAGCACAGCCACAGCAACCAAAAACTATTAATCTTTCGGGAAAATTTAGCGATTATATACCTAATACTCAGCCAGTCCAAAATATTATTGAGTTTAAATCTCGCAACCTCACTAGCCAATCGAATACCCCGACCAATATAGAATTTAAATCGCCCAGCCAACCAACTCCCCCAAGCACAACTTCTCCCACGCCCCAACAGCCATCACAGACAACCACACCAGTAGTCAGAGAAAGAATTGTGGAAGTAATTTCAGATCGGCAGGAGTATGATGAGCAACGGCGAATTGTGACGGCGGAAGGTAATGTCGTAGTGCGGTTTGACGGGGCTGTAGTAGATGCCGATCGCCTGCAAGTGAATTTAGCCAATTTAATTGCGGTTGGGGAAGGAAATGTTGCCTTGACCAGAGGTGATCAAGTATTACGTGGTCAACGTTTTACTTATAACTTTTTGCAAGACAGTGGGGAATTAGAAAATGGCAGAGGCGAAATATATATCCCCACATCCTCTACAGATTTGGGCTTTTTACCTGCTGAGAATACCCCCGGTGGTTTACAACTCAGACCACCAAGCGATCGCATTCGTGCCAATCAACCCCTCACTAATGTCCGAAGTCCCGGCGAAGTGAATGTGGTTGTCGGTGGTCGTGGTGCTAGTAATTTGCCAACACCACAACAAGGTGGACAAGTTAAGCGACTGCGATTTGAAGCCAGACACATCGATTTTTATCCACGGGGTTGGCAAGCTAGGGATGTGCGAATTACCAATGACCCATTTTCACCTCCCGAACTAGAGTTACGGGCAAATAAAGTTACACTGACACGCCAAGCCCCATTAATTGACCGCATTAAAACAGAGCGTCAGCGTTTGGTATTTGATCAAGGTCTGAGTTTACCCATCCCTGTAGATAGCCAAACCATTGACCGCCGAGAACAAGAAGTAACTCCGGCAATTGTTTCACCTGGCTATGATGGCGATGACCGTGGTGGTTTATATTTGGAACGAAGTTTTACACCAGTTAATACCGAAACAACACGTTGGACAATTACACCACAGTTTTTTGTGCAGGAAGCTATTCAGTCAGGGGTAGAAAATCCGGCATCTTTGTTTGGTGTGAGAAGTAAACTGAATTCCGTTTTAGACCCAAAAACCACACTGCGCGGTTCTGGTGAATTAACTAGTTTTGATGTGAGCCAACTAGACTCAAATTTGCGGGCGAGTTTGCGACTGCGAAGAGAATTAGGCGATCGCAATCCCCATATTTTAAATGTGGAATATAGTTATCGCGATCGCTTGTATAACGGTTCTCTTGGCTTTCAAACTGTTCAAAGTAATTTGGGTGCTGTTGTTACCTCACCGATTATTCCCCTAGGGAAAAGTGGTATTAATCTCGACTATCAAGCAAGCGCACAATATATTACTGCCAATAGCGATCGTCAAGACCTATTTGGCACCAACATTGGCCAAACAATTGATCGCGTTTCTTTAGGTCGTCTACAAGCCAGCGCCGCTCTCAGCACTGGTGTATTTCTCTGGCAAGGAAAACCATTAGCCCCCACAGCTACCGCCGGATTGCGTTATACACCTAGACCTGTAGTTCCTTATATACAAGCGGTAGCTAGTATCAGAGGTACTAGTACTTATTACACCAGTGGAGATGACCAAACAAATCTCATTGGTTCAGTGGGCTTACAAGGACAAATTGGCCATTTTTCCCGTCCTTTTTTTGATTACACAGGCTTTAATATCAGTTACTCCAGAGGTTTAACTAGCGGATTATCACCTTTTTTGTTTGACAGATTTGTTGATAACCAAGTCTTGAGCGCGGGAATTGTGCAACAAATTTATGGCCCCATTCGGATTGGTTTTCAAACCTCAATTAACTTGGATACAGGCAGAGAAACCAGTACAGACTATGTTTTGGAATATAGCCGCCGCACCTATGGTATTACCCTACGCTACAATCCTGTCTTAGAATTAGGCGGCTTCAGTATTCGCATTAGTGACTTTAATTGGACTGGTGGTACAGATCCATTTTCGACTAACCAAGTTACACCTGTGGTTGGAGGTGTGCGCCAAGAATAATCTTGGGGACTCTAAAAAAATATCTCATCATTCAGGGACAAAGAAGCCAAGGGAGACAAGGGAGATAGAGGTCTTGCTGAGTCAACACATTGGATAATTGATTTTGAGGAAATACGACTTTAGGACTTACTACAACTTAGTATCAGCAAGTTCTTGCGTCTCATTAGACACCAGCTTTATCTATGTTATTATCGGGTTTTAGCTTTCGGGATTCAGTAATTAGCCATCATCAACCAAAAAAAAGCACTGGAAAACTTATATTCCCGAATCAGTAATCGGCACTTTTTATACAAAGGCTAACAGGCTAAGGCGCTGCTATGGCAAAAGTAAAATCAAAAGCCCAGAAATCAAAAAATTCAAAAAAGCAGCTGAAAAAGGACGCACCGACTCTTAGCCTCCAAGAAAGGTTAGCCCAAAAGCGTCAAGCGACAAAAGCCCGCAAAGAATTTATGGATTTGCTGACTAAATCCTTATCTATTGGGTTATTTTTAGGTTTTTTGTTGTTTTTAGCCGCTGGCATTAAGGCCGCATTACCCGCTGTTTTGGGGGTAATTGTTATGTCTTTTTCTTATAAATATCCCCGTCAGGCTTTAATTGGCTTTCTCGTATACGTCCCCTTTGGCGGAACCATTACCTATTACATTGGTAATAGTCCGGTTCTGCAATTGGCTAAAGATTCATTTTACATCCCAGCCGCGATCGCACTTTGGCAAGTTTGCCGCCAACAAAAACTGCCATTCATTATCCCCAAGGCTATTCAAATTCCTTTGTATTTTGTCTTAGCTTCCAGTTTACTAACTCTGGTATTTATTAATGGTGGACAGCAACTTAACCCCCCACCTGTAGGTTTATTCAAAACACCTGTTAAAGAAATACCCATCGGCTTAGGAATTTTAGGTTTAAAAGTATTTTTAGGTTATGTGCCTTTAATTACCTGCGCTTATTATCTCATTCGTGATAAAAAAGATTTTCTGAAGATAACCCGCTTACAAATTGTTCTGATCATCATTTGCTGTGCGCTGGGTCTGCTGCAATACATCCTATTAGTCGTTGGCGTTTGTGAAGGTACAAGAAATTTAGATGGTGCGGCTTTATTTAAAGCTACACTTGATGCCCGATGTTATTTTGGTGGAGCCTTAGTTTATAGTCCCAGCCAAGGAATTATTCGCCTACCTGGAACATTTGTTGCGCCTTGGCAATGGGCATGGTTTTTAATTTCTAGTACCTTTTTTGCCTTTGCCACAGGCTTTTCCGACCCGTCAATTTTGTGGCGGTTAACAAGTTTAGGTTCTTTAGCTTTAATCTTTGTTAATGCAGTAATTTCGGGACAAAGAATTGCTTTAGCTTTAGTACCGACTTGCTTTGTCATGCTGCTATTGCTGACTGGTCAAATTGCTAACTTAAAAAGGTTTATTCCTATTGGGGTAGGACTAGCGGTAATTTTGGGAATTGCAGTTGTGACTAACCCAGTAGTAGTGCAAGAACGACTGGATAGTTTTTTAGTCCGTTGGAATGCTTCTCCACCCCAAGATTTTATCATTCAGCAATTTGAGGAGAACTGGAAAAACGTAGATACCCCCATAGGTAGCGGTTTAGGTCGAGCGACTAACTCGGCGCGTGCTTTGGGTGAAACTAAGTTAGTGGAGACATACTATCCCAAGGTTTTATATGAAGTTGGGATTTTTGGTGTGTTGGGTTTTTTCGCTTTAGTTAATGTCCTAACATTTACAGGGTTTAAAACTTATCGTTCCTTAAAAAACCGTAATTTCCGCAGTTACGGAGCATCGATGTGGGTGTTTATATTGTTTATTAGTTATAACACCTACTACTATCCTTTAGATGTTGATCCGGTAGCTGTGTATTACTGGTTTGTGGCGGGAATACTATTTAAATTACCCACACTGGATAAACAAGAAAAAGAAGATGCTGATCCTGAAAACACCAACAAGAAAAAACGTCTACAAATCAAGTTTTAATTGAGTCAAATTATCTAAAAATCAACAAATATCATCACGGGTAATCTACTAGCAAAATCACCAATTTATTTGAGAATAAAATCACATGAATGATTTGCCTTTAATTTCTGTAATTATCCCAACTTACGGACGAGAGGAAGCACTAAAAGATAGTATTATAGATGTTCTTAATCAAGACTATCCCCATTTTGAGGTATTAGTAGTAGATCAATCGCCAAAACATCAACCAGAAGTACAAGCTTATCTAGAAGAAGTGGCTGCATTAGGTAAAATTCAATGGTTTCGATTGAATTGGGCAAGTTTACCTGGGGCGCGAAATTATGGTGTGCGTCGGTCATCTGGGGAAATAATTTTATTTATTGATGATGATGTAAAACTAACGCCTGGTTTTTTAATGGCTCATGCAAAAAATTATTTGCAAAATACCGAAATTGGGGCTGTAGCTGGGCGAGTTTTTGACAGAATGAAGTTAAGCGAATCTGGGGGAAAATTACAGATTGAATACCTGCCTCCCCAAGCTATGAATCCTGGTCTTGCTTGGCATTATCTGGATTTAGTACATACAGTTAAACCCCAACAGGTGCTAACAGCTAGGGGTTGTAATATGTCATTCCGCCGCGAAATTTTTAGTAAGTATGGACTGAGATTTGATGAAAGGTTTCGCGGGAGTGCGGTACGGGAAGAATCGGATTTTTGTTTGCGAATTAGACAGACAGGATATAAGATTTGGTACGACCCAGAAGCACATTTAATTCATTTGGGTGAAGAAACTGGTGGGTGTCATGATATTAGTACGCGATCGCTAAAATATCAATTCACTTTCTATCACAATAATTTCTTGATGGCGTTGAAGAATCTGAATTTTAGTGAATTTCTACAACTAGCTGCTAGTTTATTTGATTGTCAGGTTTTAGGACATCCGCCTTGTAATAAGAGTGGTTCTTTTGTGGCGATTTTGTCCCGTGGAATGTTCTATGTTTTGGGTTTTATGAATGCGTTATCTAGCGTGATTCAGTCTATCTGGAATGATGGACAGACTTATACTAAGTTGGATCAACAATCCCAAATGTTAGTTGTTGATAAACAACCTTCAATGTCTGCTAATTAAAAATTGCTGTTGTAATTTTTAGATACCCGACTTCTTCAAGAAGTCGGGTATCTGAGCCTCTGAATAAGATTAAATTAAAATGCGTATACTACAAATTGTCCCGTCTATTTCTTTAATTTATGGTGGCCCTAGCCAAATGGTGTTAGGGTTAGCGCCGGCTTTAGCAAAAGAAGGTGTAAAAGTTACTATTCTGACAACTGATAGTAATGGTGATACTGGTCAACAACCTTTAGATGTACCCTTAAATCGTCCAATTCAACAAGATGGTTATGAAATAATTTACTTTCGCTGTGCGCCATTTCGTCGTTATAAATTTTCGCTGGATTTACTCAATTGGCTAAAAACTCATGCTAAGGAATTTGATTTAGCGCATATTCATGCTTTATTTTCGCCGATTAGTAGTGCAGCCGCGACAGTATGCCGTGAAAAAAAATTACCTTATGTTTTGCGTCCTTTAGGTACTCTTGACCCGGCTGATTTACAAAAGAAAAAACAATTAAAAAAGCTGTATGTCGAGTTGATTGAACGCCAAAATTTAGCAGGTGCAGCCGCAATTCATTTTACTAGTGAACAAGAAGCAAAAATATCAGCAAGATTTGGAGTTAAGACAAAAGATTTAGTAATTCCTTTGGGTGTAAAACCGCCGCAAAGCATTTCAGCAAGTGCAGTACGTGGTCAGTTAGGTATATCGGAAGATTTGCCTTTGGTGTTGTTTATGTCGCGTATTGACCCGAAGAAAGGCTTGAATTTGTTGATTCCGGTGTTAGAAAAACTGTTGGCGGATGATTGCAAGTTTCATTTTGTCTTAGCTGGGACGAACCCTCAAGACCCAGACTATGAAGACAAAATCAAATTTCAAATCGAAAATTCACCATTGCGATCGCATACTACCATGACAGGCTTTGTGAGTGGTGAATTGAAAGCTGGGTTATTGCAAGCGGCTGATTTATTTGTTTTACCTTCTTATTACGAAAACTTCGGTATTGCGGTGGCTGAAGCTATGGTTGCGGGGATACCTGTAGTGATTTCTGACCAGGTGCATATTTGGCAGCAAGTAAGTGATAGTCAGTCGGGATGGGTGGGTCAAACAGAAGTATCTTCGTTGTTGGAGTTATTGCAACAAGCTTTGCAAAATCCCCAAGAACGCCAACGCCGGGGAGACAATGCTCAAAAATATGCCTTAGAAAATTTTAGCTGGGATGCGATCGCACGCCAAATGATTCAAGCTTATGAACAAATTCTGAGCAAGCTGTGATAATTTCAGCCAAAATTCCGTAAAAATACGTTAAGTGTCCATTTTCGATTTCCAAATGGTAGAAAGTATTGCGTTAGTCTGGAACAATTCACAACCACAATTTCGATTTCAGTGCTACAGCATACCGCTACTCTTGAGTTTAATTATCCTGCCAAAATCTACTTCGGCTCAATCTCCAGCACCACCAGGAGTTAATTTTCCTCCCACTTTACCAGAAACAATTGAGCAAACAATTCCCAAACCCTTACCTTTACCTACTCCATCGACTCCAACTCATCCTACTGCGCCTATTCTCCCGTCTCCTGGTATCCCAACACCGTCAGATACAACTTTTCCCGATAGTGACAGTTTTTTAGTCAACAATATCGAAGTTGTGGGAGCTACGGTTTTAAAAAATGAAATTGCGAAGTTAATTCAGCCATTCCAAAATCGTCAGGTAACTTTTGCTAATTTGCTGAAATTACGTTCTGATATTACCGAGCTTTATATCCAAAATGGTTACATTACCAGTGGTGCATTTTTGCCAAACAATCAAAATCTGACTGATGGTGTGGTAAAAATTCAAGTGGTAGAAGGCGAATTAGAAAAAATTGAAATTACTGGTTTGAGGCGTTTGAGACCAGTATACGTGCGATCGCGCCTGAAAAACACTACTTCCACACCATTAAACCGCAAGCATTTAGAAGCAGCACTGCAATTATTACAACTTGACCCTTTAATTCAACGAGTCAACGCCGAGTTAACCGCAGGTAGCAGTCCTGGACGAAATATTTTACGAGTTAAGATTACTGAAGCACCAGCCTTTCACGCCGTAATTTTCACAGCCAACAATCAAACCCCTAGTGTTGGTTCGACGCAAATCGGCACTTTTGTTAACTATGATAACTTGTTGGGGTTTGGCGATCGCTTAACTGCTGAATATGGCATTACTGAAGGGCTTAACTTATACGATATTAGCTATACAATTCCACTCAACGGTAATAATGATACTCTCAGTTTCCGCTTCAACAATGCCGATAGCCGAATTGTCACAGATGATTTCCGCGAATTGAAAATTAGAAGTGACTCGCAAACTTATTCGTTTAATTATCGTCGTCCTTTATATCGCCAACCCAACACAGAATTAGCTTTTAGCTTAGGTTTAGATTTACGTCGTTCTCAAACATTTTTATTTGATAATATTCCATTTTCCTTTTCTCCTGGTGCAGAAAACGGTGAGTCAAAAGTTACCGTTATTCGCTTTGCTCAAGATTGGGTAAAACGCGATGCTACAAAAGTTTTTGCGGCTCGTTCTCAATTCAGTTTAGGGATTGGTACATTTGATGCTACAGTTAACGACACAGGTACAGATGGACGCTTCTTTGCTTGGCTAGGACAATTTCAGTGGGTGCAATTACTATCGCCACGAACAATACTTTTAACTAGAGTTAATGCTCAACTCACAGGAGATTCTTTACTCTCCTTAGAAAAATTTAGTATTGGTGGATTTGATACAGTGCGTGGTTACAGCCAAAATAGACTTGTGGCTGACAATGGTTTTACAGCTTCTGCGGAAGTTCGTCTTCCTTTAACTAACAACTCTAATGTTTTACAAATAGCGCCTTTTTTTGATATCGGTACAGTCTGGAATAATCGTGGTAGTAATCCACAACCACAGACAATTTCGAGTTTTGGGTTAGGATTACTTTGGCAACCTAATCGAGATTTAAATCTGCGGTTGGATTATGGTATTCCACTCACAGATAACAATGGTGGCGGAAATACTCTACAAGATAATGGTTTTTATTTCTCATTAAGATATCAACCGTTTTAAGTTACCAGGAGTAATGAGTAGTGAGTAATAAGTAAATTTTTTACTCATTGCAACTAGGACTGCTATATATATTGAAAATATTCTTCAGGACTTACGCACAGGCTACGGAAAATCAAACCACAGAGGCGCAGAGTTCACAGAGAAATGAGAGTTTGAGAGGTGTTTTGCGTAAGTCCTATTCTTACTGCTGGCTATAAAACCATTAAATAAGTATCTTTTCCTTCCACTGGTAAAACTCGCAATTTCTGATTTTGCAAATCGGGTTCTAATCCTAAATCTTCTAACGGGATTAATCCCAATAAAGGATCAGATCCTTCTGGTAATTCAATACAAGTAAATGTCCCTTCTCTTCCCTCAACTGCAAGATTGACCATTTTAAAAATCCGAGCCTTGTGTACTCCTGTAGCTATTTTTACGTCTACTTCCCCTTGTAGTGGTAATCCTAAGTCAAGAATCATATTTTTAGGTAAGCATAACCTTGTTGCACCTGTATCGACTAAAACATCATGTAAAGTAATTGAGCGTATTTGTTCTACGGGAATAAAACCTCTTTCTGCAAGAGTCTGGTCAATTTGGTTAGTAACAGTGATTTTAGTAGTTACTTTGCCCATTTTTTCACTTTTGCTAGGTATCATATTATTTTCCTATAAATTTATGGTGTCAATTGTTGAATCATGAAAATATTATTGTTCGTTATATTTACATTTTATTGAATTTTATGAAATATAAGATTACCAATTGATTAATACCAATTCTATGTGAGTCTGCATTTAATCTTCATATCTCTTCTTTCTTTGTGTTCTACCCTTCGGGAAGCCGCTATCGCGTCTATGCGCCCTTTGTGGTTCGTTCTTTAATTCAGTGCATCTTCATGCAGAATTGGTATAAATAAGTCGCTAATCTCAAAAAACTATGTAAAACTAAAATTTACTGCACTCACGACTCATTACTAAATTACCATTCGCTAGTCGATAAACACCTTCAGGTTCTACAATTGGGTCGCCTTTTTGCCAAGAATTATCTGCTTGACTACTACTGACATTCTGCACATCACCTGTAGGATAGCTAGAAGCCACAGCTTCACCAGGACGAGTTGGTAAACCAGTAGTACCTGTAATTATAAAACTACCTTCTGTTTTGGAACTTCGAGCAATACAACTATTAGCAATTAACGCATTAGTGTCAATAAAATTATTTTGTAGTTCCGTGAGTCCGTTTTGGATAAAGCTCACATCAGGTACACCGATAATATTACCAGAAATCGCCCCAGAAGCATTGATATCAGAGCGTCTATTATTATTTAACGACTGGATACTCGCTCTATTAGTAGATTTTTGTTGAGGATCAAATAGAGAATCACTAAATACAGCACGAGTATTAAAGGTGATATCGCCACCTTGTCCCTCTGGTGCAAAGGCGAGAATGTCGCTGTCTGCTAATGCAATGATTGTATCTGCGGTGAGGAAAATATTACCGCCTCTACCGTTACCGCTAGACAGTTCAGTGCGGATATCACCATTATTTTGCAGGTTGATTTTTTTGGCAGTAATATTAATGGTGCCACCGTTTGATTGTCTAGCATTTGCTCTAATCGCACTATTATTTTTAACTAAGACTTCATCCTGACTAATAATAAAAATATTACCAGCATCTCCTCCCAAATTATTACCAGCATCTACGGCGATAAAACCGCCATTTCTGACAATTAAATTTTTGGTGTTTAATGTAATGTCACCACCACGACTATTACTAAAAGTCCTGGAAGTAATCCCAGTTATGAAGCCTGTTTGATTTTCTTGGGCATCTATTTCAATTAAATCAGTTGCTGTAATATTAATATCACCGCCAACACCAAATTTTTCTCCTGGTTCTGGTTGGTCAGAACTAGTGGAAATTAAGCCAAGATTTGTGAGTAAAATGCGTTCGGTTTTGATGTTGATATTTCCCGCATTACCAGCATCAGAGATAATTCCCGGAAAAGACACTACAGTGGCTTCAATAGCAGAGTTATTTATCTGAATGTCGCGGGAATTAATATTGATATTGCCGCCATTGCCGATGCCAAATGTGTTGGATTCGATGCGAGAATTATTGATGAGACTTAGGCGATCGCTAGTAATAAATATATCACCTGCGTTTGCTTGTTCTAAATTACTGGATGTGATAAATGCTCCATTTAACAGCACTGAATCATGAACTTGAAGTTTAATATTGCCTGAATCACCTGCTGTGCGGTTGGCAGCCGAAATAATCGCACCATCCGCAAGTGCAAGATTTTGGGCTTTGATATTAACGCCACTACTGGTTCCACTGGTTGGTTTGATGACAGAATTTCCTGTTGAAGCATCTATTGAACTCACATTACTGATAATTGCGCTCGGAATCAACGTTCCAGTAATAAAACCAATATCTCTCCCGGCAAGGGAAACTGTCTCACCAGCTATAATATTAATTGCACCTGAGTTGCCTTCTGTGGCGATCGCTTGAATTGAACTACCATTATTGATGTTGAGCGATCGCCCTATAATATTGATATTTCCCGTATCGCCTGTTTTTAACGCAATATTCCCGATATCACTTGTGTCTGTAAGGCTGATATTGCCATTGGCAAATATATTGATATTTCCGGTATTTCCACTTTCTGAAGCCCCATTTGTCAACTGACTATTTTCAGCAAGGGTGACATTACCAGTAGCATTAATCGAAATATCACCAGATTTAGCTGCGACATTTCCCGGTCTGCTAACAGATGTCAGTAAATTACTGTTATTTATTAAGCTAAAATTATGGGCATTAACTACAACATCACCGCCTATATCCAAAGTAGCCGCAGCAGAATTATTAACGAATTTAATATCTGGTCTGGCTATCCCTTGGGGAAAGTTTAAGCTTAACTTATCACCATCAACTTTAATTCCTACACTTCCAGGGGCATTTAAACCACCAATTTCAATCCTACTAACATTAAATCCCCCAACCCTTCCACCATCCATGAAAATTTGTCCAGTTGATTCAGATGTTGGTGCAACTCGACCACCCAGTAATATTAAACTTTTATGATTAGGAACTAGTAAACTGCCACGATTTTCAATGGAGTTTGCGCCTTGATTAGCAATTTGATTAAATAAAAAAGCTGTTGGATGAACACTAAGTAAACTATTACCTGGTGTAACTGGTGAACTCATAGAAAACTCAGCACCACCAGGAAATTGAATTGCATTAGCAGTAGTCGCTACAAATGAACCACCAACATTTAAAGTAGCATTTCTCCCAAAAATAATGCCATTGGGATTGATTAAGTATAAATTAGGCTGCGATCGCCCAAATGTACCAAGTGTACCTAAAATCTCAGAAGGATGATTACCTGTTACCCGTGCTAGAACATTTTGGATAGTTGCACTAGGAACGAAAAAATAAGCGCCTCTTCCAGCACTCACATTAAATTCTTGGAAACTGTGAAATAGATTAATTCCACGAGTCGCACCACCAGTCACTACCTCAATTGGCAAGCCGTTAAAGTTCGGTATAATTTGCGAAGACTCAGCCTCTAATGTATTATCTGGCACAATTTTGCTTTGAGCATCAGTTTCAGGGCTAAAGATGGTTACTCCCACCACTCCCAAAAAACCCACAAATCCTAAATGCAAATATTTACGCCACTGAGGATTGTTAATCATCAAAATTTAATTTAATACTTTTACTCAAAGCTCAGATACCTAACTTTGTTAAGAAGTTGGGTATTTTTTTAGTCTGAGGCTTGAGAACGCAAATTGCAATACTGCATATATTGACATCAAATGCAATGCAGTTTTATGCACTTCTTTATACATAATTCAGCACAGAAAGTTGCATAAAACCTACAGGACGAATTTCTAGAGTTTTTTTTAATCTGTGAGTTGACAAAAATTTTAATTGTCAAAAAATCACCATCTTATTTGATTAGAAATTTCAGAAATAAACTTATGACTACGATTCCTTACGATCCTTTATTCCCCCAGCAATGGTATCTATATAACACTGGTCAATCTGGTGGGACTCCTGGTATCGATCTCAATGTGGTTGATGTTTGGGATGACTACACAGGACGCGGCGTTGTAGTGGGTGTAATCGATGATGGATTTGATTACACACACTACGATTTGAATAATAATTACGACACAACAAGAGATTATGACACCATTAACCAAGATGCAGATCCTTTCCCAACTCTCGTTGATGAAAATCATGGAACATCAGTAGCAGGTATTATTGGTGCTGAAGCGAATGGAGTTGGTACTGTAGGTGTTGCGTTCAATGCAACAATCACTGGTATTAGAGCGATTCCAGGTTCGATCAGTACTGCGGTTGATGCTTTGTGGCGTGCTGCGAGTTTTGATGTTGTCAACAATAGCTGGGGCTATGGAAGTCAAAGTGCTTTTGTCGATAATTTTTTTACCTTTCCACAAGCAGCACAAGCGATCGCTAATGCTGTCACAGATGGACGTAATGGATTAGGAACAGCGATCGTATTTTCCGCCGGAAATTATCGTCAAGAAGGAGACAATACTAACTATCATAACTTTCAAAACTCCCGCCAAGTTATTAGTGTAGCGGCACTAGATCATAATGGCTTTGCCAGTTCCTATAGTACTCCTGGTGCATCTATTCTGGTTTCGGCTTTCGGTAGTGGTATACCTGGCAGTATTGTCACGACAGATCGTCAAGGATCGGCTGGCTATAGTTCTGGAGACTACAACTATAGTTTTAACGGCACTTCCGCATCTGCACCGCAGGTTTCTGGGGTAGTTGCTTTAATACTAGAAGCAAATCGCAATTTAGGTTATCGAGATATCCAAGAAATCCTCGCCTATTCTGCGCGTCAAAACGATTTTTATAACCAAGGTGGAAATTACATTTGGCAAATTAACGGCGCAAACAACTTCAATGGTGGCGGTTTACGTGTCAGCCACGACTATGGATTTGGCTTGGTAGATGCTCGTGCTGCTGTACGTTTAGCAGAAACTTGGCAAAAGCAGAGTGTATTTAGCAACGAACAGTCTCTCTCCTACAGTTCTGGTAATTTAGGTTTGACGATTCCAGATAACAATGAGGATGGAATTACCCATACCTTAAATGTTGCCGCAGGTTTAGAAATTGATTGGGTGGAAGTAGACTTGAATCTGACTCATCCTTATCGGGGTGATTTGATTGTGGATTTGATTTCTCCGAGTGGTATTGCTAGTACTTTGGTTTACCGACCTGGTAATCAGGAGGACGATGGAGATAATATTGTATTTCGACTTTCTAGTAGCCAACATTGGGGAGAAAGCAGTGCTGGTGAGTGGACACTGAGAATCCGAGATTTAGGCCCTACAGATATCGGCATTCTCAATAGTTGGAATTTGCGTTTATATGGGGATGCAGATACAGCTAATGACACTTATTTTTACACTGATGAGTATGGTTTTTATGGGACAACCACACTAACTGATACTGCTGGTACAGATACGATTAATGCGGCGGCGATTACTTACGACTCTTACCTGAATCTAAATCCAGGTGCTACAAGTATCCTCAGTGAAACTAACCTAACTATTAGTACAGGAACTACCATCGAAAATGCCTTTACTGGCGATGGCAACGATACAATTATTGGCAATAGTGCTGCTAATATTTTGTCTGGTGGCAGAGGTAACGATATTCTCGATGGTGGCGCAGGTAACGATACTCTCAGGGGTGGCAGAGGTAATGACACATATATAGTTAATGCTACTGGGGATGTCGTCATTGAAAACGCTAATGAAGGGACTGACAAAGTTCAATCATCTGTGAGTTATACCCTGGGTGCGAATGTCGAGAATTTAAGTCTCACAGGCACATCTGCAATCAATGGTACAGGTAACAGTCTTAACAACACCATTTCCGGCAACAATGGCAACAATATCCTGAATGGTGATGCTGGTAATGATATCCTGACTGGCGGTGCTGGTAATGACACGCTCAATGGTGGTACTGGCAATGATACGCTGATTGGTGGTGCTGGTAACGATATTTATATTGTTGATAGTACAGGCGATTTCGTTTCTGAAAATGCCAACCAAGGCATAGATACAGTGCAGTCATCTATTAGCTACACTCTAGGCAATGGTGTAGATAATTTAACGCTCACAGGCTCATCTGCCATTAATGGTACGGGCAATTTTTACAACAATACAATTACTGGTAATAGTGGCAATAACACCCTGAATGGTGGAGATGGCAACGATACTATTAACGGTGGTGCAGGTGTTGATACTCTTTTGGGCGGTAATGGCAATGATAACCTCATTGGCGGTACTGGCAATGATACACTGACGGGCGGTGCAGGGCGCGATCGCTTTACTTTTAACT
Organism: Nostoc sp. FACHB-280; assembly: GCF_014697615.1. Lineage (GTDB taxonomy): Bacteria > Cyanobacteriota > Cyanobacteriia > Cyanobacteriales > Nostocaceae > Nostoc_B. Next base: position 127,238 of record NZ_JACJSD010000015.1, on the reverse strand, counting down.
CTCCGACAGAAGGCATTGATAGAATCACTGATTTTAACGTAGTTGATGATACTATCGCCGTATCTGCGGCTGGCTTTGGTGGTGGGTTAGTTGCGGGTGCAGCGATCGCGGCTAGTCAATTTATCATTGGTACAGCAGCAACTACCGCTAGTCAGCGATTTATTTACAACAATACAACAGGCGGGTTATTCTTTGACCAAGATGGCTCAGGTGCGATCGCCAAAGTTCAAATTGCGACACTCAACACCGGATTAGCCTTAACCAATGCAGATATCTTCGTTAACGCTTAAGGATTTATAAACAATAAATCATGAATTCTGGAGGATAGTCATCTTGTCTAGCCTCCATATTTTCAATGAGTCATACCATTTTGGATTGTGCAAAGACATGATCTGATGCAATCATTTTTCCAAGTAGTACTCTAAATAAAAAGATCCCTGATTTCTTAAAGAAGTCGGGGATCTGATTTGATGGTGTTTAAAGTAGACAGTGACAGAGCTAGTATTAAAAGTAAAAAGAAATTTGTTGACTGCAAATCTATGTTTTTGAGCCGAGTGCATAACTCCATAACTGTCATGATGAAAGCATAAAATTTGTATTTACAAGATAAAAGGTAGAAAGTTGCATTCATAATTACATAAAACTGTATTGCTAAGAGGTGCATTGGATTTTATATAAAACTTAATTATGTTATTTTATAGTGATTAACTAATCTAGGTTATATGTTTAATCAGGGTCTAAAATCCATTTTTCATCACTGGCTAAAAATCTTATTTGTAGGCAGCTTGATACTCTGTATAGGCTTGAGTAATTTAGTCAACGCTCAAACGCCCGAAGCAGTTCAACTTGTCAACCAAGGTATTGCCAGTTATCAAAAAGGAGATTTTCAAGCTGCGATTCAACCTTGGCAGTCTGCGGTGGAAATATATCAAAAAAATAATGACTTGCAGAATGTGGCGATCGTCAATGAAAATTTAGCTAGAGCTTATCAACAATTAGGCGATACCACAACAACCCTTAATTATTGGGAAAAAGTACTTGCTGATTATCGCATTCAAAATGATTGGCAAAAAGTTGGGCGAGTATTAACCGAAATAGCACAAGTTTACACTTATATTGGACAAACACAAAAAGCTATAAGTTTCTTATGTGGAACATCTGATACAAAACTGCCCAAAAAATTAACGTGTCAGCCAGGTAGTGCTTTACAAATTGCGTTAGAACAAAATGATAAGTTAGGAGAAATTGCAGCTTTAGGGAGTTTGGGAGAAGCTTATCGTCTACAAGGTAATTATGATCTAGCAATTAAATATCTAGAAGCTGCTAAAAATAGTCAAAATCAAACCTACAATTTTGCCATATTCAATAGTTTAGGGAATGCTCATGCCAGCCGCGCTCAACTTCGTAATCTACAGGCTAAATCTGCTGAACAACAAAGGTTTTTTAAAGCTGATTTGTTTCAAACACAAGCCATTAATGATTATCAATTAGCAAAGAAATATGTTCAATCTAGTATTGAGTTAGCAAACCAACAAAATAATTACCTCGGTGAATTGCGGAGTCATTTAAATTTAATTCAGCTTGCTTACCGTTCTATAGATACAAATTTATTTAATCCTAATCAAGTTGAAACAAACATCTACAACTCTATCGAAATTCTTAAGAAATTACCTGATTCTATAGATAAAGTATATGCAGCGATTGATTTGGCTAATCTACCTACTGTTGATGTTGAATTAACTTCACCTTTAACTCAGTGCTTTGAACAGCGAAGACTACCAGAAATAGAAGTAAAACAACTTTTTAACCAAGCTATTAAAGTTGCCAAAACTCTGCAAAATCAACGTGCTGAATCTTATGCTTTAGGAGTGTTGGGACATTTTTATGAGTGTCAGAGTCAAAAAGACAATTCATTAGCCTTAGAATTAACGAATAAAGCAATTTGGTTAGCTGAGCAAAATTTGCAAGCAAAAGATAGCCTGTATTTATGGGAATGGCAAGCAGGCAGAATTTTACTGAAACAAGGAAAAATTAATGAAGCTCTACTTGCTTATCAAAGAGCCTACAATACTTTAGAAGAATTACGCAACAATATCTTAATTACTAATCGTGACTTTCAATTTGATTTTCGGGATATTGTTGAACCTGTTTATCGAGAACTAGCGCAAGTTCAGCTAGATTTGGCTATATCTAGCACGAAAGATAATAAAACACGTAAACAGCAATTAAGTAGGGCTTTGGCTACTATCAATTCTTTACGTTTAGCAGAAATCCAAAATTACTTTGGCAATGATTGTATTTTGCAAGCTTTTAATCAAAATAATACAAATCAAGTATTAGAAAAGGATACAGCCGTAATTAGTTCCATTATTCTGAAAGAGAAAACAGGTATTTTACTAAGTTTGCCTAATCAAGAAGAACATTTATATTGGATAGATAAAAATCGAGAAGTTTTTCAAGCAGAAATCGCTAATTTTCGCAATGGATTATTACAACAGCAAACAATTAACTATGATACATCTGATGCAGAAAATCTTTATGATTTAATCATTAGACCCTTGGAGAAAGATTTAGTAACTCAGAAGATTACAACATTAGTGTTCGTCCAAGATGGTTTTTTGCGTGATATACCAATGGCGGCACTGTATGACCAAAAAGCAAGTAAATATTTAATTGAAAAATATGCTATTGCTACAACTTCTAGTTTACAATTGACTAATTTGAAAAAGAGCAATTTTTCAAGCGATCGCGCTTTAGTTTTAGCTTTAACTCAAGAAAGCGAAATTGACGGTATAAACTTTGATAAACTAGCCTATTCTTCTGTGGAATTTGAGGCTATTAAGACAACATTCCCTAAAAGCAAAAAATTAGAAAATGAACAGTTTTTACCAGAAAATGTCCAACAGGAAATTCAAAACCAAGTTTATCCGATTATTCATATATTGACTCATGCACAGTTTGGTATTCTACCAGAAGATACATTTTTAGTCGCTGGTAATAATCAAAAAATCACGATTGACAAACTAGAAATGATGTTGCGAAAATCTGGTAATGTTTCTAATTTTGTCGAGCTTTTAACATTAACAGCCTGTGAAACTGCAACAGGTAACGACCGTGCAACATTAGGTTTAGCAGGTGTAGCACTGCAAGCAGGTACAAAAAGTGCATTAGCTTCACTATGGTCTGTAGACGATGAATCTACAGCCTATCTAATTGCCGAGTTTTACAATAAATTACGTCATCCTAGAATGAGTAAAGCACAAGCTTTACAAGCAGCACAAATAGAATTGATTAACGCCAAGAAAATAACAGAAATTGATGACAGATATGATCATCCATATTATTGGTCAGCGTTTATTATGATTGGAAATTGGTTGTAATCTATGGGTATTTAATATATGAATACTCTGCTAATTCAAACAGCCGACTAAGTTAATAATTAATTCATAACTGCTCTTGGATTGCTATTGTTTGTAAATATTTTATCCTTTTCTTGAATAACTCTTCTTTATCTCTAGCTCTTGGCGATTCATATTTAGCCAAATCTTGGATTAAATTTGAACCTAAATTACCGAGTTTTTTATAATTTGCTAACTTTAAAGCTTCAGTTAATGCTTCATACCACAAACCTTCTTCAGCATAAATATTGGATTTTTTAAAAGCATCACTGATAGTAGATAATTCTGTTTTGATTTTAGAAGATATTTCAACAATCATAAATTCAGCAGCCTCAACTTTTTGGACTCCAGAACAACTAATAGCTAACTGCCAAAGATATTTTTTACCTACAATTAAATTTGGATATTGTTCTGGAAGGGATATTTGAAAAACTCCTGGTTGTATATCTTTAATAATTGCATCACCAATTTGAGTTACTGTGTTGTCTAAACTAAATTCAAAAATTCTAAACTCTACTTTTTGAGGACTAGATATAAAACCTACAAAGGTAGGACGTAATGAAGTAGTATACCCAACAGTGCTTTGAGGTGCTAGTAATGTCAAAGGTATATCTTGGGTTGATTCATTTGGACATCCTCGCTTACCTGCACTTCTGCTATAGTCACTTGCAGGCTTACGATTAGTTGGTGTAAAACCTGCAATTGCAACTGGCATAAAACATAGCAAAAAGCTCAGACTAGCAATAGTTAGACGACTTATATATAAACTCAAGTGAATGTACCTCGCTGAGATCATAAGTAATATCCTAGTATCAAATATTAGCTTTATTTTTTGCTTATTTTTTTTGACAACTTCCATGTAATTTCACATACTGTCCCTTTGGGAAATAATGATTCTCTCTTAAAGTTTCCACCTAAGTTATGAGCAATATTTTTGAGTTGTTTTGTTCCTTTATTTTCCAATGATGAAGTAAGTCCACAACCATTATCTTTAATCATTAGAGTATATAAATTTTCTTCTCTCTTGCCAATTGCTTCAATACGTTTGGCACTTTGAGCGTGTTTACCAATGTTGCATAGAGCTTCTTCTAGAAATAGACAAAGATCCTGCTTATTCTCTAAAGTTAAGTATTGTTCTTCTATTGGTTCAAAGGTACGAACTTTAACATTTATTTTATCAAAGTATTCTAAATCTCTTCTCTCAAGAGTACTTGTATATACTTCATAAAAAAGTTCATGAATAGGTCTTTTTAAATCTAGCTTTAAGCCACTGCCTAGACGCAAGCTTTCATTATAAATTAAAGCCTCTATTCTTACATATTCACCTATAGCCCGGATTTCTTGATTCAACTTTTCTAGGTATAGTACTAACTGTTCGTTACCTAAATTTCCTGTACGTACTTGAACTAATATGTTAGCTAAACTTTGCAAAGGGCCATTGTGAATAAGAGTAAATGTATGTTCAATTGCTTGTTGTCGTTCATTAATTTTAGATTTTTGTTCTTGTTCATATTTATAAAAAGTAAATGCAGTTAATCCGAAAGCATTAATTATTAAACTGGGTACTACAGGAATCCACCACCCAAATAAGATTAATAGGTAAGCTATGCCAATTAAACAACAACTAGCAACAACAACAAATGTTAAATTTTGCCAAATGTTTGGCGTTACCCTCACAATCATTACTAGGATTATTCCCCAGAATATTATCCATAAATATTCCCCTGCTTCAGACCAAGACTTTAACATTGGTCTACCGTTGAGAACGGCATTAATTATTTGAGAAGTCACATGAGCGTGCAGTTCTACTCCATAAATGTGTCCGTCAATTTTTGAGTGGTTTGTGGCTGAAGTATTAAAAAAATCAGTAACACTAGAAGCAGTAATCCCAATGATAACTACTTTATTCTCTAACCATTGAGGCTGAAAATTATTGTTTTTAATATCAGCTAAAGAAAGAAATTTGAATGGTTGTTGACCACTACGAAAATTGACTAGTATTTTTATCCCGCTATCATTGACGTTTACATAACCTCCAGAATTATATGAAATTCGTGGCATTTCTGTATTGCCAAAGCGTATAGTATCAGGGTCTTGTTTACCTGTTTCTATATTTATGCCTTGAGTAGATAAATAAATTTTTGCTAATTGCAAAGCTAAAGAATATTTATCTTCATCGATGTTTTTAGGATTTACTGTCCAAAGTAAATGTCGGCGATATTTGCCATCTTGATCTGCTATGACATCAGAAAATCCTATTTGTTTTGTTGGTAGTTTTGGTGGCGGTGAAATTTCTTCAGGAGGTAATAATTTTTCAATCGCAACCAAGTTTTTATATGTCTGAAATACTTTAATAATTTCCTGATGACCTGGTTCCACAGGCATATCTCTAACAATATCAATTCCAAGAACTGTAGGTTTATAAGATTGAATTTTTTGGATTAATAAGGCAAGTTCTTGATCTGGAATTGGATAGCTCTTGATGCTATCTATATCTTGTTCTGTAACTCCAATAATTACCACTTGTTTGTCGGTTGTTTCATCTGGTCTAAGACGTAAAAATATATCCAGAGTGATTAATTCTAGACTTTGTAATAATCCAGTTAAACGAGCAATTATAATGATGATTAAAACAGCAATCCCAGGAATTGCTGCTGGTTGCCAAATGGCAATTATTTGTTTAATTTGTTGTTTGCTGATCAACTCCATAAATAATTATTGACTATTAACTAATCAATTAATCCTGCTTGACGAGCGCGAATTTCGGTTTGAATTCGCATGTTTTTACCTTCTTCTGGATAAACACCAAGTAAGTCTTGAATTTTTGTCCAGTATGTACGTACAGCACGTTCTGATCTGTACATTTGTAAAGAAATCTGTTTATCGGTTAATCCTTGTTCAAAGGCTAATTTTAAAACTTCTAACCATTCCGGTTTTAGTTCCAATGATGCGTTAATATCTTTGGTATGAGTTACACCTTGTAGTGATAGATTGGCACGGATTAGCATTTCAGATTCAGATAAACCTTTATCTGCGATCGCAAAGCCACCTTGATGCTCATCAATCTCATGTTTTATCCTAATTAAAGCTCTGGCATAGCTACTTTGTACTAAGAAACTTTGTTGTGGATACTGCTTGAGTAAGTCTTTAATTAAGTTGATACCTGTATCTATCTGTGCAATCATTCCTGATTTTTCTGGGATGGACAAATCCATGACGATCAAGTCAAACTCAGAATTAGCAAGTTGGGCAAGTCCTTCTTCTGCTGTGTTTGCCTTCACAATCTCAGCATCTGGGTATTGTTGTTGTAGGATGTTAAAAGTTGCGCTTAAAATTAACTGATGGTCATCAATAACTAAAATTGTCAGTGGCAGTGACCTTGGTAAGTATGGATTCATCGTTAATTGATTAGTGACAGCCTTACCCGTATTCCTCTATAGTCAGTTATTTTAAGGTAAATAGGCTCTCAAAATCTAAGAACTTTTACTAAGTATACTTGAGAAAATTTAGTCGGGATGCGATCGCCAAATGATTCCAACTGTTCAGCAATTGATTGGGAAAACTTAGTCATTATATTTTTGCCGTTCTGTTTTCAGTACTTTCCCTTCTGTATCAAAGTGTATTGTAAACTCAAACCACGCAAAATCACCAAAGGGTGCTGCACCATCTTGGCCATAATGCCAAGAACTGTCATCCTCTGATAAATACTTCGGTACTGGTAAAATTTTCGATACTTCAGCTTTGGTCATTCCTGGTTTAATACTGTAAAACTTCTGCATTGTAAAACCTGGAGGTAATTGAGTATCAATTAAAGGATAGAAGATAAACTCACTTTCTGAGAAACAGATGGAAATCCCTACAGGTAAAACGAATATTACGAAAAATAATATCAATCCCTTAACTAATTTCATTTTTTAATTCGTCCTTTCCCATTGGCGTTGAATTTCTGTAATTGTTTTACTATCTGGTGGTGGAAGAATTTTCACACTCGGCTTAATTTCTGCACCAGGAATATTTTGACTCCACGGACTATTAGGTACAGTTTTTAAATCAATATTATTATTGACCGGACGAAAACCATACCGCACAAATACTGCTTGTTGTTCTGGTTGGGTGAGAAAGTCTAAAAATTGTTTGGCGGCTTTTGCTGTTGCTGCTTCTACGTCTCGTCGGACAATAGCGGCAGTGGCGGTAGTTTCAATGGATGGGTCTAAATAATAAACTTGGTAGGGTCTGCCTTTACTGGCGGCTGATTGTTGCCAACGATATAAAGCTACACTTTCATAGACAGTAGCGACATCAGCATCATTAGCACCTCTTACAATAAATTCTTGCAAAAGAATATCTGTAGAACGCGGCGGTTGATAAACTGATTTTTTAATTAAACTAAATAGCGTTTGTATAGATGAATTATTAAAACTATCTGCATTAATAGCACCGCCTAATTTTGATTGTGTCCACAGGTTCAAAGTCAACTGACCACTATTAGACCGCGTGGGGTCTGTAGTCACAAAATCAAAACTACCCCAATTGCTTGAACCGCCAATTTTTCCCCAGTTACCAGCTTGCATTGCTTGTTCTAGTTTTGACCATTGAAAGCGTCCATTGGGAAAAAGGACTTTACCCCGTTCTGGCCAAGCGATACCCACTAATAAAGTTTTAGCCAGTGGTTGGGGAGTGTCATAAAAGGGTTCAGTTTGGGTGGTGGTGCGGAGGCGATCGCTTAATTCTGGTAAAATTTCTCCATTGGCAGGAATTAAGATGGTCGGTTTAAAATCATTTTTCTGGTCAACATAATTGTTCACCATATCTTGCGAACCCTGAAATTTGAGTTCTAACTTTATATTGGGGTTTTCTTGCTCAAATTTGGTTTCTAGTATTTGCAGTGGTTCTTGTAGTTCTGTACCACTAACAATAATGACAGTTTTTTTTAAGCCAGGAAGAGGAACATAAGTTAAACCTAAAGCAGCAATTATAATTGCCACCGAAGTAATAACTTTTACAGATTGCGATTTTGTTTTATGAATTTTTAATCCTGGTGGCATAATTTTAGTTATTTCTGCACTAATAAATCGATATTTTCTACTAAGCTAGTCAGTTCATTGCTGAGTGATTGCATCTCCTGAATGTTTTGAGCATCACTTAAGTCTGAGTTTTGCAATTTAGTTTGTAATTGTTGCAATATGCCTGTACAATCTTGAATTAATGTGGAAATATTAATAATTCTGGCTAACCGCGTATCTTCACCATCTTGGGCTAATTTAAGATTGCGTTTCAGGCTGGCAGCTAATTGATTGAGATGTTCTTTGGCGACACCAGAACTCGCACTTAACTTTTTTTGGACTTCTGCTAATTGCTGCTGTAAAGCACTGACTGAAAGTATAGAATTATTGCTGAATAAGTTCCCGGCTAATGTGTCGATTTTATTAGGTAAGGTGGAAATGCGATCGCCATTTATTTGCAATGCTGTTAAAAGTTCAATTTGAAATGAATCATTGAGTAGTTTTTTGGCTGCCAAACATAAGCTAGAGGATTGATTTACTAATTCTAAAGCAGATAGTTTGACTGCATTTATTTCTCTTTCTAATTCGGGATTTGCTAATTCAAAAGTTTGGGGTTCACGAGATTTAATAAAACTTGCACTGATGAGAGTAATACCCGAAGCAACTGGTAACATAACTAAGCTGGGCAATTGTAATAAACGCACGCCAAAAAATAGAGACATACCCCCAGCTAACACTGCCAATGGATAATAAAGAGGATTAACAATTTTCATAAATTAGTTTAAAATTCCACCTGTAAGTTTGACATTACTTGCGAAATCGTCTCAGGATTACCTTGAGAATAATACCCTCCATTTAACTCAGCAATTTCTTTTAAAACATCAGGTTTAAATTCTCCTTCCTTACCATAGCCAATTGTAAAAAAGCCAATTCTTTGATCAGTTGCAAAACCACTTTTTTTCAATTCTTGTTCTAACCCATCCAGCTTAATTTTTGAACCGGCATCTTCACCATCAGTTAATATCAACACAGCGTTAATTGCATCTTTCCGCAAATTTTGTTGTAGCCAATTTCTCGCTTCTAAGGCTGCGTCGTATAATTTTGTGCCACCATCAGCTTGCAGTCCATTGATAAATTGCCAACCGCGATCGCGTCCTTGGGGTGTACCATCGACTAATACAGGCGGACGAATTACCGAATCAAAATCAATCAAGGCAATTTGTTCTTTCGGCCCCAAGTTCTTAATATAGTTTTGTAAAGTATTTTGGACGGCTGGTAATTTATCCCCCGACATGGAACCAGAAGAATCGACAACCACCACCACTAAAGAAGGTTTTTTCGCCAATTCTTGCCATGATTTCAACATTGCATCGACAACTTCCGGCTTTGGTGGACGCAAGGAATCATATTTGGCTTGGGCTTCTACACCAAATTCGGGACTGAACTTAGCACCTAAAGCGACTCCTGGGGTTCCGGGACGTAAACCCAAATCGGTGGCAATTTTTTGTGTTTCTGGCGATCGCCAATAAGTGATAAACTTCTCCGCAGCTGCCTTTTCATCCGTGCTTACCCAAGGTGCATTCGGTACAATTGCCCGCATATTAGAAGTAAACGTGGCTTTGGGATAAACTGCCTGATAACGCTGCTGTCCCGTTGCTAAACCAGAATTGGCTACAATTACACTCGATTCATACACTGAACCAATAGAAGCCCAAAATGGCCCATTCTTTACCATCGTTTGGGCGAGAGAATTAGTCGAAACCCCATAACGAGTAATTTTGCTTTGAATTTGCTGAATTTGGGGTTGAAACTGCTGCACATCCGCCACTGTGATTTCTTCAGGACGCTTACCCGATACACTGGCGTATTGGGCTACCAGTGTTTGCAGTCCAGAATTTGAACGAGTCGGGGCAGAATGTACATAATGAACTGTTAAAGGTGGCGAAGTTGGGTCGATATCGCGGTGAGTTTTAGCCGTCACCAAAGCTTTATAAGGATCTGCAACTTTCCGCAAACCACTTGCTACATCAGCTTGCGCCATAAACACCATTGGCGTGTTTGCAACCAGTGGCGACTCTGTGATTTCTGGGATGTAATTTTTCCCCGGAAACAGCTGGTTCATCCGGTAAATTAACTGACTGTGATATATATCCCCATCCAGAGAAATAATTGGGGGAAAATCTGGTGCGTCGGCTTGTACTGTCCCCTTTTGCAATTGATTGGCTAAAGCCACTACCTCAGTTACGACATCACCACTACCCAAAGATTCGCATTTCACTTGAAAAGCTGTACCGTTATCTAACTTTGGTTGGGTAGCATTAAAGTTTTTTGTCGCTTGGTTGCAAAAGTCGCCCAAAGCACTACCAACTAGTAACTTGACTGTTAACCCGGAAAAATTATTATCGCCAGTTGAGTTAGTGTTACACCCCGTCAGGAACACTAAAGCAGAGATTACTACAAGATGAGTGGCAAACCGCGACCTTTGAAAAACCATGCACTTCTCCCAGAATCATGAGTAATCTAGTAATCTCTGCAATCAAGTGATAAATTCTGCTTCTATTGTGCGAGCAGAAAGTTAATTTTCAGTTAAATCGATTCAGTGTAAAAAATAAACATTATATCTGTATAATAATCAAGCCTCATCTAGTTACACTGCATCTCTCCCTGCCTCTGTGCTAAAAAATTAAAATTTTGTAACAAATAGCTAAAAGTCGATAGGGAAACCGATGTTTTATGGGATGATGGCAAAATAGACTACATCTGCCTCTTTATCTACAGGGAATCTCTTATGGCTCTCCGTCTTGGTGATACAGTACCAAACTTTACACAAGCTTCTACACATGGCGACATAGATTTTTACGAATGGGCTGGTGATAGCTGGGTGGTGCTGTTTTCTCACCCTGCTGACTTCACACCTGTTTGTACAACTGAATTAGGTACAGTTGCGAAACTCAAGCCAGAATTTGACAAGCGCAACGTCAAAGCGATCGCTCTCAGTGTTGATGATGTAGAATCTCACAAAGGCTGGGTAGGCGACATCGAAGAAACTCAAAGCACCACCCTTAATTACCCCATTTTGGCAGACGCAGATCGTAAAGTTTCTGACCTTTACGATATGATTCATCCCAACGCTAACGCAGCAGTAACAGTGCGTTCCGTATTTGTAATTGATCCCAGCAAAAAATTGCGTCTGACCTTTACCTACCCCCCCAGCACCGGACGTAACTTTGATGAACTGTTGCGGGTAATTGATTCCTTGCAACTCACCGATAACTACAGCGTAGCCACCCCAGCAGACTGGAAAGATGGCGATAAGGTTGTTATCGTCCCCTCCCTTAAAGACCCCGAAGTCTTAAAAGAAAAATTCCCCAAAGGTTACGAAGTAGTCAAACCCTATCTGCGGTTAACTCCTCAACCTAACAAGTAATAAGTGCTGAGTACTGAGTAGTGATTCTCCCTCAGCACTCAGGAGATAAATTTTTAATTCAGTTTGTGTACAAGACGCAAAGAACAGTTTATCTTTGCGTTCTTTTGTATTTAGATGAAAATGGAAAATTAAGCCAGCTTTTAAAATATGATGCTGCCATCACCTTTAATTCTACAAATTCCGTCATCGATGCCAATGACAAACGAACAATTATTTGATTTCTGTCAAGTAAATTCTCATTTACGCATTGAAAAAGATAGATTTGGACACCTATCCATTATGTCGGCTATTGATGAGAAGATAAGGAATCTTAGTGGAAGTATCTTTGAGCAATTGCGTCATTGGTCGCAACAACATAATGCAGGTGTAAGCTTTGATGCAAATACAAGATTTAAGTTATCAACAGGTGCAAATAGATTACCTTATGCTGCTTGGATGAAACTAGAACGGTGGAATACACTTTCGTCAGCACCAAAAGAATGGTTTCTTCCTACTTGTCCTGATTTTGTAGTTGAAATTAGATTCCTTAACCAAAACCTGCAATTAATTCAAGAAAAAATGGCAGAATATATGCAGGAAGCAGAGATAAAATTAGGTTGGTTAATTGACCTTCAGCATCGCCAAGTATATATTTATTATCCTGATAAACCACAAGAATGTTTAGAAAATCCTGCGACAGTAAGCGCAGATCCAGTTTTAGCAGGATTTGTTTTAAATACTTCTAGTATTTGGTCATTATCCTAATCGGTTAATAATTGTTGTGATATTGCAAGCAATATAACCAATTGCTAAAGGTGATTTATCATTTAAAAGTAATAGAATTTGTTGGAGATTCTGTACGAGATTTGCCCCATAAATCTGCCAGAGTTTTTCTTGTAGTTGATGTAAAATGCGATCGCCGACAATATCATCACTACCAGGACGCAATAACCAATGGGTTCGCAGAACTTTAAAATCAGCGATATCTTGACTCTGCATCACCAGAATTATCTCTTGAGTCCCACGTTCTACTAATTCATCGGTGACAATTTTCATCACCAGTGGTTGCAAGGTAAAAGCTGGTGCATCACTACAAATCCATTTTTCTAAAAGCGATCGCCGCTCCAAGCTGACAATAGCATCTAAAATTGTAGCTGGGTCGAGAGAAATGAGTAAATGAGTTTGCAAGCGGGTAAAAGAGATTGGTTGTTGCCAAATTGCTAACCAATAGAGAATATTTTGTTCTAAATCACACAGTTGCTCAAACTGTTGCTTGAGGATACCACGCAAGCGATCGCCAATCACTATCGTATTTTGACTTAGAAAAGCCGCAATATTCCCACCAAACACCGACTGAATTAATGGCGTAACTAGTTTGAGTGCCAAAGGATTGCCGCGATAAAGTTGAATTAAAGGTGATAATCCGATTTCCTTACCTGTAAATCCTCTGGCTTGTAATAGTTCCACAGCATCAGCTTTTGGTAATCCTTGTAACGTGAGACTGCGAACCGTTTTTGTATTCGATTCAATAATATTTGTTTGTTCTCGACTGGTGAGGATAATGCAACTTTGGTGATGAGCGCGGCTTAATTGCTGAATAAACTGATGATAGTGTTTCTCTAATTCATCCAACCCATCCAAAATCAACAAACACCGATGCTGTTGCAGATGGTAAATGAGTTTTGCTGTATCTTTAGAAATATCATCAACCGGAGTTTGCTGAAAGGTGTGGAGAAGTTCATCTAACAGGGAAACTAGGGATGGTGCAGAATGAAGGGTTTTCCAGATTAAACCATCAAATTTTAACTGAAGCAAATCAGCTAAAGCTAGAGCCAGAGCAGTTTTACCAATGCCAGCAATCCCTGTGATGATAATTAGTTTACAGCGATCGCCTACAATCCATTCTTCTAACTGAGTTAATTCTTGATTGCGTCCATAAAAGCTGTCAACATCAGGTGCTTCATCCCAGTCGAGGTATTGTGTAGAGAGTTCCTCGAAGTCTGCATGAGGGATGTCTGCAATACTTTCCCAATCATTAATGCCAACAGCCTGACAGATAGCGATGAAAATTTCTTGTTGAATGCGATCGCCCTGCCAAAATCGCCGTAAAGTAGCTCTAGAAGTGTGAGCATCTTGCCACCAACGCGCCGTACTAGTTTTCGTCCAGCCAAGACGTTTTCGCGCCTTGTCTACAATTACCAGTCCAGTTGTTGATGCTTTGAGCGAGTTTGACATATATCGGTTAACTGAGCAGATCGTCTTGATATTTTTCTACTAGACGCTGTTGTAACATGGTTTTCACTTCACTATCTGTGAGAGCAGGTTGATCTGTTTTGAGAAATCCACGCATTTGATTAATTACATTTACTCTGTCTATATCTAAGTATTTTTGAAGATGAATATCAGAAATATCAAATTGCTTTGGTTCTAAATTATCGCTGTGTTCACGCTGGAGTGATTCAATAATTAGAGAGAGGAGAGTGAGGCGATCGCTTGTTGATAATTTATCAATCTGTTCTTTGAGTTCTTGCAAAGTCATATAGTGAGTTTGACTAAAGTTGATAAATTCATTCTAATAAAAATACAAAAATCTGAAGTGCTAACAGTGTTTGCTAGTCATATAAATCAATAAAATAGTTATGTAGAGATAAATCCAGCCATGAGCATCGTTATTCCTGATGAAATTTTAGCTGCAACTCGCATGACTGATGCTGAACTGAAACAAGAAATTGCAGTAATGCTGTTTCAGAAAGATAAACTTACCCTTGCTCAAGCCAGTCGTTTGGCAGGGATGAACCGCATTGCATTTCAGCATTTGCTTGCCAGTCGTCAAATTCCGGTTCACTATGGTGTGGATGATTTTGAACAAGACATCAAAAATTTACAGGAGATGGGTAGGTTGTGATTAATGGCTTGGTTATTCAGATACTAACTTTGGATTATAAATAGTTTTAAACGTATCTGTGTTTCTTATTTTCCGAAATAGAGGCCACTCATGTAAATCTTTTTCACTGAGCTTTTCTGCTTTTAAGAGGATAGGTAATAACTGAAAAAATCGCTGCTCATCATCCAATAAAACAGACTGAGCAAGTGAAAATATTTCATTTTTTGCTGAAAAGTCTATTCTCTCAACGTCTTTCCTTACTTCAGTAAATCTATCTTGCCACTTAAGTGATTGCCAATAGTTGATTTGAGAAATGAGACGATTCATTTCTGGAAGTTGTTTATCATTCATGAGAAAAAAACTTAAACTTTCAGCAATTTTCCATCTCTCATTACATAGATTTTTGTAGGTGATATCGCTAACAATATTCGCCCTTTCTTTATCATCAGGAGCAAGTTTTTTCCATAATTCTAGAGAAACTAAAAAGAAGAATCTTTCAAATCTAGCTATTGCTTCGTCTAGATATTCTTGTGAAACATTTATTTGTTCTCCAATTCCTATATTTGTAAATCCACTTTTATTTAAGTAAATTTTATTGACTATACCACCATTATGTACAAAAAGATTTCTACGTTGACAAATTTCAATAAGATATTTCTCATCATCTTCTAGATAACCCATTGATAGTTTCAAATTACCTTTCATAAAAGTAATCCAATCGCTAAAACTACCTCTCAAAATTTCCTCAATGCGTATGCCAATTAAATAATTTTTAGCCTCGTCAATAGTTCCTATTAATTGCAATTCGCTAAGTGTCAAACTACGCTCACGAATTCCAGCAGCATCTGGATATAACTCAAAATATTTATGAAGAAGTTGAGATAAAAACCATTCAACGGCACTGACCAAAGAAATTAAAGCATTTTGGTATAGTAAGCCTTTCTGAGCAGATCTTTTAGAAAGTTTTGCCATAGTGCTATGAAAAGCATCTCCACCAGAATTATTAAAACTTAATTTTGCTGATTTATTACCTTCTTCTTCTACCTGAATATCTAATTTTCCATCAAATTGAGACTGTAAATGCTCTACAAAAGATGTGTCAAGACAGAACTTCTCTGGTGCAATTGCATTCATACCAAGCACTAAGGGTATTAATGCGTTAGGATTAGCTGTTATTGCTTCTTCTCTGGCTTTGTCTAGGATTGGATTTACAAGATCCACAAAGTCCCGCAAAGTGTCAAGGTTATCCGAAAATCTACGTAAAATATTGGCGAACATATAATTAATCGGTTTTATTTTTGATCTGTTAGCTAAGATTCTTAATATCATCTAAAATTATGTCCATATGAACAGCTAAATTAACAAATTTAGCTGATTTCTAAGATAAGAGAATTTTTACTTCATACTGAACCAATCACTGAGCATCGACTGAACACAAAACTGAGCATATCTGCCAAGTAAACACGCCTACGCTAGAGACATAACATCAAAGCGTGAGGTAACTTATATGACTCAAACTCTAGAACGCCAAGTTGGTGGCTTATATGTTCAAACTCCTGAACAACAGCAAATTGCTTTCCCCCTGAAGCACACTGAGGTAGAAGCCAAAATTGCGGGGAATATTTCACGGGTGGAAGTTACCCAAAGTTTTGAAAATCCCTTCACAACTACACTCGAAGCTGTCTATATTTTCCCTTTACCGGACGAGGCGGCTGTTGATGATATGCTGATTCGGATTGGTGACAAGACTATTAAAGGTAGTATTAAAAAACGCCAAGAAGCACAGCAAATCTACGAGCAAGCGAAGCAGCAAGGACGCACCGCCGGATTGTTGGAACAAGAACGGGACAATATTTTTACTCAATCCCTTGCCAATATTCAACCAGGTGAGCAAATTGATGTGATTATTCGCTACTCTGAAAGCTTGAAATTTACTGCGGGTAATTATGAGTTTGCTTTCCCGATGGTGGTTGCTCCGCGTTACATTCCAGGGATACCAATTGAGGGAAATGCAGGTGGTGTAGGTTCGGCGACTGCACCAATGACGCAAAATCAAGATACGGATTTAGTTCCCGATGGTTCACGGTTGAATGCACCTATCTTACCATCAGGTACTCGTTCCCCTCACGATATTAATGTCACGGTAGAAATTGATGCAGGAGTTGAGATTCAAAATGTGCAATCTCCTTCTCACCAAATTCAGATAAGTTATGCAGAAAAGCGGGTGTTAGTGAAGTTGGCGGGTGGGGATACTATTCCGAATAAAGATTTGATTTTACGCTATCAAGTAGCTGGCGAATCTACTCAAGCTACTGTACTCAGCCAAGCTGATGAACGGGGTGGACATTTTGCACTATATTTAATTCCTGCACTCCAATACCGTCAGGATCAGGTTGTTTCTAAAGATGTGGTGTTTCTCATTGATACTTCTGGTTCACAAATGGGTGCGCCATTGATGCAATGTCAGGAGTTGATGCGCCACTTTATTAATGGACTTAACCCTGATGACACTTTTAGTATTATTGATTTCTCTGATACGACTCGGCAATTATCACCTGTTCCCCTGGCTAATAATTCTCAAAATCGCACTAGAGCCATCAATTATATTAATCGATTGACGGCTAATGGCGGGACGGAGATGTTACGCGGAATTCGTGCTGTGTTGAATTTCCCTATTACAGATCCCGGACGCTTACGGAGTATTGTATTGTTGACGGATGGTTATATCGGCAATGAAAACCAAATTCTTGCAGAGGTGAAACAACATCTGCAACCAGGAAACCGCCTCTATAGTTTTGGTGCTGGTAGTTCGATAAATCGGTTTCTACTCAACCGCATTGCAGAATTAGGAAGGGGTATATCTCACATTATTCGCCACGATGAACCAACGGATGAGGTAGTCGATAAATTCTACCGTCAAATTAATAATCCAGTTTTGGCTAACATTAATTTGCAATGGGAAGGCGATGGTGATGCTCCAATTATCTATCCTGCTACGCCACCAGATTTGTTTGCGGAACAGCCGTTAGTTTTATTTGGTAAAAAGCCTGATGCGCGTGGGGGAAAACTGCACATTACGGGAATTGTTGCGGGTGGTACACGCTATCAAAATACAATTAACTTGGACTTTGAGGAAGCAGGAAACTCCGCCATTGCTCAACTTTGGGGACGTTCCCGCATTAAGGAATTAATGAATCTTATGGTGAGTGGTGAAACTAAGTTGGGTGTGGAAGCAGTGACGGATACGGCTTTGACTTATCAACTGTTGTCGCAATATACAGCTTTTGTCGCGGTGAGTGATGATGTGCGAGTTGATTCGCGTCAGGGTTCAGTTGCGGTGCAAGTACCTGTAGAAATGGCTGAAGGTATCAGCTATCAAGGTATTTTCGGGAGTGCTGTTAGTGGTGTTGCGCCTCCTCCCATGATGGCAAATATGCTATCTCCTGCACCTGAGTTTTTGCAACGTAAGCGAAGCCTAGCATCTCCAAGCGCACCAGAAGCGGAAAGTGGTTTTTCTGAACTACCTTTATTCAGGGAACTAAGTGAGGAAGCGGAAACTGAATTCTCATCCTTTCGTCTTGAAGAATTCAATGAATTATCATTCGGTGAGTTGTATGACTTTTTTATGGAACCACCCCCGCCACCGGAAGCTGACAGTGATTTGAATGAAGATTTGGAGGATTTACGGTTATTGTTAGAAGCAGAAACCTTTGATCCTGAAATTGCTCCTGTCGTGCATTTAAAGGTGGTGAGTGTGACAGGATTGAATGAACAGATGGTTGCGCTTCTGACTCAGTATTTAGAATCTATCCAATTACCTATAGGTTTTAGCGGCGATTTAGTGTTTGAGTTGCAGATAAATAAAGGACGAGTCAGACAGGTGTTGTTAGATGAGCAGGCTTCTACTTTTAAGGAACAGACTGTAATTGATATTATCAGGCGATCGCTCATCTCTTGGCGTATCCCTCAAACGCTCACAGCTACCGTGTCTATAACACTGCGATTGCAAACGTAAGGGAATTGCATGAAAATAAAGTACCAGTAAACCGAGTTTCGACTCCGCTCAACTCTCGATCTTTGAGGGTTGAGCGAAGCGATGCACTGAGCTTGTCGAAGTGTCGAAACCCGGCTGCTTGGGACACTATTAACCCGCAGATCCTAATATAAAACTATACCGGGTTCATCCCGGTTTTTTGTTGCAATTTGCTGAACAGTAAACTATTGCTATATAAAATTAATATCTGGGATTGAAATATTATCTTGCTCTCTGATATTATCCCAATCAATTACCGCAACCCAAACATTTTCTTCATGAGAATATTGAACAATCCCATCAACTTCTAAATCTTCGCTATACAACACCAAATTTAAATTATCTTGCAACCAAATTTTTTGACGAGCTAAATCTTCAATAGTACCAGTACAATTAAGTCGCAAGCGACCTTGAGAATCAGCATTATGAAAATCGGCAAAGACTCTTGGTTTATCCATAGCGTTTAAATGGTGAGAAAATTTCTAGTTTGCTTTAGCTGGATTAGCAATTGTAGGAGTAAGCAAGCTGCTAATTTGCTGTGGAGTTAAGCCTGTTAATGTTGCATGAGAGGGACTTCTACCAGAAGTACGAATTACATCTCCTCCTAAAGCTCTAACTGCGCCTACTGATGTTACTCCAATTTGTCCGTGAGGTATTGTTGCAGCCAACTGTTCTATCGATAATCCTATCGCACTCTCTACAGATATTCCAGTTACTCCAATAGGATGAGTCCCAAAACCACGCTCAATATCTTCTGGTCGATTACGTCCACCCCGAATAACTATTGCTTCGTCTGGTATTTTATCTACAATCACAAGTAATTTTGAATTTGTTCTTTCTTCAGTAGCATATCAAATGCAACTACAATTTATATTTTCACAGCCACAATCACAACGAGAGCGATCGCATTTCATCTTTTAACCATCACAATCAAAATGAGAGCGATCGCATTTCATCTTTCAACCATCACAATCAAAATGAGAGCGATCGCATTTCATCTTTCAACCATCACAATCAAAATGAGAGCGATCGCATTTCATCTTTCAACCGTCACAATTGCAATGTGAGCGATCGCAATTCTTTAACTTTTACACCCTCACATCCTCACACCCCATACACCCTTTCTTCTACTAACTCTTCTGTGATATTTTATCTTCCCGCCACAGTTGATATAAACGATTTGCTGGCATTGTTAAATATAGAATATCTCCCTCGTCTAATTGTGTTGTAAGTAGTTCCCAACCTTGAACACGTTGGCTGTTGCTTTCGACATATAACGGTACAAAGTCAGCAGATATGGCGATTTCTTTTACCAATTGACCGCAAAAGGGATGTGATGCTGTAATTAATGTGGCAAAGGCTACCCATAGTTTATCGGCGGTAATACCATTACCGAGGATGCGTCCCCCTAAAGCGGCGGCGGCGAAGGCTGGCGCGGCTAGTTCTGCGGGACTGAGGACGGCTTCAAAATCAAATACTTGTTGTGCCATCCTAGCAAAGTCAGGGTCAGCATAATGAACAATTACGGGTATTTTTGGGGCTAAACCTTTGGTTTTGAGGGCAATTTCTAGGTTAGTTGCATCGTTGTTAGTGACAGCTAATACCGCCGCCGCCGTAGTTACGTTACTGGTTTGCAAAATCGTGCGGAAACTAGCATCACCTTGAATGACTGGAATTCCTAAACGTCGCACCGAGTTAACGTATTTATTATTTGAGTCAGTTTCAATCACAATGACTTCATAGCCACTTGTATGAAGTTGCTGGACAATTTTGCTGCCAATGCCATTTAAACCACAAATAATATAATGATGGCGTTGGGGAATTCTAGCTGCGTCCCAAAATTGTTTAAAGCGGCTACCTAACACAAAGTCGGTTAACATCGCATACCAAATACCAATCACCACTGCACCAATCAGCATAATCACAATCGTGAATAATTTAATGCTGTTGGGGGCATTTTCGACAACTTTATCATTACCGCCTGCGCCAGTAATCATCCCCACAGAAAAATACAGAGCATCGACTACAGATAAACTTAGTTCTGTAGACATATATGTGAGTGTGGCGATCGCTATAATTGCTATTAAGACTAGCGCACCCACGACTACCGATTGACCATGTTGCTGAAACTGACGCAAACTGGTACAAACTTTCAAGACTTTTTTAATTAACGATCTGCGGGTAGAACGAATGCGCGGTTGAGTTGCGACAATTATGCGATCGCCTACTTGTAATTCTTGTCCAGATAGCACCCCATCAATTAAATTCATTTCCCCCTGTACGGGTAGATAATAAATTAATATTCTTGTGGGTTCTTCCCACAAATCACTTAAATTCCGCCCCAACCAAGGATGATTTTCATCAATGTATTCTTCTTGAACAGGCCAAGTTTGGTCAAATAATTTGATTTGCCCTATGGCTTGATTTCCTAAAGCTGCAAAGGTAAATAATGGTGCGGCTAATCCTACAACACTCATACTTAAATGTTCTGGCAGAGTTTGATCTAACCTTTCACCTAAGTTTGTATTATAAAAGCGGTTAATAATACGAATGCGCGGATTTAACACTCGCGCTTGCATCATAATTGATAAATTTAAGGTGTCTTCCGACGCTGTAATTACCAAAGTATGTGCTTGCTGAATTCCCGCCGCCGTCAAAGTTGTCGCCGCGTGTAAATTACCAATAATAATATCTTGTGAACATTCGCCGGCAATTGGTTTGTGATGAATACCAACAACTAATGCGCCCTGCTGTCTCAGCAGACGAAAAATTTTATATCCTGTACGCCCTAAGCCACAAACAATGATTCGAGGTTTCATGAGACAGCAGGTAGTATGATTGCGTAATTTGTAATTCGTAATTAACCATATTGTGACGTTGTTTTTGAGGATGTAACTGTAACTGAAAACACGTTAGCGATAAATAAAATTAATTAGGCACTTTTGCGACATTTACCGAGTCAATTTATGAAGAATAGTTAGTATAATGAACATTTTGAGTTATGAATAAGTTGGCAAAGTTGACAATTTTAGCTGGTATTTTATGCCCTTTAGTTACAGTAGGAGCGATCGCCTCTACAGCGCAAGCACAACCTTCACAGAGTCCACTATCTGAACCCAATGTACAATTAAAAGTGCAACGTACTAGCGGAACTTGCCCGCAGACAGTTGGTTTGTGGTGGTTAATATTACCTTATGAAGGTGGTGCAGAACATACTGTAATTGCAGAGACTAGAGATTTTGCCGATACAACTCAATTAGTCGCATCTAATAATAAGCTGTTTGTTGAGTTTGTTTCGCCTTTACGCAGTAATTATGCTAATTGTGTTGGTCAAACTCAAGGACAGGAATATCCTTTTTATAATGTGCAGTTTAAAAATAAAAAGGCATATTTCCGTGTAGATTTGCGAAAAATCAACGCACCAGGACAGCTAATTACTTACAAAACTGTAGCCGCGTTTCGTCCTTATGTGCGTTGGGCGATCGCAGATTAAGAAACAAATGTGAAGTGTTAAGTTTGAAATTAATTAAGAAGCCCATATATATATAGCTTGCACCTAGCCCTAGCGATTAGAAATCGCGGCTATACAAACAAAGTCCGCCTGCGCGGACTAATAGACAATCAAGGTTCTTAACCCGCGTAGGCGGATTTGGCCTGTGTAGCCGCGACTTCCAGTCGCCTGGTGCAAGATATGTATTCAGAAACTTAAATTTCAGGATCAGCCAAGCGAGTATTTGGACGACTTTGAGAAATATCTTGAATAACTTGGACAGCAGAAACTACAGCTACTAAGGCGATGACGAAGATTGGTAATAAACCTTTGCCAAAAAATGCGATCGCTAGTAGCACAACTGCACCAACCAAGCGATACAACGAACGAATCTTACAATATCGAATCACGCCATAGCGGTGCAGAATACCCACAGCTAACGAGCATAATGCTACTGCACCACAAATCAACCATCTTTGGGCATCTGGTAACGCTAAAGTTGGTGGACTTACCAAGATTTTTTCGACACCAACACCAGTAGCCGCAATCCCAATTACTAATGGTAAATGGGTGTAAAGCCAAATGTTAACAGTCCCAACTTTTCCTTGAGTGCGTGCAGTTTCAATGGGTGTCCCACCTAAATTGTCAAAATAAACCCACCACCAACTAAAAGCAATCATCAGCCCAAAAATGGCAGAAATTACCGTCAACACCTGCCATTTTTGTTGTGAGACACCTTCCACCACCGCAATAATCGCTTCTCCCAACACAATAATTGTGAACAATCCAAAACGTTCTGGTAAATGAGAAGCGTGAGGTAGCAAGCCAACTTGATGTTTGCGTGCGGTTATTGGTGTACCAAAATCAATCGCAATTCCCACGCCCCAAAGTGCAAATCGCCAAGGAACAGGAACAAAAGCCGAACTTAACCAAATCAAAGATGCGATCGCAAAACCAATGGCGTAGCGAGTTGTTAACGGACGCGCCGACGGAATATGTATCCCCGCCCGCACATACTCCGCCACCAACACAGCCCGACCAAGTGCATAAGCTAAAGCAAAACCCGGCGAACTTTCTCCCAAGCCATGATGAATATTCACAGCCATCCCCGCCGCCGTTAACATTTGTACCCCAACCAACAACCGATGAATCACATCATCGCTATCAAAGCGGTTAGCATAAAACGTCGTCCCAATCCATGACCACCAAATCGGGATAAACAAAACCACAAATCCCAGGAACCCCGACAGCGAAATATCTTCCTTAAGATTATGTGCTACCTGCGACACTGCAACCACAAATACCAAATCATAAAACAGTTCCAGCCAAGTGGCGCGTCTTTCTTCTTCACTATCTTCCTCACCAATACGCAATCTTGGCGGCTGGAGAAAATTTGTCATAAAAATTACTTGCAAATCGCTAATAGCTTTTTATCATACTGACAAAAGAGACAAGGGAGACACGGTAGACAAGGGAGTGAGATGTTTGTCAATCATTTAGAATTGCTCAAGCCTTTCTTAACCTGCTGATGTACAGATTTATCTATGTCCATCTGCGGTTAATTAAAGTAATTAAGTAGGATGTTTTATCGGCGAGAGTACGGCATCTACCGCAAAGTTTTTGGTGCGTTACTAAACATACTAAATAAAAAATAAAAAGTCCGCACTTGCGGACTTTGGTTAGGCTTTCTGTCACTGTAATTGGCTACAATCATGTATCATGATGCTTTTATTTTTCCTGATTTATCATTAAAAATCAAGCTTTTTAAGCTATATATCTAGACATATATTCAGAAGTTTTATCTTTAAATTTTCATTCTTAACGGTCATTAAAGCAGAAAGAATATAATTTTGGCTAATATTATTAGCTTTATTATCTACAAAATACGTATATCATCATTTTTATTGAGTAATAATATCATATCAATAATATTTTTTATAAAATTTTGCCAGACATAAGCCAAATATTTAAGTCTATTGTAAACATTCACTTTAATTTTGCATCAATTATAAATAAAGTAAAGGTGGTCAGGTTATCAGCCCTAGGGATTCCCAGCCCTAGGGTTTTACTTTTTTGTTGTAATTGCAATTATGGATAAACTGATGTGCATAATTCAAAATTTTTCAACCACTCGTCAGATAGATGTAACTGAGGGAAATACCATTTATATTTATAAATATAAAGCCAAGGGCGTTACGAATTTAGGGTGCAACTATCCTAATGAGCAACCAACAAAAACACAGAGTAAAATTATATTTACTCTGTGTTTATCTATGACTAAAAATTGCTATAGCAGTCTTATTTGAGGTGTGGATAAAAAAGACAAGGGGACAATAAAGACACGTAGACAAGAAAGAAATGTTGATAAATCAAATAAGCTTAGTCACAAAATGATTATTGAATATTAAGCTACAGCCTTACTCACTGTAGCTCAATATCTTAACAATTAAATTTCAGCGCCAGCTTTAGGTTCAGCACCCATTGGAGAAACATAGTCGCGGAAAAGATTAATTTGCTGTTCAAAAGCTAATTCTTTAACTTGCTGCAACAAATTTTCTGCTTCTGAAGAAAGACGATAACCAGCAGGTACAGGAATAATTACATTACTATCCATCCCTTGAGAGAGACGATACCAAAATAGTAATTTGGTAGTATCTCCTAAAGAACCATATTCTCTGCCAATTTGAGTATCTGCTTTATTAATTAAGTCTCGCTGAACTTGTAGTTGTTCTTCGTGACTTAATTCTTTCACTTGATTAAATAAACCTTCGGCAATTTCTGGAGAAACAGTACTAGCAGCAGGAGCCGCCGGAGTAACAGAATTACCCATTTCTTTATAGATAAACCAGAACAAACCTAGTTGTTCATCTACATCTAATTTCCGCCAAGATTCAACATATTTACGAATGGTGGGGTCACTAGTTTGAGTATAGGTCATAACGAATTTACTTGTGATTTATGTTGCCATTAGTCACCTTATCAAACACCTATTTCTGGTTTAACCCTACTCAAGACAGATGTAGCCCAGCCAAAGAGAATAATTCAGGAGTCAGAATTCAAAGGAAATAGGAAAATCCTCATAATTAAAATTAAGGAAAAATTAGAGATATTGTATACAACGTCTCTACAGATGAAAATATTAGCTTAACTGTATTGATTTATAACCAATTACCTACTAGAACATAAGGAGACCAATAAAAAGGATGCCTATAATTAGGGTCTGCTAAAAGTAGAAGTTGAGCGCGTCTTAAAGCTTCTGCTTTAGTCTCTTTGGTATTAGCAAACTGTTTATAAAACTCTCCCATAATCATGGCAGTGCCTTGATCATCAACACTCCATAATGTTGCTAATGTACTCCTCGCCCCAGAACGTAATGCAAATCCAGCAATTCCTAAGCCAGCTCGTTTATCGCCAGTAGCAGTTTGACAAGCACTCAAAACTAATAGCTCGATCGCATTTCTTTGGCTAGTCTCTCTGGTTTGCAATAATGAACTTAATTCGTTAACATTAACGCGATCGCCGACTAAGGTTAGGTCTTTAATTTGCGAATCTTTCCAAGTCAAAATAAAGGTATCTTCGGCGTTAGAAGCAAATTGACCGTGAGTTGCAAGATGAACCACTGGTGCATTAAAGGATTTGATTATTTTTTCTAAGGCAATTTTAGTAAATTGACTATCTAGCAAGACTCGCGCTGGTACTTGTTGTTTAATAGAGTTAATTTCTTGTTCAACACTGGGTAATCCTTCAAAGTTTCCGATGGCTTCTGTGATTCCGGCTGCAATGGTGCGTGGTTTATCTCTACTTGAGGAACGAGTTGGTAGTAGGTGCAACCCTGGTGTGAGTGCAATATTATAACCTTTCTGAATCAGATATTCTTTCCCATCATGAAGTGCGGCCATTGGTACACTCCGCAATGCGCCATCTAAAACAAACACTAGGTTTTCTACTTTGTGTGCTTGTAATTGAGGTTCGATATCTTTAATTAACCAGTTATAAACTTTTTGGGAAATTGGCAAAAATTCTCGCGTTGAACGTGTGACTAATTTGGCTCGTAGTTCTTGAATAGTCTTTTCTACTTCTGTTTGGGAAACTGGAATAGGTTTGGAGCGTAATAATAAGTTTTGTTTTTGGTTTTGGGCTTTGTTAGGTAAAGAAACAATCACCTCTAAGCGATCGCGTAAAATAATCGGATAAATGACTGCGGCTTTAGGATCAATTTCGTCAATCTGCACAGGTTTAGCATCTAAACAAGCTGTGCGAAAAAAGTTATCTAATTCAGCTAATTGCAGTGATTCAATCACATCCCTGGCAGTTTTGAGATTTTGTTGATTAGCTGCGGAATCTTCTTGATAGGGCGAATTTTGCAGCAATAAACTCACAAGTTCCCGATAAACCGGTTCGACTCCTTCTTGAAAGGAGAATTGGACTTCGCGGTTAATCGCTACTAAATCACTCCGCAATAATTTGAGAATATTCACCGCTTTGGTGTAAGCTGCGATCGCCCCTTGTTCATTACGTCGCGGATTATCTTGCGCCTTGAGAATTCTACCCAATTGCCAATGCCAACGATAAGCAATATCAGCAGCACCAATTCCTTCAGCCAATTTTAAAGCCTGCTGAGTCAATTGTTGGGCTTCTTGCCACTGGTGAGTTTGTTCGTATAAATTACCTAATGTGCCTAAAGCATAAGCTTCTGCACGCCTATCTTTGAGGATTTTAGCTTGGTCAACTGCACTGGCAATCATTTGGGCGATCGCTTTCCATTCCACATTTGCCCCAGTTAATTGCACAGTTTCGAGGTTTTTGACATTACTGAAACTCCCATCAGCGAATATTTCATTTTTAGGACAATTAGCATTAATTCCCGCCATTACAGGTTCAGTTAGTTGTTTGAAACAAGTCAAACTCTGAGCAAAGTGAATCCGCGCATATATAGTTTTTCGGTTTGCTGGTACAGCATCGAGTTGTTGCTGAATTTCTGGTAATAAGCCTTGGACTTGCTGCCATTTTTGCTGATCCATTAATAAGCGCATTTGATTCAGTTTTGCCTGTAACCGAGTTAATGGTGATTTAGCTAGAGCAGCTTTAGTGTAATAATCTAAAGCATCGGCAAGTTTTTGGCTTTTTTCTTCAGGATTCTGCCCTACACTCAAAGCTTGAGCAGTGTTTCCTAAACTCAACTGAATTTCAGGAATTAATTGTGGATATACTTGTGTGGCTAGAGACAAACTTTTCTCTAATACTTGCAAAGAACCAAGTTGTTCGATTGCTTTTCCCTGAGTATTTTTTTGAGTTAAATCACCCATCAACCGCAATGTATTACCTAAATTCAACAGTCCCGCCACTTTTAGGGGAGAAGTTGGTTGTTTTTCGAGTAATTCATTTACCTGAATTAAGGTAATTCTTGCGCGACGATATAGTCCTAATGCTTGTAATGCTTGAGTTTGATTCAGTTGGCTACCAATTTTCCCCGCATCATCACCCAATTTAGTATAAATAGCCGTTGCTTGTTCCCAACTTGTTAATGCTTCTTGGGAATGTCCTGATGCTAATTGTATTTGTCCTTGAGTGTTCCAAGCTTGTGCTAGGATTGATAAATAGTCGTAGGAATTTCTTTGCGCCGCTATTTTTAATAATGCCAAACTATCCGCGATCGCTTTTTGCGCTTGGGGTAATTCTCCAATTTGCTGTTCTGCCAATGCCAGATAATTTAATGCTAAGACTTGATTGAGATGATCTGCTTGTGCTTGAAAGCCTCCCGCCGCTTGCTGAAGCAATTTAGCAGCTTCGGTAAACTTTTCCGTTCGGTAAAGTTGTATTCCCTGTTCTAAAGTTTGTTGCGGATTTGCTGATAGCAGATTTTCTGTGATAGGTGCAGTGACATTTTGCATCGCCACTTGGTAAGAGTTGGGAATCAAGGCAACTGGCTGAGTAATTTGTGATATTGTCGCTAAAAAAATTAGTGCAGACATAATTTTTAGATTCTTAATTTAACCAGACAAAAAAGATTTGATCAGTAGTTGCACAAAATTAGATTCATTTGTAGATATAGGGAACAAGAAAAGAATGTATGTAATTAATTCTGTGTGAGTAGGTAAAAGTGGTTTATTTTTTGATTTCCAAAGTCTTTTTATGATTACAACTTCAGACTTATTAAAAAGGTTGAGTATAAACTAAAGAAAAATACAAACCATTTTCCTGCAAAGTATTATTCTGAGAATTGGCATCAATTAAAGGGATACCCCAATCAAATCGGGCATTAATGCGATCGCTTTGCCATAGTAATCCCAACCCAACAGAAGCAAGGCTATTAGGATCAGGATCAGCACGATTGGAACTGTTGTAAGCAGTACCATAATCAATAAATGGCGTTAGCTGTAGTACACCTCCTAATTGCGGGGCGCGGAGAATCGGATAACGTAACTCAGCCGACACAAAAACAGCATTATCTGTCAAAAGTAAATCTTGGCGATAGCCCCGCACTGTTGCTTGACCACCCAAACCAAACTGTTCTAGGGGTACTAATGCTCTGTCGGCTAATTGAGCATCAGCTCGTAACACAAGTAAGGTTTCCGGTGCTAACAGGCGTACCCATTGGGCTTGTCCCCGCCAAGAGAAAAATCTACTATCTGGTGGTGCGCCACTGTTGGTAACATCAAAGGCATCGATTCCAAAACTAAATTGCGATCGCGCTGCAAATACTTCTCTACTATTGCGTTGTGTCCAATCTTGAAAAAATCGCAGCACCGAAAGCCGAGTTTGGCCATCCACAGATCCCGGCGAAGGAAAGGGAACACGTTCTCCAGCCAAAGCTTCTAAATAGCCAATATCACTGTTGCGGCGATTGGCTGTAATTCCCAAGGCAAATTCTGTGGTAGGGGTTTGCAACAGTGGTTGGCGAAAGGTAATGGCAAAGTCTTGGGATCTACCTTCAATATCTAAAATATCAAAAGGTTTTTCCACAACATTGCTAGAAGTGTAGTTATATTGAAACTGCACAGTCCCATTGTAGGGATTAACTGGTAATGTGTAGCTAACATCAACATCATTACTGCCATCGGTGTTGGCATAAGCAACAGAAAGTCCATCACCTAATCCCAATAAATTGGCTTGGTTAAATTGAATTTGTCTTTGAAAACTGCCAATACTTGGAACTCGATTGTTATTTAAATTCACCTGGGCGCTGAATGTTTTATTTTCAGATACCCTAATATCAATTACACTAGTCCCAGGACGAGAACCAGCTGCCAACTCCGCCGAAATATTTTTAATTAAAGGGTTTAGTTGTAATAGTTGCAGTGCTTGAAGTAATTTGTTGACGTTTAAGGGTTTACCTGTCGCTACAGCGATGCGACTCCGCACATAATCCGGGTTGAGTCGTTTGAGTCCTCTAACTTCTATACTTTCTACACTACCTTCAATCACTTGAATTTTGACGATACCGCCTCTAGTCTTGAAGGTTTGATCAGCTGGGATAAATGCTCCTGAAGAAATGTAACCTTTTTCTGTATAGAGTTTGGTAATAGCATCACTGGCTCTGAGCAATTCTGCAAAGGTGATGGGTTTACCAGTAAATTCCTGTGTGGCTTTTGCCAGTTCTGCACTGCTAAATACAGTACTACCAATTACTTCAAAACGGTCAACGCGAATTGTATCTTGTATCCCACTGGGGATTGTTTCTGGTGGTGGAGTGGTTTCGTTGGGAGTGCGAAATAAATCTTCTGGCGATGGTAAGGTGGGAGTTTCAGGTGGAGTTGGTTGCGGTAGTTGTGGTCTTGGTAAATTTTCTGGTGGTGGTAAATCTGGTCTGGCTTGAGCTACTAAATGAGTATTTCCCGTCTGTGCTTGCACAAGACTGGGAGATAAATTGCCAAGAAACAAAGCTAGGAAGATCAGTCGATTGAGCGATCGCCTATAATCTTTCAGACTCAAAAAATATTCAGCAGACATGGTAGGTAGATGTAGATAGGATATGTTGTATATTTTTGTGGGAGCATCGGTTTTATGACTTTGCCTTTGTTATGTCCAGCTAGTAGCAGTCATCTCCACAATTGCGCCATATCAATATCTATCGTTGAGAAATATTTAAGTTTTTCACTGTTTTTTGCTGACTAATTAACACCTAAAAATTATTCCAGATGAATTTGCCTACTAATTTTACCAGTATATTTGCGTAGGTAATCTTTCTATTTTATTAATTTTCTTGATGCGCCAATAGATTACTTACCTTGAAAAATTGGGGTAATTTGGCTAAAATTACAGGATAAAATTTTTGCAACCAAAGTTTTTTAAGTATTTAAAAAAACTGAATAATATCATATCCGACAAATCAGTTATGATTAAACACATCTGTGCAGCAAGACAAAACTCTTTCTCCCCCTGCTCCCTGCCCCCTGCGATTTGTATGATAAGTCTTTTACCGGACATGATATAAACTGGGGAATCATGCTGCGCTGTAGGTTAGCAGCCAAAATGAGCTATGGCATAGTCGAAAAATATAGGGGAGCAAAGGGAAGAAACAAAACATTACAGGGTCTTCGCTCTCCAAATGAAATAATTTAATTTCTAGAAGCTCTTCAAAAAGCTTGTCCTTTCTCTCCAATCACCTGTAACCTTTCACCCGTAAAGCAGCCAGTAATTTATACTACAGTTATTTAAAATTTAAAGCCACAAAACATCAGTATTTGCACTATCTGTCTTAGTGGTAACAATTTTAGAAGATTAATAAATAATAAGATTTTACTTATCAAGCGATCGCACTTTTATTCAGCAATTATCAATCTAATTATTCACGGAAGTTGGCAGCATTCTGAAAAGAGTGATACATCGTATTTTCAGGAGCGAGGCGCAGCGCCATATTATAGTCTTCCATAGCTTTTTTCTGCTCCCCTAGGTCATTGTAAGCCTGACTACGCCAAAGATAGAACAAAGCGTTTTGCGGATGAATCCCAATGGCTTTACTATAGTCATCAATCGCGCCTTGTTTGTCTCCCAGATTCTTACGCCGGAAATTTGCCCTTTCACCATACAAATAAGCATTCTGGGGATTTACACCAATCGCCTGATTAAATTCTTCAATTGCTCTTTGGCTATCCCCTTGTTTGAAATAACTATAAGCTTGTTTAATATATGTAGCAATATCTGTAGTTTCTGTAGTATTTTGTATTTCTGTTCTGTCTTGGGAAATAGAGTTTTCTGTGGAGACAGAATTTATTTTCTGAAAATGCAATTTACTGAAAACGGACTTTTTATTTTTCAGTGCCAGCCAACCAAATACTCCACCACCAGCAATTACCAGCATCACAGATAATTGCTGTCCAATGCGATTTTGATTAGGGCTGGAACTCAGTTCAGATAGTTGATTTAGGCTGCTGGTATAACCTTGTTCAGCCATTGCAGGTTTAATGTTACCTAAAGGCGTGAACCATGTTATTGTCATTAGTGCTGTAGCCGTGAGGAGTCTGTGCTTCATAAAATTAGCTCGATTTGACTTAAGGAGGGTGTACAGCCAAACTTTGATTGATGCAAGTCATTAACTAAATAAGAATTGATTGACTTTGCTATAAACATCGTCAGCCAGATGAATTTGATATCTTATCCAGGGTTGGGAATTAGGAACTTTTGATTGCTTCTAATTCTCCCAAAGTTATTTGTTCTTGACTTCTGTGTTAGTACTTACCGGGTATAGTAGCAATCATGATCGATAAAAGTATCTATTTTGCAGCAGATATCATCTGTTTGCATACAATCATACTTTAGGTAGTACAGTAATATATCTGACTAAATTTTACATTATTAAGGTATATATAATACAGCAGATACCTGTGGCGATCGCTATTTACATAATTAAGAAAAAATTTGGTTCTCTCACTAAGAGCCTATTCATAAAGTCAATATTAAGTAGAAGAGTCAGTAGGATAGAAAGATTTTTTGCTAAATCGCAAATATTAGATAAAGTAGTTTTCGTTTATATGAAGCACAAGACAAGTTATACAACCAAATATGAAATTACTTTATAGTTTCTAACTTCCAACTCCAGCAGAATGTGAAATTTCTAGAAATTTGAGCTGGTAAATTGCTAATACAATAATGCAGGCGCAGCAAGATTCATAGTAAAAATTTCTACAAATTCCCAAAACTCTTTCCCTCGCAATAGCAACAGAGTTTCCGACATCAGCTAACTTTTGGCTCTGTCACCTATCACATCATGTCTGGCAAATCAGTTATGACTCAGCATATCTGTGCAGAAAGACAAAACTCTTCCTCCTCCTGCGGTCTTGATAATAAGTCTTTTACCGGACACGATATCACGGTAGTCAGATATGTTAGGACAGCTTAAAAGTTTGAATGCAAGGGATAGTAAGATTTTTCCTTCTGCCTTCTGCTATATCATCTCATCCGGCTCTAGAGCTTATCCAAATCCGCAAGAACTTCTTTAGCAGTTTGATATCTTCTGAGATAATCAAAAGAAGTCATCTTTTCTAATATCACCGCCAACCCATCAGAAACTTGTGCCTTATCTCGCCAAGTTAGTACAGTTGTCTGCGGGTCACGTTCAATTTCTTTAGCAACTTTTCCAGTTAAAGCTTGAATTCCAATCATACCCAAGGCATGAATATCACTGTTTAACCTGGGCTGACCCATGAGTTGTTCAGGCGCTGCATAACCCAGAGTACCCACAGCTACTGTTAAACTTTCCTCTTCTTGCTGTGGCTGAATTTGTTTAACTGCACCAAAGTCAATCAACACTATTCTGTCGTCTGTTTCCCGTCGCATCAAATTGCTCGGTTTAATATCTCGATGGATGACATTGTGATCATGGACAAATACTAGTACCTTCAAAACATCCCTTAAAATTTTAATTACCTCAGCTTCCTCAAGACGCTTACCAACAACCAATTCATCTTGTAAACAATGTCCTTTGACATATTCCTGTACTAGATAAAATTGTTGATTTTCTTCAAAATAAGCCAATAGTTGCGGAATGCGCTTGTGCTGTCCCAAAATCTCTAAGATTTCTGCCTCTGCCTTAAATAAACGTCTAGCAACTTCTAAAAATCTGGGGTCTTTCTGAGCAGGTTGTAAATGCTTGACAACACATTTTGGCGAACCAGGGCGCTTAGTATCATCTGCTAAGTAAGTATAACCAAAACCCCCTGAACCTAATACATTTGTCACTTTGTAACGGTGGTTCAGCAACTGATCCCTTTGGGGCTGACTATCAACAGGTTGATTAGCTTCGTTAGCAGTATTACTACCTTCTCGTAATAAAGATTTTAAGAGGTCTATTGTTTTTTCTTGTTCTTGAATCTGATGGGCAATTTTATCTCGCTGTATTTTTTCATAGTATGCAGTGTAAACAACTACACTGCCAGCAGCTGCGATTAATCCCAAGACAGGCTGTGCTATTGGTACCCATCCAGCTTGAGTAAAGATGATAAAGCCGCCACCTACCAAGCAAACCAAAGCACCGCCACCAGATAATCCCAGAAGTATTGGATGTTTAATTTTCCATCCAATCAATGCACCGATGACAGTCCAACCCCACAGCCAAATTACTTCTCCCCATTCCGGGAAGTACCAAAATATTCGTCTTTGGTCAAGAACTGCACTGAGAATTTCACTGACAATATGAGCATGAATCACAATTCCAGGCATCTTGCCAGTATTGTCTTGTCTACCAGTGGCATAAGGAGTATTACGAATATCCTGCTTACTGGGTGCTGTGGCTCCAATTAAAACGATTTTGCCCTTAACCCAATCAGGATTAACTTGATTGTTGAGTACTTCTATAAAACTAACTTTCCGGGCAATATTATGAAAGGCACGGTAGTTGAGCAAAATTTGAAAACCGCCATTATCTGCGGCTAAATAACCGCCTGCGTCTGCTGGTAAACGATGAAACAGGGTTTTTCCCAGCTTTAATTGTAATCCCTCACCTGTTTGGGTAATTTCTGGTTGGATTTTGGCTGTGTCGTCTAGATATTTGAGTGCGGCTAATACTGCTAGAGACTGTTGGCTTTGGCAAGGCGCTTTTGGTTCAGGATTAACAAATAGTAAGGCGCGGCGAATAACTGCATCAGGGTCTTCTGGCAAATCGGCAAATCCAACATTATTGGCATCTAGTCCTGGTGGCGGGGGTGTTGTTGTGCTGCAAATCGGAATAATTTTATTGCTTGTTTGCAGACGGTTAATTAGTTGGGTATGGCCAGGATCTATAGGTACATCTCGAAAGAAGTCTAAAGCAATAACACTGGCTTGGTTACTTTCTAATTTACCTAACAGCCTATTTAGTTCTTCATCTGTGGGGGTGCCATGCTTGAGTTGTTGGATATCCTCTTCTGTAAATTCAACAATCAACAGGCGGGGGTCAGGGGGTAAATCTGCACGCCTTTGCATCATTTGGTCAAAGACTTTTAATTCAAAGTATTCTAGAAGTCTCAGCCTTTGAACCCCCAGCAAAACTAGTGTAACTAGCACGCTAGTAACTATGACTGGCTGTGTGAATAGTTTTTTCGCCCCTGCAAACATAGTCTTACGAAAGTTGGATCTTTATGGTAGGTCAACTACGTTAAAGTACACAACTTTGGCGTGAGTGTAACCATACACATTTAAAAGTAATTGTAGGTTGATAACTGAAACTTTCGATACTATGTATCAGAACTGGAACAAAAATCATTAAATCTCCAGTAGGGGAAATTCCAGATGACTCTCCTACTGGAGATTTATACTAACTTGCCTTGGCGATCGCACCACAAGCTAAACGACCACCACCAGCTTCATCGGCTGTACCACCAGCCTTCTTTTGATCCTGTAGTTTATGGATAATCACAGCACTACCATCACCATCAAACAAGCTGATGGGACTATCGGTAAGACTCACACTGCTAATAAATGCTTCTAAACGACCTTGACCCAAGGGATTAATTTTAATATTGGGTAAATCACCTAAATGATAAGGATGGTTTTTTTCCACCGGCTTGGATGAACCAAAGGGGCCAGGGTCGAAGTGTCCACCAGCAGAACTAAAAGGCTTTTCGGTACCTGTTTCACAAGCACCTATTTCATGAATATGAACACCATGTAATCCCGGAGTCAAGATTTTGGGATCACCTTTAATTTCTACAGCCACCCAAACAGACTGAAGTTCACTATTTTGCACGGCTTTCAGCGTCCCTGTAATCCCAGGGCCACTAATTTGGGCTTGAGCTTTTAGCTGTGGCCCAGCACCATTGGAAGGAGAAGCACAAGCTGTTAGTAGTACTAGACAAGCAATAACGATGTAAGAGATAAATTTCATAATTCAGATTCTCAAAACTCAATTAACACTGGTTTTGTTATTCAATATCTTGACCACAAGAGGAAGTAAAAATGCGTGAACGCTTACGTAAATGGATACAAGACTTTCAAGAGTGGATTATTTTTGCTGCGATATTTGTGTTGTCAATAGTAGTAATTCGGTTTGTTGAAGATAAGCCTCCATTTAAAAGTATTGTGGAATTATTGATGAGTTCTAAGTTTATTAGTACTCTCCAAGACTTGAGTATTTTAGCGGCGGTCATTCTTTATTTCCGAGAAACTCCTTCTCGAAAAAAGCAAGAACATTACGAAGCATGGCGCGTAATTAACTCAGCTTATGGACAACGAGCGAGTGGGGGTAGGATTCAAGCCTTACAAGACTTGAAAAATGATGGTATTAGCTTGGCTGGACTGACTGCGGAGAAAGCTTATTTAGCTGGCATTAATTTAAAAGGTGCAGATTTACGAGATGCGAATCTTGAAGGTAGTAACCTAAAAAATGCTTGTTTGCAAGAAATTGATTTACGCAATGCCAATCTGCAACAAGCAGATTTAAGATATGCCAACCTTGAGGGAGCAAATTTAAGAAATGCCAATCTTCAAGGACAAAGTACTAACCTCAGCTATACAAATTTTCAGAATGCTTACTTAAGTCATGCCAATTTTCAATTAGCCTACCTCTGGAGTGCCAATTTGCAAGGTGCTGATTTAAGTTATGCCAATCTGCAAGAAGCTGATTTAAGTTATGCCAATCTCCAAGGTGCTAATCTCAAATATGCTAATTTTCAAGGTGCTGACCTCAGCCCGACTAATCTTGGCCAAGCCAATTTTCAGGGGGCTGATTTGCAAAATGCTGATCTCAGAGATGCTCAAAACTTGAATCCAGAGCAAGTTAAATTAGCCAGGAATTGGGAACAAGCCAAATATGATGAGGCTTTGCGGATGCAGCTAGGGTTAATTCCTACCAATCAAAACTTTGAAATCATCCAACCAGAAAACTCTGGCCAAGACCAAAATTTATTTGATATCCAGCAGTCCCAACTCTCTGACGATTTTTAAAGTTCCTAGATTGGCTAACTAAGCATCAATCACTACCTTACCAACTGGATAAGCTACACAAGTTAAAACATAGCCTTCTTTAATTTCACTTTCTTCTAAAGCTTCAGGATCATAGCCTTCCATTTTGACATCGCCTTCTAACTTCCGTTTTTTGCAAGTCCCACAAACCCCAGAACGGCAACTACTACGGATTTTTACGCCTTCTTGGTCTGCCATATCGAGGATTGTTTCTTCGCCATCACAAGCGACTTCTTTACCCGATTTAGAGAAAACTATAAGGGTTTGACTAGAAGAGGCTGGGGCGGGAGAAACGGGAACTGATGCTGCTGCGACTGGGGTTGTGGCCACACGCGCTCCGACATCTTGGACGGGTGCTGCTTCGGTAGAGATTTTCCCAAGCATTTCGCGTAGCCCTTTGCCTGCGGAAGCCGCAGCAACTTCTACTTTTGCTGGAGCAGGTGCTGGGGCTTTTTTGACTTTTTTCCGAGGCGGGCCAAAGCTTTCTTCGTAGTAGTTTTGCATCGGGAAGTCGATGCTTTCGAGTAAGTCATTGACCGATTCCATAAATGGATTCGGCCCACATACATAAACTGTGCGTTCTTTATAGTCTGGCGCAATCAGTTTTAACATTGCTGCATCTAGTCTGCCGGTGAAACTCATCCAACTTTGACCAGGTTCACGACGGGTAATGCTAATTGCGAGATTAAACTTGGGATGGTTGGCTGCTAACCAGTCGAGTTCCTGGCGGTAAATGATATCTCTGGGACTACGAGCGCAATGGAAAAAGACGATATCCACATCTGAGGCGGTGTCATATACCCAGCGCGACATAGACATCATAGGTGTGATGCCACTACCAGCAGAAATTAGCAACAGTTTGGGTGAAGGGTTGGCAAAACAAGTAAATTTACCTGTTGGGCCATTTACTTTCAGGACGCTACCTGCTTTGACGTTGTCGTGCAACCAGTTGGAAACTAAACCACGGGGGACATCTGGCCCCGCATCTGCTGGTGCAGGCACACGCTTAACAGTAATTTCTAGGGTGTGGGGACGAGAAGGTGTAGATGAGATGGAATAGGAACGTAATACCTGTTCGCCGTTAATTTCTAGGTCGAGGGTGATAAACTGACCTGGTTTATAGGTAAAGAGCGTTGGTGGGTCAGCCACGAAGCGGAAGGTTTTAACATCGTGGGTTTCATCGATAACTTGGATACATTGGACGGTTAAATCGCCTTTCATCCACCGCTCAATTTGGCTGGGATCTACCGTTGCTAAGGGCATATACTCTTGCGGGTCTTTGGTGGGAAGCGCAGGAGTTGGTAGGGGTTCTGGGGTTGGTGTGGGTGCAACAGGTGCGATCGCTATTTCTTGTTGTATTGCCTGACCATTGCTTGTGGTGACAACGTTAGTATTAACGTTAATATTCAAATCAATCATGGTCGGTTCATTGCTGGCAACTAAGCTGATTACCATCAAAAAGAACCGACCAATCTGCATCATATCTCCAGATTTCAGAGGATAATCTTGATTGATTTGGATCTGGTCAGCATTTAACCGTGAACCAGCCCGACTGGCTAAATCAGTGTAATAATAATTACCATTTTTTAAAGAAATTTTACCGTGCATCCGACTAACTTCGGCACTATCCAGCACTACATTACAGTTGGGATAGCGGCCAATTAGACACTCATGATTGAGCATGGTATCTAGGTTGAGGTCTAGTTCTTTGAGTTCGTTGGGTTTCTGAGGATCAATGATTCTGAGTTTAAGCATATTAATTACCTAATACGTCAATTTTTCTGTGTTTATACGCAGGAATTTCTGCCGAATTCTGCTTTTAGTTGTAATCATTACCTAAACTCAATCGAGGTAATGAGGCGTGCTACAAAACTCATGCTGATATTTTTAACTGGGACGGTACTACCATCCCAGTTAAACTCTTAGAGTTGCGTTATTGAACAAGCTTGTCCCATACTTGCTTGCAGACGATTACTCAAAAGCTCCAAGATATTTCTGGCTAGTAATGTGTCTTGTGCCAGCACTGCCTCAAAATTCTCGGCATTGATTCTGAGTGTCTTGGTTCTAGTACCAGATGCGACGATGGTTGAAGCATAATTGGTGTGGTTTAATACTTCCAATTCACCAATCGTTTGCCCAGGTGAAATCATCCCTGACATATCTTGATTGCCCATACTTTGGCTGACTCTCGCCTCACCATCAATTAAAACAATCAAGTCATGGGCAGGTGTACCCATCCGGCAAATTTCTTCTTCGGGGCGATATACGCGCACATGGCTATTTTTCGCCAAATCAATTAAGACGTTGGCTTTTAAACCAGAGAAGAAACTACTCTTATACAGCCACAACAGTTTTTCTAAGGTTCCTAAAGCATCCGCGATGGTATCTCCTTGTTGGGCTTGCATTTCCCACTGCACCAGAATCACGATATCGTCACCACTGCTAAAGCGGACAACATCACCTTGTTGGAGTTGTGTTTGCTGGTCAAAGATTTGCGTCTTGCCAATCCGTAGACCGTTGCTACTACCCAAGTCTTTCACACTCACGCCTTTTTCATCTACATAGAAGATGGCGTGTTGGCGAGAAACACGGTTATCGGAAATGATGATGTCGTTGCCAACTTCTCTTCCGACGCGCACTGTAGGCTGTTGAAATACTCGTCGTTCTACACGTCCCATGATTTTGACTTGAGCAATCATGGTAGGAACGGTGGTTTTGCCGTGGGGCTGTCCTTGACCCAGAATGCGTTCGGCTGTTTCAATGACCAAATTGTCTTTGATGGACTTTGTATCTAACAGCTGACGGGCTTGTTGGAAACCAAGACTGGGGTCAATTTGATGTAGTGCATACAAACTGGCTGCTTGGACTAAGGGATCGATGTCTTGTAAAAGTTGCATTAAGACATCAATAATCACATCAGAACGTAAAGCAGGTTCGGGAATTTGGGTAGGCGCGACGATGGAACTCCAAGTGGCGGTGGTGGGAGTGGCATTCCTACTGGCACTATTGTTCCCCGGAACGTCGATTTGGGTATCGGCGATGCCATTATTAAAGTCTGTCGCTACGGAAACTGATTGAGTTACTAGGTCTTTGGCTTGGCGTAAGGAAGCGATGACTCTCATGCTCAAACGAGACATCCATCTAGACTGCTCTTCATTGGATCGCAGAATTTCTCCGAGGATGTTAGCTGCTAGTACACCAATGGAACGAGCAATATCTAGGGCTTCGGGGGTATCTCCTAATATTTCTAGGATGCTGAGTAACTGGGTAACAATCAGTTTTTGTTTTTCTTGGACTGCTTGTCGCAGCAAGAGGTAAACAGGTGCATGGGGGTTAGAAACTAAGTTTTGCAGGGCTTGATAACGAACAGCTAGGTCTTGTAGTTGGGAGAGTAGCTGTTCTGCTGTCCGCAGCAGTGCGCCATCTTGGTTAAACATTTCTGCCAAGACTTGTTCTTGTTCAGCAGATGAGATGGCATATTCTTGGCGCAAGCTCATAATTTGCTTTTGTTTGCGCTCAAAGGCATCTGCTAAGGGTGTGCCTGTTTCTACGAGTTCTTGGATGACTATTTCGAGGGCGCGGCGATAACTATCAATCCGCAGTTGGTTTTCCCGGCTGAGTTGTTTTTGAGGATCAAGAAGTGATGGATCTTCAACACCAAGTTCAGCGAGGACGGAGTAATGCTCTTCATCGCTGACGTTCAATTCTTTACGGACATCTTTGAGAACTTCTAAGCTGTCGGCAGATTGGACGTTACCTTCTTGGAGAGATTCTTGCAATACGCCTTTATAGACACGCAGTCTGTCGGCTCGGCTAAAACCAGGCAGGACTTTGGCTAGAACATAGACTTCGTTGGGTAGGAGGTCTTGGAGCGATCGCCCTTCCAGGAATTTGCTCCAGTCTACGGCGAGTTTGTTCAACTGACGACGCAAGCTACTAGCCAAGCTTTCACGAGAATAATTATCTCTGCTCCGGGCTAAACTTCTGTGTAACCACAAGCTGCTTACGAGGACTATAAAGGCGTTCAGTACCAAAATCCCCCATTGGGGAAACAAGCTGATGTTGGGACGACCACCAAAGGAAAAGAAGACGTTGAAGGAGATAAATGTACACAATACAAAGCAGACGTGTAATATATCTTCTTCGCTAACGTTTCTACCTTGGCGTTTCAGGAAGGCGCGATAAACATTTTCTAATGTTTGACAAATCAAGTAGCTCAGTGCAGCACAGATCCCAATGGTAATCGGGGCGGCAATAATTTTGGGGATGGGAATAGTGTGACCAAAGATGTAAAAACCAGGGTTGAATAGGGTGCTTAATTGTCCTTCTTCATGTGTCCAAGCTCCTGAGTAGTAGTAGTCCCAGTTGCCTGCATACAAGAAGTAGTAGAAGTAGAAGCCAAACATCAAGCCAAAATAGGTGTAGAACACTAATTTTTGGTCTGGTCTGGTAATGCCTTCCCAATAAGAGCGTTCGGAGTCAATATCTATACAAGGAGATTGACAGCTAACACAGGCACTTTTTTCGTTACCACTGGTATCTACCGACCGACACATGGATTGAGTGATACTTTGGGGCGGCTTGAGGTGAGCATCAGTACCTAATAAGCCTCTGGGGCCTGTATAAAACATCTGCACGGGAGCCATTGGGCAGAAGTATTGACACCAACTTCTGCCCTTGAATAAATAACCCACTCCAATGGAAGAGGTGATGGTGAATAGCAAAAACAAAGCCATTGCGGTGCGATCGCTATTCACAAATAAAATACGGATGTTCAAGCCCAGGTAAAAGAGGAACATTTGCAGGTAGAGGTA
The DNA here is from genome assembly GCF_014697615.1 of Nostoc sp. FACHB-280. Lineage (GTDB taxonomy): Bacteria > Cyanobacteriota > Cyanobacteriia > Cyanobacteriales > Nostocaceae > Nostoc_B. The sequence continues at coordinate 85,834 of NZ_JACJSD010000015.1, read as the reverse complement.
GTTCCGCCCTAACCAAGATTCCTTTTCTACCCCAGCTAGTTCATAACGAACGTTACCTGTTTCGGGATTGACAACTTTGCGCTTGCGTTGAATCCCCAAGGCGCGAGGAATTTGGGAGAAGAAATATAAAGGACAAATCCGCCGCCAGAGTTCATGCCCAAATAACACCAAAATCATGATCCCGATGGGCAGTACCATCGCCCAGAAGATCCGCGCTCCCATAGGATAGGGTTGTTCTGGTAAGCAGACACCTTGGACTGCGACGCAATCATCAGGATCGAGATATTTCTCCGGATGGAGATGAAAGGGACTGGCAGTATTACTGGGGTCAGTTAACCAAACTGAAAGGGGATCATAAAATAAAGAAAAGATTAATGTCAGCCAGCCGATCGCCAGCAGCCACCTGACAATGTGCATCTTTTTTTCTGAGACTTGACTAATCATTAGTTTGCAGTTGCTATAAAGTTAGATTTCTACTCAGTAATGGTGGATAAAATTCCCTAGCCTACGAAGTACAAGTTCATAGAAAAACTATCAGCTATTCCTATCTTGGATGTTCAGATTTGAACACAAGAAGTTAGCTGCCCAAGCAAATTGATATTTGATTGCTGGTAAGTTGATTTACAGTGTAGTAATTATACAAATTGATGACAGTGGTGCTTGGTAAAGTTTATTTACTATGACAACTCCTAATATACGTACGTATGATGTTATAGGGTTTTGTGTGTCAGAAATTAAAAGTTTTCCTTAATCATTGTTTCACCACCGTAAAGTTTGTTGCTAGGGGTGATCAGTTAAGCTGACTAATTGATTGTGCAGCAAGGTACTAGAGGTTCTTGAGCAATTTCTTCTAAACCTCCAGAGCGTAACAAATCTTCCCAATCATTTTTAATTGTCTGGTCATCAGGGCTAGATTTACGCAATTCACTCAGAATTGCTAAAGAATCTTCCCAAAAACCAGACAGGGCATAAATTGCCGCTTGTTCTTCTGGTTTGACTTGCCTGATTTCTGATATCAGGGCAGCATCAGGGTTAATACGTTCAATTGAGCCAGAAACTACATAATCTTGCTGCCGATCGCTGCGATCGCAAACCACCGAAAAGTCCCAGTGATAAGTTTTACCAGCTTTTAAACTCGGCACATCGGGTTTTTCTGGTAAACTCAGGCTGACAATACCAGCTTTGCCCGGTGTTGGCAAGGTTTGTTGATACACAACATTATCTTCTTCATCTGACAATACCAGTTCCATAACTGGTGCAGATGTTTGCGGTACATAAAAGAAAAACGTCGGATAAGCAGATGTAGTTCTTTGCATCACATCCAAGGTTGGTGTGAGTGCCATTAAGCGTTTTTTCCCTGGTATACAAACCTCACCGCTTTCGCTCAAACGTGGGACACCGCGAGTTCCTCCCTGAATTTGCCGTGCTGGTTTGCCTAAGTTTCGGGGAATGTAGGTAACATAAGTTTGTCGCTTGCTGTTACCATTGCGGCGATCGCGAGCTACATAAATTTGGATATTATTCATCGCTGTGGTAGCGTAGCGATCGCCTGGTCTTTCCTGGAGTGCTTGTTTAAAATAATTTAAAGCGGCTGAGTAATTGCGCTGACGAGTAGCACTGTAACCCAACTGCATATATTGGTTATAGTTTGACTGAGCTTGAGCAATGTTATCAGGCGCGGCTACTACTTTATCTAAGCTAACAGGTAACAGAGAGCCAAGCATTAAGGTAACACAGACGCATCTTATCAGGAAAAACGGTTTCATAGTCAATCCCTTCTCTTGGGCTTTACGGTATGTTCATACAACACAGATCAGTTGCATTTCGCATATTTATGCAAAATTTCATCTATTATTGTTGACAATTTCCAGGGTTATCTGTGAAACTTCTAGGCTGTCACAATTAGGTAAGTAAGTATCTCCTGTTACGATTTCATCAGTAATCACTATATTGGTGAAAGGTTAATATTATTTAGCCGATTGTTATCATTGGTTTTTACGTAAAACTACTATAATCTAGTTGCAACTTGCTTGTACATATTTTTCTGCTCAAGATTAGTAACAAATATGTAAAGTCCTAATCCTAAATTTTTGTTAAGTTAATAGTTGAATTTATTTACATTCACGGCAATTAAAGATAACTAACGCAAGCTGAGAATTCTGAACTTAGAATGCTGACAATTTTGGTAGAGATTCTGGAGATGAATTGCTAGAGAGACTTATAGGAGAACACAACAGCATCAAAATATTCAGTCTAATGAGAATAAGTGGCAAAAAAATCAGTCACTAGATGGCATTTAACCCCGGCTTGACTTTGCCAGTAACTCACCAACCAAGTAGCTAAAACCCAAGTAAAAATTCTACTTTTTCCAATTAAAGGTAGGGATAAAAACGCTATCAAGCAGCATCATCAATTCTCCAGATGAAAGTTGTTTATTTATTGCATAAAATTCTTACAGTTGGTTGCATATTCACGAGATGCTGTAGAGAAGTTACATGTAACGTCTCTACATGATTTTTGGTTTGACACTTGTACCTCATTTATCTCAACACCCTTTAATTAATAGTTACAGAAGAATTTGTATTTCATTTTTATTCATAATCTTGAATTATTCTGAATACCTCGCAACGATGAATTACTAAAACAAATCGCTACAATTGGGATGCGGTAGGAAAGTATGATGAAAATATGAGATTGATTTCTGAGCCAGCAATTCCGGTAAAAATCCAAAAAATGAAGGAGCGGGTAAGGTGGCGACATAGCAGTATTATCCAACGCGGCATCGATCAAACCAGCATGATAATTGACGATCGCAAAGATGATACTCCCGACTTTTCATTTTTGGTGATTGGGGATAGCGGGACAAAATCTCATTACGGACACCACCCGCAACGCGAAGTAACAGAATTAATGTTGGCTCATCAAGATGATTGCCGTTTTGTGCTGCATACCGGCGATGTAATTTATGTGGTGGGTTCCCATGAATATTACCCAGCTAACTTTATAGAACCTTACCGGGAGTTTTTGGTAGGTGGCGAGAACCCCAAGAATATTGCTTATGATCGCATGATTTTTAACCTACCGTTTTTACCAGTTCTCGGCAACCATGATTATTATGATGTACCTTTTGTGTATCGCTGGTTAACAGGTAGCACACTCAGACTACGGCGAATGCTGCGCTACAAAGATTTTGAAATTGGTTGGCATGGTTCTAATCAAGGAGATGCCTATGCACGCGCTTTTCTGGATTATTTAGCGAGTTTTACTGCTCCCGAAGAATTAAATCACCATTTAGACCAGTATTATACAGGCAAAACTGAAACTGGTCGTTGTTTGCGTTACATACCCGGAGAGTTTACCCGTGTACCTAATCGTTATTACAGTTTTCGGTATGGTGGTATAGATTTTTTCGCGCTGGATTCTAATACATTTAATATGCCATCGCCTTTACCAACAACTCAAGCAGGTGAAATTTATCGTCAGGAATTGCAAAAACGCCGCCAGGAAATCGATAGAGAAGAAGAACAAATTTTGGCAATGAGCGATCGCCTCAATCCTGATGACCCAGCCGATGCGGAACAACTCGACGACCTCAGTGCTAAATTAGACCAAATTAACGAAATCAAAATTGACATCGAAAAACAACTATCATCTCAGCAGTCAGCAACAATTGATTTTGAACAACTAGAATGGTTGCGTGACAGACTCATTGAATCTTGGCATACCTCAGAAGTTCGTGGTAGGATTCTCTTTTTTCACCATCCTCCCTACGTCACCGAAGCCACCAAGTGGAGTCAAGCCCAAACTTTAGCGGTGCGTCACCGTTTGCGTTGGGTATTAGACCAAGTCAAAGAAAATCTTGGTTCATTAGTACAAAACCGTCCCATAGTTGATTTAATCTTTAACGGTCACGCTCACTGTTTAGAATATCTTCGCACAGCCGATACCGGATATGCCGATTCTCATATTCCTTGTATTATCTCCGGTGGTAGTGGTCGCCGTCCCCGCCGCCAGCGCGTTGAAGGAACCGAATTGTTAGAGACTTTTAGCGGACTTCCTGGTAGCCCCACTCGCAAAGTCGCTGACTCACTGCTGTATGTGGGTCGCTATGGTTATGGTTCGCAAACACGCTTACCTTATTCTTGCGTGCGAGTTGATGTTAAAGATGGTTTTCCACCTAAATTTATTGTTCGACCTTTAATAGCAGAACGGGTGGATCAAAAATGGTATCAGCATGAAATGGAACCATTGCTGTTATAAATGCTAATTTTAATCAGCGACTCATAGCAAAAATCTGTTCAGCCGTTAGCGGAATGTGCGGAAACAATAGCGAATCAATTTGTTGCTGTCCTCGAAATATCTTTGGGGGTAAATACTCTCCATCTTCTAGTTGATATATTGTGATCGTCGGTTGCTTAGGCGAACCAATAAACCGAATCCCACCAAAAGCAGCATAGTCTATAATTATGTACTCCAAAACACCCAAGTCTTCATATTCAGCCAGTTTTGTGAGATAGTCGTCCTTCCAATTGTTACTAACAACTTCAATGATTCCTGGTGGTGGAATATATGCAGCCGCAGAACTAGAACTAGTTTTCATCCGTTGCCATTCTTCCTTTGCAAAAATGACAATATCAGCTTTGCGGCTTTTTTCCTTTTCTCCTGATGCTGTCTTCAGCCGCACCTGTTTAGATTGTCGAGATACGTAAGGGAGGTTATTTTCTTGGCAATGATTTTCTAAATAGGCGCATAGTCGTTGAATCAAATCTTCATGATTAGCATTTGGTTCAGATAACGGCACAGGAATTCCATCCCATAGCTCAAATTCTCTGCCTGAACCATCATCCCAGGCAAGAAACTCTGTAAAAGTCAGTGGTTGTGTGATGGCGACGTACATCGTTCTCGCTCTATTGCTGACGGGTACTTGAGTCAATGCTACCAAGATATACAGCTTTGTCGAGATTCTCAGAAGGAATTGATATGATGAGTGTGATCGCTCCCAGTCCAGCGATAATTACAATACACTAAAAGTAAACAAATTCCGCCATGAATTTTTTACTAACACTGGTAACACTCAGATAAATCAATGGTTGTGAGAGCCAGCATTGTGCATCTCTATTATGCGGTCGTAGCTTGGAAGTGCGATCACGCCTGCTGAAAACTCTATATTTTAGACTTTCGGGCTAAATTATCAGAAAGTAAGAATACTTGCTTCTTACTGGATATCTCCAGATAAACTCACTGTAATAACGTTAACAACATTATTATTAGTATCGTATCCAAAGTAATTATAATAAAAACCATCACCCAAAGCTGTTGCAAATGCAATAACATTTGCTCCATTGGACTCATTGACACACATATTAGCCAACATTACGCCAAGTCTATTTTCTTCTTCGAGTAAATTATCTAGTTTGCAAGCTAAAGTGTCTTCATAAATTTCTGTTTCCCAAGTATTATTAATAATAATTTGTGCAGTATCCGCATCCATAAAGCACCCTATTCCAGAATCAACTCCATAGCCAAAAAATCCCTCTCCTTCTTTTAAATCACTTAATTTTTCGCCAACTCTAGTAGCTAATTCCCACCGTACTGGACTTACTTCGCTAATCTGAACCATAGCATAAGCAACCATTGGTTCTTCGTTATTGAGGTTGCGTGCAATGCTCAAAAAAACTGGGTAAGAACCAGGTTGAAAATTGGGACTCAAGGGATCTGTACCAGGAAAAACTAGGGGATCACAAGCTACTAATTTTCCTGAAGTTAAGTTTAATTCCCCAATTTTATAAGGATTAAGAATAAAAACGCCAAATCGTGTATTGAGCCTTTGACCTGTTTGGAAAGATTTTGATAAATCAACATTTATCATCTTTGATTCATTTATTTGTTTAAAGGTCATTAATTTGAATCTTATACAAATCTATTGAGATAGCCACGACCGAGCAAGGAAGTTAGGCAGCAGTGGCTACTATAAAGCCTGTATGTAAAAGATTAACAGACTTTACAAAATCGCTTTCCTTGAAGGATTTTCTTACTTAAAAAATTGTCAAAAATAAATTAATTAACCACCTGATGTTCGGACATAAATTTCTTGTCCTTGAGAATTGTAGACGACAATTGGTAAATTAGAATTTTCACTAATGACTGTGAGTGCTTCTTGTAAAGCTTGCCAATGACTATTTTCAGTTGTGGGGTTGGGATTTTCTGAATTAGCTGGTGACAATTCGCCTTGAACAGCTTGTTCATATTCAGGGGTGAGTCTGACAATAATTCCGGTGTAATTTAAGGTAAAGTTACAAATCCGAATTTCCCTGGTACAAGTTTGAGCTAATTCAACGCGGGCTTCTTGCCAAGCATTGAGTTGTTGGACTTTGGTTTGGGCTTGTTTGAGTCCTTCAGAATAAGGTGCTATGAGACTTTGGGCTTGGTTGTAGTACAAGCTATCTTGAGCAATATTTTTAGCCGTTTGTAAAGCTTGTTCCCAGTATGCAGCCGCAGCTTGCCATTGATTGAGTTTTTCGTAGGCTTGGGCTTGTTTGGCAATGTTCAGTGCTTGGAGGTAGCTTTTCGCTGCTAGTTGTTCTAAGGTGGCGCGATCGCGCGATCGCGCTAACTGTGGTTTATATTCTATTAGCAGCTTTTGTGCTTGGGGATAAGCCGGACTAGTTGGTGGAATGACATTCAAAGCGTTAACAGCAACTTGCCAAGTAGACTGTACCTTTTGCCAGTCTTTTAAAGATTTAGCAGAAGTTTGCCACTTCATCGCTACACTAGCTACCCCCTTAGCGGCGGTTAATTTCTTCAACCATTGTTCTTGAGCAACTAACTGCTTATTAACAGTTTGTAAATTAATCCGATACTTCAGCAATTTTGGCTGGATGAAATTATAAAGTTCGCTATTGGGGTTAACTGCTTCTAAAGGAACGATCGCTTGTCGCCATAAATGTTGTCTGGCTTGTAATTCTTCTAAACTATTGGTGGGGGTTTGGGTTTTTTGTTCAGCCGTCGCACCAGCTTGCAAAGCTGTAACCACCTGATTAATTTTGTCAGACTGTGTAGCCAAGGTAGTTTTGAGTTCCTGGGCTTGTTGATGACGGGGAGACCACTGCGGAATTACATTCAACGCCTCGCCGGTCGTCTCCAGTTGTTGTTTAACCCTGGTTAATTCATTTTCGGACTTAGCACGATTCATCAGCTGGCGAGATTCTGTTTTGAGTTGCATCGCCGCTTCTAACTCCTTGCACTCAGACATCACACAAGGCTGACTTAATAAATAACCACCAATTCCTAAACCCACAATCACCACCAAACCTACACCTAAAAATAGTGGTGAGAAAACTAACAAAGGTTTACGGCGATTAGAAGTTAAATCTGGTGCATCCGCTAGAGGATCATAAGGTGTTTCGAGTTCTGAATCTTCTAAAGTTTCGGCGATAAATGCTGAATCAGTATTTACCGCCTCTGAAAATGAACCACTGGCGGGAAATCCAGCCGAATCTCCAAAGCTGTTAACATCCCCACTTTCCCAAATTCCTAAGTTTTCTTCTCTTTGCTTGATAGTTATTACACGCTTGGCATAGGGAAGCTTTTCACTGGTGACTCTGATAAAACACTGTACCCGTTGCTCTTTATAGGTTGGTAAGGATTGAAGTGCATCCTCAATAACCGCAAAAACTTGTTCGGTGTCAACCGTAAGACCAACTGGATGTTGAATCAGAATCATTAACTCATCTTTGTTGACTGCACACCTAATTTGGAAGACTTTACCCGATGGAACTTGTGCCAGAAGTTGTTCTTGCAAAGTTCTGGCTAACAGCTGTAAATCTTCCTGCTGGACTGCCACTGTCATAGAGCGTTCTTGCTGATTATCTATAATTGTTTTTTTATCGTTGAAGGAAGTAAATGAATTGCTTGGGTTCTTTGAATCCAGATGCACAATTTAACCAACCATAGCCAAAAATAAAATAGACCAACTTTCTAACATAAATTTTGACTGTTATGACCAAATCTAATATCAGTAATTATTCGTATTTTTAGAATTTTTAATTTTTTCCTGCGCGAATTTACTAACTATGAGGACTGTAAAAGTCCAATAGGCATAATTTAATGATCATAATTAATTAGTGATTGGTTTGGATATGTTAATATTTTGAATTCACCAAATCTTAATTTAATAATTTATCTCTATAGATATCTCTTTCTAATTATTCCCAAATTCCTCTGAAGTTTTGCTATTGAATTTGAAAAATAATTTAGGACTCGGAAGTCAGCATTCAGAATGATGAATAAATCAGGATTTTACGAGACAAATATTTTCATAGTCTCAAACTACGAGTTATGCAAATGAGAACACTCCTGACTTCGGTCTTCTGTAGACTTACCTCAAAATTAAACAATATATTGCTTGTGTTTATCACAATCTTAACTGATTTGTTAACAGTCTCAAGTATGAAAAATGACAACAGCGATCGCACTACGATTACAGTCAGTTACTGAGTCAAGTCTAAATGTTGCATTCGTTACAAAAATATTTCTATTCTGGGAAACCTACTCAGCCAAAATTTTTGACACAACAGCTAATTTTGTTATATGCTGTCAATTTCACCGAGAAGATTGATGACAGTAAAGCAATTTAGTTATCTAGTAGTCTTAATTTAATATGTGAACCAAGGAGACAAGGAGAAGAAGGGAGAAATATTTATAAATAATTTAGGATTGCTATATTAGGACTTATATCTGATTTATGAAAGAAATTCTTACACTGAAGTATACCTTCTTTCCTATTCTCTACTCCCTGTCTACGCAAGTAGATTCAGAAATAGAACCGGATTTCTATATATAGGTTAATGTTAGAAAATCATTTGCGGCATTTGCTGAATTCGATAGAATTGAACCATAAAAAATTAATGTATAAAGATGAACTAGACTTGATTCTGTAATTATAGTGCTGTAAAAAAGAAACAACAGCACCATAAAAATACTGTTGGTAGTGGCAAAACAAGGTGCATAAAAATGGATTTATTAGAGTATCAAGTTAAAGAATGGTTTGGGAGCATAGGTATTCCTGTCTTGCCTTCTCAAAGAATAGATCATCCCACTGACCTCAAACGGTTAAAAATTCGTTATCCAGTTGTCCTTAAATCCCAAGTATATGCAGGCGAAAGGATTCATGCTGGTGGGGTGAGAATTGTGGAGACAACCATTGATGCGATCGCCGCCGCCCAAACTATTTTTAATTTGCCAATCTGGGGCGAGTTACCAGAGGTCTTATTGGCAGAGACTAAATATGATAGCAAGCAAGAATTTTATTTAGCAGTAGTTTTAGACACGGCTGTTTGCCGACCTGTACTTTTAGGTTGTAAAGAAGCAAATATTGATTGGGAATCAGCCGGCGAAAAATTACAGTATGTCGTAGTAGAACAAGAATTTTCGCCCTTTTATGCGCGGCGACTAGCTTTAAAAATGGGACTGCAAGGTGCGCTGATGCAATCAGTCAGCAACGTTGTGGAAAAGATGTATGAGTTATTTATCCAAAAAGATTTAGACTTAGTAGAAATTAATCCCCTAGCTGTTAATGCTGCTAATGAAGTGATGGCACTCAATGGTAAAGTCAGCATTAATGAACGGGCTATTGGTCGTCATCCAGAACTGGCGGAATTAGCTGCAAAAATTAGTCACCGCCACAGCAATCATAAAAATCACAGCAAATTAAAAGAGTTAAATGGTGGCGATACCGTAGGTAAAATCGGCATTTTGGGAAATGGCGCGGGTTCGATTATGGCTACCTTTGATTTAGTCGCTAGTCTTGGCGGTAAACCTAGTCATCCTCTGAATTTGCGACATGGTTTGTTAACCGACACTTCACCAACAAGTTTTGGCGATCGCTTAAATAAAGGTTTGAATCTCCTCACAGCTGACAAAAGTATTCAAGTAATTCTGATTAACCTGCTTGGTAGTATCCCCCAAGCCGAAGCCGCAGCCCAAGTCATTGCCAAATTTATTCAAGATCATCATCATCACAATCGTCGGGAGTCCCATATTCCCTACTTGGTTGTCCGGTTAGCTGGTTCGGAGTTGAATGTAGCGCAAGATTTATTAGCCAGCGTTGAAAATCAAAGCGAACTTGTATTAGTCGAAGATTTAGATGAAGCCGTAGCCCAAGCTGTTCGTCTGGCTAAACCGGCCACCTATCAACGTGTCAAGGTTAAGTGAAGAGATAAGGGGGACAAGGGAGACAAGGGGGCAAGGGAGATCATTCTGTTAAGTATTTAATTTGTATATTGCGGCAATTTATCTTTCATACTTCATACTTCTTATGAACTTAACTTCAGATAGTAAAGTTATCATTCAAGGTTTTAGTGAATTTATCTCAGAAACTAATATTGTGCAGATGCAAGCTTATGGTACAAATTTAGTTGCTGGCGTAAATCCTGGTTTTGGCGGACAAAAACAATATAATTTGCCAGTCTTTGATTTAGTTGAAGAAGTTGTGGCACAGTTCGGCACAATTGACACCACAATTATCTGTGTTCATCCTTATCAAGTATTAGATGCAGCTTTAGAAGCGATCGCCTCTAACATTCGTCAAATTATTATTATCTCGGCGGGAATGCCACCATTAGATATGGTGCAATTACTCCGCAAAGCCGAAGCTTGTGAAACTTTGATTGTCGGGCCGAACAGTCCCGGAATCATTGTCCCTGGAAAAATTCTTTTAGGCACACAACCAAGTGAATTTTATACACCCGGCCCTGTGGGAATTGTCAGCCGCAGCAGTACTTTAACTTATGAAGTTGCTAGGGAATTAACCAAAGCTGGTTTAGGACAATCAATTAGTGTCAGTATTGGCAGTGATGCGATCGTGGGTTCATCCTTTTTACAATGGCTGCAAATTCTCGATGAAGATGAAAATACAGAAGCGATCGTCCTAGTGGGTCAACCTGGTGGTGGTAGTGAAGAAGCCGCCGCCCGATATATTACAGAAGCAATTGATAAACCAGTCATTGCCTACATTGCAGGTAGACAAGTATCCCCTGTGAAAAATTGGCAACAAACTGGCACTTTAGCCGCAGTGATTGGCCGTGACCCTAATTTTGGTACAGCCCAAAGTAAATTAACAGCTTTAAAAGAAGCAGAAGTTCCTGTTGCTGACCGTCCTTCTCTGATTCCTGAATTGGTCAGAAATGAGTTGAAAATCCTGGCTGTTGGTTAAAAAATTCACCAAAGTATAGCAGGGGACAGGTAATAGGTGACAGGGTGAAAAACTATGTCCTAAGCAACTTGGCTACTGCTATAGCAGTCCTAAATCATTGTGAAATTTCTGGGCGCTTATCTTGGCGCTCTTGGCGACTTGGCGGTTCGATATTTTTCACAATTCAAATAGGATTGCTATATAAATATATTTCTTTTCCCAAAGGCACAAAAGAAAATAAAGATAGTATTCCTACTTCCAACCTAAGCAGAGACGTTGTATACAACGTCTCTACAACTTTTCGGGAAAATCAGGAAATGATGAAGTATTGATTTGTAGTTTCATAGTAATACTTTTACCTCCTGCCTCCTACTATATTTTCTGAACCGCAGTTATTTGCTTACTCTCTCGTCTAGGGAAATAAGCTAGAATTCAAGCATATCAAGCATTTCCACATTAAAAATTTCTTATGCTGGAGACTTTACAAACTCAAATTTATCAACTCGAACAATTTGCCAACAATGTAGTTGCTAACCAACTCACACACTTAAGTTTGTTGAGTGTAGGCATTATTTTTCTGGCTGGCTTACTCACCAGTTTAACTCCCTGCATGTTGTCGATGCTACCGATTACTATTGGCTATATCGGCGGCTATGAGGCGAAAAGTCGTCTACAAGCAGCAGCCCAGTCTACTTGGTTTGCATTAGGACTGGCAACTACCCTGGCTGGAATGGGAATCATAGCTGGTTTAGTCGGCAAAGTTTACGGACAAATTGGAGTGGGTTTACCCATTATTGTCAGTATCATCGCCATTATTATGGGGCTGAACTTGCTCGAAGCATTGCCCTTACAATTTCCTTCTTTGGGCGAGACAAATTGGATTTCTCAAGATTTACCGCCGGGTGTGCGTTCTTATTTGATTGGCTTAACTTTTGGTTTAGTGGCTTCTCCTTGTAGCACCCCTGTTTTAGCCAGTTTACTCACTTGGGTTGCCAGCACAAAAGACTTAATTTTAGGCGCTGTTTTGTTACTGTCTTATACAGCAGGCTATGTAGCACCTTTAATTTTGGCAGGTACTTTTACGGCTGCAATCAAAAAACTGCTGGAGTTGCGTCGTTGGTCTGGTTGGATTAACCCAGTTAGCGGGGCGCTATTGGTAGGATTTGGTGTTTTTTCTTTGATTTCTCGCATTCCCTTTGGCAGTTTGTAACCCATGACTTTAGATAATTCAGCGTCCACATCCACAACATCAAGTTGGTGGTTAGCACCTTGGCGATTTGTGCGTCAGGAGATTTTACCTGTACTGACAGACTTAAGATTAGCGATCGCCTTATTATTAATCATTGCCTTATTCAGCGTTAGCGGTACTGTAATTGAACAAGACCAGTCAGCCAGTTTCTATCGCACTAACTACCCAGAACATCCAGCTTTGTTTGGCTTCCTAACTTGGAAAGTCATATTAACAGTTGGATTAAATCGTGTTTATCATACTTGGTGGTTTAACGCGTTACTCATCTTGTTTGGTAGCAGTTTAACGGCTTGTACTTTCACGCGGCAATTACCAGCCCTAAAAGCTGCCCAACGTTGGAAATATTACGAAGAACCCCGACAATTCCAAAAATTAGCTTTAAGTGCAGAATTAGATACTGCTTCTTTAAATTCTCTCGCCCCTTTATTGCAAAACCGTCGTTATAAAATTTTTCAAGACAAAGATAATATTCTCTACGCCCGTAAAGGCATAATTGGACGTATCGGGCCGATTATTGTACACATTGGGATTGTGACGATTCTCGTTGGTGGTATTTGGGGTTCAATGACTGGATTTACCGCCCAAGAAAAAATTCCCAGTGGCGATCGCTTTCAGGTAGAAAACATCCTCAATGCTGGCCCTTGGGCAAATACCAAACACTTAAAAGATTGGTCTGTACGGGTAAATCGGTTTTGGATTGAATATACGCCCTCTGGCAGTATTGACCAATTTTATTCTGATATGTCTGTGTTAGATGATGACGGGAAAGAAGTTGACCGTAAGACAATTTTCGTCAACCAACCTCTGCGTTATCGTGGTGTAACTTTCTATCAAGCCGATTGGGGAATTTCTGGTGTCCGATTCCAATTCAATAACAGTCCGGTGTTTCAATTACCAATGGCGGCTTTAAATACCACTCCGCAACAGGGAAGGATGTGGGGAACTTGGATACCTACCAAACCCGATTTGAGTGAGGGCGTATCTTTAATTGCCAAAGACTTGCAAGGCATGATGTTAATTTATGACGGCAAAGGTCAGTTAATTACAACGGTGCGGTCTGGGATGGCGGCTGAAGTCAACGGTACGAAACTCAAAATCATAGAAGTGATTGGAAGTACTGGCTTACAAATCAAATCTGACCCTGGTATCCCCATTGTTTATGGTGGTTTTGCCATTTTGATGGCGGGTGTGGTAATGAGTTACTTCTCCCATTCGCAAATTTGGGCATTACAAAAAGGCGATCGCTTGTATGTGGGTGGTAAAACTAATCGCGCTCAAGTTGTTTTTGAAAAAGAAGTGCTAGAGATTTTGAATGGACTGAATTCACAATCAACAGCAGCAGTAGGGTAGATTTAAACTCCTTACCTTCTTCATTATCTCTCCACTAAAATCAACACGTACATCAATTATGAAGGCTGAATAAATATAGTGATTTTCTCTGTATCTTCACTGTAATTATTCAGCTTTTATATTTTTTTATCGCACATGGAAATATATTAATTACTGAGAAGTCTAGATAATGCTGTGTTTTTCAGACATTCATATAATCAAAATCTATTGTAATTAGTATTATCAGCCAAGTTATTCTATCGTTTAGCTCCAATCTCTCTGTCAAAATCGTTATTAAAGAAACTAATTTACACCTGAATTTGAAGCTGACTTTATAAATTCAGTATTGGAGTCATTAAATTTATAGAGTTTTATTTATTGTGAAGTAAATTAAATAATATAGTGATTTTTTACTACTGAGATGCAGATAATTTCCTCAAAACTATCGCTTCATATTATCTGTATTCTTACCAGTTTTAGATAAATAGAATTTGTTGCTAGATAGAAATCAGCAACAAATTACCATATCTGTTTGCTCAAGTGGTATTTCGTTATAAAGACTTGGCAAAAACAACTTTTAACTATAGACGTTAAAAATCTTAATGGGATACAAAGTAGTTACCCGAAAAAAAGTAGCTCCCATACAACCAGTTTTTTCCAACGGTGAACAAGTTAATGATTGAAACTTCATTACTTGATTAAAAGAAATCAAAACTTAGTTAATTGCGTATCAATATTTATGGCAAACATGAACAGAATCCGCTTTGGACTGATTGCTGCTGCTACTTTAACCTACACACTTTCCGGTATGGGTTCAGCAGGTGCAACAACTACCATTCAAGAAGCCATTAAGGAAGCTCCAATAGCTGCCAAAAAGGCTAAAGACAGTGCAGATGTCCTCAGCAAAGCTGAAGCTACACTGACACAAACCACACAAGCCGCAACAAAAGCTAAACAAGATGCAATTAATGTTTTAAATTCTGCTGAACTAACATTTCAAAAAACAGATGCAGATTTTATTGCAGCCAAAGCAGCGTATGATGCGGCTAATAAGACTGTAATTGACACAAAAGTGGTCTATGATGCCGCTAATAAGGCTGTAATTGACACAAAAGCGGTTTATGATGCCGCTAATAAGGCTTTAACTGATGCAAAAGCCGCCCTCGCAGCTGCTAAAACTCAAGCTCAAAAAAGTGCAGCACAACAAACTGTTAATAACGCTACTACAGCCTTTAATACTGCAACTACTAATTGGAATAATGCAAAGACTCAGTTTAGTACTGCAACTACTAATTGGAATGATGCAACAAATAAACGTAACATTGCAACTGGTAAGTTGAATGATGCGACAAGTAAGCGCACCACAGCAGAACAAGCTAGAAATCAAGCTAGTCAAAAATTGCAAACTGTCACTGCAAATGCTGACAAGTCAGTTAAAGATGCTCAAGATGCCAGAAATCAAGCTAAATCAGATGCAGACAATGCAGCTAAGTATTCCGTAGACGCACAAGAAGCTGCCAAAAAGGCTAGTGACTGGAGTACCATGAAGCGACCCACTATCAGAGATAAGTCAGAAGACCAAAATTTCTTATCTATACTGCCCCAGTTTCAAAGTTTAGTACAAAAAGACGGTGTGGCGATCGCCGCAGATCAAGTCAAAGCACAAAAGGTAGACTTTTCTCAATTATTTTTGGCACAAAAGCACAATGTACGTGTTTGGTTCCTGAATGAAGGCGCAACCTATAAAAACCAATTAGCCTATGAATCCATTCGGGGCGAAAAATACGATAAAGGTATGATATTTGAAAATATCTCTTGCGACAGCACTAAAAATAAGTGCGAACGAGGCGAGAAAGATGGTGTTTTAGATATCGGTGATTTTGTAGATTTGGGTAGTTTTAAAGCTGGTACACAGCTGAATTTCTTACTCAAAGCTGATGGATATAGCAAAACACCAAAAAATGGCGATATTTATGGTGCAGACCCAACTCTTAACCCAGATGGAGTACAACACTTAATGGGTTGGAAGATTGACAATTATCTGATAATGAGTTTTGAAGACTTACGCAATGGTGGCGATAAAGATTACAACGACACACTTTTTGTTGTTGACTTTGGTAAAAATAATCTCAAATCCTCGGCTGTACCAGAACCTTCTGCGACACTCCCAATTTTGGGCTTAGGCGCATTGGGAATGCTGAAGTTGCGTCGCCGTCGTCGTTCATAGTTCAGAACTTAAGGATAAAAGTTGTCTTTAGAGAATGGGTTTAAGGGTGTAGAGATTTTGAACAATGATACCTCTTTACCCTACCCCAAACCTCGATTTTCGTCTAATTGGGTAAGCAAGTGCTAATTTTTTATTTAAGCATCAGCGAATTAATTCGCTGATGCTTTTTGATGGCGTACTTCAATAACTGTATGCACGTTACCTCTAGGGGCAAAATCGGCTTTAACAGTAATTTCTAGCGGATCACAAGCTGTAACCATGTCATCTAAAATTTGATTGGCAGATTCTTCATGGGAGATGTAGCGATCGCGGTAACTGTTAATGTAAAGCTTGAGGGCTTTTAATTCTACTACCCGTTCATCTGGTATGTATGTAATATAAATTGTGGCAAAGTCTGGATAGCCAGAGAACGGACATTTACAGGTAAATTCCGGCAAAGTAATGTTGATATCGTATCGTCTACCTGCTCGCGGATTGGGAAAGGTAATTAAACTACCTTCCGCAATGTTGCGTTCGCCATACTTTACTTCTGATGCGTCCTGAGTCATGGGTCAATTGTCCTTGGTCATCTGTCGCCTCAACAATAATAGGCGAAAAGCTGATTAAGACAAAAATTCTTTGACCTTTTCCTGTTTACTTTCCCCTTTTACCTTTTACCTTTTGACTTTTGCCTTTTGCCTTGTTGTACTACTCTTGTTCCCAGTCAGGACAGGTTTGATCATCCCAACCGTGGGGGTGCATAGCACAAACTAACAAGTTACCACCATAAACTTGACCATGATAGTTATTACAACCTACACAAGCCGGATTTTGTTCTGGGGTGGCTTCCACTGAATAGGGAAACCCCGGATCTGCATCTGCAACTACATCTTCTAGTTCCCAATAAATTTCTAGGAAGGGTGCAGATATTTCTTGTAAATATTGTTCTACATCGGCGGCAATGTTATTTTGTACTTGCTCTGTCAATTCTTCTGTGAGGTCAAAAAAGCTATCAACCATATCATTCATTCCTTGAAAGAAGCGTTCAACTTCCTCTGCCACTGTTTCTACGATTCCCATTAAATCTTTTTGCCACTCTTCCATAAAATTGACGCTCTTACTGGCTGTAAAATTAGGATGCTAATAACCACCCCAATTGAAGTATATAAATACATTCTAGGCAATGTATGTTGTCAACTTCCTGGGTGATACTTTGAGTTGTAGTACTATTTGCTGCTGATGCTGAAGGTAAAAACTGCCGTTTATTGATCGCGTTGCAGTCTTTTTAATTCTTCTTGCAGTTTTAGCACTTGGCTACGCAAGTCATCCACATTTTCAGTTGAGGTCTCTTTTACCGTTGGCTCTTCATCTTCCTCTAGGATTTCGATGCGACGAGGTTCAGAAGGAGTTGTTTTTTCAGTAGTGTCAGCAGAAGGTGTTTGTGGTTGTTGCGCTTGCTTCATCATATCCTCAACGAAGCGGCGGGCTTCTTCTGTGTTCATTTCGCCCCGCGCCACCATTTCATCTGCCAGTTTTTGGACTTGCGATCGCAATTCGGCTACTTTTCCTCCAGCTTTCTCACCTGCGTAAGAAGCTAACCCAACACCGAGGTAAAAAGCTTTTTGTACAATATCTCCAAAACCGGGCATTGCTGCTGATCGCTCCTAAAAATAGGGCGACCCGGAGACTACGCCTACTACAAGCATCCCATATTGCTGCTACCTTCCGGTTCTGACAAGGTTTAGGCGTTGCAGTCGCATAGATCCAGGTCTAATGAAATAATAACACTAAAAGTTCGTAAGTGTGTCCTACTCAACCACATTTTTTTCTTCGTCAAGTTGGTAGCTGACACAGACCTAAAAACAGGTCAGCCCGGAGACTACGCCTACTACAAGCATCCTTGATTGCTGCTACTTTCACGTTCTGACAAGATTTAGGCGTTTTAGTTGCATAGATCCGAGCCTCACCAAAATAATAACACTAAAAGTTCGTCAGTGTTTCTTACTCAACCACAATTTTCCACTCGTAAAGCTGATAGTCAACACAACCGTTTTTAACCAAGGGGTCTAGGGCAATAATAGCTTGAGCCTCATCCAGAGAAGCTGCTTTAAACAGCAACATCCCGCCTCCCATTTTTGCCCAATAGCCTGTTTTAGCTTGATGTCCTTTGGCAATTAAATCCTGTACAAAGGCTTTGTGGGCAGGTATATATTGGTCAAAGATAGTTTTATCGACTTTACCTGACTCTATTTTGACAAACCAAGGCATTTTGCTACTAACCTCATAGGTGCAAGAACTAGCTTCCATCAGCATCAATCTTTCAAGAGATGTGGTATGGCAACGTCTCTATTTCGATATTACGAAGCCTTTACGCGTTTCTGTGGAGTCAATTGTAGTAATTGCTGGCGTTTAAGTGTTGATACTAAACCAAGAGTGCCGACAGCAAGTAAGCTCAAAATGGATGTATGTTCAGGAATAGAGATAATTCTGGCTGAAAAAACCACGGCTGATTCACTATCTTCTGTCCCCAAAGACCCCAACACAAATGGCGGTACTGAAAAAACCTCTAAATAACCCGGTGTGGACAAAAAACTAGCAAAAAACGGACTAGCATAGTTTCCTGATGATGTGGAGTAACCAAAACCGTCACCTGTTAACTGCTGACTATTCAAACTAATTAAATTGTCCACGTTAAAAGGTTCGTTGCCAGGTATGGGAGTTCTTGCAGGTTGCAAACCAGTAATTTTTTCATTATTACGTGTGCCACTGATTTCCAAAATCTCGTAAAAACCAGAATTGTCAGGAGTGTCATTAGTAATGAAATTACCGCTTGCTGTTATACCAGAACCAAAATAACTCCATTCCCAATTTAAAGTGGCAGCAGAGACAGCTTGCATGGTTCCGAAAACCAATCCCGAAACAGTCAAGACTGTAGTAGATAGTAAAGCTAGATTTTTCATAGAGTATAGTTGGGGTAGATGCGTAGCTGTAAAGCCGCGCTGCAAAAGGATGAGTCACCCCCAGGCGAATGCTGAAACTTTCTGTATGGCTTCGCTGAGAGTGACGCACATATTTCACCCGAAAGGCTTGTGGCTAGACATGAAAAACTTTGTATGTTAGTTGACATTGGAATCTTCAACCAATGGCAGTTTAACATCAAAGATACTGGGTTTATCAGTATAGTAATTACTCGATTTTTAAATTAAACGGTAAACGAGCATAAATTCCATTAGGATCATTCATACTTTGAAATACCTCTAATTCTTGTTGCAGTTTTTGGAATTCGGCGGTGAGGGGGTTGGTAGCTTTGACTTGTTGTTGTCCCGGTATTTTTAAAGCTGTGCTGGCTTCTTCCACGGCTTTACCAAATACAATTTCGTTTAAACTGTTTTCTTTGGGATATTCTTTTAACTGCCAATTGTTACCTAAGTTGGCTTTTTCAGCTGCGTATTTCACCGCCGCATTCAGTCCACCAATTTCGTCTACTAAACCAATTTGTTTAGCGGCTACCCCAGACCAAACCCTTCCTTGGGCAATTTCGGCAACTTTTTGTTCTGGTAATTTGCGCCCTTTGGCAACTTTATCGAGGAATAGACTGTAAATTCGGTTGACGCTGCGCTGATACAGGGCTATTTCTTGAGGTGATTTGGGACGAGCGACAGTTTGAGCATCAGCGTAGCGGGCTGTTTTGACTACATCCCAGGTGATACCGTTGTCATTTGCTAGTTTTTGTCCGTTGAATAAGATACCAAATACACCAATGGAGCCAGTGATGGTATTTGGTTCGGCAAAAATTCGGCTAGAGTCACTCGCAATCCAATAACCACCAGAAGCTGCGACATCACCCATAGATACTACTACAGGTTTCACTTCATGGGTTAAGCGGATTTCCCGTTGCATGATTTCGGCGGCTGTGGCGCTACCACCAGGACTATTAATTCTTAAAACGACGGCTTTGATATTTTTATCTTGGCGGATTTTGTTGAAGATTTTAGCAAAGCGATCGCCACCTACTTGTTCATTATCACCGCTACCATCGACAATTTCCCCTTCGGCATAGACTACAGCAATTTGATTTTTTGATGATTGTTCGGCTTTGAGGGATTTATTAATAACTTGGGAGTATTCTAGAATGTCAACTTGCCGGAAATTTTTCTCATTTTGATCGCTATCGGTGAGTTTTTTCAAGTCGGCAACTACTTGATCATGGTATGCAACTTGATCAACTAAACCATTGGTTTTGGCTGCTGGTGCTTCAACTATGGCTTGATTATCGGCGATCGCTTGCAATTTTTGCGGGTTAATTTTGCGACTTGTACCTACTGTGGTTCGCCACTCACTCCACACATCATCCAGTAGTTTCTGAGTTTGTTCGCGGTTTTCGGGACTGAGTTTGTTAAGAATGAACGGTTCAACAGCGCCTTTAAATTTGCCAACTCGCACAACTTGTACACCAATACCAAACTTTTGCAATGCTCCAGATAAGAACATTGGTTGGCTACCCAAACCATTGATTTCTATTGCACCCAAGGGATTGAGAACTACGGTATCAGCCACAGAACTGAGATAATATTCTTTTTTACCCCAATCTTGACCGTAGGCAACTACTTTTTTCCCGGCGGCGCGAAATTCTTCTAAGGCTTTGCGAATTTCTTTCAGGGAAGCAAAGCCTAAATTTCCACCTGAACCCTTGCTGCCATCTAAATATATACCAACAATTTTTGGATCTTGTTTTGCTTGGTTAATCGCATCTAGAACTTTGCGGATAGTGATTCTGTCTTCTGGAGTCCCTGATAATGTTCTTTGTAACTCTTCACCCGCAGTTGGTTCTCGATCAGTAATATTCAAAGATAAGTCAAACACTAACATAGACTTATTTTTGACTACTGGACTCACATCTTGAGTAGCGGCGATCGCAAATAGGAGTAAAAATAATCCTGTAGTGCCAATCCCAAAGAAAATAAATAACCCTAGTAAACTACCAATAACACTGGCAGCAGTTTGTTTAACAAAATTAGTCATTAGTCTATCAATTTTAGATTTTAGATTGTCTCTCCAGAGTTTTCTGGAGAATTTTAGCGTTCAGGAATTATGTGACTGATGGTGAGTGATTGACTACAACAGCTAAACTCTTTTGGGAATTGGGCTGCGTATTAAATCCTACCTTTAACTCTTAACTCCTGACTTTATTTTAGGCGTTGTAAACTGCCAGAATGTTTTAACTGTTGTAAGTTAATATTCCCAGTACAAAATAGCACTGTGACAATTTCGGCCATTAAAACTTCTACTAACTCTGAAATTGCTGTTTCTGAAATTACCGCCGCTTGCAGAAAAGGCATCGCTAAACCTGCGATATCTGCACCTAATGCGATCGCTTTGGCAACATCTAAGCCATGACGCAAGCCACCAGAGGCAATTAAGGGAATATCCGGTGCGATCGCGCGTATACTTGTAATACATTCTGCGGTTGGTATGCCCCAATCTGCAAATGTTCTGCCTAACCTGCGTTGCAAGTCATTTTCTGCTCGTTCACCCTCAACTTTTGCCCAAGAAGTACCCCCTGCGCCAGCAACATCAATTGCCCTCACCCCAGCCGCTATCAGTTTTTCTGCCATTGCACCGGAAATCCCATTGCCTACTTCTTTCGCAATCACCGGTACATTTAACTTACTACATAAATTAGCGATTTTGTCAAATAATCCGCGAAAATTCACATCTCCTCTAGGTTGAATGCACTCTTGCAGAGGATTGATGTGCAGAATCAACGCATCCGCTTCTAGCATATCGATGATTCGCAGACATTCATCTAAACCATACTTGTAGTTCAGTTGCACAGCACCCACATTAGCAAACAACAAAACATCCGGTGCATATTTACGCATCGCAAAAGTATCAACCACCTGGGGTTTTTCTACAGCTACCCGTTGGGAGCCGACACCCATCGCCAACTTGTAGTGCTGACAGACTTCCGCTAAACGTCGGTTAATGATTCCCGCTTCCTCAGTTCCGCCAGTCATTGAAGAAATGAGTAATGGTGCTACTAGGTACTTGCCTAAAAAATTGGTGCTGATATCAATATCGTTGCGATCGATTTCTGGTAAGCAACAATGGCTAAAACGATAACTTTCCAATCCATTGGTTATTTCACGGCACTGAACATCTTCTTCCAAACAGATACGGATATGATCTGCCTTACGCGACTGAGTTGGTTCCAAATTGCTAGTAGGGGCTTTCACTGGTAGTATGACTCAAAGCAGTTGTCATCACTATTTTATGGCTTAGATAAAAAGGTTAGAGCAGGTTACAGGTTACAGGTGAGTTTTCATCAATGTTGAGGACTGGAGGAGGGTGTATTGGATTCTGTACACCTATACACCCTCACACCCCTAAACCCTTACACCCATTTACCAATCAAGATTTTGAATGGTAATATAAAACACTGAGCAGACAAAATGGCATTAGTGTATACAGAAGTAGATCATTATGGCAAAACACATTTACTTCAACTTCTGGGCTAGAATTCCTAATTGGTTGTTAGCACATCGCGTAGCCGTAAGTGTGTTGACTTTTGTATCACCTTTAATTATCAGTAGTATAACTTCTCAAACTTTGGCACAGACTCCTAGTGGACAGAGTGTTGATCAGTTAATCCAAGGTTTGAGCAACGAAGATTTATTAGAACAACTGAATAATGTTACAACTTTAGGCAATGTTAACGACAGAGAGTTTAGTAGTGAAACATTAGATAAACTCAAGCTGGCTTTGGTAAACCCTGATTGGCGAGTACGCAGTGGTGCAGCTTTAGTGTTGTCTCAAAAAGGTGGTTTATTAGTTAAAGATGCTCTACCAACCTTAGTCAAAACTCTGCAAGACCCAAATTGGTTTGTCCGTAGTAGTGCAGCTAGAGCCATTGGTAACATTGTTGCTGAAGATACTGGTGATACCAATGGCGCAAATACGGTGATTGAAGCTGCTAAGTTTTCCAGTTATCTAGTTGATGCACTGCAAGATTCCGACTTTTCGGTGCGTTTTAGCGCAGCGACATCTTTAGTCAAGTTAAATACTAAATCTGCTTTTATCGTATCTCGCTTAATTTCCAATCTCAGCAATACGAATGATCCCCAAACTCGCCTTGTAACTGCGGAAAACTTAAATAACATCAGTACCGAAGTTACTCCCATTCTTCCAAATCTTGGGAAAGCCTTAAAACACGGCGAACCATCAGTGCGAGGTTTAGCTTTGGAGACTATTGGTAGTATTGGTACAGATACTAGTGCAACTTTGCCTTATTTAATCCAAGGTTTGCAAGATCCAGATTGGACTGTGCGTAGCAAAGCCGCTAGAGCAGTGGTGAGAATAACTACAAATCTTCAAGAAAAATCCAGGGCGAATTTTTTCACTGCATCTGACTTGAATGCCATAGATGAATTGCAAACAGTTCAGCAAATTTTACAAAACCCACAAAACCATTTTTATAACAATGAAAAAGCTGGTGTGAGTTTAGCTATTAATGCTCTGCAAGCAGCACGCAGGAATAGATAATATCCACATCTACGTTCAGCAAATAGCCCTCAGACTTCAGTCTGGGGCTATACAAACTAAACCCGCCTGCGCGGGTTTTCAGATAGTCTGCGTAGGCAGTCACTCTCGCTCCTTGAAGTGCGTACTATAGTTTGTATACATTTATCTGTTAGTAGTGGATATTTAAAGATTTGACAATACCCCCGACTTTTTTGAAGAAGTCGGGGATATGAGTATATTTATTGTTAATGTTTTTCAGACACAGTAATAGGTTCTGGTTTTTTAACTCCATGCAGTTTGATGAAACTATCAAAGGCGTACCATGCTAAAACATACCAAGGGATAATTTCTAGTTGCAAACCTTTAACTAGCAACTGTCTCACCGATAAACATCCCAGTGCCAAAGGAAAGATAAAGCGTAAATCAACTACGCCATTTGTGGATTTTTCGACTTTTTCGTTTAAGTCAAAAACCGCATTAGCAACTGTAGCGGCTGCGTCGGAGTGGCTTTCACTTCCGGTAGTTACATCAGCGAAAATTATGCCAATATCTTTGAGTGTAGCTAAGACATTTTGCCAGCTTTCATCATTGCGATCGTGGTGAATGACGATACTGCCATTTTGGATATTAGTATTTACCTGACTGATGTTGGGTTGAGCATTCAACATCTTGACAATGCGTTTTATTTCCCCAGTATGGCGATGAGATGGGGCAATTCTTAAGCGTAGTCTGCCTGGAGTATCGCTGATGATTTTTGTAGATATAGGCTGGGATGGCGTGTTCAAGGTATTTGCCTCCACAACTTTAGGCATCATAGTGACATTACCATGATTATTTGTAAACACATCCACCCTCCTGAGTAATACTTTGAATCCTATTTGATAGATAAATTATGTTGCTCAGATCCCCGACTTCTATAAGAAGTCGGGGATCTTTTGATTTAGTCACGATTGATAACTGCTATATCTAATGAATAGGAAAGTTTGAAGTATTGAGTCTGCAACTTGATTCTTCATCCTTTCCAAAACATAGCCTAGCTTATGCACCATTATCAGATGCAGTGTCCACTGGAGTACCCGCAGCTTCAAATAATGGGGTTTCTCTGTCTTCTGCGAGTTCGGCTTTAGCTTCAGCTACGATGTCTTCCCAGGTTTCGCCTAGTTCGGCAAATGCGCCTTTGCTTTTTTCGTAAGCGACAATTCCGCCTTTGATGATGCTTTTAGCAATGGGTTTACCAATTCCAGCAACAACAGGAATTAGGACGGGTGCAAGTAGAACTGCACCGATACCAGCTATAATTCCAGGAGCGCCAGCATCTTCAACAAAATCAGTAATTTTCGGCATAGTTTAGTATCTCCAGTTGAATTGAAAAATTGTTAGAAAGCTATCTAGCTTAATCTACCCAAGGTCTTACCTCATCTTGCTGATGGTAGAGCTTTCTTTGGGGAATTTTTAAGAATTGGACGCAAGCCGTTAACGCCTGCAACGATTGTTGAACCATTGTTAACTACCGTTGCACCTAGTGGGTTTAGTCCAAATAGCACCGCGATCGCCATTGCTGCAATATTAGGAATAGCAACAATACTAGTATTTTGGCGAATGAGTTTTTTGGCGTTGCGTGCTAGGGCGATCGCTTCTAAAATTCCATGTAAGTCGTTTTCCATCAGCACTACGTCTGCTGTCTCACGGGCAATTTCGGAACCGTGAGCAAAGGATATAGAAACATCGGCGAATGCTAAAGCTGGGGAGTCGTTAATTCCATCTCCCACAAAGGCAACTGTTTTGCCTTGTTCGTGCAGTTCACGGACAACGGCGGCTTTTTGTTCGGGGAATGCTTCTGCGTGGGTATTGGCTGGGGCAATTCCGAGTTCTGCCGCTACAGCTTTAGCTGTGCGTTGGTTGTCGCCGGTGAGCATGTGAACTTCTACACCTTCGACGCTCAACAGATGGTTAATTACTTCTCGTGTTTCTGGACGCAGAATATCACTATATCTTATTCTACCGAGAAGTTGCCCATTACTAGCAACATAAATTACAGAATTAACGCGGTTAACGTTGTTGAGGGCTTCCATGTTTACGCCTTGTTGCCGCAAGAAGCGTTCGCTACCAACATACACAGCCTCGCCGTAAATCTCTGCTTCCACACCTAAACCAAGTTTGTAATTCCACTTGCTACGGCTAGGAATCTCAACTTTTTGGGCTTCGACATAGCGAATTACAGCCTCCGCGACTGGATGTGTTAACCGTTGCTCGGCGGCGGCGGCTATAGCTAAAACTCTATCGCTTGCAACTTCAGGATTGAAACTATCAACACCAATAACCGCAACTTCGCCCTTAGTTAAAGTACCAGTCTTATCAAAAACGATGGTATCAACTTCTGCCAGTTGTTCTAAGGCGCGACCACTACGGATGAGAATACCGTGGCGGGCAGCATAAGTCAAAGCTGCCAAAACTGTTGTTGGCACCGAGACTCTGATCCCCGTGGCAAAATCCAGGGTGAGGACACTGGCGGCTCTGGCGGCGTTGCGGGTAATTGCAAATACTCCTGCACCTAATAATAAGGTGGGTAGGACTGCTTTTTCCGCAATTTTGATGGCGCAGTTTTCCATCCGCGTGTCATGGACGGGGGCTTCTTCCATGAGTTTGATGCTTTGTCCGGCGCGGGTATCGTTACCTACCCGTTCTGCCAAGATATAGATGCTGCCTTCCCGCACCAATGTAGACGCAAATACAGGTTGTCCTTGAGTTTTTAAGACTGGGACTGATTCACCAGTGAGTTTTTGCTCATCTAGTAAGGCTTTACCCCGCAGAATACTGCCATCTACCGGGACTTGTTCACCAGGATAGACAATTACCGTGTCACCACTCTTGACTTCTTTGATGGAGATTTGTATCTTTTCACCATCACGTTCTACCCAGACAAATTGCCCTAGAGAGTTGAGCAAGTCTAATGTCTGCATTTTAGAAGAACGGGCAGTGCGATCGCGGATATTTTCACCAATTTCAATTAAACTCAGCATCAATGCAGGTGTCAGAAATTGACCTTGGACTGTGGTAATCACAATTGCCAAGAAGTCCAAGACATCAATTGTTAGTTTTCGCTGCATTACTAGTCCAACGATGGCTCGTTGAAATACGGGCAATGTGGCGAGAGCAATGGTTCCAGCCACCATAACTGGCGGTACAGATAGCCCCAATGGCCCACCTAAGACTGCTAGTCCTGTAGCAACCATCGACAGTTGCAAACCAGGCCAAGCAACTTCTTCACCATCCTCTTGGGATTTCTGATTTATCGGCTTTTTCTGATCCAACAGCACAACATTGGCATCATTAGCTGTCATAATCAGACAACTCAAACGCGATCGCATTTTGGCATCGTTGACTTGACTTGCTTTATAAGTCACAACTAACGAGGCCGCCGCAGGTTTAATTCTGACGCTGGTAATCAGGGGATCAACTTCTAACAAGGTTTGTAGACGTTGCATGTATGCGTTGTTATCACGCAACTGTGGGATACGCAACCGCATTCTTCCGGGAACTGCATGGACAACGCTATAGACAACCTTGGAGACTGGCTGATGAGTGCGTCTATTGAAGTTAGCTAGATTCTTGTGAATCGGTTGGGCTAAAATTACTGGGCTGACGGTTTCGTAAGCTTTCGTACCCAAAGGTACCTCTTCTTTAACTTCAATTTCCGAAGATTTTTGAACTGCGGGCGATACTAGTTGTGCTGTCAATGGTGTCATTCCTGATCTCGCTAAAATGATGAAAGACTGGATTTATAAGGTGGTCGGCTCTCATACCAAATTTGGGATTTGAGATTGGAATCTAGATTTATCAATCATTCCAACCAAGTTGGTAGATATATTTGAGAGCGAATTTCTCTCTCCAATCACTGAAGACTAGTGAGTTACTGCTAAAAATTTGCCGAGATGTTGTTAAATTCTGCTGGTTGGGTTGGCGGCGATACCTGCCGTTGCTTCGTTGGCAGATTGAATCAAACAAATTAAATATGTTTTGGCTGCTGCTTCCACACTGTGTATTCGCTCTTGAGAGTCTCGCAGTTTTCCAGTGTTATAGGTAATCACCAATGAGGCTGCATCTTTATTGATGCGCTCACTTGTCACCACTGGATCTGCTTTGAGCAAGTTCTCTAAGCGTTGCACATAATGGCGATCGCGGGATATTTGCGGTATATGAAACCTAATTCGTCCAGGTATGGCGTGAACGATAGTATAGGCTAATTTTGAGTGCTGTACACTGAGCGGACTTGTACTGAGCGCAGCCGAATTAGTCGAAGTGTGAGTGCTGAGTGCTGAGTCGGAAGAGGAAACGGGGCAGGGGGCAGGGGGCAAGGGAGAAAAGTCTCTGTCCGTTTCTCTTACCTGATCCCTATTAATTGTCTTCTCTACCTCTTCTACTTGAACTGTATCAGCAGTCTGCAATAGACTCGCTAAATTTGAGCGCATTTCAAAATCAGACATCATCCCTGTTTTGTAGGTAATGACGACTGATCCCGCTTCTCGATTAACTTGTTGATTAATCACCCATTCTTGCTCTTTAATTAACGCTTGGAGGCGTTGCAAATATTGGGGATCATCATTAATTTTTGGTATACAAAATGCGACTGTGCCGGGAAGTGCCGCAGTAATACTATAAGCTACCTTGGCAGATGGTTGATGGGCGATTTGGTTTGGTTTGGCTGCTATTTTCCAGGGGCTATGCCCAGGAGGCTGCGAGGCCGATGAGGATACAGAACCCTCCATTTTCATCCTCCTGTGTTCCTTCACGGAACGATCTACAACGGAAAGTTCGCCATATAGGCTAAAGAAAAAGACATAGCTGCGGGCTTCATCTCAGCCCAAATACTCGATATGTTTAGATTGTTACTTTCTGCTAGTGTTTTTGTTGTATCAGCCGATACAACAAGCTGAGTATTTTGTTCTTCAGGCTGTTGTGGTTCTGCGATTTGAACACTAGGTACGGCAGGATGAGCCTGCAAAGCCAACTCCATCAGTGTTACCCAATGGCTGAGTGCAACTTCATCTGGATGATATGCGATCGCAATTGAGGCTGCATCACAATTCATCCGCACGTTAGTTACATAAGCATCGCTTTTCAATAACCTTTCCAGCCGTCTCGCATAAGCTTGATCCTGGGCAATGCGGGTTAAATGAAACCTAATTCTGCCCGGAATGTGATGAACTACAGTGTAGGCAATCTTGGCTGACGGTTTTACGTCTTGCCTAACTTGTTCAGCAACAGGTTTAGTTACTGTTTGTGTCAATTTCGGTTGTCTAGTTGTGTTATTTGATTTTACAGATTGGCTATTGCTGTCTGACTTAGCAATTTGCGGTTCTAGATAGTCGATTACCCGACGTGTGGCATCTGCGGTAATCATATAGACTGGAATCGATGCAAATCCACTAATCCCTAGACCTCCTGTAACTGCTAAACCAGTCATCAGAGGAATAAAGGAAATTGTTTGCTCCATCCAAAAGTCAGGAGATTTCCACACTGCAAAGGGATCTTTGCTGCTCATTGATTGAGGCGAATTTAGGGAAGGATAAATATTCAGTTTTTCTAGTATTCCCAACATTTGAGGTAATGTCAAATCATTTTCGTCATAGTTAACGACTAAACTGCCTAATTGCTCGTTTGTCGTAACTTCAATGACTCCTTTGTGCTGTTGTAAATGTTGGGATACTAATTCTAAGCTTGCGTTTAAACTGCCGTCAGTAGCGCGGATACGGATGCGACCGTGGGTTGCATGGATGATTTCTAGGCAACCAGTTGGTAAATGCGTCTCTAACTTTGCAGTTGCCAAACTAGTATGTCTATTCACTTGTGATTGATCACTGTGACGCTGAGTAGAGATTAAGTCAGGAGACAAAGCCTCTTTCGGACTTAATCCGCGACTACTGAGAGTTTTTGTCATTTACTCGATAGTTGCACCAAGGCTCAAAGGTTAACAATAGGTTAAATATAACTCATAAATTCCGTATGTGAACTCATCCTCAAGATTTATTTTTAGATGAAGTAATGTTAACTATTCGGTTTTGGTATTCTTGCTCGGTGATGATATCGTGAGTACTTTCAACACGGTCTATAAATACAATTCCATCTAAATGATCATACTCATGCTGAAAAATTCGCGCTACAAAGTCAGTTAATTCTTGCTTTTGTAATTTTCCATCGCGGTCATAATATTCAACTTCTATTGCTTGATATCTCGGTACTAATCCTCTGATACCAGGGATACATAAACAACCTTCCCAACCCTTAACAATTTCTGTTGAATGTGACACTATCCTAGGGTTAATCATAGCTGTAGGTTCCATTGTGGGAGCATTGGGATACCTGGGATTGGGACGAGAGGCGACAATAAATAAACGCTGTTGTTCGGCAACTTGCGGTGCAGCAATCCCTACACCATTTGCTTGGGAAACTGTGGCAATTAAATCATCAATTAATTTTTGAATTTTCTCATCATGAATGTTATCAACCCAAGCTGCGGTTTGCCGAATCACTGGGTCGCCTAACTGGATAATTGGTAATAAGTCAGCCATATCGAAAACTCCATTGGTAACTAGCAGATAATTAATCAAAAGAGTGCTAATTAAATAAAAGTTGACAAAGGTGCATTGTCAATTTTTGCAGACATAAAATTTACTAATATATAGTATGTAAGTTTTTTAACCTAAAGTATTTAGTCATGAACTTCAGACTTCACACTTCATACTTTAATTAGTTTTCGCGTTGTACAGGTAAAGGTGCAGGACTAACGGTGACTTGGGTAATTTGTCCGTTACGCTCAATTTGTACTGATAAAGGATTACCGATTTGGCTTTTCTCTAGGATTCTTTGTACTTCCTCTGGCTTAGTGACAGATTGGTTATTAATTTGCTGAATTACATCTCCTGGTCTCAGTCCCGCCGCCGCAGCCGGAGAGTTAGGCACAATACGCACTAACAATACACCTTTATCTGCCGTCAGAGTAATGCGATCGCCAAATCGTTCGTTTATCCTGTCTTTAATTTCTGGTGTGAGTGACACCATCTGCACACCCAAATAAGGATGATCAACCCGACCTTTCGTAATTAATTCTTGAGAAATTTTCTGGACTGTGTTAATCGGAATAGCAAATCCCAAACCTTGAGCGCCACGCAAAATTGCTGTGTTCATCCCAATAACTTGACCGCGTGCATTCAGCAATGGGCCACCAGAATTCCCTGGATTAATCGCTGCGTCTGTTTGCAGATAGTCAACTCGCTTATCACTAGCACCAATATCACTGCTAGACCGATCTGTTGCACTAATAATCCCGGATGTCACAGTATTGTTTAACCCCAAAGGATTACCAATGGCAATTACCGCTTCCCCTGGTTGTAAAACGTCCGAATTACCTAACGATACAGTTGGCAAGTTATTGGCATCGATTTTAATCACAGCGACATCTGTAACTTGGTCTTCTCCCAAGACTTGACCATCAAAAGTTCTGCCATCTTTAAGCGTCACGGTTACTTTATCAGCACCGTCAACGACATGGGAATTAGTCAAAATTTGCCCAGAGGAACTAATGATAAATCCTGAACCACTACCCCGTTCAACACGCTGTCTGGGTTGGGAATCCCGAAAATACCGCCGAAAGAAAGGATCGTTAAATTCGTCGGGAATGCGCGATGTAATTGTTCTGGCGGAGTCGATTCGCACAACTGCACCGCCAACATTTTTCACCACGCCAACCACAAAATTTGGATCACCAGATGAAATCGGTGAAAGTGCGATCGCAGATTCGGAATTCGATGTTTTGTCCTCGGATGTTCCAGGTTGATTGACAGAATTTTCAAAGGTTTTAGTTGGTAGAAAGCCACAGCCCCCCAAGGACACCACTGCTACCCCACTGAGCAGCATTAACTTCACATTTTTAGCCATTTTGCTCAATAGCCAATCCCAGCTATCAATATTATGCACTGTTGTCTTCATGTGTCTTTGCTTCTCCGTGTTGGTCAGTGGGTGATAGGATATTGCCTACTGGGTAGTCCCAAAATGATTAGAACTCAAAGTTTAGCTTAGGTCTAGAGTATCTGGATGCTAAATTGGTGTTTGCTCATATCTTCTATTCTGGCGGTTAGCAGCAAAGGTGATATGTGATGGAAATTTCTCTTGACAGTCTGTGGTCTCAGGTGCTGGAGCGCCTACAGCTAGAATTATCCCGTCCTACCTTTGAAACTTGGATTAAAACTGCCCAAGCGGAACGGTTCGAGAATAATTGTTTAGTGATTATTACGCCCAACCCCTTTGCTCGCAATTGGTTACAAAAGTATTACATCAATACCATTGCCAATGTCGTGCAGAGTATTTTGGGTTATCCGGTAGACATTTACATTACCGTCGCACAAGGGGATGAAGTTTCGCCCATAGAAGCACGAGAAACTATCCCAGAATTGGCTAGTGCTAATTTCGTCTCAGAAAGCCTGACACAGAAAACTCAAACTAACGCCGATTTAAATTCCAAATATGTGTTTTCACGGTTTGTAGTGGGTGCAAATAACCGTATGGCGCACGCAGCATCCCTAGCCGTTGCTGAATCTCCAGGTAGAGAGTTTAATCCGTTGTTTTTGTGTGGTGGTGTTGGTTTAGGCAAAACTCACCTGATGCAAGCGATCGGTCATTATCGCTGGGAGATTTGCTCAAATTCTAAAATATTTTACGTTTCTACCGAGCAATTCACCAATGACTTAATTACAGCCATCCGTAATGATAGTATGCAGAGTTTCCGAGAACATTATCGGGCGGCTGATGTGCTGTTAGTGGATGATATTCAGTTTATTGAAGGTAAAGAATATACCCAAGAAGAATTTTTCCATACTTTTAATACATTACATGAAGCGGGTAAGCAAGTTGTCATTGCTTCTGACCGTCCACCAAACCAAATTCCTCAATTGCAAGAGCGGTTATCTTCACGCTTTTCTATGGGGTTAATAGCTGATATTCAACCGCCTGATTTAGAAACAAGAATGGCAATTTTACAAAAAAAGGCGGAGTATGAAAATATTCGTTTGCCCAAGGATGTAATTGAGTATATAGCAACTAACTACAAATCTAATATTCGGGAATTGGAAGGAGCATTGATTAGGGCTTTGGCTTATATTTCGATTTGGGGTTTGCCGATGACAGTAGAAAATATTACCCCAGTTTTAGAAACGCCAAGCGAGAAAGTGGCTGCGACTCCAGAGGCTATTTTAAACGCGGTGGCGGCGAATTTTGATGTGTCAATTGAAGACCTCAAAGGTAACTCCCGACGGCGGGAAATTAGCTGGGCTAGGCAAATCGGGATGTATTTAATGCGTCAACACACTGATTTAAGTTTACCGAGAATTGGGGAAGAGTTTGGTGGCAAAGATCATACAACCGTGTTGTATAGTTGTGAGAAAATCACTCAACTCAAAGAAAGCGATCGCAACTTAGGAAACACACTTCGTCAACTGAGCGATCGGATTAATATGAACAGTCGTTCACAAAAATCATCAAGGAATTAATCTGGAGTTTTCCACAGCCTGCAAACTAATTACTGATCGAAATGGTTAAGTAATAAATTCCAAATATTAAGTTAAGTATAAAAAACGATTAAAATTAAATCTCTCTGTGGAAAAATAATTCTTTTCTGTGGAAAAAAACCGATAATTCTGTGGAAAACTCAATCCAGTATAATTACCTTGTGGAAAAACCATAAAAGTTTTCCACAGGTTTTCCACAGGTATTGACACTGTTTATTTAAGAGGTTAGAGGCTAGAGGCGTGAACAACAAAGACAAGGGAGACAAGGAAGAGGGGGTAGACAAGGGAGAGAGATGTTGATAAATCATTTAGGATTGCTATAGCTAGAAAATGTGAATATTGACTAAAGTAAAAAATACTCATCCCTACCTCTAACTCCTAGCTTCTAGTTCCTCACCTATGAAATTACTTTGTTCTCAAAGCGACCTCAGCACTAATCTTTCCCTTGTGAGTCGTGCTGTACCTTCACGACCGAATCATCCTGTATTGGCGAATATACTTTTACAAGCGGATGCGGAAACGAACCAAGTTAGTTTAACGGCTTTTGATTTGAGTTTGGGTATCCGTACTAGTTTTAGTGCAGAAGTTTGGCAAGGAGGTGCGATCGCTATACCTGCTAAACTCTTGGTAGATATTACCTCGCGTTTACCAGAAGGGGAAATCACTTTAGATGACGAAGCATCAGAAGCATCTACTGGTGAAGGTTTAATTGTCACCCTCACACCCAAAAGCGGCTATTATCAATTACGCGCCATGAGTGCGGAAGATTTTCCCGAACTCCCCATAATTGAAGATGCAGAACCAATTAATTTAACAGCCGCCGCCTTAATTGAAGGACTGCGGGGTTCATTATTTGCTACCAGTGCTGATGAAACCAAGCAAGTTCTCACAGGTGTACATTTGAGTGTGAAACAAGACACCCTAGAATTTGGTGCGACTGATGGACATCGCCTAGCTGTTGTAGAAACCACAAACGAGAGTCCTTTGGCTGGTGGTGGTCAATTAGAAGTGACAGTACCCAGCAAAGCCTTACGAGAACTAGAGAGGATGTTGGGGCATCATGCGGCTGAAGATGCGATCGCCCTATACTTAGACCAAGGTCAGGTTATCTTTGAGTGGCAAAACCAACGCTTAACTAGCCGCACATTAGAAGGGCAATATCCCGCCTATCGCCAACTTATTCCCCGCCAATTTGAGCGCCAAGTTACAGTTGATCGCAAACAATTTTTAAGTACATTAGAAAGAATTGCTGTACTAGCAGATCAAAAGAATAATATAGTTAAACTCACCATTGATCATGCTGCCCAAGAATTAACTTTATCTTGTGAAGCCCAAGAAATGGGCAGTGGTAGAGAGTCCATACCTGCAGAAATCTCTGGCGAAGATATCGAAATTGCTTTTAATGTCAAATATTTAATGGAAGGACTCAAAGCTTTGCCATCTTCCGAAATTCAAATGCACATTAATCAAAACCTCACACCAGTCATTTTTACACCCCTGGGAGGGTTGAAGATGACTTATTTAGCTATGCCGGTGCAGCTACGTAGTTAAAGAATTTGAGATAAAAATTGGCGCGTTCTGTCCTCTTGAGGGTTGGTAAAAAAGATATCAGGTGTTGCTGACTCTACAAGAGAACCGCTATCCATGAGAATTACTCGGTCAGCAACTTCACGGGCGAATCCAACTTCGTGGGTAACTACAACCATCGTCATTCCATCACGGGCTAGAGTACGCATCACATCTAATACTTCGCGTACCATTTCTGGGTCTAAAGCTGATGTGGGTTCGTCGAATAGCATAATTTTAGGCTGCATAGCTAACGCACGCGCGATCGCTACCCGTTGTTGTTGTCCACCAGATAACTGTCCAGGATATTTCCGTGCTTGTTCTAATATTCCTACTCTTTCTAACAGTTGCATTGCCAATTCTTCAGCTTTCGCTTTTGACCAGCGACGTACCCAAATTGGCGCTAAGGTAATATTTTGCAGTACGGTGAGATGGGGAAACAAATTAAATTGTTGAAAAACCATACCAACTTCTTGCCGAATTGCTTCAATATTCCGCAAGTCATTACTTAGGGTAATACCGCCAATAATAATTTTTCCTTTTTGATATTCTTCTAAAGCATTAAATGTCCGAATAAAAGTTGATTTTCCTGAGCCAGAAGGCCCCATTAATACAACTACTTCTCCTCGGTTAACAGTTAAACTCACACCTTGGAGGGCATGAAATTTTCCATACCATTTATGAACATTCTCAGCAATAATAATTGATTCCTTATCTGTCATCATGAATTTTTCTACCTAAATTGTATTTTTAATAACATCTAGTCAATAAAAATAGTGCCTGAATTGTATCAAATAACGGCTCCAGAAATTAGCAATTGATGTATTATTAAATATTAGTACTGTTACAAAAAAGTCGGTGTCTAAACCAGCAGATACAGGTGGTAAGCGATTAATTAGTCTCGCTCCCGATGCCTGGGTAAAATGGGTGACTCAGCGTCCAGAAGTTATAGCAAAAGAAATTTTAGGTTCTGAGTTTCAGTGGATTAGCCGCGAAACAGATGTGCTTGTAAAAGCATACAGTGAGGTTTGTGGCGATTTTTTGGTACTCACCGAATTGCAATTGCGCTACACAACCAAAATGCCTTTAAGGATGAGGGCTTATGCAGCTTTGGCAGAGGAACGTTACCAACTGCCTACTTATCCAGTATTAATCAACATCTTGCCACCGCCAACGACAGTAAAAGTTGTCAGTAGTTACGAGCAAGAATTTTTCGGATTACGTGCTATCCAAGATTATCGCGTGATTAATTTGTGGGAAGTAGATGCTGAGATTGTGTTTCAGCAACCAATACCATCTTTATTACCATTTGTGCCAATATTGCGAGGCGGAGGAGACGCATCTGTTGTACAACGCGCACTACAAATACTACGAGCAGATGAACAGTTCAACCAGTTAGAATCATTGCTGGCTTTTTTTGCTAGTTTTGTGTTAGAGACACCTTTAGTACAGCAAATTATGAGGTGGGATGTGACAGTGTTAAGAGAATCACCTTGGTATGAAGAAATTTTAACTGAAGGTAAAGTATTAGGTCTTCAGCAAGGCTTAGAACAAGGCTTAGAACAAGGCTTAGAACAAGGCTTAGAACAAGGCTTAGAGCAAGGTGCGCGACGGCAATTAATACGGGTTTTACAACGACGCTTTGGTGAAGTTCCACCTTCATTAATCGCAAGTTTGGAAAGTGCGAGTGTAGAACAGTTAGAAAATCTCATGGATGCGGCTATTACTGTCAGTTCTTTGGCAGAATTTCTGGCTGTCTTATCTGATGAAAGTGATGCCACGCAATAATTAATTAAACTGTCTTTCTAAACGCTGAGACACTAACGACATTGAATAACAAAATAGCCAATAAATTAACCCAACAAATAAATAAACTTCTGCATAGCGCCCGATAAATTGTGGCTGTGCCAAGATGGAACGGGAAATACCCGTTAATTCTACTAAAGCTACTAAAGATAAGAGTGAAGTATCTTTAAATAAGCCAATAAATTGTCCGACAATTGCCGGAATAACCGCCCGTAAGGCTTGGGGAAGGACAATTAATAAGATTACCAATGGTGTTTTTAATCCTAATGCTTTGGCGGCTTCAATTTGCCCACGAGGAATTGCTTGCAGTCCGCCACGTACGTTTTCTGCCATGTAAGCTCCACTGAATAAAACTAATCCGGCAATTCCTCTAATTACTCTATCTAACCGCCAATCTGGTGGGAGAAATAAAGGTAACATTACCTGAGCGAGAAATAAGATACCGATTAGTGGTAATCCTCTTACAATCTCTATATATAGAATAGAAAACCAACGTAAAATAGGCAAATTACTAGTACGTCCTAAAGCTAATAAAACCCCTAAAGGAAACGAAAGTATAATACTCACAACTGCCATTAAAACAGTCAGTAGTAAACCATTCCATAAATTTGTCGGGACAGTTTGTAAGCCTAATCCACCACCAATTAGCCAAATAATTACAGGAAATGATAATACCCAGAGTGGAGATAGGCAAGGAGTTATGGTTTTATAAAATGTTTTGCCCAGCCAAAAGCTTGTTAATGTTAATGCTGCAATAAACAGTAACCATATACGCGCGGTGAAATCCAAAGGCAGAAAAATTAATAGTACACTATAAATAAAAGCAAAAATAGTAAATCCCAGCTTAGTAATCTGCTGTTTATTAAATACAATACCGCTAGTTATAGAGAATAAAGCAGACGCGATCGCCAAAACAATCCAAGCACGCCAATACAGTGTTTGGGGAAACCTTCCGACTAAGAATAAGCGCAAGTTAACTTGAATTACCGTCCATTGTGCTTGAGTAGTTGCCCAAGTTACTACACTACTTAATGACCAAAATATAAATACTAAACAGACAACAGTTAGTAAGCCGTTGTACCAAGTATTGAATAAGTTTTTCCGCAGCCAAGCTAATTGATAATTTATCATTTGTTCTTTTCTATATCTTTTTATCTCTCTGGAATTTGTACAGTAAGATTGAGCAAATTCATCATAATAGAGATGGTTAGGCTCAAGGTAAGGTAAGCCAACATAAGTATTAACATTACTTCTACAGCTCTCCCGGTTTGATTAAAGGTGGTGGAAGCCACAAAATAAATATCTGGATAACCAATAGCGATCGCTAAACTGGAATTTTTCGTCAAATTCAGATATTGACTCGTTAACGGCGGAATGATTACCCGCAAGGCTTGGGGAAAAACTACCAAGCGCATTACTAGCCCTGGTTTTAAACCAAGCGATCGCGCCGCTTCCCATTGTCCTTTAGGTACTGATTTAATCCCACCCCGGACAATTTCTGCAATAAACGCACCTGTGTAAAAAATTAATCCCAAAAGTAAAGCCGAAAACTCTGGTGAAAAATGAATCCAAGGTAAATCAATTCCACCTTGACTAAAGCTAACAAAACCCCACAAAGAAACTTTATTTTCAACTTTGGGAAAACTCAAAAAAACAGCAAAGTACCAAAATAGTAATTGCAACAGTAAAGGCGTATTCCGAAAAATCTCTACATAAATTAAGCTGAGATTTCGCACTAACCAATTATCAGATAACCGTGCTATCCCAGCAGTTACACCGACAATTGTCGTAAAAAAAATGCCTGCGATCGCTACACGTAAGGAGTTAATTAATCCCACCCACAAAGCACGGGTATATGTATCAGTCGCTTTGTAAGCAATTGGTGTTTCACCAATATCAAAAGATGCTTGTTGTTTGAGAAAATCAAATCCGAATTGAATACCTAATTGTTGTAAATTGCGGTTCAGATTACTCCAAAGTATGATTACTAAAATTGCCGCTAAAAATACAGCAAAAAATTGTGCTGTGATTTTCCAAAAACGATGATCACGCCAAATAAGGGGTTTGGAATTGGTCATTTATCAAGATTTAATAAGCTGTTAAGCATTTAATTTGTATATTTAGTCCCCAGAGGCAATTGTTCACTGCATCTTTTTGTGAATTTTTTCTGGTTTGACAATTGTAGTTTATTTTACCTCCTGTTTTGTTGCTTTTTTAAACCCCTACCCTCATCGTTAGGTTATGACAACTGTTCTGTTTCATCTCAGCCTTGCTTGGTAAAATGATTAGTGAGGCTCTCTCTTCATCTGCACCACCTAAATCCACCTGGAGATGTACAGTTGATGCTAAGGAATTTGTAACCTGTGGGGGTAGAGTTAGCTTGATTAATTGAGCGATAATAATATATAGGTTGGGAGCATTGGCTCTTTCTTAATATAGGGTGATTTTTATGGCTAAGACTAACACCGCAGAATTACTAGAAGCCCTAGCATCGGAAATTGGCGAAAATGTCTATATAGATATTGCCAAATGGCATCTTTATTTATCTGATGCCAAACTGCACACCGTTGTCGCTGAACAGTTATATCCTTTAATAACTTCTAATAATGTTAATGAAGACCGCGTAACTAAAGTATTAGAATCGATACCAGTCAAGATAGGCGGCGGTAGAAGAGAACTAGCACTCATTGATTTACTTCCCCTGCAATGTCAGGTGAATCTAGTGGATATTTTAGAAAAATATCAACGCGAATTCTAATTTAGCTGTAAGAATTCAGGAGTCAGAATAATTTTAATTTGCTCCTAGACAGAGAGTTTAATAATTTACTTATTAAACTTTGAGCAATTCTGACTTCTGTGTTCTTACTTTTTACAAATTATGTTTTAGCACCCCTATCTGTAAGAGGTGAAATATATGCCTGCCTATGAGTTTCATGATGAATATACTCTGGCAGAAACAGCAGATAAACTAGGACAAAAGGCTTTAAATTTAAACCTGATACCTAGTTTTGTCGTACGTTATTTTGCTGATAGTCGGCAGTACTACATTCCTAACGAACAAGAATCTCAACCGCTCACACCAGAACAAGCATATATGTGCTTTAAAAAGTTAGTCGAAACATCTGGTGAGTAGCCATTCTTGTATTCAATTTAACGGTTGATACTTTAAATATTTTTTGGAGGTTAATTATATGTTATTACAAATCAAAAACACCAGTGATTTAGTAAAAATTGCTGATATTCAGGAATTAATTGACCCGAATGTGAATGTGGTTCATGCAAAAGACCAAAAAGGTCAAGAAGAACAAGATGTAGATACTTTTGCCAAGGAAAATCTTGTTTTTCCCTCTGGAGAAAGCTTACCTCGCTGTTGGTTAGATGCTAACTATCGTGAAGGGAAATGACATTTAAAATAGCAGGTGATTGATGGGCGATCGCAACGCAGTATCATAAAGTTCACAGATGCTAGGAAAGATTGGGAACAAACCATCAAAACAATATCGATTTTACGTAATCAACCGACCTCTACGTGAATTACTGAGTTAAGTTACCATCAGATTAACTAACCAGTGATAGAGGGAGTTATGGCGCAGAATTGGTTGCGGATTACTCACCAAGATGACAAAATCCAACTTTCCTGGCAAAGAGAACAATCTGCGCCACGTTCAGCACCTCCAGTCACCTTTGAGCATCCATTTAATGAACAGACGTTAACCGAATTACGCTGGTATTTAGAAGAGTATTTAGATTTTCCTTACGGTATTTTCCCTGAGCAAGCCGAGAAAATCGAGCAAAAGTTTCAAGAGTGGGGACAACAGTTATTTGAGTTAGTGTTTCCTCGCACCACCAAAGCTTGGGATTTTTTTCAAGAAGCGACAAGGGAAGGGCTAGACAAGTGCGAAATTAATATTTCTTCTGATGACCCCAAAGTATTAAATTTGCCTTGGGAGTTGCTGTATACCCCTGATTATCAATTTCTGGCACCATCTTTAAGGGGAATGTATCGCAGTCTCAACGGTTATGCAGTGCGATCGCTACAATTGTAGTCTTATATATCCTCAAAATCGGCATTAACGTTTTCTGCAAGTATACAGAACCAGATAACAACCCATAAAAAAACGCAAAGACACCCTTTATGCCTTTGCGCCTTTGCGCGAAATATTTACAAATTAACTGCTAAATACTTCCACAGGTAAGCGACTAAACGCCAAGCGTTCATTCTGCACATCGACAAAGATGGTGTCGCCGTCGTGGAATTCGCTGCGGAGTAGGGCTTTGGCGATTTGGGTTTCTAACTCGCGTTGGATGGCGCGTTTGAGTGGACGTGCGCCAAATACAGGGTCGTAACCAACTTCTGCCAAAAAGTCTAGCGCAGCATCGGAGAGTTTGAGAGATATTTTGCGATCGCTCAACCTGTCTCTTAATCTACCAACTTGCAATTGGACAATATGCCGCAGTTCTTTCTTATCTAAACTGTGGAAGATAATAACTTCATCAATCCGGTTGAGGAACTCTGGACGGAAACTATTCCGCATTGCTTCCATTACCCGATGACGCATTTCGTCGTAGCGAGAATTATCCCCAGCAATATCAAGAATGAACTGTGAACCGATGTTGCTAGTCATAATAATAATTGTGTTCTTGAAGTCCACAGTATGACCTTGAGCATCGGTGACGCGCCCATCATCTAAAATTTGCAGAAATATATTAAATACATCGGGGTGGGCTT
Organism: Nostoc sp. FACHB-280; assembly: GCF_014697615.1. GTDB lineage: Bacteria > Cyanobacteriota > Cyanobacteriia > Cyanobacteriales > Nostocaceae > Nostoc_B. The sequence continues at coordinate 44,677 of NZ_JACJSD010000015.1, read as the reverse complement.
TTTCAATTTCGTCAAACAAAATCACGGCGTAAGGACGACGGCGAATTGCTTCCGTGAGTTGTCCGCCTTCTTCATAACCTACATATCCCGGAGGCGCACCAATTAACCGCGACACGGCGTGTTTTTCCATGTACTCCGACATATCAATTCGCACCAGTGCGTCTTCCGTGTCGAACATATACGCCGCTAAGGCTTTGGCTAACTCGGTTTTACCCACACCTGTAGGGCCAAGGAAAACAAAGCTGGCGATGGGACGATTGGGGTCAGCTAACCCAGCACGCGATCGCTGAATTGCATCGGCGACTGCTGTCACGGCTTCTGCTTGTCCAACTACTCGATGATGTAATTCATCTTCTAAATGCAGCAGCTTTTCTTTCTCAGATTCCACCAATTTACTAATCGGAATTCCTGTCCATTTAGAAATAACTTCCGCAATATCAGATTCCGTAACTTCTTCCCGTAGCAGAGATTTACCACTTCTTTGGGCGTTGGCTAATTCACTTTCAGCAATTTCAAGTTTGCGGTGTAAATCAGTTAACTGACCGTATTTTAATTCTGCCGCACGGTTGAGGTCGTAGTTTCTTTCTGCTTGCTGAATTTCTAAGTTTACCCGTTCAATGTCTTTTTTAACAGACTGAATTTTGTTGATAATATCTTTTTCAGACTGCCATTGGGCGCTGAGAGTTCTTTGTTCTTCTTTAAGGTCGGCAATTTCTTTTTCTAATCTTTCCAACCGTTCACGAGAAGCTGCATCACTTTCTTTTTGCAAAGATAATTTCTCCATTTCTAATTGGAGAATTTTGCGATCAATTTCGTCGAGTTCTTCCGGTTTAGAGGTAATTTCCATTTTCAACCGGGCGGCGGCTTCGTCTACTAAGTCAATGGCTTTATCTGGTAAAAAGCGATCGCTAATATACCGACTCGATAATGTAGACGCAGCAACTAAAGCACTATCAGAAATCTTCACCCCGTGGTGGTTTTCATAGCGTTCCCGCAAGCCGCGCAAAATCGAAATCGTATCTTCAACGCTGGGCTGATCAACATAAACTTGTTGGAAGCGTCTTTCTAAAGCGGCATCTTTTTCGATATATTTGCGATACTCATCTAAAGTTGTCGCCCCAATACAACGCAACTCACCCCGCGCCAACATCGGTTTTAACAAGTTTCCCGCATCCATCGCCCCTTGGGTTGCACCCGCACCGACAACGGTATGAATTTCATCAATAAATAGAACTATATTCCCGCCAGATTCGGTAACTTCTTTTAAAACTGCTTTCAGGCGTTCTTCAAATTCACCCCGGAATTTCGCCCCCGCAATCAAAGCACCCATATCTAGGGCGATGAGTTTGCGGTCTTTCAGGGATTGGGGAACATCACCAGCTACAATACGTTGGGCCAATCCTTCGGCGATCGCAGTTTTACCAACCCCAGGTTCCCCAATCAACACCGGATTATTCTTGGTACGACGGGAGAGAATCTGCACAGTCCGGCGAATCTCGTCATCCCGACCAATCACCGGATCGAGTTGACCTTTGCGGGCGGCTTCGGTGAGGTCACGTCCATATTTTTCCAGTGCTTCGTATTTACCTTCTGGATTTTGGTCGGTCACTTTCTGGCTCCCACGAATTTGTTTAATAATATTTTTCAACTTGCCTTCGTCTAAACCGAACTCTTGGAGTAGACTTTTGCCAAAGCGGTCATCTTTGGCATAACCAAGCAACAAGTGTTCAATCGAAATATATTCGTCTTTAAAATCTTTGCGATAGTTCTCCGCCCGGTCTAACAGGGTGTCTAAACTGCGTCCCAAGAACACAGAACTACTTGTACCAGACACCTTTGGCTGACGCTGGAGAAATTGATCAGTGCGATCGCGGATTTTTTGCAGATTCACACTTGCCTTGGTTAAAATGCTGCTGGCTAAACCTTCTTGTTCTAGCAGTGCTTTGAGCAGGTGTTCGCTTTCGATTTGTTGTTGGTGATATTGTTTAGCAATCTCCGGCGTGTGGGCGATCGCTTCCCAAGCTTTTTCGGTAAATTGGTTAGGGTTAGTAGGTTGCATAGGCTTTTTGAATAACCACTCCAAATATGAAGCGCAGAGAAAACAAATTCTTATATGGTTATTGTATGAAGCATAGCGCAACTAACTGGATCGGTCTTCACGTCTTGGAGAAGTAGTATTATTACCTGAAAAATTAATATTTTCCCAACACACTGAGGCACAAAGTTCAGGTTTTGCCAAAATTGTCACAATGCTTGATGAAAACCACTATTGCTTACATACTATCGATAATGGATGATCATCAAGCGATCGCGATTATTTCTTGGCGATTATCCAAACTGCATGTACAATCCCCGGAATATACCCTAGAAATGTCAAAAGGATATTAATCCAAAAATCTTTCCCTAAACCGACTTGTAAAAATACTCCCAAAGGCGGTAGAAAAATTGCCGCTACTAGCCTAATTAAGTCCATGTAAGCCTCCTGTCAGACTATGTTTATACTCCTCAAAGATAGCATCGCAAAAATGTGGTCTATCTGATTCATTAGCCGCCACTGAGTTTGGCTTTGTAACCTAATTTGGTAACAATCTCTAAAATTTTCTGCTTGTGTTCGCCTTGAATTTCGATGGTGTTCTCTTTGACTGTCCCACCTGTACCGCATTGGGTTTTTAACTGCTTGACTAAATCTGCTAAAGTTTCCGGTTTGGCTTGAAACCCAGTAACCACCGTTACCGTTTTTCCCTTGCGTCCGGTGCGTGTGGCTTGGATTCTCAAGTTTTGTTGTTGCGGTGGAAGTTCCTGAATTGGTCGTTCGATAGCGGCGGAGTTATCGTTACCGAATTCTTGATAGACAATCTTTTTATCAGAGTTGGATTTGGAAGCAGACATACAAAATTGCGGTAGTGATCAGTTCTACTACATCCATTATGGTGTCAGGTAAGGCGAGTTTCACAGTGGTTCGCAATTTACCGTTTTCAACGCAAAGGTGTGCGGAGGTATTTTTAGAGAGATTGTTGAGGAGTTACGAATTACTGTTCTAGACTCTTTATAATTAATGAAGTCTTTACTTGTCATCAAGATAATTCCGTGACTATTACTCCCCTCTCTCCAAATTCTTCCACAACTGCTCAGGTTCCCGATACACAAGGACGCTTTGGACGCTTTGGCGGTAAGTACGTCCCGGAAACCCTGATGCCTGCTTTAGCTGAATTGGAAACAGCTTATCAGCAATATCGTCATGACCCAGAGTTTCAAGCAGAACTCCAACAACTGCTGCGGGATTATGTGGGACGCGCTACACCGTTGTATTTTGCTGAACGGCTGACTGCTCATTATGCCCGACCTGATGGTACAGGGGCGCAGATTTATTTAAAGCGGGAAGATTTAAATCACACGGGCGCACACAAAATTAATAACGCTTTGGGTCAAGTATTATTAGCCAAGCGCATGGGTAAGCAGCGAATTATTGCCGAAACTGGCGCTGGACAGCATGGCGTTGCAACAGCCACAGTTTGCGCCCGATTTGGCTTGGAATGTGTGATTTACATGGGTGTTCACGATATGGAACGCCAAGCTTTGAACGTGTTTAGAATGCGGTTGATGGGAGCAGAAGTCCGTCCGGTGGAAGCTGGTACAGGTACTCTCAAGGATGCGACTTCGGAAGCAATTCGGGATTGGGTGACAAATGTTGAAACAACTCACTACATTCTTGGTTCTGTAGCCGGGCCGCATCCTTACCCAATGATGGTGCGCGATTTTCACGCGGTGATTGGTCAAGAAACTCGCGCCCAAGCTTTAGAAAAGTGGGGCGGTTTACCTGATATTCTCTTGGCTTGTGTGGGTGGTGGTTCCAATGCAATGGGGCTGTTTTATGAGTTTGTCAATGAGCCATCTGTGCGGTTAATTGGGGTAGAGGCTGCTGGCGAAGGTGTGAATACAGATAAACACGCCGCTACCTTGACAAAAGGACGGGTTGGGGTACTGCACGGCGCGATGAGTTATCTACTACAAGATGAAGATGGACAAGTCACCGAGGCGCACTCAATTAGCGCGGGGTTAGATTATCCCGGTGTAGGGCCAGAACACAGTTATTTAAAAGATACGAATCGGGCAGAATATTACAGTGTGACAGATGCAGAAGCTTTGGCAGCATTCCAAAAGCTTTCTCGCTTAGAAGGTATTATCCCAGCTTTGGAAACTTCTCATGCGATCGCCTATCTGGAAACCCTCTGTCCCCAACTTAACGGTAGTCCCAAAATTATCATTAACTGTTCTGGACGCGGTGACAAAGATGTGCAAACCGTCGCTAAGTTTTTAACTCCACAGTAAAAAGTGCTGAGTAGAAAGTGCTGAGTGCTGAGTGTAGAGTAAGATATTCTTCCTCTACACCTCTGCCAACTGAACACATAATTTAGGTGTGTCAGCATTTATTTCTCTGCCTAGAGAATGATGATGTATGAAAATTGATGAATACGTAAGTTGGTTGGCAATTTTGCAAGGTAGAGCAGCATAAATCCCCAGATGCTGGCTCATAGCCTATTTGTCCAGTTTACATGAGTCCGGTACATTATCTGGAAGTGTTCTCTTTCAGTGTGTTTAGGGCTACCTATTAATGATTCAGAATAAAATATACAGTGCTGGTGTAGCGACTCTAGCCTTAATTGGAGGCGTAACCGCTTTTTCCGCACCAGTTCAACCTGCTACCTTGCAACAACCTAAGATGTCAGACCACAGCATCCAACTGGCACAATCAACTGTAAATACTGCGGCGTTAGAACTTACAGTATTCAACCAAATTAATCAATATCGAGCTTCTGTTGGTCTACCAGCATTAACACGTAACTCAACTATTGACAATCAAGCTAGGACTCATAGTCAAAACATGGCTCAGGGGCGAGTTGCATTTGGTCATGATGGTTTTGGCGCAAGAATTCAAGCGATCGCAGTTACAATACCCTACAGCGCAGCAGCAGAAAATGTGGCTTACAATCAGGGATATAGCGATCCTGCAACCCAGGCTGTGCAAGGTTGGCTGAGAAGCACAGGACATTTGGCTAATATCAAAGGTAATTACAACCTCACAGGTGTTGGTGTGGCGGCAAATAGCAGAGGTGCAGTTTACTTCACCCAAATATTTATCCGCAGACGTTAGGAAGATAATTCAGTTAAAACTTGCTTAAAAATAGGGTGAGTTACGCAAATAAAGTAACGCACCCTATTTTGGCTGTATGTATCTTAGATACATCGAAAGCTGACATATCAAGGATTAACGATGGAACCTATTAATTTTTTATAATAAAAGTCAGCATTCTTTTAGCTATTGACCGAGCTGGATGGGATACCAGCAAGAATTTAAAGATTCCCGAAGGACTTCACTTAACTTTTTTCCCACCTCATTCCCCTGAATTACAACCCGCAGAAAGATTGTGGACTTTGGTTGATGAACCAATTGCCAATACAACATTTGAGACACTTGATGATTTGGAGGAAATTTTATTTCATCGCTGTCAATCTTTGCTTCAACAGCAAGAGTTGATTCAAGGGTTAACTGGTTTTCACTCGTGGATTAAAATCGGGCTTTAATCGTAAGTGATTTACCGAACATGGTATCACCCAGTCTCCCCAGAAAATCTGTTTAACTTTGATATGGGCGCGGTAATTGGCGTAATTTATGCGCCGTATCTAATTCACTATTATTTTTTCTGCCATATCCCCAACCTAATATCTTACGATATTCACCCATAATGCCACTTTCAATCAAATCATCCTCATTAACTGCAATCTCCGTATGAGACTGGGGTGCAACATAAAGCGCATCCGCAGGACAATAAGCTTCACACATAAAACAAGTTTGACAGTCTTCTTTGCGAGCAATCACAGGTGGTTGGTTAGGAACTGCATCAAAAACATTAGTCGGACAAACTTGAACACAAAGATTGCAATTAATACAGAGTTTATGGCTGACAAGCTCAATCATAATTTTATTTTGGCTACAACTTTGATACAACGGGTGTGGCTTGAGTAGTTTCTACTGGTGATGTAACAGAAGCATCCGTAATCCAATCGCGTCTCACCCACAGCTTATCTAAACCGCCTGTGGCTTGGTAATATCGCTGGTTGGGATCAGTTTGGGGATGATCTATGCGGATATGTTCGCTGCGGGTTTCTGTGCGATGTAATGCACTAAAATATGCCCATCTGGCGACAGATGTCAGAGCAACCGCACGCCGAGAAAATTCGATATCGCGTACAGTATCCTGTTTTGGATTACCTTGTACTTGTTGCCACAGCGTTTCTAATTTAGCCAGGGAGTCTAGAAGCTTCTGTTCGGAACGCAAGTAGTTTTTCTCTAATGGGAACATCTGGGCTTGCACACCACGCACGATCGCCTCATGATCAAAAGTATCAGAAGATGTGGAGGGCGATCGCATTCCCACCTGACCAGCTGCACGTACAGTTCTTTCATTTGCACGTGCGCCCAGACTCTTGGCAAACTTAGCCGCCCCTTCTCCTGCCCACTGCCCTGTAGAGATTGCCCAAGCCGCATTCGGGCCACCACCACCAGAAGCTAAACCAGCTAAAAATTCCCGCGATGCCGCATCCCCAGACGCATAGAGTCCAGGTACTTTTGTCGCGCAACTATCATCAATAATCCGAATGCCACCTGTACCCCGGACTGTCCCTTCTAAAATCAATGTCACAGGTACTCTTTCTGTATAGGGATCAATCCCAGCCTTTTTATATGGTAAAAAAGCGATGAAATGGGACTTTTCAATCACAGCTTTAACTTCTGGTATAGCTCTATCTAAACGAGCATAAACAGACCCTTTCATCAAAGCATTTGGTAAGAAGCTAGGATCACGACGACCATTAATATAGCCACCTAAATCATTCCCCTCTTCATCGCTATAACTTGCCCAACCAAAGGGAACACCTCGTGTGACTGTGGCATTAAAAGCAGTGGAGATTGCATAGTGATTAGAAGCTTCCATACTAGAGAGTTCACCGCCAGCTTCTACCGCCATTAGCATTCCATCACCTGTATTAGTGTTGCAACCTAATGCTTTACTTAAGAATGCACAGCCACCATTCGCTAATACTACTGCACCAGCACGAACTGTATAAAAACGATGATGTTGTCTTTGTACACCCCTTGCCCCAGCCACAGAACCATCTTCAGCGACTAAAAGCTCAAGAGCCGGACTTTGGTCGAGAATCTGCACCCCAGAACGCAGCAGGTTTTTTCGCATTACCCGCATATATTCCGGGCCGTAGTAACTCTGACGCACAGATTCCCCATTTTCTTTCGGGAAACGATAACCCCAATCTTCTAATAAGGGCAAACTCAGCCAAGTTTTTTCAACTACACGCTCTATCCAACGCAAGTTAGCTAAGTCTTTTCCTGCACGATAACGCTCTGAGACAACTTTTTCCCAGTTCTCTGGAGAAGGAGCCATGATGCCATTACCACTCGCCGCAGCAGCACCACTCGTACCCAGAAAACCTTTATCAACAATGATGACTTTGACACCTTGAGATGCTGCTGACCATGCTGCCCATGCTGCGGCAGGGCCACCACCAATCACCAGCACGTCAGCATTTAGTTGTAGTTCATTTTCTGTGAGCAATTTTTTTCTCCTTTTTGGTATTGCCTTAGCGGTAGTCGCTGATTTGTTTGTGATGAATGAGTGCTATTTCTTCGGACTAATTATGCAGAAAATAGAGTCTGCACAACATATTGCAGTAGCCAAGTTAGTTAGGACATCGATAAATAATAAAACTTAGACACCACAAAGTTTTTAACCCTGTCACCTGTCACCTATTACCTGTCCCCTGCTATGCACAAAGAGTATGTAAAACGAATTACAGATAGTATGATACTCTAACTATTAGTTTGTCAAACATTAGGTAACACAAGTTAATTTTGTTACTTTGTCTGCTGAGAAATTCCTAAGCAACTTTTTGCAAGTGTCGCACACGCGGCATAATTTCTTCGGCAAAACGTGTCATCTCTCGGACAAAGGGATTAAATTGCAGCATAAAAGTATTGATCCCGGCATCCACAAAAGCTGCAACGCGAGTAGCAACTGTATCATAACTGCCAACTAAACCTGCGGCTGTGCCACCATTCCCGCCAACAGCAGGATTTTTGGCAAAGAGTTGAAACATAACTGCTTCTTTGTCAACGCCTTTGGCAACACTCAATTTATATTGTTCTTCCAGCTTTTGCAGCGCCATCAGTCGCTCTAGTTCTGCTTGTGCTTCTTCGTCGGTGGGACGCGCAATGACAAAGGCTGACAAACCAAAACGCACTGGTTGGGGTAAGGAACGGGGACGGCTGATAACTTGTTGAATTACTTTGCGGACATCTGCAATTGGTTGACCATTGATAAAGTAAACATCAGCTTGTTGCACTGCTAATATCTGCGCTGGATCTGATGCGCCGCCAAGATAAATCCGTGGATAAGGTTGAGCAACAGGAAAGGGTCGAAAACTTAAATCTTGAATTTTGAAATATTCGCCTTCAAAGTTTACTTTCTCACCACTCCACAAGGCTCTGACTACTTGCAACCACTCACCTGAATAGCGATAACGTTCATCGTGGGGGGGAAAGGGAATATTCGTCCGTTCCATTTCTGGACGGAACCAAGCACTAATTAAGTTAATGGCAAAACGTCCCTGACTAATGGCATCAATACCTAAAGCCATTTTGGCTAAGACGGCTGGGTGAAATAATAAAGGTTTAATGGCGGCGATAATTTCGATAGTTTCTGTGGCTTCGGCTAAGGCTGCACAGGCTGTCCAAGTTTCTAACTGTTCTAAATCTAAACTGCGGGGGTTGGCAATGTGCTGGGCAACTAAGGTTGTGACATATCCTAAACGTTCTGCTTCTAATACTAGCGATCGCGTGCGCTCATAACTAGCATCAAGCGGCTCATCCGGTGTATTTAATGGGCCAAAGTTACCGCCAACAGGCGACCAAATACCATAACGTGGTTCTGACACTTTTACCTCCAAGTTCAACAAACACAACAGAAATAAGGCTGAGGTATTAATCAGCAAAATCAAGGGTTTGAGTCAGGGTGAATGTATGTAAGGGTCTAAATATTTTCTCCCTTGCCCCCTGCTAGGTCTACACAGCAATTTTGGGTTAGTGAACTACTTACCCCTCAACTCTTAAACTCAACCTGAACCAGCCTCAACAAACAACTTTTGTACATAAGCCCTAGGAGAGAAAAATCTCAATATCCCCTTGTTTTTTATGCTCATATATGCAAACCTCATAGTATACTACTATAAATCTACCGATTTACCGTAGGATATCTGGGTACAAAACTTGAGTTTTAGTGCCGACTACAAAGGTTCTAGAAAGCTATGTCTGAACCACGCTATGGGATATGGATTCCCGTTTACGGCAACTGCGGCGTGATGAACCATCCTCTTGAACCTCGTGATGCTAGTTACTCACGAGCTAAGAGTTTAATTCGGTTGGCTGAAAGGTGCGGATTTACCACAACTTTAATAGCGCAACATATCATCAATCCCAGGAACCAACAACTTGACCAATTAGAAACCTGGACAGCCGCCGCAGCACTCGCAGAAGCGACAAGTTCTATTGAGATTATTGCAGCTGTTAAGCCATTACTATTTCATCCCGCCGTCTTAGCCAAGATGGCTTTAGGAATTGATGCAATTAGCCAAGGACGTTTTGCAATTAACTTAGTGAGTGCTTGGTTTAGACCAGAAATGGAAAAACCAGGGATCAATTTTTTGTCTCACGACGAACGTTATCGCTATTCTGATGAATGGATAAGAGTTGTCAAAGCTTTGTGGAGTGGGGAAAACGTTAACTTCCACGGCGACTATTTTCACATCAATGATTTGAAGCTGAATCCTCCACCTATTGCTAAACCCCATCCGCGTGTGTATGTCGGGGGAGAGTCAGAACCAGCGCAAGAACTAGCTGCAAAACAAGCGCATACATTCTTTCTCAATGGTCGTCCGATAGAAGTTATCCGCGAAACAATTGCTCAAGTGCGGCAAAAAACTCAATCTCGCTCTCAACCTATTGGCTTTGCAATGTCAGCCTTTGTCATTGCTCGACCAACAGACGCAGAAGCCGAAGCAGAATATCAAAACCTCAGAGCAATGGTACTCGCCCAGGACGATCGCACAGAACTACTCAAAGGCGTAGATTCCGAAGTGGTTATGTTCAAAAACATGGCGAAATATCCAGGTGTGGCGAGTAATGGCGGGACTGCGGCTGGTTTGGTTGGGAGTTATGAAACCGTAGCCCAGCGCATTGCTGAATTTACCAAAGTAGGAATTGATACGTTTATGCTGCAATTCCAACCTTTCGCTACAGAAATGGAGCGTTTTGCTGCGGAGATTATACCAAGAGTAAGAGCGATAACAGGAGAAAGTGAAGCGATCGCCAACGCCAAAATAGGGGCTAATACCAATTCGCAATTCTCAATTCGCAATTAACAAAGCCTGATTAATCAAGGTTTTGGGGATTGACATCTGTTTCGTAATTTTAGTGAATTGGTATTAAGAATTTTAGATTGAATCCAAACATCTTTTCCTAATTCTCATTACCCAAAGGTAACTTTATGACTGCAATCTTAACTCGTCCAGCTTGGACTACAGATTTAGAACTGGAAATCTTCGATAAATTAGTTGATAAACACGCACCGCACATTCCCAAAAAGCGATTAGTTGAACCAAGACCACCGGAAACTGATGAAGAAAGAGAGAATTTTTATCGTTTTCGTGTAGCTGGTGCAGCCCATGATTTATTTATTGTGCAAGTCTGCGCTAAGATAATTGACTCCTTTCCAGACCCAGAATTACAACTATTTTTGAGCAGACAAATAGGAGATGATGGCGCACACGCTCAAAACACTCGTTTAAGAGCGCAGGCAATATCGGGACATGACCCCATTGAAGATATCCAAAAGCAAGTGCAGAAACATTGGGATTATATGGGTGATTTACCTATTCGTAATTGGCAAGGCTTTTTAGCATTTGAATTACATTATGAACTGCATATTGTGGCTTTGTTATTTATCAATAGCCGTACTAGCAAAATTAATGACCCAGACTCTGCCAAATATGCAGCAGAAAAAATCTTACCAGATGAAGCCGTTCATCGTTTAGGTGTGGTTGATTGGTGGCAACGTAAATTTGATCAGGCTTCACAAGCCGAGAAAGAAGATTTAATTGCCCAAGTTTTAGAAGCTGATGAAGAAGGTCAACGTCGGCGCAATTCTTATCTTCGCAATCATTGGCAATTGAGTCAAAAAGCTATTGGAGTTGAAATTGATAATTTGCCAGTACTTTATGACACTTGGCGGCGAGAGGTACTTGCTTATTTCTTAGATATACCTGTATCTAAGCTACCCAAACTTGTGAGTGTTAATGATTAATAAATATTAAATCAAAAGTAGTATAAAACTACTTTGTGATTTATTGAAGCTGTATTCATAACGTCTTTAAGTATTACTAATTATTTCCATAATTAGTAATCTTTTCTTTGTTTAATTGCAGAAAAATTTTGGGTTAAATACTAATATGTAAAAATTTCAAATTTAGTCGCAAGGAACACAACAACTATTTAGAGAATAGATATATTATATCCTTTCTAATAGAACTAATTTGCAGACAGGTTTCAACCAGCTTTAACGATATTTTTGGCATAGAGAAAAGATATTTTTCTATGCCTAATATTAGTTCATAATACTTGCAAAAACCCCAAGATTTGCATTGGAATAATGTGACACAAAGGAGGGTTAATTTATGATAGAGCAAATACTAAATAAATTGTTAAGTTCTTTCAGAAAGTGGGGATTATTTCAGAATCAAAGAATTAAGACTTTTGCTGTATTATTTGTGCTGGGTATAGGATTGAGTTTAGCGATCGCATCTTGCGCCCCCAGTAATTCAGCTGATACATCCACCCAAAAAGCCCAAGCACCCAAGCTCACAGTCCTGAAAATGGGTCATCAAAAAGGGATGGCGTTGTTGAATATTATCAAAGCCCAAGGAAGTTTAGAAAAGCGATTACAACCCTTGGGAATATCTGTAACGTGGAATGAGTTTTCTTCCACAGCACCGCTTTTGGATGGGATGGGAGCAGGTGCGATCGTTTTTGGTGGTGGTGGCGGTACAGGAAGCGTGTTTGCTCAAGCTGGTGATAAACCCTTTGTCAGAGTTGCAGCTGGTACAGGTAGCACCAGAGGTTCTGCTATTTTAGTCCAAGAAAATTCCCCAATCAAAACACTTACTGATTTAAAAGGTAAAAAAGTTGCTTTTGCAAAAGGTTCTGGTCAACACTATATTATTGTGCGTGCTTTAGAAAAAGTTGGATTGAAATTTAGTGATATTCAACCTCTATATCTGACACCAGCAGAAGCCTTACCAGCATTTGAACGTGGTGATATTGATGCGTGGTTAATTTGGGACCCTTACACAGCTGAAGCTGAACGCAAACTCCGCACTCGCTTACTGGCAGATAATAGCGCCGTATTTGGAGATCAAGCAGCACTCGAAAGCCCTAGTTTTTATTATGCTGCTCCAGATTTTGTCCGCGATCATCCAGACGTTCTCAAAGTAATTTTGCAAGAGTTAGAAAAAGCGGGTACTTGGTCGAGAGAAAACTACAAAGATTCTGCAAAACTACTTTCTAAACTGTACAAAATTGACCTAAAAACAATGGAAACAGTAGAAGAACGAGGTGGTAAACGGGAAGTATTACCAGTTACAGATGAAGTTTTGAGCGGTCTGCAACGGATGGCGGATACATTTTATGAACTTAAAATCATTCCGAAAAAAATAGATGTCAAAGATAAAAACTACAACTGGATTCCTGACCAAAAGTGGTAAATCAATATGTAAGAATTCAGGAGTCAGAAGTCAGGAGCCAGAATAGTTAAAGAATCTGAATAATATTGAATGACTAAATAGATAAATCAGGCTGCATTCCTGATCAATATCTGACTTTTGATTTCTGGGTGCTGAGTTCTTACAGTCAAATTAACTCGTAATTACAACTATGAAATTACCTACTAACATTAACCGCCGATTCTTTTTAATTGCCATCACATCATTTGCAGCTTCTACAGTCTTTGCTAGTTGTAGTTCACCGCAGAATAATTCGGCTGTGAATACCAATGTGAATCCTTCAGCAACCACAGCAGCCAATACAACCACAACTCCTGCCAAAGAAAAAATCAAAGTTGGTGTCACACCAGTTCCAGCCGGCGAAATATTAGAGTTTGTCAAAAAGAATTTAGCACCAGAAGCGGGACTAGATATCGAAATAGTTACTTTCAATGACTTTGTGCAGAATAACACTGCTTTGAAAGATGGTGTGATTGATGCCAATTATTTCCAACATATTCCTTTTATGGAGGACTATGGCAAGAAACATAATTTTGAAATGTATGCTTTTACGCCGCAAATTCATTTAAATCCCGTGGGACTCTTTTCTAAAAAATATAAGTCACTCAAAGATGTACCTAACAAAGCTCTGGTGACAATTCCTGATGATCCTAGCAATGCTCATCGGGCTTTAAAAGTCTTAGAATCATCAGGATTAATCAAACTGAAGGAAAATGTTCGTCCGGCGAGTCCTAAAGATATTGTTGAAAATCCCAAAAATATTCAAATTAAAGAAATACCAGGAGCGCAAGCAATTCCCAGTCTTCCTGATGTGGATTTAGCCGGAGTTACAGGTAATTGGATTGTCCAAGCTGGATTAAAAACCGATAAAGATGCTTTAGCTTTAGAGACAGCTAAAGACCCAATTTATGCGGTGACTGTCACAACATTAAAAGGTAAAGAAACTGACCCCAGAGTGCAGAAACTCTATAAGTTGTTGCGGGACGATAAAGTTAAACAATTTATTAGAGATAAATATCAAGGCGCAGTGATTCCCATCCCTTAATTTTCATTCTTTGTAATTAAATCAATGACTTTGCTTAACAACATCAATCGTCGGTTTTTTCGTATAGCAGTTGTCTCTTTTACAGCTTCTACAGTTTTTACGAGTTGTAGTGCAACACAAAATAACTCTGCTAATACAAATATTAATCCATCTGCAACCACAGCTTCTAACACAACAACAACAGCAACCAAAGAAAAAATTAAAGTTGGAGTTTCACCAGTTCCAGCCGGAGAAATTTTAGAGTTTGTCAAGAAAAATCTCGCACCAGAAGCGGGACTAGATATTGAAATTTTCACCTTTAGTGACAGTGTACAAAATAACTTTGCGCTGAGAGATAAACAAATTGATGCTAATTACTTTCAGCACGTTCCTTTTATGGAGGATTTTGGGCAGCAACATAATATTAAAATGGTGGCTTTAAATCCGCCAATTCACTTAAATCCAGTGGGTGTATATTCCAAAAGACACAAATCTTTAGCAGAATTACCTAAAAATGGCACTGTGATTATTCCTGGTGATATTAATAATGCTCATCGGGCTTTAAAGGTAATTGAAGAAGCTGGATTGGTAAAGTTAAAAACTACTGCTAAAGGTTTAGTTAGTCCTAAAGATATTGCCGAAAATCCTAAAAACTTACAAGTCAAAGAAGTACCAGCCACTCAAATGATTCCTTCGCTTCCTGATGTTGATTTAGCTGTTATGACGGGTGCAACAGTGCTTGCAGGAGGACTAAAAACAGATAAAGATGCCTTGGCGTTAGAATCCAGTAAAAATCCGATTTATGCGGTGACAGTGACAACATTACAAGGGCAGGAAAATGACCCCAGAATTCAAAAACTTTATAAGTTGTTACGGGATGATCAAGTCAAACAATTTATTAGAGATAAATATCAAGGCGCAGTGATTCCCATTCCTTAAAAAATAGTCATGATTAATTGTGGGGGGATTCTGAAATGATCACATTTACTGATGTTCGCAAAATTTATCACCAAGGTACTCAAAAAGTTGTCGCTTTAGATGGAGTGAGTCTGTTTGTTAAACCAGGAGAAATTTTTGGCGTTTTAGGTCAAAGTGGCGCAGGTAAAAGCACGTTAATTCGTTGTGTTAATCAACTAGAAAAACCAACATCAGGTTCAGTTGTGGTTGATGGACAGGAAATAACAAAATTGACGGGAGATAAATTACGTGTCGCTCGTCAACATATCGGCATGATTTTTCAACATTTCAACTTACTAAGTTGCAGAACGGTGGCAGAAAACATTGCTTTTCCTTTGGAAGTGATGGGTCTTAGTAGGCTACAACGTCGGGCTAAGGTAGAAGAATTAATTTCACTTGTGGGTTTGCAAGGTAAAGCTGATACTTATCCGGCGCAACTGTCTGGGGGACAAAAGCAACGAGTCGGTATTGCTAGGGCTTTGGCGGGAGAACCGAAAGTTTTATTATCTGATGAGGCGACATCTGCACTTGATCCCCAAACTACAAGGTCAATTCTGGACTTGTTGCGTGACTTGAATAAGCGTATGGGTTTGACAATCTTACTGATTACTCATGAAATGGGTGTGGTCAAGCAAATCTGCGATAGTGTGGCAATACTCAATGCTGGCAGAATTGTCGAAAAGGGATATGTGAGTGATTTAATCGCTAGACCAGAATCATTTCTTGCCCAAGAATTTTTTCCCCGGCGGAATGGTTATAGAGCAAAACCTGGTGCTGTTCTCGCCACGATCGCCTTTGCGGGAGAACAAGCCAGTCAGCCAATTTTCGCCACCTTAGCACGTAATTTTGATGTAGATGTCAATATCCTGAGTGGGAGTGTGGAAACTGTAGGCGATCGCCGGGTTGGTCAGTTCCACATTGAATTAGCAGGACAAAAGGTAACGCAAGCTTTGAACTATTTACACGAAGCCGAATTTGAAGTGGAAGTACATTGATCATGGCTAGTTTAACAAGAATCAATCGGCGATATTTTCTTTTAGGTATCGGAAGTGCGATCGCATCTATTTCTTTCGCCAGTTGTACACCAAAACAACCTACTTCTACTAGTCAATTGGTGAGTCAATCAACCAAGACAACATTACTCAAAGTTGGTTCTCGCAATACCACCACCGAAGATGTTTTAAAGTTCATTCAAAAAGAAATAGCCCCCAGTCACGGCTTTGACTTTCAAATTGTGACTATTGCTGATTCTGTCAAAATTAACGATGCTCTTAAAAATGGCGAAATTGATGCTAACTTTTTCCAGCATGAACCATTTATGAAACAAGCTGCTAAAAGACTGAATGCTGATTTTGTCATGTTAAACCGTAGCTATACTACTATCACAGGGCTATATTCAAAAAAATTCAAAACAAAATCCCTTAAGGACATTCCTACTGGAGCAACCATCGCTATTTCTAACGATGATAGCAATCAGGATCGGGCTTTAAAATTTCTCAAACAAATTAACTTAATCAATTTAAAAGAAAAGACGGGAGAGTATTACAGCGTCAAAGATGTAATTAAGCATCCCAAAAATCTGCAAATTCAAGAATTAGATAATTATGCGATCGTCAGAGCATTGGATGATGTTGATTTAGCCGTGACCTCGGCATCTTTTTTAGTCCAAGCAAAAGTATCCCTAGACCCAATTGTGTTAGACGAAATTGGTATGGCTAACAAAAATTATGCAGTGGGTTTAGCAACTGTACAATCAAAAGTAAATGATCCAAATATCCAAAAGCTAAATCAATTGGTGGTCGATCCCAAATTGAAAGACTACATCAATAACTATCTCAAAGGGACGATCGCCCCTGCATTCTAAACATGATACGGAGGGATAATGAGTAGAATAAAGCAATTAAAACTAGGTGCGTTCATGCGCCCCGTCAGCATCCATACAGGTGCTTGGCGTTATCCTGGGGCTATACCTGATGCTAATTTCAACTTCCCAGCACTGAAAAAATTCATCCAAAAACTCGAAGCAGGCAAGTTTGACGCATTCTTCATGGCAGATCACTTAGCCGTGCTGAATATGCCCATAAATGCCCTGAAACGCAGTCATACTGTGACATCTTTCGAGCCGTTTACTCTGCTTTCTGCCCTCTCTACTGTCACCGAACACATCGGATTAGTAGCTACAGCTTCTACAACTTATGACGCGCCCTTTCACATCGCGCGTCGTTTTGCCTCTCTCGACCATATCAGTGGCGGTCGCGCTGGCTGGAACATCGTCACCACAGCCAATCCCGATGCAGCACTCAACTTTAATTTAGAAGAAGAGATAGAGCATGATGAACGCTACCGTCGGGCGAGGGAATTTTATGATGTGGTTACGGGGCTTTGGGATTCCTTTGCTGATGATGCCTTCGTTCGGGATGTGGAAGCCGGAATTTATTTTGACCCCGAAAAGCTTCACGTTCTGAATCACAAAGGCAAATATCTCTCGGTGCGGGGGCCATTAAATATTGCAAGACCTGTCCAAGGCTGGCCTGTAATTGTCCAGGCGGGTGCATCGGAAGCCGGACGACAATTAGCCGCCGAAACTGCCGAGGCTGTGTTTGCGCCGGCTGGTAATCTGGAGGCTGGCAAAGCTTTATTTGCAGACATCAAAGGACGGGCGAAAGCAATTGGACGTGACCCCGATAGTATAAAAATCTTACCTGGTGCTTTAGTTGTGGTCGGGGAAACCGTTGCTGAAGCCCAAGCCAAGCGCGTTTATTTAGATAGCCTCGTACATTATGACAGTGGAATTGCCAGCTTAAATGGTGCGCTGGGCTACGATGTTTCTGGTTTCGACCCTGATGGCCCCTTACCAGAAATTCCCCCAACCAATGCTGGACACTCTTCACGGGAAAGAGTCATCGCCTTAGCACAGCGTGAAAACTTGACCATTCGGCAACTAGCGCAACGTGTTGGCAGTTACGGCGGGTTAGCTTTCGTGGGAACTCCCCAAACCATCGCTGATGAAATGGAGCAATGGCTGAAGGAAGAAGGCTCGGACGGCTTTAATATTATGTTCCCTTATCTACCGGAAGGGTTGAATGATTTTGTTGACAAGGTTGTGCCAGAACTCCAAAGCCGGGGAATTTTCCGCACCGAGTATGAGGGAACAACTTTGCGGGAAAATCTGGGACTTCCCCGCCCCGCTAACCGTTTCTTTCAATCAGAGCGATCGCCAGCAGTGATTTAGTTAGTAATCAACAGTCCTCACAGGAGAAAACATTGTCATCCACATCTATCCTTCTCTATGTCGATACTCAGTACCTCAGCCCTTATGCACTGTCGGCATTCGTGTCTCTGCATGAAAAAGGACTGTCATTCGACATCCAGACCATTGACCTTGCGGCTAAAGCCCAGCATGAACCAGGCTTTGCCACTAAGTCTTTGACGAGCCGCGTACCGACTTTAATTCACGATGGATTCTCATTGTCGGAGTCTTCGGCGATCGCAGAATACATTGATGAAGTTTTTCCTGGTACTCCGTTATACCCAGCAGAACCACAAAATCGGGCCAGAGCGCGTCAGGTGCAAGCATGGCTACGCAGCGATCTTAACCCGATCAAACAAGAGCGTCCTACTGAAGTGATATTCTCCGGGGCAACAAAGCCACCTTTATCACAAAAGGCGCAAACAGCCGCCGAGAAATTGTTCTTCGCTGCTGAGTTACTACTATCTGCCAATACAGAAAACCTCTTTGGTCAGTGGTCTATCGCCGATGTTGACCTCGCACTCATACTCCATCGCCTAATTTTGAATGGCGACCCAGTACCAGAGAATTTGGTGACATACGCTAAACATCAATGGCAACGGCCATCTGTTCAGTTATGGGTCAATCAGCAACGCCAGCCCTTGGGCGGATAAGCTGTTAAGCATCTAAGAAAGCCAATTAAGACCGCAGGGGGCAGGGGGCAGGGAGCAGGGGAGAGGGTTTGCAGCTTTGATTACCATGAACATGGTGCAATTTAAATGACGATTAGCTTAAAAGATTGACAACTTAGGGAAAATTTAGGATTATTAATCTACGGTATTTTGGTAGATTTTTAGTTCTTTCTTGGTGTTTAGCTTAACTTAAATTTGTTACCAGAGGTAATCGCCGCAGATATAAAAGCATTCTTGACATTCTCTCCATATATAACGCCGTGTGCAACTTTCTCTCAAACCTAACCCCCCAGCCCCCTTCCCTACGAGGGAAGGGGGAGCCAAACTCCCCTCTCCTCGTAGGAGAGGGGTAGGGGGAGAGGTTCTTTCAAGATTACTGAATTGGTGTTCTAGGCGAATCAGCAAAAGGGCGATGAAAGTTTATTTACGCCGACCTGTACTAGTTGCTTACAACTCGCCAACATAGATTTTCTACATCGGAGATAAAAATAATGATTAAAAGTCTAGAAAAAGTTGCAGATACAACAATCCAGTTTTCGGCTCCAGTCAGAACTAACTCACCGGAACTCCAGCAGTTGTTTGATCATATAGCTCTGGGAGCAAGTGAACGCGACCGCGATCGCATCTTACCTTTTGATGTAGTTGAATTAATCCGGCGTTCTCGGTTGGGTGCATTACGAATCCCCGTTGCTGAAGGTGGCGGTGGTAGCACGGCGCGGGAATTATTTGAGGTGGTGATTAAGTTAGGCGATGCTGACCCGAACGTAGCTCACATTGTGCGGAATCATTTTTCTGTCACAGAGCGAATTTTGCGCTCAGAACGCACCGAAAGAAATCGTCGCTGGCTAAAGGAAGTAGTTGATGGGGCAATTATTGGCCTCGCTTCCACCGAATTAGAAGTTAAACGGGCTGGCGGTGGTCAAGTTGTGAATACAAAATTAACACCCGATGGCGACGGTTATCGTCTGAATGGCACGAAGTATTACAGCACTGGCAGCCTTTATGCAGACTTGATTTTTGTGCGTGTACTAGTACCAGATGGCACTACGGCGTTTATTCTCATCCCGACAAACCGCGATGGAATTGAGCTTATAGATGACTGGGATGGCTTTGGTCAAAGGCTTACAGGCACAGGAACAACTAACTTTACTAATGTCCGTGTTGAGAGAAGTGAAGTATTTTTTGAGACAGACACAGACAAAGACAATTTGCCATACAATATCATCCCGCAATTATTTTTGACGGCAATCAACGCTGGCATTATTCGTAGCGTGCTGCGTGATGCCACAAACCTCGTTCATAAACGTCCTCGGACTTTTTACCATGCTGTATCCGAGCAAGCAGCAGAAGACCCCATCTTACAGCAAACCGTCGGACAAATTGCGGCCAATGCCTTTGCCGCAGAAGCGATCGTTTTAGCCGCCGCCGACGGACTCGATCGCCTGCCTGCGGCTAAAGCCCAAGGTGAAGAAGCAGAGACGGCTGTAGCGTTAGAAACTTCTTTGAATGCAGCCAAAGCCAAATTAATTGTTGATGATTTAGCGTTACGTTCAGCCACCTTACTATTTGAAGTCGGCGGGGCTTCCACAACCAAGAAAAGCTCAAACTTTGACCGTCACTGGCGCAATGCCCGTACTTTATCCTCACATAATCCCAATCACTTTAAGGCGCGTGCGATTGGCGACTATGAGATAAATGGTACACCGTTGCCGCAGAGAGGATTCTTTTAGGGGTGTAGGGGTTTAAGGGTGTAGGGGTGTAGGGGGAAGATTAGATCCCCCCGCCTACGGCGACCCCCTTAAAAAGGGGGTAAAAGAAAGTTATAGCGATTCTCCACTCAGTGAGCTACAAGAGAAAATAATTAACCGCAGATGAACGCGGATGAATTTGTATTCTACCCAAGTGAAAATCGCCATATAGCCCCCCTTAAAAAGGGGGGTTGGGGGGATCTGAACAAGATAGAAATGTTCACCGAAATGTATTGCCCCTACACCCCCACACCCTTTCTTAACAAGACTTTTATTTGTGAAATTTAACTATGAGCGTAATTGATACTACTGCTGTCAGAACGGAGATAAAAGCGATCGCCTCTCCCACAGACTATCCTGATAGTCCATTATCCCAAGCTCTGAAACAGCCTGTATTACTAGGGTTATTCTTACCAATTCATCACGGTGGCTGGAGTTCATCATATTTACCTCGCACTACCGATTGGTCGTTTGACTATAATGCCAAGTTGACCCAAAAGGCTGAGGAATTGGGATTTGACCTCGTTTTTGGTTATTCTACATGGCAACCCAAGGGTGGACAGGGGCCGACTCGCACGGAAGCGGGTTTAGATGCCTTCATTGCAACAGCTTCTCTAGCTGGGATGACTTCGCGGATTCTCTTAATTTCTACTATTCACGTTCTTTATGGGCCTTGGCATCCCATTCATTTAGCTAAATTTGGGGCGACATTAGACCACATTTCCAAAGGTCGGTGGGGAATTAACGTTGTCACCGGACACCGGGCTTATGAGCATGAATTGTTCGGTTGGAGTCAAATCGAACACGATCGCCGCTATGAAATGGCGGATGAGTTTGTCACTGTCTTAAAGAGACTTTGGTCAGAAACCGAGAACTTTTCTTACCAGAGTCAAAAAAGCTCTTGGCAGTTCAAAGATGCTTACATTAGCCCTCGTCCGCTTTATGGTCGTCCTGTTTTAGTTAACGCCACTGGTTCAGATGCGGGTATCGAGTTTGCAGGCCGCCATTCTGATATTGTGTTTATTACCAGTCCGGCTGGCGGAGATATAGACAGTGCTTTGTCATCCTTACCCGCCCATACAGAACGGGTGAAACAATCTGCGATCGCTCAAGGTAGACAAGTCCGCACGCTGCTAAATCCGTTGATTGTTTTGCGAGAAACGGAAAAAGAGGCAGAAGAATATGCCCAAGCCATTGTTGATCAGGCTGATCATGAATCAATTGCGGGACGTTCCCTTGTTAGCAGCGATGCACACGCTTGGAGAGGGCATAAAAAGGGAAATCTGCGTCATAGCGTTGGTAGTGCGATCGGTGGTAATGTGCAACTCATTGGTTCGCCAGAACAAATCACCGAACAACTTGTGCAACTCAATAAAGCTGGTGTTGATGGTTTCCAGATAGCTTTTTACGATTTCGAGCCGGATTTAGATTTATTTGGTAAGCGCGTTCTACCACTATTGAAGCAGGCTGGTCTAAGACTTTAATCAAACCCTACACCCTCACAGCCCTAAACCCTTACACCCTTCTGAAAAGATGCAAGGACAAGAATTACTCCAAAGCTTATTGCAAGCCACTAGTGAAACTTTTTATATGGTTGGGATATCTGCCCTAGTTGCCATAGTTTTAGGCTTGCCGTTAGGTTTATTTTTAGTGATGACAGGCCCCGGTAACTTGCTGGATTTTCCCCAACTGCATAAAGTATTGGGTGCGATCGTGAATACGGGACGGTCATTTCCGTTTATTATTCTGCTTGTCGTTTTAACACCACTCACCCGCTTAATTGTTGGTACTTCCATCGGTAGCACTGCCGCCTTAGTTCCTCTTACCCTCGCTGCCATTCCATTTTTTGGACGCATTGCAGAAACCAGCATTTTAGAGGTTGATAAGGGACTCATTGAAGCCGCCCAAGCAATGGGATGCAATTATTGGCAAATTGTTCTTAAAGTATTGATTCCTGAAGCCTTCCCCTCACTGATATTAGGGATGACAATTTTAATCGTGAGTTTACTTAACTCCTCTGCAATGGCTGGGGCTGTAGGTGGCGGTGGATTAGGTAATTTAGCAATTCAATACGGCTACCAACGTTTTGATGTAGGGGTAATGTTTTCTACCATTGTAGTTTTAATTGCATTGGTGCAAATTATTCAATTCTTAGGTGATTTAATTGCCCAACGTATGCGAAAACGCTAAACAAAAACCGTAAAACCATTTCTTTACAAAACTGCGCCAAACTCTCTCTTATTCTTTTCTTCTCTTCGCGTACTTTGCGCTCTACCCTGCGGGAAGCCGCTACCGCGTCTATGCGGTTCGTTTCTTAATTAAGCGCAACTTCACACAGAATTGGTATAACAATCTCTTCATCAAACCTCCGCGTACCTTTACGTTAAAAATCCCATATTCAGCAGAAATTCCCATCATCATTCTTAATTAAAATTTTTATGAATACACGCAGATTTTTCTTAACAGCTTTAGGTTCCCTAACTGCTTCTTTAGTTTTTGCCAGTTGTAGCCAACCCGCAACCCAAGAATCTAATAATAGTACGCAGACAATTAGCCAAAAAGAGCAAAAAGAAATCATTAAAGTCGGCGTAACCGGTATAGTCTCTCAGGATATCTTGAAATTTGTCAATAATAATCTTGCCGCAGCAGAAGGCTTAGAAATTCAAGTTGTTACCTTTAATGACTGGATACAACCCAACACCGCCTTGAGAGATAAGGTAATTGATGCCAATTTCTTTCAGCACAGACCATTTATGAATAATGCTGTGAAGGAATTGAAAATAAATTTAGTAGCATTAAATACAGTTTATTTAAACACACTTGGTCTTTTCTCAAAAAATCTCAAATCAGTCGGCGAAATTCCGCAAAATGCAACCGTCACCATTGCGAATGATGTCATCAATAACGACCGAGGATTGCGATTATTAGCAGCAAATGGTCTAATTAAGTTAAAAGAAAATGCTCCACAATTTGTGACCCGCAGAGATATTGCTGCTAATCCCAAAAACTTGCGAATCAAAGAAGTCGAAGGTGTACAAGTAGTCCGCGCCATTAATGACGTAGATTTTATTGTATCTTCGGCTCAAACTGTTGCGCTGGCGGGGATAGAACCTAATTCTATGGGTCAGGAAACAGCCAAAGATAAAAAATATGCGCTGGCGTTCGTGACGTTGCAGGGTCGAGAAAATGAAGCCAAGATTCAAAAGTTAAACAAGCTACTAGTTAACCCTAAAGTCAAAGATTTTATCAATCAGGAATATAAGGGTAGGCTTGTACCAGTTTTTTAGCAAAAATGTGTCGTGCCAAGGTTTTATTCTCTGCTTCAGAGATAAAGAAATATTGATTTGGTTTGGGTAGTCTATCGAAAAATGGTATGCTGATTTTTATTAAATACGGTAAATCGGTCGATTTAATGTATTTAAGTCGCTATCATCATCAATAATGGCTGCTTAAACTCCTAAAAATTGACATCAAGGAGTAAATTGTAGTGAACAATTGCCAAGACCCCCGCTTTGCGGATACACAAAAATATTCTGCTGGTAAGATATTAGCGATCGCAGCTTCTTTTTTAGGACTAATCGCTTCTAGTTGCAGCCAACAAACAGCTACTAATGTCTCAGCTAAGTCCGATACAACCTCAAATTCAAATACTGTTGCTACCAAAACAACAGAGAAAAACAATGTCATTCGCTTGGGCTACCAAAAAGGTGGGATTATTCCCCTAGCCCGTCAAAGAGGTGAGTTAGAGCGTCAGTTAACAGCACAAAATATTAAAGTTGAATGGAGTGGCCCATTTGATCGTTGTGCTACGCTATTAAGTTCTCTTAATGGTAATCGAGCCGATATTGGCGGGTGTGGTGATATTCCTACCATCTCTGGAATTGCGGCGGGACAACCTCTTTGTATTGGTTCTGTACAGCGTCCGAGTCCCGATTCTTTGAGCAGTGCGATCGTTGTTCGTGGTGATTCTACTATTCGTAAACCTGCTGATTTAGTCGGTAAAAAAGTTGCAGTGAATCAAGGTGGCGCAGGCGAATATTTACTATTAAAAGTTTTGGAAAAAGAAAAGATTCCTAAAGAGAAAGTCCAGCGAGTTTATCTATCACCAAATGACGCTGCACCTGCGTTATATCAAGGCTCTGTTGATGGTTGGGCTGTGTGGGAACCTTATATTTCTATTGCCGAATTAGAACATAAAGCCAGAAGAATTACTACTACACACCCTGCACCTACCTACGGCATTATGGTTGTGCGTGGTGATGCAGCGAAAGAAAACCCTGTAGCAGTTAAAGCTGCGCTGACTGCTTTAAGTGAAGATGGTGACTGGCTAAATAAAAATACTAATGCCGCATCAGATTTTTTAGTTAAAGAATTAAAACTTTCGGATGCAGTAGCCAAACAAGTAACTCAAAATCGCGGCCCAGAGTCTTACGTATTTCCCAACAGTGAAGATGTTGCCAAACTCCAGAAAACTGCTGATTGGTTATTAGAACAAAAAATTATTCCCCAAAAAGTAGATATTGCTGCATCTGTGTGTCCCTTGGGAACTACTGCTTCTAGGTGAGGTAGGGGGAGAAGAATTTTTGACTCATGATTAATAACTTGGAGTAAAGATATTTATGCCTGTTGAATTTATTGGCATGATTGGTACGCGAAATGCGTCAGAGTTACATAGCCCAACCGTATCAATTACGGGGGGAAGCATAGATTTAAACTATGTGCGTAACTTTGCCAAAGTCCATGAAGATGGGGGCTTTGACAGGGTGCTAGTTGGTTATAGTTCCACAGGGCCAGATGGCTTTAATGTTGTTAGTTATGTGGCGGCTGCAACAGAACGACTCAAGTTTTTACTGGCTCATAGACCGGGTTTTGTGTCTCCTTCTTTAGCCGCACGTAAATTAGCTACATTAGATCACTTTAGCAATGGTCGTGTTGCCGTACATATTATTACTGGTGGTAGTGATGCTGAACAACAGCGTGATGGTGACTGGCTTGACCATGATACTCGCTATCGTCGAACTGATGAATATCTTGATGTTGTGCGACGAGTATGGACAAGCCAAGAACCTTTCGATTATGAAGGCGAGTTTTACCAATTCAAAGGCGCATTTTCGGATGTTAAACCCTTACAGCAACCACATATTCCTATATATTTTGGTGGTGCTTCTGGTGCAGCTGTGGGTGTAGGTGCAAAGCACAGTAATGTTTATGCGTTTTGGGGAGAACCCATAGCTGCAATTAAACAACGCATTGCTGAAGTCAAAGCCGCAGCACCGCCAGGAAAAGATTTACGTTTCAGTATTTCCTTGCGTCCAATTTTAGGCGAAACCGAAGCAAAGGCCTGGGAAAAAGCCCATTATATTCTCTCGCGGATTAATGAAATTCGTGGTCAGGCTCCGGCAGTACCTGAAGCTGTGGGTTCCTTGCGTTTGTTGGACTTTGCCAAAGAAAGGGAAATCCACGATAAGCGTTTATGGACACCAATTGCAGCTGCTACGGGTGCGCGGGGTAATACTACAGCCTTGGTTGGGACTCCAGAACAAGTAGCAGAATCATTATTTGATTACTACAAAGCTGGGGTCACAACACTCTTGATTCGTGGTTTTGACCCAGTGGAAGATGCGATCGCTTATGGTCGAGATGTAATTCCTTTAGTGCGTCAAGAAGTCCAACGACTAGAAAGACAAACAGCAACCGTAGCTTAAATGTCCTTCGGGCGAGGCAGAAGGCAGAGGGCAGGAGGCAGAAGGGAAAATTTTGAATTAAGAATAAAGCCTTTTTGACTCGCCTATTTGGGTTTAAGTCCCCCTCTAATCGGCCTCCTGCCTCCTGCCTTTCAACTCCTGCCTCCATTAAATCAGCTAAATCTATGCCTCAGACAACTGTTCTTGAACCTTTACAAGCAGACCAATGGTTTGTTGATAGCCCTGATTTGCGTGAGTTTGTAGCAACAGCTAAAGACATTATCTCTAGCACGACTCATAACCGCGCCGAAACTCTCAATACTCTAGAACCGTACTTTGCAGCACTGCTAAAAAAAGAGAACTGGCTACCAACAAATTTTGCCCAGCCAAATCCTGACAGTGGTTTAGGCGGGGGAATCGGACAATGGTTACTTTATCGCTCCCAGGATCGCTCTTTAACTATTTTTAGTTTGGTGATTCCTCCCGATGAAATTACACCTGTCCACGATCATTTATCTTGGGGACTAGTCGGACTGTATCAAGGTAAACAAGAAGAAACAGTATATCGTCGCGTAGATAACGGTGAATTAGAAGGATACGCCTATTTGGAAACGGTAGGAACTTATCAAGTGAAAACTGGGGATATTTATCATTTATTACCTCCAGATAACGATATTCACTCTGTCAAAGCTACTAACGTCTTCGCTCCATCAATCTCAATTCATGTTATGGGGAATGATACTGGTAGCATTTGGCGACATCATTATCATCCCCAACAACAGAGTGTGCGGTCTTTTCGCTCTGGATATTCCAATGTACTTTTCAAATAAAACAAGGAAAACCCACACCTAATTGTTTAGCACTGGAAAAAATTATGCCAAATTTCACTAGACCAGAACCACCAGTATTTGAACGGGTGGAAGAAGAACGTCTTTATCGCAAACAACGCCTAGCAGCAGCATTCCGCCTGTTTGGTCGTTTTGGCTTTAGCGAAGGAATAGCCGGACACATTACCGCCCGTGACCCTGAATTTACCGACCATTTTTGGGTGAATCCCTTGGGTAAATACTTTGGTCATATCCGTGTGTCTGACTTGTTGTTAGTTGATAGAGAAGGGGAAGTGGTCAAAGGTAATGCGCCTGTAAATCGCGCCGCCTTTGCGATTCATTCCCAGGTGCATGAAGCACGTCCTGATATAGTTGCAGCCGCTCACGCTCATTCCCTACATGGCAAAGCTTGGTCAAGTTTGGGTCGTTTGCTTGACCCTTTAACTCAAGATGCTTGTGCTTTTTATCAAGACCATACGCTATTTGATGACTACAAAGGTGTAGTTTTAGATACTTCCGAAGGTAAAAGAATTGCTGAATCTTTGGGAGATAAAAAGGCTGTCATCCTGAGAAATCATGGCTTTTTGACCGTGGGACAGACAGTAGACGAGGCTGCTTTTTGGTACATCTCTTTTGAGCGATCGACTCAAGCCCAATTGTTGGCAGAAGCGGCTGGCAAACCCCTACCGATTGATCATGAAACTGCTACTTTCACTCATGGTCAAGTGGGAACCCATACGGGCGGTTGGTTCAGTTTTCAGCCTCTCTATGACCGGATTGTGCGGGAAGAACCGGATTTATTGGAGTAGTTGGTGGATCAGAACTATCCCACATTTTCTTGTAGGATGGGCATCTTGCCTGTCCTCAATTTTGGGCGGGCAAGACTTGTACTGAGCTTGCCGAAGTATGCCCACCCCACAAGACAAAATGGAAATCTTAATATTTTTATTGTCTTTTTATACCTAAAAACTAACGTGTCTACTAATTGGTTGCGGCAGAATTTTATTTTTTCTCTGGGTTGTTTTCTGGCTTTAGGAACAACGGCTTGCTCAGAGGTTAAGTCTACCAGTCCAACAACGATCGCAGCAAATCCCGCCCCTTATGAAGTTGCAGCACCGGATACAACTCAATTACGTGTGGCTAAGTATAAAGGTGGCTGGGATTTGAGTTTAAAGTTAGCTGGACAAGATAGTTTTCCTTACAAAACGCAGTTTACTGAGTTTACTGGCGGTAATTTGATGGTACAAGCCATCAATGCTGGTGCAATTGACTTGGCTTCGGCTAGTGAAATTCCGCCGATTTTTGCGATTGAATCGAAAGCATCGGTCAAAATTATCGCTACCCTCAAAGGGCCGACGACTGGTCAAGTTGTACTTGTACCGAAGAACTCAACCGCCAAAACTATCGCTGATCTCAAAGGTAAAAAAGTCGGTTACGTTAAAGCTACAACTGCCCACTACTTCTTAATTAAGATGTTGGAAAAAGTCGGGCTGACAATGAAGGATATCAATGCAGTTCCTTTATCTATACCCGATGGACTTTCGGCTTTTCGCAAAGGCGAACTAGATGCTTGGGCGACTTATGGTTACTCTATTCCCCAAGCCCAAAAAGAAGGGGCGCGGGTGTTGGAATCGGCAAAAGATATTTTAAGCGGTAATTTTGTGATTATTGCTTCACCAAATGCGATCGCAGATCCACAAAAAAAAGGAGCGATCGCAGATTTCTTATGTCGCTTACAAAAATCCCAAAACTGGCGGGAATCTAACCTCAAGGAATGGTCAAAGACATATTCAACCGCCATTAATGTTGATGAAGGCATAGTTTATCAAGATGCCCAACAAGGTCAAAAACAACGCCGTCAAGAAATCCTACCTATTTCTGACGAAGCCATAGCTTCTCAACAAAAAGTTGCAGATACCTTCTTTCAAGCAGGTGTAATTCCTGCCAAGGTTGAGGTCAAACAACTGTGGGATAACAGTTTTAACGAAGATATCAATAAATGCAAATCAAACTAAGGGTGTAGGGGTGTAGGCGTATAGGGGTATAGGGGAAAAATTGCACCCTGGAACCCTAACACCCCTACACCCTAACCCCCTTACACCCCCAATTCAGGATTAGCTAAATGTCCAAACCACCTGTTTTAGAAGCAGCTACCACAACAGCAAAATTATTACCCAATCTATTTGAACTTGTGGATTCTCTGGCTGCTGATTTTGCTACCCGCGCCGCTATCCATGACAGTGATAGTTCTTTTCCCTTTGAAAACTTTGATGCACTGCACAAAGCTAGATTATTAAGTCTGACTATACCTGTAGAGTTTGGCGGGTTAGCGGTGGGATACACTACAGCCTGTCGGGTAATTGAAAAAATCGCCAGTGGAGATGCTTCTACTGCTTTGGTGCTAACAATGCACTACTTACAACACGCTAACGCCGCCCGACATCGACGTTGGCATCCGGTTGTTTATGAAAGATTGTGTCGAGAGTCTGTGCAAGGTATTGCTTTACTCAATGCTGCCCGTGTGGAACCGGAATTAGGCACACCAGCCAGAGGCGGATTACCAGCCACCATTGCTAAACGGACATCTGATGGTTGGTTAATCACTGGTCATAAACAATACACTACAGGCAGTCCGATTTTGCGTTACTTTGTAGTGTGGGCGCGAACAGAAGATGAGGAATCGCAAATAGGGAGTTTTTTGGTTCCACGAAATCTTCCAGGGATCAAGATTGTGGAAACTTGGGATCACTTGGGTATGCGGGCAACAGGCAGTCACGATTTGATTTTAGAAGATGTCTGCATTCCTTCAGAATATGCCTTAGATGTGCGTCCTTTAAAAGCTTGGTCACAACCCGATCCTTTGATGTTGGCTGCTGGCAGTTTATTGTTGAGTGCTTTGTATCAAGGTGTAGCAACAGCCGCCAGAGATTGGTTAGTGGAATATTTGAATGAGCGATCGCCCACCAATTTAGGCGCAACTCTCGCAACTTTACCCCGCTTTCAAGTAGCTGTTGGTGAAATTGAAGCCTTACTTTATGCTAACCAGCGATTAATTTATAGTCTCGCAGCAGATATTGATAAAGGTGAACTAGACGCGAAGGTAAATTTACAAGCACAAACAGTTAAATATTTAGTCACCAGTAATGCAATTAAAGCGGTAGAAACTGGTTTACAACTAATCGGAAATCCGGGTTTATCTAAAAAAAATCCCCTGGAAAGACATTATCGAGATGTGCTATGTAGTCGGATTCATACGCCACAAAATGATGTGATTTGTTCTTCTTTGGGTAAGTCAGCATTAAAGGTATAAAAATGTGGTTTTCTTGCCGAATTTGCTTGTGTAGATAGGGAGTAGGAACGCAGAAATAGGATATGAATCTTATCTAGCAAAGTACAGATTCTCAAAATTTTATTCATGGTGAAAATATGTTTCACGAAATAGAAAGAGAATTATTAGACGGGGAATTTGGATTAATTAATCAACATTATCCTTTAGCAGAACGGGAAGGATATAAAAGCCACGATATTTGGGAATTACCACCACAAATATCTCCTGATGCTCAATGTTTTCCTCCACCAAAAACAAAGAAAGTGGGATTTTTTAGTAAGCTAAAAAGCCTTTCTTTTACCTGGTTTCATGAACCATAAGCTGTTTGCAAAACTTAATATTAGATAAACTAATTATTAGGGTCACAAAGATTGTGATCGTCAGTACATATTTTTGGTATCAACAGATGTAAGCTGTATCTGCTGAGTAAATTACTACAAAAATTTGTGGTCAATCACTCACAACACGAAATCCTTGGGACTTATCTCACTCTTGGCGTAGTAATTAGTAAATGTCTGCAACTAAACTTTGGTTGTAAGAAAACATTAGGTAATTGATCCATATCTTGGCATCAGACAAACGATTATTTTTCTTCCAGTACGAATCTCGCTTAAACCTCGTTTCATCCTGAAAGACCGATATGACAACAACGACTGACGCTGATTTTGCCGCACGCGAAGCGTTGCGCCTCATCGGCCCCGATCCCGAAAACTGGATACCTGATCATCCAGAGATTGACCACAACGTCACCATAGTGGGTGGTAGTGGCAGTGGTAGTACTTTTGCATTTGCGCTGCGGCGTGCAGGTATTGGCCGCGTGACAATTATTGATGCAGCTGAAAACGAAGCTAAAGCAGGTGTATGGCTGACGCGAGCGCGGATGAAAAAGCTACGCACACCGAAAAATCTCCCAGGGCCAGAACTGGGAATTCCCGAACTGTCGTTTCAGGCTTGGTACGAGGCGCGACACGGAACTGAAGCATACGCCGCAATTGACCGCATACCCAGAGTATTATGGGCGGAGTATCTTAGTTGGTATCGGCATTTCTTAGACATTCCAGTTCGGTATCAGACAAAGTTGGTGCGAGTTGAACCAGCCGCAGGTTTCTTTCGCCTACATCTGGAAGTGAATGGTGTCACCCAAATAGAAACCACACGAAAGATTATCTTTGCTAATGGTGTCGCTGGTACTGGTGGGGCAAACATCCCCTCTGCATTAACATCTCTGCCGCGCAATTTGTATGCACATACCTCAGAAGCAATTGACTTTGAGGCGTTGCGTGGTAAAAAGGTAGCTGTTTTAGGTGCGGCGGCTTCGGCTTTTGATGCGGCTGGTGTGGCACTAGAATCAGGTGCGAAGGAAGTACATTTATTTGCACGCCGATCGCAAATCGCTTCTTTGCCTGTGATTCGTGTGCGGGGTTATCCTGGAGCTTACAGTAACTATTGGCAATTACCTGATGCAGCGCGGTGGTTTCAAGCTTGGCGGTTTAATCAAGTTGGCTCAACACCACCACCGGATGCGATTGAGCGAGTCACAGCCTTTGCTAATTTCCATCTGCATTTATCTGCACCGTGGCAAGAAGCTCAGGCTCAAGGCGATCGCATCGTGGCGCAAGTGAATGATGATGTGTTTGAGTTCGATTTTGCGATCGCAGGGACTGGCTACTTTGTCGATCCCACCAGACGGACAGAACTAGCTGATTTTGCTCATCATATTGTCCTGTGGCGCGATCGCTACGAACCGCCAGCCGACCAGCGCAACGAGCAACTTAGCACCTATCCTTACCTTGGTTCTGCTCATGAATATCTAGAAAAAGTCCCTGGTACGGCTTCTTACCTCAAAGATATTCATGTGTTTAATCCGGCTGGCTTCGTCAGTTTTGGTCTACCCATCGGCGATGTCCCCAGCATCCGGCGGGATGTGCCAGCAATAGTCTCACGCATTAGCCACGATTTATTCTTTGCTGACTGGTCACTACACGAAGCCCGAATTACCAGTGACAATGTTGCACCAGACTTTGAGCCATCACTGTATGCCAATGCCGTGTGGCAACAGCCAGCCAAAGCAGGAGTCGGCTAAATCTGCGTAGTTTTGATCATTTTCCAATAGGTATAACCTATGAGCTTCAATCATCAAGTTCTAGATAAACCGCTTGCTTATGGTTTGCCATCGGTAGAAGCTAATCTCAGCTATCTCATCCCAATGGCAGAAAAGCCTGTCAACTATACTTATGAACCACCTCCAGGGGTTCCCCGCACCAACGGCACTTTCCAGACTTATCAACTACCTATTTATAATGCTCGTGCCATCGCGGAAAACATCTCTTTAGATCAGCAAGGTTTTGCCTTTAATGCCTACAATACCAGCGTCCGCGACTTTTATGATGAAGACGAAATCCGTCAAGTCTATTACCCAGAAGCCGAGCAAATACTCAAAGAACTGACGGGTGCAACTCAAGTGGTGATTTTTGATCACACTTTGCGGAATGCGGCACAATCAAAGCCCGGTGAAAACAATATTAAAGAGCCTGCCAAGCGCGTACACAACGATTTCACTGCCAAATCTGGTTATACCAGGGCTTATAAAGAATTGGGCGCAAGAGGTATACAAGACATTGGTAGTTTATTACAAAAAAGGTTTGCCATTATCAATGTTTGGCGGGGGATTGCTCAAACAATTCAAGAGTCACCGTTGGCAGTGTGTGATGCTCAAAGTATTGCACAAAGCGACCTTGTAGCCGGAGATTTAGTATACCGCGTAGACGCTTTGCGGCTTGTCGCTAGACATCGCATTGGTGAAACCTACGCAGTGACCTATAACCAAGAACACCAATGGTTCTACTTTCCGCAAATGCAAAGAGACGAACTACTGTTTATCAAATGTTTCGATTCTGCGGAAGACGGACGCGCCAGATTTGCGGCTCATACAGCTTTTGAAGATCCTACCAGTCCTTCAGATGCACCACCCAGAGAAAGTATAGAGTTACGGACATTCGTTTTCTATCCCGATTAGTGGTGCAGCAGATTTCATCAGGGTTGTTTTCTACCTTCTGTTATACAAACATTGGAGAATAAACATGGGTTACAAACATATTGAAGTTAAACCTACTTCTGGGTTCACTGGTGCTGAAATTAACGGCGTTGATCTTTCACGTCCTTTGCAAGATGAGGTAATTGCCGAAATTCGCAAAGCATTATTGAAGTGGAAAGTCGTATTCTTTCGCAATCAAAACATAGATCATGCAGCCCAGATTGCCTTCACGGCTCGTTTTGGTGAAGTGACCTACGCGCACCCCCACGAAGACGAGCCAATAGAAGGCTTTTCCCAAATCTTACCAATTGATCGTAGCCGCTTTGAGCGTCGCAATGGTCTACGCCGTACCAGCTACGAAAGCCGTTGGCACACCGATGTGACTGCGGTTGTAAATCCTCCTACGGGTTCAATTTTGCGGGCGGTGAATGTTCCTAGCTTTGGTGGTGACACACAGTGGACTAATCTAGTCGCAGCTTACGAAGGTCTATCAGAACCTATACGGAAGTTAGCTGATGGATTAAAAGCCGAACATCGGTTTAATGCACGTTTGCGAATACCCAGCAACAGCAAATATGCCCAGCGTATTGCCGCTAATCCCCAAGTTTCAATTCACCCAGTAGTGCGCGTTCATCCTGAGACTGGTGAAAAAGCATTGTTTGTGAACCCTGGCTTTACTTCACATATTCTCGATGTCTCACCACAAGAAAGTGAATTATTGCTTGAGTTGTTCTTCAACCAAATCACCAAACCTGCTTATACCACTCGCTTCCGGTGGAACAATGGTGATATTGCCTTCTGGGATAACCGCGCCACCTCACATTTAGCACCCCAAGATTTAGATCATGTAGAAGTGGAGCGCGTACTCTATCGCACCACTATTACAGGTGATATTCCAGTCGGGCCTGATGGCTTTAAATCGCAAATAGTTGAAGGTGAGCCGTTAACCAGTGATTTACCAACTGTTCTGAAGCAAAAATCTGAGAAGGCGTTAGCAGAACCAGCACTCAATTAAGACTATTAGTCTACCAAGCAAACTTTGAATGTTTGGTAAGTTCTTGAAGCAGGGGGAGGGGTTATATTTTCATCTCCCCCTACACCTTTTTCTCAAGTCAGCAATTTTGATGCTGAAGTTTGAAGCCATTCCCACTTAGAATTCAAATTCCCAGCTCATAATCACAAATTACAACTTTTCTATATAAAATTATTTTTGCAAAAATACCTAGGATATTTTCATATTATTCATAGACGCGATAGCGGCTTCCCGCAGGGTAGGACAAGAAGTTAGAAGATTTTGAGAGAGTTCTTGCGTAAGTCCTAAAAAGAAATGGTATGACGCTGTTGCTAACATATCTTACGTACGTACTTACTCTATTGAGTACTAGACAGGAATAATTAACCGCAGATGGACGCAGATTAACGCAGATAAATTTGTACATCTGTAGCCTAAAAAATGTTATGTCAAGCCAAAAGAACAAAAAATTGCTAAATACTAACTGCATACTACGGTAAATCTATCGGAATAACGTATAATATATTTAGTTATGCTTCCAATATCAAAATTTTCTGATTACCTATCAGCAAAATTCCATAGATAGCAAGGGAGTGTGAACATCATTCAACATTCAAACTCTGGAGAATTTTCATGGGCTACAAACATATAGAAGTCAAACAAGTAGCTGGTTTCATCGGTGCAGAAATCAACAACGTAGACCTCAAACGTCCTTTGTCTGATGAGCAAGTTAAAGAGATTCGCAAAGCCTTATTGAAATGGAAAGTATTATTCTTTCGGGGTCAAAATATTGATCATGCGGCTCAAGTCGAGTTTACATCTCGTTTTGGCGAAGTCACCTTTGCTCATCCTTTAGGAGAAGTTGAACCAGTACCAGGATTTCCCCAACTTAAACCTGTAGACCGGAAGCTGTATGAAAGACAGTATGGTTTTCGCAGTGGAGGCCCTTGGCACACAGATGTAACAGCAGCAATTAACCCACCAGCCGCCTCTGTTTTACGTGCAGTTAATGTTCCTAGTTTTGGTGGCGATACCCAATGGAGTAATCTTGTAGCCGCCTATGAAGGACTATCAGCACCTATACGTGCTTTAGCCGATACCTTAAAAGCGGAACATCGCTTCAATGGAGGTGGCTATCAACCTGAAAATGGCAAATTTGCCGAGCGAATTGCTGTTAACCCACTGATTTCCATTCATCCAGTCGTCAGAGTTCATCCTGAAACTGGTGAACGTGCGTTGTTTGTCAACCCTGGCTTCACTTCACATATTGTTGGTGTATCACCACAAGAAAGTAAGTTGTTGCTAGAACTATTTTTCAACCAAATCACCAAGCCAGCTTACACCACTCGCTTCCGTTGGAATAACGGTGATATCGCCTTTTGGGACAATCGCGCCACTGTGCATTTAGCTCCCCAAGATTTGGATCATTTGGATGTTGAA
This sequence comes from Nostoc sp. FACHB-280, assembly GCF_014697615.1. GTDB lineage: Bacteria > Cyanobacteriota > Cyanobacteriia > Cyanobacteriales > Nostocaceae > Nostoc_B. The sequence goes on along the minus strand of NZ_JACJSD010000015.1, from coordinate 8,799 downwards.
CGGTTACTTTATCGGACAACTATTACTGGTGATGTTCCTGTAGGAGTTGATGGTTTCCGTTCAGAAGTAGTTCATGGTGAAGCCTTCAGTGCAGAAGTCCCTAACGTTCTCCAACAAAAAGTCGAGTCCAAAAAAGTAGAAGCAGTACTTTCTTAAAGGTGCTGATACTATCAGCACTCACTTACAAAGGTCGTCTATCCAAATCCCCTAATTTTAATTATGGGGATTTCCTTATTGCCTGTTACCCGTTCCCTGTTCCCTCTTCACTGTTACATCTATAGGACTCAAAGTTGAGTCAAAAGTTATGAAAAAAGTCCAAATTGGTAATTATGGAATATCCAGACGAGACTTACTTTATGCTGTTTATGGGTTAGTTTCGTTTACGACTTTAGTTAGTTGTGGCAAAAATAATGCTAGTACAGGTAGTAGTAATGTCAGCACAACTAACGCTAAAAGCACTAGTAATAAAGTTGTGCGGATTGGCTATCAAGTTTCAGGAGATTTGACTCATGAAAAAGGTGCGATCGAAAAACGTCTAAATCCGCAAGGAATTAATGTTACTTGGTCTCAGTTTGTCTCTGGGCCACCACTATTAGAAGCTTTAAATGTAGGTAGTATTGACTTGGGGCCAACAGGTGAAACACCACCAATTTTTGCTCAAGCTGCTGGCACAAATTTGATTTATTTAGTTAACACTCCACCAGGAACAGGAGAAGGTTCGGCAATTGTTGTATTAAAAGATTCGCCTATTCAAACATTGGCAGATATTAAAGGTAAAAAAATTGCTTATTCCAGAGGTACAGCTCAGACCTATTTTGTGGTGAAAGCATTAGAAAAAGCCGGACTAAAAATTAGTGATGTTGAATCTGTAAACTTACCAATTGCAGATGGACGTGCAGCATTTCTGAATAAGACAGTAGATGCTTTTGTAGAAGGCGATCCGAATTTGATTAAGCTTCAAAGAGAAGGTAGCATTCGGATTTTACGAAATGCACAAGGAATTAATACACCAGGAAGTTATTACTTAGCATCTAGAGATTTTGCTACTAATAACGCTGATTTGCTCAAAGCGATTTTAGAAGAATATTATCAAGTAGGTCAGTGGGCGAATAAAAATAGACGTGCAGCCGCCGAAATTCTGGCTCCCAAGGTTAAGACTGATGTAGATACTATGGAGTTAGCACTGACCAGAAGAAAGTTTGATATGCGACCAATTACAGAAGAAGTAATCAATGCTCAACAAAAGATTGCTGACCTTTTATATCAACTGAAAGTTGTACCGAAACAAGTCAATATTCAAGAAGCCACATTAACTGCTCAAGAATATGCAGCAATTACACCTGATGCGGTGAGAAATAGAGCTTAATTTTAAATATTCTAAAATTTTGATCTGTTTTTTGATCAAGATGCAATTTATCAGTAAGAAGAAAAATCAGGGGATTAAGTAAGGAAGGGTGTAGGGGTTCAGGTGTTCAAAACCCTTACACCAATTTAATGTGAAGTTGCACATATCCTGATCCCCCTAAATCCCCCTTAAAAAGGGGGACTTGAAGAATTTCCCCCCTTAAAAAGGGGGGCTAGGGGGATCGAATTCTATGCAGCTTTATAAAAAATTGGTATTACACCCATTCTTTACAGTCAAGTCATCTTTACAGAAGCTACAAAGCTAATTCAAATTTTTCCAAGACAAGCTTTTTTTTCGCCAGCTATCCAATGTCTGACTCCTGGTAATTGTGCATAAAACCAACACGCACCCAAGACATACAAACTACCACAAATAATCAAGGCCTCAGTCGCCCCAAAATTCTGGGCTAATGTTCCAGCCAGGAGATTGCCAAAGGGCATTGTACCTACCATTGCTAAGGCATAAAAACTCATTACTCTTCCACGTTTATCTTCAGCGACTAGGGTTTGGATAATCATGTTACTGCTGGTAATGCTGAGAATAGAAAAACAACCAACCAACACCAGAATAATGATAGATAAACTAACTTGACGCGAGAGTGAGAAGGATATCAGACTCATCCCAATCAATACTTGAGATGTAACAATTACACGCTCTAATCCGATGATGCCTCGTCTGATGCTCAAAAACAAGCAAGCAAAGAAAGAACCAATGGGGGCTGAAGTGCTGAGGTGAGCCATTGTCGTTGCATCTCCATTGAGAATCTTGGCAGCAAATATAGGCATGAGTGCGACATGAGACATCCCGACTAAACCATGTAAGGCCAGCATCAATAAAATGGCTCTGATGGGCTGAAACTGAGAAACATATTCAAAGCCTTCTCGTAACTTTCCAAAAGTATCGCGGAAGCTAGTGAGGCTCTGCATTGGTCTGGCTTTTAATTCCATTGCTAACAGAGTAAAGATAGCAGGAATATAGCTGAGGGTATCGTAGAGAAAACAGTATTTCACTCCGAGGGTTGCAATCAAAATCCCGCCCATTGCTGGCCCTAATACGAGGGAAGAACTTAACATGACTGAATTGAGAGCGATCGCATTACTCCAATCAGCTTTATCATCTACGGTTTCAGTCACAATAGTGTGACGCACCGGCATATCTAACCCCTTGAGCAAACCATTAAGTACACTCAAGACCAAGAGGATGGGAAAGGTAATCAAATTCGCAAAGGTCAGAATTGTTAAGGCTAAAGAGACACTAATTCCCGATATCTGCACTATCATTAACAAGTCACGACGACTCCAGCGATCGGATAATACCCCCGAAAAAGGAATCAGTAATAACGTCGGTAGAAATTGTACAAAACCAGCTACTCCCAACAACCAAGCTGATTTAGTCAAATCATAGACAAGCCAAGGAATAGTTAACTGCTGGGTCATAAATGTCCCAGACATAGATAGTAACTGTCCCCCAAAAAACAACCGAAAATTCCGCCAACGGAAGGCAGGTAAATAATGGTAAATCGCCTGACTGATGCGATCGCCTAGTTGTCTATGCCAAACTTTCATAGGGGAAGCTTTAATATGTTCTACTAACTATTAGATTAGCTAACAGTCATTATATGATAATCGCTAATCTGCTTGAGTCAACAGGCGATCGGATGATTTAGCTTTTACTTTTTTTTCACAATTGACGAATTTTAAGCTTTTAAAACTTATGTACTAGGATTATCTGTGAAGAAGGGGTGTAGGGGTTTTAGATACATACACCCATATAGGGAAGTTAAAAGGCAAAAGTAAAAAGTCAAAGATTGTCTGACTTTTTACTTTTCAACCACGCATTTCCATTAAATTACCGGAAGTATAACGCCGCAGACCTAGATAAAATGCACCTGCACCCACGCACAATACAGCAATGGCTCCTGCTAAAGCTAGTAATGTATGCGTTAAAGATAAAGTTCTGAGTGCTTCGATAGGTAAATAAGTGACAAATCCCGCCGGAATTAAAGTGTATAACAGTAACTTCACCCAGCCTTCAAACAAAGTTGCTGGATAAGTGCAGAAGGTCAGCATTGCATTTCGCCACTGCTGTGTTAATCCTTCAGAATTGCCAATGTAAAAGCTTAAACTGCCTACCAACACATTAAAACCGATGTATACCCCAGCAGATGAAACTGTTAATCCTGTGAACATAGCCAAATGTAGGATATCTGGTTTGATAAAAAACAAGTACACGCCATAGCCAAATAACAAATCACCCCAAGCTGTAGCACTCATCTGTCCCAACAATAAGTGAGATAAGAGAGTACGTGGATAGAGCATCCACACATCTAACTGTCCCCGGACAATTAAACTACTAACTCGTAAAGCATTCCCACAGATAGAATGCGCTAAACCAAAACCAGTGGCGGCTAAAGCCCACAAAGTAATTACATCTTGCACATTCCATCCGCGCAATACAGGAAAGCGTTGAAAAAATAAGACCCAAAATGTTACCCAAACTAAGTTATTTAACACCATTGCTACGATTTGGGTAATAAATGCACCACGGTATTCTAAATGGGCTTTGAAGTTCAGCCGCACATAAGCCGCAGCTAATTGCAAGTATGAAACTATACGCCTAAACATGATGATTAATTATCCTCCATTGGCATGGATGCGTTTAACGGCTGTGCTGTAAACGAAAGTTACTAATAAACTGAGTACACCTATAGCTAATGTTTGGCGAATGAGTAATTGTCCGGCAAAGCTTAAGTCTGGTTGGACAAACAAACGCGCCGGGCCATAGATAATGCTGGCAAAAGGTAGATTTCTTAAAATTACTTGCCATTGTTCGGGGAATAAATCTAAAGGGATGAGCATTCCGCCTAAAATCATGTTGATGCGGGAATAAATCAGCAACAAACCTGTGGTGTTTTCTAACCAAAAAGCTCCCAAACCTACCAAAAATGTTGCTAAAAAATCGAGGACAAAGGCTAACGGTAGGGATAATAAAAATAACAAAATACCTAACAAATTTAAGGGAATCAAGCCAACGAATAGTAAAGCTAATGCGATGGAGACAGAGAGATTTAGCCCAAAGCGAACTGTACGCTCTCCTAAACTCGTCCACAAACGATACAAAGGGTAAGATAAAGGACGAATTAATTGCACTGCTAAAGCACCTGTGCGGACATCTTCGTCTACTTCTTGGGCTATTGTGGGGGCAGAAAGCACAATTGATTCGGTTATACCCAAATACCACAGCATCTGCGTTAAGGTGAAGTCTCCTAACTGTTGAGCGTTAGTCTCTGCATAAGTCACACGCCACAATTGCAGAAAGATATAGAGAATGACAAACAAAAAAACAGCCCTTGAAGCTACTTCTGTGATGTAAGCCAGGTTAGAACGGGCTGAAGTCCAAGCTATCCAGATATATTTGGTGATTTTATTCATCTTGTTTGCGTTTTGGGGCTGGGGGCGGTTTGGGAGTAAATGTGAGCAATCACTTCTTCTAGTGGTGGATCTTCAATGGCAATATCCGCCACGGAACCTGCTTGTAGAATGTGACTCATCACCGCTTCAATGGGGGTAATGCGAGTATTAACTTCTAATTTGAGGGCGTATTCGGTTTTTTTGAGTTCAGTAACACCAGGAAGGATAATTTGCGGGGCTGCGTCATGAAATCTCACACTGAGGATTTTTGAGCCGAGGTAGTCTCGACGCATAGCGGAAATTTTGTCATCCAGGACGACTTTACCGTGGTTAATAACTACGACTCGTTGGGCGACTCGTTCAATGTCGCCTGCATCATGGCTGGTGAGAAATACAGTGATACCTTCAGTGCGATTCCATTCACGGATGAGGTCGCGTAATTCTTGACGGGCGATGACATCTAGACCAATAGTCGGCTCATCCAGAAATAATAATCTTGGTTTGTGGAGTAAACTGGCTGCTACTTCGGCTCGCATTCTTTGTCCCAATGATAGTTTACGCACTGGGGTATGCCAAAAGGGTTTGAGGTCAAAACGCTCTACTAGGACATCACGGCGTTTGATATATTCTTTGTGGTCTAGGTTATAGATACGTGCTAATAATTCTAAGGTGTCGCGGGGCGGTAAGTGATACCAAAGTTGCGATCGCTGTCCAAATACTACCCCAATCTGATAAGCCAATTCCCGCCGCTTTTTCCAAGGATTCAACCCCAACAAAGTAGCTTGCCCAGATGTGGGATATAAAATCCCCGTAAGCATTTTAATGGTTGTAGACTTGCCTGCACCATTTGGCCCAATAAATGCGATCGCTTGACCATCGGGAACACTCAGCGTAATGTCATCCACCGCCACAATCTCAGTCTGTCTGCGGTTTCTAGCCCAACCTTGCGTTAAGGTAAAGGTCTTGCGTAAATTTTCCAGTTCTACGGCTGTCATTACCGATGAACTCCTCAAAAACATATTACATATATACTACAAAACTTTTCACATTTCACTAAACCTTTGAGCAATTCCTTATGCTCAGGAGAAATAAATCTATTTTTCCTCCTGCCTTCTTCATGCCTCAGCACTACAGCAGCTATCACTGGAATTTATAGATTTGAACAAAAATAGTATTTGTTTTTCAAAATTAACTTATCTACAGTAAATATCAACTAAAGAACTCAAAACGTAAAACCAAAACTCAGCATTTACCAAAAGAGGTAGCATGAAGAAATCAATTTTTAAGACGCTAACTAACTGCTTAATAACTGTATTGCTTGTAGTATTAGTGGCAGGATTTTCGCTATTTGACCAACACAGTGCTAAGGCTCAATCATTAACACCACCTGTAACAACAGAAGCTACAACAGAAGCTACACCTGCACCTGTAAAAACTGTTGCAGAAAATGTGAGACATTTGCTGACAACGAATGAATGTGTTGGTTGTAACCTGATAGGAGCATCACTAAAAGATACTAATCTGCAAAATGCGAATTTAGAAAATGCAAATTTACAAGGTGTTGATTTAGAAAGAGCTAATTTACAAGGAACTAATCTCAAAGGTGCTAATCTTCAAGGTGCAGATTTAGGTAAGGCAAGCATTATAGGCGCAAATTTAGATAATGCTAACTTATTTGATGCCGATTTGGAGAAGGCTAATCTGACAGGTACAAGTATTGTCGGTGCAAACTTTCAAGGTGCTGATTTAGAAAAAGCCATTACGCCACCAGGCTTAACAAACTACTAACAATACTTAGCTTGAGTATCAGTGAATATTTGCTTTTTGAACCCTATTGTCACACTTGATAGTAGGGTTTTTGTCAATTTCTTGTTAGGAATTATTGATATATATGTTTACTTCTACTTAAAGATATATTGACAAAATTTACTTGTATTTAATTTGTTAGCAATGGTATATGTTAGATACAATACGGTAAACCTATTAATAAGCCGTAGTTAATTAATAAAGGGATAACGGCAGTGGGCATAGTAGTTGAGAATGTATCCAAGCATTTCGGAAGTTTTAAAGCAGTTGATCAAGTTGATTTAACAGTTAGGAGTGGGTCTTTAGTGGCATTACTGGGGCCATCTGGTTCTGGTAAATCTACTTTACTGAGACTAATTGCCGGGTTAGAAATGCCCGATAGCGGTAAAATCATCCTCACGGGGAAAGATGCTACATATAAAAATGTCCAAGAGCGAAATATTGGGTTTGTATTTCAGCAGTATGCTTTGTTCAAGCACATGACTGTGCGACAAAATATTGCTTTTGGTTTAGAAATTCGCAAAGTTCAAGATAAAAAAATCAAGGGACGAGTTGAACAGTTATTAGAGTTAGTGCAATTAAAGGAATTAGGCGATCGCTATCCTTCACAATTATCAGGTGGTCAAAGGCAACGGGTAGCATTAGCAAGAGCCTTGGCTGTAGAACCAGAAATATTATTATTGGATGAACCTTTTGGTGCGCTTGATGCGAAAGTGCGGAAAGATTTAAGAATCTGGTTACGTCATCTTCATGATGAGGTGAATGTCACCACTGTATTTGTTACTCACGATCAAGAAGAGGCGATGGAAGTATCTGATGAAGTCGTAGTGATGAATAAAGGACGTGTAGAACAAGTAGGTTCACCCGCAGATATTTACGACAATCCCGCTTCCGCATTTGTGATGAGTTTTATCGGCCCGGTGAATGTCTTACCCAACACCGCCAGAATTTTCCAAAGCACCGGATTTAATGCAGCACACCCAAAAGTCTTTTTGCGTCCCCAAGATGTGATTATCGAAAAGTACGCTCAAGACGCAACAGCATCAGCTAAAGTCAGCCGTCTGATTCATCTAGGTTGGGAAATTCAGGTGGAATTAACTATAGACGATGGTCAAGTTGTGACAGCACATCTAACACGCGATCGCTTCAACGAATTGCAGTTAGAGCCACAACAACAGGTTTACGTCAAACCAAAAGATGCTAAATCTTTTCCCGCTTATTACTCCGTCTAATAGTGAAAATCGATATTTAAGTTGAGGGAATAGGAGTTAAAAAATTCCTAATTCCCATTTTTTTATTGCCTTGACTACAAAAATTTTTACCTAACTTGTCAATATTTCATTAGACATATATATATAGAAAAAATTGTTATTAAAAACAACATAATTAACATTCTAAAGTCAGAGGTCACTTACTAAATTTTCAAGACAAAATTAAATTAAGTTTCGTAGCAAATAACTTGTCTAGTAATAGATAGGTTTATTAATGTCTTTGTGCTTTTTAAGCAGGGGACAATTTGCTTTACTTTGTTGGCTCACACATATAAATCTATCATGAAAAGCATAATTTTTAGTGGTTTAACTTTATTGTTGATATCTACTACTCTCAGTCCTGCTTATAGCAGAGAAGCGATAGTAGATAATTCCAAAGCTTTAGGTGGTATTTCAGAAGTCACTACTGCAATCGACCCTTTTGAAATTGCTGGTTTGGCTTATCAAGGACAGTTGAGAAATCAAGGAATTCCTGGTTATGCTAGTTTGCTTCAAGCTTATCAAACTAGACAAATTAGTGCTAAAGATGTTGTTCGTAGCGCAGTTTTAGCTAACAAATTACCATCACAAGTTTTAAATGACCAAGCATACATTAACTCTGTCAAAAATTCTCTAGATAGTTTTGTTAGGAATAACCTCGTTAACTAATTTGAGTTTGGTAGATCAGGACTTATTTATTGACTAAATTTAAGTCCTGATATTTTTAATCGGTTTATCGTAATTATCGGCGATTTAAAAAAGGTTGAAAAATGAATTTTATAATGATGTTGATGAATCATTATACCAAGTCTAAATGAGCGTGCATAGAACTGTAGAATAAAGAACATGGAAGAAAAAGACTCATGAGGAAGCAATGGCACGCCCTTTCAATCTAGAAGTTCAAGAAAGTGCTGAGTATTTGTCAAAA
>NZ_JACJSD010000014.1 GCF_014697615.1 Nostoc sp. FACHB-280 | reverse complement strand
TGCTAGAACCTACGAAGAATTAGATCAAGCTATCACAAATGCCCTAGATGCAGTGACTAAAAAAGACATTATTGGATGGTTTACTCACTGTTGTTACTATATTGCACCCAACTGAGAACCGCTATATAAAGGGGCGGGCAAGATGCCCACCCCACAAGAGAAAGTGCTAATAGCTATATATAATGCAAGAGTCAGGGTTTAGAATTTCTCACAGAAGATTGCCGCATTGGGAATTAGATGGGGCTGTTTATTTTATTACTTTTAATACTTGGGAAAAGTTAGAACTTAACCTAGAAGCTAGAGAAATAGTTTTTAATTCTTGCCTGTTTTTTAATAACAAGAGATATCAGATATTTGTTTTGGTAATTATGCCAAATCATGTGCATTTACTTATTCAGCCCTTACTCAAGTCTGAAAATGAATTTTGGCCACTGAGCAGCATTATGAAGAGTATTAAAGGTTATAGTGCTAAAGAAATTTCCAAAGTAATGAAATATATAGGAATCGTCTGCCAAGATGAGCGATATGACAGAATTGTTAGGAATCAGCAAGAATTTCAACAATATTGGGAATACATCAGACAAAATCCTGTAAAAGCTGATCTGTGTTCCACACCAGAAGAATATCCTTTCCTTTGGCAAACATCAGAATAACAATAGCCTCAAATATTACATCTACTCTTGTGGGGTGGGCATCTTGCCCGCCCCTTAATTTATATATATACAGATGACTTAAAAATATGAATTTTTTAGCCGATGGAAGGGAACAATATAATTACTACTAAAGGAGAGATTATGTCTGAATTATTGAGACTTCCTACAATACCTTGGGTAACACAAACTATTAAGAAGATGAATGTTCATAGTAACGAATCACCAAAAATCTGGAAGAAAATCTGGAGAGAGTGCTGGTATGAAACATACATAAAATTAGGTGGTGAAAGAGAGTATTCTGGCACAAAACCTTGTCCAATGTGTGCAGCCTACGGTTTATGGTATTTAGGTCGTGTCGTCGATAGTGTTCAAACTTGTAAAGACTGGGAAATTACAAGAATTAATCATGAGTTAGGTAAAAATGTAGCATACGCAGTGCTATCTCTAGAGATATTACAGCAACAAGGAGGCAATACAACTAGAGAAGTCTTATGGGCTGATGTGAGAAAACTTTATCAGCAAAGACTGAACGAAGAGGCAGCCAAAAGTGAACAAGGACAAATTAAAATCACCTTGGCTTTGTTTAATGCAAAGTTAATAGTTTTTCCATAACTATAAAAACTAGCAAGCATATTAAAGAATATCTTAGTAAAAGAAAAATGTAAGGAACAGAAAACAAGATTTTTTAGTGTTGAGATAGATTGATATGTACAATAACTAAGGTGAGAGAAACGTGATTGTCAATCTACCATTTTAATCAAAAGTTATCTAATAACACATTCTATCCCACTGCAAAATCAGTATGATGTCGCATTTTTGGCGGATCAAAACCTAAAACAATATCTTGTTTGGAAACACCTAATTCGACTAATTCATTTGCAACACCTACTTCTGTACCATCTTGCTGAACCCAAATTTTGTTATTGATGATATCAAGGTGAAGAACTGTACCATAAACTCGTTTAGAATCGCGCCAACCAACATAGACTAATTGGTAGTGGTCATGTTCAGTATCAAAAATAGTTTGAGCTTGGATACGTTCATCCCAAACAAGTTTAGCGTGTTCGTTTAACAAGTTTTTTATCAGTTGTCTGTATTCATCGACGGTAGCCATCTTTCAATTACCTCCCTATCAATATCGTAAATCAATAGAAGAAGTTGGTTCTGTACTACAAGTTTTTGAATAAACGAAGTTGCAAAAAATCGTTCGTAAATATCAATGGATACAGCTAAATATAAAACTCGTTGTGGATCTTGAGAATTTAAAGCAGACCTATATGCTATAAATTGCCCTAAAGCTCCGTAAAATTCGGAAATTTTTGATGGGCCAAGGAAACTTTTGATTTCTACCGCTATTTTCCATCCTTCCCTCTCTGCTGCAATTACTTTTTCTGCACCAAGGTCAATAGCTAAATCAAATGTACCTGCTTGCAACGGGTAGGGGTCGTGTGTAATTAGCCAGCCATCTTTTTGGAGAGCAGTTTTGACAACTTCATGAAAGGCATCTCTAGCAGACAAAGTTAAATATTGCTCTAAAAAATGTGTTTACAAGCAATTATTATCTCAAATATCAGGTTTTATTTGTTAATACATTTCGGTTAAGGATGCTTTAAACTTCCGATTTTAATTAACTTGCTATGTAGAATAACAAAAGCAAGAGAAATGCGATCGCTACAAGTCCAACTACAGAAAAATAGACAATAGACGAATATCATTGCATGATTGCGGTGGGTATAGAGAACAGCAATAAATATCTCAAGAGAATTCAGCCATCAGTGAGAGGATTCCTGGCACAAAAATTTCTAGCGTAGAGATATCAATATATCACCTCAAGAATTTCCCAGCTATGCCTCTTTACAAACTCGAAGAATTTGACCCCCAATACCGAGAAACATTTGGCGGTGATGATGTTAAAGATTTAGAACTCTATACTGAGGGCGGAGTTAAAATTGGTTCCGTAAGCGATGCTTTAGTTGATCCAAATGGGCGTTTTCGCTATTTAGTCATTGACACAGGCTTTGATACCTTTGGTAAGAGAATATTACTACCAATCGGTCTTTCACGCATAAATTATCCCGAACAACGGGTATATGTTGATGGACTTAGTAAAGAGCAAGTAGAAATGCTCCCTGAGTATCATGAAAGCTATACAGTAGATGACGATTATGAAGAAAGAGTACGCAGTGTATTTCGTCCGGTCAACAGTAATGTAATTTACGATCGCAACACCTACAATTATCAAACAGAACCTAATTTATACAATTTAAATGATCAATATCATCAAACACTTAGATTGTATGAAGAACGACTAATAGCTAATAAACAGCGCGTTAAAACCGGAGAAGTTGCAGTTGGTAAGCATATTGAAACTGAAACTGCACGAGTTACAGTACCTGTTCAAAAAGAACGGGTTGTGATTGAGCGAGTTTCACCCACAGAAACAGGAACAGTCGTAGACCCAAATGAACTGAGATTTCAAGAGGGTGAAGTAGCACGCATCGAAGTTTACGAAGAAACACCAGAAATTCGCAAAGAAGCCTTTGTTCGTGAAGAAGTCCGCGTTAAAAAGGTAGTAGACAGAGACACTGTAGAAGCAGAAGACACAATCCGCCGCGAAGAGTTGGATATTAATACTACAGGTGAGTTGCAGGTAGATAATGCAGTAAGAGATAGTCAGGGAACTATTTAGTTAAAAGTACGAAATACAAGAAATTGTAGGGGCTTACGGTTTCGTTTGCCTCTACATTTATATTTGTATCATCTATAAAATCAAATAGTATTATGCGTAAAACAATATATCACTTTCGATAATTTTGAATTCAGGCAATTCATTCGAGAGAAAGATGTATCTTGGCGAATAAATTTTTACCTTAAGAATTGAAAGTTGATATAAGAGTTCAGAGGTAAAATATAATGTCTCTTTACAAATTAAATGAATTTGATCCTGACTATCGTGATACTTTTCAAGGTAATGATATTAAAGGACTAGGCGTATATACAGAAGGAACTGACGAAAAAATTGGTACAGTTAATGATGTTTTAGTTGATGACGAAGGTCATTTTCGTTATTTAGTTGTTGACTTAGGTTTCTGGATTTTCGGTAAAAAAGTATTATTGCCTGTAGGTCGTAGCCGCATTGATTATGGGCGCGATCGCGTTTATGCTGTGGGTATGACCAGAGAGCAGGCAGAAGACTTACCAGAATTTGATGAACGCCAAGTAGATTACGATTATGAAGAACGAGTACGTGGCGTTTATCGCAATCCCAAATATAACACTACCCCTGTAGACACAGCGACACCAGTAGATACTACTGCAACATTAGATACAGGTTTTACAGCTACACCAGCTACAGGAGTTACCACACCTACTTTCACCCGCGACACCTATAATTACGAGCAAGAGCCTTCTTTATTTGGGTTAAATGAGCAAGATCATCAAACCTTGAGATTATACGAAGAACGGCTAGTTGCTAATAAGAGAAGACAAAAAACTGGTGAAGTTGCTGTTGGAAAACGTGTAGAAACTGAAACTGCTAGAGTTTCAGTACCAGTAGAAAAAGAACATGTTGTAATTGAACGCATCACCCCAGATGATGCTGGTAGAGTTGTTGCTCCTGGTGAAGCTGACTTTCGTGAAGGGGAAGTTGCGCGTGTAGAAATTCACGAAGAAACTGCTGACATTCGCAAAGAAGCATTTGTCCGCGAGGAAGTTCGAGTTAGAAAAGTTGTAGAGCAAGATACCGTTGACGCTCAAGAAACAATACGTCGGGAAGAGTTAGATGTAAATGCTCCTGGTCTTCCAATAGAAGAACGCTAATTAAAGCGAATTCAAATTAGACATAGTACAGGTGAAGCTGATAAAGCTTTGCCTGTACTCATAATTATCAAATTAGGGTGATGAATAGCCAACCAATGATAAATAATCTTACACCAGTCAATCAGAAACCTACGATTTCCAAATTACTAACAACTTTAAAAACTAAAGTTGTAGGTTTTGATGTTATTGATAACCAAGGTCAACTGGTTGGTAAAGTTAGAGACTTAGTCTTAGATAATCAGCGTCGATTAAATTTAGTCATATTTCAAACTATTAATCAAACCCAAGTAGGACAACAACCAGTATTTAAAGAACAACTGGCTTTAGTGTGGAGTCAAAAAATTCAAAGAATAGACACTATCACTAAATCTATTTTTTTAAATATGGATAAAGCAGCAATTGAATATATACCTGAACATTTAAAATCTCAAATAATTGGCTATCAGGTATTATCTGATAATTCTAGTTGGCATAATAATATGGAACAAGCTAATTTAGCAGAGTTTTCTGAAGAAAATATTGTTCGTTTACTAGAAGAACAGTTAGTAGTTGATACTAATATACATAAAATCGGCGAAGTAATTGTTCGGAAGGAAATTGAAACACGGATAGTAGAAGTACCTGTCCGGCGGGAAAAATTAATTGTGGAACAAGTTAGTCCACAACACAAGCAACTTGCAGAAATAGATTTAGGTTTAGAAGACAGTTCTGAAATTACCTTAACTGCAACAGAAGATGGCGCAGTTACCAACTTTGCTGGTGATTTTACAGTAAATGGAGAGTTTAGCTCACCGAAAATTGCTAGTTTAATTTTAAATGCGATCGCTCTCGAAAAAAATCACGGTTGCCAACAGGTGCGAATATCTATTTTATGTGAAGATGAATCACACAAACAAAAATATCAAGAATGGTTTGACCGCTGTTCTAAAGGTCAACCGCCTAAATCTCTTTGATAAGTTTCTAGCAGATGACTAATAGTAGGGTGAGAAATTCTCACCCTACTTTTTTACATTTTTTATTAGCTATTAATAAAGCCCCCAAGCATTTTATTGAGGAGCTTGCTGAGTGTGAAACAGTAAATGACTAAAATTTATCTTGGCTGATTTAGCTTTACATCTTCCCAAAGATAGGGTTTATTGTCAATTAAATATTATATAGAAACAAAACATAACATTAAGGAATGACAAAAAAATCTCCCATCATTCAGGGATGAAGAAGACAAGGGCAAGAAATATTGGGAAATTATTTAGGATGGCTATATATCTAAGTTTTGATTCTCTGAATTAATTATTCCAGGTTTTATATATCTCTAGTTAGAGGACAAAAACTGCTCAAAGGATAGAAGAAAAAACAATTATAAAAATATAACCTAAGTATATAAATCAATTAGTGATTTTATTTTATTGGTAAGGTTCACTAGTTTTTTAATTTGGATTTAAATAAAGCTTTGATATTAAAAAAAGGAGATATTTAATTGTGAATTCTGTAAGTACTATTTATTCTAACTGGGGACATGCTAAAGGTGCGATCGCTCTGACATTAATGGCAATATTGCTTCCGGCTTGCAGTTATAACGAACCACAGGCCATCACTCCAGCTACGCCGCAGCAACAACGCAACCAAGTTAGTCGAGAAGTAGTAGATAACCAAATTGCAGAAGAAACAGATAAAACAGATGAACTTATCGGTAAAACTGTCACAATTAGAACACAGCCTATTCGGTTAATTGGCCCTACAAGCTTTACGGTTAACGATAAAGAACTATTTGATAATCAAAATATTTTGGTAATTAACGCCACAGGTAAGCCTTTTACATTGCCAAGTACAAATGACATACCTTTGCAAATTACTGGACAAGTTCGCAGACTTGATTTAGCACAAATCAATCGAGACTATAAATTAGATTTGCAGTCTGAATATTATAGTGATTACGATGATCAAGCAGTAATTGTTGCTCAATCTCTGGCTTTATCTCCTAACCCCGGTGAACTGACTGCTAATCCCAGCACCTATTATGGTAAAAAACTCACTGTTACTGGTGAAGTCGAAAATATCACTAATGCGATCGCATATACCCTAGATGAAGACAAATTACTTGGTGGAGAAGATTTACTGGTACTCCACACCAAGCCACAACCAAGAGTGAAACAAGGAGAACAAGTAACTGTCTCTGGTGTATTGCGTCCCTTAGTAATTGCCGAATTAGAGAGAGACTATAACCTGACTTGGGATTCTAATTTACGCAAGCAATTGACAGCAAAATATCGAAATAAACCTGTATTAGTCGTTACGAATTAGTTCTTAACATCTTCAAAGTAAACTGCGTTCCTCACCCCACTTGCGTAGTCTGAATGCCAAAAGCAACATTAGAATACCAAACATAATCGCATAAGCAGCCGTCATCCATAAAATGGCTAATGCTCCCGCAATCGGCCAGATAATCAGTAGCAAGCCAAAAACAAGAGATGCAATCCCCGCAGCGATGAGCAACCATTCATCGTCAATTTCTTGGCGCAGATGGTTGGCTGCAATAATCTCAAATATCCCGGTGATAATTGCCCAAGCAGCTATGAGGTAAAGCAAAACTAAGGCGGTGATTCCTGGCCAAATAAATGCCATAACTCCCACTGCAATTCCAATTGCACCTTCAATTACCAATAACCAGCCGTGGATATTGCCGAGATGATCCTTAAATCCAGCGATCGCTAATAATATTCCACCACCTAGCGCAAAGGCTGCAAACAAAAATACCAAGGCTGTTAAGGTAATTCCTGGCCAAAATAATGCTGCTAAACCAAATACGATGGCGAGTGTTCCCCGCAATGCGAGTGTCCACCAGTTTTTTGCTAACCGGGTTCCTATTCTCATAGTCTTTCAAAGCTATTCCCTACCAGAAGGGCTTGGTCATTTGAATCTATGATGAAAATTTCTGCCTCTTCTTCCATCTGACTAATGCTGTATGGTGCTAGATGGATGAATATTGTTGGATGAGAATGTAAAGGTTTTTGCTCGCTTACACCCTTATACCATTTCACTTAAAAAATGATACAGAGGTAGCAGAGGAAGTTATTTGTATCAGTAATTTCGTGAATTGATATTACATCTAGGCTCAACAGACAACCTTTTTACATAAGGGCTGTGCGAAAACTTTCAATATGGCCTTGCAGTTTTTACCGCAGTTGTGACATACTCGGAAAATAAATACGGTAAATCTATCGAGTTAGTGATGTTTGCTGATTAAACAGACTGTGACCAATGGTTTCTAAATGGTAGAAACCACTAGATTTATCTGTGAAATCAATCTCAAATTTAAATTTAAAATCCAAAATTGTTTGACTTTCTTTGCTCACCATACAGCCAGGAATAAACAATGCTAAAAGACGCGCAAGGCCTTGAAGTTACGACAGACTCACCAGCAGCGATCGCAGCCATCAACCAATTTATAGATCAATCCCTCAGTTATGGCAAAGATATTGAAACTGTGATTCTGGAAGGTGTGAAAGCAGATCCAGGTTGTGCAATGCTTTATGCCTATACAGCAGCCTATTATCTGACGCAAGAAAATGCTCAGGCCTGGAAACAAGCAAGACCTTATCTGCAAGCGGCACAAGGGCTATTATTTGGGATCACCAAACGAGAAAGATTGTATATCCAGGCGATCGCGGCTTGGGCAATGGGAGCAGTTGATCAAGCGATCGCTTTACACGAAAAAATAGCCGTTAATTATCCGCGTGACTTAATCTCTATACAGCAAGGACAGTATCACTACTTCTATTTAGGTGACAAAGAAAGACTACTCAAAATAGCCCAAAACGTTCTCAGCGCCAATCCAGACAACCATTATCTATACGGTATGGTGGCCTTTGGTTTAGAACAATGCCATCAACTAGAACAAGCCGAAGCAATGGGACGAAAAGCCACAGCTATCAATCGCCGTGACCCTTGGGCGCATCATGCAGTTGCCCATGTAATGGAAACTCAAGGCAGAGTAGACGAAGGTATCGCTTGGATGGAAAGTCTGGCGGATACCTGGGAAAACTGCAACTCTATGTTGTACACCCATAATTGGTGGCATGTGGCGCTTTATTATTTAGAACGAGGCGAAATCCAAAAAGTATTAGCCCTATATGATGCTTATGTGTGGGGTCGAGCCAGAAAAGAATCTCCCAAGGATCAGGTAGGAGCGATCGCATTATTGCTCAGACTAGAGTTGCGTGGTGTTGATGTTGGTAGTCGTTGGCAAGATATCAGCACCTATCTTTTTCCTCGAATTAATGAACATGCTTTACCCTTTCAAGACTTGCACTATATCTATGCCTTAACCAAAGCTAGACAATTTGACTGGGTAGACGAGATGTATCTGAGTATGCAAAAACATACTCAAACCATCAATCCATACTTGCGTCAGAATTGGTTAGAAGTCACAATTCCAGCAGCTAGAGGTATGATTGCCCATGCTAAAGAAGACTATGCCAAAGCTAAATCTGAATTAAAAATCGTACTACCAAAACTGCATCGGATAGGTGGTAGCCATGCTCAAAGAGCCTTATTTGAGCAAGTATATCGAGATGCCGTTTGGCATAGTGAAAAGCAAAGTCAAGTTTACGCAATGGTGGCTAGGTGATAGGTTACAGGTGATAGGTTACAGGTTACAGGTTACAGGTGATACCGATTCACCAAATTATTTATACAAACCACTTCCTCTGACTCTCTATTTCTGGTTGCCGAGCGACTTGTACCGAGTGATCGCGCAGCGTCTCCGTCAGGAGAAGTCGAGGTACGTCGAGGTGCTGCTCTCTACTCCCATCCCAAGTTACTATCTAGAAGTTAAGTGTTATTTAACCTTGAGGAGTAGATTGATCATGATGCGTTGGCTCACAGCAGTTACACAACGAAATCTGTTGAATATGGCTGTTGTCATATTTATCGCCCTAGCAAGTAGTTTTATCGTAACTACCCCTGTTTGGGCTGCTTCTTCTAGCTTGGGAATTGAGCATGGTCATCTAACTCCTTGTCCGAGTTCGCCAAACTGTGTTGTGAGTCAAGATGCGGATGCAAAACACGCCATTGAACCGATCGCTTATCATGTAGACCGGGATACAGCACGCGCAACCTTACTCAAAGTTCTCACCGTTGTTCCCCGAACAGAAGTGATAGAACAAACAGATAATTACATTCACGCTCTTTCTAAGAGTCGCATCTTCAAATTTATTGATGATGTGGAGTTTTATTTTCCTGAGAATGAATCAATGATTCATATCCGTTCTGCGTCTCGTGTGGGACAATCGGATCTTGGTGTCAACCGCATACGTGTAGAGCAAATTCGTTTGGCTTTGCGAGATTTAAAGATTTGAGTTGCAGTGCGATCGCTCAGTTGCCAATTACTTCATAGCCTGCCTGAATCGCAGTATTGTAGATTGTAGCGATCGCCTCATAGTCTGATAAATCTACAGCCGCAAAACCCTTGACACCAACTTTGGTCATGGCAGTTTGAAGTTCTGCATCAGGTTGGAGTAAGGCTGCTTGAATCTGCTCAATCACTGAATTATCTAGATGTGGTGCAGCAACTAAAGGTGGCATCGGACAAGGGCCAATCACTTCTACCACTCGCAAATGCTCAGATAACTCAGGAAAATCTCGTAGTTCTTGCTCTAAAACTACACTATCAATCCCAGCGCAATCTGCCAGCCCCTCAACTACCCAGCGTATCGAACGCTGGTGAAATCCTGATGGAATGGTCTGTCCAAAAAAGTTTTTTGGATGTTCACCTTGTAATAATCGATGTCGGAGTAGATTGTAACCACTATTAGAGCCGAGGTCGTTGTAACACAGAGTTTTACCAGCCAAGTCTGCAAAACTATACAGAGAACTATTTGCATTCACAATTACATCTGTAAAGTAAACTGGGCTGTTTTGATAGCGTGGTGCTGCCATAACTGGCGCAACTATAGGTTGTAGTTGATTTACAACCACTTGACTATATCTGACCAGAGGTAAGCCACAAATAAACGCTAAATCTAGTTGATTTGTTAATAGTATTGGGTCTTGTAGTGGGTCATATTGACTGGCTTGCAGCTGAGTTTCAACTCCCAAAATCCGACCCACATAAGCCACAATTGCTTCATAAAAACAGAACCAACTCGGCGCTAAGTAAGATACAACTTGTAGCTTCGTTAGTTCACTCACTGATGACTCTCCAAATCTAATTCATTTTGTAGCGCGGGAAATATCAATAACTTGCGATATGACCAATGAATGCTGAGGAAAACTAGACTCATCAAGGTCAAAAACATGATCTTGAAAACTATGCCATAGCTTTTACTGTGCCACCACAATCGCTGAAAAAACGCTGTCCCAATTAACACAGGCTGCCACAAGCTTTGATTAATGTTCTGAGAATTATTTAAGCCGATAGTTAAGGATGCTGTATTTTGCTGTGCAACTGTCATTTTTACTACCTTTTGAACTATATTCTATAAATACGGTAATTCGATAGAGTTAGTGATGTATATTTAATATGGCATAGCTTGAGGACACAAGCAAGCGTTTATCCAAAATGTAGATATGTTGTATACGACGTATCTACGTAGGATATGGCGTAGAAACAATGTTTATCAAAGTAAATGAGTATCGGCAGAAATGGCGAATATTTACTATATGTATTAATTAGAACTATATTGCTAAGTACAATAAACCAAGCGATCGCCTGAGTTAAAATAAATGTAAAAGTTTAGCAAAAATACTCATAATTAATAATCACTGCCAACTAATTCCCCATACAGCTTTATGGCTGTGATATTATGGGAGACTGCTGCATATATTTAGAAAAACTAGAAAAATAGATCATGGCTCTGACGCAACAGCGCAAACAAGAAATAATTTCCAACTTCCAAGTTCACGAAACCGATACTGGATCGACTGATGTCCAAATCGCAATGTTAACTGAGCGAATTAACCGCCTCAGTGAACACCTGCAAGCTAACAAAAAAGACCACTCTTCTCGACGTGGTTTGCTCAAGCTGATTGGTCATCGCAAGCGCCTGTTGGCTTATCTCCAACAAGAAAGTCGGGAAAAATATCAAGCTTTGATTGCTCGCCTTGGTATTCGTGGATAGGGACTATCGCTTATGTCTGCTGAAGAATCTGAACGCAGTCGTTTGCCTTTTGAACCGAACAAAAAACGCCAAAAACCTGTAAAAGTTCAAAAAACTCCTATCAAGTCCAATACTCCCGCAGAATCAACCAGCCAGAAACAGCCATTTACAAAAGAAGAAATGGCTATTCCCCAAGTGGTGAGTCAGCGGATGATTCGACGGGTGGCATTTTTTTGTGGTGTCCCCACAGCTTTGGGGATTACTACATTAGTAGTGAGCTATCTACTGGCAACTCAAGCCCAAATCAAAATAGCCCCCATTGCCGTCTTACTGGTTAATATGGGGTTATTTGGTTTAGGTGTGTTAGGCATTACTTACGGCGTTCTTTCAGCCTCTTGGGATGAAGAAAGACCAGGAGGATTACTTGGAATCAGCGAGTTTTCTACCAATTTTGGACGTATGGTAGCGGTTTGGCGCGAAACTCGACAAAAGAACATCTGATAATTGGCGCTCAGATATTTAGATAACTCAGTATTGGGTAATTTGCGTGTAAATGTTGAAGTTAAAGTTATATAACTTCAACATTGCTAATCCAGAAATCTACTATCTGATGTCACCCAATATTCAGTAGTTCCAGGACTGAGCGCCTTATTTTTTTATAAATATAAATGTTAACTTCTCATCACTAAAAATTACGCACCACACTGAGAAGTACGAGAATATAGTTAAGCTTATTCATTTGATATAGCGGTAGTCAGATATGTTAGGACAATTGAAAAGCTTGAAAACCAGGAATAGTAAGACTTTTTCTCCTGCCTCCTGCCTCCTGCCCTTCGGGTTCGCAGTCGCGTATGGGGGAAACCCCCAAGACTGCGCTGTCTCACCTCCTGCCTCCTGCTATATTTCACTCAAATCATCAGGTAATTAAAAATGATCGTAGTCATGAAGATTGGTTCCCCAGAGGCGGAAATCAACCGCATTGACGAGGAACTAACTAGCTGGGGATTAACACCAGAAAAAATTATAGGTAAACACAAAGTCGTAATTGGTTTGGTAGGCGATACTGCTGATTTAGATCCCCTACAAATTCAAGAAATTAGCCCGTGGATTGAGCAAGTATTAAGAGTAGAACAGCCTTATAAACGTGCTAGTCGTCAATTTCGTCATGGCGAAGCTTCGGAAGTAGTGGTGAATACTCCTGATGGCGCAGTGGTATTTGGCGAACAATACCCTTTAGTGGTGGTGGCTGGCCCTTGCTCAGTAGAAAACGAAGAAATGATTGTAGAAACAGCACAGCGAGTCAAAGCCGCAGGTGCTAAATTTTTACGCGGCGGTGCATACAAACCCCGGACTTCTCCTTATGCTTTTCAAGGACATGGTGAAAGTGCTTTGGATTTACTAGCCAAGGCGCGAGAAGTGAGCGGATTGGGTATAATTACTGAAGTGATGGACGCTGCTGAACTGGATAAAATTGCTGAGATTGCTGATGTTGTCCAGGTAGGGGCGAGAAATATGCAGAACTTCTCGCTGCTGAAAAAAGTAGGCGCACAACCTAAGCCGGTGCTGTTGAAACGGGGAATGTCATCCACAATTGAAGAGTGGTTAATGGCGGCTGAGTATATTTTGGCGGCGGGAAATCCGAATGTAATTTTATGTGAGCGTGGTATTCGCACCTTTGACCGCCAGTACACCCGCAACACCCTAGATTTATCGGTAGTACCTGTGTTGCGGAAACTCACACACCTGCCGATTATGATTGACCCTAGTCATGGTGTTGGCTGGGCGGAATTTGTACCGGCTATGGCGATGGCTGCGATCGCATCTGGTACTGATTCTCTCATGATTGAAGTGCATCCCAACCCGAAAAAAGCCTTATCTGACGGGCCACAATCGTTAACACCAGAGCGTTTTGACCAGTTAATGCAAGAATTAGCAGTGGTTGGCAAAGCCGTAGGACGCTGGCCACAACCCGCAACCGCTTTGGCTTAAGGTGAAAAAATTATGTAGAGACGTTACATGTAACGTCTCTACGCCAGGCATAATTAAGATTTTCCAGATCACGCTGGGATTTCAATCATAAATTCAGTACCTTCGCCTAAAACAGAATTGCAACTGAGCTTACCACCATGAGTTTCTTCGACAATTTGTTGAGCTATAGCCAATCCTAATCCTGTCCCTTTACCTACTCCTTTAGTAGTGAATAAATGGTCAAAGATTTTTTGTTTCACCTCTTCACTCATTCCTTTACCATTATCAGCAATTGAGATTTTGACGAATTTATCTGTCATCAATGTTGTAATTTGAATGCGATTAGGATGAGCTTGAATCTCTGCAAAACTCTTACCAGTATTTGATTCATCTAAAGCATCAATAGCATTGGCAAGGATATTCATAAATACCTGATTTAATTGCCCAGGAAAACATTCAATTTGGGGTAAATTACCATAATTCGTCTCCACTTCAATTGCTGGACGTTGTTCATTAGCTTTGAGGCGATGTTTGAGAATTAAAATTGTGCTGTCGATGCCTTCATGCAGATTAAATGGCACTTTATAATCTTTATCGGCTCGTGAGAAAGTCCGCAGACTTGTGCTGATATTTTTTAGGCGATCGCAAGCCATGACCATTGCATCCAGTATTTGCGGCAAATCTTCTAAGGTATAATCTAAATCGATTTCTTCCGCATGGTCTCTGATATCATCGCTGGGATTTGATAGAACTTCTTGATATAGTTTCAGATGTGCAACAATATCTGCAAAGGCGGGTTTAGTTTGTTGTAGTGTGGCATAAATAAAACCCAAAGGATTATTCATTTCATGAGCAACTCCAGCCACAAGATTACCCAATGCAGACATTTTTTCACTTTGGACAATTTGTAAATTTGCTTGTTGCAAGTCGTGTAACGCTGTGGCTAATTCTTGGGATTTTTGTTGAATTTTAGCTTCGGCTTGCTTTCGTTCACTAATATCTTTGGTAAAAACGAAATTATATTCCTTGTCTTTAAATTTTACATAATTAACATTGACTTCAACAGGATAAATCTTGCCAGATTTATGTTTATGATAGCTTTCAGCAGTGAATGAACCTTGTTCACAAACAGCTTGCCAATGCTCTGCCCATAATTCTTGAGGGAAAACAGGACTAATGTCAGAAACGTATTTACCAATTAACTCTTCTCGACTATATCCTAAGCCTTGACACGCCGCATCATTAACATAGAAAATTTGACCATCTGGCTCAATCCACCAGACAGAAACATTTGTTTGATCGATTGAAATTTGATTAAGTAATGCTTTTTCCAGAGCTTGTTGCATTTGTTGGTAAAGTCGAGCATTTTCTAATGCTATGGCAGCTTGAGCAGAAAGTATCTGAATAGTTTGTAGATGTTCTTGAGTAAATACTCCTGCTGCTGTCCGACTTTCAAGATATAGTATGCCGACCAAATTACCTTGATTAAGAATTGGTGTACACAAGACACTTTGGGGTTGATATCTCAACATATATTCTCCAATCAGCCCAGGAATATCTGTTTGGCTATGATCTATTACAATTGTTTGTTGCGTATTTTTGACGTAATTGATAATTTTGACAGGGATATCTTGATATTCATCAAGTGAATGTGTGGAAATTGTAGTCTGTAGAGAATTTATTTCCGCATTAATTGAGGTAATGGCACGAATTTGTAAAACATCATCTTGATTGAGAATTAATACTGATTTATCAGCCCCGGAGTTTTGCAGGATAATTTGAGTGAGGTTGGTAATTAACTCATCTAATTTGATGTTGCTAGAAATAGTTTGAGCAGCTTTGAGTACACTGGTAAAATCTAGAGCATTGGAAATACTAGTTCTAGTACTGTCACTTTGAGCAGATACAGACGTTACAGGAAGGGAAATAGAGGTAATGGTTTCCCAAGGATTAATGTTGATGGGTCTTTGTTCAATAATCAGTTGAAGTAACTGAGGATAGCGTCTTTCTAAGTCAGCAACTTTTGCTTTGGCTCCCCAACGTGCATAACAATAATAAGCAGCTTGCATATACAATATGGCAATGTTTTCTCTACCCCAATCGAGATAAAATTTACCAGCCAGTTCATTAGCTAAAGCTTCATCCTGAATAAATTTGTTTTCTTTAGCTAGGGAAATAGCGAGATCATACATTTCCATTGCTTCGGTTCTGTTACCTATTACTCGATAGCGTTCTGCTTCTACCAAATAAAATTTGTGCAGGAAGTTCATCGGGGCATTATCTGACCAAAGGCGGAGGTTTTGCTGATTATTTTCAACCTGCTGAAAGTAATTATTGCGTGTATTTATATCAACGTTTTCGCAACATTTTAATAAAGACAATGACCAAAAGAAATTGTGGATAAAAACTGAAAATACTCCAGGAATTGCTAAGGTATGTGGGTATGCTGCGTTAGCCTTGTCCAGAGCTTGACTATATTCACCATAAAAATAGTGAAGAATTAATTTTGCTACATAAACTGCAACCAGAGGATTATGACTATTTTCCTGGATTAGTTGAGATAGTCTTTGATGTTCATTAAAACTTTCACCGTTCAAACTTACTAAGTCTTGACCCGGATTTAGTAAATTGTCGGTAAACTGTTTCCAAATACTACCTAATTCTCGACTAAATTCCTGTGAAATTTGTTTACCAGAAATCTGAATATATTTCTCTTGTTGTCGATTAACATCAGGTAAGTATTCGCCCACCCATAAGAGATGATGACATAAGTGCATTGTGGCATAACCAGCATATTCAATATCACCATTATCTAATCCATCTTTTAATGCTTCTAATAATGATGGTATTGTATTTTTGAAATGTTCTCTCCAATACTGCACATGGGCAGCAAACAGAAGATTAACTTTACACTTAAATTGCCGACTATCATAAATTTCTAAGAGTTTTAAAGCAATTTTTCCAGCATGATATCCATCATTAATTTCTCCTTGACCACACTTGAGCCAAGCGTAAGCACCATAGGCATAACAAGCAAGTTCTGACCTGCCAAATTCTAAGGATAAGTTAATCAGTGTAAGGACAAATTCTCCAAATCTGTTAGTAGTCAAAAATACTGCCGGCAGAACACTGATTAACATTTGCATAGCTGCTATTTTATAGGGATTAATCATTTCTCCCTGATGCTCAATCTGAGAAAGGGTAGGTAAATTCACACCTGTTTTCACTAATTCTGGACTAGCAATCTGAACATCTAATTCATCGAGAATTTGCAAACCTAATTCTAGAGAATTTGCCAATCGGTTTTGGATTGTTAAGTATTGGATCTGTAAATCATAAATCTGAATTTTATCTAAAATTGTCTGTGCTGCTTGCAATACCTGTGCTGCAAGATTTTCCATTGTGTCAAATTCGCCATTTAAATAGGCAATTTCAGTAGCTGCAATATAGAGTTTTAAGGTCAGTTCATACTGATTATGCCAGCAATTTGTCTGTAGTAAATCAATTCCGGTTTGTAGATAAATTTTTGCTGCATTATAGGCTGTAGAATTTTTTGCCCTACGTCCTGTTTTTAAATTTAATTGTGCTAATTCTTCTCGAAAACTTGGTTGATTAATTAACTTAATTCCTAAGTTTAAATGTCTAACAATATCAAACAGTTTTTCTTCTTGTTCTATTTCTGAAGAGTTTTGCTGTAGTAATTGTCCAATCTTGAGATGAGTAGCTTGCTTTTGATCTTCTGGAATCAAAGAATAAGCCGCTTGTTGTATTCTGTCATGTAAAAATTGATATTTGGCTATTTGTTTACTAGCCTTTTTATCGGACTGTAAAAACCTAGCTTTATTCTCTCCCTGATAAAATTTATAGACATCACTAATGGGTAAAATTAATCCTTCTTGTAAAGCTTTCCATAAATTAGTAGCAGTTTCAATTTCTGAATCTTGGGAAACAATAGACAAGGTTGCTAAATCAAATCGATTGCCAATACAAGCGGCTAACTGCAACACCTTTTGAGTTGATTGCGGTAGTTTTTTTAACTGTAACACCATGAACGTAACAACATCATCTGTAATCGCTTGCTGATTTATTTGGGTGATATCACATTGCCATCCTCCTATACTTAGGCCTTGGTCATGATTATTTCTAGGGATAAATTCAATAAATCCATCCTGGTATAATGCCTTGAGAAACTGGATGGCAAAAAACGGATTACCTTGAGTTTTTTGAAATACTAATTTAGAAAGAGGCAATGCCAAGTTTTCTGCACATTTTAGTGTATCAGCAACTAATTGATTCACTTGTTCTTGACGCAGTGGTGCTAAATTGATCGTATTAACTTGGGCTGTTGTTTTTTGGATATGATTTAAAGTCAAGATTAATGGATGCGCTAGGTTGACTTCGTTATCGCGGTACGCACCAATAATGAAAAGATAACTAGTATCAGCCATTAATAACTGTATTAACATCAAAGAGGCGGAATCAGCCCATTGCAAATCATCTAAAAATATTACTAATGGATGTGCGTCACTGGTAAAAACCTGGGTGAATTTCTGGAATAATAAATTAAATCTATTCTGTGCAGCAGTTCCTGATAATTCTATAGCAGGTGGTTGTTGACCAATGATGTTTTCTAATTCGGGAATAACTTCAATAATTACTTGTCCGTTTCCACCAACAGCCTCTAATATTTTATGTTTCCATTGCTGAATTTGGACATCACTTTCGGTTAATAATTGCCCCATTAAATCTCGGAAGGCTTGGACAAATGCACTTAAAGGTATGTTGCGATTAAATTGGTCATATTTCCCTTTAATAAAATAACCGCGTTGTCTGACGATTGGTTTATGTACTTCATTAACAACGGCTGTTTTACCAATTCCAGAAAAGCCAGCCACTAGCATCATTTCTGTTGCACCTTGACTGACTCGCTCAAATGCGTCTAGTAGGGTGTTGACTTCGGTTTCTCTGCCATAAAGTTTATCAGGAATGATGAAGCGATCGCACACATCCCGACTGGCAATTTTAAAACTCTCAATTTCACCGGTTGCTTGCAGTTGCGATAAACAATTTTCTAAATCAGATTTCAATCCTAATGCGCTTTGATATCTATCTTCGGCATTTTTCGCCATCAATTTGCTGACAATAGCTGATAAGATGGGGGGGATTTGTGGGTTAATTTTATGTGCTAATGGTGCTGTTTTAGCAATATGACAATGTACTATTTCCATCGGTTCACTAGCTGAAAAAGGTAACTCTCCCGTGAGCAATTCATAAAAAGTTACACCCAATGAATAGAAGTCTGTGCGGTAGTCAATTACCCGGTTCATTCTCCCTGTCTGTTCTGGAGAAATGTAAGCTAATGTTCCTTCTAAAATATTGCTTTTAATTAGAGTTTGGGTTTCTCTGGGTAATAAGGATGCAATACTAAAGTCTATTAATTTAATTTCTTTTGTTTCCGGGTTAATTAATATATTGCTGGGTTTAATATCTTTATGAATTATCCGTTCTTGGTAGAGTAAATCTAAGGTGTTGCAGAGTGCGATCGCTATTTCTAAAAACTGCTGAAGAGATATTTGAGTTTCTCTAATTTGCCACTGTTTTAGAGAAATTCCGCCAAATTCTTCTAGTATCAATATATAACTGTTTTGATACGTTTCTAAACTATACGTTTGAACAATTAGAGGTGAGTTGAGATTCTTAGTTATGGTATATTGGTTGCGAAATGATAAGAGTTCACTAAAACTGGGATAAGAATTTTTCAGCACTTTCATGACTACCGGTAGTGAGTCAATCTCTCTATATCCCCGATAAACTAATGTTCTCGCACCATTGTAAATTTCTTCAGTGATTTGATATCCAGGAATACTGATTAAAGTAGTTACCATACCTTTAAAGCCTCAAAATCTCTGGCTTTAGTATTCCCAGATACACATAATATTTCACTAGTTAAGATAGACTGTTGAACTATTTTGGAATTTTCCGGTTTATTACTTAAATCACTGTGGTGGCACTATACATTGGCTACTATCAGCATTACAGGCAAAACAGCGAAATTTGAAATGATTTTCTATGTAAATTAAATAAGGGTACATTAGGTAAAAGTATAAAACCCTAAACTATGTAGAGACGTTACATGTAACGTCTCTACAAGATTCTCAAAATATGATGCTGTAAGTTTTCAATAGATTTAAATTAACTGTTTAGCTACTCTATCAAGATTTTTACGAATTTCTAAAGTTGCAACACCAGTGGTTGCAGCTTCATCTTCAGCCGAATATTGGGCGGCAAATTTTTTGACTGCGGCTACAGTTCTTGGCCCATAAAAGGGATGATTTTTAGGTAAGTCTGCTTTGACTACTACATTCAATTCATATTGCAAAATTCTGATCACTTCTTCCGCTTTTGCCATTGTTTTTGGCCCGGCTATACCATCTACTAACAGTTCATAGTCTGCCTGAAAGTTTTTAATTGCTTGTACAGTTTTAATGGTTGTGAGTGGCGAATTATCTTTACTAACTGGAAACCCCTGCCCCAAGGCAGCAAAATCTTGAGCTAGATATCCTAATCCAAATAAAACAGAACGGAATTGAGCATTGTTATAGGTAATCATATTTACTAAAGCTCCACATCTTCAGGCTGCAAGATTGAATTACTGAGTAATTGGGTTTTATCGATTAACATTAGCTACACCAACTATTGATGCTATTCCTAATGAAATACATCATTATTAGGTAGCAGTTGAGTTTCAAACCGGGAGTAAACCAGTTCAGTTGTATACCAGGAAGAAAACCAGTATAAATCTTGAATGACTTTACTCGCAAGACTTTCATCGCTAGGTTCAAACTGCACTAATGCTAAATTATTCACGCCTACTACTTCTTTTCCATCTTGAAACCAAGGGGATTTCCAAAACATTAAAAATTGTAGCGATCGCCACTTCGCTTTTTCTGGGCGGTTCCAGGGAGCAATAAAACTTAATACATCAATGGCTAAATTCGCAGTTTGGGTTCTTTGCCGAGGAATTAACTCTAGCGCACAACGCCAGTGAGGTCGGGGCGAGTTTTGGCACTGTCTTTGTTTAGCAGTAACTTCCACCATATCCGCAGGATGATTCCACCCTAACCAATATCGGACTTTTTCTGGTAATAGCCAATTTTTCAATTTAGTATGAATTAACCGCGTGAGAAATTCTTCATTTTTTAAGGCACTACAAGTTAACTGCACCAATACAGATAAAAATTGGGAATCAATATCTTGATGAGATAAACGCACCGCCGAACTATAGTGAATATCTCCAGACAAGACAATAACTTGTTGACGTTGGGCAAATAAAGTTGTGAGAAATTGCGCCAATGCTTCTGTATGAATATTCCACGCATCACCCACATCTGTAGAAAAAACTTTGTCGTTTTTTAAATGCCAATGATGAACCCAATCGATGACTTTTAAGCCAAAGACATTGGTAGGTGCAATCACAAATGTGGCGGGAATATTAGTTTTTGCTTGTAAAGGTGTTAGCAGTTGTTGTTTTACCGCCTGGGGTGATAATAATCTGGGTGGGGCGATGGGTTTCGCGTCGGCTGGATAACCCCGCCAAGTCCGGGTATCGAGAACAATCACTTCATGAATTGGGCTGCGAATGGTGTAATGCCAATTAAGAGATTGGGGATGTCTGGCTAAAACTAATGTGGAGTGATCTTGGGCAAAAGTTGGTAAGCCTGTGAGAGAATCGGTATCTGGCAGACCAAGATAAAGAGCGATCGCTTGATCGGCATAACTATCTGTACCGTGGGAAGCTGACCAAATTTCCGCCGCCGCCAGTAGTTTTTCCCCAGATTGACCAAAGGTAAATTGTTCGGGTGTATTTCCCCAAGCTTGAAACACACTGTAAGCTAACAGGGCATTCTGCACCGCCCGCCGCCCCAAAGGTTTGCCCAAAACCCGCAAACACCAAGCTTGATTCAAATTCCAGTCATCGCTAACATCGTGGTCATCAAAAATTGTGTAGGTGGGGATATTCGCCAAAGCACGGCGCACTTTTCCCAAAGTATAAATAAATTGTTGTAAATCTTTGACTTCTCGATTCCAGTTTTTGATACCTTGGCGATCGCTAGTTACTTGTTTTCCTTGAGGAAATTTCCGCGGCCAGCACACAGGCGACCAAGTTAATATATAAGCCGCGTAATATTCCCCCAAACTCAGCAAATGGCTGTTAACTTTACTATATTTGTTATGCAATCCGGCGGTGAAACCTGCTTGTTCTGTCGCCACTTCCGCCCGTTGTCTGGTAGGTAATTCCTTGGGAGTACAGCTAATTGGGCTGACTGGTAACTTTTCTTCCCAACCCAATAAAATATCACCCAAATGAGTCGCCACCCATAAAGAAGGATCAGCAACATCATCACCATAAATTTGGTCGCCAGTGAGAAACAATTGCTGGGGACGGCGTTGGGCTTGATTTGCTGTAGTTGCAATTAAACCATCGAGAATTGGTAACGCATCCAAACCATGTCCATGCGGTTTGCGACAAGAAGCGTGGACAATTTTTAAATCTTGCAGACGGCTGGGAGGTAAAACAAAGGTTGGTTGTTGATGGTCAAAGTAACTAATGCTATCTGCGGCAAAATTCTCAGAACTTAATGCTTGCGATAGAGTTCGCCGTTCTGTACCACAGATAAATTGTAAAGTGTAGGCATAGATGCGATCGCCCAGCAGATAATTGCCATCTTGACATTCAGCCGTAACCGCCACAACATGCAGATATTCACCCAAAGCAACTGTAGCGCGTTCCCCAGTAAACAAACAATTTCCTAATGTTGCGCCTTGATTTGTTGTTTCATAAATTTTCAGTTCTACCAGACAAGACTGCTTGAGGGCTATCCATACCGTCACAGATGTTGATTCAGTATGTTGTAGCATTGGCCCTGCCAAAATTAGCGGCAGTTCGGCAATGAACTCACTTCCAAAGGGGCTATACATAAGTGACTTTTATCTGCGTATATCTGCGGGCATCGGTGGTTAATTTCTTCCCCTCTTTTTTGTTGTTTTTCGGGGAGATAGGCAACTTGCCTATCCCACAAAAATTATACTCAACTCTTGGCAATCCCTTCTTGACGCGCTGCCCTTTGTACAGCCGCCGCCACAGCCGGGGCGACACGGGCATCAAACACAGAAGGAATAATATGTTCAGGACTCAAATCGCTGGGGTTGACTAAAGATGCGATCGCACTGGCCGCTTCTAAGTACATTGTGGTTGTAATTTCTTTAGCACGACAATCTAACGCACCCCGGAAGACCCCGGGAAAAGCCAAAACATTGTTAATTTGGTTGGGGTAATCACTGCGTCCTGTCGCCATTACCGCCACAATTTTGCTAACTAATTCTGGCTGAATTTCGGGAATGGGATTGGCCATAGCAAACACAATCGGATCTTTCGCCATTGCTTGTACCATTTCTGGAGTTAACACTCCAGGGGCGCTGACACCAATGAAGACATCTGCACCTTGCATTGCGCCGGCTAATGTTCCTTGGGCTTTGACGGCAAATTCTTGTTTTTCTTCTGTCAAGTCAGTGCGGTGAACGGAAAGAATACCTTTAGAGTCACACATCAAAATGGTTTGCGCCCCAGCTTTCCGCAGTAACCGCGCGATCGCTACACCCGCAGCACCCGCACCATTAATGACAATGCGGATGTCTGCCATTGATTTGTTGACTAATTTCAGCGCGTTATATAATGCTGCTAAAGTGACAATCGCTGTGCCATGTTGGTCATCATGGAATACTGGAATATCTAATTCCTGACGCAATCTTTGTTCAATTTCAAAACAACGGGGTGCAGCAATATCTTCTAAGTTCACACCACCAAACACAGGCGCGATTTGCTTCACCGCCTGAACAATCTCATCAGTATTTTGCGTAGCTAGACAGATAGGAAAAGCATCTATCCCCGCGAATTCCTTAAATAGCATGGCTTTACCTTCCATCACAGGTAAAGCCGCCGCCGGGCCGAGATTGCCCAAGCCCAAAACTGCACTACCATCGGTAACAATAGCGACAGTGTTTTGCTTAATTGTCAGATTGTAAACTTCTTCTGGTTTGTCGGCGATCGCTTTACAAATCCGCCCCACACCAGGAGTATAAGCCATTGCTAAATCTGAAACACTTCTTAAGGCAATGCGGCTGGTGATGCTAATTTTACCACCACGGTGTAAATTAAAGGTGCGATCGTAAACATCGATCACCTTAATGTTCGGTAGTTCTTTGATTGCTTGGACAATGGTTTCAGCATGTTCTGTACTAGCCGCATCCACGGTAATATCGCGGGTAGATTCTTGACGGGTTTGTTCAATTAAATCTATTTGACCCAGATTACCACCACAAGTTGCGATCGCCTGTGTCACCGATGCTAACATCCCGACGCGGTTGGGAATTTGCAACCGCAGTGTCAAACTAAAACTGGAATTAGGAGTTAGGTCTGCCATTGTAATTTTGCAATAGTGAATTTTAGATTTTATATTGAATCGCTGAGTAAAAATCTAGACTAAAACTAAAATCTACAAAACCACTCTTGAGTCTTACCCAATTAAGAAGCGATCGCCTTGATGCTTAGTCAGTGCGATCGCCTTAATTTTGGTTCCGAATTTTTACATCCAGAATCTTACATTACACAGCCACTTGATGGCTAGAGAAACGCGACAGTAATTTAAGGTACTGGCATAGCAAGGCTAAAGTGTTGCATTAAGTTTAGATAAAAAACCGCCGATACACATATACCAACATTCTGACTCCTGAATTCCGGCTCCTAAATTCTGACATTTTTGAGAACAATATAAGAATCATTCTCATAAACTTTCGTCAAGGTAATTTTCTGATCAGGCAAAATATAAGGCGATTGAAAATCAAAAATTGAATTAGCAGTATCTTTTGGAGTTAAGTACTTCCGCAGACGATTAATTGTCCCAGCACCATTTACTATCTCTTGATTTTTATATTTTTGCTTGAGCTTTTCATACAAACTATTGCTGGCTATGAAAAAATACCCAGGATGTTTAGCATGAATATAAGCGTGTAAAATAGCAACTTGTCCTTCTGGTGTATTTTCCGGCGCAGGTATATCAAACCTTTTAGTTAACAAAGATGTCACTTCTGGGTCAATTTCTCGCGGAAACACAGTCCATCTCAAAGAGAATTGTGTAGCAACTGTCTTAATTTGCGGATCTAATAAATATGCAGATAGACTATATTCTTCCCATCTTAAAAAATCAAATGCTATACGAGTGTTTGACAGTTGATTTTTAGAGACAAAATGAATCACATCCTTGACATCCGATGGCATTTTCTGGATTTTTTCACTTGCACTTGCATAAGCAATTCCAGATGAAAGAGAGAATACTGTTATTAATGTCAGACTGGCAATCACTAACGGTTTCGCTATTTTTTTATTTCTTATTGAAGAAATAATATAATTAGTCCGCGCAATTATTAGGGCTAACATAATATTCATAAAAATGTTAGCCCAAAACATAAATCTTGGTTGATACGTCAGCCCACCTCTAATAATGAGAATAATTGGAAACGCTAACGAGAATACAAACAAAATAGTCCAAATAGCAATAGCCTCATTAACTAACCAATTTCTAAATCGACGTAGAGTATATATAAAATTAGGCTGAATGTTTCTGGGAGCATTAGCTCTCCGGCGAAATTGAAAATAAATTAACGGAATAATCCATACTAAAGACAATAAAATTAGCTTCTTATTATATCGCAACAATGCTATGAGCATTTGTTGTGCTTGTCTTAACCTTTCTAATGGTGCTTCTCCCCAGATTTCTCTATCATAAATTTTGTTACCTTGGATCAAAAAATTAGCTCCTAATATTTGAGCTAATGCTACTGATATTGTGATGCCAACAAGTAATAATGCTAGTTTCCAGCGTTTATGTACAATCAGAAAAACTCCAAAAATTAAGGAGAAAAATAAAGTTTCTGTCCGACAGAAATAGGCTAAAACAAAGCAGACTATAGCAATGATATAACTAATTTTTTCATTCGATAGCAGATAATTCAATATACTGTAAATAGCTAGAGAAACAAAGAAAAAGCTATATCCTTCCGACATTGGAGTATGCGCCAACTCCAATATTAAAGGCGTGCAAAGACATAGTAAACAAGCTAAAATTCCAGTGACATCATTAGTTTGTAAAGCAACAGAACGACTAATAAAAAAGAAACCTACTAAAACAAGATTAACACTAGTTAACTCAACAACTTTAATGCCTAAATTAATATCTGATATTCCCTGAAACAGCACTAAACGGAGAATAAATGACTGAATAATAAAAGGAACAGGTGGCCAAATTGCTACCCAAGAACTTAACTCTAAAGCTTTGCTTGGTTCATGAGCATATTGCATAGCAATTAAGAAACGCGCTCCTTTATCGACAAAGCTTCCTAAATATAACCTGTCTGTAAAAATTGAATAACTGTAAATAGCAAAAACAACCAACAAAATTAAAATTGTTATGTAATAAGGCCAAGCTTTTAGGAACTTTGCATTATAGTTCTGTTGAAATCTCAGCATTAATTAAATTTTGTTATACTAGTTTATAACTGTCAGGTTTATAAAATTTTGATACAAGAGTCAATATACCACTAGATAAATTGGCTCTTATACAAAGTAAGCAATCAACAGTATTAGTTACTAATATCATTTTTGTCGCTTGAGAGCAAACCTTGATGATAGTTGTTAATTTTGAAGCTATGTAGAAAAAAGTAAGATAGCAGTTATTAATTTAATCAAGATAAATTTTAAAGTTGGTTATATAATTTAGCTGAAGCACAATATAACATCAGGAAAAGATTACTCTTACACCAAATATAATCACAATAAAAAAGATACTTTTAAGTAAAAGTATCTTACAAGCTAATCACTGAGTATCAGAGCAATAATAAAGGATTTAAAAAGAGAGACTTTGTGGCTAACATTTAGCAAATATGTTTATATTTTAACAAGTTAATATTTTAAGCTTAGAAAAAGTTATCAATTCTTTACACTTAAATGAGACATGTAGCAGTAGACAGGTAACTAAGTTAAAAGTCTTTGCAGTTTTTAAATTGACCAATTTCCTCAATAACTTGCTTGGCTAATGGTATCAATAGAAAGCCACTTCCTACAGAATACAGCAAGTTCTTCGTGATTCTGTAACGAAATGGCTATGAAATTCACATTGATGCAGACAGATTAATTACTGGGTGGCTCATACCAAACTTCAAGTTTATTAATTTTTGCTTCAACAATGTTTCTATACAACTCTAGTGAACGGTAAATTTGATCTGCACTAGGTTTTCCATGAGCGAACATAGCACAGTAGAAATTTTGAATTTCTTGGTGGGTAATTTCACCATCTTGTACATACTGTTCAATCATGGTTTTCAATTTTTCCAGTTCCCGCACTTCTTCTGGTGTCGGTTCCTGAGATAATGGTCGTTCAACTTTCATACCATCTTTCCATGAGACTGTGATTTTTGTCGAACTGTTCTAGAAAAGTTGTATTTGGCTGATGCTCATTCATTAGCTGACAAAATCAGTTTGGTTATAGATATTACGTGAGAAAGTTGAGGATTTTGTGAGGAAAGACACATTCATTAGTACGAATATACTCATGCTAAACTTGAGGCGAAAAAACTTGTTTGCGGTTCAGGCTTATATCGGTAACTGGATAATAAACTCTGTTCCCTTACCAGGTTGAGAATTTACCTGAATACTTCCACCGTGTTTTTCTATGATAATTTGACGAGCGATCGCTAATCCCAAACCGGTTCCTTTACCTACTGGTTTAGTAGTAAATAAATGATCAAAAATCTTCTGTTGAACTTCGGGAGGTATCCCTATCCCATTATCTTGAATAGAAATTATTACCCTATCATGATCTTCATTGAGTTTGGTAGTAAGTGTAATGCGATTGGGATGAGCTTTAATCTCATCCATCTTACGTCCTAAATTTGACTCATCCAACGCATCGATAGCATTAGCTATCAAATTCATAAACACTTGACTAAGTTGTCCGGGAAAACAACGCACTGATGGTAAATCATCATAATTTTTGACAACTTCAATTGCTGGACGAGCTTGAGAAGCTTTCAGACGGTGTTTGAGAATTAAAACTGTACTGTCGAGAATTTCATGAATATGACAAACACTGGGTTTTTGCGTATCTCCTCTAGAGAAGGTACGCAAACTTAAGCTGACATCATAAATACGGTTAACACCCTCTTGCATAGAAGCAATTAATTTCGGTAAATCTTCTCGCACATATTCCACATCTACATCACGCAGAGTTTTAGTAATTTCTGGTGCTGGTTGAGGATAGTATTTTTCATACAAGTCAATTACCTTTAACAAGTCTTGTATATACTCGTTTGCAGGTTTTAAATTGCCAATAATAAATCCAATAGGATTATTAATTTCATGAGCTATCCCAGAAACTAAATTACCTAAAGTAGACATTTTTTCACTTTGAACTAATTGTAGTTGCATTTCCTTCAGATCAGACAGCGAAGACTCTAATTGTTTGGCATAGTTTTGAGCCTGCTGATATAATCGAGAATTTTCTAAAGAAATTGCTGCTTGAGAGGTAATTAAATTTAATACTTTGATATTCTCTTTGGTAAATGCACTGGCAATTAGCCTATTTTCTAAGTACAAAATGCCAATAAACTTACCCTGATAAAAGATAGGGTTACACAATATAGAAATTGGTTTATACTTTTGAATATAAGAATTAGCTTGAGAATTAGCCTCAGAAATAGCATCATTGATGACTAAAACTTCTTGACTCCTAGCGACGTATTCAATTAGAGAAACTGGGATATCTTCACTTGATTTTATAGGAGTTGATGGCAGAATAATTGACTGACTATCAATATCATTGATTGCTTCTATGAATAATTCATTCTCTTTCAGTAAAATCAAGCAACCCTTTTGAGCCGCAGCATTTTCCAGAATTATCTGTAAAAGTTTTTCTAGGAGTTTATCAAGCACTATTTCACCACTAATTGCTTGAGAAGCTTTCAATATTGTAGCTAAATCTAAAACACCATCGTTATTACTTGTTGTGCTTGTATAATTAATTTTTGTTGTGGCGATCGTGCGAGTCACATCTATTTCTAATTGTTTATGGTTTATGCTACGAATAATTAAATTATTATAGTTATCATCTAAATATTGAACTTTCGCTACAGCACCCCAATGAATATAACCATAATAAGCTTCTGTCATATACATTTTGGCAATTTTTTCTTTACCAAACTCTAGATAACATTTGGCTGCGAGTTCATTTGCTAAAGCTTCCTCAGCAATATAACCATTATTTTTTGCTCCTGTAATAGCACGATCATACAATTCAGTTGCTACTTGGAAATGACCTAATACTCTGGCTCTTTCTGCTTCTACTAGCTCATATTTATGCTGAAAGTTACATGGTGCTTGAGTCGCCCATTTTTTCATTTGCTTTTGATTAGCAGATACTTGTTTTAAATACTGCTGCTTTTGTGTCGGTAAAGCTTGATTACAGAGTGCTGTCATAGCCAGGGAGTAATAAAAATTATTAGCGGTATAAATTAGTAATCCTACGTTATCTGCATGAGTTTTTTCTGCTAAGATGGCATTTTCTACTGCTAATTGATATTCGTTAAATAAATAACAAACTATAGTTTTACATCCATAATAAAAACCTTTGAAGGAATAATTTTTTAATAACTCCGATGCCATCGTAATTTCATCAAAAGCTTCACCAATTAATACAGCTTTTTGCGATGACTTGGAGCGTAAATTTAAAGCTGCTTGCCTAAAAAGGCTGGTAGCTGCTGCTAACGATTCCAACTTTAATTTCTGCATTAAATCAACATAGCCAGCTATTTTCTGTTCTACTGATTCTAAATTTTCTCCAGACAGTAAAGCATGATAACCTGCGATGACAGCACAATAACCAGCATTTTCGATATTGCCTAATTCAACTCCACTCTGCATACCTTCTAAAAGTGGTGGAATTGTATCTTTAAGAGGCTCTTTATAAAAGCTAATGGTACCGTTATGTACAAAGTAAACAGTAGCTTTGAGAGAATTACCAGTCATATTTTCTAGCAATTTAACTGCCAGTTTACCTAATTTATAGCCTGTTTCAAATTGGTTAAATTTATCAGTTAAAACAGTGCCGTAAGCTGCATAACCATAAGCTGAAACAGGCGATTGTCCGTATTTAATGGATAATCTCACCATTGCCAATACAGATAACAGAAATAGAAAAGATCCTGCCTGACTAGCAGCTGGCACCATCTGCAATAGTATTTGCATAGCGGCTAGTTTATAAGGATCAGACATCTCAGGTAATAAAGCTAACTTTTCTATTGGTTTACCTACCAATGCTATTTTTGTTTCAAATAATGCTGATAAAACGTGTAATTGTGTAGGATTATTTGGTAAGATTACGCCTAATTCCTTGAGAGATTTTACTCCAATATCGAGAACTTCTGGCATCTGGTTTTGTGCCATATAAACCAGCATTTTTACTTCATACAATTTCACTTTTTCTAGAATATTGTTGGTGCGATTAAGGGCAGTATTGCCTAAATAATTAGACTGCTCAAAATTACCATTTAAATACTCTATCTCTGTGGTTTCTGTGTATAAATCTAATGTAAGCTTGTAGTTAGTTCGCCAACTATCTGCTGCCAAAAGTTTTAAACCTATATTTAAATATTTCGCAGATGCCTCATACGCAGTAGCTGCTTTGGCTTTTTTGCCTGCAATCAGGTTAAGTTTGGCTAGTTCATATTTTTCGGATTGTTCACTTAATAAGTCCCAGCCAACATTCAGTTGATTAACAATATCTAAAACATTTTCGGAAATTAATTCAGCAGGTGTTTGTTCTAGTAACAAACGCCCTATTTGTAAGTGTGTTTCTTGTTTTTGATTTTCAGGAATTAATGAATAAGCAGCTTGTTGTATACGGTCATGTAAAAATTTATAAGTAATTTGCTTAGAATCAAAAGTTAGTTTAGCAGATTCTTCCTGTTCAAAAACTAAGGGGATGCGATACGCATCACTCAAAGGTAAAATTAATCCACATTGCAATGCTGAGTACAGATCATTAGCAGTACTTGCTGGAGAGTTACCACTAACAATAGAAAGGATATCTAGGGAAAATCTATTACCAATACAAGCAGCCAGTTTCAATATTTCTTGTGTGGCGATCGGCAGGCTTCTAATTCTGTTAGCAATTAATTCTACGATACGTTGATCAATAATACCAATGCTTTGAATTTTCTCTATATCCCACTGCCATGAACCTAGATGAAAGTCAAATTCAAATAAGTTTTCTTGGTGTAATACCAATAATAATTGCGTTAAAAAGAATGGATTACCCGCAGTTTTATTGTAGAGTAAATCTACTAGAGGTTTGATTGTTAATGAGTTATTATGAAGTGTATCAGCAACTAATTGATGATAATTGTCAACAGATAAATCTTGTAACACAATATTGTTCACAATATTATGCTTTTTACCAATTTGTTCAATAGTTTGAATTAAGGGGTGTGTAATGCTAACTTCATTATTACGATAAGCACCAATTAACAATAAATATTTAGTTTTTTGGTCAGTAATGAGTAATTCTATTAACTTGAGAGTCGCTGAATCAGCCCATTGTAAGTCATCTAAAAAGATGACTAAAGGGTTATCTTTCGTGGCAAAGACGCGGATAAAATCTGTAAAAACACGATTGAAGCGGTTTTGTGATTCTGCTGCACTTAGTGTAACTACGTCTGGTTGTTTGCCGATTACTAATTCCACTTCAGGAATCACATCAGTAATAACTTTGCCATAGGACTGCACAGCTGCTAATATTTTCCGCCGCCAGGTTTCAAACTTTTGGTCATCTTCTGTTAGCAATTGCCGCATTAATGAACTAAAAGCTTGAATAAATGAAGCGTATGGAACATTACGTTGAAACTGGTCAAATTTCCCACTAATAAAAAAGCCTTTGGCACGAGTGATGGGTTTATTGACTTCATTAACTACTGAAGATTTTCCAATTCCGGAATAGCCAGAAACTAATACTAATTCACGCTTACCTTGGCTGACACGCTCAAAAGCTTCTAACAGTGAATTAACTTGAGTTTCTCTACCATAAAGCTTTTGGGGAATTAGCAATTGGCTTAAAATATCTAAGCGACCAGGTACAAAATTAGAGATTTTACCTGTTGTTTCTAATTGTTCCCGACAGATTTCTAAGTCTGCTAACAATCCTTTAGCTGTTTGATAGCGATCTTCAGCATTTTTTGCCATCAATTTCTTAACTAGAGAACAGATGGCACTAGGAATTTCGGAGTTTAATATTTCAATATCTATAGGTTCTTTGGCAATATGAGAGTAAACCAATTCTAGAGGGTCATTACTTTGAAAAGGTAGTTGCTCAGTAAGTATTTCATAAAAAGTCACCCCAAGAGAGTAAAAATCGCTGCGATAGTCAAGGTTACGGTTCATTCTCCCTGTTTGTTCTGGAGACATATAAACCAAAGTACCTTCTAGTTGATTGGGGTTAGCTAGTTGAGGTATTTCTTTATCTAGACGTGAAGCAATACTAAAATCAGTAAGTTTAACAATACCAGTTTCTGGATTAATGATGATGTTGGCAGGTTTAATATCTTTATGAATAATATGGCAACTATGTACAGACACTAGAGCTTTAGCTAACTGAATGGCAATGCTCATAAAACTCTTTAGGTCTTGTTTGCTGTGATTTAGCAGTTGTTTTAAAGAGTAGCCATTAATATCTTCAAATACGATCGCCAGCCGATTTTTGTGGGTTTCTAGTCTTAAAGCT
Source organism: Nostoc sp. FACHB-280 (assembly GCF_014697615.1). GTDB lineage: Bacteria > Cyanobacteriota > Cyanobacteriia > Cyanobacteriales > Nostocaceae > Nostoc_B. The sequence goes on along the minus strand of NZ_JACJSD010000014.1, from coordinate 121,567 downwards.
TTGACAACACCAGCTAAATCTAGGTTAGCGGTAATTTTATATTCATGTCTCAAACGAGCGATCGCATCTATGGAAGGATAATCAGCTTTTAGTATCTTGAGAATAATCGGTTGTTGGTCATATACTGATCTAGCACGATAAATAATGGTATCATCTCCTTCATGGAGCATTTCGTTTAAGTCATACCCTGATATTGAATCCACTGCTAACATAATTATTACCTTTGTGAATAAACAAAAAATAGTTAACTTTTTAACTATTTTCTATGATTTACAAATTAAAAATTTTGATACTCTATTCAGCCTATTATTTTGTAGAAGTAGAAGAATCAGATTCCCAATTTTAAATAAAAATTGGGAATCTGGTTAACTACTAATAATTGAGTGCGGCTGGATTTTGGAATTGTCTGGTTAAGAAATGTCTATCAAAGTTGGGTAAGTATTGTCTAATCAGATTTTTGTCTATTGCTGGACATTCAATATTAGTACCCTCGATAGCTTGAAGGACATTTTCTGTCAGGAAGTTGGGAGTACGATGGTGTACTTCTAAAATAGTGCTACGGTCTTGATAAACTTTCTCTTGGAAAAACGAAATTAAGGGATGTAAAGGATTCGTAGTTGGCAGAGTAGAAAGTGCATTCAACCAATTTTTTGGCGAAATCTTTTGTAGAGGATAGCCCAACTCCTCAATGTATTCAAATATTTCTAAATGACTTAATTCTTTTTCTTTAGGGACAAGGATATTGTACTGGCCACCAGTATATGTTGCATCCAGTGAAAGATGAGCGATCGCTTCAGCCACATAGTCCACAGGTGTTGGAACCCAACGTTTTTCAGGAAACTCTGGATACATACCCATCTGAATACAACCACTCACAAAGCGGTAAAACATATCATTCAGGTTAGCGATTTTGGTTTGTCTGTGTCCAGAAATAAAACCTGGACGATAAATAGAAACGGCTAATCCTTGTTCTCTGGCTGAATGTAACATTCTTTCGGCAACCCACTTTGACCTTACATATCCATACTCTACAGACATAATTCCTTCACATAGGTCAATGTCAAGGTCTTCTACGACATCATTTATACCTAGTAATGAAGTGATTGAGCCATAAACAGCCAAAGTAGATAAGTAATGCAGAGTTTTATGCCGACGATGTGCTGCTAAAGTCAGGATATTTGCAGTTCCATCAACATTGGGCTTTTTGATCAATGAGTAAGGTTTGATGTAATTAGTATCAGCAGCTACATGGTAAATTTGATCAACTTCGTCACCCAGTTGATCAAATAATTGTGTTGATAGTTGCAACTGTGGTTGTTCGAGATCGCCATTAAGAACATTTACCTGTTCAAGTTTCGCCGTTGGTAACTGATACTGTATGAAGGTTGTACGTAGTCTTTCAATCGCAATCGCTTGGTTTTCTGCTCTAATCAAGCAATAGATTTTTCTATAGCTACCTCTTGTCAACAGTTCATCCAGCAAGTGTGCGCCTAGAAAACCCGTTGCACCTGTAATTAATGCACAGTCATATTTAGCTTGTGGTGGTTGTTTCCAAATTGATGTATTCAAATTTGGTGAAAGTACAGCTTCTGCCTTTAAATCAATGTGTCTATCATGAGCGACACTTTCACTTTTGAGTTTAAATTGCTCTAATAATCTTGCTACATCCGATGGTGTGGGATATTCATAAATTAACCGAGAAGGAATAGTCACACCAAAATCCCGTTCCAGTCCATATAAAACATGAGCTATGCACAGGGAACTACCACCCATCTCAAAGAAATTAGAGTGAGGTTTACAAGTTCCAGTTGGTAACTCTAAAGCTTCGTCAAACACTACCGCAATTTTGATGGAGTTATCCATCGTATCGGTGACAAAAGATGGTGTTGGAGGCAATTCTGGTAAAGCATTTCGGTCTACTTTGCTGCGATTAGGTAGCAAAGGCAATTCGTCCATAAACACAAAACGTGTTGGCACCATATAATCTGGTAGTTGCTCGGCTGCAAAGCGTTGTAAGTGCTTTTCTGTCAAAAACTGCCCAGCTTTCGGAACGACGTATGCAACCAGCATTGATATACCGTAATTTTCTGGTACATCACTACTGTCTATACGTGTAGTTTTAATTGCTTTAACTGCGTTCGTCTGTACTCCTGGATGTTGAGCCAGTATCATCTCAATAGCTTCTATTTCTATGCGCTTACCCCGAATTTTTACCTGATGATCAGACCTACCTGCATAGTGTACTAATCCTGGATGATCGGCATCTTCATAAACAACATCACCCGTTTTATAAATTTTGCCAACACCAAATGGATTATCTAGAAAACGAGAACTGGTAATTTCCGGTTTATCTAGATAGCCTTTGGCTACTCCCATACCGCCTACATATAGCTCACCTTTTTCACCAGGCTGACAAAGTTGAAGCTCTTCATCAAGAACATATAGCTCTACATTTGGCAGTGCATAACCAATAGGCAAATTAATATCCTGTTGCTGAAACTCGTACATTGTGCAGCAAACAGTGATTTCTGTTGGGCCATAAGCATTGAAAAAGCGAGTTTGGGGTGATACCCAAGCTTGAGCCAGTGAGACAGGACAAACTTCGCCACCTACCACAACCATACGTAAATCAGTTAAGTGATTGCGGAAAGGTGTGAGTGTTGCAAGTACAGAAGGAGATAGCATCACCCAATGCACCTGATGTTTTGTGATGAAGTTGGCCAAGAGTTGTCCAGGAAGCATTTGCTCTCTTGCTCCTAATACCAAAGTTGCTCCACCACATAATGCTGTGAAAATTTCCCAAACTGCGGCATCAAAACTGATAGAAGCAAATTGAAGTAAGCGTAAGCCCGGTATGATATTAAAAGTGCTACAACTAGCTTCTGTAAGATTAAGCAAACCTTGATGGGTCAACATTACGCCTTTAGGTATACCTGTAGAGCCAGATGTATAAATTATATATGCTAATTGCTCTGGCTCTACGGGTGATAACGCCAAGGATGTAGTTAAAGGTTGCCAGACAGTAGGAGTGTCTAAAAAACACATTTGTCCATCCAAACCACTCTGCCGCATGGCTGGCTCAAGGTCAAAAGCGAATTTTTGCTGTGTCAGAATTGTAGTTAATTTAGCATCAGCAATCATATAGCTGAGTCGCTGACGAGGTAAATCAGGATCAAGCGGTACAAACGCTGCACCTGCTTTTAAAATGGCACAGATTGCAACGATCATTTCAAAAGAAGGTTCAATACAGAGTCCCACTAAACTGTTTGGTTGTAGCCAACCTTGTGCAGTTAAATATTGAGATAACTGTTCTGTTCGCCGCTGCAATTCACCGTAAGTAAACTGCTGATCTTCTACAATGACAGCCAACTCATCGTGATATTTCTGAAAAACGAAATCGATTAAAGAAACAACAGTTTTAGGGGTGGAAAATTTTTGGGTATTCATTATATTTACAGATACGTTTTGGTTCAAAAGATGCGAAATTAAATATGGATAGATGATGGTGACAGCAGTAACAATCAAAGTATTCTCTGGGATGTTTTGGGAGCCAAGATATTAGAATATCTGTTTTTTATTTTTAATTGGAGATGTTAGAACATTCCAACATTAAGTGTGAATATAAGTTTTTACATTAATTAACTGCATACTTAGAGCCATAAGGTACAAAGGAATCTACTTATATATCAAAATATTCTTCAGCAAGCTTTTTTATTAAAAAGCAGTTCATCTTTTAAAGATGTAGGTTTGATAATTGATAGAAACCCTGTATTAATCACGATTCATTTTAAAATTAGTAACTCTAGATTTAGATATTTGTTCAGCAAGTTAATGTAAGTTTTTTGTAATCTAGTCGGTGAAATTATCATCTAAAGTTCTGAGGATGAGAGTATGAAGCTAGAAACTTATCTTGACATAGCTGGTATTAAATATCTAGATGGTAATTCAAATCTTTAAGTTTATAAAGTAACTATTTTAAGTACTTATGCAAAGATATTTAAGTAGTTGATAAATAATTACTTTGATATCTATTGCTTGCTAAACAAAGGTTTGAATCAATCTTTAATGAGTAATTTATTTTGGCTAAACAATTTATCAGCAAACAAATATTGTAATTTTAAACTCTTATGTATCCTTACTTAAGTATGTTAAAAATATAACCATGTTGCTAATACGTATTAAAAATTTAACTTTTTAATGACGTAAATTACGCGCTAGGGTTATCTGTAAATAAGGGGTATAAGGGTTTTGAACACCTACAAACGCCACTTGACTGAAGTAGGGAAACCATAGGCTGGGCTTTTTCCTGAAGCTATATAGCTCCAGCAATTTGCTTATACTTATTCGCAGAGGATAGTCATCAATTTTAGTAGGGGTAACTGGGAATACTTAATTGAAGAGAGATTGTGAAGATCAAGAATGAGGAGAAAAGTGTGAGTCTACCAGTTACAGTAACCTTTATGCTTGCTGATTGGGTTGTTAAAGGTTTAGCAAATGGAACATTGGAAAGAGTTGGTGGTGTAATTCGGGAAGTAGGCACTAAACAGGTTGTTGCTTGGTTAAGAGAGATAAGCGAACAGCCTGCTCAAGTAAATCAAAGCCTAGAAGTATTTCAAGGAATATTAAACATAACAACTGCTGCTAGTATATTAAATCTTGGTGTTTCAGTGATGGGCTTTGCTGTAATAGCACAGCGCCTAAAAGAATTAGAACGAAGATTGCAAAAAGCTCAAGAATTATTAAACAAGATTGGCTCTCCCAGACTTGGGTTGATAAATTAACACTAAAAAATGGCTAAAACAATTGATATAACAAGGTTTGCCTAAAATAGAATCAAAGATTTAATAAAAATTTACTTTATCTCTTTTAAATCCCAGACTATGTAAGGATTTAACCAGATATCAAGTATTAATTTGTTATAGCTAGTCTAGGAGAGCCACAAGATTAACCATAAAGTTGATATCAGTTTCTACGCCAATTTTCGTGCTGCAATTGAATTAGCTATTAATGCCTTTACAATGATGAAAACTGAAAATCGTAGAAGTAGTGCTTTACAGGCTATTAATAGATTTTTAGAAGCAGAACACATTTACACTGAATTAACTGATATCGAAATTGAGCAACAAAGCCAAATTACAGATGAGTATCTTTTGACTTTATCACTAGCCTATATAGCTGAAGTACGTTGCTATTTAGAATTAGAAGAACACAGCACAGCAATGCGTCGTTTTCAAGAAGGAGCAAAACTGATCCGCGATCGCACAGGAAAATACATCGAAATTCTCAGTACTTCAAACCATGCAGTATATTTACAACCGCAGTTTAAAGATACCATTTCTTTACGAAAAATGACGCGCATTTATCAATGGTTTCATCCAGATTTAGATGAAAATGACGTATTTGAGATTTTACGCGAAAATTTATTTAAAATAGCAATATCTCCTCATGAATGGGTTGAATCACTACCACCAGCAATTTTAATTCGGGATGAAGTTCAAGGAGGATGGTTTGGGCCAAGCCATGAAGATTTGAAAAAAGAAGCGGATAAACGCCTTCCTAAAATATTTGAGTTAATTGAATCAATGATTGAAACCAATCGCCGATTTGAAGCATATCAAACAGAAGTGCAAGCAATATCTCAACTAGGAATTAGCTTTCACGAATGGCTGAAACTAACACCATCAACAGAAACAAAACCTGATGATGCAGCATTCATGTACATTATTCCATCTACACCTTTAGAGCTACAAATGTATAGTTAAAATTTTCCTTCGTGTCTTTTGCATCTTGGCGCGAATAAAAATAAAAAAGGCGAACTAAACAAGGTTCGCCTTAAAAATCATAGTTGTATTAACTTATTCACAAAGCAATTCTTAAATTTTGGCTTCTTCTCTCACCAATTTATCCCAACCCAAATCTTTCAAATTATTATTGCGACGCAGTGGGCGAGTTACCAATTCTAAAATGTCACGGGCATTGCTAAAACCATGAATTTGAGCAAAGGTAAACTCTACTGACCATTTGGTATTAATGCCGCGTGCTTCTAATGGGTTAGCGTGAGCCATTCCAGTAATTACTAAGTCGGGTTTTAAATCATAAATGCGTTGCACTTGGTTGTAATTATCTGGTTTCTCGACAATCTTGGGTAAAGGTACACCCATTTCTTGACAAGCTTTTTCTAACATTGCCAATTCGGCTGCTTGGTAACGCTTATCCATGTAAGGAATGCCAACTTCATGGACTGTCATTCCACAACGTACCAGGAACCGCGCTAAGGAGACTTCTAGCAGGTTATCACCCATGAAGAATACAGATTTGCCACGAATTAGTTTTACGTAGTCTTCTAAGCCTGCCCAGATTTGTGCTTCTCGTTCTTCTAAACCTTTGGGTGTGATGTTAAAAACCGAGCAAATTTTCTCTATCCAGGCGCGAGTTCCATCAGGGCCGATGGGGAAGGGTGCGCCAATTAATTTGCATTTGCGGCGACGCATTAAGGTGGTAGCTGTGCGGCTGAGGAAGGGGTTAACACCTGCAACGTAATATCCTTCTTCTAGCACGGGTAGTTCTGTGAAGCGTTTAGCTGGTAGCCAGCCAGAAACTTTGATGCCTTGTTTCTTTAATTCTAGGGTTAGCTGTGTGACTACAGGATCAGGGAGGGAGCCGAAAAGAACTAGAGGTGGATGATCTACATATTCTGATTCTTCTTGAACTACATCTTCTTTTTTCTTACCAAAGTGGAGTAGTTTTTGAATGGCGTTGCGCTCGTTTTTTTCATTTTCGGTTACGGGCGCTTGGCTAGGACAGCGATGTGCCATTGCGGCTAAAACAGTGTCTTCACCTTGGGTAAAAGCGTAATCTAAACCGTTGGCACGGGCAACAACAATAGGAATGCCTATTTCGCTTTCTAACTTGGGTGCTAAACCTTCCAAGTCCATTTTGATAATTTCTGTGGTGCAAGTGCCAATCCAGACAATTACACTGGGGTTGCGATCGCGTTTTATTTGCTCACACAACCGCTTTAATTCTGCATAGTCATTTAACTGTGCTGAAATATCACCTTCTTCTAACTCTGCCATTGCATAACGGGGTTCAGCAAAAATCATCACCCCCATTGCATTTTGGAGAAAATAGCCACAGGTTTTTGTCCCAATCACCAAGAAGAAGCTATCTTCAATCTTTTGGTACAACCACGCCACGCAGCTAATCGGACAGAAGGTGTGGTAATTCCCAGTTTCGCACTCAAAGTTTAAAGCTTCTGGTTGTTGAGCGACAGTCATTTTGGTTTTCTCCCCTTGTAATTTAAAGGCAGATGAATGTAGGGTCAGCAATAGGAAGAGTTGGGGAGTGAATAAGTAGTGAGAGGATGATCATACCCTACTCTCTACTGCTTACTCCCTACTCCCTACTCTGTACAGCACAGTGAGCAATCCCTAAATTCAACTGAAACAGTAACTATTAACTGTTGGGGAAGAGACGGGCAATTTCTGAGTCATCAAAAACACCAGTTGGTAATTCTTCCCCTAGAAAATCATTATTTTCTTCACCCTTTTGCAATCCGGTTTCATCACCCCAAACATCAGACAAAACATCATTAAAAGCGTTTTCATCTGGTGTGTTTAAGTCACCGAGAATTTCTTCATCTAGTTTGGTTCCTGATGTGGTGTCACTCTGAAAGGACACATCGCCAAAATCATCAGTCTCAGGTGCGATCGCCGAAGACGTTGCCAAAGGTATCGCAGCTTGAGGCTCATGTTTACCGTTCTGTTCATTAGACAAGGAAACATCATTTAATTCTTGGTTGGTTTCCTTGTCGTTTACTTCACTAGCATCTAAACCAAAACCGTTGAGGTGAGAAATTGCTAAGGTTTCATCATCAACATTGTCATCTGGCAGCACAATTGTTGACTCTTCTTGGGTTGTCTCTGGTTCGACTAAAGGATTACTCAAGCGATTACCAAGGACAATATCTGGGTCAAAATGCAATTCCAACACTTCAATTAAGGTGTCAGCATCAGCATTCAGTTTGGAAAAGGGCATCATCAACTGCGCTAGTTTTGGTTCTAGCGCGTTCACAACTCCCAGGATGAGGTAAGAAGGTGGTCGCTTGCCGCCATCGGGGGTATACACTGACTCGACTTCCATGTGCAAGGTAATCCAGTCACGGTTAACCTGGAAGAACTGCAACCACTTTTGTCTAATTGAATCTGTAAAGCTACTAAAGAAAGCCATATTTGTCCCTCATCCTGAGAACTTGGTGATTTATACAATCATCAAGTCTAATTCCTCTTCTGAATTAGGAACCTGTGGTTTACGCGGATTTAGATAAAAATCAGACAACAAAGAGAACAATTCGCGATCGGGAGCGTCGTTCGGCACTACTCCCTCTGGTCTGGCCAAAATTTGGTCAGCAATGTTGAGGTAATAGTCGCAAACGTAGTTCAGGGAAGGATCTGACTCTGCCATTTCAAATAATGTCTTACCTTTGACGCGAGAAACGCGAATATCTTCAATTAAGGGTAAAACCTCTAAAACTGGCATGGGGACTGATTCTACATATTTATTGATCAAGTCACGCTTGGATGTGCGATTGCCAATGAGACCAGCTAAACGCAATGGGTGAGTCCGGGCTTTTTCTCTGACGGAAGCGGCAATTCGATTTGCTGCAAATAAAGCATCAAAGCCATTATCAGTAACGATCATGCAATAATCTGCATAGTTTAAAGGAGCCGCAAAGCCACCACAAACTACGTCACCCAGTACATCAAATAAAATTACATCGTATTCATCAAAGGCGTTGAGTTCTTTCAGTAATTTTACGGTCTCGCCAACTACATAGCCACCACACCCTGCACCCGCAGGAGGGCCGCCAGCTTCTACGCAGTCAACACCGCCATAGCCTTTATAAATGACATCTTCTGGCCAAACATCTTCGTAGTGATAATCTTTGGACTGGAGAGTATCGATAATTGTCGGAATCAAAAATCCAGTCAGGGTAAAGGTGCTGTCGTGTTTCGGGTCGCAACCAATTTGCAGCACTTTTTTGCCCCGTTTGGCTAAAGCGACAGATATGTTACAGCTAGTTGTTGACTTGCCAATACCGCCTTTTCCGTAGACTGCTAGTTTCACTGTTATTTGCCTCTTATAGTTTTTTGTCAAACTTTTGGCTCAAACATTGGCCTTCACCTAGCCGCCGATGGCAATGTGTGAGGTAGTTGAGTGTCATTATTGACGAAATTACATAGAAAATAAAGGGGGCATAAATCTAAAAAATGAAGTAAAAAAGTTTATTGGATAATAATAATTTAATTTTGATTTAAAAATATCTAAAAAATCTTTATTAATTCTAAAAAATTGTTTTTTATATATTTTGTTTATTTATTTATATAAAAATAGTTACAATAGACAAAAATATTCAAACTCCCTTGCTATAAGGTTTTTATTGAATCTGATCCTTTTAATGCCTAATCAAGATGGGTGCAGGGTTGGCAGTGAAGAGAAAAATTCCCAACTCCATAGGATGAGTAGCAATACCAGTTTTTTAGAGCGCAAATTAGCCTTGTTTAGCTAATCAGTAGACTATCTCAAGGCTACTTTTTAATGCTCGATACTGCATTTGTGAAAAATTATAAAATTAAGGCTTTTGACTAAAAATTTTGGCAATTTGAGTATTTATACTCAGTATTAACGAATGGAATTCGCAGCTATAAAAACTAAGTCCGCATAGGCGGACTAACACAAAATCAATGATTGAGAACCCGCGCAGGTGGTCATTGATCTAAGCCCTAGCCCCTTACCCCTCAATAAAATTAGACCCGCTATAAATTGCTTCCATTTCTTGTAATGATTGCCAGCCAGCCAGCCACTGAGAACGGTCTTGTAACAGTTTGGCGTTAATCCAGAAACGAACATTGGGGTCACAGGATGCAACCATTTCGGCATAAACCCACTTACCTTGATTTTTGCGGTTAGCGACTTGAAAGTGTCTCCAACCGTCTACTTTTTTCTGTGCTGTCCACTTAGAGCCTACCAAGTAGGGAAATTTTTGCTTTTTGCTCATTGGTCAATGGTCAAGGGTCAATAGTTAAAATTATGCTGTATTTCCTTCTCTACACAATTCAGGATTTACCCACAAAGTTGGTCTATGAAGATTGGGTATGAGGGTTGTGAATAAGTACACTGTTCGGCTGACGCTCACGACGAAACTCCTACCGCCTTCTCAAAACCCTTGGTTTTTGATTTCACTGCGTAATACCATTTCACTTTAAAAATGATACAGATATGAAAGCATCGCCTCGACTTCTCCTGACGGAGACGCTGCGCGAACGCTCGGCGACCGGAAGACGAGTTGCAGAGAAAGTGATTTGTATCAGTAATTTCGTGAATTGGTATAAGTCCCTCTCAATTGAGAATTAACAAGGTTATTGACTTATTTTTGTTTAAGCTGTAGTTTCATTATTGTACTTAAATACGACATACCGATAGGTATGCAGTAGTTTAAGCAGATGAGACCAATATTTAAATTTAAGTAAGTCGGTAAAAATAAACAGAACTAGGTAACACAGCGTCAATATGTCTTAAATCCTGACAAATGATATGGACGTGTTAGCGGCTAGTCAAATGAAAATGCCTAAAGGCGAATTCACAGGTTAGAGCAAATGACGAATTTAACTAGTTAATTTTATTTAGAACCGACCTACTTAGCTTTTTATTAAAAGTTCGGTTTTTAGCAATTATTAATATTGTTATTAATCTGCATAAGCTTTATGCAGTATAAGTTTGTATAAAACTTGCTTTTAATTTTGATTTGTTTTTGAGCAGTAAATACTATTTTGAATTACTTTGGATGTTTTTAATGAAAAGTACAATTTAGTGATTACTGCCGAGCCGAAGCCATAGTTTTCAGAATGTTTAAGTCAAGGAAAAGTTTTTTAGGGTTGTGGTTAATTACGGTAGTAGCGATCGCACTCTCACTGCTCACGCCTCCAGCCTTTGCCGCTAGTACCAATCCCTGTCCAGCAGAAATGGTGATGATTCCCGGTGGCACATTCACGATGGGATCTGATAATTCAGGCTATCTAGAAGAACTCTCGGCACAAGAAGTCAAAGTTAGTTCCTTTTGCATTGATAAATATGAAGTAACTAACGCCCAATTTGCTGCTTTCGTCAAAGCAACAGGATATGTCACTATTGCCGAGCGTCCTTTACCCAAAGAACAGTTTCCTGACTTGCCAGATGAACAGAGATTACCAGGTTCTCTGGTGTTTGAAATAGCCCAACCAGGCGCAAAGTATTTAAGTTGGTGGCATTGGCAGACTGGGGCGAATTGGCAACATCCCTTTGGCGCGGAAAGTGCGATTGCAAATCAAGATAACTATCCAGTCGTGCATATTGCCTACGCAGATGCCTTAGCCTATGCCCAATGGGCAGGTAAATCACTCCCGACAGAAGCGCAATGGGAATATGCGGCTCGTGGTGGTTTAGATAATGCAACTTATACTTGGGGCGACCAGTATTCCGCGAAAAAAGCTAACACCTGGCAAGGCGTTTTTCCCTTTTTTAATACTAAAAAAGATGGTTATGTCGGTATTGCACCCGTTGGTTCCTTTTCGCCTAACGGTTATGGTCTGTATGACATGACAGGTAATGTTTGGGAATGGACGAGTGATTGGTTTCAACCGGGACACAACCACAAAACCCACAGTCTCAATCCCACAGGCCCAGAAGCAAGCTTTGACCCGAATAAACCCACAGAAATTGCTCTACACGTCATCAAAGGTGGGTCTTATTTGTGTGCGCCTAACTATTGCAGCCGCTTCCGTCCGGCGGCGCGAGAATCTCAAGCACCCGATACGGGAACAACTCATATTGGGTTTCGCTTAGTAATGAATTTGACTACAGAAAGGATGCAGAATGAAGTTTAAATCCAAGCATTGGGAATTGTTAAGAGAAATAGCAAAGGCGATCGCTTTATCTTTGCTCATCACTTTGTTGATGGTCAATAGCCCAGCCTTAGCAGCTACATCCGAAGTTTTACCTGTTCCCTTCCCAGAGTTCAAAGGTAAAATTGGCATCACCTATAAAGAATCACAACCCGACTTTCCCCAACCCATCACCGCCCCAGCTAAAGCCCCCAACGTTTTGCTAGTGATTCTAGATGATGTGGGCTTTGGACAAGCCAGCACCTTTGGCGGCCCGGTGGAGACTCCTAACCTAACTCGTCTCGCTGAAAGAGGATTACGCTACAACCAATTTCACACCACAGCTTTGTGTTCGCCTACCAGGGCAGCTTTGTTAACTGGACGCAATCACCATTCAGTCAATACAGGGGTAGTAGAAGAATTAGCAACAGGTTATCCTGGCTACACCACAATTCTGCCTAAAAGTGCCGCCACCGTTGCCGAAATCCTGCGACAAAATGGCTACAACACAGCAGCTTTTGGTAAATGGCACAATACACCAGACTTTGAAACTAGTGCCGCCGGGCCTTTTGATCGCTGGCCTACAGGGTTAGGGTTTGAGTATTTTTACGGCTTTCTTGGTGGTGATACTAACCAATGGAGTCCGGCTTTGGTGGAAAATACTAAACGTGTAGATAAGCCTAATAAGCCAGATTATCACCTGACACCTGACTTAGTAGACCATGCGATCGCCTGGATTCACAACCAACAAGCGATCGCCCCAGAAAAACCCTTTTTCGCCTATCTCGCCACCGGAGCCACCCACGCACCCCACCACGCCCCCAAAGAATGGATTGATAAATACAAAGGCAAATTTGACCAAGGCTGGGATAAATTACGCCAAGAAACCTTTGCCCGTCAAAAACAACAGGGTGTAATTCCAGCCAACGCCCAACTTACAACCCGCCCCCAAGAACTGCCCGCGTGGGATTCCCTCTCCGCCGAACAGCAAAAACTCTATGCACACATGGCTGAAGTATTTGCTGGATTTTTAGCCCACACAGATTATGAAGTCGGCAGGTTAATTAATGCTGTTGACCAACTTGGTGAACTAGATAACACCTTAGTTATTTATGTCGTTGGAGATAACGGTGCGAGTGCCGAAGGTGGTTTGACAGGTAGCGTCAACGAACTGCAAGTTTTCAACGGCGTACCCGAAAATCTCCAACAACTCTTAGCTGCATATAATGACTTGGGTAGCCCTAAAACCTTCAACCATTTTCCGGCGGCTTGGGCTTGGGCAGTCAACACGCCCTTCCAATGGACAAAGCAAATAGCCTCTCACTTTGGCGGTACTCGTAACCCCTTGGTAATTTCTTGGGGCGACAACATCAAAGACCAAGGTAGTATTCGCAGTCAATTCCATCATGTAATTGATATTACCCCCACCATTTTAGAAGTAGCCGGAATTGCTGTCCCCAAAGAAGTTAATGGTGTCAAACAACAAGTGATCGAAGGTACTAGTCTTGCCTACACCTTTAACCAAGCTGATGCGCCTTCTCATCGGGAAACTCAGTATTTCGAGATGTTGGGCAACCGAGCCATTTACCACGAAGGTTGGGTAGCAGCAGCGCGTCACGGTCGCTTACCTTGGGAACGGACGGTAAAAGGCAGCTTTGAGACAGATGAATGGGAACTGTACAACATTGCAGAAGATTTCAGCGAAGCAAATAATCTAGCCGAGCAAAAGCCAGAAAAGCTAGAAAAACTGCAAAAGTTGTTTTTAAAAGAAGCGCGCAAACATCAAGTCTTACCATTAGACGATCGCATCGCCGAAAGATTTGATGTGAAAATTCGCCCCAGCCTCACCAAAGGACGCACCACTTTCACCTACTATCCTGGTACAGTGGGCATTCCCGAAGGTAGCGCCCCCAATCTTAAAAATCGCTCTTTCAACATCACAGCTAACGTAGAAATTCCTGAAAATGGTGCTGAAGGTGTCCTTTTAACCCAAGGTGGACGCTTTGCTGGTTGGAGTTTCTTCCTAGAAGATGGTAAGCCCACATATATTTACAACTACGCCAATACTGCCCGTTACATCATCCAAGCCCCAGAAAAGTTGCCCCCTGGTAAATCTACACTCCGATTCAACTTTGATTATGACGGTGGTGTAGGTGCAGGTGGCATCGGCAAACTCTTCATCAATGACCAACAGGTAGCCGAAGGACGCATAGAGAAAACTATCGCTTACCGTTTAGCCCTAGACGAAACCTTTGATATTGGCAGAGATACAGGTACTCCAGTTGTGGATAGTTACCAAATACCCTTTGCTTTTACTGGTAACTTACAACAAGTCAGTTTGGAGTTGAAGTAATAGAAAGTGGGAGTAGGGAATGGGGAGTAGGGAGTAGGAAGTAAAAACCTTTGCCAGAACAGCACCCCATACCTATCTCTGCTTCATACCTTATTCCTAATGCCTAATACTCCATAATCCTCATAAGTCATGAATGAACTATTAGTATTAACTGACAAAATTGCACTTTTCACATTTATTGTTTGCACTATGTTGGGTGCGGGTTTGAGTTTAACCATACAACAGATTTGGGAACCTCTTCGCAGTCCTCGGCTCGTGGTTTCATCTCTACTGACAAATTTTATCTTGGTGCCACTTTTTATCTATTTGCTAGTACAAGTAGTACCTCTAAGTGAACCGATAAAAGATGGTTTACTGGTTATGGCTGTGGCATCAGGGCCGCCAGCTTTGCCGAAACTGGCTCAAATAGTTAAGGGCAATATCGCCTTTTCTGTAGGATTAATGATGTTGCTCATGCTTGGCACTATTTTCTATATGCCGATAGTACTGCCATTAGTGGTGCAAGGTGTAGAAATTAACTCTTGGGATATTGGTAAACCCTTATTACTGCTGATGGTTAGCCCATTAGTAATTGGATTATTTATCAAAGCTAAATTTAGTGCGATCGCTCCCATTATCCAGCCAATTTTTTTCAAATTATCTAGTGCTGGATTACTTTTAGGTCTAGTAGTCAGACTTTTTATTCATACCAACGATATTATTAGTTTATTAAAAACAGGTGCAATTTTTGTTTGTGCTGTATTTATTATTTTCTCCTTTAGCGTCGGTTATCTTTTAGGTGGGCCTGGTATTGATACCCAACGAGTTCTGGGAGTTGGCACAGCCCAACGTAATTTTGCCGCAGCATTATTAGTGGGTACGAGTAATTTTGAAGACCCTAACGTAGTAAGCATTATTATGGTGACGAGTTTATTAATGATGGTGATAGTTCTGATTGTTGGGCCAAAGTTTATCGAAATAGACCAAGTAACAAATGCAGAAATCAAACAGGTAAAGGTTTGATTTGATTAGGACAGGACTGACGCACCAAGATTGTTTGCGGAGGTTGGGTATAGGGATGAAATGGTTTTAGATACATACACCCCTATAACCCTACACCCTAGCTTTATGTCTTAGTCCAGGTTATTTGTGAATGACAACAGGTGTGCCGACGGATGCCCAATTAAATAACCATTTCGCATGGTTAGGTGCGACGTTAATGCAACCATGACTTACAGGTGTACCAAATTTTTTATGCCAGTAAGCCCCGTGAATTCCGTAATTACCTTGGTAAAACATTGCATAAGGGACGTTGGGAACGTCATAATCTCTGCCACGCATTCGGGTTGATTTATGTTTAGATTGGATTTTAAAGCTACCAGTACGTGTGGGAGTAGACTGTTTGCCTGTGGAAATAGTCACTGCATAAACAGCTTTTCCCCCTTCCCAGGCGGTTAATCTTTGTGTTGCAAGATTCACTTGTATCCAACGTTGATCGGATTTTTGTAAGGTTTGGATATTTTGTTTAATAGTCTCGTTTTTGGAACTGGCTGTGACTGTATTTGTGCAAACACCAATCACACTCAAACATACTGCTGCACTAATCACTATTTTTTTGAAGTGGTGCATTGGGTGAGAATCAATCAGACTTTTCATGATGTATGCACTTTTACAAGGTAGTCTTAAGAATTTCTTCCTTTTTACTTTTTAGCCTAAAAAACCAGTAGATGTGTATTTTGTTACGCTAAATGCTGCATCAGGTTGCTGGCAGATTGAGCGATCGCTTGCCAATTTTCAGATGCTACCAACTGTTTTGGAAACAATTCACTACTTAAGCCCACAGCAACAGCCCCAGCTTGGATAAATTCGGAAGCATTTTCTAGGCTGACTCCACCTGTAGGAATTAAAGGAATATGACCCAAGGGAGCCTGTAAACTTTTGATATAACTGGCTCCGCCTACTGCTTGCACAGGAAAAACTTTCACACAACTAGCACCTTGATGCCAAGCTGTGACAATTTCTGTAGGAGTCAGCGCCCCTGGAATGATTGGCACATCTTTAGCGACTGCGGCGTGAATCATGTCGATATCAATATGGGGTGAAAATAAGAATTGCGCCCCAGCCGCGATCGCATCTTCTAACTGCTGCACGTTGAACAGTGTACCTGTGCCAATTAGACAATCTGGTAATTTCATCCGTAATTTAGCGATCAATTCTGCGGCGCGATCGCTAGTCCAGGTAATCTCAATTAGCTGCATTCCTCCAGATGCTACCGCCATCGCCATTTTTTCTCCTAATTCGATTTTGGGCGCACGGATAACTGCGATCGCTCTGTTTTTTCGCAACTGTGATAACCAAACTTGATTAGACATTCTTGCTGGGACTGGAAACAAGGCATAAGAATATGTACTACCAGCGTGACACATTCTAGAGGTACAGAGAGTGTGGGGAGAGGGGGGAGTGTGGGAAGAGAGGGGGGAAAGATTTCTTCACTATCCTCCCACACCTCCCACACCCCTGGATTTCTCACAAGAGAGAAATCCAGGTTTCCTACTCCCCACTCCCTCTACTAAAAAAGGACTGGATGAACCAGCCCTTTTTTGTAATTATTTAATTTGTTTATTTTAATAACGGGATTTTTTGTTTTTGAGTTTTTGTTTTTTACGCCGTTTTTCAGTAGTGGCAACTGCCATATCTACCGGATAACCAACAACAGGAATTACTTGATATTTGCGCTCATCTTCTAAGTTTCTCAGTTCTGTGTAATCTACCCAATGGATACAATCAACCGGACAAGTGTCAATTGCTTCTTGGATGACTTCTTCCGCGTCCCCATCTTGACGAATTACGCGCGATCGCCCGTAATCTGGTTCAATGTAAAAAGTATTTCGCGCAACATGAGCGCAGTGTTTACAGCCAATACAGGTGATTTCGTCAACATAAACACCCTTTTGGCGTAACACTCCACCCAACTCCGGTTCTAAACCAGAACGTTCTGGGTTATCCCGCAAAAAACCCCCTAATTCTGGTTCCAAACCGGAACGATTATCTTCCTGTTCCTCCGGCGAAGGCAGAAAATCAGCCATTACGCACTCCAGCGTTGTACTACTAAGCGAATAGATCCGTCTGCATTTTTTTGTTGTTCAGCAACTTGAAAACCAGCCAATGCAGTTTCCTTAACAACTGTTTGGTAAGCATAACGTTGGGTGACTTGGCGCAAGAAACCATCTACAGACAGATTTTGTTGCCAGTATTGCAAGTCAGCTACTAATTCGTATTCTTTGCCATTCCATCTAAAGCCGATGTCATAGCCATTTTCCTGCTCAATGGTGACTTCCGCAGGATGGGTTTGACCGCGATAGCCACGTACCTCGCGGGGGCCGGGTTTCCAGTCGATGCCCAAATCGGTTAGCGCATCTTTTAAAGAATCAAGGTTACGAATTTGAGTCTTAATTTGGCTAAAGTGTGACATGGTGGTTGTAAATCAACGACAATAAACTGTTAGAAAACTTACCATTCGCTGTAAGTAGCTTGTGTATTCGCCTGATTAGATTGGTGTAACTGATTGGCGAAATATTCTGAGGTTGGCTCTTGATTAAGTACTTGCCCCAGCTGTGCTTCTATTGCCGCTGTTACTTCAGCACAAGAAGCACCCACAATGCCAGTGACTTTCTCTTGTACCCGACCGTCTGGATAAATTATGAATTCTAATGTCTCCATGCTTTTGGCCAACCACGATAGTAAGCTTGGACTGTACCCCTTAGCACAATGCTAAGAATCCTGTCCGGGGAACATTGTTACTTAGACACAAACTTGCCATTTTTTAACTAATGTTCCATCTCTCAATATAAATATCTCAGAAAATTTACAAAAGTTATTATTTTAATAAGTCATTACATCTGTCATTAGTTAGTCTCTCTTAACCTTCTAGAATAGTCAAGCTTCAAACCAGGCTAGTTAATTCAGGAATAAAAGCCTGTCAAACCAGCACTCTTGGGTAGTATAGCTAGATCAGTCAGTCACAAAACTATGCAATTTATTGAAAAAGTTTATCATTATGATTAGATAAAACCTATTCTCTCTGTAGGGTGATATTCCAGGTAAGGGACTTCCAATTAAAAAATAACCGCTATGCAGGCAGGTGGCAGAGAGCAAAGGAAGTAAAGGAAAATACCAATGAATAATGCTGTGTGCAACTTTATCTCAAACTAGCTCCCACTCCCTTCTCTCGTAGGGAAGAGGAGCAAGATTGAAAGCCTCTCTCCGCTTCATTGTGACAGTCCCTAGTTAAGTTTGAAAGCTGCTGAGGTTTTATTTTTCCTTACCTTTTCTTTTCCAGCTTGCCCCGTTTCACATAAATAAATACAAGACTCAGATGTAATTGGGGAAACATACAGTAAATGCAAAAGTCCAAACAATTCTCTTTCCTACTTACTAACTGTACAGATAATTTCAAAAATCAAACTTGATTACTATATTTATGACAACTGCTTCAATTAGCGATTCCTTAGTTCCTAACCCTGTACCAAAATCGGCAATCATTCGTTTAGAAAATATCTTTAAAGTCTACGGTAGTGGCGAAACCGAGGTTAAAGCACTGAATAATGTCAATTTGACCATCAACGAGGGCGAGTATTGTTCAATTATGGGGCCTTCTGGTTCAGGTAAATCCACAGCCATGAATATTATTGGCTGTTTAGACCGTCCCACAGACGGACATTACTATTTAGATAACGTTGATGTTGCCCAAATGGATGATAAAGCTTTGGCACATATCCGCAACAAAAAATTGGGGTTTGTCTTTCAACAATTTCACCTACTACCCCAACTTACAGCCTTAGAAAATGTGATGTTGCCAATGGCTTATGCTAATGTTAACCCCACAGAAAGACGCGATCGCGCCGTTGTCGCCTTAACCAGAGTTGGTTTAGAAAAGCGCCTAAACAACAAACCAAATCAACTCTCAGGGGGACAACAACAAAGAGTAGCGATCGCTCGTGCCATTGTCAACCGTCCCGTCGTTCTTCTCGCCGATGAACCCACAGGCGCACTTGACTCTCGCACTACCCAAGAAGTGTTAGACATTTTCACCGAATTAAACGCCAGTGGAATCACTGTAGTCATGGTAACTCACGAACCAGATGTCGCCCGACAAACTCAGCGCATTGTTTGGTTCCGCGATGGTGAAGTCATACACTCTCATCTCACACCCAATGATTTGACTCACTTGGCTGTTTGAAAAGAACTGAGAAATTGTTTTTTCAGATTCCCTTTTTTCCAGATCCCTGACTTCTTTGAGAAGTCGGGGATCTTCTTCTTCACGAAAGACTTCAGAAGTTTTAGTATATTAAGTTACACAAAACACTAACCTCTAGTCCCTAGCCCCTAACCTCTTTACAGACTGGAAGTTTTACCAGTTTCTGCTTGTGTTTCAATTGGTTGAACATCACTGTAGCCCATTTCACCCGCTATAGTTCTAAAAACTGACATTTGTGCTTCAAAATCTAATCCTTCAATTTGAGATAGCAAATCATTAATCGCATTACCAGTTTCATAGTCATCAGGAAAATCAACTACTGTATCACCCATTGCTACTGCCCAAACATACCAAACTAATAATTGATTATTTTCTTTTAATGCACCATAGGCACGGGAATATTCTGTGTCTTTGCGGTTAACTATATCCCGCATCACATTTAATTGTGCTTCATCAGAAAGTTGTAAATAATCATTTAATAAAAGTGGTGCTAATTCAGGTTCAGCAGCAGCCGGAGCCGCAGGAGTAATAGAATCGCCCATGTTTTCATAAACCAGATAAAACCAGGCTAATTTAGCATCAGTATCTAACTTATTAAAAGCTTTTACGACACTTTGAGTTTCATTACTTAATGCTTGAGGAGCGTTGTTTCCGTAACTTGCAGTCATGCTTGATCACCGTGCGAATTAACATATCAAACTAAGAGTTAACAAAGTTTGATAATTGCAATCTCCCTCCTAGAGAAAGACTTATTTTAATGAAGAATTAAAATTTATCTCTATCTTTTAATAGAGGTAATAATCTCTCCCTAGATGGCAGTAATTTATAAATTCACCTTGATATAATCGCCCCAGCATTTAATAAAATTACACAAGGTGTTAAATTATGGCTGATACAATAAAACCCAATCCCAATGAAGCTACTACCCATGATGCACAATTGGCAGCAGAAAATATGGCTAGTGGTGAAGAGAAATTACAAAAAGTTGATTTTGATGCTGATTACGCAGCTGCACAACAATTTAGCGTTAGTGAAATAGATCGCACTCCCGAAGGAGAAGCCGCCGCCCAAGCTGCAACTGCACCTAAATTAGAAGTCCCCGAAGCTGAAGATAGAAGCACGGAAGCACAGCCTACAGGGAACCCTGATGATTATTTAGAGTTAGCTAAAGAAGTTGGCCGTTCTGATAATGAAGGCGTATCTAATGTTAGTGATGATTTAGTCAAACAAGCTATAGAAAAAGGTCAACCTAAAAAATAGTCATCTAAAGTATGAAGTATGAAGTGTGAAGTATGAATTGTTCTACTTTATCTTTCATACTTCATTTTTAATTTATGGTCTTAGTCTCATAGATGAAGACAGTATTGATTGCTGAAAGCCTTGAAATTCTTAGACTTCTACTTAGCAATCTGCTAGATCACACAAGCAAAATTAACAACAATTTTGAATAACATCTAGCAGTTCACTAGGATGATTGATTAAAAAGTCAGGTTTTTGCTTTAATAAGACTTCTGGAGAGTTAAACCCCCAAGTGACAGCGACTACCTTAATATTGGCTTTTTTGGATGCTTCGATATCTCTGGTTTCATCACCAACGTAAATTACAGCTTGAGTTGAGAGTTGTTTTTGCTTTAATAAATTATTGATGATGGTTGTTTTGCCAAAGATTGTGACTCCGGAATAAATAAAATCAAACAAGTTATCTAATTCGTGGTTATTGAGAAAAGCCGTAACGTTCTCTTTTGAGTTAGATGTGATAATTCCTAACTGATAACCATGATTTTTCAGTTCTGTGAGTGCTTCTTTAATTCCAGGAATTGGATGAAATTCGTGAATTTTATTCTTGAGTTCTGATTTAACTTTTCTGAGGAGAAACGGAATCTTTAAGAGAGATACACCTGAGTATTTGATAATTTCTCTAGAAGTTAAATTTCTCAAATGAGCGAGTTGTTCAGGAGTGATTTGTTTATAGCCAAATTCTGTCGCTAAACGATTGGCAATACCAACAAGAGCATCTACTGTATCTGCAATTGTGCCATCAAAATCAAAAACGATTACTTTCTGAGTCATTATTTTGCCTAGATGCGTCAAGATTAGCACGGGCATTCCGTCTTAACATTTCGGGCTTAATCCGCCGCAAAGCTGATGCCGGAAATTGTTGATCCCACTCCTCATCTGAGATTTTTGCTAATTCTATCAGCTTGGGCGCGATATTCCCAGGATAAGGTTGAAAATCTGCCACGTCGGTTGTCTGGGCAAATCGCTGATTCCAAGGACAAACATCTTGGCAAATATCACAACCCGCAACCCAGCCTTGCAAGTGTGGTGCGATCGCCTCTGGTAATTTTTCCCCTCGATTTTCTATTGTATGATACGCAATGCAGCGATTAGCATCTACTACAAAGGGTTGCGTAATTGCACCAGTGGGACAAGCTGTTAAACAACGAGTACAGCTACCACAATGTTGTGTATGGGGGCGATCGCATTCTAGTTCTAAGTTGGTCACAACTTCCCCCAAAAAGACCCAAGAGCCATACTCTCTGGTAATCACATTCCCATTTTTAGCAATCCAGCCAATTCCAGCTTTTTGCGCCCAGACTTTATCCTGCACAGGGCCAGTATCTGCATAGTACCTAGCTTTTACACCTTCAGCCAGAGACTCTAACCAGCTATTTAGCTGCTTGAGTTTCTTGTGCATTACCTTGTGATAGTCTCGTCCCCAGCCATAGCGGGAAATTTTGGCGTATTCTTCTCCTTCTGGGCGCTGATGCGGGGTGTAATAATTCAGCGCCACACATACAAGCGATCGCGTTTCTGGCATTACTAAACGAATATCTTGCCGCTTTGGGTTATCCATCCACTCCATATCAGCGTGATAACCCAGTGCTATCCATGCTTGCAGTCTTTGAACTTCTGTATAATCTACCCCTTCTACAGCAGCAATTCCCACTTTGTGAAAGCCTAACTCTAAGGCTTTTTCTTTAACTGCTTGGCTAGTTACAGAATCTTGATTCATGTGTTTGAGCTAAACTCTGCTCAAATTTTAGCTGTTTAATTATACCCCCTACTGTCAAATCTGTCATAGAAAATTTGCCAACCCACCTATTTGTAAATTTTATTTGCGGTTTGTAAATAAATGATGCAACATGGAAATGTCAGAGGCAAAGCAACAAAAAATACTGCAAACCTCTGACTAGATTCTCAGCACACTTAACTAATCAACTGTGGTGCCATCATGACATTCACTTCTGATTCAGCTTCAACCCGCTTCTCCAACCCTGTTAACTACAGTATCCAGGCTGTTGATGCCGTGACTTCCACCATCACCGTATTTCAAAACCTAAGTGTGGATGACCAACTAGCAGTGCTGTGGTATGCTTACACAGAAATGGGACGCTCCATTACACCAGCCGCTACAGGTGTAGCTCGTTTACAGTTAGCTGAAGGTTTACTGAATCAAATCAAGCAGATGTCCCACGCCGAGCAACTAAACGTTATGCGTGATTTGGTTGCCAAGAAAAATACTGCCTTTACCCGCTCCTACGGTATTTTGAGTAATAACACCAAGTTAGCGTTTTGGTATGAATTGTCAGAATTAATGGTCAAGGGTTTTGTTGTACCATTACCAAGCAACTACAAGCTTTCTCGTGACGGTGGACAAGTACTAGAAGCAATTAAAGAATTAGATTTTGGTCAACAAATTACTGTTCTTCGCAAAGTAGTTGCTGAAATGGGTGTTGATCCTTTAGCTGACTAATCTGTAATATCCTCCCAACCTCAATGATTTGTCAAAAATTGTTCCTAGATTTTTATCTGGGAACAAATTCTTTCTTGAGGAATAGTGCAAGTTAACAATCTACTTCAAAAGCAGCTTTTTTTATTTTTACTTTTATATTCAAATTAATTTTGAGTGGAAGAATTCAGGAATCAGAATTTAGAATGATGAACAAATCGGGGCTTTACTAGATAGAGATTTTCATAGTCTCCAACTGCGAGTTATCCAAGTGTAATCACTTCTGACCTCTACATTCTGTGTTCTGAATACTTACTTTTTAGTCAGCTTAATACTACTAATTTTATGAAAACTGCTAAATCTCTGAGTGGAATTGAAATTGCAGGAATTACAGAACCTTGCATCTTAGATTATTTTGCCCGTCTCAATGCAGGTCAATTTGAACAAACAGCCGCACTGTTTACCGCAGATGGTGTAATGTATCCACCTTTTGAATCTGGTATTGTGGGGAAAGAGGCGATCGCAGCTTATTTACAAAAAGAAGCCCAAGATATACAAACCTATCCCCGCGAAGGAATTATTGAGAACATAGAAAATCACCAAATTCAAGTTCAGGTAACAGGTAAAGCCCAAACTTCTTGGTGTGGTGTGAATGTCATCTGGCTATTTATCTTGAACCAACAACGGCAAATTACTTACACGAAAATCAAACTCTTAGCTTCTCCCCAAGAATTGTTAGCATTACAGCCACAAAATAGAGATTAGAGTTTAGAGGCTAGGGGCGAGAAAAGAAATTTTTCTTATTTGGTGATCCAATATTTCATCACTAGCTCTATTCAAAAGTGAGCCATACAAAGTCAACAATACTACATTCTCGCCTCTAGTCCCTAACTCTTAGTCGCCACTGCTAAATGTAAAGAGCGCATTAACAATCTTCGTCCCAATTCGACATCTGTCGGAGCGCATACCCAATCGGGATGTGCAGTCATTAACAAGCTATCTAAAGTTTCTTGATCAAACAAATGCCAAACAGGGGCATTGTTAACTTCCGTTTCTACCGCATAGCAATTCAGACTAACACAGTGAATTTTACAAGAGTTAGCCATTCTGACCAAAGTCATTTCCTCTCCTGGTTCTAAAGAGCGAAATTGGCGGATAGCCTGCTTAAAGTCACTAATAGCATCAACCACTAACCCAGGAATAGCTATGGTTAAGTTTTTGTCTCCGTTTACTGCAATCCAGTAATGGCGACTGGGATCAATCCCTTCTAGCCAAGGAAACTCATCATCAAGACGGTAACGGGGAGACAAACAAAATAAAGCTTCCATAGGCGGAACCATGACTTTGGCTGTAATTCAAGGTAAATTTTTCATACCGATTGTTACCAAAGTAAGCATTGGTAACTCTATCTTTTACAGTATTTGATAAGTAGCCCCTATAAATCAAATAAATTTAGTAAAAGTTAGCATTTAACTTAACTTTTCTTAATATCCTTACACCGCCTATAGAACTCACATTTGATTTGGGAAAAAATCACTACATCCAAGTACAGTTTCTTTCTTACTCCCCATTCCTGGTTGGTGAGCGGAGCCGAACCACCATTCCCTACTCCCTATTAGCTGACTACATAAATAAATTCAGAAATCAAAGCTAATTCTTATGTATGCTTGATTAACATACAGATCAACAACATAACGGGCTACGTCAGCGCAAATTAATGTGCAGAGTATTCGCCTTCTTTGCTATTGACTTCTACACAAGTCTGTCTGTTTGTCCAACCAAATTCATCTAAGAATTGTAGGTTATTTCACCAATTCAGGAATTGTAGCTTCTAATTTCAAGCAATTAGCACCATTAACTTGTAATTGGTACTCTACCTTATCCATTAACCGATTCATAATTAGCCATCCATAACCCCCTTCTTGTTTATCTACGGGATTAGGCGCTAGGTAAGTAGACATATCGTAGCCTTCGCCATAGTCCCAGATTTCTAGGGAAATGTCTCGGTCTTTAAGCTCTAAACGTAGTAATACTGGTAGATTCGGCTGCTCTTTGTGGGCGTGACGCACTACATTAGAGTAGGCTTCTACCAAAGCCAATCGTAAACGACTGGATTGCCGAGACCAATCTACAGAATCTCCTAGCTTGACTTTCAAGCATCCCAGCAACCAGCTTTCGACGATATTTAAATAATTCAAATCACTTGGTACATGAAGCTCACTTTTCATTACTTATAAAACCTCTAGTGAAAGTATAGTTTGATCGTCTTCTTGAACTTGATTATTTGCTTGGATACGAGCTAGTAAATGGTTCAGAGAAAGTGGTTGTGGCTCTGTTTGGAGAAGTTGCCAAAGACCTTCTTGGTTGAGCATAGAGTGGCTACCTGGCGAAAGATTAGCATCTGTTTTTTCGCATTTTAGTAACTCACTAGATACTGATGCTTCAGTAATCCCATCACTAGCTAACAATAAAGTATCTCCAGTCGAAAGATGCAATCTTCCTGACTGTGCTTTCCAAGTGGGTAAGATACCTAAAGGAATGCCACGTACTTTGAGATAGTTGGGTTGCTGGGTTGAGTCAGTTTGGCGAGACCATAGCAGAGGGTAGATATGTCCAGCATTAGCGTAAACTAGTTCTTTAGTACTAGGTGTATAACAAGCTAATACGAGAGTAATAAAACAATTGTTACTAATTAAGTCATTGCACAAAGCATGATTGAGATTTTGGACGATTACATGGGGTTCGGCTGGTGTTTCTTGAGATAACTCGCGTCGCAGTACGGAAATTGCACTAGCCATGAATAAAGCCGCAGGTACACCTTTTCCGGAAACATCACCTACTGCTAACCATAAATCGCCTTTGGGGTGGACAAATACTTCAAAAAAATCGCCTCCCACTTCTCGCGCTGGATAGCAGCAGGCTTGTAACTTTGCCTCTTTGATATCAGGTAAGCTTTGGCGAAGCAGGTTATGTTGAATTTGGCGTGCTACTTCTAATTCGGCGTGAATTTGCTCTTGTTTTTCTTGCAAGCGTTGATAAAGTTTTGCTTGGAAAAGAGCTAAAGCTGCTTGGTCAGCTACACCGGTAATCAATTTAATATCTTCATCTGGCCAAAGATCATCACGTCCTACCTGATACAGTGCAAGTACTGCTAATAGTTGCTGCTGATAGGTAAGCGGCACTACCAAATAGTTACAAAAGTTGCCATCAAAGGTGTCTTGATTGAGTTGGTAATCACGAGTTTCGACAACTTTCTCGAACAGACTATGGTCAAAAGCAAAATTTAAAATAGAAGAATTGGCATCTTGATAAGAGAATTTATCATTTGTTAAGCGATCGCCTTCTACCGGGATCAGCAAGCAACAAGTAGCATCAAAGGTTTGTCCGATGGTGGCAACAATTTTCTGCAACATATTGCCATAATCAAGAGATTCTCGAATTGCTGTTGTCACCTCATTAAACAAAGATTCTCGTCGTAGCGCCCGACGCAACTCTTGGGTGCGTTGTTTAACTAAACGATATGTCTCTGTAGCTTGTTCAACTAGTAACTTGAGCCGTTCAGGATTCCAAGGCTTGGTGATGTATTTGAACACTTGACCGGAGTTGATAGCATCGACCAAATCTTCAACATCAGTAAAGCCAGTTAAAAGAATCCTAATCGTATCGGGAAACCTTTCTACTGTGCGACTGAGAAATTCAGTGCCATTCATTTCTGGCATTCTTTGATCTGAGATGATCACGGCCATCTCACCTTCTTTTTCCAATATGTCCAGCGCACTTAGGGCATGATTGGCTTTAAATACTTGAAAATCTCGCCTAAAAGTGCGGTAGAGTAAATCCAAATTATCTAGCTCATCATCGACAATCATGAGCTTGAGTTTTTCTACCTCTGTCTCAGTCATATTTGACTTTCATTTCCGATACTTGTGTGGCGAGACAATAAAATTTTTATCCCACCCAGTGACCACCTACAAACTAATCAAAAAGCTATCGCCCCATCATAGAAGTTACCTGCTTTGAAGTGAGAAATTTACTCAAAGTTAGCTTCTTCCTCAATTTGTTCCAAGGTTTTTCAATCCTGGAATTACCTTATCCAACCAACCCAGAGCGTAAAGCTCTAACTGCTGCTTGGGTACGGTCATCAGCGCATAGCTTATTCAGAATATTACGGACATGTGTTTTTACAGTCCCAACTGTAATATAAAGTCGTTCAGCTATAACAGCATTGCTACAACCTTCGACAATTAACTGTAACACTTCTAACTCGCGTTCTGTCAGGGTATAAGGGTCAATTATTTCCTCACTTTCCCCAAAGTCTTGATTTTGGGGGATATTTTTACTTTCTTTTGGGACAGTCTCCTGTTTAGGAGAATTCTCTTGTGCCTGTTGTAACACAATTCTGGCGATCGCTGGATCAATCCAGGCGTTGCCATTGTACGTAACTCTGACTGCTTCTAGCAAATTATCAAATTTGATATCTTTCATACAGTAAGAGTCAGCCCCAGCAGCAAAAGCAGCCAGAACGGCTTCTTTATTATCACGAAGTGTTAAAATTAACACCTTTGTGGAATCTTCGCTTGTGGCAATTGCTTTAATTTCTCTGGTCAGCGCAATTCCATCTTTATCTGGTAAACCGATATCGACGATCGCAATATCTGGCTGTAATATTTTTAAAAGTTTTAAGCCTTCCGCAGCATTGCCAGCTTCGCCTAGCACTTCAATTTCATCTCTTTGCTGTAATGCTGTCCGAATCCCAACACGAGTGAGGTCATGATCTTCGATCAAAACAATACGGATTTTACTCATTGTCAACTTCTGCCCGTTAAACTAACTGAACTGTCAAACCGAGTTGATGCACAAATTTGAGTGGATAGTGATGGAAATACACTGATAAAAATTCAATATAGAAGTTTTGCTTAGTAAATTATTAGTAGGATTTTCTTAGATATTTTCACTGGTAAGCAAACTTAAATTTTGGGTTAGAGAAAAGCTAACCTCCTTTTTTATGAGTATACTGGCTGATTTACGACAGATTCATATTTCTCAACTACTTAATTACGATGACCAAATGCGATCGCTAGTAATAATTGCATTTCTATGATGGTTCGTCATGAAACATGACAAATTGATAAACTGATACTCATTAGAAATTTTAATCATAAAAAATTTTGGTATACATTACAACTTGGTTGCGTAATATCCGCCCAGATAAAGCCCTGAAGAACGTTTAACGATGTAATCTGCTAACTCCTATTTGCCCAATATTGCCCAGGCGATTGATTAAAATATTTGATAAACTATCGTTCGAGACAATCTGGTGTGATGTGAGGCTAATTAGAATAGGCTATGTCTAAACCGCCTACAGTATTTTCGGTGCTGGGAATACCAGTTCATGTTATGAGTAATTATCCAGGCTGGTTGCTAGAATGCCTGCAACACAGCAGAGGGACTCATGTAGTGACGCTGAATGCAGAAATGACCATGCAAGCAGAACGAGACAGCGCACTAGCCAAGGTAATTCACGATGCTGAGTTAGTGATACCTGATGGTGCTGGTGTGGTTTTGTATTTGCAGTGGCTGTTTTGGCAAAAGGTTCAACGTTGTCCAGGAATTGAACTAGCAGAAACATTACTGCGAGAACTGGGACAAAAGCAAAAAGGTACAAAAGTCTTTTTTTATGGCGGCGCACCAGGAATAGCGACAAAAGCAGCAGATTATTGGCAGCAGCAAGCCCCAGATTTAAATATAGTCGGTACTCATTCTGGCTATCATTCTCCTGAAGAAGAAGAGATATTACACCAAACACTAACTCAATTACAGCCTCAAGTTATTTTGGTTGGTTTGGGAGTACCACGTCAAGAATTATGGATTGCTCAAAATCGTCATTTATGTCCCCAAGCAATTTGGATTGGTGTTGGTGGTAGTTTTGATATTTGGTCAGGAAGCAAAACCCGCGCTCCGGCTTGGTTAGGTAATAATAATTTGGAATGGCTGTATCGCTTATATAAAGAACCTTGGCGTTGGCGACGGATGTTAGCTTTGCCAGAATTTGCCGTGAAAGCATTTGTTTACCGCTTGACAGCCAAAAGTGCGGTCTAGGGAATAGTAGAGAGTAGGGAATGGGGAGTCGGAAACCTGTATTTCTCTCTTGTGAGAAATACAGGGGTGTGGGAGGTATGGGAGGATGGTGAAGAAGTCTTTCCCTCCACACTCCCCACACTCCCTAATTCATGACTTGCGGATAGTACTGAAAACTTCCAAAAAATTTAATTTTTGCTTTTGAACTTGAGATTCCTGGGGCTGTCCTGGGAATCATTATTTTTAAGAGAATCTTAAATTGAAGTTTTTCGGGTGTTTAGTTCTAAGCAAGTGTATATATTCTGCCAATGAGAACCGTTGTTAAAACTGATCAGCATATTCCTGCAAAGGATAGTACATCTTCCCCACAAAGTAGTAGTAATGCTGCCATTGTGCAGTTACGCTCTGTAACAAAAACATACAACAATGGCTGTCACGGGTTGTTGGATGTGAGTTTAGAGGTGAAACAGAAAGAATTTTTGTTTATTACAGGCCCTAGCGGTTCGGGTAAATCAACACTGTTGAAGCTTTTGTATGGTGAAGAATCGGCTAGTCAGGGAGAGGTAATTGTCAATGATTGCAATGTAACAGATTTGCGGGGCGATCGCTTATCACTGTTGCGGCGACGCATTGGTATTGTATTTCAAGATTACAAACTGATTCCCCAAAGAACAGTAGCTGAGAATGTGACATTTGTACTGCAAGCACAAGGTTTCACTCGCAAAGAAATTCAAAGACGTTTAGAACCGACGTTAAAATTAGTGGGTTTACTTTCCAAAGCCAACTGTTTTCCCGATCAACTTTCGGGGGGAGAACAACAACGGGTGAGTGTTGCACGCGCCATTGTGGGAACACCGCCATTAATTTTGGCTGATGAACCCACAGGAAACCTCGACCCCGATAATTCTTGGCAAGTCATCCAAATTTTGCAAAAGTTAAATTCTTTTGGGGCTACAGTAATTGTGACCACCCACGACGAACAACTTGTGCGGCGGTGCAATCATCCTGTAGTCCAAGTCCGTAACGGTAGATTATCTCGGAAATAATTAACAATCAAAAGTCACAGAAGATTCCAAAAAGAAATTATCCAATTTGTTTACTCAACAAGGACTCTATCTCCCTTATCCTCCTTGTCATCAAAAGAAGGGATATTTTTTCTTAGAAGTTACTCAGCACTCAGCACTCAGTACTCAGCACTCAGCACTTTATCTTGAGATTTTTGAGTTTTGACCTTTAACTTGACTGGTTTCAAAGGAGTGGCTTTGCTGGATGGGAGATTTGGGAGTTTGTCTAGGATTTGTAAACTCTCAAAAGCTGCCTCTCGAATGATAACTTCTTCCTCTTTAGTCAAAAGAAGTTGCAAACATTGGATAACTTCTTGCTGTAATGCTGCATTCACTGGTTGGCGTGTAATAAATTTGGTAATTCGACGTACAGCCAGCAACCGCTTTAAGGGGTCTGCTTCTGTTAAATTGAGTAACAATTGCTCAAAGACATCTTGTTCTTGATTGCGATAACGGCTGAGACTTTGCCAAAGTAGCAAAACTAAAGTTAATAAAGTTCCCAAACCTTGCAAAATTGCGCCAGTGGCTATCCAAGGGCTATGAGAGTCAACCCAGATAGCAGCGGCCATATAAGTGCTAATAGTTGCCAGACCACCAATAGCAACAGCTAAAACTAACCGATGATTTGACCCATTGAGGAATTTTTGAATTTCTCCCCAACGTTGTTGCCAGTTCCATTGTTGGGTTGAGTAGGTAATTAACATTACTCCCACACCAACTATCAAAGCTAATAGCAGTTTCCAGTTCCATAAAAGCATTGCAACGACTATTGTGAGGAAGCCGAGAACACTGCCAGAACTGGAAAAAGGCTTGAAATTTTGCTGCTTGGGACTTCCTGGCGACAACGCTGGAAGCGACCAGTTGGGTATCTGGTTAATTAGTTGCTGCAAAGAAAACGAAGCCTTTGCCACAGTATTTACCTAATTTTGTTAACGAGATTTTCTAATATATCTTTTACCAGGGATTAGGTGCATGATGAAGTTAATATTACTCATTCTTGATAGTCTTGGTGACTGGCCTTAAATACAAAAACGAAAGTCGTCAATGGTGAATTGACCGTCAAAGGCACAGAAGGTAACAGAGTGAATATTGTTGGCTGTCACAGATAATAAGATGTTGGGGGGTACTGCTGAATCGGAATTAGCGAGATTAGCGCCAGGAAGTACGGTTTGACTGAGCAGTTGGCGATCGCTATCATAAGCAGACATTACCAGCCGTTGGGAACTAGTCACATAGGCACTAACATAATTAACTGGATGTACAAAATTAGCTTCCAGAAACCCACCTTTTGGTGAACCCATTAATACTATGAGACCGGAATGGGTAGGAAATGCAGGGTTAGAAGGTTGTATGGCGATTGAATTACGGAAAATTACACCCCAGCGTTCATATTGTGTTTCCACCGATTCAAAACACTTTAAATCTTCTAAGTTTAAACAAACACAAATAGGAACATCTACTTTGGAGGTTTCTAGAGTTTCTGCTAACTGTCCCCGCCAAGCAGAAGCTATATGCACGTCACAGTTTTCTAATACGTCTTTAAAATCTGCCAACGCTGGTGCTTTATTCGATTGAAGAGTAGCCTGCTTTACCACAACGCCCCGCCTTACCATTACCTAGAGAACGATTTAGATAAGTAATTATATCTAAAGCTGTTTTTTCTAAATCCAGAATCGTTGCTAATCTTAGGTATTTCAACTATTCTGGACGCTCAAAACTTTACGTGAGTTTTCTGATAGATTACCATAAAAAACTAATGTCTTTTATATCACCAAAGTAATACAGGCTACTTCACAAAAGCCTTGTGCAACAGTATTTACAGGCAAATACCCTGCAAGTCAAAGACAAAAAAATTACTGAATCTTCACACGTAAGCCAGTAATTTTACATCTACTTAATCTGGCGGAGGCTAGAGGTGGAAAAATTGCGGGTTTGCTAAAAGTAGCAATGGATAATTTTCTGTAAATCTCCTAAAAGTACGGCGTGTTTGGGGTGAAAACATTTCTAACAGCAATTACTTAGCTAAAACACAAACATTGTCTGTTAAGAATGGGTGTAAGGGTTTTTAACACATACCAAATGAACGGCATATATATATGTTTCAACCACAGGGTTTTGAACAACGGTCAATTACAACTTCTCTAGGGAGAATAGTATATTACACTACCGCAGGGTCACTTTGGCAAGGAAGTGCGATCGCCCAAGAAGCCAAGGAAACTTTAGTATTTCTACATGGTTTTGGTGGTGGATCTTCGGCTTATGAGTGGTCGAAGGTTTACCCAGCTTTTGCTAGTGAATATCGGATTTTGGCACCAGATTTAATTGGATGGGGTAAATCAGAACATCCAGCACGAAATTACCAAATTGAAGATTATTTAACGACGATTCGGGAATTTTTGCAGCAAACTTGTACAGAAGCAGTCACAGTGATTGCTTCTTCTTTGACCGCCGCATTGACAATTCGAGTTGCGATCGCTCATCCTGAATTATTCAAGTCTTTAATTCTCACCACACCCGCCGGACTATCTGATTTTGGCGAAGACTACTCCCGCAGTTTTTTTGCTCAGTTAGTCAGTGTACCGATCATTGACCGCTTGCTTTACAGTACTGGTATTGCGACAGAAGCAGGAATCCGCAGTTTTTTAGAGCAGAGACAATTTGCCCAGGCTAATCGAGTCTATCAAGAAATTGTTGAAGCTTATCTTCAATCTGCCCAGCAGCCCAATGCGGAATATGCTGCACTTTCTTTTGTGCGTGGTGATTTGTGTTTTGATTTATCCCTGGACATTGAAAAGCTGACCACTCCGACTGCGATTATTTGGGGTGAAAAATCCCAATTTACTGGCCCCGAAATTGGTCGTCGTTTAGCAGAGAAAAACCCCCAAGCAATTCGTGTGTTTCAACAATTAGAAGATGTGGGATTAACACCCCAGTTGGAACTACCAGCCGTCACTATTGGATTAATTCGCCAGTTTTTGCCTTTAGTCAATGGTCAATGAAGAGTGCTGAGTTGAAAGTGCTGAGTGCTGAGTTAGGATAGCGCCTGTGGCGCTAATATAGCAGAAGGCAGAAGGTAGCAGGAAAAGTCTTACTATACCTTGCATTCAAGCTTTCAAACTGTCCTAACATATCTGACCTAACGCTATAAGTAGAGATGCTTTTAACTACTCAGTACTCAGCACTGGAAATAATTTCACACTTCAATTATTTATTCTCTACGCGGACATCAATTACAGTGGCATTGAAGTTGTAGTTATAACCTTCTAATTCAAAAGGCATACCGATTTTGACTTTGCTGTTACCTAAAACTGGGCCATTTTCCGTGACTTGCGCTTTACCTTCCAGGGTTAACAGCATATCTGTGCTGTAATTGTTCTTTCTAGGATCTTTGACTTCCTTAACTGAACCATCTGGTTGGGTAGCAGTGATTGTTCTCTCTAGTACTTCAATAGATTTAATCCCAATTTGACCGTAAGGCTGATTACGGATAATGACGTTTGTTTTACCACCTTTCTTAAATCCACTTTCAAATAAGCGTTCTGGGTCGCGGACATTCAAACCCCGCACGGCTAAATCTACCTCAATGGGTACGGTTTTTGAACCAACTTGAGCAACAGAACCGGAGGTTCCCGGAAAAAAGAAGATACCAACTATAACTAGCAGAATTACAAGTGCAGCGCCTACATCGAGAATATTAACTTTACCGAACAAGCGACCTTTGGAATCAAAAATAGCCATAAAAACTTTTCCTAAATACAAACAAAGTATTTGATTGTAGCAACAAAGTTAATCAGGAACATGACAATTTCCCGACAGAGGTATGACTGAAAGATGGCTAGGTCTTTGAGTCTGGCGACAGTGTATCACGAGTTGAAAAAATCGGTGTGAAGTCGGCACATCCTTTACATTAGGACTTACAAAAATCAAGGTTTGGGTGAGGGTGAAGGAAGGGGTATAGGGGTGTAAGGGTGTAGATAAATCCTTCTAGAGATAATTTGGGCGATCGCATCCGTAGTCATAAGATCAAAATGCAACTTCAATCGCAGTAACTCCGTCTTGTATTTTGTCCTGTGATTTTTGCTTGTCCCGAAATTATTATCAGAAATGCTTATGATGGCTTGGAAAGGTTTTGCAGCAAATTACCGTCGCTGGCGGCGTAGTTGGTTATATCCCATAATTTCGGTGGTAGTCGCCCTCAGTTTGTGTCTGAGTACACCCTCACCTGGACGGGCTGTAGATTTATTACCACTGTTGTTCCAAGGAGCGCAAATACTACAGCTTTCTAATATATCCGCTAACCAAGAAGTAGAACTTGGCAAACAGATGAATGATGAACTCAAGAATGGGGAAATTCGTTTGTACAAAAATGAAGCGGTGAATCGTTATGTGCAGGAAATTGGTCAAAGATTAGTAGCTTATAGCGATCGCCCCAATCTTCCTTTTACCTTTCAGGTGGTAGAAGATAATGCTGTGAATGCTTTTGCCACTACTGGGGGTTTTGTTTATATCAACACGGGTTTATTAAAAACAGCCGACAATGAAGCCGAACTAGCTAGTGTGATGGCTCATGAAATTGGTCACATTGGTGGGAAACACTTAGTTAAACAAATGCAGCAAAGGGCTGTGGCGAGTGGTTTAGCTACAGTAGCAGGTTTAGACCGTAATCAAGCTGTGGCTATTGGTGTGGACTTAGCCCTCAACCGTCCTCGCAGTCGTCAAGATGAGTTTGACGCAGATAGAAGAGGTTTAAGAACTTTAACAAGAGCTGGTTATGCTCAATCTGGTATGGTTTCCTTTATGCAAAAGCTACTCAAAAGTGGTTCTGGGCCAACTTTCTTGAGTACGCACCCGGCTACTAGCGATCGCATCACTAATCTTAAACGCGCAATTAATGCTCAACCCAGTAGTGGGCGTGACGGTTTAGATAATGCTGCTTATCGAGCTAGAATTCGACCATTACTTTAGTTTGATTTCACTGTGCCAAATCTACAACCAAAACCTATGCTCGCTGCGGCTGGCGGCGAGCTTTGATTTGGGAAGGTTCCACTGTCATCACCCCATCTTCTAGCGGCAAGGTACGCTGGGTATTTTGAAATACATTTACTTGATAAATTAAATGATTGGTAACATCAAATCCAGTTAACCAACCACTACGAGGATGATAAGCTCCGGTATCGATATCTAGCCATCCTCTACCTTCGGCTAGTTTACCAGGTGTGACGTTAGGTAAAGTAAAAGTTATAGTATGTCCAACAATAATGAGCTTATCAGGAAAATAAGGCTTTTCCATACTGTGAAATTCATCTCTAATCCAGCAGAACTGCTCGGCAGTTTGTTCGGCTAGAGGCAGATTCGGGTCTAATCCGGCATGAGTTAACCAAATATCACCCAAATCTAAATAGGTGGGTAGGGATTGAAACCACTCTAAATGGTCTTGGGGAATAGTGGATGCTTGGTAACTGCTGAGAGTTGCTTGTCCACCGCTATACAACCAAGCTTGCATGGCTGGGGCGGGAATATTTTTCTGAGTAAGAATATTCAATAACATCTGCTCGTGATTACCTAGCAGACAGGGATAATTGTTTTGTCGGACAAAATTCACGACATGGTAACTGTGGGGGCCACGATCAATTAAGTCGCCGAGAAAATAAACTTGATCATCTGATGTGGGTGCGATCGCTTCTAACAAAGTCATTAAACCTTCATAATGACCATGCACATCCCCAATAACTATGCGACGTTTCCTAGTTCTACTCATCTGAATTTAGCTGAAATGAAATTAGTTTAATATTTTTGCTACACTATAACCGCAGGTTATTCCGTAAATAAAGATAAATATTACTTGAGTAAATTTAAATTTTATTTAAAGTTTTATCTGCACCAAAAATCATCAATTTACTTACACACCCTAACCTAAAATTTAGGCTGTAACTTTAATTTTAGTTTGCCCAATGTCTGAACAATTTTCTCCTGAAATTAGCACACGCATCTGTAATCACATGAACGAAGATCATGGTGATGCTGTGCTTTTGTATGCCAAAGTATTTGGTAATATCACTGAGGCAATATCAGCCAAAATGTTAGCAATTGATTCACAAGGGATGGATTTAAGCGCCCAATTCAATGAAGAATCCATTCCAGTGCGTATCCAATTTGACCATATTCTAGCTGATGCGGAAGATGCCCACCAAACTTTAATTGCGATGGTTAAGCAGGCGCGGGTGAGGGGATGAGGGGTTAGAGTTTTCAGTTATTTAGAAAGGAGAGAAGGGAGACAAGGTGGACAAGGGAGAGGAATTAGCTTGGATTTTTTGAACCATCAAGATAATTTCCTACTCGGTTTGTAATAACCAAAAACCACTGTAAGTCATGCCAGAATCATCGGGTTGAATTAATAAAAAGTGCAATCCTTGGCTTTGTTGTTTACGTTGTTCATAAATTTTAGCGGCGGCGGCTACTTCTGCATCTTCAAAGGTGGCTAATACCCATCTATCTACTAAACCGGCTTCTAAAATTAAGCCATCGGGCGCACCTGGGATGTAGTTCAAGGCTACAGGATGTATTGTGGCTAACCAACGTGCTAAACGCATAGATTGTCTGCCACCATAAATGACTACACCCGGAACGGGTATTGTGGAAGCTAAACCCAGATTTATCGGTTTAAGAAATTCTGGCATAGATAAAATCGGAATGGGGCGATCGCCAAATTCTATTTCTAAATCCCCAGCCGCTAAAGTTGCAAAGCGCCACTGTTCACCCCAGAGATTTTCCGGTAATGGTAAGGGTGCGGGTTTTTCTAAACTAAAATCAGAATGTCTTTCTTTTAACCACTGTTTTAATGCTAAAGTCCGGCGAGTTGCTTCTACTGCAACACCTAAATTGCGTCCGGCTGTTTCGATTAAACTCAACGACTGGGGACGAAAAACTTGAATCACATCTGGTAATTCTGCACCTGCGGCTTGTTGAATTTGACTAGTCAGCCAATTGGAATTAGCTTCTGACTGCAAACAAGTAGCTGTATACTCAAAACTGCGATTTGGCTCGCAAATCAAAAATTCCCATAAAATTTGTCCAGATATATCTTGTTGTGAACTCCGATAAAAATCAGCTTGCCAAATTTTCATAACTAGTTTTATTTTGATTTGCGATTTCTATTTACCCACTGCACAGCTTCAATCGCAGAGGTAAAACGCATAGACACTTTAGAAACATACACTTCCCCTGTACTGGGATTAGTTGCTTTCAGGAACTGCATAGGTTGTACGTTAATTTTATTAACAACCCTGAGTAATTGGTATTCTTCCCAAGAGTCAATTTCAACTGCATTCATTTTGTCTAATAAAGGTCGCCAGTCAAAATTATTGATTCGCTGGCGCTTGGGTTCTAAATCAATTTGACCGTGGTTTGCATACAATCTATAACCATCTTTAAATGTTATAGCAGGAGTATTTTCAGCATGAATATGATTGTCTTGATCAATCAATATTTGAGTAGGGCGATTGGAGATAATAGCGACATTCTGAAATAAGAAAGTCCAACCACAATTTATGACAAATTCTTCTAAAACTGCTATTTGCTCTTGCAGTTGATGGTAATTGAAAGTGTGAACACAAAAGTCAAAATAACTGCTACCAGCAATTAAACTTTCAGGTTTATAACATGAGGCAAATATCTCTTTAATCGGTCTGTGATAGCTATTAACAACCTGTTGGGAGAAAATATTTATCCACTTGTTTTCTAACTGGCGTTGCAGTAAATTAGCATACTCTTGTGCTAGATGGTTTTCAAAAGCTGACTGTAAATCTCTTTGTAGATCAATAGGTAGCTGTGTGAAGAGTTTTAATTGTAAATTATTGTATATTTTTCTCCATTCGGAACTACTGATAGGATTACCCAGGGTTGAATAAGAATCAGCTTGCCGTAAATTCCAGATGTACTCAAATACGGCATTAGGACTATCAACAATGATGATTTCGGGGTGGTTGAGTCCAAGTGCAGTATAGATTGCTTGAACTGCGTTCATAGCCTGGTGTTGGTTGATGGGTTCTCTGGATAAACCAAGGTGTTGCCATTTTTCTCGATATTGGGAAATTAATGCACGTTGTTCTGGTGTTAGGCGATCGGCAGACATAGTTAGGATGTAATGTAGTTGCGATTGTGATGTTGTGCCTCTAAAAAAAAAGGGGTGGATAGCCCACCCCTCTATTGAACCAGGAAAATTACAATTCTTTTCAGACTTTAAAACAGAACCTTGGCCAAAATTGGTTCAACACGGGCAGCAATTTCTGGGACATACACCTGAGAAACGTAGTCAGCAATCATTCGATCTGTATTAAACAGTGGTGCATTGGTCTTAATGGATGCTTTCATCATTTGTATCCAACGATGAGGAATACCTTGAGCATCTTGGTCGTAGTATAGGGGAACAATCTCAGATTCTAAAAGCTGATACAGTGACTGCGAATCGATGCGGTCTTGCAATTCTTGATCGCTTGTGTGAGCATCTTCACCAATAGCCCAACCGTTAATTCCTTTGCCATTTGCGTCAGCTTGGTAGCCTTCACACCACCAACCATCCAAGACGCTGCAATTCAACCCGCCATTAAAGCATACTTTCTGTCCACTTGTCCCGGATGCTTCTAGAGGACGGCGGGGGTTATTTAACCATACATCAACGCCTTGAACGAGTTTTTGTCCGGTGTAAATGTCGTAGTCTTCAATAAAGGCAACACGGTGAATAATACCGGAATTACGACACCACTCCATCAAACGTTGAATGATGCGTTTACCTTCTTCATCGGCTGGGTGTGCTTTGCCTGCAAAGATAATCTGGACTGGATGTTGGGCATTACCAAAAATCTTCACAGCCCGTTCGGCATCGCGTAAAATCAAATCACCACGTTTATAAGGGCTAAAGCGCCGCGCAAAGCCAATGGTTAATATATTTGGGTCAAGTAAACTATTAACGGCTTGAATATTTTGATAATCTTCACCGCGCTGTTCCCGTGACTTTTTGACTTTATAACGAGTGTAGGCAATCAGTCTTTCTTTGAGAATTTGATGTCTCGCCCAGAGTTCATCATTGGGAATGTCGTCAACTTTCGCCCACATTTGGGGATCGATGGCGCGAGTTTTCCAATCTTTACCTAAATATTGGTCATATAAGTCTGCGAGTAAAGGTGCAGTCCAGGTGGGTGCATGAACACCGTTGGTAATGTAACCAATGGGGACTGTATCTTCTGTATATTGTGGGTAGAGAACAGTCCACATTTTGCGGGAGACTTTGCCGTGCAATTCACTTACACCGTTGCAAGCACGACACATCCGCAATGCTAAAACTGTCATCCCAAATGGTTCCCAAGGATCACCCAGTCGTCTAGCACCCAAGGCTAAAAATTGTTCGCGGGATAGTCCTAATTGCGGCCAGTACTGAGCAAAATAAGAGTCAATTAAGTCGGGAGAGAAAACATCATGACCAGCGGGAACAGGTGTGTGGGTGGTAAAGACACAGCTTTTCTTAACGCTGGCTTCTATGTCGTAGAAGGATTTGCCAGTGCGTTCAATTTCTTGGCGGGCAATTTCTAGGGTACAAAAGGCGGCGTGTCCTTCATTGAGGTGATGTACGGAGGGTTTGATTCCCAAGGCGGTTAAAGCCCTGACTCCACCAATACCTAAGACGACTTCTTGGGCGATGCGGGTTTCTAAGTTACCGCCATACAAGTGGCCTGTTAGCCAACGGTCAACGGGATCGTTGTCTGGGCGATCGCTATCTAGTAAATATAGAGTTACACGCCCGACTTGTACTCGCCAAATTTGTACTTGCACTTGGCGTTGGCGAACTTCTATCTGGATGGTGAGTGGTTCCCCTTGCTCGTTTTTAATTAACTCTAGGGGCATTTTGTGGAAGGGGTTATCCAAATAATAATCTTCTTGCCAACCGTGGCGGTTTAAGCGTTGACGAAAGTAACCTTGGCGATACAGTAAACCCACACCTACCATCGGTACACCCAAATCTGATGATGATTTCAGATGATCCCCGGCTAAAATACCCAAGCCGCCAGAGTAAACAGGTAGGGATTCATGGATACCAAATTCGGCGCAAAAATAAGCAATGGGATGTTCTGCCGAAACTTGCGGTGCAACTCGACTCACCCAAGTATCTTGCTGT
Organism: Nostoc sp. FACHB-280; assembly: GCF_014697615.1. Taxonomy (GTDB): domain Bacteria; phylum Cyanobacteriota; class Cyanobacteriia; order Cyanobacteriales; family Nostocaceae; genus Nostoc_B. The sequence continues at coordinate 81,017 of NZ_JACJSD010000014.1, read as the reverse complement.
GCCATATACTGGTCAAATTCTCGCACTAAGGCAGAAATCTGCTTCAGGTAAAGGGGATCTTCTGCTAACTGAGTCAGACGTTCGTAACTGGCTGACTCTAAAATTGCCACTGGGTTATGCCCACAAAGTTCCCATTCTTGGGGATCAATGGTTTGAAATAAGGATATGCGATCGCTACTCCAACTCCACCAATAGTTATAAGCTAAATCTGCTAAACGTTTGAGGGGAAAAGGCATTTTTTCGCTTAAATGTAGCGATGCGGTCATTACACTGCTGTTAGCCATACAAGTCCAAACTCTCTGTTAATTTTTTGCGATTTTTATCTATCATTTGCTGCCACAAAATTACCTTCAGGTTGATTCCGCCGGAGTCTTCATTTTGTGAATTCTCCCCTGAAGATGAAGCAGCTTTTGCCATCAATGCTCTGTCAAAATTAATGATTCTTCTGCGCTTACGTTTTTTGTATTATCTCTGTATTTAATAACTTCTGCCCATCAATTTGCATCACTTTTATTTACAATAGTTTCCGTATTATTAATTTTTGTTTACTAGCCACTTGTAATGTTTAAGAAAAGCCAAAGAGAGATAAATAAATTATTAAAAATCTCCCTGCTGATTAATCCTTCACTGTATGAGCCAGTAGTACTGTAAAAATATAAAATAAAATGTGTACAGCGTTTTTTGGTTGATTACAGTAAAAGTAGATAGGAATCAGAGGCGCTTAAGCTAAAGAAGTGAAAACCACCTATTCAAACGAACGTAAAACTAATGGTTTTGAAGTCTGCTTTCGTAGACTTTGCTTGTTTGCAAGATGAACCGCGATTTTAATCTTCAGGTGCAAGATAGGAAAAACTGAGGTATGAAAAATGTAAAAATAAAATTAATATGCCAACAAATTTTCCATTGATAATCATTAAATTTATTGTGGCAATATAAAGTAACAAATGAAGGAAAAGTGATTATTCCTGAAGAATTACTAAAAGCATCTGGTTGGGAAATTGGACAGGAATTAATAGCAATTAATATGGGTGATAGGATTCTTATTAAACCTAAGAAACCTTTTGCAGAAACTACATTGAAAGATGTTGCAGGCTGCTTAAAATATCAAGGTACACCCAAATCTTTAGAAGATATGAATGATGCCATAATGCAAAATATGTAATTATGCGATCGCGCCCACTTTTTCCCTTACACTGATAGGAGCGATTAGCTACGCTGGGCGGTTACGCCATCGCATCACCAATCCTGAAAAGTATTTCAATAACCAGAGTCGCGCTGATTTTTGGACTCTTGAATGACAATTTTTGATTCTCTGCTGGCAATTTGTTGCTGAGTAAACATTTCTCTTAGCACTAATGCCGGGTCTACATAGTTATTTGCATATTTCAAGCCCCAGTGGAGGTGCGGCCCGGTGGTGCGTCCTGTCATCCCTACACGACCAATTCTGACTCCGGTGGGAATGACTTGACCTTCCCAAATTTGAATTCCGCCAGCCCTATCTATTAAATAGCGGCGACCATCAGCAGTTTCGACATGGCCTTCTAGATGACAGTAGGTATGTTGCCACTCACCAGATTTTATAACTATGTGAGTGCCGCAAGCGGTGCGATCGCCTACTTTAACTACTGTACCTACCCACCAATTCCGGATATAACTGCCCTGTGGCGCGGCTATATCTAAGCCTCCGTGAAATTCCCAATTCGCCCCACCAGTTGCAGAACGGCGATAACCAAAGGGCGATGTATATGCTTGAAAGTTTTCTACAGGGAAAGACGCAGCTAACCACCCATTGTTTCTGGCGGCTGTTCTTGGTTGCACTTCTCTGGCTGTAACTGTTTCGACATTTGACCCGAAAGTGCTAACACCAACAAAACTCAATCCCAATACTAATAATGTCGCTCCCGAAAGCAATACTTTTTTTGGTCTTTGACCCATTATTGGATTCCTTATTTGCACAGTATCATCTATGATTTATTGGGGAATTAGTTATTTTTTAGCTCTTAATTATGACGATGAAATCAGATTTTTTTGATTTTGTTTGTTTATCTAAAAACATGATTTTATATAATTGATTTCCTAACATTGCTTATGTATTAAGGATGTCAGCATTTTTATTTCCCCGTTTATGTTATCAGATTTTGCAATTAAAGATTAACCATAAGTCATTATTTTGCAGATTTTTTAATTGATAAATATAATTTTCACACTATGTGCTTAGTTGCAGTATCATCAACAATCAGAGTTTGCAGTTATGGCAACTATAGCCATACTTATGTATATACGTAAGTAATACTAAAGAATCAGGAATTTCAGAGAGACAAGGTAGACAAGGGAGACACGGTAGATAAAGGTTGTGAGTTTTCCTTGTGCGGTGAAGGGGGAGTTTCTGCTCTAGATAGTTGAAATCGTGCAAGCATTTATGCTTAAAATTGCTGAATAGGTCGATGGAGCTTGAAAAAAGGCCAAGATGACCATTTGCAGGACGCACCCAAGCCATGTTGACTGATATATTGCCTTTCTCGTTTGAAATTGATACCGTTGCGATCGCTGGCGCTAGTCTGTGGTCTTTAGCGTTGTACTTAGGTTTTTTCCCCTGTAGTGAATGGGTAATTGAGCAGTTAAATCGTTGGTTTAATTTTGCCGAGCGATCGCTGTACACTAGTCAGACAGAATTTGAAAAAACTCGCAAAGCCAGAGAATCCCAAAACGCTTTTTACGCCTCACTATTTAGCATTGTGCCGTTTTTAGGTATAGGCACTTTATGTAACTGGGGCGTAGAAATCAGTTTAGGTCGCAGTTGGGCAATTAGTATCGGGATACTGGCTTGTATTGGTTCTGGGATTTATGAACTAGGGCGACGAGATGGTCAGTCTTCAGATTAAGGAAGCTCACAGAGAAATTCTTTTCTCTGTGAGCTTCTCGGCTGAGTAAGAATTATGTATGTACATTAAGACCTGGTTAATGCCAGATATTGCGTTACTTGATTAAAATATGGAGGCAAGCAATTTCTTAAAAATAAAATTATGAAAAAAACTTTATTGAGCTTGACATTATTGTTAGTGAGTTTTTGTGCCATACCATCTGTAGCTGCTTTATCAGATCGTTGTTTAATTCAAAATCAACGTAGTAATATTCCCCCAGAAATACTCAAAAAATTCTTTTCTGAAGAAAATAATCGGTTGAATATATTTCAAAAACGTCCGCTAATTTCAGCTTCAGATCAGGAGATTAGACAAGCTGCCGTTAACTATACCCTTGCTCATTCTTGTCAATTCAAGATTATAAGTGGCACCCCTGAAGCAATCTTTAACCGTCCAATCAAAGCTGCTGAAATTCCTGCTACTGGTTTCGGAGATTTTGACTTTAAGGAAGAAGAACCACCAATGATGTTAGTAGTAGTCAAAGGAAACTTTGACCTTAGTGGTTCTACCTTTCCTTCACATCCTCGTCGTTCAACAAAGTACACTGCGTATATTTTTGACCTGAAGGCTGGTACACCGATTTTTGCAGCAGTTGGACTATCTGGAAAATACTTCCGCGATGCTCTTAATGACCCAACTTTACCAGATGATTTAGTATCTGTTGGTCTTTAATTTTTACCGAATTTCCTCGCAGACAATTTGAGCGATTTTTTCGGCTGCGCCACTTTCGCCGCGAACCTGTCTCAGCTTTGTACGCATCTCCTCTAACTTTTCGGGATGGGTTAACAAGTCTAAGACCATTTCGCCAACTTCTTGCGCCTGGAGTTGACCCACTAATTCTGGAACTATTTCCGACTGCGCCCAGATATTTGGCCAGGCTAATAAACCCTTGTGTCGCAGAAATAGCCAGTTAATTAATTTGGCAAATGTTGTACCTAGTCCTGGCAAATTCGCTAATAATCCTGGTAAACCATCCCAAGAACGCATAGCATCAAGCTGTTGAGTCGGCAATAATACAATCATTGGTACGCCTAGAGAACCAAGTTCGGCTGTGTTTGCGCCAATAGTAGTTAAGCAAATACTACATTGCGACAAGATGTTATATGCGGGGTTTTCTTGGTGTAGTTCGACGTTTAATCCTTGGTTGGTTTTTAGTAGTGGGTACTCATTGTTTTGTTCTGAACTCACTAAGGAACCACCAGAAAATTTAAAAGTTTCGACAAAATGATTTTTTTGGGGATCGGCAAAGCTGGCTAAAGTTTGTAAATCTAAAGTTGGTGCGACCGGAATAATAAACTTGGTTTGAGGCTGTTTGGCGTTGATGTACTCAGCAATGGCTAAAGTTAATGGGATTCCTTGGGTAAGTTTTGCTGCTTTTGAACCAGGGAGAATACCTATAAGTGCTGAGTGATGAGTGGGGAGTGGGGAGTGGGGAGTAGGGAGTGGGGAGTTTTGGGCTTCTAGCATTAAGTCGCCGACAACAGTGAATTTATGGGCGTATTTAGGGGAGACTTTTTGGGCGACTTGGGGTTTCATCACACCGAAGCGGTCGATTAAATTATGCCAACGGGCTTCCCATTCGGCGTAAACTACGGTGCGATATCCGAGTTTTTTGCCGATGATAATAGGGAAGATTTGATCTCCACCCAGAAAAACTACAACGCCGCGACTTCTCCAGTCCCAATTTTCAGAGGTTTTTCCCCAGAGTAAAAATTGCCAAAAATGTTCTACTGCTTGAACTCGATCAACTTCTGGGTAGGATAGTGCGATCGCTGCTTCTTTTCCACTAGCATTAGGACAAGGTGATAAGACTACAGAAATTCTGACTAAAGAACGGTCATTTCCTAGTTGTTGGCGTAATGCTTTGACAACTGGACGCACCCAGGTTGTGACTTCTCCAGGGCCATTAGAAAGAATGAGAATATCTACTGGAGTCATGATTTATGGCAAAAGTCCAAAGGCAAAAGGCAAAAGTAAGAATTGTTTTTAATATTAGTGGGATTGGTGATGGCAGATGCGTGAATTTACCAACTAACTTTGCAAAAATGCCTCAAACTCTCGCACCGCCACACTGGAACCAACTTGCCAACCTCGCTCAACATACTTCGGTATCAGCTTTTTCACATCAAAATCAGGAAAGTGATAACTTGTTTGACTTTCCTGATACTGCTGTTTATCAAAGTGATAAATTAGCAAATTACTGCGACGATAAATCCAAAGTTCACTAGGGGCAATTGCTTGATAGGCTTCTGGTGTTGTGGTTGAAGTCAAATCAACTTCAATGAGTAAATCGGGAGGAGGGTCAATTTCCAAGTCGAGACGCTCTTTACCCAATATTCGCTGACGATTTTGAAGATAAAAACAATAGTCTGGTTCTACTCCTTGTTGATTTGTCAACTTCAGAGTGATTGGTGTAAATGCTTCCCAGTCTTGACCTTGATAACGGAGTAAAGCCTTTACCAAGTCTGCCAAAATATCAACATTCTTACCATGCCCAGGTAAAGGCGACATAATTCTAATTTCTTGAGTAGCACTGCTATATCTGATTTTTAGCCCAGCTTTATTTTGACGACGGCTCAGGAGATTTTCGTAATCATCCCAAGTGCGATATCGCAAAATTAACTCATCTCCGGGAGCGAGTGCAATCATATCTTGGGTAATCAGAGGTAAAGTCATGTCAGTAATTCACTGCCGACGCAATGATTATAACAATAGAGGTTTGGGGATTTTTGCTTTCAATATGAGGTGAGTTGCAATTAACTAGATGGTAGGGGTTGTTGATTTTCGAGAGTTGGGCTACCGAGTGTCCGGGGTATTTGGACTGCTAAGACTGTCAGATTAATTGCCATATAAGCTACTAGCGACATCCACAGTAAGGAGTTATTGTGAATATACCAAGCTGCGATCGCTACAGGCACAAAGCCACAACTAAAAGCAATTAAGACTGCATTGCGTAAGGTTGCACCTTCTTTTAAACCAATAAAATAACCTTCTAACATAAAGGCAATGGCGGTTAATCCCAACAATGGCAGTAACCAAATTGTATAATTACTGATATGTTTGTTGACTTCGGCGTGATTAGTTAATAGCCCAAAGACTGTATCGGGAAACAGCACTGAAACAACAGCAAAACCCAAAGCAATCACTAAACTGGTCAATACAGAGACAGTCAGCAATGCAGTCATTTGTTCTTTGGCACCTTTGCTATAAAAGTTACCAGTCAGGGTTTGAGTTGTCATTCCCACACCTTGGACTGTGAACTGACTTAATAAAGCAATTTGTAAGAGCAAACCATTCTCGGCTAAGATTTCCGTTCCCATCGCTGCACTCAAGTTGGTGAAGATGGCATAAGTGGAAATCAGCACAATAAAGCGGATGAGAATATTACTCTTCAGCGCCACCGTATCTTTGAGAGCCACCCAATCAAACACTTCTTGGAAAGCTGCGGGTAAGGTTTGCCAGGGAATAGTAAAGCAGGCATATATCAAACCAGTTAATAATGCTAGATATTGACTAATGGCTGTGGCTAGTCCAGCCCCCATACTTTCCCAACCCCAAAGGGAAATCATCAAATAGTCCAGCACCACATTCGAGCCATTACCAATTACAGACATAACTAGGACGACGCTATTCTTTTCTTGTCCCATAAACCAGCCAATTAAGACAAAATTCAGCAATACGGCTGGCGCTCCCCAAATTCTGGCTTGGAAATAATCAGCCCCAGCAATTTCAATTTCTGGGGAACCACTGAGAATCGTAAAGCCAATTTTTTGTAAGGGGTATTGTAACAACAGAATTAATAAGCCAATTCCCAAAGCAATTAAGCCACTACGTATCCCTGCCAAGAGTACGGCTTTGTGGTCATCGAGTCCAACAGCTTGTGCAGTCAACGCATTGACACTAGAACGCAGGAATTTCAACACCCGGTAAAGGTAGTCAAAAATAATTGTTGCTAAAATCACTCCCGCCAAGTGACGGATATCTGCCAAGTGTCCCAAAAAGGCAATATCCACCAAACCGGCTAGGGGAACCATCATGTTGGATAGCATACCAATGCTTGCCAGTTTGTAAAAGCGAGGCAGGAAGTTGTACTTGGTTGAGACCGCAATTGTCATAGATTGTTGTCTGTACTGGAATTTATCTTCCAGTCTGTACTATTTCATGGAGAAATGACATATCATATCGTTTCTGGTGAAAGAATGTTCCTTGATTAAGGGTGTAAGGGTATAAGGGTGCAGGGGTGTAGGTAGGTGCTTTAAAATCCTTACACCCCTGTACCCTAAACCCCTACACCCAGTCTCAACAAATAACCTTTGTAACCAAGTCTTTGTTTAATTTCCTTGCAATGGTGCATTCAAGGCTTTAGTAATGCGATCGCGTGTTTCAAGAATATGAGCTTTGCTATATTCATCTTGGGAACTTACTTGAGCGAGTTTTTCATCTAATTGCTTGAGTTTGTACCAAGCTAAAGTCCGCGCATCTTCGGGGACATTATCTTTCCGCAACACCATAGCAATTAAAATATCCAAGTATTCTCTCTGCAAACCTCGTCGCATACTGGAGATTTGCAAAGCAGATTTTTGGGGGTTGATGACTTCTGTCCAAATTCCTGACTGGAGCGTATCAAATAACTCTGGTAATGTCAGTGCTTGCCCTGATTGGGCTTTGAGTTCCAAATCCTTGAGACGGTAGAGGCGATCGCTTGAAAGTAAATCGCGCAAAACCGCACTCTGCAAGAATAAAACCAACTCATGAATCGGATAATCTAAACGTCCGACGCGGGGATAGCTGCCCCAATGCCGCCACCGGGAAGGTGCTAATTTATTCAATAAATCTGGGGAAAATTTTAAGGCATCTTCGGCAAACACATACTTTTGTAGGGTTTTTAAAGCTTGCCGTTGTTCTTCTACGGGGACTGGTTGAAATGGTAAACGATTTTGTCCACTCAGTTTACTGGAATCCACATCAGCACCTTTGATGCGGTAAAAAGATTGTCCGCCAATATATTTACTCACATAATAAATTTGCTGAAAATAATTGCCCAACACTGTACTAAAGCGTTCGCTGACATCGCTGTAGCTTTCCCCAGCCGTCGGATAACCCCGGTTGAGACGTTCCCACATCACCCGCGAGTTATCTAACTGCCATTGGGCATAAACAAGCACATTGTTACTATTGTCCCAAGCATCGGCAGTGGGGTCGAGGTCATAAACATCCTCGTCTGTGGAATAACTCAACTCTGGTTTAGAGGATTGGTTGGCAATTTCCTGCAACAATGGTTTTTCGGCAATGGGAGTACTAGCCCTAGTGGAGATATAACCATATTGAATTGCCCATTCATCATAAGCACCCACCGCGCTGGGAAAATAATCCCCCTGTTTTGTGCCTTGGGGTGCAATATTGGGGGGAATGTAATCCATTACCGAAGATGTCAAACCTTTACGGTGGGTGACATCTTTATTGTTCATCTCCTGGGGTGGTAGCAGGGTACTACCGCGAAAGTTATGGCGCAAACCCAGTGTATGACCAACTTCGTGGGCAATAATTAACCGTAGATATTGATTGATATATTCTTTTTGTTGCTCTTGGCTAGGTGTCCCATCTTTTAACAGCGTCATTGCCAAAGAACCAAAGGCAAATTGATTCGCAGCTTCCATGCCATAACACAAATCATATTCCCCAGCGAGTTTCGATAAATTGCGGAGTAAGCCATTTTCTTGGGGCTGGGAATTGTCGCCACCGCAAAGAAAGCGATTTTGCATCCAAGTTGATAAAGATGTGCGATTTTGGTTTTGGTTCGGTTGGACAATTTTGCGATATTCACTTTTCAATGCCCGGACAAAACTCGCATCAACTAAAATGTCTGCATCTAAAATTTCTCCGGTTAGGGGGTTAACACGGGATGGCCCCATTGCAAAATAACCATCAACGGTGTTTATCCAGCGAATTGTGTTGTAGCGAATATCTGCCGGATCCCAAGTGGCGTTATCTGGCATTTGTTTGGCTTCAATCGCATCTTTAAATCCGGCTTTGAGGAAGGCTTTATTCCACATTAAGATGCCTTCTTTAATGGCATCACGGTATTCTAAAGGAACGGCATTATCAATCCAGAAAACAATCGGTTTTTTAGGACGGGAAATCGCGGCTGTGGGGTCGGCTTTTTCTAAATTCCAGCGATTAATATAACGTACAAAGGGATCACCACTATCTTTAGTTAAATCTTGGTAAGCGGTGATGAAATAACCAACTCGTTCATCTGCTAAACGGGGGCGGTAATTATTATTAGGTAATTGTGAGAGGCTGTAGTGGACACGCAAGGTAAAGCCACGGTCATCAGCGAGGGAAGCAAAACTCAGCTTTTGATTATCTCGACTGCTAGTCGCACCACTAGAAAAATTTAATACCGACTCAATTTCGATGTTGTTGGGAAAGGCTTTGGCATTACCGAAGTAAGATTGGTCTGTGGTGACGGTTATACCCAAACTGGCAGATAATCCCGCTAAGTCGGAAAGTAGCAAATCACTGAGGTCAACAAGGATAGTTTTGCGTTGGGGATGAATGCTTTTGATGGGTAGCATGTAAAGAGTCGAATCGCTAAACGAACGGGCAAGCGATCGCGCTTGGGGATCTCCTTCTCGTGTGCGAAAATTAACATTACGCACCACAAAGTGTAATTTGTCATCTACTCTCTGCCAATAAAATAAAAAATCTTGCAAAGGTATACCACTGTAAATACCACGTTCCCCAATTCCCGACTCAAGTGTGGCGGTGGCTAAGAAATTATTATTTAACTGTTCTGGTTTAATTTCCAGATAAATTTTATTCTTTTTAGTACTGCGATAGAGTGTGAATAATCCTTCCTTTTTTTCTGTATCTTTAACTACTTCATCAAAGTCTTCTAAATCGTCTTTAGTTGCGGGTTTTGCTGGAGAAGTCGGCTTTTTTTCTGGCTGATTGCTTGATTTCCCAACTTCTAAAAATGGTTGTTTATCTGCTTGTTTGAGATTGTTAACTACCCAAGTAAATGGCTGACTTTCAACTTTTTTATCTTGATTAATTATCCAAACTTGCGGTGACGGTAGTTTTTTCCAGGTGGGATTTGTGCTATTTTTGGTAGGCGTAACTTCTGCAATCTGGTTAACACTTACAGCTTTTGTGTCTTTGTGACTACGTGGCGACTCAGCACTGGCAGTTGCTATCCCGAACAAGAATCCGTGCAGCAAAATTACATAAAAAGTTACTTTATTCATTTAGTTACGGCCCTGATAAGATTTACGAGTTAATTTTTAATTTTGACAAATGAAATTTTTGGCTGCCATCAGTAAAAGCAACCTAAAAAGACCTAGAGTTATCTGAGATTTACAGACAGACTTTTGGCTTCAGTTTTTTGGAGTATTATCTAGTTGTAGAGGATTTTTCCTAAAAATTCCTTAGCGAATCAATAGTAAGTATGATTGTGTCATCAGCAAATTCAAGATACTGGTAGAAATTACACAATTTTTGCGAATAATTTTCAAAAATATAAATTTCCTGATAAATAATAACTGTTAAACCTAAAAATAAATTATTACTGCCTGAAATTTAGCCTCAACTCAGTACTTTCGTCAATAAGCTATACATACTACTTTATACTTGTATCTTGGGACTCTGGAAATTAAACTCAATAATAAAAAATTAATCCATTTTTTAAGATGTAGATTGGTAAATATTAAAAACCTATGCAAATTGTTGTGCTTTTTCAAAAAAACCCCTGTAAAAAAACAGGGGTAGCAGAAAGATGAACTGTTAACGTTACTTAGCTAATCTACTGATTTGCTAAGAAGTTGGGTGTACCATTACCACCAAACTTACCAACAGCTGGAATTTCTAGGAAGCTATCTGTAGCTTTACCTGTACCATCGTTGGTGACAGCGATAGAATCACCCGGATGACCATTGGGAACGAACAATTGTGGGTGGTCGAAGGGAGCTTGATCATAGCGAACTCGCTCATCAGTGAGGGCTTGGAGAAAGGCCACTAAGTCGGCTTTTTCTGCTTCTGTGAGATTTAACTGAGCGAGGGCGCTTTGCCGACGAAAGTCTCCGCCACGATTGTAAAATTCCACAAGTTGTTGCAGAGTCAAGTAACCACCATTGTGGAAGTAAGGCGCGGTAAGTTCAATGTTGCGGAGTCCTGGTGTCTTGAAACTACCATCTGCTAGTACTAAATCACTGGTAGTCACAGTAGTATTCGCTTCCGAACCCAACACTTGTGTAAAAGTCCCTAACAAAGATAATCGTGATTCTGACAGTGGATTACCAAAGGGATCTTTACTACCAACACCCACATCTTCGAGTGTCGGTCTTACACCAATGTTGAAGAAACCATTGTCAAAGATAATTCGGGGAAAGTTGGGGATGGTGAGTATGCCAATACGTTGTTGCTCTACAGCACTAACGGAAGCTCTGGTAAGTTCTGCCCCATTATGACAAATAGTGCATTGAGCTTTACCTTCAAACAGGAGTTTTCCGCTTTGCTGCTGGGCGCTTAACGCACTGGTATTTCCTTCTAAAAAGCGGTCAAGTGGTGTATCGTCAGCAATGAGTGTAGATTCGTACAGTTGGATCGCCAGTCCAAAAAATAATGGGAAGTTGTACTCCATGAGCGTGTACTCATTGGTTTGTAAGGAACGGTCTGGCTTATTGACAAAAGTTCGGCTACCGTCAGAATTGACTTGGATCATCCGATTAGATGCCCACCATTCAGGTTTAAATGCTTGAGCAATTAGTTGTTGATAGCTAAAAGCTTGCAGTCCAGTTCGGGGCGATCGACTATCTTGTCCTAAGACACTATCTTGGGGATGGACTAGCTGTTTACCTAACGGTCTTAAGGGAAGCAACTTTTTCCCTAGTTTTCTGGGTAGTTTCTTACCTCTGCGAAAACGGTGAGTTTTTTGATTAACTGACCCAAACTTATCACCAATTTCTTCAAAGGTGCGGCCATTAGCTGACATTTCAAAAGAACTGATTGGTGGGCCGACGGCTTGGGAAGCTAAAGAAGCATGGTTAAGGCTAACTTTCACAAATTCTAGATGACTGGGAGTAGTGGCTTTCACTACATAAGCGTTGGGGTCTCTCAAGCCAAACTGGTTAACTCCGTTGAAAATTTCCTGCGCTCTACCGTCCCAGAAGTTGCGGAAGTTAAACACGGAATCAATTACAGTGGGCGTGTTACGCGGTTCAACGCGACGCACATTTGTACCTTCGACGTTAAATATGGGATCTGGTATGAGGTTTACTTGATCTTGGGCATTACCAGGTATCACATCGACAAACTCGCTATTGAAGACACCTTGAGAAGAAACGATATCATTCGTCTGGAAAGGAAAATCTTCTGGCTGGAGTTGATAGTTGGGTGCGCCACCAACATCAAATACTGGATCTGGATTTTCTGTTTGATCGGTGTTAAGTCTTAATAGTCCAGGCGCAATCTGATTTTTGGATCTATTGTCAGCACCTGCATGGAAGTGACAACTTGCACATGCAGTCACGCCGTCACTACCTACTTGCATATCCCAAAACAGTGCTTTACCTAACTTGATGGCGGCGACTTTATTTTTCACAAAGTCTGTGAGGTTATCAGGTTCTGGAACTTGGACTGTTTTGAGGGAAGCTAGGGGTCGTGCAACTTGTGCTGAGACTGTGTTTCCGGCGATAATGGCAAACATAGCGATCGCCGCAATGATCATCCCTTTATAAAACCTCGATCTCACTCGTGGAGATGGCAAAAGTTCAATTTTCTTTTGGTTTTGCCATCTACTCTGAGAAGTACGTAGAAAGTACACAATTAAGCTGGTAATGAATATTACCGATATGAGCAAAGGAATAATTTCCATGTTTTTTGTTACTACAAAACATCATATTTTCCACAAAAGCTACTAGCTTGATTTTAAATGTATAGGATTTTACTAACTTTTCCAAGCTAAAAATATTACAGAAAATTAATAGGATTTACTGGACTGGTGTATAAAAATACTTCTGCTGGTATGTCATCACTTAATCTGCATGAACGGGTGAAGATTTGATACCATAACTGCATGTCATTACATCAAAACTCTGGACGCTGGCGTTTAGGCCTGGCATTATCTCTACTGACTGTTTTTCTATGGGGAATTTTACCAATTGCCCTGGCGGTAACATTGCAAGCACTTGATGTCTATACGGTGATTTGGTTTCGGTTTTTAGTGTCGTTTATATTACTAAATATATATTTGGCAATGCGTGGCGAGTTACCAAAGTTACGTCAATTACCTGCTGCTAGTTGGAAGTTGTTAGCGATCGCTACAATTATGTTAGGGGCTAATTACTTCTTTTTTATGCAGGGTTTGGCGTTAACATCTCCAGCCAACGCAGAAGTATTAATTCAATTAGCGACTTTGTTATTAGGCTTGGGTGGGTTAGTGATTTTTCACGAACGTTATACACTCAGCCAATGGCTAGGGGTGAGTGTATTAATTTGTGGTTATATAATATTTTTCCGCGACCAAATCACTAATTTAATTACCGCACACAGCACATATATTTTTGGTAGTGGTTTGGTCATTTTAGGTGCAGCAGTTTGGGCTATTTACGCTTTAGCACAAAAGCAGTTATTACAATCATTATCTTCACCCAATATTATGATGATGATTTATGGTGGTGCGGCTTTATTATTTACACCATTGGCTAAACCAGACCATCTTTTAAAACTCAATAATTTACAGTTGGGAATGTTAATTTTTTGTGCTTTAAATACTTTAATTGCTTATGGTGCCTTTGCCGAATCATTAGAACATTGGGAAGCATCCCGTGTTAGTGCTGTGTTGACTTTAGCGCCAATTGTGACTTTAATTACTGTTGAATTAGTAGTAATATTCACACCTGGCTTAATTCCCGCAGAAAATATCACCCTCACTGGTATTATTGGTGCAGTGTTAGTAGTAGCTGGTTCGATGGCGATCGCTTTAGGGAAAAAAGCCCAGTAAGTAATGAATAATGAGTAATGGGTAATGAGTTAAAAATTTACTTATTACTCATGGTGTACTTCACTTACTTCAAAAGTGTTGTAAACCCCTCAGAATGGAAGTCTAGTGCTATGTAAACAAAGGCTACTTTTGCAGACTAATTATATGCTTGTTTATTACTTTTCCCTTCTGCCTCCTGCCTTTCAACTCCTGCCTTCTTCAATTACGAGTTAATAGTTCTAGGTTATGACCATTGGGGTCGTAGAAATAAAAACCACGCCCACCTTGGCGATGATTAATTTCGCCTTTGTGCTGGTGCATTGGGTCACTGGTATACTCCAGACCAGCTTGTTTGACTCTCGCAAAGATAGTGTCAAATTCCTCATCACTAACATGAAAAGCATAATGATGAGATTCAAAAGAGTTTCTGTCATCAAAATCAAATGTTAATGTGTCATTAACTCGCACCGCCGCAAAATGACCAGCAGGTTCAACTTTTAAACCAAAAATATCAGCAAAGAACTGGGCAGAGGCTTGTTTATCATGAGCAGGAACTATAGTGTGGTTCAAGGAGATAGTCATAGCTTTTTACATCTGATGTTGTTTTTAGATTTATTTCTAGAATGACCGATTAAACTTGATTATGACCTCCTCATTTCGATAGGATTTATCTAGCTTGCAGTAGAAGATTAAAATCGCGGCTAAACAAACGAAGCCTAGCTACGTAGGCTCAAAACCAAGAATTTTCACAGTCAATAGAGATGGACTTATTTTTTTATGATCTTGAAGTGAACCAAGGGTTATGCAAAAATTGGGGTCTTTCGCATCTGAGGAATTGAGACATGGCGCGTCTAGCACTGCTGAGTGTATCTAACAAAACTGGTTTAATTGACCTAGCCCGTAGCTTGGTAGAAGAATTTGCATTTGATATTATCAGCAGTGGGGGAACAGCTAAAGCCCTCAAGGATGCAGGAATACCAGTAACAAAGGTTTCTGATTACACTGGTTCGCCAGAAATTTTGGGTGGACGGGTAAAAACGCTGCATCCGCGCATTCATGGCGGAATTTTGGCACGGCGGGACGTTCCCCAAGATATTACAGATTTAGAAAATAACCAAATTCGCCCAATTGATTTGGTGGTAGTCAATCTTTATCCCTTTGAGGAGACTATTGCTAAACCAGGGGTGACATTAGCCGAAGCTGTGGAACAAATTGATATTGGTGGCCCGGCGATGTTGCGGGCTTCATCCAAGAATTTTGCTAATTTGACTGTATTATGTGAGCCGCCGCAGTATGATGAATATCTGCAAGAATTACGGCAAAATAACGGGGAAGCTTCCTTAGAATTTCGCCAAAAAGCAGCTTTGAAAGGATTTTTACATACGGCGAGTTATGATCAGGCGATCGCATCTTATCTTGCAGGTACACCACAACACACCCTCAGTGGTACAGAATTACAATCTCTGCGTTACGGCGAGAACCCCCATCAAAGTGCGGCTTGGTATCAAACTGGAACTACACCCACAGGATGGGCATCTGCTAAAAAACTCCAAGGTAAGGAACTCAGCTACAATAACTTAGTTGATTTAGAAGCAGCGCGGCGA
Source organism: Nostoc sp. FACHB-280 (assembly GCF_014697615.1). Taxonomy (GTDB): domain Bacteria; phylum Cyanobacteriota; class Cyanobacteriia; order Cyanobacteriales; family Nostocaceae; genus Nostoc_B. The sequence continues at coordinate 65,511 of NZ_JACJSD010000014.1, read as the reverse complement.
ATTATTGCTGAGTTTACCGACACACCAGCCGCAACCATTATTAAACATACCAATCCTTGCGGTACGGCTTTGGGCGATACTATTGTTGAAGCTTATCAAAAAGCTTTTAATGCTGATTCGACTTCCGCCTTTGGGGGAATTGTGGCTTTAAACCGTCCCATTGATGCAGCAACAGCCAGCGAGTTAACTAAAACTTTCTTAGAATGTGTGGTTGCGCCTGACTGTGACGCAGAAGCACAAAAAATACTCTCGAAGAAAACCAATGTGCGGGTTTTGACATTAGCAGATTTGAGTAGTGGCCCGAAAACTTTAGTTAAACAAATTGCTGGCGGTTTCTTAGTACAAGCAGCCGATGATATTGTGGCTGACACAAGTAAATGGCAAGTGGTGACGGAACTGCAACCCACACCTGACCAGTTAGCCGAATTGCTGTTTGCATGGAAAGTCTGCAAACATGTTAAATCTAATGCCATTGTACTCACAAGCGATCGCACTACCCTTGGTGTTGGTGCAGGGCAAATGAATCGCGTTGGTTCTGCTAAAATCGCTCTCGAACAAGCTGGTGAAAAAGCTAAAGGCGCAACTCTCGCCAGTGACGGATTTTTCCCCTTTGATGATACTATCAGAGCCGCCGCCGCCGCAGGCATTACTGCCATTGTCCAACCAGGAGGTAGTTTACGCGACCAAGATTCCATCAAAGCTGCTAATGAACTGGGTTTAGTAATGGTTTTGACAGGAGTACGGCACTTTTTACATTAATTGGGACTGACGCATAAATATTGTTGAGAATGGGTGTAAGGGTTTAAGGGTGCAAGGGTGTAATGTTACACCCAGATACAACCAAAAATCTTGGGTGCTAACTCAATCCAGATAGTGCAGTTATAAAAGTGTCACTCATAACACTTGCTCTTATTTAAGGGTAGTGTTATTCTCTAGTTGTGTGAGGAGCAAGTTGAAATTAAAGAGCGTCTGGGGTGGAAACACGGCAACACTCCCGGACGCTTTTTAGTATTTACCCTGATTTTATGTAACCATCAAGAATAAACAGCACTTTTTGAAATCAGTGGCTTGTGGAAATGCAGAAAGTCGTAGCTGTAAATAGTCCGGCTTGCTACTTCCCTCTGATGAATGGACGCTATGAAGTCAAGCCAGGAATGATGTTGCTTGGTTCCTGTTTTGGTAATGGTCAAGCTGATAAGCAAGTATTTCAAATTGATAATAATTTTAGTGATTACCGTCAGGCTAAACTTTTAGCTCGTGCAGAACGGTTAAGTAAATATTACCAGACTTACAATTATTCTAAGGCTGTGGCAGGTGCGATCGCTCGTTTAATTATTGAGCGCCTCACTCAAGAACATCCCCAATACTTTAGCTATGAACGATTAAGCGCCAATAGCTGGAGATTTTATAGCCAACTCACCCAAGAAATACTTTATTTAGATGCAGACTGGCAGTTACAAAAAGTTGAAGGTAGGTCACAGGTTCCAGCTTACGCTTCTAGCCTGGATGCTTTAGCCGCCCAAGTACAAGAAGATTTTACAGTTATTTGCAGTGCTAAAGATGGTGGTAATTGGCTAAGTGCAGTTCACTTGTGTTACCCCAACCATTGGTCAGCCGCAGAAAAAATTGGTCAAGATTTTGCCACCATACATATACCTGTGGCGGATATGGAAAAAATTAATCACCGTGCAGATGCGATCGTTCATACTATGATTAACCGTCAACCAACGGTGCGCTTTGCTTGGGGTTTGAGTACCGATATGCGCCTAAATCATCATCCTGAACCACCACCTAGTGTATTAGTTAATCAGTGGCAAGGTAGAAACTTTGATCCTCAGCATCCCCAGCTTTATTTGCGAATTGAACGACAAGTTATTTGGGGACTACCACAGTATCAAGCAGCATTGTTTACTATTCGTACTTATTTTAGAGATTGCGCTGTGCTGACACAAGATTCGCTGTTACGGGGTAAGTTAAGTGCTGCAATTGAATCTATGTCACCAGAGTCACTTGTTTACAAAGGTTTAGTAGATAGTAAAGCTAATATTTTACGTTGGCTCAACGAAGATTGAATCAAGTGCTGAGTATAGCAAAGCTAAAATTAAAACTGGCAAATGTTGGGTGGAGCGATAGCGCAACCCAACCTACCTTTCTGTAACCTGTAACCTACAACCTATCACCTACTATAAATCAAGCTGGCTATGACTGCTGCTAATTCTGCTGGTTCGATGGGTTTGGTGAGATGTCGCTGAAAGCCTGCGGAGATGATTTTTTGGGAATTTACTTCGCCGGCAAAAGCAGTTAAAGCGATCGCAGGTAATATACTGGCAGGAGTAGTCTTTCTTACCTGTTCAATTAGCATGTAGCCATCCATTGTTGGCATACCAATATCACTCAACAGTAAATCTGGTTGTGTTTGAGCGATCGCTTGTATTGCTGCTAGGGCTGAGTTTACCGCTTGGACTGTCGCACCATACTGTTCCAAAATAAAAGTGAGTAAATTCAAAGTATCAACATCATCATCTACAATAACTATCTGCACACCTTGAAGATTTGGGGCATTTTCAATTAAAGGATAGTTGGGCAATGTTTCAGTGGTGGTCACAATTAACGGTAACTGCACGGTAAAGGTTGCGCCTAGGTTTTCTCCGGGACTTGTGACTTGCACAGTACCACCGTGGAGTTCGACAAGATGGCGCACAATGGCTAATCCTAATCCTAGTCCACCAAATTTCCGCGTTGTAACCTCATCGGCTTGGCGGAAGCGGTCAAACACGAATGGGAGAAACTCTGCACTAATACCTTTACCTGTATCTGTAACTTGAATTTGGGCAGAATTACCCACTATTTCTAGTCGGACTTCCACTCTGCCGCCTTCTGGTGTAAACTTCACGGCATTGGTGAGTAGGTTCCAAATAATTTGTTGTAGGCGGTTGGGATCACCTGCTACTTGTAGCGCACTCACGGCAAAATCTGTTTGTAGCTGAATTAATTTGCTTTCGGCGGCTAAACGCACAGTATCTAGTGCGGCTTCTAAGCAGCTTACTAAGTCAACTGTGCAGATATTCAAACTTAGCTTCCCGCGCAGAATCCGCGAAACATCTAGTAAATCATCAATTAATCTTGCTTGTAATTTAGCATTGCGCTCGATGGTGTCTAAGGCTTGGTTTGTCTTAGCTGCATCTAATCTGCGACTTTTGAGCAGTTTTGCCCAACCGAGAATCGGATTCAGTGGCGATCGCAATTCATGGGAGACAATTGCTAAAAAGTCATCTTTCATCCGGTTGGCTGTTTCTAGTTCTATTCTGGCTGCACGTTCTCGTTCTAATGCTTGCGCCCGTTCTTCCACCATTATTTTTTGTTCATGAATATCAGTACATGAACCAAACCATTTGATAATCTGTCCGTCTTGATTTCTCAATGGAAATGCTAATCCTAAATGCCAGCGATATTCGCCATCCGCAGCGCGACGCATACGATATTCAATCTCATACTTTTTCCCAGTCTGCAAGCAATCTAGCCAGCAATTGATAGTACTCTGCACATCATCAGGATGTAAAATATTTAACCAGCCTTCACCTTGGGTTTGTTCTAAGGTTGTGCCTGTGTAGTCATACCAACGTTGATTAAAATACTCATGGTAGCCATCTGGTTGGGTAATCCAAAACATTTGCGCCATTGTGTCCGCCAGTGTGCCAAACATCAATTCGCTTTGTTGCAAGGCTGCTTCGGCTTGTTTACGTTTGCTTAGGTCAAGTACAAAGCAAACCCATCTAAATGGACTGCGTGTTAATAAAGTCGCACCCAATAAAATCGGCACACGCGTGCCATCTTTACGGATATATTCTTTCTCAAACGGAGTACAAACACCAGAAACAAAGACTTCTTCTACTTTGGCTTTATCTAGTTCTCTATATTCTGGCGGTGTCATGTTTTGCCAACGCAGTTTCCCCGCTAATAAATCTTCTTGGGTATAACCAAGCATTTGTAAAAAGGCATCGTTGGCAAAGGTAATTTTATCTGGTTCGGCTTCAATAATCCCGATAATGCTTGATTCTAATAGCTGCCGTAAGCGAGATTCACTTTGTTTGAGTGCTTCTTCGGCTTGTTTGCGATCGCTAATATCAACATTAACTCCTACCATCCGTAAGGGTTTACCTTCGCGATCGTAATAAACTTTGGCTCTAGCATGAAGCCAATGAATACTGCCATCCCGCCACACTACCCGAAAGTCGGTGAAAAACTGGCCTGTTTTTAAAGAATTAACTATATCTGCATGGGTTGTGGCTAAATCGTCAGGATGAACCCATTTTTTCCAATCTTCATAGGTTCCACCAAATTCACCAGGCTGTAAACCGTAAATTACTTCTAATTCTTTTGACCAAATATTAACGTTAGTGGGGATATGCCATTCAAAGCTGCCAATTTTACCAACTGTTTGGGCTAAATCTAACCATTCTTGCTTTTGCCTTAATGCTTCTTCTTGAAGCTTGCGCTCAGTTATATCTAAAAAGGCTCCGACGACACCCCTAATCTTACCCGCAGAATCACGCAATGGTGCTGCTTTGCCATAAATAAATTGCACATCATCTTCACTAAAAACAAACTCAAATTCTCCCTCTGTCTCCTCACCTGTTAAAGCAGCTTGCTGCATTGGTAGTTCTTTAAGGGGGACATCTTGCCCATTTTGTTGAATTTTAAAGGGAAAAGGGTATTCTCCACTAACCGGAGTTGCTGTCATAATAGAGCCTGGTTCTAGGCGCATTAATTTATACGCACTGCGGTTAACTGTCATGTGATGACATTGGGGATCTTGAGCAATCCAAACTGCGGCTGGTACAGTTTCCATAATGGTTTCTAGTTCTTCAGCCCTGGCTTTGGCAAATGCTTCACTTTGGCGCAATTTCGCTTCGGAATGCTTGCGTTCGGTAATATCAACATTCACAGCAACAGCATGAATAATTGCTCCAGTTTCATCGCGGATAGGAATAGCAGAATTAAGGATGGTTTTGCGTTTACCATCAAAACTTTCAATATCAATTTCTTCGCCAATGACTGTTTCACCTGTAGTTAAAACTCTAGCTAGTGTCCATTCGTGGGCAGCAATTGGTTTACCGGTATCTGCCCACCATCCTTTATATTCATGATATTGACTGGGGTCATCTAAAAAAGGGGCATTTTCTCCCCAAATCATTTTGATAGCTGGATTAACTTCGATAAATTTGCCTTGAGCATCAGCAATCACTACTCCTACAGGTAAAATATCGAGCATGGCACGCAACAGTTGACCTTCGCGATCGCGCTTGGCCTGTTCTTGCGCTAAAATCGCCTCGGAATGCTTGCGCTCGGTAATATCAGTGAGCATTGCAACCATACCAGAGAATTTGCCTTGCTCATCTAAAATTGAGCTAAGAGAAGCAATTACCCAAAGTTCCGATGCGTCTTGGCGGCGTAAGCAGAGTTCAAATTGTCGTTTTGTTTCCTGGTGCTGTTGCTGATTTTGTTCTAGCCATTGCCGAATTTCGCTTTGAGCATCATGTGCTAAAAAATCAAAAATGGCGCGATCGCTCATCTGCTCTACACGATAACCAAGCATTGCAGCTAGTTGGGAATTGACAGATTCTGTTTTTCCATCTTGATCAAATATCCAAATCCCTTCATAAGCTGTTTCCAACAGACGGCGATAGTTCACTTTCAACTTGGCCAACTTAGACTCAGATTTCTGCTTGGCAATATATAACTCTGAATTTAAAGAACTAATGAATAGTGCTGTGAACCCAAAAACAACTAGCTGTATTACATCAGCCCCGGTTTTGGGTAGTAGAGAATAGATGGGCGAAATGAAAAAGTAGTTATTGACTACAACCGCCAACAAAGTTGCCCATAAGCCAGAAACTAATCCCCCATACCAACTACTAAAGACTACAGCAACAAAAAAAATTGGCGAGACTTCCAATTTTAAAAAGTTATCCAGCGTTAAGCCTAGTAGCAGCGCCATTAACACGGAAAACACAGAAACAAAGTAACGCTGCAAATAGAAGCGCTGGATTTTTGACATACTGCGATTAATCCTTGGAAGTCACCTGTGTCTAAGACATAAAATTTTTATTGCTGGTAGGCAACCATCCTGAGTTATATCTTATCTAAATATTTAAGTTGTATGTGTATCACTGCCGTAAATCACGGGTGATTTAAAGACTTAATAAAGTGTTACATAATATACTTGTCATTTCCAAAAACAAGTGATAACTTCTAGTTGTGTGTGAGGAGCAAGTTGAAAATAAAAAGCGCCTGGGGTGGAAACACGGCAACACCATCAGGTGCTTTTTATTTGGGCTGTATATTTTAGCATACTTTGTGCAATTGGTAAAACTGTCACACAACAGATTTACTAATTCAAAAAACAAATGCTATTTTATATTTGTGTGTGAGGAGCAAGTTGAAAAGAAAGAGCGTCTGGGGTGGAAACACGGCAACACTCCCGGACGCTTTTTCATTTGTATTTTTCGATGATTATGCGGTAGTTGAGCGAAGACGAAACTTAGTGAAAATCTGGAATTGCTAAAAGGCTTGTGGTATCACTATTCTTTCTTTTTCCTCTTGCGAGTTCGCCAGTTGCTTTATGCCGGGGAACCCGTCCACCGCACTGGCTCACTTTTTACTTTTGCCCTGTTGTACTAGCTACAAAAGTCCACTCTAGTACTTTAATGGGAGCTTGTTGGAGGGCTTGAATCAGTTTAGCGGGAGTAGCAAACTTGACTTGGGATAATTCACAAGCTTCGACATTGACAGTAAATTTTTCGTCTTCAAACGGCCAAGGTTCGACTGTGACTAAAGAGTCACTGCGTTGCATAATGTCATAACGTTGACCATCAGGCCCTTTGCTAATTTCTAAGAAGCGTTCATCCGCAGGTAGTTCTTGCTGACAGAGAATTAGAGATAGGCGATCGCACCACTGCATAAATGCGTAAGCTGCATCCGCCTCATCTTTGGCAATCCCTAACTCTTTACACCAATGTTTTTGGTTTTGTACTTGTTCGTCTAAAAACTTGTCTAATTCTGGCGACTTACCTCGTTGAGACTCATTGATTCGACACATGTGCTTAGAAATTAAAAGAGTGACCCAACGTCCACGATAGTGAGCATTCTTCACTAGATTGGCTAACTTCTCCACATCAATGTCTGTATTCAACATGAAATCCCTTGGTGCGCCAGCTTCCGTCAGGTTATCTTCTTCCCACTCTTTTTCTAAGTCATCGTGATGAGAAATTGCAGCTAATGTTTCGTATAATCTGGGGGGTGCATTTTTCCGCCGCCACTGTCCTGCTAACTGTGCTGCAAGTAAAGCATGGGCGCGATGATAAATTACTTCCCAACCATTTTGTGTGGGTTTAACAATCACTGATAAATCTCCCTAGAACAGTGCTGAGTTTTGAATTAAAAAAAGGCAACAAAATAAGTCAGGGAAGAAACTCCCACTGACTTAAGTCATGATTATTGAGGGTTGACACAGAATTAGGAAGACAAAAACTTTAGTTAGTTTTGCTTTCTAAAGGATTAGCAACGTATTTGAAAGCAGGTTCAGAATTCCAAGGGCCGCGCTCATCGTGACCATTACCATTAGTAGACAGATTGTAGTAAATATTCACTGTTTCATCAGGCTGAATATTACCGAAGAATGGATCTGTCAATTTACCCAGAGAATCTAATGCTTTCATAAACATCTGGGTATGCGAAATTTCTCTAGTTAATAGATGCACCAAAGTATTTTTCGTACCTTGATCTGGTGCTAACTTAATTAACTCTTCGTAAGTTTGACGAGCGCCAGCTTCAGCAGCAATATTGGCTCGCAAATCACGGACTACATCTCCACCTTCGTTGATATAGTTAGCTGTCCAAGCATTACCTTGACTATCTAAAAAGTGGGGGCCAATGCCACGAACAGCGAACAGAGTACTTTTATAAGCCTCGGTTTGGTCAGTATCTTTAGTGTGAGCTTCAATTAGTTTACCAACCATTTCTAAATGCCCGAATTCTTCAATGGCAATATCTTGCAACATATCTCGAATTCCAGCATTTTCCACATGAAAAGATTGCACCCAATATTGCAAAGCGGCTGTTAGTTCTCCTGTTGCACCGCCAAACTGCTCAAGCAGTAACTGAGCAAAACGGGGGTTGCTGTCATTAACGTTGACAACATGAATTGGATCTTTCTTATGGAAAAACATGCAAGACCTCTGCGATTTTTTCAACAAAACATCGTGAGCAATAAATTTATTGCCTTAGCAGTTGATAGTTTTTAACTGCTTTTATAGATAAACAATATGATTAGTGCGTTGTTGGCAAACTAGCTTTCTACAGTAGGTATGTCAAAACCATCTTTGTATGGTGGTAAAGAGTGTTATTGGTGAAGTTTACCAAACACACTCTAGATTGAATAAAGGTTGAATCACGATGGTTTAAGCATTACTGCTTCTTTGCAACAATCCCCATAAGTAAATAGCAATAATGGCACCAATGATTGCTATAAATAAACCGGGAAGACTAAAACTAGTGGCTGTCAACTGCAAAGTTCCCGTTTGCAACAAAGTATATAAACTTCCACCAAGAAAAGCACCAACAATACCTAAAATCATTGTGGAAAGAATACCGCCACCTTGATAACCAGGGTAAATGGCTTTAGCGATCGCACCAGCTAATAAACCTAATATTATCCAAGCAATAATATTCATAACGACCTCGGAAATCTCATCTGTAATCAGATTAACAACATTGATTTATCGGCGTTTCTCCCAGATGAGGTAACTTGTGAAGTCAAAAGATAGATAGATTTTTATCTATAAATTGGTAGATAAAAATACCTAACGATAGCCATCTTATTTGAGATATAGCAATCCTAAATCATTTGTGAAATTCTCTTTCTTCTCTTTATTCTTCTTCTTTGTGTCCTTTGCGTCCTTTGCGGTTCGTTATAAAGAATATTTTTTACAACTCAGATAGGATTGCTATATGAATAAGAGACTTCAGAGAGACACGGTAGACAAGGGAGATAGATGTTTGTAAATTACTTAGGCTTGCTATATCTCAATATGCTTTTAGTTTCTCAGTACCAAAGAATGTGTGAAACATGAGATATTTCCACAATAGTCTATGTAGAATTTGCAGGCGATCGCATTACCAAATTCTTAAACATCTAGTTAGTTTATCGGTAGTTTGAACGAAAAACAAGCTAGAGATAGTTTTGATATTATGTGCGATCGCTAATTGACTGATTTTCTAGATATAGACTCTTTATAATAGAAAGTATTTTTTTTCTTGATAGTTTTTTAGTATTTATATTTTTCAATGAAAATTAATAATAATTGCTTAAATGTGAATCAGCGATCGCTAGTTCTGTTGTAGTCATCAGCACTAATTACAGCTACGATAAGGAGGTGTGTAAATTTTTGCCCTTAGCACCAGACTATAGCGGAATTAAATATAGGCTTGATGACTAGCATGGATACGAATGAATTAAAGTTTCTTCTAAAGTTATTGGGATTTGCCAATTATCGAGCAGGATTGTCTGCTTTTAGTAGTTTTAAAGGTAAAGATAAAATTTGTCGAGAGTTAGGCGATCGTGAACTGGTAGACTATACCCGTGAGATTGCCACAGTTAAGATTCTATCTACTGGTCAAGCCTTGCTGAAACTCCCAGCAGGAGAAGTACCCATCACAGACACAGAACTTAAGGTGCTGGAGAAAATCAGTAAAGCTTCCGGTAAAATCGCACCCAGCAAAATCGCCGGTTTAAAAGCTGCTGAACGAGACGCAGTATTAAAAACCCTCAAGGAACGCGGGTTAATTGAAGCTGAAACCCAACTCAAAAAGACCAAAGCTGAAGTTTGGCTGACTGAAAGAGGAATTGAGTTTCTCCGGGATGACTACAACCCCAACAAAGGCGTTCAACCAGCCATCAGCTTAGAATTGCTGGGTAATTATCTACGGTTTTTACGCAAGACTTTGCGAGTTAAACAGGAACAACCACCTATATTTGAGCCACAATCTGATAACAGCATTAATATTAATGACGAAGAAATTTTACAAATTGTTGAAAAATTAGATAAGGAATTAGGAACAGAGAATTATCTACCTATTTTCCATCTGCGGCAAAAATTACAACCGCCATTATCGCGTGATGAATTAGATCAGGCTTTGTATCGTTTGCAGGCTCAAGACAAAATTGATTTTAGTACTCTACAAGAAGCTAGTATCTATACCGCAGAGCAAATAGATGCAGGGATTCATCAAAATATTGGTGGTTCGCTGTTTTTTATTACAGTGAATTAAAACAGATTTTACGTAAAAAGCAAATCCATCATTTCATCAAGCTTAAGCATGGCAAATATTAACGAAATTATTCTCCGAGAGGTTAATCCTTTTAACCGAATCAACCCAAAACCGATGAATTTTTGGGAAGAACAACAAAACGCATCTCTAAATGTTGATTCTATTCATCAAGAAGTAATTAATGATATTCAAGAATTTCTCGATTTAGTCGTTACAGATCATCGCAGTCGTTCTGTTATGATTGTAGGTGATCCTGGTTCTGGTAAAAGTCATTTATTAGGTCGTCTCAAACGAACTCTTAATGCCAAGGCTTTTTTTGTTTACATACTATGTGATTGGGCTGATAGCAATAATATTTGGAGACATATTCTACGCTATACAGTTGATAGCTTAATTCAAATTCCAGATGAGCAGACAGAATCTCAATTAATGTTATGGCTAAAAAGCTTGTCTGCTTTCACTAAGCGGAGTCTCAAACAGCGATTTTTTAACGACAATATATGGGAATTTTTATCAAGTGACAGACAGAAATTTATTAAGCATCTGAAAGATACCTATAAAACAGCACGAATATACAATCCCGATATTTTTTTTGGACTGTTACATGATTTAACTAATCCAGAACTTTATACATTAGCTTGTGAGTGGTTGCGAGGTGACTCTTTAAGTGAAGAATCGATGCAAGCTCTTAAAGTTAAACAATGTATTGAGTCAGAGGATGAAGCTAAGAATATTCTAGCTAATTTTGGAAGAATCTCTACAGAAACTAAACCTATTGTATTATGTTTTGATAATCTAGATACAATGCCGAAAATGCAGGATGGATTTCTAGATATACAACCATTTTTTGATGTAAACACAACTATTCATGGTGAATCACTCAAGAACTTTTTAGTAATAATTAGTATTATTACTAATACATTAAATATTCATCAAAACCGTATTCAACAAGCTGATAAAGCTGGAATTCATAAATATCTCAAGCTCAAGTCTATTAATTTAGAGCAAGCAGAGTCTATTTGGGCTTATCTTCTTAAGAATTTACATATTCAGGCAAGTAGCCTTCCAAAATCACCAATTTTTCCATTAGAAAGACAGTTGTTAGAAAGTAATTTTCCCGGTAAAAAGACTTATCCTAGAAATGTGATTAATCTAGGTATGGTAGCTTATCAAACATATAAAGAAAATATTAAAGAGGAATTTTTTAAAAAAAATAATCAAGAAATAACCGAGAATGGCAAGGAAAATACACAGAAAAAAACTGATATAAGTACCACTAAAAATACAACTGACACAATAAATAACGTAGAAGAAATAATTCAGGCTGAATTTCGGTTGTTATGGGAACAAGAGTACAAAAAAACTCAGCTAAAAATCAAAAAAATTAACTTAACAGCATCTTCTGATTTAATTCGGATGCTCCAGGAAGCTATGGAGTTATGCGGAGTACAACAAATTAAGCCAAAACTTTTAAATGGTAGATTTGCAAGCTATTCCTTAAGTTATCAAAAAATTGGTAAACGAGACAAGATAGGAATAGTATGGACAGAAGATGCCAATATGAATAGCTTTTTTCATGTTATGAGTGCTTGTCAAAAAGTTATTCAGCAAGATATTTGTCAAACTTTATATTTGATTCGTTTAAGTAGTGTAGGACAAGGACGACTTGTGGGATATCAAATATATCAACAAGTTTTTACAGCAACTAATCATATTCATCTCAAACCTTCATTAACTTCTGTTCATTATTTGGCAACATATCATAACCTAATAAATGCCGCACTTTCTCAAGAATTAGTAATTCATGGTAAAGTGATTAATCTGCAATATTTACAATCACTAATGCAGTCATCGAAGATATTACACAAGTGTACCTTATTACAGGATTTAGGACTTGTCGCCAAGCAAGAACCTGTTAAAGATAACGGAAATTACAAGAAAGAAGATTTACGCCCTGTTAAAGATTTTTTAGTAAATCTAGTTAAAACTCAAAGCTTTATGGGTGTACCTACTTTGATAAAGAATTCTGTTGATCAGTTCCCTAATGTGAAAGCAAATGATGTTCAGTTATTAATTGAGCTTTTATGTCAAGAGAAGAAAGTAAAAATTATTAACCCAAAGGCTAAGTTACAAGACCAATTAATTTGTTTAGTCGCCTAACTTATGTTTATTCAATGTTATCAATGCACTACCTGACAGAACCAGCCACAATTCAAGAAGTAATGTCGCAATTAACAACGACTAAAATATTGTGGTTAGATACAGAAATTGCTAATTGGTATACTTCACAACCTAAATTATCGTTGATTCAGGTATTAGCTGACCCTACAGATAGCACAGGCTCATCTGCTTATATTTTTGATGTACTAAATAATCATGGGTTAGTGGCTAATTTCATTAATCAAATCATGATTAACCCTCAAATTGAAAAAGTATTTCATAATGCTGTATTTGACTTAAAATATTTAGGAAGTCATCTAGCAAAGAATGTAACTTGTACTTTACAACTTGCGAGAAAAATTACACGCCAAAAATTGCAAACGTCGAATTTAAAACTGAAAACTTTAGCAGTTGAACTCTGTCATTTTTCTAATATCAACATAGCAGAACAATCTAGTGATTGGGGAAAACGCCCTCTCAGCCAAAAGCAGTTAGAATATGCTGCAATGGATACAGTTTATCTAGCTGCTGTGCATCATCAGCTAATTAAAATATATAATCCTAATATTGTTATGGTTAACAATGGCTCACAGCATTTAACAAATAAATCGCAAAATTCTGCTTTAAGTGTTACTAAAGTTAGATTGGCTTTTGAGTGTCCAAGGCTGTTTTATCTAAATCATCAATTTGGTGATAAAGCAATATTTTTACCACAAGATACAGCTATTGGTATTGGTAATCCCTTTCATCAGTTAGCAGATAAGTTTGTTAAATTAGCTATTATTGAGCCACAGTTTAGTAATTTATTTAAACCACCTGCATCACAGTTAAATTTAGAAGAAATTACGACTGCATTGCAACAGTTATTTTATCAACTTGAGTTTTTTCCTTATTTACAAAAAGCTATCCAAAAAGATGGTGAACAAGGACAGACGCTTTTACAGGTTTGGAATGGATTACAAGGACTCATCAAACGCTTTGCAGAACTATTATTAACTAATCGTCACCATTGCAATGCAGAGACATTAATTAGTAACACTTTTTTATCTCAAGAACGCAATATTGAATATAATTTTCCTCTTCCAGATACAACACAACAATTAGTTAGAGGTGAATTTGACTGTCTGGTGTTTAATTTTGAAATTAATCGCCTGTGTGTGGTGGAGTTTAAAACCTATCAACCTGTAGATCCTTCAGCGCAATTAGCTCAGGTTGCACTTTACAGTTATATGTTACACCAACAGAAAAAAGTTCCGGTTGATTCTGCGGTTTATTGTGTATTACCTGAGTTTAAAGAGTATCGTTATTCTTGGGAACAGTTAGAAAATACAGTACATCAGTTAATTCCTCATAAATTACTACAAATGCAGCAATGGTTGACTTGGGAATCTCCTCATCCCAACCCACCACCGCCAACAACTCAGCCTCATTTGTGCAAAATTTGTCCTCAACAGCAAAAGTGTCAGACTTTTTTTGGTGTTGTAGAATTTGATCCCCCCCAGCCCCCCTTCAAAAGGGGGGAGGAAGAGATAGAAGATAGTCAAGAAACAGCAAATGCTGATGAGATAGGGGAAACTTTAATTAATACTTTGCAATCGTTTGGTGTGGGTGTTGATTATCAAGGTGCTGCTGTTGGGCCTGCTTTTATCAGGGTTAAATTGAAGCCTCATCTTGGCGTGAAAGTGAATGCTTTACTGAAGTTATCGGATGATTTGCAAGTGCAATTAGGGTTAGCAAATGCACCTTTAATTGCACCACAAGCGGGATATGTCAGTATTGATTTACCTCGTCCAGATAGGCAAATTGCCCATTTAGAAAAGTATATTCAAGCAAAATTTTTACCTGCAACTGCACCTGTAAAAATTGCTATTGGGGTAAACATAGAGGGTGAATTATTAGAAGCAGACTTATCAGATCCGAATTCTTGTCACTTTTTAGTTGGTGGGACAACTGGTAGCGGTAAGAGTGAATTTTTGCGATCGCTCCTCCTCAGCTTACTATATCGTTATGCACCGCAACATCTCAAAATTGCTTTGGTTGACCCCAAGCGCGTCACGTTTCCAGAGTTTGAACGGATGGCTTGGTTATATTCACCAGTCGTCAAAGATAGCGATCGCGCTGTCGGACTTATGGAAGAATTAGTAACAGAGATGGAGTCTCGCTATCAGCAGTTTGAAAAAGCGGGATGTGCTGATTTAAGCACTTATAACCAGTGTTCTTCCCAGTCTTTACCTCGCATTGTCTGTATATTTGATGAATATGCAGACTTTATGGCAGAAAAAGAAATTCGCACCGTACTAGAACAAAGTATCAAACGTTTAGGAGCAATGGCACGCGCCGCAGGTATTCATTTAATCATTGCTACCCAACGTCCAGAAGCTAAGGTGGTTACACCAATTATCCGCGCAAATTTACCAGGACGTGTTGCTTTACGAACCGCCAGTGAAGCAGACTCAAAAATTGTCCTGGGAGGAACAGAAACCTCTTCTGCTTACTTATTGGGTAAAGGTGATTTACTTTACCAAGTGGGCTCTCAACAGCATCGTTTACAAAGCTTATTGGCCACAAATATTCAGTTACCCTCCGTTTAGGTAAATAGGTACTGCTATAATTTGAAAGTTTTAATTTTTGATTTCCCACAAATATTAAATTTAACGAAAGTTTTAAGCGTTCAGGATGGGTGTACGCTACCTAGATGGGAATGCGTCATCAGAGGAATTAACCAATGGGATATGTAATTGCTACTGCAAATATGAAAGGCGGTGTAGGGAAAACGACTCTCACCGTCAACTTAGCCACTTGTTTGGCGAAAAATCATGGTAAGCGGGTACTGGTATTAGATTTAGATACCCAAATCAGTGCCACGCTGAGTCTGATGTCGCCTTTAGACTTTGCCAAGCGTCGCAAACAAAGATTGACATTTAGATATTTAATCGACGATGTTATCAATCCAGATCCCAATAGTAAGGTAACAATTAACGATATTATTCAAACGCAAGTTTGTGGACTTTCAGAACTACATTTATTGCCAGGTGATATCGATTTATATGATGAGTTTGTGGTGTCAGAAATGCTGCACAAACAAACGGTTGCTTTTGGTGAACAAAACTTTGAAACTGTGTGGAATCGCTTTGAGCGAGTATTGATAAATAACATTTTAAAACCAGTGCGAGAGCAATATGATTTTATTCTGTTAGATTGCGCTCCTGGTTACAATTTGTTGACTCGCAGTGCTTTAGCTGCTAGTGATTTTTATATCCTCCCCGCCAAGCCAGAACCACTATCTGTAGTCGGGATTCAACTGTTAGAAAGACGCATTGGTCAGTTAAAAGATAGTCACGAACAAGAAGCACAAATCAATATCAAAATGCTGGGAATTGTATTTAGTATGTGCAATACTAATTTGCTCACTGGCAGATATTACAAACAAGTTATGCACCGGGTTGTGGAAGATTTTGGTGTAGAACAAATTTGTAAGGCACAAATTCCTGTTGATATTAATGTGGCTAAAGCTGTTGATAGTTTTATGCCTGCTGTGTTGAATGCACCTCAGTCTGCTGGTTCTAAAGCATTTTTGCAGTTAACTCAAGAGTTATTGCAGAAGTTATAGGGGAGAGGTGATAGGTGACAGGTAATAGAAAATGATCTGTAACCTGTCACCTACTTCCTAAAAAGTTTCAGCAGCGATCGCACTTAAACTAAAATCAAGATAGTTCATCAAGGTATGGGTTGGAAATTGAGCAATGGTCACAGAAACAATTACGCTGCAAATTCCACAAATACTTTATCAACGTTTAGTCAACACTGCCCAGGCTCAACGTCGTCCCATTGAAGAGGTAATAGTTCATGCTTTACAGGTAGGAAGTCCACCAGCATGGGACGATGTACCAGAAGAATTTCAAGCTGATATCGCAGCTTTAGATAAACTAGATGACAATAGTTTGTGGCAAATTCTCCGCAGTTGCAAAACAGTAGAGCAAATGGAGCGATATGACTGGCTATTAGAGCGTAATTCTAGTGGTAGCATAACAGATGCAGAAAAATTAGAACTCATGAAACTGCGTCACGAAACTGACCTTTTTATGCTTTGTAAAGCTCAAGCTGCTGTTTTACTCCGTTGGCGGGGACATCATGTGCCAAGTTTGTAAGATATTGTGTCTAAATACATTCCTGAAAGTTTAAAAAATCAAATAGCATAGTCTTTTTTGACCTCTCCCCTTGGCAGACATACTGCACTCAACCAAAACCCTGTATCCGCTTACCAAATTTGACTTAAATCTAAAACAAATCCTGCTAATATATCTTCACCGCTTAATGTCAAAGGATTATCTAATTCTTCTACAGCTTGTTCTGGACGATAAATAAATACTTTGTGTTGTTTTCTATCTATTAACCAACCTAATTCTGTGCCATTAGCTATATATTCTGCCATTTTTTCTTGTAATGTTTTCAAATTATCTGTCTCTGAACGCAATTCCACCACAAATTCAGGACAAATAGGTGCAAACCTCTTTCTTTGTTCTACAGGTATTGTTTCCCATCTGGCTTTTTTTATCCAGGCTGCATCAGGAGAACGCACTGCACCGTTAGGTAAGGTAAAACCACCGCTAGAACCAAAACCTACACCTGTACCATCTTGCTTTGCCCATATCCATAATTGACCAGTTAAATTAAAATTGCGTTCATCTGTTTCTGAGCCTGTGGGGGGCATAATCAATAATTCTCCAAGGTGATTACGTTCAATACGAAAATCACGATTTACTTGACAGAAATCAAAAAGTTGCTCGTCACTTACGATGATGTTTGGTTGCATTTTCAACACCATTCCTAAGAGGTCTGTGATTACAGGTAATTGGGTGTTCATCATCTTGGAAAATATAAATTCCTAAATAAATGTAGAAACGTTTGATCAAACGTCTCTACATTCATGTTAAACCTGTTTTAAAACTCACCAACTAAGGCGGGAATGCACCTTTCACACAATAAAGGATGCTCTTGTGATTCTCCCACATGGGTTGAGTAGTTCCAGCAGCGATCGCATTTTTCGCCATCTGCATTCACTACCCCAATTTGCCAGTCTACGGTTTGCGCGGTGTATTTTAATCCTTGCAATTTCTCCGGTGAATCTAATACTTCCACCTGAGATGTCAGCAATAAATACCGCAGTTCATCAATACCGTTACCCTTGCTGGGGTTAAAGGCTTTGATAGCATCACCTAACTGTTTGTGAGGGATATGAATCAAAGCTTTAGCTTCCAGGGAAGAACCAATCATTTTTTCTATCCTGGCTTGTTCTAAAACTTTGTTAACGTCAGTGCGGAGTGAACGCAAAGTCTCCCAAAATTCCCCTAAATCTGGATTATCCCATTCATCTTCTAACTTCACCCAACCAGCTTGAAACACTGATTTGTAGGGTGTTTTGTAGGGGAGATATTGCCAGATATCTTCCGCAGTGTGACAGAGAACAGGTGCGATCGCTCGTGCTAAATTTTCTAAAGCGATGTGTATCACTGTCTGACAACTGCGACGGCGGAAAGCATTCGGCGCACTGATGTACAATCTATCCTTGGCGATATCTAAGTAGAAGTTAGATAAATCGACCACGCAGAAATTCTGCACAGTTTGGAAGAAGCGGAAGAATTGGAAACTCTCAAACGCTTCCGTCACTTCTTGAAACACCTCACGAATGCGGTGCAGCATATATTTATCTAACTGCGGCAAATCCTCAAAAGGTATTGCATCTTTTTCCGGGTCAAAATCATGCAAGCTTCCCAACAAGAACCGCGCTGTATTGCGAATCTTACCGCGCACATCGTTAAGCTGCTTGATGATATTTTTCCCAATGCGGACATCACCAGAATAGTCTACCGATGATACCCACAATCTCAACACATCTGCACCATAAGCTGGGTCTGATTTTTGATTTTTCCCGCCTTCAATGATGGCATTGGGGTCAACCACATTTCCTTCTGATTTACTCATTTTCCGCCCTTGCTCATCCAAAGCAAAGCCGTGAGTTAATACAGTTTTATAAGGTGCAATGCCATTTACCGCTACACTAGTCAGCAAACTCGACTGGAACCAACCGCGATGTTGGTCAGAACCTTCCAAATAAATATCAGCAGGGTAGCGTAACTCTGGACGTTGCTTAAGCACAGCCGCCCAAGATGAACCAGAATCAAACCAGACATCCATTGTGTCTGTACCTCTGCGGTAAGACTTGCCGTTGTTGCGATAAGATTCTGGCAATAATTCTTCTACCGACAATTCCCACCAAGCATCAGAACCTTTTTCGGCAACGATAGCTTGAACATGGTTGATAGTTTCCTCATTTAACAGAGGTTCGCCAGTTTCATCATCATAGAATACCGGAATTGGTACACCCCAAGAACGCTGACGAGAGATACACCAATCAGAACGTTCCGCCACCATTGGCGTGATGCGATTTTCACCTTGGGCTGGTATCCATTTTACAGAAGCGATCGCCTTTAATGCTTCATCCCTAAATCCTTGCACCGAAGCAAACCACTGTTCCGTCGCCCGAAAAATCGTGGGTTTCTTCGTCCGCCAGTCATAAGGATATTTATGCTGGTAAGGTTCCTCCTTCAACAGCGAACCCGCCGCCGTCAGCGCATCAATTACCGCCTGATTTCCATCACCCAACACATTCAACCCAGCAAACTGTCCCGCTTCCTCGGTAAAGTTGCCATTGTCATCCACTGGTGCAAGGATGGGCAAACCATAACGCTGACCCACAATGTAGTCTTCTTGACCGTGACCAGGGGCAGTATGTACCAACCCAGTACCTGACTCAGTAGTGATATAATCACCACCCACCACCACCGGACTTTCCCGATCATATAAAGGATGACGGTAAGTAGTATGTTCTAACTCCTTACCCTTAAAAGTAGCCTTCACCGTCAACTCAGCCGAGATAGTCGCTGCTAGACGTTCCACCAAATCCGCTGCCACAATCAGATACTTAAATCCTCTCTGCGCGACGGACACTTTGCTCAAGTCGGGAGACCCGCCCACGCAAGTGTCCTCCTCCGCGTCTCTGCGTGAAACCTCCACAACCGCATAATTCAAATCCCCATTCACCGCAACAGCCAAGTTACCGGGAATTGTCCAAGGTGTAGTTGTCCACACAGCCACACCCAACTCTGGCAGATATTCTCCCAAAGTTGATTTTGCTACCTCTGACAAACCAGTCACAGGGAACGCAGCATAGATACTCCGCGAAGTATGACCTTCTGGATATTCCAATTCCGCCTCAGCCAAAGCCGTTTTAGAACTAGGACTCCAGTGAACAGGCTTCAACCCACGATAGATGTATCCTTTCAACACCATCTGCCCGAATACACCAATTTGCGCCGCTTCATATTCCGGCTTTAGGGTGAGATATGGGTTATCCCAGTCACCCCAAACACCATAGCGTTTAAAACTTTTACGTTGGTCATCTACCGTTGCTAAAGCAAACTCTTTGGCTTTTTGCCGCAATTGCAAAGGCGTTAAACTCTGCCTTTCTGCCGACTTAAGATTTTGCAAAACCTTCAGTTCAATTGGTAAGCCGTGACAGTCCCAACCAGGCACATAACGAACCTTACGCCCTTGTAACAACTGGTAGCGATTAATAATATCTTTGAGAATTTTATTTAAGGCATGACCAATATGCAGAGAGCCATTTGCGTAGGGAGGGCCATCATGCAGTATAAATAATTCGCCTGGGTTTTCTTGCGACAGGCGTTCAAAAATTTGATTGTCTGCCCAAAACTTTTGGATTTCCGGTTCACGCTTGATGGCGTTAGCCCGCATCTCAAAATTAGTTTTAGGTAGATTTACAGTGTCTTTGTAACTTCCAGTTTCCGTCACAGCTTCATGCCTAAGAATATATGTGCAGGTTTTATCAATTATAGAAGATGGCAGGAAGCTCAAAAAATTAACTTGACAATATGTTCTCAAAATGAGAACATATAGAAGTTCGACAAAATAAAAAAATATTTAGTTTTGATATCAAAAATAAAAAATGCACCTAATCAGCATTCGTAATTTACGTGCTGATGCTGGTAAATATCCAGATGCAGTAGAGTCAGTTAACTCTTGGTATCAAATTGTGAAATCTGCATCATGGCAAAACTTCAACGAAGTTAGACAATTTTACCCAACAGCAGATGTAGTAGGTAATTTTACAGTTTTCAACATAAAAGGTAATACTTATCGCCTAATTGTTAGCATTGATTATGAAATTCAAACTGTTTATTATAAATATTTTCTGACTCACGCTGATTATGATAAAGAAAATTGGAAAAATGACCCTTTCTTTTGATATTTTTTAGATAAAATTAAAATTAGGTTGCACTATTTGGTAGTGCCTAAAAGTCATACTTACTTTTGAGGATTGGAGTAAGTCATGATACGGGTCTTCGCCGTCAACGGATGTTAAATATGAATATTTTGTTTAATCAAAACTCTTACAGTGAACTGCTAGTTGAGTTTCAACCTAAAGTAATCGCAACAGAAGAAGAATACGATCGCACTCTAGAAACTGTAGAAAAATTAATGGTATGTAAAAATCGTACACCAGAACAAACCGCCATACTACAGTTGCTAGTGACTCTCATTGAAGAGTTTGAAAAAAAACACTATCCTATTGAACCATCATCGCCTCATGCAATCCTTAAGCATTTGATGGAAGCGCGAGGAATTAAACAATCTGACTTGGTGGGAATTATTGGTTCTAAAGGCGTGGTTTCCGAAGTTGTGAACGGTAACAGAGCAATTAGTAAAGCTCAAGCAAAAGCATTAGGAGAATTTTTTCATGTGTCTCCTGCATTATTTATTTAGTCGCTAGTTTAATTTGTGCGATCGCCACTAGCAACTTGAGATCACAGCAAAACCCAACATGATCATAAAATCAAGCTGGGTTTTACAAAATTTAACGAATTCAACTATTTGGTGGTATTTGTTCTGGTGGGGCTTCCGCAGGGGGAGCAAGCACCGCATCAGGCGCAATTTCTTCTACGGGGATTGGTTCTATATTTTCTGCTTCAGGATGTGCTTGCGCGGCTTCCACCAACTCCGGGGATGGGGGATGGGGTGGAATTACTTCTGGAACCACCTCAGTTACAGGTGCAGCATCTGTAGTCGCAGGTACTTCTTCAGTCGCAGGTTCTGGAATGGGTGTAGTTTTGTCAATAATCTCAACAGCAGGTTGCTCTACTGGTACATTTTTACTGACAGGTGGTTGTACTTTGCTTTTCACACCGCCAAAGGTGCTACTCAAACTTTGTTGTAATTTGCCAAGGCGTTCTGGAAGAGATACCTTTGTCACCTGTGCTTGCAGAGAAGTTTTCACAGCTTCCGAACTGGGTACAGGCGTTTGTTGTAACTGTGGTGTGACTTGGCGACGCAGTGATAAAGTTTGCCAACCAAACCACACCAAAAGAGCCACACTCGCCACATGGCCTAGTAATAATCCGCCGCTAATGTGGGGGGCAAACACCCATAATACTAAAGCGTAAAACAGCCCAATGCCGCTCCAAATAAAATCATTCTTGCGATGGATTTCAGGGAAAAAGAACGCCGATATGTAGAGTAATAAACTACCAATACCGACCACCAAAGCTAGGACGTATGCCAGCATTTTTGGTTACTCCTTAACTATTTGTTATCAGGTATTAGGGACTGGATACAGGAAAATTTATCTTAATTTAAGGAAAAATTATTCTGAATTTAATCCTTTATCCCATCTGCCTAATGCCTAAACTAGATACTCCAATTTTGCAAATTTTGTAGCACAATTGTTGAATTAGATACAATTTAAAACTTGTTATATGTGATGTTAGTTCTGAGCTTTTAGCAATCAAGGTAACTCTTAATGTCTTCTTTAGGGGATAAGAGAAACTCTCGGATTACCCTAAAAGATGAAAGAATCTGCAAGAGTTAGCCAAACTAGTTATGACACTACAAAGCTTTGGTGTGATTGGATTAGCTGTTATGGGCGAGAATATCGCTCTCAACGTGGAACGTAACGGTTTTCCAATTGCAGTATACAACCGCTCCCGCGAAAAAACCGATGCTTTCATGGCTGAACGTGCGCCAGGACGTAACGTTAAAGCGGCCTTTACTTTAGAAGAATTCGTCGCCGCACTAGAACGTCCCCGCAAAATTCTAGTAATGGTGCAAGCTGGTAAACCCGTAGATGCGGTGATTCAACAGCTAAAACCTTTGCTCGACGAAGGCGATATCATCATTGATGGCGGCAACTCTTGGTTTGAAGATACCCAAAGACGTACCGAAGAATTAGAACCCCTAGGTCTACGGTTTCTCGGTATGGGTGTAAGTGGTGGTGAAGAAGGCGCATTAAACGGCCCTTCTCTCATGCCCGGTGGTACCCAAAGTTCTTATGAGTATCTCTCACCAATTTTCAATAAAATTGCTGCCCAAGTTGATGACGGCCCTTGTGTGACATACGTTGGCCCTGGTGGTTCCGGTCACTATGTGAAGATGGTACACAACGGCATTGAGTATGGTGACATGCAGCTAATTGCTGAAGCCTACGACTTGCTGAAAAATGCTGGTGGACTTGACCACAATCAACTTCACGAAGTGTTTGCTGAATGGAACACCACTGACGAACTCAACTCATTTTTGATTGAGATTACAGCTAATATCTTCCCTTACATTGACCCAGACACCAGTCTACCTTTGGTAGATTTGATTGTAGACGCAGCAGGTCAAAAGGGAACTGGTCGTTGGACTGTACAAACTGCGTTGGAATTAGGCGTTTCTATTCCTACCATTACAGCAGCCGTAAATGCGCGGATTATCTCTTCAATTAAAGATGAACGGATAGCTGCATCTAAACAACTCTCAGGCCCCAGTGGCAAATATAGCGGTACTACCAAAGAGTTTATTAACAAAGTCCGGGATGCGTTATATTGCTCCAAGATTTGTTCTTACGCTCAAGGGATGGCGCTGCTATCTACAGCTTCCAAAACCTTCAACTGGAATTTGGATTTGGGCGAATTAGCTCGGATTTGGAAAGGTGGCTGTATTATTCGCGCTGGCTTTTTGAATAAGATTAAAAAGGCATTTACCGAAAATCCTGCATTGCCTAACTTGCTCTTAGCTCCTGAATTTAAGCAAACAATTCTAGACAGACAAGCAGCTTGGCGGGAAGTGATCATTACTGCTGCTCAACTGGGTATTCCTGTCCCAGCTTTTAGCGCATCTTTAGATTATTTTGACAGCTATCGCCGCGATCGCTTGCCCCAAAACCTCACTCAAGCACAACGCGACTACTTCGGCGCACACACCTATCTGCGTCTCGACAAACCCGGTTCTTTCCACACAGAATGGGTTCCCATCGAAGAAGCTAAAAAGTAAACTTTCACTTTTGAGTATGTTGTGAAAGTTTAAATTGCTGTCTGTTGCAAATTAGAAAGTGACTCTGAAATTCAGAGTCACTTTCTTTTGGTATTTATTAAATAATTTATTGATACTTAGTTATGAAACAAATAATAGAAAATGTAAAACAAACCATAGAACAGAAAAAAATACTTTGGGCTTATCCAGTTGCCTAAGAATTACAAAAATATCATTATATTTTAGCAATTAAATGGGGGATAGCATGTATACAAATATATTCATTAGATAGAAAATCTGATAAATTTTCCCAGCTTGATAAATATGTTCAGCAAGCAATTGAAGAGGCAAATGTCTTAACTTCTTTACAGTGTTATGAAATTGGTCAAAAAATATGGTATTTGCCTGAAAGGGAAGAAATACAAACTGCTATAGCTCGATTGTGGTGGTCTATTGAAGCCTTTAAAAATGAAGCAGAGCATCTTGGCATCATGGAAACTACTGCTGCTGTTGAATTAGTATTACCTGATATATCTGATTACCATTTATTGTTTCAATATCTAGAAGCTGCTGTCAGAATTTATGAAAAATACAAATCCCAAAATTATGTTGATAATTAGTAACCAAGGAAGTACTTTAGTACAAGTATGTCAACAATCTTCTTCACTCAAGTAAAGCCGAATGAACTCTTGAGCTGCTTCTGAATTAATTTTTTGTAAACCCTTGCGGATTTCTAGTATTGCGTCAGATGTTGGCGATCTAGTCTCGTTTACCCAACCATTAATACTAGACCTTGCTATACCCATTGCCACAGCCAGTTGATTCTGGCTGATGTCGTAAATCTCCAAGACCTGTTTTAGTGCTTTACCTGCTTTCCCCATTTTTTAGATTTTGTCAGGGAATTAAAACTAAGTAAATGTACCTGATTGCGTACATTAAGGTAGACTGAATCTTATGTACCTGATTGCGTACATAAATTTAAAAATCTTAGGTATAACTCAATGGCTGAAGAATTTGTCTCTAATACACCTGACTTTATTGACCCTGCTTCATCTCAACCAAAACGCGAGTCTGTCAAAATTCTCCTGATTGGTTCCCGACGCGGTATCAATAGCATTATTCACTGGCTGTATCGTCTTGGCTTTGTCGAAGTAGCAGCTTGGAGTAAGCCGCAAATTGCACCAAACAGTGAAGATCAGCAAATGATGAGTATTACGGTTAAACAGGTAACTCTAGATTGAGGACTAAAAAAGAGCGATCGCTCTTTTTTTCAATAACCCAATATCGCTACTAAAATCCTAATTAGCTCTTCTATATCCGCCGGAACTCTATATAAATTTAAGTCCTGAGTTATTTGTTTATTTTCTCGATTTAATCCACCAAATTGCCAGATATCACCTGTAGAAACTGCCCCTTGTAGATAAACATCTTGAGAATCAGTCCACCTATCTAAAGCAATTAATTCTACTGCTAGTTGAGTAAATCCTCTGGCTAAATCAGCATTTTTGGCTTCTACAACTAAAAGCTTCTGGTCAGTATGCAGATAGTAATCAAGAGAACCTTTTAACTGTTCTGTAACCGTCAAAGGATATTCAATTCTCAATTGAGCGCGGGTGTAATGAATAACATCTAATAAAATTGGCGCGATTAATAACTCTCTCCGGGCTGCTTCACTAGTTAAACTTATATATGGCAAACTTTCTTCTATTCTGGATTTGAGATTGATCAATCTGTCTAATTCAGCATTTGACTTTGGCAAATTTAGAGTAGAACGTTTTAAAGAATAACCAAATTCAGCCAAGATATCTTCTGGCTCAAATAACATCTCAAAATAGCTTCGGAAAGTGTAAGACTGATTTGGTTGGAGGATAGGAATTTTGCTCATATAGTTCAGAGAGGCTAGGGGTTAGGGACTAGAGAAATGCACCTCATTTAGATAAAAAATCCGAAGTTAGCTATAAACAAATCTACTCCCTATTCCCCAATCCCGACTCCTTACCGCATCAACAACCGCCGACGCAGCAAATCTATTGCTGTACAGGCGCTTAAATGACGAATAAAAGTGCGATCGCGCATTGTCCCAAAACGCTGCTCAAAACTTTTCACTTCGTTATTTGGCCCAGCTAAACCGATATAAACTAAACCCACAGGCTTGGTATCCGTTCCGCCACCAGGGCCAGCAATACCAGTAATACTCAATCCCCAACTAGTTTCTAAGCGGCTTTTCACTCCCATAGCCATTTGTTCAGCTACCACAGGACTCACAGCCCCAAATTTCTCTAAATCTTCTGGGTTTACCCCCAATAACCGCACCTTTGCCGAGTTATCGTAAGAAATGACCCCACCCCAAAAATAATCAGAACTACCAGCAATTTCTGTGAACATTTGCCCCAATCCACCACCAGTACAAGATTCGGCTACTGATACAGTTTCGCCTGCTGAACGCAACAACTCACCCACCACAGAAGCTAAAGTATCATCATCAGCACCATAACAATCTAACCCGGCAATTTCTTTCAATTGTTGTTCAATAGGTGCAATCAATTCCTCGGCGGCGGCTTCTGATGTTGCTTTGGCAGAAATTCTTAGTCTTACCTCTCCCTTACCCGCGTAAGGTGCAACTGTTGGGTTGGGTAAGTTGAAATAAGAAGACACTTTTTCCGCTAAAGCCGACTCACCAATACCCCAAAATCTTAAACTCCGGCTATAAATAATTTCCTTACCCCAGCCTTGGCTTTGCAGAAATGGTACTGCTGTTTCGTACCACATTCTGTACATTTCACTAGGAACACCAGGGAAAGTAAAAATCGTAATTTCCGGACGAGGTTGCCAAATAATCCCCGGTGCGGTTCCTGTTGGGTTGGGTAAAACTTCAGCACCTTGGGGAATTAAAGCTTGCTTGCGGTTGGTGGGAGTCATCACCCGACCCCGTTGAGCAAATTTCTGAGTAATATCTTCGATAATTTCTGGATCTTCTACTAAAGGTGCGCCAAAAAAATCTGCAATGGTTTCACAAGTTAAATCATCTGGTGTGGGGCCAAGACCACCCGTAAAAATTAAAATATTCGCTCTAGCAATAGCAATTTCAATAACTTTCTTTAATCTTTCGGGATTATCCCCCACCACTGTTTGATAATAATGAGGAATGCCGAGTTTCGCTAATTGTTGGGCGAGGAATTGAGAATTACTGTTGAGAATATCACCTAATAGCAGTTCAGTACCAACACAAATAATTTCTGCACTCATAATAATTAAAGCAAAAGGTAAAAGAAACAGGCTTGATCTAAATAGAATTCAGAAGTCAGGAATCAAAATGGCGGATAAACTTTAAAATAACCAGCTAAGTCTTTCGCTCATTAGTGGTGGTTTTTTCCTCCACTTATTAATTCTGAATTCCGACTTCTGTATTCTTATTTAAAATACTGTATTTCTTTTACCTTACTAATTTTTACTTTTGCTGAGAGCGTTTCCAAACTCGCCAACTGGTATAAGTTAACAATGAGGTAGCACCAAAAGCATAAGCAATACCACTAGGGATACCAGCTACGGCTAAGGCTAAACTGCCAACCCAGAGTGTAAGTGTATAAATAAATAACACAGTCCAGCGATGAGATAAACCCGCTTGTAGTAATCGATGGTGTAAGTGACATCTATCTGCTACCCAAGGCAATTGACCACGACGAATGCGGGTCAAAATGACTGCGGACATATCTAAAATGGGTACTGCCAAAATTAAATAAGGCAAAATTACGGCGGTAAAAGCTGGAACTTTCACCAAACCAATTACGCCTACAGCCGCTAAGGTAAATCCCATAAAATAAGACCCGCCATCTCCCATAAAGATTTGGGCGGGGTTGAAATTATAGCGGAGAAAACCTAATGCTGCGCCAGCTAAAGCAGCTGCAATTAAGGCTGCGGCTGGTTGGTGCATAAATAAAGACACCAAAAGCATAACTATGGCTGCAATTCCCGACACACCAGCCGCTAAACCATCTAAACCGTCAATCCAGTTGATAGCGTTCACCATCCCCACCAGCCAAATTACGGTAATTGGCAAACTTAGCCAGTTTAGTTCAACTATGCCTATGGTAGGGACTGTAATAAAGTCTATACTTACACCTGCTTTCCACGCGCCAGCAGCAACAATTACTTGTAAAATCAATCTTCCCAAGGGAGACAGATTGAGTAAATCGTCTGCTAAACCAATGAGAAAAAAGCCTAAACCCCCCAAGGTAACGCCCCAAATTTGCCATTCTTTGTCAGGTGGTAAATTGGCAAATCCACCTAGCCACCAAACAATGAGTAGAGAAATGAGAGTACCTGCGAAGATAGAAACTCCACCCAGACGTACCATTGGGCGTTCATGAACTTTTCGACCACCAGGTTTATCTACAGTTCCACTTTTTATACCAATGTTTTTTACATCAGGCGTAGTCCAGAGAACGACTACGGCTGCGACCAGGAAGGCAATCAGATGATAAATCTGAGCAGGCATCTGTATTTTAAATTAAGTAGTGGTTAAGACAAAACTCTGCCGAGGGAGGGTTCTACTTAATATCTACTACATTTTCGGTTTTTATCAGCAGAAGATTTTTAAGTCAAAAGGTAAAAGGCAAAAGTAAAAACCAATAATTCTTTTGCCTTTTTACTTTTAACTTTTGACTTTATGCTAGTGCTGGTACGGGAATTTGCAGGTGTGGGTATAGGGGGAAGCGATCGCACAATGCCGCTACTCGATGTTTACAATCAGCTGCAACTGCTTCTGATTCGGGGTTGAGCAGGCGATCGGCAATAATATCACCAATTTCGGTAAACTCTGCTACACCCAATCCTCTAGTAGTCATAGCAGGAGAACCTAGTCTCAAACCACTGGTAACAAATGGTGATTGGGGATCAAAGGGTACGGTATTTTTGTTGGCAGTAATATTTACACCGCTTACTAATTGATCGGCTTGTTTACCTGTCAAACCAATGGAGCGTAAATCTACCAGCATCAAATGGTTATCTGTACCATCAGACACTAACTTTAAGCCACGGTTTTGTAATTGTGTGGCTAAAGCTCGTGCATTTTCAATTACCTGTGCAGAATAGGTTTTAAACTCTGGCTTTAAGACTTCACCAAAAGCTACTGCTTTACCTGCAATGACGTGTTCTAAAGGCCCGCCTTGAGTTCCAGGGAAAACTGATTTATCTAGCTTTTTACCCAGTTCTGCATCTTTAGTTAAGATTAATCCACCTCTAGGGCCTCGCAGGGTTTTGTGAGTAGTCGTTGTGACAACATCACAGTAAGGAATGGGGTCGGGATGTAAGCCAGAAGCCACTAAACCAGCGATGTGAGCAATATCAGCTAATAAATAAGCACCTACTTCATCCGCAATGCTACGGAATTTTTCAAAGTCAATAATCCGAGGATAAGCCGAATAACCACAAATCAAGAGCTTTGGACGCTCCCTTAACGCCAGCTCTCGAATTTGGTCGTAGTCGAGTTGTTCTGTGTCTTTGCTGACACCGTAGTGGCTGACTTGGAACCACTTACCCGAAACGTTAACAGGCGAACCGTGGGTCAGGTGTCCACCATGAGACAAATCCATCCCCATGATTTTGTCGCCTGGTTCCAGTAAAGTCAGGAAAACTGCAAAGTTTGCTTGTGCGCCGGAATGGGGTTGGACGTTAGCATGAGCCGCACCAAACATTTGTTTAGCTCGGTCAATGGCGATTTGTTCGACTTTATCAACAAATTCACAGCCGCCATAATAACGTTTACCGGGCAGTCCTTCAGCATATTTATTAGTTAAGACTGAACCTTGAGCTGCGAGTACAGCCGCAGAGGTAAAGTTTTCACTCGCAATCAATTCTAGGTGGTCACGTTGACGCTGGAGTTCTTCATTTATTAATCCAGCGATCGCGGGGTCAGAAGATGCAAGAAAATCTGAATTAGTCCTAGTCACTTTAACTATCCTTAGTGGAAATTGGGACAATGGTATTTTTTGGAACTGAGTTTCAAAGTAATAACTCGCAGTCAAATGTTTACATTGCCAGATTTATTGACTGCTGACTATTCACTATTGGTAGTAACGGAAATTGATTACTTAGCTCCCAGCCCGATTAAGTCCCATTGATGTGTTAATTATTATAAAGCTCTTTCTGGAACATGAACTTAACAGTTATTTAGAGAATACAACAAACATTACTCTTGGGTTAAAAATTTATGTATTGAGTTATTACTCCATAACTCAATCGCCGAAAGACT
The DNA here is from genome assembly GCF_014697615.1 of Nostoc sp. FACHB-280. Taxonomy (GTDB): domain Bacteria; phylum Cyanobacteriota; class Cyanobacteriia; order Cyanobacteriales; family Nostocaceae; genus Nostoc_B. The sequence continues at coordinate 35,405 of NZ_JACJSD010000014.1, read as the reverse complement.
CAACATACAATAAATTTAAGGTTCAGTGAGGAATCTTTGGCGATTAACCTCATTTTTCTCAAAAACAGCTTTAGACAAACAGCACAGCCCAACTAAGCAGCTAAACCAAAGCTAAAGAAGTCAGGAGTCAGAATTCAGCAGCCAGAAGGGTTAAAGAATAAGGAACAATATTTGATAAATTTATTTCCTGACTTACTACTGAACTTTATTATTCTGACTTCTGACTCCTGAGTGCTGAATTCTTACACCAAAGCAATTTGGCTTTGATGTAAAACTTGGGTAAATTCTGTCACCAGCAGTTCTTGAGCTATCAACAAAAATCTTCTTAGCTGAAGCGCAAGCAATAATTTTGAAATTTACAGGAGGTCGTTGGATGTTAGTCATGTTAATGGATGATCAAATCCTTGCTCCTGAGCAGGTGTGTCAATCTTGTGTACTTGCGAATAGGAGTGGTCAACCCCGTTGGCATGGTGGACAACTGCATTGTGGTCAAGCTATTCGCAAACTCAGCGAACAACAGCCAGAACAGTATGAGTGTATCATGGGTTTTCGGATTGCCGAGATTCGCTGATTTTCGCTTCTGGGAGATTAGACAACTGCGTTATCCTAGGCTCAAGTAACTCTGAAAATTCTGCCACAGGAGAACGCAAAATGGCCTGGCGTGGTTCGACAAACTTTTCTGATCGCATTTTTGCTTGTTTACCTTATTTACTACCTTTGATTGAGGTGCTAAGTTTTGGTTTTATTTTGTTACAACAGTTTCCTGCGCTGACAGTTGTGTTTGGGCCTGTGCTAATTTTATGGTCATTATATAGGCGTGTAAGATTTGCTGGATTAATTATTTTCTTTGCTTTATGGCTGTTAGTAGTCAGAAACGAAAATATCTCTCACTTCATTCGTTTCAACACCATGCAAGCAATTTTGTTAGACATTATTATCTTTTTGTGTGGCATCCTAACTGATATCGTCGGGCTAATTCCTAATGGTGGCTTTGCCCTGCAAACTCTATACAGCACTATTTTTCTCGGCATAGTAGCAGCAGTAGCATATTCAGTCATCCAGTCGCTTTTGGGACGTTACGCAGAAATTCCCGCAATTTCCGATGCTGTTTATATGCAGGTGCGGTAACTGGATGTATGAATTAGGGTCTAGAGGCTAGGGGCTAGTTTTGTGACTCAGCAACGCCACTTGCTTCAACGGAGGGAACCTCCGCAACGCAGTGGCTCCTCAGTACTCAGCACTCAGCACTTTTTAACGGGCGACGATGGTGTTTTCTAGACGACCAATACCTTCAATTTCTACCCGGATGCGATCGCCTATATGCAAAGGGCCAATACCTAATGGTGTACCTGTCAGCACTACATCCCCTGGAATCAGGGTCATCACTTTGCTGATATAAGATACCAAAACATCAGGGGCAAACACCATCTGATCAATTCCCGCAGATTGTACGGGATTTGGCTCATCATTGATGAAAGTCTGCAATCTCGCACCTGGATTTAATTCTCGGACAATCCAAGGGCCTAGGGGACAAAAGGTATCAAACCCCTTGGCTCTAGTCCATTGACCGTCTTTTTGTTGTAAATCTCGCGCTGTCACATCATTGGCAATTGTATAACCCCAAATTTTGGTTTGAGCTTCTTCTGGAGTGCAGTCACAAGCGCGATCGCCAATTATCAGGGCCAATTCTCCTTCATAATCAACTCTGTGAGACTGAATAGGATATTTGATGTTGGTTTCAGTCGCAATAATTGATGTTGGCGGTTTGAGGAAAATCAATGGCTCACTCGGCACAGAGGTTCCCATTTCGGCTGCGTGGTCTGCATAATTCTTGCCAACCGCCACAATTTTTGAGGGAGCGCAAGGAGAAAGAATTTGATAACTATCGGGTGCTAAAACTAAATCTGTTGGTTGTCCTTGTAACCAGGGTGGCGCATCCAACACCTGTACATTTAGAGATAATTGGAGCAACCCATAATAAATTTTGCCTTCTGGATTTTGAACTCGCACATAACGCTGTGCCATAACCTTGATAATATCCTTATTGTCTGCAATTAAGAGCCGTAAGCACAAAGAATCTTCAGCAATGAGAGCTAAGAGTTAATAGCCCCCTTTGGGAAGCATACCTGTTGGTTCAGCCAATAGATCAATTAATTTGCTGTTGTTTACTGGAAGAGGCAGGGGGAAAAGGAGTAGGCGGGAGAATTTTCCCCAATTCCCCTCTGCTCCCCGCTCCCTGCCCCCTTTCCTCTGATTAACTCCTTCCCATCCATAAAAATCACTTTTGGCTAAAGTACGAATTTTGGCAGATTTTGCTGATGATTCATATAAAAAACTGGTAAGATTATAGTTCCTTGTTGCTTCAGATGTTGAAGTGTACGAATATTTTCTAGGAATATTTGTATCATTTCACGCCAGCAGCCAAATTGTCCAAAAGGGGATTTTCAACTCATGTCCACAGTTTACGAAACAATGTATATCCTGCGTCCTGACCTCAGTGACGAACAGGTAGATCAAGCGATCGCTAAATACCAAACCTTGATTCAAGAGCAAGGTGCCGAAAATATTGAAATTCAAAATCGGGGTAAGCGTCGTCTGGCTTATGAAATCAAAAAGCAACGGGATGGAATCTACATCCAACTGAACTACACTGGGCCGGGAACCATTGTTGCTCCTTTAGAACGTGCTATGCGTTTGAGTGAAGAAGTAATTCGCTACTTGACCATTAAGCAAGAAGTTGCAGCACCAGCAGCAGAAAAAGTTGCAGTAACTGCATAGGAGAGAAGGCAGGGGTGCAGGGTGCAAGGGGGTGAATTTTGCTCAGTTACCCTGCGTAGGGTCGAGCCAAAAATATTACAACTTCACCTCTGCTTCCTGCCCCCTGCCCCTTTTCCTCCCACTAACTTCTGCCTTCTTTAAATAAAATTTTTTTTACCTTTGACTTTTTTGTGCTTCGGTTGGGAATGCTAAATTAACAAGTACTTGCCAAAGGCAGTACGATCGCCGTTATACCTAAGATGATCCAAGATTCGTCAACGGGAGCTGTAAGCCACTGTGAGCCAAACTGACATACCCAACATCCAAGCTCTCTCTCAAGAAGTATCGCAATTGCGCCAAGAGTTGCAACTGCGAGACCAATTAGTGCAGCAGTTATCTCAAGAACTCTTTCGGCTGGTGAAGGGCAATGCTAATTTCATGCCCCAACGTTCTGAATCAGAGCGTGATTTAAGTCAGTTGCAAGCGTTACGAGAACAATTACAAGCTGTTGAGCAGCAGGTAACTTTTTATCAAGAGCAAATCGCCACTCGTGATGGCGAGATTTATCAACTGCGCCAGTCTGTCCAAGAGTTAACAGACCGCAGCCGGATGTTGGAGCAGGTAGTACAAGAATTACCTCAAATTTATCGTCGGAAGTTTGAAGAACGCATGACTCCCATCAGAGAAAAAGTTGCGATTTTGCAAAGAGAAAATCGCAAACTGCAAGCAGAACTGCAAAGCGTCAGCTATCGTTTGGCGCTCAAAACTCGTAACTCCAGCCACAATGGTATTGACTTGCCGAACTTTCCTCGCCCCACCACCGGACAAGGAAATGTTTCGGCGGTACAAAATGCTTAAAAAAATAAAGCCTGCAATTACAGGCTCTTAAAGTCTTTGCTGTTCCTAAGTTGAGACTTTTATTTTATTTGTGTTGTGCAGGTGCGAAATTTTAGCTCTACAGCAATTTAGCGATCGATTCACATGAAAAGACATAATTGCTCTTGGTAGACACTAACAATTTTTAGTGCTATATTTTTGGATTAGCTTGCTAGTGGCAAAGGCTGTTGATTAATCACATTGGTGATGTCTTCGTAAGTGTTAAAAATTTCAAAAACCGAATCCAACTGGGTCAGTTCTAAAATTAACCTTACAGGCGCTTTGGCATTACAAATAACCAAGCGACAACCGCATTGTCGGGCTGTTGTCAGTGCTTTAACTAATGGCACCAAACCAGAACTATCCATGAAATCTACTTCTGCGAGGTCAATGACCCAAAGTTGATCAGGCTGGGGTACTACTTCTGCCATACTTTGGCTGAGAGCCATACCACCCTGCAAGTCTATGCTCCCTTGGGGTTTGAATAAAACCACTTGCAATTCTTGTGCGATAGTCATGTATTTATCTGGGTAGTTGAACTACTGGACAAAATGAAAATTGACATCAATACTGCGCGGTTTCAATAATGAAAAATTGCTGGTTCACAGGTGCTGTGAACTCAACCTCATAAGCTTACGTATTCATGTCGTATAATTTGTATTAACTTTTTTAAATATAGGCACAAACGCCTAGTAAATTCAGTATCAATAGTAGCTTTTACAAAATTTTCATAATTTAATGATATTTTTGTGAATTTTTCATAAAAAATTTATTGATTTGTTTGATATATTATGCACCTATGTTATTAACGCTTAAAAGCATAATAGTCAATACCAAATAAGTTATAAATATCATCAACCTTTAGCTATAAGTAACGCGAGATACTGCAATTAATAAGAGTTTGTAAAACAGTACTGTGATTGACACTCCAGCCACAAACACGCCAAGATAGAGTAAAGGTAAAAAATTGTAAAGGCGGCGGTGCGGGATGTCTCTTGAATTTATTTCACTAGAAAACATCCAGGAATTTGCCCACCAGTATGGTTACTGGGCAATTTTTTTGGGGATTTTACTAGAAAACTTGGGCATTCCTATTCCTGGTGAAACCGTCACCCTTGTCGGTGGGTTTCTAGCTGGTAGTGATGAACTAAGTTACTGGTTAGTTGTGGGTGATGCAGTTGCAGGTGCTGTGATTGGCGGTGCTTGCGGCTATTGGATTGGGAGACTGGGAGGTTGGCCTTTCCTATTGCAAATCGGGAAAATATTTAGGATTTCTGAAGAAAAATTACTAAATATTAAAGAGCAATTTAGTCAAAATGCTATTAAAGCTGTATTTTTTGGCAGGTTTTTCGCTTTATTGCGAATTTTTGCGGCTCCATTAGCTGGAATTGCAGAAATACCATTTCCAAAATTTTTCTTATATAACCTAGCAGGAGCAACCACCTGGGCTGTTGTGATGGTGACATTAGCTTTTTTTGCAGGCAAAGTAATTTCTTTAGAACAATTAGTTGCTTGGGTTAGCCAATTTGCGATCGCAGCCTTACTGATTTTAGTTGCTGTGATTGTCATTCCCTTGTGGTTAGAATCCCGACAAGTGAAGCGTGCAGCAGGCGAATAAATATAAGTAAAAAGTAAAAAGGCAAAAGGCAGAAGTCAAAAGAAAGAATTTTGGCTTTTGCCTTTTATTTTTATGAAAATTTCAAACTACCCAATATTTTCTGTAAACTAAATAACTACTGCTAATGCCTTCAAAGCTTCCTAACCCGGTAGGAGCCTTGATGAAAGTAGGCAAACTTCATTTAAGACAAAGATATGGCGCTTATAGTTCAGAAATTCGGTGGTACATCTGTCGGTTCAGTCGAACGTATCCAAGCTGTTGCACAGCGTGTCTCTAAAACAGTTAAAGCCGGAAACTCTTTGGTTGTCGTAGTTTCCGCAATGGGGAAAACTACAGATGGACTTGTCAAACTAGCCAACGAAATTTCTCAAAATCCTAACCGCCGGGAAATGGATATGTTGCTGTCTACTGGGGAACAGGTGACGATTGCTTTACTCAGTATGGCATTGCAAGAAATTGGACAACCAGCAATTTCCATGACTGGCGCACAAGTAGGAATTGTGACAGAAGCAGAACACACTCGCGCCCGGATTTTACACATCGAAACAAACCGCCTGTTGAGGCATATTAGGGAAGGTAAAGTAGTTGTGGTAGCTGGCTTTCAAGGCATATCCAGTACCGGAGAGTTAGAAATTACGACCTTGGGACGTGGCGGTTCTGATACTTCTGCGGTGGCATTAGCCGCAGCAATCCAAGCAGATTTTTGTGAAATTTATACAGATGTACCAGGGATTTTAACTACAGACCCCCGCTTAGTTCCCGAAGCCCAGTTGATGGATGCGATTACCTGTAATGAAATGCTAGAACTGGCAAGCCTGGGGGCAAAAGTCTTACATCCGCGCTCAGTGGAAATTGCCCGGAACTATGGTGTACCTTTGGTTGTGCGGTCTAGTTGGACAGATGACCCCGGTACTTGGGTAACATCATCTAAACCCCAAGAGCGATCGCTAATCAATTTAGAAATTGCCCGTCCTGTGGATGCGGTGGAATTTGATACAAATCAAGCTAAGGTGGCTTTGTTACGTGTACCTGACAAGCCAGGGGTAGCAGCTAAGTTATTTGGAGAAATTGCTCGGCAAAATGTCGATGTAGACTTAATTATTCAATCCATTCACGAAGGTAATAGCAATGACATTGCCTTTACAGTTACTACACCAATATTAAAACGGGCAGAAGCAGTAGCAGCAGCGATCGCACCCGCCCTGAGAAATCCATCCAACCCCAAATCAGACGAAGCCGAAGTCATGATCGAACAAGACATTGCTAAAGTCAGCATTGCAGGTGCAGGGATGATTGGCCGTCCTGGGGTGGCGGCGAAAATGTTTGCTACCCTTGCAGAAGCAGGCGTAAACATTCAAATGATTTCTACGAGTGAAGTCAAAGTTAGCTGTGTAGTTGATGCCGTAGACTGCGATCGCGCCGTGGCTGCACTCAGTAACGCCTTTGAAATTGCAGCTAAGGGAGAGACAGAGGAAACAACAACTAGGGAACAAGAAGTATTTCCTTGCCCTCCGCCCCCTGCGCCCTGCCCCGTTTCTTCTTCCCCTGTGCGCGGTGTCGCCTTAGATATGAACCAAGCGCGTCTGGCGATTCGCCAAGTTCCTGATAAAGCAGGAATGGCGGCGAAATTGTTTGGGATATTAGCACAGCACAATATCAGCGTAGATATGATTATTCAATCGCAACGCTGTCGCATCATTGATGGTGTTCCCAAACGAGATATTGCTTTTACAGTTCCACGTATGGACGGGGAAACTGCCCAAAGACTGCTAACTCAAGTTGCAGCAGAATTAGGTTGGGGTGAAGTTGTGTTAGATAGTGCGATCGCTAAAGTTAGTATTGTTGGCGCGGGTATGGTAGGACAACCAGGTGTAGCAGCCAAAATGTTTGAAGCGTTGGCTCAACACCAAATCAATATTCAAATGATTGCTACCTCAGAAATTAAAATTAGTTGTGTCGTTGCCCAAGAACAAGGTGTGAAGGCTTTACAAGTGATTCATACAGCCTTTGAGCTTGCTGGTAGCGAGAAATTCGTAGTGCCAGTATAAACTCAGCCAAACTCAAGGTTTGACGTAATTTTATCTGGGGATTTGTTATTCCCTAGATAACTCTTCCAAGCTGGCGACTATTTCAGCAAGGCGATATTCACCACACCAAACTCTATCAAGTTTTTTGAGTTGTTCTAAGCTGTTACAATCTTCTGCTTCGCTAGTTTCTGGTTCTGCCATTGCGGCTAATAAATCTTGGAAGATAATTACTTCATCAAACTGCGGATTGGTTTCTGGATCGTTTAATATGGCTGTGGCTCGCTGCTGTGGTAATCCTTGCAGAGTATTCAAAATAAACTTTGTAGGAAAGTCCACATCTTGCAGGGCTGGATGACGCTTGACTAAACCAGCCATTAAGACCCCTAAATAAGCAGCAGCTTGCTGGTCACTCAGGCTCTTGACTTGATGAGCCGCAATTTTAGTTAAATTTTGATAAAACGGACAACCCAATTGCTTTTCGATTGCCACAATTGGATCGGCAACTCTGGAGACTTGCAATTGAGCCGCAAACAATTTTCGCTGTTCTTGTGGGAGGTGATCAAGTAAGATTTGCTTGGCGCGATCGCTGACAATCATCTCACCATCTAGCCCAAAACTAAAGTCTTTTCCTGGTTCTAAACCTGCGGTGACAAGTATATGAAAGACATTATTTTGAGCAGCTTGCTGCATCTGTTGATATCTAAATTGCCCTAAAAAATTAGCAAAAAACCAACTGTGGCTTTCAGCATCGCACTCACGCAATGCTTCCTCGACAATCTGCGTTAATTTTTCTTCGCCGATAATATTTTGCGATCGCATGGATAAGTTTTGGATAGCCGCAGTATCACGCCGACGTAGCGCCTTCAGGAACTGACGCTTGGTCGCAGTTACTTGATTTTGGTTACGTTTGAATAAGTTGATGTTCAAGCTATTTGGCGTTTATAGCAATTCGATTACAACTCTTTTACCGTACTGAGCAATAGCCTGTCATGAGTGATCCCACGGCAATCATGATATCTTTGAATTATTGAGTGGTTACTCAGTAATATTCAAAGTGATAATCAAGCCTAGAAATTTGCTCATCTCCATTTAATCTGAAGTTGTACTCAATCAATTTTGAGAGATATTTTATACAACGTCTCTACAATAACTGACAAATCGCATTTTCATCCAGAAACGTTATCATTCTACAGGTATTGAGAATGGTGCAATATCAAAGTTTTAGCTATACTGCTTTATGCCAGTTCTGGAAATTAATGAGATGAATTAAAAATCTTCTGTTTCTTTGTATATTTTTTGTAACTCTTGATCCCCACAAAAATTATACTAGTAATAATACCAGTATATAATTAATTAATTTCCTATAAAAGCTTATATATGGATGAGCAAATTCTGGGTACACGTTATCGTATCCTGCAATTATTGTACATAGAGGAGTCGGTAAATATCTATCTAGTTGAAGATATTCAAATTCCTAATCAATTATTTATTCTCCAGCAACTCCGCCCAGAAACTCATCATCTGCAAAATTTAGCTTGGTTGAGAAAGTCTTTTTTCCAGGAAGCTAAGATATTGAAACAATTAGCCCAGGAAAACGACAGAATTCAGAAAATCATTGATTATTTTGAATCCAATGAAGAATTTTATCTAGTTCAAGAATTAATTGATGGTCATCAATTAGCCGAAGAAATTTTAGTAGGGTTTCCGCTTAGAGAAGACCAAGTTATTAACTTGTTATTAGAAATCTTAGATATTTTACTATTTATACATCGCCATAATATCATTCATCAAGATATTCAGCCAGAAAATATCATTCGCCGACACTCAGATAATAAATTAGTTTTAGTTGACTTTGGCTCTATCAAGGAAATGGTGACGACTACGGTTAGTAATTTAGAATATATACCTTTAGAGCAGTTACAAGGACAACCACACTATAACAGTGATATTTACGCTTTGGGCATGATTGCGATCGCAGCAATTATGGGCTTATCTTACGAAGAAGTATCAAGATTACAAAGTCAAAAAAACTTAATAACAGGCGAAATTATCTGGCGTGATAGAACGATAAAAGTTAGCCGAGAATTTACACGCATTATCAATCAAATGGTCAGGTTTGACTACCAGAAAAGATACCAGTCTGTAACAGAAGTGATCAATGACCTGCAAGAATTAAAAAATCAACAATATCAACCACAACCATTACAGATTCAAAAGTTCAAATTTGTCATTTTCGGAATTGCTAGTTTACTGGCTGCTATGTTTATCGGCTGGTTTAGCCACTGGTTAACACCAGTTAATAGTGAGCAGTTATTTTATCAAGAAGGTGTCAGTGAATATGAGCAAGGGAACTATCAAGAATCCGTAGATAATTTAACTCAAACTCTGGAAATCAATCCCCAGAATTCTCTGGCTTATAACCATCGTGGTGATGCGTTTTCTCGCTTAGGAGATTATGAAAAAGCCCAAGCAGATTCGAGTCAAGCAATCACCCTGAATCCTCAAGATGCTAATGCTTATTATGACCGAGGATTTGCTTTATTCGGGTTGGGTAAATATAAAGACGCGATCGCAGACTACACAAAAGCCATTAAACTTAACTCTCAAAACCCCTACGCATACTATGAGAGGGGTTTGGCGCGGGTGAAAGTGAAAGAATATCAAAGCGCAATACTGGATTTTAACAGAGCGATCGCACTTAATTCTAGCTATGGTTTAGCTTATTATCATCGGGGCTTAGTCAACGTCCAACTAGGTAAGAAAAAGGCAGCACTAAGGGATTTTGAAAAAGCTGAAAACCTATTTCAAGAACAAGGAGATAAATCAGGTTATAACAAGATAACCCAAGAAATCAAAGCCTTGCAGAAATAGTTATTTTTGCTTGATAGAATATACTCATTAAAAATGCTAGAAACTAAAATTATTAACTATCTCTCCCATTTAGAAGACTCAGACTATATGGCTGAGGTGGTAACAACTCCTGGCGCGGCTGAAACTCTTATAAAAATCCTTCAGGATGATGATGATGAGATTATGAGTTATGCTGGTCTTTTTATTAGAGATTTTGTCTTAAGTTGTTCTCGTAATGAGACTTGTAAAATATCTTGGGAAACACAATTAAAACCTGTGATTATTCCTGAGTTAGAACGTCTTATATTTGCAGAAAACCACTTCATCCGCAAACAAGTAATTTATACACTAGGAAAAATATGCAGCTATGATAGTGTGCCTGTTTTGCTACAAGCTTTCTATCAATATCGTGAAAGTGACCCAATTTTATTACCGAGACTACTAGGTGAATTATTCTGGCTGGGTGTGGAAAATTCGTGGGATTTACTTGAAAGTATGGTGAACAGCCAATATTACACAACTCGCTGGGCTGTTATCAACTTACTAGGAGAATTTATTTACCATTCACCAAGTGAGGAGGATGGAACTTTTTCCATGAAATACAATTTTTCAGAAAAATTGCGAAATGATTCACATCCACTTATTAAAGCAGAGGCAGAGTATGAATATCAATTATTAGCATTAAATCATAGGAAACTGCAAGAAAATATGGCTAAATCAGATTATAAAAAACAGAGAAAAGATTTGAAAAAGTTAGAACCATGTTTGACATTTTTCAGAGTATCGCTACAATTCTCTCGTTATATGGTTACTAATAATCTTTCTACATATACTATGCAAGAGTTAGAAACATTTATCGATAACAAAACTCAACAATTATAATTCTGAGAATAATACTATTTTCCCTAAAGTTCGTTAAAATTACTTTGATATTTTAATAATACCTCCCCTCCTCTGCGCTCTCTGCGCCTACCCTTCGGGAAGCCGCTTCGCGTCTAAGGCGGTTCGATAATTTATTCATACAACCTATTGCTAAATTTTCATTAATTGATACACTTGTTCTTCATTAGCCATTAGCCCAGTGAACCAGCGCATACTATGGTGTACGTCAAGCGCGTGGAACTTACCAACTTCAAATCCTTCGGCGGTACTACTTCAGTCCCTTTGCTGCCGGGGTTCACTGTCATATCTGGGCCGAATGGTTCCGGTAAGTCGAATATTTTGGATGCGTTGTTGTTTTGTTTAGGACTTGCTAGTTCTAAGGGGATGCGAGCCGATCGCTTGCCGGATTTGGTAAATAATACTCAAACGGCTAAAGGACGCGCATCTGTGGAAGCTAGTGTCACAGTGACGTTTGATTTGACGGGGGAGGATATCTCACGCAGAGACGCAGAGGCGCGGAGTGAGGAATTAGAGGGAGAAAGTGAGAATTCGGACTCAGCACTCAGCACTCACACTTCGACTACTTCGGCTGCGCTCAGTACAAGTTCGCTCAGTGAACAGCACTCAGCACTCAGCACTGAATGGAGTGTAACTAGACGGTTGCGGGTAACTCATCAAGGAACTTACACGTCAAATTACTATATCAATGGTGCTGCCTGTACGCTGACGGAGTTACATGAGGCTTTGGAGAATCTGCGGATTTATCCTGAAGGCTATAACGTGGTGTTGCAAGGGGACGTGACTAGCATTATCTCGATGAATGCTAGGGAAAGGCGGGAAATTATTGATGAGTTGGCGGGGGTGGCGGCGTTTGATCGCAAAATTCACCAAGCTAAGGGTACGTTGGATGAGGTGAAGGAGAAGGAAGATAGTTGCCGAATTATTGAGACGGAGTTAACTGCACAACGCGATCGCCTTTCTCAAGATAGGGCAAAGGCGGAAAAATATCAAAAGTTGCGGACGGAATATCTGCACAAGCAATCTTGGGAAGCGGTGTTATCGTGGCGTTCGCTGCAAGCACAGCAAGAAAAGTTAGCGACGGAAATTCAAAATGGCGATCGCTCTCATAATGACCTTACACTGCAATTAGAAACTTTAAATGTCGGCATTACTCAGAAAACTGCTGAATTAGAAAAGCTTAATGCTCATGTGAAAGCTTTGGGTGAAGAGGAATTACTAGCGGTACAAGCGACTCTTGCAACTCAAGAAGCAGAACGCAAGCAACTCCAGCGTCAGCAAACAGAATTAGAAACAACTTCCCAAGAAACCGCTAAACGCTTGGTGCAAACTCAGCAAGACATTCAACAGCATCAGCAAGCTTTGGGAGAAATTGCCGAAACCCAGAATGTCGAACGGCAATCGATTGTATATTGTCAACAGCAACGGGATGAGGCAGAACAAGCACTACAAAAATCCCGCGAAGCCGCCGCCGAAATCGCCACCGCCTCGGAAGCTTGGGTACAGCAACAAACTGCACTCAACCGTCAAATTGAAACTGTACTGCAAACTCTGGAACCGCAACGCACAGAACAAGCACAATTAAGAGAAAGGAATAGTCAGCTACAAGAATTAATTCACGAACAAACTCAGTTAATTGCCACTTTAGAACCGCAACTGGCAGAAAAGCAAGCTGAATGTGTGCGAGTTGAGGCAGAATTTAACGCCTCTAGCGAACCCATCCAAAACCTAGCCCAAAATCTGGCGGCGACAGAGCAGGAATTACAAATTCAGCAAGATACACAAAAGCGGCTTTCTAGTGAACAACGGGAAAAACAACGCCAGTTAGATAAAATTGAGGCGCAAACCCAAGCACAACAAGAAGTCCAAGGGACGCAAGCTAGTAAGGTAATTATCCAGTCGGGAATGCCTGGGGTTTGTGGTTTGGTGGTACATTTGGGACGGGTGGAACCTCGGTATCAGTTGGCGTTGGAAATTGCTGCTGGTGCGAGGTTGGGACATATTGTTGTTGATGATGACGGTATCGCCGCCGCCGGAATTGAATTACTCAAACAAAAACGCGCTGGGAGAGCGACATTTTTACCCTTAAATAAGATTCAGGCTCCCAGAATTACCCAAGATGCAACTTTGCGGTTAGCTAATGGCTTTGTCAGTTATGCTGTGAACTTAGTTGAATGCGATCGCCGTTATAAAGATGTATTTAACTATGTTTTTGGAAACACTGTTGTATTCTCCACCTTAGAACAGGCGCGGAAAAACCTTGGTTTATATCGCATCGTTACCTTAGATGGAGAATTGCTGGAAACCAGTGGCGCAATGACTGGTGGTAGCACAAATCAGCGTTCAGCGTTGCGCTTCGGTACAGGGGAAGCCGCAGAATCAGATGAGGCGATTGCGTTGAAAAATCGCTTGGTAGATATAGAACGAATTTTAGATCGTTGTATTGATGCGATCGCTTCTTTATCCAGCAAAACCAAACAACTATCCCAAGAACTCACCGAAGCCCGTCAAGCACGCCGCGAACAGCAATTGCAATTAGAACAGTTGCAAAAAGATATTAAAGCTTTGACGACGCAATTAGAAGGAACGCGATCGCAACTTGCCCAAAATACCGAAAAATTCTCCGCCGCCCAATCTCGCCTAGAAATTTTGGATAAAGATTTACCAGGGCAAGAAGCGCAATTACAACAACTGCGTCATGTTTTAGCAGAATTAGAAGCATCCCAAACGCCTAGTGAATGGCAGCAAATTCAAGCGGTAATTAAAACCCAAGAGCAACAATTACAACAACGGGAATCCGCATTACGGGAAGCGGAACAACGGCTGAAAAACTTAGAAAATCAGCAACAGCGTTTACAAGAACGCATCCAAGAAGCCGACCAAAAAATAACTCAGTATCATCAAGAACAAGCAAATTCTCAGCAGAAACTCCAAACACTCAGCACCCAGCACGCAGCACTCAGCACTCAAATCACCGAAACTCGCGCCAAACTCAGCGAAATGGAAAAAAGTTTGGGTGAAGAAAAGGTAAAACGTGATGCAATAGAACAAGAAGTGCGATCGCATTTGCTCCGTCAGCAACAATTGGAATGGGAACTAGAAAAACTCCAAGAAACCCAGCAAAAGCGGCGTGAAGAACTAGAAGCGTTGCAAAATCAATTGCGAGAACTGCTGCCAGAATTGCCTAGTCCTTTACCGGAAGTGCCAGAACAGGTAGATTTAGAAGAATTGCAGAAAGAATTGCGATCGCTTGCCAAACGCCTACAAGCAATGGAACCTGTAAATATGCTGGCGTTGGAAGAATACGAACGCACCCAAAACCGCCTGCAAGAACTCACAGAAAAATTACAAACCTTAGAAGCAGAACGCACGGAATTATTATTAAGAATTGAAAACTTTACCACCTTGCGACAACGCGCCTTTAAAGAAGCCTTTGACGCGGTAAACGAAAACTTCCAATCAATTTTCGCCACCCTCTCAGAAGGCGACGGCTACCTGCAACTTGATGATCCTGAAGATCCCTTTAACAGTGGTTTAAACTTAGTCGCGCACCCCAAAGGTAAACCCGTACAGCGACTTGCTTCCATGTCTGGAGGAGAAAAATCCCTCACCGCCTTAAGTTTTATTTTCGCCCTGCAACGCTATCGCCCATCACCTTTTTATGCCTTTGATGAAGTAGATATGTTCTTAGACGGGGCAAACGTAGAACGATTGGCTAGAATGATCAAACAACAAGCACAACTGGCACAGTTCATAGTTGTGAGTTTGCGTCGTCCGATGATAGAATCAGCCGAACGCACCATTGGCGTTACTCAAGCACGAGGCGCTTACACCCAAGTTTTGGGAATTAAGTTAACATCCTCGAATACATCTGCTTGAATCTTTGTTAATAATAGTGTATAGATAAACCGGATTCGAGATCAGGACTCGGTATAGAATGACCTCTGAACAGATAATTAGGCGTTCCGACTTATTAAATACTCAGGTGATTACCCGCGACAACGCCAAGCGGCTAGGGATTGTGAATCAAATCTGGGTTGATATCGATCAAAGGGAGGTTGTGGCTCTTGGTTTACGAGACAGCCTGATCTCTATCTCTGGACTGCCACGCTATATGTACCTCAGCAGTATCAACCAAATTGGTGATGCCATCTTGGTTGATAACGAAGATGTCATCGAAGATATTGAAATTGAAGCTTTTAGTAACCTGATTAACTGGGAAGTAATTACAGAAACAGGTGAAGTTTTAGGTAGAGTGCGGGGCTTTAAGTTTGATGGTATCTCAGGGAAGCTGCACTCAATAATTATTGCTTCTTTGGGAGTACCGCAAATTCCCGACCAATTTCTCAGCACTTACGAAATTTCCATCGACGAAGTTGTTAGCACAGGCCCCAGCAGATTAATTGTGTTTGAAGGAGCCGAAGAACGTACAACCCAATTAACAGTAGGCGTTTTGGAACGTTTAGGTATCGGCAAACCACCTTGGGAACGCGATGCAGAAGAAGAATATGGTTATTCTGCACCGCGCACAGTTGCACCTTCAAATCAGCTACCTAGCGGCACACCATTACAGCCACCCAAGCCAAAAGTCCGCGCCCCCGAACCCGTAGCGCGGGAAGAAGAATGGAACGAAGACTACGTAGAAGAAGAAAGGCCACGGCGCGAAGTTATGCGAGCGCGACAATATGAGTCTATCCGCTACGAAGAAGACGACGAAGATGATAACTGGAGCGAAGCCACAGGGGGCGACAGATATCAACAACCGCCCAAGTACGAAACCAAAGCCTACACCGACGATTACGATGATTATGACGACGATGTAGAAAGCGACGCTTGGGAAGATGCACCAAAACCCGTGAACATTCCCAAGAAAGTCAAAGAAAGGCAGCCAGAATACGAAGAAGAAGGCGGATATTAATTTTCAACCCCTCCTAAAGTTATCAGGAGGGGTTAATTTTTATGTCATTTATAGTAGAAGGCAGGAGGCAGAAGGCAGGAGAAAAAGTCTTAATATTCCTGGCATTCAAGCTTTCAAATTGTCCTAACATATCTGACTACCGCCATACCACTAGACTTCTTTCACGAATGTTATAAAACATGAATTTCAAGCCTCACGCGCAGGCAAGGCATATAACTCAACAAAAAACGAAAAAATGATTTTGGAGGGGGCTTGGGGGACGCAACCGTCACCCAATCGGGGGCTTGGGGGAGAATCCCCCAAATCTTTCTTATTGTCTGATAGGAAATTGAGATATCAACTCTCATTACCTTAACTAAATGTTGTAGAGACGTTGTATACAACATCTCTACATAATTGGTATGAAATTAGCCGCCCCAGATTTTTTCGGAAACTGTTGTGGGTGAAATATCTGCTACTTTCCCAGAGGGGGATTTAATAGCGAGGAATTTTTCACTTTTTGGTAACAATTTACCTGGATCTGAAGAGCCGAACAGACCAATGGTATAAGTCTGAGCTGCGACACTCAACTGTAATGGCGCACTTTCGGTAGACAGCATTAGGTTTGCACCGGCAATCATAGCTGTCAACTTACCTGTATTATCAGGAGATGTGACTTTGATTTCTGGACAGGATTCGCGGAGCGATCGCACAAACTGTTCATCATCAGCACCTTGAATCACAACTACAGACATATCTGGCTGTTTTTGTTGAAATTCTTGAATAATTGGCTGCCAATGCTCAACCGGATAGATTTTCTCAGCACCTTTCGCCCGTGAGCCTGCATCAACCCCTCCATAAATCAAGACGTAGCCTGTGTCATTTACGCCTAGACGTTTTTGCTCATTTTGTGACCAGTCGATATCGGGTTTCGGGACATTTACTGCTAACTCTGGTACGGGTGTGGCTATACCCAATGGTTTTAGCAACTCGTGATACGCCGCCGCTACATACTGAGATGGATTAAACGGCACAGTATGAGTCAGAAACACGGCTCCTTTGCCTTGAAAGCCAATCCGCATGGGAATCCCTGTTAACCAGAGCATTAGTCCCACTAACCAGCTTTGCCCAAAAGCAATGGCGACATCATACTCGCGATCGCGCATTGTGCCTACCAAGTTACCCCAATCTGCTAGACTGTTGCGATCTTTATAATCAAAGGTCAGTACCTCGTGAACAGACTTGCTCACTCGATAGGCAGCCTTTGACTGGGGTTCCGTAACGACATCTATCTGAGCGTCGGGATAATAACGCTTCAGACTATCTAAAGTCGGAAAGAAGAGAATTTGGTCGCCAATTCCGCCAGGTACAAGGGCTACTACTCGCATAATAATTATTGACGCTTACTCGCTCCTTATTTTAGGGGAATATAGGTATGAAAGATTAGGGAGTGTACCGGGCTGACTTTCCCAAATATTTAATTATTAATTCCTTTACAAATACCCAAATTTGATTATCTCTTTTTAAAAATCTAAAAATACACTTACTACGGAATGTGTCAAGATTGATATGATTCTAGAAATAATTAGCTGAACTAAATACTTTATTTAGTCAGTGATTATACTCTTACAGGAGGAAATCTCTTTGTCTAGACGCTATTTATTTACCTCCGAGTCAGTAACTGAAGGCCATCCAGATAAAATCTGCGATCAAATTTCAGATACGATTCTTGATACCTTACTGGCACAAGACCCCAGCAGTCGCGTAGCTGCGGAAGTAGTAGTTAATACTGGTTTAGTATTAATTACTGGTGAAATTACTACTAAAGCTAATGTCAACTATGTGCATCTAGCTCGCAAAAAGATCGCTGAAATTGGCTATGTTGATGCAGATAACGGCTTTTCTGCTAATAGCACCAGCGTAATTGTAGCCTTAGATGAACAATCACCTGATATTGCCCAAGGTGTAAATGTTGCCCATGAAACCCGTCAACAGGATAGCGAAGAACTATTCGATACCACTGGGGCTGGCGACCAAGGTATCATGTTTGGCTTTGCTTGTAACGAAACTCCAGAACTGATGCCCTTACCCATCAGTTTGGCACACCGCATTGCCCGCCGACTGGCAGCAGTCCGCAAAACAGGCGAATTATCATACCTGCGTCCCGACGGTAAAACTCAAGTAACCGTAGTCTACGAAGATGGTAAACCTGTAGGCATTGATACTATCCTGATTTCCACACAGCATACGGCTACAATTGGGGAAATCACTGATGAAGCCGCAGTGCAAGCTAAAATTAAGCAAGACCTCTGGACAGCAGTGGTTGAGCCTGTTTTTAGTGATATTACTATCAAGCCTGATCAAGAAACTCGCTTTTTAGTCAATCCTACGGGTAAATTTGTGATTGGTGGGCCGCAAGGTGACTCTGGTTTGACAGGCAGAAAAATCATTGTTGATACCTACGGTGGTTATTCCCGTCATGGTGGTGGCGCTTTCTCTGGCAAAGACCCCACAAAAGTAGACCGTTCTGCGGCTTATGCGGCGCGTTATGTAGCCAAAAACATTGTAGCTGCTGGCTTGGCAGAAAAATGCGAAGTGCAGTTGAGTTATGCAATCGGTGTTGCTAGACCAGTTAGTATTCTCCTAGAAACCTTTGGGACTGGCAAAGTTGATGATGAAATTTTGTTGGAATTAGTCAAACAAAACTTTGAACTACGTCCAGCAGGAATTATTCATAGCTTCAACTTACGTAACTTACCAAGTGAAAGAGGCGGACGTTTTTATCAGGACATCGCGGCTTACGGTCACTTGGGACGGAATGATTTAGACTTGCCTTGGGAACAAATCGATAAGGCTGAGTTGTTAAAGCAAGCAGTTTCTCAGTTGCGTTCAACTGCGATCGCTTAGTACTCTAACAGAGTCACAATCACCAACTGAGCAAAATCGGGAGTAAAATACAGCCAACACTCCCTAGATATAAAAATTCCTCTGTCTTTGTATTGCTTGGGTAGTAGCAAGGCAGAGGTTTTTTAGTCTCTAGGCAATCCAAATTCTAAAATTGTTTGAGAATCCTACTGATCGATGTTAAGATGCGATATGAATTAATCTGTCTGGCATTTAAGTATTTCCATCATAACAAGACAAGATTAAAAATAAGTACAGTGTATCTAATAGTTAAAACCTACCTGATATTAACTAGGTTTCAAAAACCGTAACCCTAAAGATAAAATTTCAATATAAGCTTTACTATAAAGAAGTATTAATTATATGTAAACACAGAGTTTTATCATTTTTCAGTGTTTTTGTATACATTCATATCAAAATCACCTAAATACAATGAAGTCATGACAATTATTTAAAGAATAATTATTTACGCTGCTTCTTACAAAAAATTGTGTAGGTGTTAATCACCAGTTAATTTAATTTTAAAGATGGAATTGATGTGGCGATTTTTGCGGAAGGGCGAGGAGATTTGAGGAATGCAAACTCACAAGCCTAACCCAATTGACAGTAATTCAGAAAGCAAAAAAATGCCAGCCAAAGATTCATCAAGCGAAGAACTGCCCACAATCGAATTCCCCTCCAGTGGGAAACTCAAAGCTAGTTCTTGGCGGATACATCAAAAAATTGGCTACGGCTACTTTGTAGCTATTGGTATTGGTTTTTTTGGCTCACTTACTGGTCTGGTAATTGCCAACTACTACCGCGGAAAAGAAATTAGGCAGTTTAATCAAGCTCAAGAACAACGCCAACTACTAACTAACTATAAAAATGCTGTATTAGGAGCGCAATTACATAGTTCTAATTTAGTCGCAGTATTAGATAATTCTCAACAACTACTCACTAAAAAAACAGAGTTTTTAAGAAATGTTAATAAAGCTGAAGATTTAGAGAAAAAGATTGACAGTTTTATCGAAAGAAAGCCAATGCAATTAGCAGCGACTAGTGCTAATTTACAGGCTTTATTGGAAGATTATACAATTAATTTAAAATCCTACGTAGCTCAAATAGAAGCTGTATTAAAGGAAATTGATCAACAGCCATTACAGCCCCAACAAATTGTTGTAGTCCGAGAGCAGTTGTTAAAAATTATGCGTGGTGAAACTGCCATGCAATTAGATAGCCTTTCAGAGAAATTAACGAATATTCTGCAAACTGCCGAAAATCAAGAACAAGATAGGCAGATAGATGTAGAACAGGCAAAAGGTGTTGAAAGATTAATTGTGATGGTGAGTATGCTGGTATCGGTCGCGATCGCAGCTATTATCGCATGGCGCACCAGTCGAGCGATCGCCGAACCAGTCATTACAGTGACTCAAGTCGCCGAACAAGTCGCCCGCAAATCGAACTTTGATTTACGCGCCCCCGTCACCACCGAAGATGAAATTGGCTTATTAGCCAAATCATTAAATCGGTTGATTGAGCGAGTTTCAGAACGCACAAAACAACTAGAACAAGCTAAAGAACTAGCGGAAGCCGCCAGCACCGCCAAAAGTGTCTTTTTAGCTAACGTCAGCCACGAATTACGTACACCCTTAAATGCAGTTATTGGACTTAGCCAATTACTCCAAGATGATGCTACAGATTTAAATTTATCAGGTGACTTTATTACTGATTTAGAAACAATCAATTCCGCAGGTAGACACTTATTAGAATTGATTAATGACATCCTCGACTTATCCAAAATTGAAGCGGGGAAAATGACTCTTTATCCAGAGACATTTGAAATTGCCAATCTGGTTAATAATCTGGTGTTGACTATTAAGCCTTCCGTCGAAAAAAATGGCAACATTTTAGAAGTAGACTACGACGAACAGCTAGGTACAATGTATGCCGATCAGACAAGAATGCGACAAGTACTTTTAAACTTGTTAAGTAATGCGTCTAAATTCACTACTAACGGCAAAGTCACCCTCACCGTTAAAAGTGAAAAACCCAACTCATTATCAGACTCTCCCTTTGGAATGATTGCGTTTATTGTTGCTGATACAGGTATTGGAATGACTCAACAACAACAGCAGCAGTTATTTCAACCTTTTACCCAAGGAGATAATTCCACCACTAAAAAATATGGTGGTACTGGACTAGGTTTAGCTATCAGTCGTCATTTTTGTCAGATGATGGGTGGTGAAATTTCTGTGAAAAGTCAGCCAGGAGTAGGCTCGACTTTTACGGTACGCCTACCTCTGACTGTGCGGGAATCTTGAAAGAGGGACTAGAGGTGAGAGACTCGTATTTTGATTCAGCACTCTAGTCCGGCTTTTAGAAACGATAGCCTAATCCTGCTTGGAAGCTAACAGCATCCGCATCACTGTTTTTATAAGCGTCAATACCCCATTTAGCATCGCCATAGGCAATAACGTTTTTGCTAACTTCCGACTCTAAACCCAAGGTGACTACAGGTGCGTTGCGATTACCTAATGGGGTGTTGTGACCTTCATTAGCCAAAAATGAGTAACCACCACCTAAATAAACATTAGTATTTTTGGCGATCGCAGCATCGTAAGTCAAGATAGGCATAAAGGCAGTTGTATCACCACCAAATAACACGCTTCCTCGCAGTGATACAGGTGCATTAGGTATGGCATAACGTCCTTGGACATTACCACCAAATTGAGCGTTATCGTTTCCTTGTCCACCACTAGTAGCACCTGCTGCAACACCAGCACCAATGTAGCTACCGTTAGTACCAGCAGTTTGAGCAGCCGCAATTCCAGCTGAGAGGACAATAGAAGCAACTACGAGAAAAGAAGTAGTTAAAGTTCTGAGTTTCATAAGTTTCTCTCCACTAGAGTTGAGTGCAATCAATGCTCTCTACTACTAGAGTCGCTTTTTTAATTCGTTTTACCCTCCTACACCCAGGTAGCCGAATGGGTGAAAAATCCTTCACCCAGTTGGGTGAACCAAATCAAGAATTATTTTTTGAAGAAACGCTGGCGCATTCGCATTGCAAAAGTATTGACTTCTGGAATTTTAATCAGTGAGGCGATCGCACCAAACACAACTAAACCAACTACACCAGCCACTGATAACTCTATTAACTGAATTATTAAACCTTTTGTACCTAACAACTGCTGTAAACCAAACAAAGTCCCATAGCTGATAAACCCAGCCACTACACTACTACCAAATAAACCAAAAATTGGCACACTCCACTCACGCCAAGGTAAACCATTCAGCTTGCGGTCTAGCAACCATAACAGCATTAACATTGAACTGCAATTCACACCTACAGTTGCTAACACCAAACCTGGTGCGCCAAAGGGTTGTACAAAGAAATAATCCAAGACAATGTTTAGCAAAATGTTAAAAGTGCTGATGCGAAACGGTGTTTGTCCATCTCCTAAAGCGTAAAATACCCGCACCAACACATCACGCCCCAAGTAAACAAACATCCCGATTCCATAAGCAACTAATAACGAAGAAACTAACTTTGTAGCATCTTGTTTAAAGGCTCCCCGTTCATATACTATCTGCACAATTGGTACAGATAACACTACCATCAAAGCGCCTAGAGGTAGCATCGTGCAGGCAGTCAGTAATAAACCTTGGCGAATGCGTAATTTTAAATCTGGCCAATTTTCGGGTTCTGCTAGTTTGGCAAAAATGGGCAATAAAGGTAACAAAATAATATTAGAAATAATTCCTAAAGGTGTTTGCACTAGCAAATTTGCATAGTTAAACCCAGCCGCAGCCCCAGGAATCGGACTGGCAAAGTAAAGGTCAGTAGCCACATTAATCGGCATCATTCCCGAAGAAATTGTTGCCGGAGTCATAATTTTAATGACTTCTTGAACACCAGGGGCTTTAAAATCAAATCGTAAACGTAGTGTCCCCAGTCCTAATCGCCACTGCACAATTAGTTGCACCACCCATTGAAGAATTGCGCCGGCTAACGTTCCCCAAGCTAACACCATCCCGCCCATAAAGGCGTATTCTGGCAGAATAATGTTTTTACCCAGTTGCAAAGCCAAAATCCCAATGCCCACAACTACGGTAACACTCGATAATAAGGGACTAATTGAAAGTAACCAATATTGATTAGCCGCATTTAGGGTACCGAAGCCGATGCCAATCAAGCCGGAAAATAAAGCCATCGGTGCCATGATTTGCAGTTGTTGGATAGCGATCGCTCTTGTATTTTCTGCCAAACCATGACCGACAATATCAACAATCGTATCTGCTAAAAAAACCTGGGCAACCGTTACTACTAACAAAATGCCACCCACTAACGTTGTCACAGTTTCTACCAAAGGCGCTGCTTCTTGTTGCTTGCGCTTGGCTAAAACACTCACAACAGCACTGTGTAACGGCCCATTCACCCCACCCAGCAATATCAATAAAAAGCCAGGAATAATATAGGCATAGCTATAAGCAGTAGCAGCTGCACCAACACCAAAAGCGGCAGCGATCGCTTGCTGCCGTACCAAACCAAATACTTTACTAATTAATGTGGCTGCCGCAACAATGCCAGCAATTCCAGCGAAAGAACGAGATGATTTTTGTTCTTGATTAGTCACGAATAATACCTGACAACTCTTGCAGAGTGCATATCTGACAATATTTAACCTGAAATCTTGTCGTCTGTCAGGTCAATTTTAAGATAAACCCGAAGTTTAAATAAAACCATTTACATATCCAAGAATCAAAAAGGTTTTGTTCTCTGACTTTGACACGCTCATAAGTTCTTGTGCATAGAAGTTAAATTGTTCCAACCTTACCCTCACAAAATCCTGATTTTCTAAATTGTCAGTCCTTTGAATAAATTGCTTTCCACAATATTTAGCTAAATTCTCAACTTGACACATTTATGGTTGATTATCTGCCAAAAGTGGGCAACATAGTAATTGATGTGCTGTGTCATCAGTCTTCCTGATGGGGAAAACTGGTATTAAAAATTTTTTGACTAACAACCAATTTAAAATATGGAAGCCGAATCAATACTCACAGAACCCGAATTTATCTCCACAAATACTCAACTACAAGAACAATTAGAAAAACATAAAGCTCTAGCTAGTGTGATAGTTAGAATCAGAGAATCTTTAGAATTAGAAACAATATTTAAAATTACAGTCAAAGAAGTCCGTCAATTACTTCAAGCTGATCGAGTAGCCATATTTCAATTCGATCATCAAAAAAACTGGGAAGGAGAATTTGTCGCTGAAGATGTTGCTGGCCAATGGGAATCAGCTTTAGCAGCAAAAGTCTACGACCATTGTTTTGGTGAGCGATTCGCGGCTGATTATCAACAAGGCAAAGTACAAGCAGTAGCAGATATTTATGATGCTGAACTGAGTAAGTGTCATCGAGAAATTTTGAGTAGATTTAATGTCCGTGCTAACCTGATTGTTCCCCTATTAAGAGACCAGGAATTATGGGGATTAATTTGTATTCATCAATGTAGCCAACCACGTCAATGGCAAGATGCTGAAATTGAATTTATTCGCCAAATTGCTGACCATCTCACCATTGCAATTCAACAAGCCAGTCACCTGAAAAAAGTTCAACTACAAGCAACAAAACTGGCACAAACAGCCCAACGTGACCAAGTAATTGCCCAAATCGTTGATCAAATTCGTCCACCTTTGGACATTGATAGCATCTTTAAAACCACTACTCAAGAAATCCGGCAACTTTTAGAAGCTGATCGTGTTGCTATATTCCGCTTTAATCCTGATTGGAGTGGTGAGTTTGTTGCTGAATCATTTGTTGAAGGTTGGACACCTTTAGTTAATGTTCAACCTGTAATTAACGATACTTATTTACAACAAACCCAAGGTGGACGTTATGCTCAAAACCAAACTTTTAGCGCCAATGATATTTATCAAGAGGGATTAACCAATTGCCATGTGATTTTATTAGAACAATTTGAAGCTAAAGCTTTCGCCACTGCTCCCATTCTCCAAGGTGATAAACTTTGGGGCATTATTGCTGCCTATCAAAATTCTGTTCCTAGACAATGGCAGTCTTATGAAATTGAATCGTTGAGCAAAATTGGTACGCAAATAGGTGTAGCCTTGCGACACTATGAACTACTAGCTCAAGCTAATGCCCAAGCAGAACAGCAAAAAACTTTAACGAGTGTAATCACACGCATCCGTAAATCCCTAGATTTAGAAACAATTTTTCAAACTACCGTTACGGAAGTGCGGCAAATGCTGCAAGCAGATAGAGTTGCAATTTTTCACTTTGATCCGCAAAAAGACTGGGAAGGCGAATTTATCTCTGAAGATGTTGCACCAGAGTGGGACTCCGTAGTAGCTGCTAAAGTTTACGACTATTGTTTTGGTGAACAGTTTGCGGTGCATTATCAACAAGGTAGAGTCCAGGCTGTAGCTGATAT
The DNA here is from genome assembly GCF_014697615.1 of Nostoc sp. FACHB-280. Lineage (GTDB taxonomy): Bacteria > Cyanobacteriota > Cyanobacteriia > Cyanobacteriales > Nostocaceae > Nostoc_B. The sequence continues at coordinate 10,137 of NZ_JACJSD010000014.1, read as the reverse complement.
TTATGATGCGGGATTAAGTGCCTGTCATACTAAAATTTTAGGAAATTTCCAAGTGCGAGCTAATTTAGTAGTACCACTACTAAAACAGGGCAATTTATGGGGTTTATTATGTGTTCACCAATGTGATAAACCCAGAAATTGGCAACCTTCAGAAATAGAATTTGCGACTCAAATTGCTGAAAACTTGGGAGTAGCTTTACAACACAACAAACTCTTACATGAAGCTCGCTATCAAGCCAATCAGCAGAAAACTTTAACTAGCATTATTACCCGAATTCGGGAGTCTTTAGATTTAGATACAATTTTTCAAACCTCTGTCATAGAGGTAAGACAATTACTGCAAGCTGACCGTGTAGGTGTTTTTCGATTTGATCAACAAAAAGACTGGGAAGGAGAATTTATATATGATGCTGTAAGTCATGGTTATCCTTCAGCAGTAGCAGACAAAGTTTATGATCATTGTTTTAGTGAAAATTTTGCCCCTCTTTATGCCCAAGGTAGAGTCAATGTAATTACTGATATTTATCAAGGTAATTTTCCCTCGTGTTATATAGAAATTCTCGAAAGATTTCAAGTACGAGCTAATTTAGTAGCTCCACTTTTACAAGAAGGTCTTCTATGGGGCTTATTGTGTATTCATCAATGTAAAACTCCGCGTAATTGGCAACAGTCAGAAATTGATTTTGTGATCCAAATAGCTGAACAATTAGGAGTTGCTTTAAAACAAGATTCTTATTTAACCCAAGTTCAAACTCAAGCCGTTCAGTTAGCAGAGGCTAATGAACGCGAAAAATCAATGGAACGGCAAAAATTATTAGCTGAAACTATTGATAAAATCCGCCAGTCGTTGGATATAACAACTATTTTTAAAACTACTACTCAAGCTGTACGTGAGTTATTAAAAGTCGAGAGAGTAGCCATATATCGCTTTAATGCCGATTGGAGTGGTAAATTTGTTGCTGATTCTTTTAAAGATGGTTGGAAACATCTAATACAAGTTAATCCGCTCGTTTTGGCCACCTTTGAAGATACAGATGAAGATGATAAATTACCTCGTAATGAAACTTTTGTACCTATACGTCAAGGCGAAAGATTATGGGGACTATTAGTCGCTTATCAAAATTCACAACCACGTTATTGGAAAGATGAAGAAATCAATTTATTAGCACAAGTTGGCGTGCAGTTAGGGATTGCTATTCAACAAGCAGAATTACTGGAACAAACAAAACGTCAAACTCTAGAATTAACTCAAACTTTATGTGAATTAAAGCAGACTCAAGCACGGTTAATTCAGGGCGAGAAAATGGCAGGGTTAGGACAATTACTCGCTGGGGTCGCTCACGAAATTAATAACCCTGTTAGTTTTATTTTTGGTAATCTGATTCATTTAAATGAATATACCCAAGAGTTATTGAGCGTTTTGCAGATTTACCGTAAATATAATTCTTTATTGCCAAATATTAAAGAAGAAATAGATAATCATAATTTGGAATTTATCCTTGAAGATTTGCCTAAAACAATAGATTCTATGAAAGTCGGTGCGGAAAGAATTAAAGAAATTGTACTATCACTCAGAAATTTTTCTCGTACTGATGAAGCTGATGTAAGAGCAGTAGATATTCATCAGGGATTGGATAGTACTTTGCTGATTTTAGGACATCGCCTTAAAGAAAATTATGCCCGCCCCAATATTGAGGTGGTGAAGGAATACGGCACATTACCTTTGGTTGAATGTTATCCTGCCCAACTGAATCAAGTATTTATGAATCTTCTGAGTAACAGTATTGATGCTTTAGAAGATAAGTTTAAAGTCATCTGGAATCAGCATTTACAAGCTTCAACTACCTGTCCTAGAGTACCTTTAAAAATTTGGATCAGTACTCAAAGGCGCGATCGCCAAGTAATCATCAAAATCGCTGATAATGGTCTGGGAATCCCTGAAGATGTCACTTCCCATATTTTCGACCCTTTCTTTACCACCAAGGAACCCGGTAAAGGTACAGGATTAGGTTTATCTATTAGCCACCAAATCATTGTCGAAAAGCATCAAGGTCAAATTAAATGTACATCCACTCCCGGAAAAGGAACCGAATTTCTCATTGAACTTCCCTGTTCTTATGATTAAATTCTTTGTAAGAATTCAGGAGTCAGAAGTCAGAATCCAGAATATTTAGTTAATCTAGTACAGTACTGCGTAAATAAACAGACCATAAGAAATTGCTAAAAGGCTTGTAGTATCGTTATTCTTTCTTTTGATTTTTGCCTTTTGACTTTTGCCTTGTTGTACTAAATTTTCCTCGACAGAGATTCTCATAGTTTTAGACTCTGAGTCAAATTACTGTGACCGCTTCTGACTTCTGTATTCTGAATACTGACAACTCTTCAACGACAACCCAAACTATCGCGTGTCGCCACCCCCGTAGTTGGATTTACCCCAGTCGCCCTTTCACATAACAATGACACTTGATAGCGGTCAATTAACGCATCTGTAAAATCCGCGCCAGTAATATCAGCATCGTAAAAACGACTACGCGTTAAAGTAGCTTCCGTAAAATTAGCATTTTTTAAGTTAGCACCATCTAAAGTCACTCGATCTACTAAAGCACCCGTTAAGTTTGCACCTGCTAAATTAGCTTTTAATAAAACTCCTTTGGTGAAAATAGCATTAGTTAAATTTGCGCCTTGGAAATTAGTACCCCGCATTTCCGCAGCCACAAAAGTTACACCCGCTAAATCAGCATTGGAGAAGTCACGGTTTTCTAAATTGGTATTGCTGTAGTTGATGGTATTAATTTGAGCAAAAGCTGGTCTTGGACTCAGTATTAGCCACAAGCCAGCTAAAAGGAAAATGATAATTAAACTTAACAATTTCTGCCAAATCTTTTTCATAACTTTACGCACCTCTCTACTGAGTTATGAAAACTGGGTGAAGTTTGATTTTAGAAAACTTCAATATTTTCGCCCAATCTTGTTCATAGCTTTATAGTCAAGAGTCAAGCAGATAGTAACAAATAACTAATGACTCTTGACCAATAACTTGTGACTATTTCCAATCTTTCCCAATCCGAATTGTGATATCTGATTCCAAGTCTCCAGCTGTTGACACTTCAATTTGACCCAAACCTAAGATTTTTTGTAACTCAATTCCTGGTTGTCGGCTACCTCTGTGAACAATAATCTGAGTTTGACGCTGGCTATCAGGCCAATCTGAGGTTGTGTAAATATTTTTAAAGCCTTTCTCTTTGAGATAAGCAATAACTTTTTCCGTAACTTGTGGTTGATTAGAAGCATTTTGAATAGCAATTTTGAGGTTAGAAACTGGACGTGTATCTGGCTTGAGTCCAGGTACATCCACCCCAACATAATTATTCAAGAGATTTGATTGTCCAGTCATATTCAGCCAATAGCTATTGGGGTCTTGACTGAAACGGCTGAAAGTACCAGGTACAGTGGTCATTTGGAAATTATTCCTCTCTACATTCACGGAGAAATTCACCAAAGCCATCATTTCTTCTATCTTTAAGTTGGTATCAAAATACTTCCGCATAATGCGGGTTAATTGGGGCAATTTCGGTACGACAGTAGGACTATTGAGGCGTTGAATCAATGCGCCTAGTAGTGCTTGTTGACGCTGTACTCTAGGTAAATCCCCTAGTCCATCTTCCCGGAAACGGGCAAATTGTTCTGCCTGTTCGCCGTCAAGGGTTTGCCAGCCACTGACTAGATTAATGTTCAATTGGCTGCTACTATCGTGGTATTCTATTGCTTTAGGTACAAATACTTCCACCCCACCCAACTGATCCACTAATTGCCTTAAGCCACTGGTAGAAATGCGAATGTAACGGTCGATGGGCGCATTGTTTAAGGTACGGCTGACTACTCTAGCAGCCAATACCGGCCCGCCTTGGGGATTAGCATCTGATAGCTTGGTTAACCCTTTTTCGGGGATCGCAATCATCGTATCTCTGGGAATGGAAAGCACCCGAATAGATTTATCACTGGGGTTGAGCCTGACCAAAAGCATGGTATCGCTTTTTCCAGCAAAACTTTCTGGTGAACCATCAACAGCACCGTTAACTGGCTCAATCCCCATAATCAAAATATTCATGGGGCGGGATAGCTGGTATTGGGAAATTTTGCTCCATAATTCCCCAGGTAAAGGGACTTTCTGCTCTTCTTTACCTGCGAAACCGAGTTCCTCATCGGTTTTATCTAAATTGCTCCACAAGGGAGTCCACAGCGCCAAGGTGGAAACTAAAAGACCAGAAAGAATTACCCCCATAACTACTGTCAGTATCCACAGTAGCCACCTGGGCATACTTAAGCCCAATCTGTCGTACAGTTCGTTGGGAATAGCACTGACTGACTCGACAACAGTGCGGGTGGAACTGGCTGATGCTTCTTGAGATGCCGAATCTGTGCTGGTCTCGGTGACGGTTTGCAGCGTTCCTTGAGTTTCAACGCGTTGAATTTGACCTGGTTTGCTTTCCAAGTCTAAATTCGGTATTTGCTGAGACTTTACTTGATTTTCAGATAATTGAACTTCTCTAATCACAATTTTCTCCCCACTCAACCACTTCCATAAAAGTTATGTTAATGCAAGCTACAAATCTTGCCAGAGTAAATGCTCACAGTAAACTTGTAGTGTTCTTGCGTAGGTGTGTATGACAACATGAATAGTTCCTTGTTCCCCGTTATCCTCGCTGGTGGCAAAGGTGAGCGTTTCTGGCCTTTGAGTCGCAAAGACCGTCCTAAACAATTTTTAAGCTTAGATGGCAGTTCTAGAAGTTTACTGCAAGCAACTGCGGATCGGTTGCTCCCATTGGCAGACGGGTGGAATTCCTTGTGGGTGATTACTTCCAGCCAGATAGCTGGAGGTGTACGCCAACAGTTACCCGAACTGCCATCGTCCAATTTACTCATTGAGGTAGAAGGAAGGGATACTGCCGCTGCCGTTGCTTGGACAAGTTTAGAAATAAAAAAACGTTATGGAGAAGACGCAATTATCGGCTTTTTTCCGGCTGACCATTGGATAGCTGACCAAAAGGCGTTTACTGACACATTAAAGGCTGCTACTCAACTAGCAACAAGCACCAGAGCGATTGTTACTTTAGGAATTAAGCCTGCTTTTCCATCAACTGGTTACGGCTACATTGAACAAGGTGAAAAGATTGGTAGCTTTAATGAGTTGCCAGCTTATCATGTCAACCGCTTTACTGAAAAGCCCAACCGTGAGTTAGCAGAAACTTTTTTATCTACGGGACGTTTTAGCTGGAATAGTGGAATGTTTGTCTTTCGGGCTGGGGTTGTTCTTGAGGAACTTTACACCCATGCTCCAGAAATCATAAAACCTCTAGAACAATACGGCCCTGATATTTACCCTGAATTACCTAAAAAGAGTATAGACTATGCACTCATGGAAAAAACCAATTTAGCATACGTCCTCCCGGTAGATTTTGGTTGGGATGATTTAGGAGATTGGAATGCGATCGAACGTTTATTAAAAAAGGAAGAGACTCCCAATGTAGAATTAGCTACCCATTTAGGTTTAGATACGCAAGGAGCGATTGTTTATGCTACTAATCCAGAGGATGTAATTGTTACTATTGGTTTAGAGGATGTGGTCATTGTGCGCGATCGCAATGTTACCCTCATCGTTAATAAAGAACGCACCCAAGAAATTAAACAGGTTCTCAAAATCCTGCAAGATGACCCGCGCTTTACAAACCTACTGTAATTATCAAAGTTAAAACCCTTGACAGAGGCTTAAAAGCTAGTTTTCCTATTATAACTTGACTGTCTGTTGTTTTTACTGACAGTTTATGATGACTTTAAGCTTTGAGCCTCTGGCCAAGACAATGGCAATTCACTCTATCACTGCTTATCAAAGATATATTTCTCCAGTGAAAGGCTTTGCTTGCCCCCATCGGCAATTACATAGTGGGGAATCTTGTTCTACTTATATTAAAAGAATGTTAAGTGAGCAAAGCTTGATACAAGTTGTAAAATCATCCCAAAAAAGATTTCAAGACTGTGCTTTAGCGAGTAAAACCTTAAATAAAACTAGCTCTGGCTGTATTGTAATTCCCTGCTGTCTACCCTTTTAAATTCTCTGCGTTCTTGCAGTTGTTTACCATCATGTTTCTAACTCAAACTGTTCCTCGTCAACGAGAAATTATTGAAGTAGTGCTTCGTAATGGCTGGGACTATATGCGGAGGCTACTAACTGGTGGCAAAACCGATGAACCCCAGTTACCTACCCCAGCAGTATTGAAAAATATTTTGGTAAGTTTGGGGCCTGTTTATATCAAGCTTGGTCAGTTATTATCGACTCGTCCCGATTTACTCAGTGCTGCTTACATTGAGGAACTGTCAACACTGCAAGACGAAGTACCGCCTGTTCCCTGGTCAGAGATAGAAGTAGTTATTCGCAAACAGTTAAAAAGACCCTTAGAAGAAGTTTTTCCCAAGATTAACCCCGTACCAGTTGCGGCGGGATCAATTGCCCAAACTCATCGCGCTACACTGGCTGATGGCCGGGAGGTAGCCTTAAAAGTCCAACGTCCGGGAATTGATACGACTATTGCCCAAGATATTGCGTTAATTCAGGGGATCGCTGATTTAGTAGCGCGTACTGATTTTGGACAAACTTACGAAATAAAATCAATTGCAGAAGAATTTACCAAAGCTTTAGAGGCAGAGTTAGACTTTACCAGAGAAGCGACTTTTACAGACCAATTACGCCGGAATTTAGCGAAAGGTCGTTGGTTTGACCCGCAACAAATTGTCGTGGCGGAAATTCACTGGCATTTAACTTCCGAAAAATTGTTAGTGATGGAATGGTTAGATGGTGTGCCGTTATTGTCGGCAAGGTTGACCAATGACAACAACGGAACAGATATTGCTACCCAACGCAAAAATATAACAACATTACTATTTAGAGCATTTTTCCAACAGTTATATATTGATGGGTTTTTTCATGCCGATCCCCATCCGGGAAATTTATTTTATCTGCAAGATGGTCGGGTAGCACTTTTAGATTGTGGAATGGTGGGTAGACTTGATCCCCGCACCCAGCAGATTTTAACAGAGATGTTGTTGGCAATTGTAGATTTAGATGCTGGTCGATGCGCTCAGTTAACTTTACAATTAGCAGATTCGCCACAGCCCGTAATTTTGGCGCGGCTGGAAAGTGATTACGATCGCATGTTGCGAAAATATCACAACGTCAGCTTGACAAACATGAATTTTAGTCAAGTGATTTATGAAATTTTGCAAGTCGCCCGCAACAATAAAATTAGATTGCCCAGCAATATGGGTTTGTATGCCAAAACCCTAGCTAATTTAGAAGGTGTGGCTAGGGCATTTAATCCAGAGATTAATTTGTTTGATGAGGTGAAGCCCTTAATTACCGATTTGTTTCGCCGTCAATTGGTTGGTGAAAATCCGGTGCGATCGCTTTTGCGTACCGCCCTTGACCTCAAAAGTTTATCATTACAATCACCCCGACAAGTTGAACTTTTACTCGACCGTGTAACATCAGAAACATTGCGTTGGAATCTATCTTTGCATGGATTAGATGGTGTACGCCGCACAATGGATGATGCAGCCAATCGCCTCTCATTCAGTATTCTAGTAGGTTCACTGATTATGGGAGCAGCGATTATTTCCACTAAAACCCAGACACCGCAACTATCTGTATTAAGTAGTGTGTTATTTGCCGCCGCCAGTTTATTAGGATTGTGGTTGATTATTAGTATTTTGCGATCGGGGCGTTTACGTTAGCGCACTTGCTTTACGAATCTCAAGGATAATACTGATAACTATTTAAAACTTCAGAGGGACGCAGATCCACGCTGATAGTTGTTCTATATATAACAGTTGAGCAGTTGAAGCATAAGCTAGGGCTATGTTTGTGGCTGAAACAGTCCCTTGAAGGTTTTAAGATAAATTTTATGTCGCATATTTTTGTTGAAAATTTAAGTAAATCTTATCCGGTGGCGATTAAAGAACCAGGTATTGCTGGGACAATTACTCACTTTTTCCGCCGCACCTACCGTTCAATTCAAGCTGTTGAAAATGTTTCCTTTGAAATTACCCCTGGTGAGGTAGTAGGATTTTTAGGGCCGAATGGTGCTGGAAAAACTACCACACTCAAAATGCTCACTGGTCTGATTCATCCTAGTAATGGTTCAGTTAGGGTTGCTGGATATGTTCCATTTTTACGCCAAGAAGCATTTTTGCAAAAAATTACCTTGGTGATGGGACAAAAGCAGCAATTAATCTGGGACTTACCCGCAATAGATTCCTTAAAAATTAATGCTGCTGTCTACAACATTTCTGACCAAGAATTTTCTAAACGGGTAAAAGAACTAACAGAGATGTTAAACCTCCAAGGAAAGCTGACTCAACCTGTACGTAAGCTATCTTTGGGTGAACGAATGAAAGCAGAACTGTTAGCCGCACTTTTACACCGTCCTCAAGTATTGTTCCTCGATGAACCAACTCTCGGACTTGATGTGAATGCTCAGGTAGCAGTACGCGATTTTTTGCGCGACTACAATCAGCGTTATCAAGCCACCGTATTATTAACTAGTCACTACATGGCTGATATTACCGCTTTATGTCAGCGAGTATTATTAATTCACCAAGGAAAGCTGATGTATGACGGTAGTTTAGATGGACTTTTAGAACGCTTCGCCCCATACAGAGAAGTTCACGTAGAGTTAGCCCAGCCTTTATCGAAAGAAAAACTCAAGTCTTACGGGGATGTGCAATCTTTAGACGGTCGAGCAGCATGTTTCATGGTACAGCAAGAAGCTCTGACTCGTACGGTGTCTAAGATTTTGTCAGAACTAGAAGTCATAGATTTAGAAGTCAAAGAACCGCCCATAGAAGAAGTCATCGGGAAAGTATTTCAGGCGGGAGTCGTGTAGTAAGTGCTGAGTGCTGAGAAAAAGAAATAAAACAACTTGGTTGACGACAAAGGCACAAATGACAAATAACAAATGAAAAAATTTATTAGAAAAACCGTAACTTTTTTGACTGTATACAACGCCTATATGATGGAGTATCGTGCAGAACTAATTTTATGGGTGTTGTCTGGATCTTTACCTATAATCCTTATGGGTGTTTGGATGCAAGCAGCGCAAGGAGGCAAATTTGGTTTGTCTTCTTTAGATTTTTCTCGTTATTTTCTAACAGTTTTTGTGGTTAGACAAATCACTGTTGCTTGGGTAATTTGGGAATTTGAAAAGGAAGTTGTAGAAGGTAGACTTTCTCCCAAATTATTACAACCACTAGATCCTGTGTGGCATCATGTAGCGTCTCATCTGGCTGAAAGAGTGACGCGGATACCATTTACCATAGTGCTAATAATTTTATTTTTTGCACTGTATCCCCAGGCCTTTTGGTTGCCGAGTTTTGGGCAAGTGTTTCTATTTACGTTAGCAGTGGTGTTAGCATTTATCTTGCGGTTTGTTATTCAGTACACCTTTGCTGTGTTAGCTTTTTGGACAGAACGCGCTAGTGCTTTAGAAAATTTCTGGTTCTTATTTTTTTTATTTTTATCGGGGATGGTTGCACCTTTAAATGTGTTTCCCGAATTTGTCAGGAATATTGTGTTATTTACACCTTTTCCCTATTTAATTGATTTCCCTGCAAGTATTTTGGTGGGATTACCTGTAGATATTGGGCGGGGTTTTTTATGTATGATTGGTTGGATATTGATATTTTTGGGCGCAAACCGTTTGTTGTGGCGGGCGGGATTGAAGCGTTACTCTGGAATGGGCGCGTGAGCTAATATATTTTTCGCGTGAGCTAATATATTTTTATTTCACGCAGAGACGCGGAGGCGCGGAGGAATTGAGAGTTTTAAGCAGGTTGACATAATTCTTGAGAAGACGCATTTCGACTTCGCTCAATGCTCGATAGCCTTATGCCAATTCAAAGAGAGTTTCGACTACGCTCAAGCTATCAATTTCAAGTTAGGTTTTCTTCTGTCCTTCTACTTAGGGCTTGCTGAAAAAGTCGTGAAAAAACAACAGAAGAATTGAGTAGGTAGTCAAGTAGAAACAAAGATAAGTTTTAGTTGTCTAAAATTCTCAAAGCATCACGTTCATTAATCAAAGAAGGGAA